>NZ_JAWLSG010000001.1:399764-1346526 GCF_033142305.1 Rhodococcus sp. IEGM 27 | reverse complement strand
GACTGCACCCGCACCCTGGTCGCCACCCGGGTCGCGGACGCCGAGACCGCCGCCGGGGCGATCGCGGCGATCACCGCTGCGTTCACCGGCTTCGGGGTCCCGGCACTGGTGCTCGCCGACAACGGCAGCGCGTTCACCTCCCGCCGCACCAGGGGCGGCACCTCGGGCTTCACCCGGGTCGTGGAGCGGGCCGGGGCCCGGCTGATCCACTCCACCCCGTATCACCCGCAGACCTGCGGGAAGGTCGAACGCCACCACCGCACCTTCAAGCAATGGTTGGCCACTCACCCCACTCAACCGACCGATCTGATCGAACTGCAGCAGCTCTGCGACACCTACCAGCGGTTCTACAACACCGACCGTCCGCACAGTGCGGTCAAGATGCCGCCGCTGCAGGCCTGGCAGAACGCGCCGCTCCTCGGTGGGCCACAAGCACTTCCGATCCAACACGACGCCACCGTGCACGCCCTGATCGTCTCCTCCGCCGGCACCGTGTGCGTCGACTCCCACACCCGCCTGAGCGTCGGCCGGCGCAGAGCCGGGCAGACCATCACCCTGCTGCGCGACGACGACCACGTCACCGCCTACACCGCCGACGGCAACCTGATCGGACACCTACACCTCGACCACACCAAGCGCTACCAAGGACAACTTCAACCCGTCTAAAATCTGTCTCGCATCTACGTAGACACCCGTGTCTCACATCAACGTAGACAGCACAAACATGGGGTGGTTAAGAAGTACTCACGGGCGCGAAGCGCACAACGACGCCGGGCCTCAGGAGCGCTGGGGGAGTCCGCTGAGCATCCCAGATGCGTTCGTCCGTGCTGCCGATGAGCTGCCACCCGCCGGGTGAGCTTCGCGGATAGATTCCCGTGAACTCACCGGCGAGGCCGACAGCACCGGCCGGAACGGATGTTCGCGGCGTGGATCGCCGCGGAACGTGTAATCCCGGCGCACCTCCGGTGAGGTAGCCGAATCCCGGCGCGAACCCCGAGAAGGCCACCGTCCATCGTGTGCCGGTATGCGCCTCGATCACCCCGTCGACCCCGAGGCCGGTCAGCTCGGCCACCTCCTCGAGGTCGGGCCCGTCGTAGCGGACGCCGATCTGTATGTGCTCCGACGTGTCCTCGGGTGCGCCCGTTCGCGGTTCGGTGGTCCGCAACCATCGGACGACGCGGTCGCGGCTGGTTGCGGCACGATCGAATCTGACGAGGATGGTGCGGGCGGCCGGAACGATCTCGCCGACCCCCGGCGGCCTGGCCTCGTCGAGGGCACGGAAATGGGCGAGGACGGTGTCGAGGTCTTCGAACTCGGCGAGGACCGCAGCATCTCCGACGTCGAGTACCCGCATCAGACGAACGGTTCCACTGTGATGCCCTCGGCATCGAGCAACTGCCGGATGGACGCGGCCATCTCCACGGCTGCGGGGGTGTCGCCGTGTACGCAGACGGATTCGGGTGCGATCGCCAGCAGGGTGCCGTCGACGGCTTCGAGTGTGGAGTCGAGCGCCAACCGGCGTACCCGCTCGGCAACGACCGCCGGATCGTGAAGGACGGACCCAGCTGTCGTGCGCGGTACCAGCGTGCCCTCGGGTGTGTAGGCACGGTCGGCAAAGGCCTCGGCGACGGTCCGCAGGCCAGCGGCCTCCGCTTCCTTCAAGAACACCGAACCGGGCAGGCCGAGGACCGGGAGAGTGTCGTCGTAGGCACGTATTGCGGCGACCACCGCGCGCGCCTGCTCACGATGATGGACGATCGCGTTGTACAGCGCGCCGTGCGGTTTCACATACGCCACCGCCGAACCGCACACCTGTGCGAGCCCGTCGAGGGCGCCGATCTGATAGACGACGTCGGCGGTGAGGTCGCGTGGTGTGACGTCGATGAATCTTCGTCCGAAGCCGGCGAGATCGCGGTAGCCGACCTGCGCGCCGATACGCACGGTCAGGTCGGCCGCCGATCTGCACGTCGACAGCAGCGTCGTGGGGTCACCGGCATGGAAACCGCACGCCACGTTCGCACTGGTCACGAGTTTCAACATCGCGAGGTCGTCGCCGAGAGTCCACGCCCCGAAACTCTCGCCGAGATCACTGTTCAGATCGATGGCCGGCACATATTCGATACTAGGGTTCTCGCCCCCGTCTTGTAGATTCTCTGGCGGGGGCGGGTGGAACCGATGTGGGTCCTGCTGCGTCGAAACAAATAAGTGTGTTCGACAGTGCGTTGATCGGGAGGGGACTCGTGGCGGATCCGGAGTACATCAAAGACGCGGAGAATTTTCACTCCGACGGATGGGACCACGCACGCATCGCGAACGCCGTCGCCGGCATGGACGGAAATCAGATCAGTGCCGTCGCCCGGGCATGGACCGAATTGGGTTCGGCAGCAGGCGAAACCATCGTCGCCTTCAGCGACGCCGTCAAGAAGCAGATCCGCGAGAGTTGGCAGGGCGCCGCGGCATCTGCGGCGTACGCCGAGACGGAGCGTTACGCCGGCTCCGCACCTGAGGCGCGCGACCAACTACACGGTGTTGCGGGCGCGCTGACTCCGCTCATCGACACCGTCACGGCTCTTCGCGGCAGAGTGCCTCAGACGGTGGGCACCGGGCTCTGGGACAAGCTGACACCGTGGGATACCGATACGGAAGACGAGGTCTACCGCCGCGAAGGTGAAGCGCGGGACGCGATGGCCACCGTCTACAACCCGGGCCTCGCCACCTCGGACAGCTCCGTTCCCGAGTTCACGAAACCGGAGAGCAGGGTCGACGTCCCCTCGGGCCCGGCCGGTCCCGGTGTCGACCACGTGGGCAGTGCCCCGAATTCGAGCGATCGGATCGGTGGGCCGAGCGCAGTGCAGCCGCTTTCCGGCGAGGCTCCCGCCGGCGAATCCACCGCTGCGGACAGCGCACCCACCGCAGATGGCACTGAGCAGAACACGGCAACCGCGCCGAAAACGGCCACAGCACCGGCCACGACGGCCCCGGCCTCCGCGACGGGTGATCAGGCGCAGAGCCGGACGGGTATGCCGCACAGTGTCGATTCGTCCTCTGGCGGTGGCTCGCGAGCAGGTGGTGTGGGCGGCGGTGGCTCGGGTGGCGCTCTCGGGTTCGGGTCCGGCGGACTGGGCGGCAGTAGCGCGGGCGGTGGACGATCGGGTTCGGTCGCGGGAGCCGGTGGAAAACCAGGTGTCGCGGGGGTTACAGGCGGCGGGCGCGCCGGTTCCGGTATGCGTGGAACCGGGCCGATGGGCGCCGGAATGATGGGCGGGGGAGCTGGAGGAGCCAGGGGCACCGGCGAGGACAAGGAGCACAAGACCCCCGACTACCTGATCACACTCGACAACGGCAACGAGTTGATCGGCAAGCTGCCCCTCGTGTCACCGCCGGTGATCGGTGCATGAGCATGCGCAATTGGCAGCTGCGACCGGAGCTTTTCGACGCACTGTGGTCCGGTACCGGGCAGGACCGCATGCCCTACCCGTTTCGGATCGTCAGCTCGCACGCCGGGCTCAATGCATATGTCGCAGAGCAGAACCGGATACGAGAAGCATTCGGGGGAGCAGAGCACGACGATGTGCGGACGGCGTTGGAGATGCTTGCCGGACCCGACGTGTATGTCGAAATCTCCGGTTCCACCGCCGACGAGGCGCCGATCCGAATCATCGGCGCGCAGCACCGACAATGGTCGGTGATCGCGACACAACTCCCCGGCCGGGCACCGCAGGTCGGTGGCGACGTGGTGATCGGGACCGGTTTGGCCGGGCAATTGGGCGCCCAGCTGATCGGCCTCATCCCACCGAACGCCGCCGGCCGCCGCCGATTCCAGCGGCGCGACGACGACGGCACCCACCTCTCACAAGGAATCTTGCAAGACGTCAATCGGGTCGCCCCCGCCCGACTCGAAACCGCCCTGCAGAAGGGATACGCGGGCCGCGGCAAGATCCGCGTCTTCCGCGGTCCCCGGTACGGCGCCGGCAGGGACATCGGAGTTCTGCACTGGATCGACATCGCGGGCGACGGACGCTATGCCATCGGCCCACACGATCCCGGCGCAGCCAACCCGGCAGGACCTCGCGAACTCGTATCGGCGCTCGACACCTTGATCCGAGTCGGTACCACCCAGCGAGCAGGCTCGACGACCGCCCGCGGTTGGTAGATTTGCCACGACGTGCAGGGTGGGGACGACAACCAAGGGGGACACGAACATGGCTGGTCCGGACGCACCGGAAGCCGGATGGAAGGCTTTCACCGAGAACGTGGTCGGGGGCGGCAGGCTCGAACTCGACCCCGCCGGCATCGAGCAGTGCATCAAGCTGTGTGATGATCACGCACGTCGCATGGGCGAACTCGCTAGCCGCGCCCGATTCGAATTACGAGCAGCGAATTTGGGAATCGGTGAGAACGACATCGAGTCCGCGAAGGTCTTGGCTCGGAAGTTCGATGAGAAGGCAGTCGGCGGCAGCGAGATCAGCGTCTCCAACACGGCGGTCGGGCTGTTTACAGCGCACCAGTCTTACGCGAAGGATATGAAGTCCATGTTCGAAGCGGTGTTGGCCCGGTATACCGAGCAAGATGACGCGACAGCTGTGGGCTTCGGATCCTTGGGAACCACGCTGTGAGTGGTCGTTTGTGGCGAAATGCAGTTTCGATCGCCGGCACTGCTATCGCGTTGGGCGTTAGTGGCTGTACCCAGTCGGTGGACGGACACGCAGCAGAACCGCCGAATCCTCCCATTTCATTCCATCCGTGTGATGGCTTCCCCGAGGAAGCTATCGTGACGGCGCGCTTGAATGCATCACCGCCCGACCGTATGCCCGAACGGCACAATCCTCAGGTCTACGGGTGCGGGTACCAGTCGCCGGACTCCTATTCGGGCGTCGTCATCTCCGCCATCGCCGAGACTTTCAGCAGTGTCGAGTCGAGTGACCGCTTCACCGTCCTGAGTGAGACGACGATTGGCGGCCGCCCTGCGCTGGTGTCGGACTTTCGTGGTGGGAGTGCGTGCACGGTGTCGGTGGCGATCGAGCCGGGGATTCTCGAGTTCATGATCGGGTACAGCGAGTTGGAGGATTTCACGACCGTCGACGCTGCGTGTGATCAGGCGACGAAGGTGGCGACGACGCTGGCGCCGTATTTCCCCGACCATTTGTAGGCCGCATCCTGTACTGAGCCGCCACTTGTCGACCTGTGAGGGCTGATTCGGCCGTCGAGGCGCGGGGAGTGGCGGCTCAGTGCGTGTGCGCGGCGATGCGTCCCGTGTTCTTCCGACGCCTGGAGCCGCCGAGGCGGCAGATCAGGTAAATCACGAAGGAGATTGTCGTCACGAAACTCGAGACGGGGACTCCGGGGGCCAGGGACAGCAGGATGCCGCCCACGGCCGCGAGTTCCGCGAAGACGATCGACAGAATGGTCGCTTTCACCGGGCTCGCCGTGACGAAGGCGGCAGCCGCCGCGGGCGTGATGAGCAGAGCCATCACGAGCAGCGCCCCGACGATCTGCACGCCGAGGGCCGCGGTGATACCCACGAGCACGGCGAACACGATCGACAGTGCACGCACCGGCACCCCGCGCGCCTCGGCGACGTCGGGGTCCGTGCTGGCGAACAGTAGAGGCCGGTAGATGAGGGCCAGAACCCCGATGACCACGACAGCGCAGAGCAGCAGCAGCGCAAGCCCACTGTTTCCGGGCGCCACAATCTGACCGATCAGCAAAGAGAAGCTCGTGCCGGTACGGCCTTCGTACGACCAGATGAACAGCACGGACAGTCCGAGACCGAAGGCCATGATCACGCCGATCACCGAGTCGCGGTCGCGTGCCTTCGCTCCGAGTAAGCCGAACAAGATCGCAGCCACGACGGAACCGACGATGGCGCCTGCACCCACACTGATACCGACGAGCAGTGCGGCCGACGCACCTGTCAGCGACAGCTCGCTGGTCCCGTGAACCGCGAACGACATCTGCCTGCTCACGATCAGAGGCCCGATGACGCCTGCCAGCAAACCGAGGATGGCGCCGGCGATCAATGCCTGCTGGACGAAGTCGTACTGCAAGAGGTCGATGGTGGCGGAGACATCGAACAGGTGCGACATCGCATCGGTGAACTTGTTGCTCATGCGTGTTCCTCGCACGTGTGGTGCACACCTTCGCCGGGGCGAAGTCCGCCGGCGCTGCCGAGTGCGTCGATGGCGTCGCCGGTGCCGATCACGATGAGACGTCCCCGCACGTGCAGGACCTCGACTTCGGTGCGGTACAGCTCGGACAGCACCTCGGAGGTCATCACCTGGTCGGGTGTGCCGATTCGGAATTGGCCGTCGACGAGGTACAGCACCCGGTCGACCAGCGGCAGAATGGGATTGATCTCGTGGGTGACGAACAACACCGCGGTGTCGTGCGTGCGTCGCCGCCGATCGATGAGGCTCGACACGAGACTCTGATTGGCCAGGTCCAAGCTGAGGAGAGGTTCGTCGCACAGCAGTATCTGCGGATCTCCGACGAGTGCCTGAGCGATCCGCAACCGCTGCTGCTCGCCGCCGGACAGCGAACCGACGGGTGCGTCGGCGTAACTTTCGGCACCGACCTCGGCGATCGCTGCGTCCACGATCTCCCGGCGATGCCCCCGGCGCAGCAGCCCGGTTCCCCACCGGTGGCCGTCGACACCGAGACCGACGAGGTCACGTCCCCGGAGGGGAAGCCCGTCGTCGAGCGACTTCTGCTGCGGGATGTACCCGACGTTCGAGTTTCCGGCTCGGGCCGGTGATCCCGCGATCCTCGCGGTCCCGGAATCGAGGCCCAGCTGCCCGAGCAGCACCTTGAGCAGTGACGTCTTGCCGGAGCCGTTGGGTCCGAGAACGGCGACGAACTCGCCGGGCTCGACGGTGAGATCGAGATGCTGCCACAAAGTGCGTTCGCCGAAAGACAGTCGCGCCCCCGTCAGTTCGACTGCGGGGATGCGACTGCTGTGTTCGGTGTTCGTCGAAGAGAGTTCCGTCACAAGCCGATCAGTTCTATTGCAGCGCCTTGGCGAGGGCCTGGGCGGTGTTGGTCTGCCACTGAATGTAGTCCAACCCCTCGGGCAGGGTTTCGGTTACCTCGACGACGGGGACGCCTGCGGCCTCCGCGGTGGCACGCACGTCCTCGGTGACCTTGTCCTGTGTCTGGGTGTTGTAGACGACCGCCTTCACCTGCTTGTCGGTGATCAACTGGCGCGTGGCTGCGATAGCGGCGGGTGCGGGATCGTTGCCGTTCTCGATGGCACTGGTGAAGTCGGCGGGGGTGACGTCGTTCAGTTCCGCCGACTCGACGAGGTAATGCGCGATGGGCTCGGTCTGGGCGATCGGCGCGTCCTTGTGCGCGGCCGCGATGCCGTCGGTGACGACAGTGATCTCCGCGAGCCGGCCGTGGAAGGTTTCGGCGTTCGCCGTGTAGACGTCGGCGTTGTCGGGGTCGAGTTGGCCGAGCTTCTCCGCGATGGCATGTGCGGTCGCGTCGACGGTCGCGACGTCGTACCAGACGTGCTCGTTCACCTCGCCGTGTTCGTGGACGTCGCCTTCGTGCCCGGCCTCTTCGCCTTCGTGTCCGGCCTCTTCACCCTCGTGCGCGGGCTCGCCTGCGTGTGCACCGGCTCCGAAGAGTTCGAATGCGTTGACCGAGAGCTGGTCGCCGTTGCCGGTGTTGATGATGTCATCGACGAAGTGGTCGTATCCGCCGCCGTTGTAGACGATGAGGGACGCGTCGGTGAGCTTGGCGGCGTCGGTGGGGCTCGCCTCGAAAGAGTGCGGATCCGAGGACGGCTCGGTGATGATCGAGCTCACCTCGACCTTGTCGCCGGCAACCGCCTGCGCGACGCTGCCCCACACGTTCGTCGACGCGACGACCGTCAAGGCGCCGTTGCTCGACGTGTCGGAGCTGCACGCAGTGAGGGTGAGGGCAGCGGCGAAGGACAGCCCGACGGCGGCCGTTGCGACACGAAAGCCTGAGGAAGCGCGCACAGAAAAACTCCTGACAGAAGACGAGCTAAATGCTATTGGAAACCGTTACCGTTGCACTTTAGCGGATACGTCCCTGGTAGTGCACTTTCGGCCGAGCCCCGCCGAACCGTCGAACACTTCGGGTACTAACGTCCCCCTATGCCCAGGTCTCGACAGCCGCGCCGCCAAGCCACGCTGGCGTCGCTCGCGGCCGAGCTCAATATCTCCCGCACGACGGTGTCCAACGCCTACAACAGGCCCGACCAACTTTCCGCGGAACTCCGCGACCGGGTACTGCAAGCCGCGAAACGCCGTGGCTATCCGGGGCCGGATCCGGTGGCTCGTTCATTGCGCACACGTAAGGCGGGTGCTGTGGGGCTCCTGCTGACCGAGGCGCTCAGCTATTCCTTCCGTGACCCGGCGGCGATGAGCTTCCTGTCCGGGCTCGCCGAGTCGTGTGAGTCGGCGGGACAGGGCCTGCTTCTGATCCCGGCCGGGCCGGGGCGTGACGACGCCGACGCCGCGGCCGTCGTGCAGCAGGCCGGTGTCGACGGGTTCGTCGTCTACTCGGTGGCGGACGACGATCCGTACCTTGCGGCGGTGTGCGAGAGGCACCTTCCCGTCGTCATCTGCGATCAGCCCCGGGAGATACCTGGAGCATCACTCGTGGGAATCGACGATCGGGCCGCGATGCGGGCGCTCACCGACTACCTCATCGGGCTCGGGCACCGCGACTTCGGGGTTCTCAGCATGCGGTTGGGCCGCGACCGCTCGGATGGGATCGCCGACGCGGAACGGTTGCGCTCGCCGAATTTCCATGTTCAGCGCGAGCGCATCGGTGGAGTTCGTGACGCGATGTCCGATGCGGGCCTGAACCCGGAGTCGCTCACCGTGGTCGAGCGTTTCGAGCACACCGGACGATCCGGTCACGCGGCCGCCGCCCAAGCGCTCGGCGCGAATCCGAACATCACCGCCCTCGTCTGCACCACCGACGTGCTGGCGCTCGGCGCCGTGGACTGGGCGCGCTGGCAAGGAATCGACGTTCCCGGCCAACTGTCGATCACCGGGTTCGACGGCGTCGGCGAAGCGCTCCGCGAGGGAATCACCACCGTGCGGCAGCCTCAGGAGGACAAGGGCCGGCGTGCCGGCGCCCTGCTGATGTCTCCGTCGCACTCCGGCGTCGCAACGGTCGAAATGCTCGACACCGAGCTGTCGCGCGGATCCACCGCCGGCCCCGCACCTCGCTGAGGCGGCCCTACGGCCTGCTCACGCCAACAGCTGTGCGCAGCGGAGCAGACCGAGGTGGCTGTACGCCTGCGGGTGGTTGCCGAGCGAGCGTTCCGCGACGGGGTCGTACTCCTCGCTGAGAAGCCCGGTCGGTCCCGCCACGTCGACGAGCTGCGCGAACAAGGCCTCCGCCTGTGATCGCTGACCGATCAGCAGGTAGGCCTCCACCAGCCAGGCCGCGCAGAGATGGAACCCGCCCTCGGTGCCCGGCAAGCCGTCGTCGTGGTGGTACCGGTACACCGTCGAACCGCTGCGCAGTTCCGCTTCCGTGGCCGTGACGGTGGCGGCGAACCGCTCGTCGTGCGGGTCGATCAGCCCGGAGAGCCCGATGTGCAGTGTGGCGGCATCGAGGTCGGTGCCGTCGTAGGCGGCCGTGTACGAGCGGACCTCGTCCTTCCACCCCTTCTCGCGCACCTCGTCCGCGATCTTGTCCCGCAACGGCGTCCACCCCGGTTCGATGGGGCGGCCGAAGTGCTTCGCCAGCGCCACCGCCCGGTCGACGGTCACCCAGCCCATCACCTTCGAGTACACGTGATGGCGCGGGTTGTCGCGGATCTCCCAGATGCCGTGGTCCGGTTCGAACCATCGGCGCTCGACGGCCGCGACCATCGCACACACCAGCTCCCAGTCGCGATCGTTCAACGCCACCGCGACGCCCTGCTTCTCGCGGGCACGCGACAGATCGGCGATCAATTCGACGATAGGACCGAACACGTCGAGCTGGACCTGCTGATTGGCTGCGTTGCCGATGCGCACCGGACGCGACCCGGCATACCCGGGCAGTGAGTCGATCACGGCCTCGGGAGGAAGTCCGGTGCCGTGGAGGGTGTAGAGCGGATGCAGACGCTCGGGGCCGGGAATGGTCTCCAGCACGTCGTGCACCCAGTCCAGGAAACCCTCGGCTTCGCTCAGCGAGCCGAGGCTGACCAGTGCGGACGCGGTGAGCGCGGCGTCGCGGAGCCAGCAGTAGCGGTAGTCCCAGTTGCGGACGCCGCCGACTTCCTCCGGCAACGAGGTGGTGGCCGCGGCCATGATGGATCCCGAATCGACGTGGACCAGACCGCGCAGGGTCAGCGCCGAGCGCTTCATCAGGTCGGGCTTCAGTGTGGGCAGGGTCAGCCCCTTCGCCCAGTCCGACCAGTACGCCTCCGATGCGGCGCGGCGTTCTTCTTCCGGTGTGTGCGACGGGCCGATGTCCTCGGTGCCACACCGCAGTTCCAGAACGACGTCACCTTCGGACGGGTCGACGACGGCGTGGGCCGTCTGCTGATTGCCGTCGGAGGTCACGTTCCACCGCACGCCCGGCGAGCGCAGGACGATCGGCTCGTTGGTGCCGTGCACGCGCAATCCTTCGGCGACCGCCTCGAGGATTACCTGACCCTGGCCGAACTCGGGCCGCGGTGCGAATGTGACGACCGCGGCGGCCTGCCCGCTGATCACCCGGGTCAGATCGGTGCGACCGGGACACACGTCGTGCGGCAGGTAGTCGGTGACCGAGAGGCTGGCCCACCGTGTCTGCACGGTCATGGTGCTGTCGACGTAGCGCTGGCTCAGCGGCAGGGCGCTGCGGTGCGGGCCGACACTGAAGTGGCCGGCTTCCGGTCCGCCGAGCAAATGCGCGAAAACGGAGGCGGAGTCGGGTTCGGGGTGGCACAGCCAGGTGAGGGTCGCATCCGGAGTGACGAGGGCGACGGTCCGTGGGCTGGCGAGCATGGTGAGCCGCTCGATCGGTGGGGCATGCGCGCCCGACAGCCAGGTGCGACGCTCCTCGAGCAGGAACGCGAGGGCGGTCGCGACCTCTTCGGTGGTGTCTACCCGGAACTCGGCGAGGCTGTCGCCCGACCCGACCTTGACGCCGACGTCCGGGCCCTGCAGTCGCGAGAACGCTTTCTCGTCGGTGACGTCGTCGCCCACGAAGACGGCGGCGGTGGCACCTTCCTGATGGCGGATCAGGTCGAGGGCGTGACCCTTGTCGGTGGCGACCACGGCGAGTTCGATCACCGACTTGCCTTCGGTCACCTGCACGCCCACGCGCTGCGCGGCGTCGGCGCGGACGGCGGCCAGGGCCTTCTCGCCGTGCTCGGGGTCGGCATTGCGGACGTGCAGTGCCACGCTGGCGGGCTTGGTCTCCACCCCGGTGCCGGGATGCAGTTGGGAGATCTGGCGCAGATCCTCGGTGATCTCAGCGAGCAGTTGGCGCGCGTCGGCGTCGATGGCGTGGATGAATCCGATATCGAATTCCGATCCATGACTGCCGACGAGCTGAACCTCGGCGGGCAGGCGGGACAGCGCCGCGAGATCCTTCAGCGCCCGACCCGAGATGACGGCCGCCGTCGTTCCTGCCAGGCCGGCGAGACCGCGGAGGGCTCGCACCGATTCGGCGTGCGGAAATGCTCTTTCGGGGTCGGACACGATGGGGGCCATCGTGCCGTCGTAGTCGGAGGCCACGAGGAGACGAGGCGTCCTCGCGACCCGGGAGAGGGCACGGCGGAGTTCGATGGGCAGATCTTGAGCGCTCACGCGTTCAAATCTAGGTGATGCAGCGGCGGAGAGCGCATTGTCGCTTCCGGATGTGCGCGGTTCGTCCCTTATTCAGGTCTGCGGCTTCCGTCACCGAGGAGCAGTTCGACGGTGAGTTCCAGCCGATTCGCCACATCGGTGGCTGAGGAACGGCGTGTGAGCCAGGCCACCAGATTCGACAACCAGACGTCGGAAATCACGCGAGCGACGGCAAGCTGGTCCTCGGTGGGCTCGGTGTCGGTCATGGCCCGCGCGAACAGCCGGTCCATGAGCTTGCCCACCTGATCGACCTCGGCGGCGGCGGAGGCGTCGGCGAACATGAACGCCCGGGTCATCGCCTCGGTCAGCAGCGGGTCACGCTGCATGGCGCGAGTGATCTGGCTGAGGATGAGCTGCATGCGCTCGAGGGGATTGCTGCCCGGCGGATTCTTGCCCCGCGAATCGATGCGCTCGAACTCGCGCGCCAGCGCCGACACCAGCAGGTGCACCTTGGACGGGAAGTAGCGGTACAGGGTCCCGACCGCAACGTCCGCACGTTCCGCGACCGCGCGCATCTGCACGGCTTCGTATCCGCCCTTGGAGGCCAGGGCCAGGGTGGCGTCGAGGATCCGCTTGCGCCGTTCCTTCTGCGCGTTGGAACTGAGATCGTCCTCGCCCAGCGTCGCCGCAGCGACTGTCGTGGGTCGGGATCGAGAGCTGGTCGTCATACGTGTTTTCCTTCGCGCCTTGACTCATGGCCAGGTGACATATTAGAACACGTTCTAGACGAATGTGTCATTCAGGAGAGGCGGAAACCCGTTGTGACTATCGCCACCACCGAGGAACAGAGGGCTGCAGCGGGTTCGATCCAGGCGTGGGCGCGGTCCACGGACCCGCTCGTCACAGTACGCCAGGGACCAGCGGATTCGTGGCGCACGTCCTGGTCGTCCTTCGCGTCGCTCGGGATCTTCTCCGTTGCCGTACCCGAGGCGGTCGGTGGCTCGGGTGCGGAGATCGTCGACCTCGCCGCGATGATCGAGCAGGCTGCAACTGAACTCGTCCCGGGTCCTGTTCTGCCTACCGCGCTGGCGGCACTGGTCGTCGGGCGCAGCACCGGCGCTGCTGCGAAGACCTGGTCCGAAAATCTCGCCGACGGGAAGATTCCGTGCGCGGTCGCTCTCGGCAGTCCGCCGGTGAACGCCACCCTCGCCGACGACGGGGGGCTGGTGATCACCGGAGACGCCGGTTTCGCGATCGGCGCGGGCTCGGGAATGTCGGTGTTGCTGGCGGCCGACGCCGGTGACGGCGTCGTGTGGTGCCTGGTCGACGGCGAGTCCGCCGGACTCGAGGTGGCTCCCGCCGACACGATCGACACGAGCCGGCCGCTCGCACGCATCCGGTGCACAGACGTTGCCGTTGCACCGGACCGCGTGATCACCGGGCTGCGGGAGGGGCTGGTCCGGGATCTCGCGGCCACACTGGCTGCGGCGGAGGCATCGGGGGTCGCGCGCTGGTGCCTGCGCACCGCGGTGGACTACGCCAAGATTCGCGAGCAGTTCGGTAAGCCCATCGGCTCGTTCCAGGCGATCAAGCATCTGTGCGCCGAGATGCTGTGCCGCGTCGAAGCGTCGAGTGCCGCGGCCTGGGACGCCGCGGTGGCGGCCGAAGACGCGTGGGACGCAGACGGCGGTGAACTGCCCATCGCCGCCGCCGTCGCTGCGGCGGTCACACTCGACGCCGCGGTGGAGACCGCCAAGGACTGCATCCAGGTGCTCGGCGGGATCGGCTTCACCTGGGAACACGACGCCCACTTCTATCTGCGCCGGGCGACGTCGCTGCGACAGTTGCTGGGTGGCTCGACGAGGTGGCGCGCGAGGGTGGCCGAACTCACCCGCGGCGGCGCCCGCAGACACCTGTCCCTCGATCTCTCGGAACTCGCCGACGAGCGGGCCCGAATCCGAGCCGAGGTGACGGAACTGGTCGCGCTGCCCGACTCCGAGCGTCGCGCCGCACTCGCAGAGTCGGGCTATCTCGCGCCGCACTGGCCCGAACCGTACGGGCGGGGCGCGCGGGCCGCCGAACAGATCCTCATCGAGCAGGAGCTGGCCGCAGTCGGTGTGGCACGGCCGGACCTGGTTATCGGGTGGTGGGCGGTGCCCACCATTCTCGAGCACGGAAGTCCGGAGCAGATCGAGCGTTTCGCGATGCCCACTCTGCGCGGCGACATCATCTGGTGCCAGCTGTTCAGTGAGCCGGGGGCCGGTTCCGACCTCGCGGCCCTGCGCACGTCCGCCGTGAAGGTCGACGGCGGATGGACACTGTCGGGTCAGAAGGTGTGGACCTCGCGGGCTCACGAGGCGGACTGGGCGATCTGCCTCGCCCGCACCGACCGGGATGCGCCGAAACACAAGGGCATCACCTACTTTCTCGTCGATATGACAAGCCCGGGAATCACGGTTTCACCGCTTCGCGAGATCACCGGCGACGCCCTGTTCAACGAGGTCTATCTGGAAGACGTGTTCGTGCCCGACGATCTCGTGGTCGGCAATCTCGGTGACGGCTGGAAGCTGGCCCGCACCACCCTGGCCAATGAGCGAGTCGCGATGGGCGGTGGGTCGTCGCTGGGCGCGGCAATGGAAGAGCTGCTGACACTCGCAGGTGAAGACGATCCGGTGACGGACGATCGGCTCGGCCGATTGATCGCAGGCGCGCTCGTCGGGTCTGTGCTCGAACTGCGCACCACCCTTCGGCAGCTCGACGGCCAGGATCCTGGAGCGGAGTCGAGTGTGCGCAAGCTGGTGGGTGTGCGCCAGCGCCAGGAAGTGGCGGAATTCGCGATGGAACTCGGCGGCGTCGACGGCTGGGTGGAAGGTCCCCTCTCGCGTGAGTTTCTCAACACACGATGCTTGTCCATCGCCGGCGGCACGACGCAGATTCTTCTGACCGTCGCGGCGGAACGCATTCTCGGACTGCCCCGATCCTGAGCGCCTCCCGCGATGGCCTTTCGCGAGTTCCGCGATGGTGATACAACTAGAACACGTTCTAAATCGAAAGTGGGAATGCCAGGTGGACTTCACCCGAGACGAGACTCAGGAGGCGATCGCCCAGGTTGCGAGGGGACTTCTGGACCGCAACCTCGAGGGCGACGATCTGTGGCGCGCCTTTGCCGAGGCCGACCTGCTCACACTCGCGTTACCCGAACATCTCGGTGGGGAGGGCCTCTCGGTCACCGACGTCGGTGCGCTGCTCACCGAGGTCGGGCGCAGGGCGGCGGTCGTCCCCGCCCTCGCGACGCTGGGCTTCGGGGTGTTGCCCCTCGTTGCGCTCGGTGACGAGAGGCAACAGGACGAGTTGCTGAGCGGGCTCGCGGACGGACGAACCTTCACCGCGGCGCTCGCCGAGCCCGGGAGGCCGTTCCCGGCGCCGCCGTCGGTGACCGCGGTGGCGGAGGGGAGCGACTACCTCGTCACCGGACGCGTCGTGGCCGTCCCCTATGCGGACGGTGCTCACCGCATCCTCGTGCCGACCGACGCCGGCGTCGTGTTGGTGCCGCCGGGGTCGGACGGGGTGTCGCTGACTCCCGCACCCTCGTCGTCCGGCAGTCCCGAATTTGCTGTCACCTTCGACGGAGCGCGGGGTGAACTCCTCGCCGGTGGACCGGAAGCGGTCCAGCAGCTCTATCGGATCGCCCTCGCCTCCATCGGTGCCGTGGCCGACGGGTTGCTCTCGGGAGCAACACTTCTGGCGGGCGAGCATCTCGCCACCCGGCATCAGTTCGGCAAGCCGCTGGCGACGTTTCAGGCGGTCGCCCAGCAGATCGCCGACGTCTATGTCACCTCCCGCACCTTGCACGTGTCCGCACTGTCGGCATCGTGGCGGGTGTCGCAGGGGCTCGACGCTCAGGACGACCTCGATGTGATGGCGTACTGGATCGCCGCGGAGGTTCCCGCAGCCATGCAGGTGCTGCACCACCTCCACGGCGGAATCGGCGTCGACGTCACCTATCCGCTGCACCGCTACTACTCGACTGCCAAAGATCTGGCGCGCCTCGTCGGCGGCGCCTCGTACCGACTCGACCTCGTGGGGGCCCGGTGTTCATCGATCTGACCGACGAGCAGCGCGAGTTGCAAGCGGAACTACGGCGTTACTTCTCGGGCCTCGTCACGCCTGCCGAGGCCGAGATCATGCGCACCGAACGGCACGGGCCCACCTACCGTGAGGTGATCCGGCGGATGGGCAAGGACGGCTGGCTCGGCGTGGGCTGGCCGGTGGAATTCGGCGGCCGCGGATTCGGCGAGATCGAACAGCAGATTTTCGTGAACGAGGCGACGCGCGCAGACATTCCACTTCCGGCGGTCACCTTGCAAACGGTGGGCCCGACCCTCCAGAAATACGGAACGGACGAGCAGAAACGCAAGTTCCTCCCGGCAATCCTCGCCGGCGAGGTGCATTTCGCGATCGGCTATACCGAACCCGAGGCCGGGACCGACCTCGCGGCACTGCGGACCACGGCCGTCCGGGTGGGCGACGAATACATCGTGAACGGCCAGAAGATTTTCACCACGGGCGGCCACGACGCCGACTACCTGTGGCTCGCCGTCCGGACGGGTTCGGCGGATTCGCGTCACCGTGGGATCTCGATCCTGATCATGGACACGAAAGATCCGGGCTACAGCTGGACACCGATCATCACCTGCGACGGAGCCCATCACGTCAACGCCACCTACTACTCCGATGTTCGAGTACCGGTGAATATGCTTGTGGGTGAGGAGAACCAGGGGTGGCGACTGATCACGACCCAGCTCAACCACGAGCGGGTCATGCTTGGGCCGGCGGGCCGCGTGGGTGGCCTCTACGACCGCATTCGCGACTGGGTGGTCGCCCACGGTCTGCTCGCCGAGCCCGACGTGCGGCGTGCGCTCGGAGAGATCCACGCAACGTATCGGCTGAACGAACTGCTCAACTGGCAGGTCGCCTCGAGTGACGCGGAGGCGATCGACATTGCCGACGCTTCGGCAACGAAAGTGTTTGCCACCGAGCGGATCCAGCGCATCGGAAGGCTCGTGGAGGAGATCATCGGACGCTACGGTGACCCGTCCGACCCGGATACGGCCCACCTGATGACCTGGCTCGACATGCAGACGAAGCGAAACCTGGTCATCACTTTCGGTGGGGGAGTCAACGAGGTGATGCGCGAACTGATCGCGACGGCAGGCCTGAAGCTTCCCCGAGTACCGCGATAGGAGCGCCGCGCATCATGAGTGCCGAACAGATCCTCGCTGCAGCAGAGAAGGTCCGATCCGCCGGTCCCAGCGCACCGCGGCCCGGGCGGGACCCGATCAACCTTCCGATGATTCGCAACTGGGTAGAGGCGATCGGCGACCGGAACCCCATTTACGTCGACGAGGACGCCGCGCGGGCAGCAGGCCACGACGGTATCGTCGCCCCACCGGCGATGGCTCAGGTATGGACCATGCAGGGGCTGCACGCCGAACGCCAGCCCGACGACCCGCTGGGCCGCATGACGACCATCCTCGACGAGGCCGGGTACACGTCCGTCGTCGCCACCAACTGCGATCAGACCTACCACCGCTACCTGCGGCTCGGCGAGAAGGTCACCATCTCCACGACCCTCGAAGACGTCGTGGGACCGAAGAAGACCGGCCTCGGCGAGGGGTGGTTCTTCACCACCCGTAGCCGGTGGACAGTCGCGGACGACGAGGGCGCCGACGAGCTGGTCGCCGAGATGCTTTTCCGCATCCTGAAGTTCGCCCCGGAACCCGCTGAACCGGTGGCACCTTCGGTGAACGGTCAGGGCGCGTCCTTCGACGACCTGGACCCGTCGAGGATGATGCGGCCCAGCGCATCTCAGGATACCCAATTCTTCTGGGACGGTGTCGCCGCGCACGAATTGCGTATCCAGAAGCGGGCGGACGGTTCCCTGCAGCATCCGCCGGTACCGGCGCTGTGGAAGGACAAGGCGGAGTCGACGGACTACCTCGTGGCCTCCGGCCGCGGCACCGTGTTCAGTTTCGTCGTTCATCACGCGCCGAAGGTGCCGGGGCGCTCACTGCCGTTCGTGGTGGCCCTCGTCGAACTCGAGGAGGGTGTCCGCATGCTGGGTGAACTGCGCGGCGTGGAGCCCTCCGTGGTGAGGGTGGGAATGCCCGTGGAGGCGATCTACCTCGACTTTCCCGGCGACGACGACACCGGCGGGGCGCCATGGACCCTGTACGCGTGGCAGCCTGCGACGAAGGAGCACTGATGACCTCTACTCTCGACGTCACGATCGGCACCACCCTGCCGGAGCTCGCGATTGCAGGCGATCCCACCTTCGTGGTGTCGTCCGCGCTCGCCACCCGCGATTTTCAGGACGTCCACCACGACCGCGATCTGGCGCAGAAGCGAGGGTCGAAGGACATCTTCGTGAACATCCTCACCGACACCGGTCTGGTGCAGCGATTCGTGACCGACTGGGCAGGTCCGACCGCCGTCATCAAGTCGATCGCGCTCCGGCTCGGAGTTCCGTGGTACGCCTACGACACCTTGACGCTCAGCGGGACGGTGGCCGCGATCGACGACGGTGTCGTCAGCCTCGATGTGGTCGGCAAGAACTCGCTCGGTAACCACATCACATCGCAGGTGACGATCGTGGTGAACGGAACAACGAACGGAGCCGGGGCATGAAGGGGTTGTCGGGGAAGGCTGTCATCGCCGGCATCGGCGCCACCGATTTCTCGAAGGATTCCGGTCGCAGCGAGTTGCGGTTGGCTGCCGAGGCGGTGCTCGCGGCACTGGACGATGCCGGCCTGACACCGGCCGACGTCGACGGGCTCACCTCGTTCACCATGGACACCAATACCGAGGCGGCCGTGGCCCGTTCGGTCGGAATCCTGGACCTGAAATTCTTCAGCCGCATCCACTACGGCGGCGGAGCGGCGTGTGCGACCGTGCAGCAGGCCGCGATGGCGGTGGCCACCGGGGTCGCGGACGTGGTGGTGGCGTACCGGGCATTCAACGAGCGTTCCGGAATGCGGTTCGGCCAGGTGAACTCGGGTCTGGTGCAGCAGGTGAATTCCTCGGGGACCGACAACGCGTTCTCGTACCCGCACGGCCTGTCCACTCCGGCCGCATTCGTCGCGATGGTGGCCCAGCGCTACATGCACGAGTACGGCGCGACGAGTGCCGACTTCGGCCGGATCGCCGTCACCGACCGGAAGCACGCGGCCAACAACCCGCAGGCCTTCTTCTACGGCAAGCCGATCACCCTCGAGGATCACCAGAACTCCCGGTTCATCGCCGAACCCCTGCACCTCCTCGACTGCTGTCAGGAGTCCGACGGCGGCATCGCGATTGTGGTCACCTCGCCCGAGCGAGCCAGGAATTTGAAGCAGAAACCCGCTGTGATCGCGGCAGCAGCGCAGGGGAGCGGCAGCGACCAGTACATCATGACCAGCTATTACCGGCCCGAACTCGCGGGACTACCGGAAATGGCACTGGTGGGCAGGCAGCTGTGGGAACAGGCGGGGCTCGGGCCGCAGGACATCGATATGGCGGTGCTCTACGACCACTTCACTCCTTACGTATTGATGCAGCTCGAGGAACTCGGATTCTGCGGTCGCGGCGAGGCCAAAGATTTCATCGCCGACGGCGCCATCGACATCGGCGGCCGGCTACCCCTCAACACTCACGGCGGCCAGCTCGGCGAGGCCTACATCCACGGGATGAACGGCATCGCCGAGGGCGTCCGGCAGATCCGCGGCACGTCGGTGAACCAGGTGAAGGACGTGCAGCACGTGCTCGTCACCGCCGGGACGGGTGTCCCGACGTCAGGTCTGGTGCTGACGGCCTGACAATCGGCCTGCTACTCCGCCGGGCAATGTGTTTCGCGACGTACTCGGCGTCTCTGCCGACACCGCCGGTGAGCATCGAGGCGAACGCCCGGAGGAACGGGAGACCCACGAAGTACAGTCCGGGATGGTCCGGCGAGACACCACGGGATTGCTCGGGCCAACCGTCGGCGCCGGTCACCGGGATCCGGATCCACGAGGTGTCCTTGGTGAAACCCGTGCACCAGACAATGTTTCGGACGTCCAGTTCGGATCCGTCGTCGAGGACGGGCCTGCCGTCGCGCACGGCCGTGACCTTCGCGGGGAAGTGTTCCACCCCGGCATCGGCAAGGTCGGCTCGCTTGACCCGTAGGAGTGGGCCGCCCCCGGACCGGACGTGCGGGCGCATCTTCCGTCCCATCGGAGTACGTTCCGTGAGAATGTGATTGGCCATGAACCACATGATCGGGATCGCGATGTGCGCGGCGCGTCCCTCGATGTCGAACGGCAACTCGCCGCGGACAGGGCCGCAGATCGTGGTCCGATGTGCAGCAGAAACCTCCAACGCGATGTCCGCGCCGGAGTGGCTGCACCCGACCACCAGCACGGGTCCGTCCTGCAACTGGGCGGGGTTGCGGTAGTCGCTGGAGTGCAGTTGCCTGATCCGGGGGTCGAGTTGCTCGGCGAGATCCGGGATCACAGGTGTCTGCCAGGTGCCGGACGCCACCACGACATTGGTGGCCTCGAAAGTCTGGGCCCCGGATGTGACGACGTACCCGTCACCGCCCCGCGAAAGTCCGTCCACCGTGACACCGGTGCGAACGGGGAGGGAGAATCTGTCTGCATACGCCTCGAAGTAATCGGCCACCTCGTCTTTGCCGGGCCATGTCCACGAACGTGTGGGAATGCCCCAACCGGGCAAGCCGTCGTATTTGGCTGGGCTGTAGAGACGGAGCGAGTCGAACCGCTCCCGCCATACGTCACCCACCCGGTCGTGGGCGTCGAGAATGACGAACCGCTGCTCGAGCCTGGCGAGGTGGTATCCGGTCGCGAGACCGGCCTGCCCAGCGCCGATCACGATCGTGTCGAACTGTTCTGTAGTCATGGTCATTGCCTCTTCGTCGAGGGTGGAAATCGTCAGCTACGACGCTATGACCGCACCCGGCCGGGGGGCTTCGGGAGAATGATGCAGAATTCTCCACCCGGCATGGGTAGTTCTATGCAGACGGCTCCACGAGACGATGCTCGTAGGCATACGCGGTCGCAGCGGAGCGGGAAGAGATTCCCAGTTTGAGGAAGATGTTGCTCATATGCCGGGCCACCGTCTTCTCGCTGAGGAACAGGTCCGCGGCGACGGCGCGATTCGTCTTCCCCGCGGCCACGAGGCGGAGCACATTCAGCTCACGGGGAGTCAGGGGCGAAGCCGAGGATTCGGTTCCGACTTCCGTCCGTACCCGTTCCAGATCGGGAGCAGCCGCCAGGTCGCGGTAGATCGCGGCGGCGAGATCGAACTCCATCCGTGCGGTGTCCACGTCGCCGAGCTCGCGGCACGCCCGCCCGATCAGCTCCCGCACGCGTGCCGCCTCGTACGGCGCACCGATCAGGTTCCACCGTTCCCACGCCTCGCGGAGGACGGCCACTGCGTTCTGCGCCCGGGATTCTCCGAGCAGAACCGACCCCGAAGCCTGCGCCGCCACGGCGTGGAGGTAAGGGATGTCGAGGCGTGCGGCGAGCGTGTCGAGTGCTGCTGCGGCGGCGCGGGCCGACGGGACATCGTGTGCGGCGAGCATGATCTCGACGCATGCCGGGAGGAGTCGTGCCTGCTCGAGTGGGTCGAGCGTCTCGTCGACCTCACGCCGGATGCAGGCCACCGCGCTGCCGACCCGGCCCTGCCTCATTCGCAGCAGGGCAAGCCCGGGCCGCGGCGGCCTGCCCCACTTGTTCGCTTCCTTGTACAGCTTTTCGGCCTGCGCGAACTCACCGCGCAGTCGATGGAGCTCAGCCATCAGATAGCTGGCGGACCCCACCGCGGCGTGCACCGTCGGCTGGGTGAGTCTTCGGTGTGCACGCCGGGCCGCCTCCATGGACTCCGCCCACGCGCCCTGCAGTAGCAGGATCTCGGCGCGGTGGACGAGGCATTGGCCGCGGTAGGGCACCAGGTCCGGCTGCGCCGAACACCACCGCGTCAGTGCGGCAGTCCATTCTTGCGAGCGGCGCAGGTCGAAAATGCGCTGGCACTGTTCGATCACAGCGCAGTACACGATCCCGGTGACGATGGGAGACACTTCCTCGGACGTCACCCGGATCATGGCCTCGTCGAAGGCCGCAACGCCGTCGGGGTGGCGCCCCAGCACGATCAGCGCATGACCTGTCCCGAGCGCGCCCAGCGAGATGAGGTCGGGGTCGGCGAACCGTTCACCGATGACTGCTGCAGTGGAGAACACGTCCCGCGCTGCGGTGCCGTCTCCCTCTGCCAGGCGCTGGAGTCCCAGGGGGACCAGGAGGTAGCCGCGTTCGGGGCAGTCGACACCCGTGGTGTCCAGTAGCTTCTGGGCCCTGCCCAGCCAGCCGCCACCGCGGACCTGCTCACCCCTGAGGGACAGGGCAAGTCCCAGCCAGAATGCGCAGCGTGCCGCACTTACAGGATCGCTGCTGCGTCCCCACTGGTTCACGGCCCGAGTCCAGAACTCGGTAGCGGCGTCGTCCTCACCGATCAGATAGGCGGCGACCGCGAGTCGCTCGAGGTCCGTACCCCCGAGCGGTTGATGCCGATCGGCGATCGACAGTTGGGTGTAGGCGACGCTCCAGTCCCGCCGGGTGTAGGCCTCGCGGCCGGCCCGGAGCGCCGACGTGTCGTCGGACATCACCTTCTCCTGCCGGTTTCGCAGTGTCGTGGAGGCGCTCGCATCCAGATTACCGCCGCGCTCGCTGCCCTCGCGTGGTCGCTGTGGAGTCGTCGCATCGCGCCTGAAGACGGGTTCTAGATCCGCAGACCAGGAGGCGGGGGTCCTAATATTCCCTGCACCCTGTCGGCGCCTCGAGTCACACTGGGTTCACACGCCGAGGAACGGGGAGTTCTGATGGTCGACGCGATCGCAGCCGAGGGGCTGGTGAAACGGTACGGAAAGGTCACCGCGCTCGGCGGTGTAGATCTCGCGGTCCGCGCGGGCAGCGTCATGGCCCTGCTGGGGCCGAACGGTGCAGGCAAGACCACCGCGGTTCGCGTCTTCACCACCCTTCTCGTCCCGGACGAAGGATGGGCCCGGGTGGCGGGTCTCGACGTCATCCACGATGCCCGGGCTCTTCGGTCGCGGATCGGTGCGTCCGGCCAGTACGCCGCGGTCGACGAATACCTCACCGGTTTCGAGAACCTCGAGATGGTGGGCAGGCTCTATCACCTCGGTGCCAAGCGAAGCAAAGCCCGGGCCCGCGAGTTGCTCGAACAGTTCGATCTGGTGGAAGCCGGCGATCGGCCCGTGAAGGGTTACTCCGGCGGCATGAGACGCCGCCTCGACCTGGCGGGCGCGCTGGTGGCCGAACCGGAGGTTCTTTTTCTCGACGAACCCACCACCGGACTGGATCCCCGGGCCCGGCTCGGATTGTGGGACGTCATCGACAGCCTCGTGGCCAAGGGCACCACCCTGCTGCTCACCACTCAGTACATGGAGGAGGCGGAGCGGCTCGCCGATCAGATCGCCGTCATCGACCGCGGCAGCGTGATCGCGCGTGGGACCGCCGACGAGCTGAAGGATCGCGTCGGTGGTGAGCGCATCGAACTGACCGTCCGGGAAGGTGCCGATCTCGAGGTGGTCCGAAACGAACTCACACCGCTGGCCGCCGGGCCGATCACCATCGAAGACAACGTCCGCCGGGTCACCGTCCCCGTGTCCGGGGGTTCGGACGCACTGGTCGAGGCCCTGGGGAGGCTGTCCGATCGTGGGGTGAAGGTATTCGATGTGGGGTTGCGCCGGCCCACGCTCGACGACGTCTTCCTGACCCTCACCGGGCACGAGGCCGAGGAGGAGCAAGTCCCATGACCGCACCACCGACCACCGCCCCGATGCACACCGCACTCGCCGACGGTCTCACCATCGCCAAGCGCAACATGATCAAGATCAAACGGGTGCCCGACCTCATCGTCTTCACCACGCTGTCGCCGATCATGTTCGTGCTGCTGTTCGCATACGTATTCGGAAGTGCCATCGAAGTTCCCGGGATGTCGTATCGCGAGTTCCTCATCGCCGGAATTTTCACCCAGACGGTCATCTTCGGGGCGACGTGGACCGGACTCGGCATGGTCGAGGATGTGCAGAAGGGGATCATCGACCGGTTTCGATCGCTCCCGATGGCGCCGTCAGCGGTTCTCCTGGGACGGACGTCCACCGACGTGCTGATCAACATCGTCAGTCTCGTGGTGATGTCGCTGACGGGTCTCGTCATCGGATGGCGTATCCACTCGAGTGTGGGTGAGGCCGTACTCGGCTACCTGCTTCTGCTGCTGTTCGCCTATGCGTTGTCGTGGGTGATGGCGGTGGTGGGGCTGTGGATCCGCACGCCCGAAGTGTTCAACAATGCCAGCTTCATCGTCATCTTCCCGTTGTCCTTCGTCGCGAACACGTTCGTCGAAACCACCAACCTGCCGGGACCGCTCAAAGTGATCGCGGAGTGGAACCCGGTGTCCGCACTCACCCAGGCCGTGCGCGAATTGTTCGGAAACACGAACCCCGCCATGGCAGTTCCCGACGCCTGGCCATTGCAGAATCCCGTGATCGCCTCGCTGGCATGGACGGCGGTACTGCTCGTCATCTTCGTTCCGTTCGCGATCCGGCGTTACAAGAAGGCAGTCAGCCGCTGACTCGTCGCCGGCTGCCGCTGCTCCCGGTGACTGCCGCTGCGCTGTTGCACCAACGGGGGAAGGGCCACGGGGCTGCAATTAATCGCGGGAATCGACGTCCCGGCCGGTTCCGAGGTCGGAGCAGTCGACCGTCTCGGCTCCGTGAGCGGCGAGGTACTGCCTCGCGCCGGTGTCGCCGGTGAGGCTGTGGCGTAGAGCTTTCCAGTGGTCGCGGCCGATGAGGACGGGATGTCCGGGTGCGTCGGTGTAACGGGCTTGCCGCAAGGCGGATCGTGCGCTGCCGGGCGGAACGGAGGCGATACGGCGTACAGCGTCGGCGTCCAGGTCGGGCAGATCGACGAGGGTGATGACGACGGCGTCGACGTCGCCGAACGTTTCCGCAACCTCCAAACCTCGTCGCAGCGACGCCGACATGCCCCGCTGCCAGTCTTTTGCCACACCCACGACCACCGGTACGCCGTCGGGTAGCAGACTCTCGGCCTCGTCGGCGCGGGCGCCGAGGACTACGACGACGGGACGGCACCCGGCCTCCGCGAGGATGCGCACGCCACGCCCCAGCCACGGTTCTCCGTCGCCGCCGACGACGAGCGCCTTGGGCATACCCATCCGCGAGCCACCCCCCGCGGCGAGCAGCACGCCCCCGATCGTCACGGCTGAACGACCGCGGCCCGCTCGGCCGTCGACACCGCGATCGGCTCGCTGTCGGCGTCCTCGGAACTGGCAGCTGAGTACGGCACGCGTTCACGCTACTTCTCCTTCGAGAAGTTGGCTCCGGGTCCTGGGGGAACAGCGGTCGTAGACTGACCGGCACCGGCCTCCGGCCTCCGGACAGCGAGAGGCGCGACGCCGAGACGACGCATCGAAGGGGATGGACGCATGCTTGATCCGAAACGAGGCGGCTCGCCGGCCGGTCAGACGTTCGCGCGGTCGTGGGGTGGCTCGGGCAGTGTCATCGACATCGACGGACCCGTCCACTGGGTCGAGTACGGCGATCCGCACGCAGGGTCGCTGCCGGTGGTGATGGTGCACGGCCTCGGTGGGTCCCACCTCAACTGGGTTCGGGTGGCCCCGGCGTTGGCGGAACGGACGCGGGTTCTGACGGTGGATCTCCCGGGTTTCGGGCTCAGCCCGGCGGGGAAACGTCAGACGGGGATTCCCGCCAACGTGGCGGTACTTCACCGCTTCCTCACCGAGGTGGTGGGTGGACCGGTGATCCTGATGGGCAATTCCATGGGCGGCATGATCTCGATGTTCGAGGCGTCCGCCCACCCCGACGCTGTTGCTGCACTCGTGCTCGTCGACCCGGCGCTTCCTGCGGCGCAACGGATGCCGCATCCGCGGATCGCTGCGCAGTTCGCGATGTACATGACGCCCTTCGTCGGGGAGCGTTACCTCCAGTATTCGAGCCGGCGGATGACCGACCGTCAGCTGGTCGAGCGGGTCATCGACCTGTGCTTCGCCGATCCCGCACGGGCCTCCGAGGACGTCCTCGAGGCAGCGACCGAGCTGGCGAAGTACCGGCGCGAGCAGCCCTCGCAAGATGCCGCGTTCCTGCAGGCGAGCCGTTCACTGATGCGGGTGATGGCGCGTCCGCAGCGTTACCTGCAGGCCATGCGCGCCCTCGAACAACCGGTTCTCCTGCTCCACGGTGACCGCGACCGCCTGGTTCCGGTCGCCGCGGCGCGCAAGGTCGCTGCCGACAACCCGCGGTGGGACACCGTCGTACTGCCCGGCGTCGGGCACACCCCACAACTCGAGACGCCGGACGCTGTACTCGAACACGTGTTGACCTGGATCGACCGGCACGGGCTCGTCTAGCGTCTTCGCTCCTTTCCGGGTGTCGCCGGCAGCCGGCAGGTAACCTCACTCACATAACTCGCATCCGAGTTGCGAATTAATGTACGTTCAGGTCATGCAGCTCACCCGGTTCACCGATCTCGGCTTGCGGGTCGTCATGCGCCTGGCCGTCGCGGCAGAGGGGGACCGTCCGGGGAGCCGTCAGGTCGCCGAGGAATTGGCGGTGTCCTACACGCACGCGACAAAAGTGATCACCCGGCTCGCTGAACTCGGCATCGTCGACGCGCGCCGCGGCCGCGGGGGCGGCCTCGCCATCACCGAACTCGGCCGCACCGCCTCTGTCGGGTGGCTCGCCCGCCGCCTCGAGGGAGACGGGGAGGTGGTCGAATGCGAAGGCGCCCAGCCGTGTCCGCTGCGGTCGGGTTGCCGGCTGCGGTCGGCGCTGCGCCGTGCGCAGGAAGCGTTTTTCGCGTCGCTCGACACTGTCACCATCGACGACCTCACCCAATCACCGACCCGCGCCGTCCTGCTCGGACTGCCCCGGCCGGCCGACACAGATTTCCAGTTCTCTTCCGCGATCGGAGAATGACATGCTCTCGCCCACTTCCACGGAAATCATCCGCGCCACGCTGCCCGTGGTCGGTGCCGCCATCGGCGACATCACCAGCCTGTTCTACCGCAGGATGTTTGCCGCCCACCCCGACCTCGAACGCGACTTGTTCAACCGGGGCAACCAGAAGCAGGGTGGTCAGCAGAAAGCGTTGGCGGGGGCGATCGCCGCGTTCGCGGCTCTGCAGCTGGAACCCGATCAGGCGCGCGTCGATTTGATCCTCTCTCGGATCGCGAACAAACATGCCTCGCTGGGAATCGAGCCCGCCCAGTACGCGATCGTGCACACCCATCTGTTCGACGCCATCGTCGAGGTGCTCGGTGACGCTGTCACTCCGGAGGTGGCCGCCGCCTGGGACGAGGTGTACTGGACGATGGCCGAGACCCTGATCGCGATGGAAGCCGGTCTCTACCGCGCAGCGGGGGTCGCGGCCGGTGACGTCTGGCGGCAGGTGCGTGTCCGTGAGCGCCGCCACGAGTCCGCCGACACCGTCTCCTTCGTGCTCACCTCAGTGGACGGTGCGTCCCTGCCCGCCTTCGCCCCGGGGCAGTATCTGTCGGTGGGAGTTCACCTTTCCGACGGAGCCCGGCAGATCCGCCAGTACAGCCTCTCGTCCGCTCCGTCGCACGAGGACTGGCGGATCACCGTCAAGCGGGTGGACGGGCAGCTGCTGTCGGACGGATCGCACTCGCCCGCGGGCGAAGTGTCGAACTTCCTGTACCGCAATGTTTTCGAGAATGACCTACTGGACGTGACGACCCCGTTCGGTGACCTGGTTCTGCAGGACGACGACGCGCCGCTGCTGCTGATCTCGGCCGGCATCGGGTGTACGCCGATGATGGGCATGCTCAGCCACCTCGCCGACACCGAGGACACCCGCCCGATCTCGGTGCTGCACGCCGACCGCTCGCCCAGTAACCACGCCCACCGGGCGGAGTTGACCGAACTCGTCGAGCGGCTGCCGTTCGCGGTCATGCACCGCTGGTACGAGGACCTCGGCGCGCGTCGCCCCGAGGCGGACCTGCGGAAGGGGCGAGCCGACCTCGGGGAGATCACCGTCGCCCCCGGCACCCGGGCCTATCTCTGTGGGCCGCTGCCCTTCATGCTGGGCATGCGCGAAGCCTTGCTCGAGAAAGATGTTGCGGCCGAGAACATTTACTACGAGGTTTTCGGCCCGGACAGCTGGGCGGCCGCCCCGGCATGAACTGCACCTCACCCGCACACCTCGGTACACGAGCAGGGTGTGCAGCCGTCTCGGTGGCGGGTGAGTTCGACTGCACCGGAAAGGGCATCAGATGACTACCGCGCACGCCGTTGCAGTCGCCGTGACCTTCGTGTGGCTCGGAATGGTGGTGGCGATCTCGTTCGTGGAGGCGCCGCTGAAGTTCCGGGCACCCGGGGTCACGGTTCGAGTGGGACTGGGTATCGGTCGACTCGTCTTCCGTGCCCTCAATTTCATCGAAATGCTGTGGGCGGCAGCACTGGTTGCCGCGATCGTCGTCGACGCCCCACCCGTCCATGTCATAGTCGTGGCGATTGCGGCGGTCGCGGTGCTCGTCGTGCAGTTGGCCGTTGTGCGGCCCACGCTGACGCGTCGGTCCGACCGGATCCTTGCCGGTGAAGAAGCCCCGCGCTCTCGCGCACACTGGGTGTATGTCGGATTGGAGCTTTTGAAGGTGCTCGCCCTCCTGATCACCGGAATATTCCTCCTCGGCCAGTAGGTTGCGCGCCGATCCTGCCGGCCTAACTGTCGGCTGGGGATTCGGCGTCGGCAGCTCCCCGTGATCCTGCGATCGACTGCGCGAGGGCGCGGAACAAGTGAGTGAGTTCGGGGCGGGTTGCCGTTCCGCTGCGGACTACCCCGCACACCGGGATGCGCAGGAGGTCGTGCGATTCGCGCATGAAACTGAGCCCGCGCCGGGGAGTCGCGTCGGCGGTGTCGGCGTACAACACGGTCCACGACAGGGGAGTGGTGAGGACGTCGAGGGTGGCCGTGTGGTCGCTGGGAATCGAGGGCCCGAGCTTCACGCGTTGCCCGACTTGCCGGAAGGCATCCTCGACCACGGTGTGGATCAGCACCTGACTACTGCGCGGCGGCAGCAGGAGCGGATAGGGTGCCAGTTCGCTGAGGTCGACGGTCGAAAACTTGGACAGCGGATGTTGAGCCGAGGTGACGATCACCAGATCCTCGAGGCCGAATTCGATTGTTTCGAGTCCTGGTCTGTCGACGCCGCCGCGGATCAGGGCCAGGTCTGCATCACCGGACGCCACCGCAGTCATGCGGTCGGTGAAATCCTTGATGACGAATTCGATGTCGAGCTGTGGGAACTCCTCGCGCACAAGGGATATCGCCTCCAGGCTTTGGGTGGCGAAGCTCATGCTGGCGCTGATTCGCAGCCGATTGCGGGGGTCGAGTCCCACCGAGAGTGCGCGCGCCTCGAGGCTCATCATTTCTGCCGCGATCGGCATGAGGCGTTCGCCGGCCGCGGTCAGGCGCGTCGCACGGGTGGACCGTTCGAGTAGGGCCGTGCCGAGTTCGTGCTCGAGCTTGGCTATCTGGTGGCTGATTGCCGACTGCGAGATGAAGCATCGCTCCGCCGCGCGGGAAAAACTGCCTTCTTCACCGACCGCGAGGAAGTAGCGCAACTGCCGGAACTCCATGACCCCAGGCTACAGCGTCGACGAGCATTTATGAGCGATCGAGATAACACAATTTCGATTTCCCCAGGTTATTGGCAATCAGGCTCATCGGATCCATAAGGTGGGCTCATACGCAACGCTAAGCACAGGAACGCTGGCAGAGGAGGTTTTCGGTGGATCGCACACAGGTCGTCATCGTGGGATCGGGTTTCGGCGCCCTCGCGGCAGCGAAGAAGCTCGGCAAGGCAGGCACGCCGTTCGTGCTGATTTCCGAGACCACCGAGCACCTCTTCCAGCCACTGCTCTACCAGGTGGCCACTGGTGTGCTCTCGCCCGGCGAGATCGCGCCGTCCATCCGCGCCATCCTCGCCAAGTATCCCAGTGGTGACGTCCGGCTCGGCCGTGTCGTCGACGTCGACCCGGACAAGCGCGAGGTGGTCTACGAGGCAGGCGGGATTCGCCACACCCTCGGCTACGACACTCTGATCGCCGCGACGGGTGCTCGTCAGGCGTACTTCGGCCGCGACGAGTTCGCCGAGGTCACGTACGCCCTCAAGACGGTCGCCGACGCCGACCGGTTGCGCCGCCAGATCGTCCGCTGCTTCGAAGAGGCGCACACTACGTCGGACCCGGAACGTCGCCGGGATCTGCTCCACTTCATCGTGATCGGCGCGGGGCCCACCGGGGTCGAACTGGCAGGTCAGATCAAGGAACTGGCGGGACGCTACTTCGAGAAGTCGCTGCGGGACGTTACCGCCGAGGACGTCACCGTGACCCTCGTCGAGGGTGCGGGGGAGACGCTGCCCGTGTTCGGCGGCAAGCTCAGCAAGTACACGCAGGACTCCCTCGAGCGTGCAGGGGTCGAGGTGGTCCTCGGCACCATGGTGACCGATATCGACGAGCACGGTGCCACTCTGTCGTCGCCCGGTAACGGGTTCGAGAAGCGACTGACGGCGGAGACGATCATCTGGTCGGCCGGCATTCAGGCCAACGACTTCGCGGCGGTGCTCGCGGAACGGACCGGGTGTGAGACCGGCCGCGGCGGTCGACTGCTGGTCGACGAGGACCTCACCGTGGGCCGCTACGACGACATCTATGCCATCGGCGACATGGCTTCGCTGAACAACCTGCCGGCTCAGTCGCCGTTCGCGATGCAGGGTGGCCGTCACGTCGCGGCGATCATCAACGGAAAGCGGGCCGGCGGAACACCCTTCACCTATCGGGACAAGGGCAGCATGGCGATCATCAACCGGTTCCGCGCGATCACCCGCGTCGGCAAGATCGAGTTGACCGGTGTACTCGCCTGGTTCCTGTGGCTTGCCGTCCACCTCGTCTACCTGGTCGGATTCCGGAACCGTTACGTGGCAGTGATGTCGTGGTGTGGATCGTTCCTCGGTCATCGGCGCCCGCACTTCCACTACGCGCAGGAGATCGAACCTGCCGACTCGAACGAGCTGGACCGAGCGGCCTAGAACTCAGGACGCCCCGGCCCGCCGGCCCGCGACATAGACCTCGGCGATGGAGGTATCGCGTATCCCCATCAAGAGCGCGAACAGGGTCTGATCGCGGGCCAGGGCGGGGTCGGCGGCGCGGATGCCGTGGCGCAGTAGCCCGTCGAGCGCCGGGGTGCCGGACGGATCGACGACGACGAAGTCGGCTTCCTTACCGACGTCGAAGTTACCGAATCGGTTCTCCATGTCCAAGGCTCTGGCACCGCCGAGGGTACCGATGAACAGCATTTCGGCCGGATGCATCGATACTCCGTCGTCCCCGGGTTCGTTGATGTGCACTTTGAACGCATCGCCGAGCACCCGCGGGATCAACCATTCGTCGCCGCCGCCGAAATCTGTGCCCGCGGAAATGTTGACACCCGAGGCGACCGTCCGCTTCCACGGCATCGTTCCGGATCCCAGGAACAGCTGCGAGACCGGACAGTGCGAGACGGACGTACCGGTCTCGGCCATCCGTTCGAGCTCGACATCCTGACAGTGCACGCAGTGCGCGAGGATGGTACGTCGGCCCAGCAGGCTCTTCCCGCCCACCTGGGAGCCGGGCAAAAACTTCCCGTCGTAGGTGTCCAGGTATGAATTCACCCCGTACACCTCTTTGGTCGAGTCCACCTCTCCGGTTCCCGGGCGATTGTTCTCGTTGAGATGCGAGTGCACATACACCCCACGGTCCCGTACTTCGTCGTACAGTTCCCCGAGGTTTTTCAGGGTCTCGGTCGTCACCGACAACGAGAACCGCGGGACGATAGCCACATGCAACAGTGCGGTGGCGACATCACCGGTGTCCGCGCCGTGCCACTTGTCGATCTCTTCGCGGGTCAACCGGATCGCATCGTCTTCGGATGTCATCAGTGGCTGGGCGGTGCCGATACCGACAGTCTGAATGCCGCGGCCGCTGACGATACGAAGACCGGCCTTCTTCGTCTCGGTGAATAGGGCGTCCTGTGCATGCGGAAACGCCGACCCGAATACCATCGCGGCCGTAGTGCCCGCCGAGATGCGACGTTGGGTGAATTCGACGGCCGCTTGCTGCGCGAACTCCGGATCGGCGAACTTCGTTTCCGACGGGAACATGCACAGGGTCAGCCATTCCAGCAGTTGTCCGCCGCCGTAGGAGTCGCCGGCGTAGGTCTGCGGGAAATGGATGTGGGTGTCGACGAACCCCGGCAACAAGAACCCCGGCCGGTGGTCGTGCACGGTGCCGGACTCATATTCCGACGGAATCTCGGTTCGGTCGCCGCAGAACGCGATTCGCCCGGAATCGTCCAGGACCAGTGCGCCGTCGGGAATCGATACGAGAGCGGCCGCGGCTTCGGTCACTGTCGGTGCGCCGGCGATGTGGAAGATGTGCCCGAGGTGGATGTGCGTTGCCATGTGATGAACTCCCGTCCAGTAGCGGCCAGTACTCACAATGCCACCGATCCGACCCATATCGTGGCGAAACAGACCGAGCACCCAACCGTACGAACAGTTGCAAGTGCACAACCGGGACGGGCTACGGGGCCTCGATGTGACCGACATGGGCCGTGGTCATCTCTCGCCACACCCGTGCCGGAGTCATCGGCAACCGTCGCAAGCGAACGCCGGTGGCGTCGGCAATGGCGTTGGCCAAGGCCGGGGCCACCGGGTTGTACGGCGACTCGCTCATGGATTTGGCGCCCAGTGGACCTAATTGGTCGTAGGTGTCCGCGAAATACACCTCGGTCTCGGGAATGTCGGCCAGTTGAGGGATGTGATAGTTCCTCAGCTGAGGTCCCAGGACCGTTCCGGCGCCGTCGAGGCGGATCTCTTCATACAGCGCACTGCCGATCGCCTGAGCTACGCCTCCCTCGACCTGCCCACGGCACTGCTGCGGATTGAGGACGGTCCCTGCGTCGGCGGACTGGACCGACTGCAGAATTCGTACCTCACCGGTGACCATGTCGACGGCGACCCGGAATGCATGCACGTTGAAGACCACTGAGCGGGGAGTGCCGTCGTGCCGACCCTCGGCTCGAAGAACGCCCTCGGCTGCGAGCTTGTCCCATTCGATCACTTGGGTGCCGATCCGGACGCCCTCCGGTGTCAGCGAGCATTCCGCGTCCTCGGCGACTCCGGCGATGCGGCGCGCGGTTTCGGACAGAAGTGCGCGCAGACTGTTGCACGCCTGATCGACTGCCTTTCCGGCAACCACACTTCCGGCCGACCCGAACGCTCCCGTGTCGTGCCCCGTGAGGTCGGTGTCGGACTGGCGGATGATGATTCGATCGGTGGTGGTGCCGAGCGCGGTTGCCGCGAGCTGCGCGTGCACGGTCGTGGTTCCGTTGCCGAATTCGGCGGTGCCTACCCGCACTTCGTAGTGGCCGCCCGCGACGAGAGTGCAGGACGCTTCCGCGAAGTGCCCACGCGGCGGAATGGTTGCGATCATGGACGCCGCCATGCCCTCGCCGACTTTCCATCGCGCGCCCCTGGGTGGGGTAACTCCATTGCCCCGGCGCAGGGCTGCCTCGGCGAGGTCGAGACATTGGTCGAGCCCGTAACTCCCGTAGGTGAGGTCGTCGTGCGCCACCTCGGCTTCGACGAAGTCGTCCCCCGGAACGATCACGTTGCGGCGGCGGAAGTCGAAGGGGTCGATGCCCAGCTTTCGGGCAAGCTCGTCCAACGCCGACTCGATACCGAAAATGACCTGTCCGAGCCCGTATCCGCGGAAGGCGCCCGACGGCAGGTTGTTGGTGTAGACGGCTCGGGCATCGACCCGCTTGTTGGGGGAGCGGTACAGCGCGACGGACTCTCCGCAGCTGTGGAACATCACCCCCGCGGAATGATTCCCGTAGGCTCCGGCGTCCGACAGCACGTCCACGGCGAGCGCAGTCAGCCTTCCTTCTCCATCGGCCCCGGCCCGCACCGCGACCCGCATGGGATGGCGGCACGGCGCGGTGGTGAACTGGTCCGAGCGGGTGAATTCATACTGCACGGGCTTACCGGTGCGCAAAACCGCAAGTGCAACGAGGTCCTCGACGAGCATTTCTTGTTTGGCGCCGAATCCACCGCCGATTCGGGCGGTGAACACCCGGACCCCGGAACGGTCCAGCGCGAAGAGTCGTGCCAGTTCGTCGCGTACGAGGAAGGGAACCTGAGTGCTGCTCCGGAGGGTCAGGCGCCCCTCGTCGTCGAGCCAGCCGATCGCGGAATGCGTCTCCAGATGGACGTGTTGCACGCGCTGCGTCTGCCACGTCCCCTCGACCACCGCACCCGACGCCCTGGCCGCCGCGAGTCCCGCCTCGAGGTCGCCGACCTCACCGTGTAACTCTGCCACCAGGTTGCGGGTGGGATCCGCGATGCGCGACTCGGCGCCCTTGTCGGAGTGGAGCAGGGGCGCGCCTGCTCGGTGTGCCAGGTCCGGGTCGAATACAGGCTTCAGAATGTCGTAGTCGACGTCGATCAATTCCGCTGCGCGGCGGGCAATGTCGACCGAGTCGGCGACCACCGCCGCGACACGCTGTCCGACGAACCGCAGCACGGTGTCGAAGACGTAGGTGTCGTCCGGGTCGTCGGTGCGCAGTTCGTGACGTGCGGTGGAGAAGGCGATGTCCGGGCTGTCTCGGTGGGTGAGTACCGCGTGGACGCCGGGCACTCCCTCCGCCGCGGCGGTGTCGATGCGGGTGATCCGCGCATGGGCGTGCGGGCTGCCGAGGACGTGGACGTGGAGCAATCCCTGGACCCTGACATCGAGGGTGTACGGTTCGGCCCCGCATACCACCCGGGTGGCGGCGGGGGCAGGAATCGAACGGCCGGAGGAGTGACCGTTCGAGTCGTCCTCGGTGGTGCAGATTCCGCCGACTGCATCCCGGATCGCGCGGTAACCCGTGCAGCGGCAGAGGTTTCCCTTCAGGGCGCGGGGAAGGTCGTCCCGTTGATCGGCGGTGAGCGCAGAAGCAGTAACTACCATTCCTGGAGTGCAGAAACCGCACTGGAAGCCGGCCGCAGCGACGAACTGCTCCTGGACGGGATGGAGTCGCTCGGGGCTCCCCAGCCCTGCGGCCGTCGTCACCTCGAGGCCCTCGGCACGGTGCGCCGGAATGACGCACGAATGCACGGGGTGACCGTCGAGCAACACCGTGCAGGCGCCGCAATCACCGGCGTCGCACCCCTTCTTGACCGCGAAAATCTCGTGGTCCCGCAACAGCGTGCGCAGGCACTGACCGGGCCGCGGGTCGGCGTTCACCGGCTGCCCGTCGACGGTGAACTTCATGCCAGTTCCTCCCTGATCTCCTCCGCGAGGACGGCGGTGACGTGGCGCCGCCAGTCGGCGACACCGTGTGCGTCCGTGAAGTACGACTCGAGTGGAATATGTTCCGCCAGTGCAGTGTCGAGTGCGTGAAAGTCGGGAACGTCGGGGAAGCGCAGTACGAACGGGCGCAGGGTCGACGCGGTGACGGCGAGCGTGAATCCGTCCGGTCCGAGTCGTCCCGCCAGGAGTGCGCCGGACCGGCCGAGCGGTGAATAGGCGATCTTGCGGAGCGTCGTGCGGCTCCGGAGTGCCGATCCCGGGAAATGAATGCTGCGGATCAGTTCGCCCGGATTCAGCACGGTGCACCCGGCGCCGGTAACGAAGTCGAGCACCGGGATTCGCCGTTCGCTCCCGTCGGGCGCCCAGAGCAGCACCTCGGCGTCGAGTGCGCAGCATGCGGTGATCATGGCGCCTGCCGGCAGTCCGAGCGCGAGATTTCCCCCGACGGTGGCGGTGTGCCAGATCTTCCACGACGCGACGAGTGCTTCGGCGCACGGACGGAACAGACTGGTTCCGTTCCATTGATCGGGATATGCGGTGTGGCAGAGCGTTTCGATGGTGCACGTGGCGGCCACCTCGAGCTCGTCGGGCTGCACCGTGACTGATTGCCAGCCCAGGGTAGTGAGATCTACCAGGTGGGTGAGGCCCGGTTGCGGTTCCGAGTACAACCAGGTTCCGCCGGCCAGGTACGCCGATCCCGGTTCCGGCACGGGAAGTTCCGCGCGCGTGCGCGGTGTGGCGATGTCGGTGACGAACGAGAGGTCCACGGTGTCACCCTCCCACGCTCGACCACCGTGCGCCCGTCGACGAGCAATTCCTCGGGGGGCCGGTCGGCGTCAACTCAGCCAACCTGCGTAGGCAGACCACGCCGGCCCGGGGTCCGGAGCGTCGGAACGCTGGACCGTCGCCTGGATCAGGCCGTAGGGGCGGTCGGCGGCGTGGAACACCTCGTTGTCGTTCTCCACACCGAAGCGCCCGAGGTCGTGCGCGAAGTGGTGCTTGTTGGGCGCAGACAGACGCACCTCCGCGAGCAAGGGACAGCGCTCGAGGACTGCCTTGCCGATTTCGTAGAGTGTCTGCTGCAGGGCCAACGAATGCACCGTCGCGAATGTGGACACAATCTGTTCCTTGATGTCGGTGTACACGCTGTTCCAGTCGACCTCGGTGGTGACAAACCGCCATTGCACGACGAGTGACGTGGCCATCACCCGGTCGTGGGTCTCTTCGAGGACGGTGTACTCGTCCTTCAGGAACCCGAAGAACTCGCTACCCGTGGATTTGAGAATCACCAGATCCTTCAGGCCCCCGACCACCCATGTTCCTTCGGCGTCGACCGTGACGGCCGCGGTACGCACCTCCTCGCCCTTCCGCACCCAGGTGTGATCGTGCTCGGCACCCTCGACCACGGCCCGCGCCCACGAGTACTCCTCGATCTCGATGCGCGCGCCCTCGACAGGTTGGACGTCGTTCACGAAATGCCGCGCCAACGCCAGTCCGTACTCCTCGATGGAATCGAGTCCCTTCTCCTTCGCGTAGGAGAAGGCGGTCTGCTTCTGACTATCCGTGGGCAGCACGGTGCTCTGATCACCCTCGAGGTGAGCGGCTGAGAAGTCACCTCGGAGACAGGTGGAGACGCTCACGTCCCGGATCTCGTGCCGAGGGGTGTCGCGGTAGATTCGGACGATCCGGTTCTCGGCCTTCCCATACTGGTTCTTACCCAGGACGATCTTGCCCCCGAGGTGGGGGCCGTTGTTCGGATTACTCACGTTCAGCTCCCGCGATAGGTGGAATAGCCGTAGGGGGACAACAACAACGGAACGTGGTAGCCACGCTGGGGATATCTCAACTCGAAGGTGACGGTCACCACCGGGTAGAAGGTGTCCTGGCCGCGCCGACCGAAATAGTCACCGGTGTCGAACACGAGGCAATACGTCTCCGCGATCAGGCCCTCGGGTGCGATCTCGGGGATGCGGCCGTCGACGCCGGTCATCGCGGAGGCGATCGGTTCACCCTCGAGGGATTCGAGTCGCACGTGAAGTCCGGCTGCCGGCTCACCGGTCGTTGCGTCCAGCACGTGCGTGCTGAGGATTCTGGTCATCAACGTCCTCCTTCGGTGGAGTGGTTCAGCAACCGTACGAGACGCAGCCGGTTGATCGCGGCGAGTTCCGCCCGTAGAACCCTGCGCTCGGTGCTGCTGTCGTTGTCGAGGCGTCGGTGCAGCACGTCGAGCAGTTCCTGCGCGGAACGTCCGGACGCGCACACGAGGTAGACGTGTCCGAACTTTCTCTCGTACTCCTCGTTTCCCGCGCGAAGTTTCGCCCGCAACTCGCGGTCGGCGGAAGCGACTGCGGACTGCTCACGCGCCGACGACGCGTTGTCGGGGCGGTCGCCGATGCGCGGATGCCCGGCCAACGCCTCGTCGATCTCGGCTTCGGTGAGTTCGGCGAGAACCTCGTCGGCGCGGGTATAGAGCTCTTCGGCCGTGCGGAACGGCCGCGCGGCGGCCACCCGGCGCGCCCACGCCGTCGACGAACAACACTCGGTCAGCAAGGCGACGGCCTGCTCGTCGCTGCACTCGTTCACTGTGCTCAGGCCGGGCGGTTCGATCATCGGTGCTCCTCCCGTGCGCCTTTCTGGTACCTCTGGCTACCACAAAGGCGCACAGGTGGCGCGTCGACTTACCGATCCAGTTACACCCGAGCGATTTGACGACCTTATGTAGGTTATGCAACCCTACGTAAGTTGTCCCACGGGGTGTAACCACCGCAGGGCGCACGTAGTCGGTCACCGGAGCAAGAGTCGTCTCGCCGCTCCTAGTAGATAAGAGAACGATTCGTGGAACCGGCAGAGTTCGCGGCTGGCCCGTCCGCCCGCGTTGACACCAGTGTCAACGAGAACGGTTCGCACTATTTCGCCCTCACCGCCGCTCAGCGCGGTATCTGGTATGCGCAGCACCTTATGGGCGAAGTGCCGATCACGATTGCGCAGTACATCGACGTCGAGGGCGCCCTGGATGTCGATGCTTTTCGACGTGCAGGTCAGGTCGCTGCCCGCGAGATCGGTAGCGGGATGCTCCGCATCGTCGAGATCGACGGCGAACCGCTCCAGACGGTCGACCTCACTCTCGACGATGGGGTGGGACACCACGATTTCCGGGCGGAGCCGGACCCCCACGCTGCCGCAGTCGAGTGGATGCGCGCCGACTACACCGCACCGCTGGATCTGCTCTCGGACCGGCTGATCCGGGCGGCCACCCTGCAGATCGGCGACCACCACCATCTCTGGTACTGCCGCATCCACCACATCGCTCTCGACGGCTACGGCGCCATGAAGTTCATGAGCCGCGCCGCCGAGTTGTACACGGCCGAGATCAGGGGTGTGGAGCCGCCGCCGTCGGTGGCGGGTGACCTCCGAGAGGTTTCGGCCGCCGAGGACGCGTACATCGGTTCTTCCCGGTACCTCACCGACCGCGACTACTGGGCGACGCGATCCCGGAACCTCCCCGTCCCGGTCAGCCTCGCGGGCCGCACTGCCCCGGCGCAGGCTCGGTCCCGCTGGCACGGCGGGCAGGTGCCCGCCGACGTCGCCCGGTCGGTGGACGGGGCGACCTCGCGTCTCAACTCCGCCTTCGCGGCTGTCGCCGTGGCCGCGACCGCAGCTTTCGTCGCCCGGATGACGGATTCGGACGACGTCGTTCTCAGTCTGCCCGTGTCGGCCCGCACCAACGCCGTGCTGCGTCGATCGGGCGGCATGGTGTCCAATGTGGTGCCGCTGCGGGTGTCGATCATCCCGGACACGACGGTCGCCGCGCTGGTCTCCGCCGTCCAGCTCGAGCTCACCGGTGCGTTGCGCCACCAGCGCTACCGCAGCGAGGACATCCGCCGCGACGCCGGCGCCGCCCAGGATCAGCGGGGCTTCTTCGGTCCCGCGATCAACATCATGAACTTCCATTCCGAAATCACCCTCGCCGAGCTCACCGGTCGGTTTCACGTCCTGTCGACCGGACCCGTCGAGGACCTCTCCGTCAACCTGTACCCGAGCGTGGCGGGAAGTTCGTCGCGCATCGATTTCGAGGCGAACCCCGCCCTGTACGGGGCCGAGGAACTCGCCGGACACCACGCGCGGTTCCTCGACCTGCTGGCCCGGTTCGCCGACGCGGACCCGGACACCCCGGTTGCACACCTGGACGTGCTGACGGCGGACGAGCACGCACAACTCGTGCCTGCCGCCGGCCCGGCGGCACCCGACCCGTTGCTGCTGGTCGACCTGTTCGAAGCCGGGGTCCGGGCGAACCCCGACGGCACGGCACTGATTCTCGATGCAGCAACGACCGGCTACCGCGAACTCGACGAGCGCAGCACCGCGCTCGCACGTCTGCTGCTGACCCGCGGAGTGGGCCCCGGTGACTTCGTGGCGGTGTCGTTCACCCGGTCCGTCGACTCCGTCGTGGCGGTGTGGGCCGTGGCGAAGTCGGGGGCGGCGTTCGTCCCCGTCGACCCGGCCTACCCGGCCGAGCGCATCGCCCATATGTTGTCCGATTCGGGCGTGACCCTCGGTCTGACGGCCACCGCGCACCGCGACCTGCTCGAGGGAACCGGCGTCGAATGGCTCGCCCTCGACGACTCCGCGCTCATGTCTGCCTGCGCGAAGCTGTCAGTCGGACCGGTGACGGACGCCGATCGTCCGGTACCACTGACACCTCACCATCCGGCGTACATGATCTACACGTCGGGTTCTACGGGCACGCCGAAAGGTGTGGTGGTCACGCACACCGGCCTGGCTGCGTTCGCCGCGTGGGCCCTGCCCGAGCTCGGCGTGACGCGCGACTCGCGGGTGCTGCGCTTCTCCTCGTCGAGCTTCGACGCCTCCGTGTTCGAGATGGTGCAGGCGTTCAGCGCGGGCGCGACGATGGTGATTGCGCCACCGGGCGTGTACGGCGGCGACGAACTCACGGCTCTCCTTCGTTCGCAGCGGGTCACCCACATCATCAGTGCACCCGCGGTATTGGGAACCGTGGACGCCGCCGACCTCGACTCGCTCGAGGCCGTGGTCGTCGGTGGCGACGTGTGCCCGCCGGATCTCGTCGAGCGGTTCGGCAGCCGCTGCCGCCTCTACAACAGCTACGGCCCCACCGAGTCGACGATCGTGATCACCATGACGGGTCCGCAGACCGACCCCGCCGCGATCACGATCGGCGGCCCGATGCTGGGCGCACGTGCACTCGTCTTGGACCGCTGGCTGCGGCCCGTGCCGCGCGGGGTGACCGGGGAGCTGTATCTCGGGGGCCCCGGGCTCGCCGAGGGCTATCACGGCCGTTCGGGTCTGACGGCATCGCGATTCGTCGCCGACCCGTTCCCCGGGGGCGGCGGTAACCGCCTGTACCGCACCGGCGACCTCGTGCGGTGGAGCCGCGGCGAGGAACCCGTCCTCGAGTATGTGGGGCGCAGCGACTTCCAGGTACAGCTGCACGGACTGCGCATCGAACTCGGTGAAATCGATGCGGTGCTGTCGGAGCACGAGTCGGTGGACTTCGCGGTGTCCGCCGTGCGGGAACGTGAGGGCGGGACCTCGGTGTTGGTGTCGTACGTGCGAATTCGGCCGAATTCGCGTTTCGATCACGCCGCGCTCGCCGCGCACGCCGCCCGCCTCCTGCCCAGCTACATGGTGCCGTCCACCGTGATGGAGCTCGACCAGGTTCCGCTTACCCCGGCGGGCAAGGTTGATCGCGAAGCCCTGCCCGAACCGGTCTTCGCGGTCCGCGAGTACGTGGCCCCGCGTACTGACACCGAACTTCTGGTCGCGGCCGCCTACGCCGGTGTGCTCGGTGCCGGCATGGTCGGAGCCGAGGACGATTTCTTCGATCTGGGCGGCGACTCGCTGAGTGCCACCCGGGTGATCGGCCGGGTCAACGAGTCGGCGGGCACGTCGTTGGCCGTGCGGGTGATCTTCGAGGCACCGGGCGTCTCGGCTCTCGCCGCGGTGGTCGACGCCGCCGAGCGCGGGGACCGCCCGGCGCTCGGCGGCATCGAACGACCGGATCGTATTCCCCTGTCCGCGGCGCAGTCCCGGATGTGGATCCTCAACCGCTACGACCCCGAGTCGGTGGCCTACAACATTCCGTTCGTACTGCGGCTGTCCGGCGACCTCGACACCGTTGCCCTCGGGGCGGCGCTGCGGGACGTCCTGGAGCGCCACGAGGCGCTGCGGACCGTGTATCCCGACTCTGCCGACGGCCCGTATCAGCGGATCGTCCCCCTCGACGACCTCGCGCTGGACCTCGAACCGCGCCGCGTCGACGACGAAGAACAGCTGTTCGCAGTGCTGACCGCCGAGCTGTCCACCGGCTTCGACGTGACGGTATCGGTCCCGTTGCGCAGCAGCGTGTTCGAGCTGTCACCGGGCGAACACGTTCTCGTCGTGGTGGTGCACCACATCAGTGCGGACGGCGCGTCGATGGGGCCGCTCGCCCGCGACCTGATGCTGGCGTACACCGCCCGCGTCGGCCACCAAACCCCGGACTGGACACCGCTCGCCGTCCAGTACGCCGACTACAGCGTATGGCAGCGGCAGCTTCTCGGTGCCGAGTCCGAAGAGGGAAGTGTCGCCGCACGCCAGGCTGCGTACTGGCGTCAGCAACTGCGCGGAGCCCCGGAACTGCTCGAGTTGCCCACCGACCGGCGACGGCCGGCCGTGGCGTCACTGCGCGGGGAGACCTCGACGTTCCGCCTCGACAGCGCACTCGTCGAACAAGCCACAGCGTTCGGACGCAGCCACGGCGCCACCCTCTTCATGGTGGTGCACGCAGCCCTGGCCACACTGCTCGCGCGCCTCGCCGCAACCACAGACGTGGTGGTGGGCACTCCGGTCGCGGGCCGCGGCGAGCAGGCCCTCGACGACTTGGTGGGGATGTTCGTCGGCACGCTCGCGTTGCGGACCCACGTCGACCCGGCGTCCTCGTTCGCGGAGGTGCTCGGGCACGTCCGGGAGACCGATCTTGCGGCGTACGGCAACGCGGACCTGCCGTTCGAGCGGTTGATCGACCTACTGCAACCGGCACGCTCCCAGGCGTATTCGCCGATCTTCCAGGTGGCGCTGTCGCTCGAGGATCAGAGCGTCAACCAGCTCACGCTTCCCGGTCTGGCGGTGTCGGCACTGGATCTCGGTGTGGTGCCGGCGAAGTTCGATCTGCAGTTGACCCTCCGCTCCGACGGTGCGGCAATGGCGGCGTCCTGGATTTTCGCCACCGATCTGTTCGACCGCGAGACTGTCGACTCCTTCTCAGTCCGCTTCGAGAGAATTCTGCGGCAGGGGATCACCGATCCGAAATGCGCGGTCGGCGATCTGGACCTGCTGACCGCAGACGAACACGCCGCACTGACCGCGCCACCCGAACCGCCTGCCGTGTTCGCACGCACGTTGCCGGACATCTTCACGAGCGGTGCCGGGCGCGGCGGGATCGCACTCGTGTCGGAGGAGGGGGAACTCTCCTACGCGGACCTCGACGCGAAATCGAACCAGTTGGCACGCGTACTCATCACGCACGGCGTGGGCCCGGAAACGGTGGTGGCGCTGGCACTTCCGCGGACCTCCCAGGCCGCCCTCGCCGTGTGGGCGGTGACCAAGACGGGTGCTGCGTTCGTTCCCGTCGATCCGAGCTACCCGCGCGACCGCATCGAGCACATGCTCTCCGACTCGGGTGCGGCGCTCGGGTTGACCGACACCGCCACCGCGGCGGGGCTCCCCGGCGGCACCGAGTGGCTGCTGCTCGACGACGCCTCACACGTCACGTCGGCCGCACCGGTCACCGATCGCGACCGCACTATGCCGCTGCGCCTGCAGCATCCGGCGTATCTCATCTATACGTCCGGCTCCACCGGAATGCCCAAGGGCGTCAGTGTCACTCATACGGGATTGAGCGCCTTCACGGCGGAGGCACGCCCGGAACTGGGCACGACGTCGCGGTCCCGCGTGCTCCGGTTGTCGTCCGCAAGCTTCGACGCCTCCGTCTTCGAGATGATTCAAGCGTTCAGCGCCGGGGCCACGCTGGTGATCGCACCGCCGTCGGTGGTCGGCGGCGAAGACCTCACCGCCCTGCTCCGCGACCAGCGGGTCACCCACGTGCTCACTGCCCCAGCCGCATTGAGCACCGTCGATGCGAGCGCACTCGGTGACCTGCGCACCGTCGTCGTCGGGGGTGAGGTGTGCCCACCGCAGCTGGTCGAACAGTTCTCCCCGGGCCGGCGTTTCTTCAACAGTTACGGTCCCACCGAGACGACCATCGTCGTCACCATCGGTGAACCGCTCACCCCGGGCGCCGACATCACCATCGGCAGCCCACTCGACGGCACGCAAGCGCTGGTCCTCGACTCCCGGCTGCGGCCCGTACCGCGCGGTGTCACGGGTGAGTTGTACCTGTCCGGCCCCGGCCTCGCCCGCGGCTATCACGCGCGGCACGGACTGACGTCGGAACGGTTCGTCGCCAATCCCTCTGGACCCCAAGGTAGCCGGATGTACCGGACCGGTGACCTGGTGCGGCTGCGATTCGACGGGCAGCTCACCTATGTGGGCCGCGCCGACTCGCAGGTGAAACTGCGGGGTCTGCGCCTCGAACTCGGTGAGATCGAGGCCGCGCTGTCCCGACACGGCGACGTGGTGGCCGCGGCAGCGTCCGTCCATCACCACCCCCGGCTTGGCGATCAACTCGTTGGTTACGTCGTGCTCGCGCCTGGGACCAGCCCCGACGTCTCCGACATCCTGTCGGCCGCGGCAGAACTGCTGCCCCGCGCGCTCGTGCCGGCAACCGTCACAGTCCTCGACGCCATTCCGCTCACCCCGGCCGGGAAGATCGACCGCCCGGCGCTGCCCGCCCCGACATTTGCGGCGCGGACGGCGTTCCGGGCGCCGTCGACCCCCACCGAACTGCTTGTCGCGCGGGTGTTCACGGAGATCCTCGACGTCGACAGGGTGGGAGCCGACGACAGCTTCTTCGAGATCGGCGGCAACTCCCTGTCCGCCACCCAGGTGATCGCCCGCCTGCGCGCGGCCACCGGCACGTCCCTGTCCGTGCGGTCGCTGTTCGACGCACCCACCGTCGCGGCGCTGGCCGCCGCCGTGGACACCGCCGGACGGTCCGACCGCCCGGTCCTGGAGGCACGTCCGAGACCGGACCGGATTCCGCTGTCTCCGGCGCAGGCGCGGGTGTGGTTCCTCAACCGTTTCGACCCGGGTTCCACCGTCGACAACCTGCCGCTCGCCCTCCGCCTGACCGGGACGCTCGACGTCTCCGCTCTGCAGGCAGCGATCAGCGACGTCCTCGAACGGCACGAGGCACTGCGCACGATCTACCCCGACTCACCCACCGGCCCACACCAGGTCCTGGTCACCATCGAGTCGGCACTCCCGGACCTCACCGTGCTCGAGGTGACCGAGAGCGATGCGCTGCAGCGGGCCGTGGAGTTCGCGTCCACGGGATTCGACCTCACCGTGGAATTACCCCTGCGCGCAGGCCTGTTCGCGGTCTCCGAGAACGAGCACCTTCTCGTCGTCGTGGTCCATCACATCGCCGCCGACGGTTTCTCGCTCGCGCCGCTGGCCCGCGACGTGATGCTCGCGTACACCGCACGTGCGCAGCAGGACGAGCCTGCGTGGTCGCCACTCCCGGTCCAGTACGCCGACTACAGCCTCTGGCACCGCGAACTGCTCGGCAACGAGGACGACCCCGCCTCGCTGGTGTCCCGCCAAACCGAGTACTGGGTGCGCACTCTCGCCGAGCTGCCGGACGAGCTCACCCTGCCCACCGATCGGCCGCGTCCACGCCGACAGTCACACCGCGGCAGCGAGCTGACGTTCGATGTCGACGCCCACACCCACGAATTGCTACGTGAATTCGCGGCTGCCCGCGACGCCAGCCTGTTCATGACCGTGCACGCCGCCTACGCGGTGTTTCTGAGCCGGCTGTCGAACTCGGCCGACATCGTGGTCGGAACTCCCGTTGCCGGCCGGGGCGAGCAGGCCCTCGACGACCTCGTGGGCATGTTCGTCAACACCCTCGTTCTGCGGACGCACGTCGCGCCGGAGGCCACGTTCGACGAGTTGGTCGAGCGCACCCGCGAAGCCGATTTGGGTGCGTTCTCGCATGCCGACGTGCCGTTCGAGCGGCTGGTAGAAGTTCTCGATCCGGTTCGCTCGCAGGGTCGGCACCCTCTGTTCCAGGTCGCCCTGTCCTTCCAGAACCTGGCCCCCACCACGTTCGACCTGCCGGGACTCGCAGTCTCGACCGTCCCGGCGGAGCTGCAGACCGCCGAGTTCGATCTGCATCTGACCCTCACCGAACAGGCTGACGGCGGAATCCACGCGTCCTTCACCTACGCCACCGACCTGTTCGACCCCTCGACCATCGCAACGTTCGCCGAACAGTTCACCCGCATCCTGCGGGCCCTGGCCGCCGACCCATCGACACCGGTCGGTGACGTGGCCGTGCTCGACGCGCCGGAATACACAGAGCTGGTCGACATTCGCAACCGAACGGCCCATCCGCTGCCCGAGACCCTGCTACTCGACGCCTTCGCGGACCAGGTACGCCGGACTCCGGATGCGCCGGCGATCGTCTTCGAGGGTGATTCGCTGAGTTACCGGGAGTTCGCGGGTCGGGTGAATCGGTTGGCGCGGGTTCTGATGTCCGAGGGTGTGGGTCCGGAATCTTTGGTGGCGTTGGCCATGCGCCGTTCCGTGGACCTGGTCGTCGGCATGTATGCGGTTCTGACCGCGGGCGGCGGTTATGTGCCCGTGGATCCGGACCATCCGGCCGACCGTATTGGGTACATCCTCGATGCGGCCGATCCGATCTGTGTCCTGTCGACGTCTCGGGACGCTTTTGCCAGTGAGCGGTCCGTCATCCTTGTCGACACCCTCGATGTCGACGCTGTTTCGTCGGCACCGCTGACGAATTCGACGGTGTACCCGGATGGTGTCGCCTATGTGATCTTCACGTCCGGCTCGACCGGAAAGCCCAAGGGCGTCGCGGTCACGCACCGGGCGATCGTGAACCAGATCGCCTGGATGCGTTCCGAGTACGCATTTGACGCGTCGGACGTGTACTTGCAGAAGACCGCGACGACATTCGACGTGTCCCTGTGGGGTTACTTCCTTCCGCTGGCTGCCGGCGCGACGCTGGTGGTCGCGGCACCGGATGGGCACCGTGACCCGCAGTATCTCGCCGGGTTGATCGACGAATATGGCGTCACAGCAACCGACTTCGTCCCGTCCATGCTCTCCGTGTTTGCGGGGTCGGTGGACCCACAGCAGATCGTGTCTTTGCAGAACGTGTTCGTGATCGGTGAGGCTTTGCCCACGGCGACCGTTCGCGACGTCACCGAGATTTCGGCGGCGCGGGTCCACAATCTGTATGGGCCGACCGAGGCCGCGGTGTCGATCACTTACGCCGATGTCACCGACATCCCTGAGGGGGGTGCGGTGTCGATCGGTACACCTGAGTGGAACAGCCGCGTCTACGTCCTCGACTCGAGGTTGCACCCGGTGCCCGTGGGCGTTCCGGGTGAGCTGTATCTCGCCGGTGTGCAGTTGGCGCGTGGTTATCACGGCCGTGTCGACCTCACCGCCGACCGCTTCGTCGCCGACCCGTATTGCGGTACGGGGGAGCGGATGTACCGCACCGGTGACCTCGTCCGTTGGACGACGACTGGCGAACTTGTTTATATCGGGCGCACCGACTTTCAGGTCAAGTTCCGTGGCCAGCGCATCGAGCTCGGTGAGATCGAGACCGCTCTGCTCGCCCATGCTCAGGTGTCGCAGGCGGCGGTGCTGGTCGCCTCGACCGGCACGGGCGATCATCTCGTGGGCTATGTCGTCCCGACCGCGGGTTCGGACGTCGACGTCGACGAATTGCGCACCGCGATCGCACACAAGCTGCCCACCTACATGCTGCCCGAGACCGTTTTGGTCCTCGACAGCTTCCCCCTCGGCACGTCCGGCAAACTCGACCGGAAAGCCCTGCCCGCACCCACGTTCGAGGCCCGCGTTTTCCGGGCGCCGGCCACTGCGACCGAAAGCGTCGTCGCCGAGGTCTTCGCCGACGTCCTGGGTGTCGAGCGGGTCGGCCTCGACGACGACTTCTTTGCCCTCGGCGGCAATTCTCTGATCGCTACCCAGGTCGCCGCCCGCCTCGGCCGTGCACTCGACAGCAGAGTGCCCGTGCGGGAGCTGTTCGACGCTCCTACCGTCGAGGCACTCGCAGCGCGCGTTGCCGTCCTCGCCGGGTCGGGCGGCGGAACGGCGCTCGTGGCCGCTCCGCGTCCCGAGCGAATCCCGTTGTCGTCGGCGCAGAACCGGATGTGGTTCCTCAATCGCTTCGATCCTGAGTCGGCGGCGTACAACCTTCCGCTCGCGATCCGGCTGACGGGGACATTGAACGTCGCGGCCCTCCACACCGCCGTCCACGACGTGCTGGAACGGCACGAGTCGCTGCGCACGGTCTTTCCCGACAACGGTGACGGCCCCGTGCAGGTGATCCTGCCCGCGGACCGGGTCGACCTCGATCTCACCCCGGTCGACGTGACCCCCGACGAACTTGTGGGGGAGGTGACCAGCGTCCTGCACGGCGGCTTCGACGTGACCGCGGGAATTCCCCTTCGCGGGAGACTTCTGCGCACCGCCGTCGACGAGCATGTCCTCGTCATCGTCGTGCACCACATCAGCGGCGACGCCGTGTCCATGGGTCCGCTCGCTCGCGATGTCATGGTCGCCTATACCGCCCGAAGTGCGGGACACGCCCCGAACTGGTCACCGCTTCCGATGCAGTACGCCGATTTCGCGATCTGGCAGCACGCGGCACTGGGCTCCGAGTCCGATCCCGAATCACTGGCCGCACAGCAGATCCGGTACTGGACCGAGACGCTGTCCGGGCTGCCGGACGTGCTGGAACTGCCCACCGATCGGCCCCGCCCGGCCGTGCCGTCGCAGCGCGGCGACACCGTGTGGTTCGACGTTCCGGTGGACACCGCCCTGGCGCTCGAGCAGACGGCCCGCGAACACGGAGCCTCCGTGTTCATGGTGCTGCACGCGGCGCTGGCGGTCGTGCTGTCGCGGTTGTCGTCGACGTCCGACATCGCAGTCGGCACCCCGGTCAGCGGTCGCGGCGAGCAGCACCTCGACGACCTGGTCGGAATGTTCGTCAACACCCTGGTCCTGCGTACGCACGTCGCTGCGCACGAAAGCTTCACTGAACTCCTGACACGGGTGCGCGACACCGACCTCGGCGCGTTCGGGCATGCGGACATTCCGTTCGAGCGGCTCGTCGACGTCCTCGCTCCCGTCCGCACCCAGGCCCACACACCCCTGTTCCAGGTGGCGCTGTCGTTCGAGCACCGCGGTGTCACCCGCTTCGAATTGCCTGGCGTGACCGTGGAACCCGTTCCGTTCGAGGCGGACACCGCGCAGTTCGACCTGGCGTTGGTCCTGACCGAAGGCGATTCGGCGAGTGCATTGTCGGGTGCGTTGCGATTCGCTACCGACCTCTTCGACCGGGCGACCGCCGAGGACATCGCCCGGCGATTCGTCCGTGTCCTCGACGCAGTGGTGGCCGATTCGGGCGCGATCGTCGGCGACATCGACCTCCTCGATCCGAGCGAGTGGGCGGCGGTGTGTGTAGGGGGTGCGCCGACGGCGACTCCGACGACACTCGCCGGCCTGATCGACGTCGCTGTCCGGACCGACCCGGACGCGCCGGCGCTGAGCTGGAACGGTCGCGAGTACACGTATCGCGAGGCGGACGAGTGGTCCACGCGCGTGGCCCGGTTACTGCTCGAGCACGGGGTGGGACCGGAATCCTTCGTGGCCCTTGCTCTCCCGCGGTCGCTCGAATCGGTGCTGGCCGTGTGGGCGGTGGCCAAGACCGGTGCCGCATACGTGCCCGTGGACCCGACATACCCGGCGGATCGCACCGCGCACATCCTCACCGACTCGGGCGCCGCCCTCGGTGTCACGCTGTCCGGTGAACGGGCCGCGCTGCCGGACACCGTCGTCTGGCTGACCCTCGACACCGAGGATCTCACCGCCCGACGCCAGTCGACGAGCGCCGAGCAGATCACCGACGCAGACCGGATCCGCCCGGTCCGCGTCGAGAACCCGGCATACATGATCTACACGTCGGGCTCGACGGGTCTGCCCAAGGGTGTCGTGGTCACGCACGGCGGCCTTGCGAACCTCGCCGCCGAACGTCGCGAGCATTACCGAATCGAGCAGTCGTCACGCTTCCTGCACAAGGCGTCGCCCAGCTTCGACATGGCCGTCGGCGAGATGGTGTCGGCGCTGAGCGCCGCCGCTACCTTGGTGATCACGCCGACCGAGATCGTGGGCGGCGACGAACTGTCCGAGCTTCTGGACCGTCAGCAGGTCACCCATGCGCTGATCACTCCGGCGGTGCTGGCCACGATGGACCCGGCCGGACACCCGCAGTTGCGGGTCCTCGGTGTCGGTGGTGAGGCGTGCACTCCCGAACTGGTGGCCCGCTGGCAGCCGGGCCGCATCATGCTCAACGGCTACGGACCGACCGAGGCGACCGACATCTCGACCGTCGGCGACCTCGTCGCCGGTGCACCGGTCACGATCGGGCATCCGGTGCGTGGATTCGAGGTCATGGTTCTCGACACCCGCTTGCGCCCTGTTCCCGCCGGTGTTTCGGGTGAGCTGTATGTCGCGGGACCGGCATTGGCCCGCGGCTACCATGCCCGGCACGGCCTCACCGCCGAACGGTTCGTCGCCAACCCCTACGGCGCACCCGGCGAGCGCATGTACCGCACCGGCGACATCGTCCGCTGGACCGGAACGCACGGACTCGAGTACTTCGGCCGCGGCGACAGTCAGGTGAAGATTCGGGGCAACCGGATCGAGCTGGGGGAGATCGAGTCCGCGGCGACCCGCCACGACACGGTGGGCCAGGCCGCCGTCGTCGTCCACGACACCCCGTCGGGGCAGCGTCTCGCGGCCTACCTCGTGCCTGCCCCCGGTCACACACTCGACACGGACGCGATCCGGCGCCACCTCGAGGACGTCCTGCCTGCGCCCATGATCCCGGACGCCTACGTCGTGATCGAGGCGCTGCCGGTGACGGTGAATGGGAAGCTCGACCGAGAAGCGCTGCCCGAACCGGTCTTCGTCTCCGCGACCGCACGTTTCCGGGCGCCGGTCACCGACAACGAGAAGGTCCTGGCGGGCGTGTTCGCCGAGCTGCTGGGCGTCCCGACGGTCGGTGTGGACGATTCGTTCTTCGGTCTGGGTGGCGACAGCATCGCGTCGATCCAGCTCGCGTCGAGGGCGAAGGCACACGGGTTGATCATCTCGCCCCGGGAGGTGTTCGAGCACAAGACCGTTGCGGCTCTCGCGCAGGTGGCGGCCCACGCCACCGACACCGAACCAGTCGTGCTGGAGGAACTTCCGGGCGGCGGTGTCGGCCGGATGCCGCTCACTCCGGTGATGCGTCTGGTCACCGAACGCGGTGGCACTCTCGACCGTTACTCGCAGTCGGTCGCACTGGAGTTGCCGGTGGGCATCGACCGGGCGGGTCTGATCGCGACCCTGTCGGCAGTGATCGAGCACCACGACATCCTGCGTGCCCGCCTCGTCGGCGACGACACGCTCGAGGTGGCACCGGCAGGCGCCGTCGACGTCGCCTCTCTCGTGCACCGGATCGACTGGGATCCGCGGACGGATCCGACCGAACCGGCTCGGCGTGAACTGGATTCGGCGCTGGACCGCCTGAACCCGCGGGCCGGAATCATGCTGCAGTGCGTCTGGCTCGATCCGGTGGGCGTACCCGGACGGAGCGGCCGTCTGATCGTCTCCGCCCACCACCTCGTGGTCGACGGCGTGTCCTGGCGCATTCTGATTCCGGATCTGATCGCCGCGTGGGCGCAGATCTCGTCCGGTGAGGCTGCGACGCTCCCGCCGGTCGGCACGTCGATGCGCCGGTGGGCGCACGCCCTGATCGAGGACGCGCATACCCCGGAGCGAGTTGCGGAATTGCCGCCCTGGCAGAGAATCCTCGACGGTCCGGACCCGACGCTCGGGTCCCGGCCGTTCGACCCCACCATCGACGTCCTGGCCACGGTCGACCACGTGCGCGTCGAACTCGACGCGGCGGTGACGCGATCACTGGTGACGTCCGTTCCCGCTGCCTTCCGGGGCGGCGTCGGCGACGGGCTGATCGCCGCGTTCACACTGGCCGTGAGCGCCTGGCGGCGTCGCCGGGGAATCGACGAGTCTTCACTTCTCCTGCAACTGGAGGGCCACGGACGCGAGGAGGAGGCGGCGCCCGGCGCCGACCTCTCCCGTACGGTCGGATGGTTCACCAGCGTGTATCCGGTTCGGATCGACCTCGGCGGAATCGACGTCGACGCCGCCCTGGCCGGGACAGCCGACACGTCCCGCGCCGTCAAGGCCGTCAAGGAAAACCTGCTCGCACTACCTGCCCGAGGGCTGGGCTTCGGGCTGCTGCGCCATCTCAACTCCGAGACCGCCGCGCCGCTGGCCAACCTCCCCACCCCTCAGGTCAGCTTCAACTACTTGGGCCGGGTATCGGACGCGGACATTCCGGAGGAGTTCGCACACCTGGGCTGGACGCCCACCACCGACATCGGCGATCTCGGGGGCGTCGGCAACGACGACATGCCCGCCGCCGCCGTTCTCGACATCAACGCGATCGTCACCGGTGTGGACGGCGAGTCCAGGTTGACGGCCACCTTGTCGTATCCCCGGGAACTGCTGTCGGCGGCCGACGTCCAGGAACTTGCGGACCTGTGGACCAGTGCGCTCATCACGGTCGCGGCGTATGTGGACAGCGGAAGGGTGGGCGGGCTCACGCCGTCGGACGTGCCGCTCGTCGCGGTGGGGCAGCGGGACCTCGAACTGTGGGAAGAGCAGTACCCGGCACTGTCCGATGTCTGGTCGCTGTCGCCGCTGCAGCACGGGCTCGCCTTCCATGCGCAGCTCGCGCAGGACACGGTGGACGTCTACACGACGCAGACGGTCCTCGAACTCGGTGGCGTCGTGGACGCCGACCGGATGCGTGCAGCGATCTCCGCCCTGCTCGACCGGCACGCGAATCTGCGCACAGCGTTCGTCGGCGCGAGCACCGGCGAACTCGTGCAGGTGCTCCTCGACAGCGTGGAGATCCCCTGGCGGACCATCGATCTCGGGGCCGTGGACGAGTCCGCTCGAGCCGCTGCGCGGGATGCGGCGCTCACCGCCGACCGCGAGCGCCGGTTCGACCTCGCTGAGCCGCCGCTCCTGCGGTTCACGCTGATCGACGGCGGCGACGGGCACCACGTCCTGGCCGTGACCCTGCACCACATCCTCGTCGACGGCTGGTCCATGCCGTTGCTGTTGAAGGAACTCCTCGTTCTGTACGCCACCCGAGGTGACGCGTCCGTGTTGCCGCGGGTGCCGTCGTACCGCACGTTCCTGTCGTGGCTGGCATCGCGCGACCGTGCCGCCTCCCGGGACGTGTGGGCCGAGGCGCTCGCCGGTATGGAGCAGCCGACTCTCGTCGCCTCCGACGGTTCCGGACAGCCGGGACCGACCGCAGTGACCGCCGTGGACGCAGACGCCGGACCTGAACTGTCGACCCGGCTTACCGCACTCGGGGCGGAACTCGGTGTCACGCTCAACACGCTCGTCCAGGCCGCATGGGGAATTCTGCTGTCCCGCATGCTCGGCCGCGACGACGTGGTGTTCGGGGCGACGGTATCGGGCCGCCCCGCCGAACTCGAAGGCGTCGAGTCGATGGTCGGCCTGTTCATCAACACCCTGCCCGTGCGGGTGCGCATCGACCCGGACGAATCGGCGGCCGGCCTCCTGATCCGAGTGCAGCGGGAACAGGCGACTCTGCTCGATCACCACTACCTCGGCCTGAGCGATGTCCAGCGGACCGCGGGCAGCGGCGCCCTGTTCGACACGCTGACGGTGTTCGAGTCGTATCCCGTGGACACCGCAGCACTGGCCGAGGTGACCTCGATCGACGGACTGACCGTCCTCGGTGTGTCCGGCGAGGAAGCCACCCACTACCCGCTCACTCTCACGGTGTTCGCCGACGACGGGTTGCGGTTCACGCTCAGGTATCGCACCGATGTGTTCGACGAGACGTACGTGACCGCGCTCCGCACACGGCTGCTGAGGGTTCTCTCCGCACTGGTGGCCGACCCCGCCGCACCGATCGGCCGGATCGAAATCCTCGACCCCGACGAGCACGCGGCCCTCGCGCCTGTGCGCGGTCTACCGGCCGCGGCGCCGACCACCCTCGCCGGGATCATCGACGCCGCCGCACGTACCGCCCCGGAACGGGTCGCGCTCTCCTGGAAGGGTCGAGACTGGACGTACCGCGAGGCCGATGCCTGGTCGAACCGTCTGGCCCGGTTGCTGCTCGCGCAGGGTGTCGGACCCGAAACGTTCGTCGCTGTGGCGTTGTCGCGGTCGGTGGAATCGGTGCTGTCGGTATGGGCGGTGGCTAAAACGGGTGCCGCCTACCTCCCCGTCGATCCCACCTACCCGATGGAGCGCATCGACCACATGTTGTTCGACTCCGGCGCCCGCATCGGCATCACCGTCGCTGCGGATCGGGATGGATTGTCGGACAATACCTCCTGGCTCCTTCTCGACGAGATCACAGAAGCGCTCGACGCCACCCCGGCCACCCCGGTGACCGACGCGGAACGCGCGCGGCCTGTGCGTATCGAGAACCCGGCGTACATGATTTACACATCCGGTTCGACAGGACGGCCGAAGGGTGTCGTCGTCACCCATGGCGGCCTTGCGAACCTCGCCGCCGAACGCAGTGAGCACTACCGCGTCGAGCAGTCGTCCCGGTTCCTGCACAACACCTCGCCCAGCTTCGACATGGCGGTGGGCGAAATGATGTCCGCCCTCTCCGCCGCAGCGACCCTGGTGATCACCCCACCGAGCGTGATCGGCGGGGACGAATTGGCCGCCTTCGTCCGGGACGAGCACGTGACGCATGCGCTCATCACCCCGGCGATGCTGTCCTCGATCGACCCTGAGGGGCTGGAGGAACTGCGCGTCCTCGGTGTCGGCGGTGAAGCGTGTACCCCCGAACTGGTGGCCCGTTGGCAGCCGGGACGCATCATGCTCAACGGTTACGGACCGACCGAGGCGACCGATATCTCGACCGTCGGCGACCTCGTGGCTGGTGCGCCTGTCACGATCGGGCATCCGGTGCGTGGATTCGAGGTCATGGTTCTCGACACCCGTTTGCGCCCTGTTCCGGCCGGTGTTTCGGGTGAGCTGTATGTCGCGGGACCGGCATTGGCGCGCGGGTACCATGCCCGGCACGGTCTGACCGCCGAACGGTTCGTCGCCAACCCCTACGGCGCACCCGGCGAGCGCATGTACCGCACCGGCGACATCGTCCGCTGGACCGCAGCGGGCGAGCTCGAGTACAGCGGCCGCTCGGATCACCAGGTCAAGATCCGGGGTTACCGGATCGAACTCGGTGAAATCGACGCCGCCGTATTGGAACACCCAGACGTCGACTACGCGATCACGCTCGGCCGCCGCGGCCCGTCGGGGGACACCGTGCTGGTGTCCTACGTGGTCCCCGCCGCGGGCTCCGCGCCAGACCCCGCTCGGGTGCGCGCATTTGTGTCCGAGTTCCTGCCCACGCACATGGTGCCGTCGGCGGTGGTGTGCATCGATTCCGTCCCGCTCACCCCCACCGGGAAGCTCGACGTCGATGCGCTGCCGCGACCCGATTTCGTTGCCGCCGAATACCGTCGGCCGAATGAGGGACACGAGAGCACGGTCGCGGCGGTGTTCGCCGAAGTCCTGGGAGTCGACCGGGTCGGCGCCGAGGACAACTTCTTCGACCTCGGTGGCACATCGCTGTCCGCGATGCGGGCGGTGAGCCGTCTACGGTCCGGCAGCGACGTGACCGTGTCCCTGCAATGGCTGATGACCGAGCCGACACCCGCCGCGATCGCAGCCCGCATGGACAAGGCCGACGCCGACCCCGAGGACCCCGCGCTCGACGTGGTCTTCCCGATCCGGGATTATGGCCCGGGAAGACCGGTGTTCTGGATTCATCCGATCAGCGGACTGTCCTGGTGTTACACGGGATTCGCAGAATACATCGATGAAAACCGCCCCGTCTTCGGCATTCAGACCCCGGCCGTCGTGGGAGAGGTGCTGCCCGGCTCGATCGAGGAACTTGCCGACCGGTATCTCGCCGAGGTGCAGCGGATCCAGCCCGAAGGCCCCTATGATCTGGCCGGCTGGTCGATCGGTGGCGTCATTGCCCATGCGATGGCGGTGCGATTGCAGGAGACCGGCCAGGTGGTGGGTTCACTCGTCATGCTCGACAGTTTCGCGGAAACGCAGCAGTCGCAGGACGGCGGTGAGGCGGCGGTTCGCGAGGAGGACACGGCGGACGTGCTGTCGGCCCTGAGCCCCGAGCACCTGCATCGCCTGACCGCGGCCGCGCACCACGACGCCACCCTCATGCGCGACTACCGGCCCGGGCTTTTCGACGGCGACGTGCTGTTCTTCACGGCGGCGCACGACGATCCGACGCTGCGGCGTGCGGTCGGCACCTGGCGTCCCTGGGTGAACGGGCGGATCACGAATCATTCTGTGGATGCGACTCATTGGCAGATGACCGAACCTTCCGCGGTCAGTGTGATCGGCCCACTGCTCGCCACACACTTGGCCGACGCCGTGCATCACGCTTCGAGAATGGAAATCGACCGATAAGACCCGCCGGGCGGGGATGCGACGGCTGGTGCTGACGTCACAAGCTCTTCATTTCTTCCGCTTTCGGATGATCTGAGTCGACTCGAGCGCCTTCTCTCGTTTCTCCGCCCGACGCTCTTTGAGGGCACGTGCGGACTGTTTCGAACTTCTGACGGTGGACTTGTCAGCCATTGTCGGTCCTTTCCGAATCGGCAACCGCGAACTGACCTCGACCATACCCAACGCAAGAATTAAGTCCAGTTCAGCTCGTCGTGACGACGGATCGTCGGAGACTCCGAGGTGCAAGGCGCGCAGTAAATTTCACGTGACTTGCTTATTCCTCAGCCACGGCTATGGTGCATGGCAGCACTAGTCGTATCTACTTGGAGGACCGAAATGTGAACGCAGCTACCGATCGTCAGTGGGCGGTTCGTGACGCTGTTCTGCGTTGGCTTCTCGCGAAGACAACGGAGGGATATCGGAGTCCGATCCTGGACGCGGATGCCATTGGGGCGGAGGTCGGCTGGGTGGCCTCGAAGCTCACCAGCGACGAAGTGGCCGACGCCTCGATGTTCCTCTTCAAGGAGAATTATGTGACGGGCATGCCGGTAATGGGTATCGGGATTCCACGACCGATGCTGACCGTCGCCGGACGTCGGGTGGCCAAGGCAGGCAAATCCCTCAGGTACAAGGACGACGCTCAGCAGGCGAAGTTGCGCCGGCGTCTGACGGTGCCGCTCGCAGAGACCTCCGCAACGACGGCAAGCTCGAGCGCATCAGGGACGGAGTTCGATCGGTAACGGATCTCGCGCGCGCCGCCGCCGTGTGGACCCACACCGAATCACCGTCCGGGAGCCACCGGATGCGTGTCGCGCCAGTGACGGGCGATCTCGATCCGCCTGGCTACCCACACCAGGTCGTGGGACTGCACGTGGTCGAGGAATCGTTCCAGCGCGGCGGTGCGCGCGGGCCGGCCGACGATGCGGCAGTGCAGGCCCACGGACAGCATCTTCGGCGCCCCCTCGGCGCCCTCCGCGTAGAGCACGTCGAAGGCGTCCCGTAGATGAGCGAAGAACTGCTCCCCGCTGGGAAAACCTCCCGGCGAGGCGAACCGCATGTCGTTGGTGTCGAGGGTGTACGGCACCACCAGGTGGTCGACCAGCCCCTTGCCTGGCGAATCCACCTTCACCCAGTACGGCAGGTCATCGGCGTACGAGTCCGAGTCGTAGAGGAAGCCGCCGTGTTCGACCACCAGTTCCCGGGTGCGAGGGGAGTCGCGGCCGGTGTACCAGCCCAGCGGCGCCTCACCGGTCAGATCGCGCAGGATGTCGACCGCCTCCGCCATGTCCTTGCGTTCGGCGTCCTCGTCGGAAAGCTGATACGACTTCCACCACAGACCGTGGCTGGCGATCTCGTGGCCGAGTTCACGAAAGGCGCTGACGGCTTCGGGGTTTCGCTGCATGGCCTTGGCCACCGCGAAAATCGTCAGCGGCAGTCCTCGCCGCTCGAACACCCGAAGCACACGCCACAGTCCGGCGCGGGAACCGTACTCGTAGATCGACTCCATGCTCATGTGCCTGTTCGGGAACGGCTGTGCCCCCACCATCTCGGACAGGAACGTTTCCGACGCCCCGTCTCCATGGAGGACGTTGCTCTCGGCGCCCTCCTCGTAGTTGAGGACGAACTGGACGGCGATCTTCGCGCCGCCCGGCCACTGCGGGTCGGGGGGCTTCGGCCCGTACCCGACCAGGTCACGGGGATATTCGGAGTCGAATCCGTGGGTCATGACTGCAACCCTGCCCGACCGGCTTCGGTCAGGGAACCCCACAGCCGCAGCCGTGCCATGCCACCGTCCGGAAATATGTCGAGCCGGGCCTGCGTCACCGGCTGATCGCTGTCGACGACGAACCGATGCCTGGTATCCGGCTGCAGGCGTGTCCGGGGGAGGAGCTCGACCCAGTGCCCGTCGCCGTCGCGACCCTGAATACTCGCCTCACCGGGAGCGTTGCCGAGGAAGTACGAGGTGTCGAGTTCGGCCAGCGACACGATGCCCTGAGCGGCGAGAAGGATCTCCACCCAATCGTTGTTGTCGTCTCGTCGCCGAGAGGTTTCCCAGCCGTCGCCCATGACGCGGGCCGATCCGGGGAGCAGCATGTTCTGTGGTGATCCGTAGAACATGTTAGAGCAGGACGTCACTCGCGCCCCGTTCTCCAGGGCAGCGAGATCCACCGGCCCGGCGTCGAGGAAGCGAAGGTCGGGACGGCCTTCGCCGTGCACGCGCAACCGGGCCACGCCGCCGTCCGGGTACAGGGTCAGTTTGACGTGTGTCCATCGCCGCTCCGAGTCCACCGGAAAGGGATTCTCGGTGTCCCCTTGAACGGGACTGCGGCCGACGATGGTGGTCCACTGTGCGCCGACCAGTTCGTCGGCCGACGGGTACCCGTCGATCGCCGCGGCTTCGACGGAAATCTCCGGTGGATAGTTGCCCGTGAACCATGCGGTGTCGACCACCACGCCACGAATCACACCGGGAACCCCGAGGCGCACGATGGCCTCGTCGGTGCCCGCGATCCGGCGCCGGCGCGTCTCCCAGCCGTCGTAGATCTGGCCCTTGTGCCCGAAAGTGGCCGACTGGTACACGGCCGCTGTCGGGCGGATCAGATTCTCGCGCTCGGCGAACAATTCGTCGTTCGCCCACACGACCGCGCCGCCGAGCGTGCGGACGGCCAAGTCCGGGAGACTGCGAAAGCTGGGCGGGGCAGGAGTGTTCGGAGTCACGATGGAGTACCTCCTGATCGGGCGTGGAGCAAGTGTAGGGCGTCGGTGATGCCGCCGGAGCGTCGCCGACCGGGTCCGGCCGCTCAGGTACCCGGGACTACCGCGCGGGAGACGAGGTTGTGGAGGACGTCGACCGTGCATCCGGGGGCTTGCGCCAGTACCACGTCCTCGTCGAACGCGCCGCAGGCGAGCCCGCGGAGAACAACGGTGGCGAGGGCTTGTGCCGTGGCCGGTTCGTCCACCACGCCGCCGCCCTGCCGATCGAGGTAGGCCTGCAGGCGGGTGGCCGCGGCGGGCAAGGCACCCCGGTAGAAGTCGAAGGTGGCGAGCCAGCGGGTGATCAGATGCCCGGGATGCATGTCCCAGCCCTGGTAGTAACCGCGCTCGAGCGACCGGGTGACGAGCCGGTAGTGCCGGGACAGTGCGGCGCGGACGTCGTCGTCGCTCCCCTGCGGGACGACCTGGGTGGAGCCGTCGCAGACCCACACTCCGGTCTGGGCCGCTGCTACCAGCATCACGGACTTCGCGTGGTCGGCGACCGGATGCTCGAGCGATTGGAAGCGGGAGGCGATCCCACAGGCCGCGCTGTAGTCGTAAGTGCCGTAGTGCAATCCGGTGCACCGCCCGTCGGCGAGATGAATTGCCTTGGCGACGGTGACGGTGCCGTCCGGGCCGATGACCGCCTGGGGACTCTCGATCTGCAATTCGAAGTGCAGTGATCCGTCCGGCAACCCGTAGGCGCGCTCGAGTTCCTCGCACAGTGCCACGACAGCGGTGACCTGCGCCGCGGCGCGCAGCTTCGGGACGGTGAACACGAAGCCGTTCGGAACGCCGCCCGCACCTTCTAGGACGAGCTCGAGAGTGCGGATCCCGCGGCGGCGTTCGTGGGGCGCCAATCCTTTGGCGCGAATTCCGAGGGATCGCGGGCCGTCGGGGTCGGACGAGAGCAGGCGCAGTGTGCGCCCCGCGTCGAGCGCGGCGGCGTCCTCGATGTCATCGCCCCGCCATCCGTACCCGTCCTCGAAGTCGATGCGCAAGTCCATGACCGGACGGTTCTGCAACACCGTACGGACATCGGGCAGAGCGCCGGTGGTTCCGACGGACTCGAGCGCCTCGGCGTAGCGGTCCAGCAGCGCCACCGCCTGTTCCGACCAGCGCCGTGGGGTGTCGGGCCGCGCATCCGCCGCACTCACATAGACGGTGTGGATGGGCTGAGACTCCGGACGATCACCCGGAAAGTTCTGTGCGAGAGAGGCGTCGACGGGCTCGAGGAGGTCGTCGACGCGGTCGAACCCGCTGTCCGGGAGCCGACTGAGGTACTGGGGATTCACAGCACGATCTTGGCAGAAATGCCGGCATCGCGAGGAGTGGCCGACCCGAACTCCTGCCCCGAAAGAACCCCGGCCCAGGGGAAACGGGCCGGGGTTCGATGACGGTGAAGGATATGGAGAGGAGGGTCAGTTGCTGCCCGGCCCGCTTCTCGTCGTCGCCACAGTGGTGGCAGGGCGGATTTTTGCGGCTTTCGGGCCGCTCCACGCGCCGGCCGGTTGCGAAGAAATTGCGGGCGGGGCAGCAACGCCCTCGGAAAGTGAGTTCACGCTAGGGCATCACCATCCTTTCGACTCCGTGTTCCCTTCTCGTCGAGCGGGTTATCATCCGCGCGGAGGGGAGCGCTGCGTCGCGTCAACTTCCGCTCCCGTAGTCTGCGCTGCCAGTTCCGTTCGCGTAGAGGGGACTCGGCCTGCAGAGGGACCGCGCTCGGCGCGGATCGCGACTCGTACCAGCGACACCACGGCGCGTGGCGTCAGCGCCTCAGCGAGAAGTCGATCGGAGTCGGCGATCGACAGGTCGTAGTCGATATCGCACCATCGGCGTTCGCTGCACAGCATTGCGTCGACCTCCGGAAACCCTCGTTGCTGACAGGTTACCTACAGCAGAAGCTGTAGATTCGTTATAGCAAACGCTCCCAGCGTGCTGCAAGGGGCTGTGGCAGCGATTTTGTCGCAGATGAGAACATTGCCGGACATCTCACGCGGACCTGCTGCCGACTCCAGGGCGGGTGGGTTGTTGCAGCTCGTAGGTGATCAGGCGGGAGCTGTTGGCGACGACGGCGACGGAGGAGGCGTTGTGCAGAATGGCGGCGAGGACGGGAGACAAGGCGCCGCCGGCGCTGACGAGTAGGCCGATCGCATTGACCGCGATGGACATCGCGTAGTTCTGCTGGACCAGTGCGACCGCGTGGGCACCGAGGTCGCGGACATCGAGGAGGCGGCGCAGGTCGTCGCTTGCGAGCGCCACGTCGGCGGTTTCGACGGCGACGTCGGTACCGGCCAGGCCCATGGCGATCCCGATGTTCGCGGCGGCGAGCGCCGGCGCGTCGTTGGTGCCGTCACCGACCATCGCGACGGTGTACCCGTCGTCCTGCAAACGGCGGACCGCGTCGAGTTTGTCTTCCGGCATCACCTCGGCCTGCCACTCGTCGATGCCCAGTTCCGAAGCCACCGCCGCGGCCGTCATCGGATGGTCGCCGGTGAGCATCACGATTCTTCGGATACCGTCCGCCCGCAACCGCGACAACACCTCGAGCGCCTCGGGCCGCACCTCGTCACGGAGACTGATCAACCCCACCAGCTTGCCGTCGACCGCCAACAGCAGCGGCGTCTCGGCCCGTTGCTGGAGTTTGCGTACCCAGTCGGCGGCGCGCTTCGACACGCGCACGTTCTCGTCGCGCAGCAATCCTTCGCTGCCCAGGAGTAGCGTCCGCCCGTCCGCCCACGTGCGCATACCGAGGCCGACGAGGACCTCGCACTCTTCGTGCGGTGGGATCACGATGTGCCGTTCCTCGGTCGAGCGGATCACCGCCTCGGCGAGTGGATGCCGGGAATGAATTTCCGAGCTCGCCGCATAGGCAAGGACCCGTTCCGGCTCCCAATCCTTGGCGAAGGCAACCACATTCGTGACGATGGGGCGACCGATGGTCAGAGTGCCGGTCTTGTCGAAGACCATCGCGTCGACGCATCCGGCCTGCTCGAGGTGCGATCCGCCCTTGATCAGGATGCCGCGCCGGGCACCGTTGCCGATCGCGGCGCTGATCGCCGTCGGAGTCGACAATCCGACCGCGCAGGGGCACGCGATCAACAGCATCGTCATGGCGCGGCGGACATCGCGGGTCAGGACGAGGGTCAGCGCGGACAAGGCGAAAGATGCCGGCACGAAACGGCGGGAAAAATTTTCACCGACGGTCTGGATCGGGGCGCGGTGCTCCTGCGCCTGCTCGACCTGCGAGATGATGCGTCCGATCGTGGTTTCGTTGCCCACCGCGGTGGCCCGGATGACGAGTCGTCCGCGCAGCACCACCGAACCCGCGTGCACGACGTGTTCGGCCGAAGTGGCGATCGGCAGCGTTTCACCGGTGATCGCGGACTGGTCGACGATCGCCTCACCCTCCACCACGACACCATCCACGGGAATCGCGACGTGATCGTGGACCACGACTTCGTCCCCCACCTGCAGCGAATCGACGTCCACCGAAACCTCGGTGCGGTCGGCCAGACGAATCCACGCGGTGTCCTGAGTGCCCTTGAGGAGATCGGAGATGGCGCGCCGGGTACGGCGCAGGGTGAGTTCTTGGAGGTACTCCCCGATGTTGAGCAACCACAGCACCGTCAGGGCCACCACGTTCTCCCGGAGAACCAGGCTGGCCACCGTCGCGGCGGAGACCAGAGCGTCAGTGCCCGCCGTGCGGTTTCCGGTCAGAGTGCGGAGTGCTCCTTTGAGGAAGGGGTAACCGGTGAAGATGGTCGCCCCGGTGGCGAACACGCGGCTGGTCGGGCCGAGTAGCGGTGCGCGGCGCAGTCCGTATCGGCGGACTCCGAGCACGAGCAGGGCGGCGCCGCCGATGGCCATCCGCACGATGTCGGCATTACCGACGTCTGCCGAGCGAGGGGAGCGGTCCGGGATCAGCGCCCAGGGGGTCTCCTCGCCTGCGGCTACGGTGTCGAGCAACTCGGTGCGATCGAGCCGTTTCGGCGAATACCAGACCACCACCGACGCGGTCCGCGGATAGGCGTGCACGGCACGCACCCCGGCGAGCTTTTCTATCGAATCTTCCAGGGCGACGGCCCGTCCCACACTCGCGCGGAGCCACGGCAGATGCACGCGAATTCTGCCCGCCGCATCCGACAGGACTGCGACATCGTGCGAGATGTGCGAGGCCGGCTCGGCGGACATGTCAGTGTGTGTGGCCGTGACCGGTGTCGGGCTCGGCCGGCGGGGGAACTTCCTCGCCGATCCTGCCCTTGGCCTCGGCGATGACGTCGGCCACCTTCAGCCTTGCCGACTCCGCGCCCTCCTCCGCCTTCCGGGTCCCACGCAGTCCCCACGCGGTCACGGTGACCGCAGTCTCGTGGAAGGGCGCCTTCGCGACCGCTTTGCGGGCCGCGTTGTACGCGGCGACACCGACAGCGCCGGTGACCACGGTTGAGGCAGCTTTGGCGAGCAGAATGTGGAGGGCCATGACCCATCGTCGCACTCACAGCTCGAAATCGCACGAAGACTAGTGTTTCGGTTCCTTGACTCTGTTGCGCAAGAAGATGAGCGGGAGGACGAGGGTGGCGACAGCGGTGACGAGCCACACGATCAATGTGGCGAAAACCCACGACTGCCACCCGGTGATGGACATGGCACCGAACAGGTTGACCAACACCAGCGAGACGAAGGTGGATACCAAACCGATTCCCCCGAGGAACACAGGAGCGTTTCGTTCGGTCAATTTAGTGATGAATGGCGCGAGGATGCTTTGCGCCAGCGCAAAAAGCACCACAGTGCCGATGAAGCCTGCGGCGGTGATCGATACCTCGGGCAACAGCCACACCGCCGCGAGAAGGCCGATCGCTGCCGAGCCGAGGAAGACGACGGCCCGGAGGAGAAATCGAATCATGAGTCGATCCTTTGCGTCGCAGGGTCAACGGATCACGGTCAGGAATACGTCCTCGCGGTGAAGGATCAGCAGTTCGGCCGGGGGTCGAGGGCCGCCCGTTTCTGACATACGTCATTGTCTCTCCCACGTGAACGTCTCGCGGCAAGTTGACGATCTCTGCGAAACCGACCAGCGGCCGCGCGGCCCCCGCCGGAATCCGGGAGGAATGCCTGCCGTTCCGGTGCCTACGTGCGACGATGGGAGGTACTTCGGGAGTGATGGGGCATGTCGAACCGCCGTGTGACGGGTGCAGCGATCTACACGGCCGCGCTGCTGGCGGCCGTAGCGACGGTCACGCTTGCCGTCCGAGTGGTGCCCGACTCGGATGCCGGGAGAAGCGCTCCCGAGCCGGGACCGGGTGCCACTCGGGCACTGATCGTGATTGCTGTCGTCGCAGTCGTGATCGCGGCGATCGCGCTGGCGGCTGCTCTGCAAGGTGGGCGCCCACGGGTGGCTCCCGACGAGTCGGCGGCCGATGCGGTCGAGCGCGGACTCTCTGCGAAGTCGGGCAGACAGATCCTCACGTGGACGGCGGGTGCCTGTGTCCTCGTGATCGCCGCATATCTCCTCGGCTCCGCCGGTGGCGACGAGCCCCCGGCCCGGGAAGTTCCGGCCGCCACCGAGTCCGGGGGCAACTCCGAATCACCGTCCGACGCCACTCCGCCAGAGGAGTTGCGTCCCACGTCCGACAGCGCGCAAGCCCGCAGCGATCGAGCCGAACTATGGACTGCCGCAGCCATAGTCGGACCCGTGCTGGTCACCTTGCTCATACTCGGTGCGGCGGCCCGACGCCCTGTGGTCGTGGGCCGTGAGGTACCGACTCCGGTCGATATCGACACCGCCTCGGCCGCGGCGGAGTCGCTGGTGCGTGCGGCGGAGGAGGGTCTCGCGGCGGTCGTCACGACGGAGATGCCGCCACGGGAGGCCATCATCGCCAGCTACGCCGCCATGGAAGACGCCCTTCGGCGGGCGCCGGGCGCCGAACCCCGAGATTCGGATACGCCGTCGGAAGTGCTTGCCCGGGCAGTGCAACTCGGTGTGCTGCGCTCGGAGGCGGCAGCGCCGTTGGTTCGTCTGTTCGCCGAGGCCCGGTTCAGCCGGCATCCGATGGGCGAACGTCACCGCGCCGAGGCGGTCGACCTGCTCAGGCGCGTGCTGGACGATGTCGGGGCGCAGCGCCGTGCGAATGACCTCGGGAGCAACACGTGCTCGCCATTGCCGTGATCGGGATCGCGGCAGTACTGGCCGTGGAGATTCCACTCGTCGTATCCGGCCGGGACAACGTTGCGGTCGTGGTGGCGGGGGCCGTGACCGCCCTCGTGCTCTTCGAGGTTCGGCGGCGGATGTCGCAGGAGGACGACGACGATGTGGTGGCGGGTCCGGAAGCCGATCGGGCCGAGGCGATGAGCCGCTGGCTGACGCGCACGGAATCGCTGATCAGCTGGGCGGACGGCACCCGCGGAGACTGGGACCACCATCTGCGTCCACTGCTTGCCCGCGAATTTCAACAGTCCACCGGGCAGCGAAAGGGCGTCGACCCGGCCGCGACTACCGCCGCCGGGCGAGTGTTCTTCGGTGACCTGTGGCAGTGGGTGGACCCCGACGACGTCCGCCGCTCCGACCGGACCGAACCCGGCCCCGGTCGCGACGTGCTCGACCGGATACTTCAACGGCTGGAGTTGCTATGACCCTCCCCGCCCAGATGACCACCGCCCGCGCTCAGGCCGTTCTGGCGGAAGTCGAACGGGCCGTGGTGGGGAAACACGACGAACTGACGTCGATACTGCTCGCGGTCCTCGCGGGTGGTCACGTACTGATCGAGGATCTGCCGGGGTTGGGAAAAACTCTGGTTGCCCGGTCGTTCGCGGCCGCACTCGGGCTGGACTTCACCCGCGTGCAGTTCACCCCGGACCTGCTGCCTGCCGACCTGCTCGGCGCCACCATCTACGACATGCCGTCAGGGCGCTTCGAGTTCCGTCCCGGTCCCATCTTCACCAACCTTCTCCTGGCCGACGAGATCAACCGCACCCCGCCGAAAACCCAGGCTGCCCTGCTCGAGGCGATGGCAGAGGGGCAGGTGAGTGTCGACGGCACGACGCGGATCCTGCCGCGACCGTTCATCGTGCTGGCCACCGACAATCCCATCGAATACGAGGGCACGTATCCGTTGCCCGAGGCCCAGCTCGATCGCTTCGCCCTGCGATTGCGGCTCGGGTACCTGACCGAGAAGGACGAGCAGGAGATGCTGCAACGCCGTCTCGACCGGGGATCGGCTCCGGTGGTGGTCCAGCAGGTGGTCGACGCTGCGGATCTGCAGGCGATGCGCGAATCGCTCGAGGAGGTCAGCGTCCATCGTGACGTCCTCGGCTACGTCGTAGCTCTCGCGAACGCCACCCGGCAGCACCCGCAGGTAGAAGTGGGGGCCAGCCCACGTGCCGAATTGGACCTGGTGCAGTTGGCCCGGGCCCGGGCGCTCCTCGCGGGGCGCGATTTCGTGATTCCGGAGGACATAAAAGCGCTGGCAGTCCCCGCGGTCGCCCATCGGATCAGTCTGCGACCGGAAATGTGGGTGCGGCGTGTCCGCAGCGAGGATGTCCTAAGCGAATTGCTCCGACGGCTGCCCGTGCCGAGGGCACGATGACCGAGCACGTTCTCACTCGCCACGACCTGACGTGGCGGGCGTCGCCCGCAGCCCGCACCCTCGCGACCTGTGCGGCCGTCGCGCTCACGGTCGCCGTGGTGGGCCGCTGGTGGGAGCTGATCGCCTTCGCGGCACCGATGCTCGGCGCTCTCGGCGCGGTGGTGTGGTTGCCGCCGCGGGCCACCGGAATCCGCGTCCGATCGGACACTCCCGCGTTGCGGTGCTTCGAATCGGAATCGGTGCAGTGCGCAGCCGAGGTGACGACGGTCGGCGGCGGCGCGCGGCTCGACGTGTCGCCGGCGTGCTCCGACGGCTACACGGTCGACGACGTCGGCGACGGGTATCGGATCACCGCCCACCGGTGGGGTCGCTACGAACCTGCACTGCACATCACCGCGCAGGCGTGCGGAGGTCTGCTCAGCGCAGCACTCGAGGTACCCGTGACCGAACTCCGGGTATTTCCGCTGGCGCCGCCGCTGCCGACCCCGCTGCCCCATCGCGCGCTTCCCGACCGGATCGGAGCGCACCGCACCCGCCGGTACGGGTCCGGCGTCGAATTCGGTGACATCCGGCCGCATGCACCGGGAGATCCACTGCGAAGCATCAATTGGCGGGTCAGTGCCCGACGTGGGCGACTGCACGTGACGGAGCGCATCATGGACCGCGCAGCCGACGTCGTCGCAGTGCTCGACACCACGCCGCAGGCGCCCGGCCCCGCAGCGGACAGTCTGCAGCGCACCGTCCGTGGTGCCACCCAGGTGGTGCAATCGGCACTGCAACGGGGAGATCGGGCCGGGGTGGTGGTCAGTGGCTCGCGCCTGCGATGGCTCGGTGCCGACATCGGGCGTCGCCAGTTCTACCGCATCCTCGACACTGTTCTGGACGCCGGCGGCACGTCCGGTGGCACCCTTGTTCCGCGGGCAGCGCTACCACCCACTGCCGTGGTGATCGCCTTCTCCACCATGCTCGACACCAACTTCGCGCTGTCGCTGCTCGAGCTGCGCCGCCGGGGCCACGTCGTCGTCGCCGTCGACGTACTGCGAGGTCCGCCGTTCGAGGTCGAACTCGATCAGATGTCCGCCCGGATGTGGAAGCTCGAACGACGGAACATGTACCGGAACATGAGCGTTCTGGGTGTCCCCGTGGTCGCGTGGGAAGACGACTCGGCATTAGATCTCGCCCTTACTCTTGCGGATCGAGCCCAGCGCCCTCAGGGGGTGGCCAGGTGAAGTGGGCCGCAGTTCTGGCAGTGCAGGGAGCGATGGTCGCACTCGTCCTGGGCGATGCGTCCGTTCTGGCAGCCGCGACGGCGGGTATCGCGGCAACCGCGCTGCTTCTCGTCGCGTTCGCGGGACCGGCACCCGGATTCCGGACGCTGATGGCGTGTGCGGCAGTGGCGGGTGCTACTGCTTACCTCGTCACCACGGTCCCGGTGGGTCCGCGATGGTGGTCGTTGCTCGGACCGGTTGCCGTAGTGGTGTTGTTCTGCATCGCCGCGGCTCCCTACGTTCGGAAACGCAGCACCGCTCAGAATCGGCGGATGCTGTAGATGTGGAACTGTGACAGCGGGGCAAGGCCCACAGGCACTCCGCGTCCGTAGGCGTTGAAGACCTGGCCGAAGCCGGCATAGATACCGATGTGCGACGCATCCGGATTGAGAACCACGATGTCGCCGGGGGCCAGAGCCCACAACGGAATCCGGGCGCCGACCTCGGCCTGCTCCCATGTGGTGCGCGGAAGCCTGACTCCCGCTTGCCGGAATGCCCACTGCACGAGTCCCGAACAGTCCCAGGCATCCGGGCCCGTTCCGCCCCAGAGGTAGGGCTTACCGGTCTGGGTGACGGCTGCCGCCAGCGCGGCGAGACCGGTGGGCGTCGGAATCGGCGTGGGAAGAATCGCGGATCCGCTGGAACTGCCCGCTGTGCTTCCACTGTCGGCGCTGCCGGCGACCGGTGCCGCATGGGAGGGGAACGCCGTCAGGGCGGCCGCGCAGAAGGTCAGTGCTCCCGCTACCACTGCGCGTCGTACGGGAAGATGCCTGCGCTGAGACACGGAGTCCCCCTTCGTTTGCTCCTGCTCCGTGGAAGGCGTGTACCACCTGTTCCCCCGGCGGTATACGCCCATGTTGCGTCACGGGAAGCGTACAAAGTGTCGCGCGAGTGTGCTTGGCATTTGCTGATATCCGCGCCGAAGCGCTGGCACGGTCCCGGCCCGTCACCGCTCGGTGATGGTCAGCACCACGTCGGCCAGGGCATGGGCGTGATCACGCTCGGGAACGGTGGCCGAGATCAGCAGGAGCCCGGCCTCTTTCCAGATGCGGGCGTGCAACGTCTCGCCGGGAAACACCACACCTGCGAATCGTGCTCGGAAGCCCGCGACCAGCGACGCGTCGGAGTCCAGCATCGTGTCGACCACCGCCTTGCACACCATCCCGTAGGTGCACAGCCCATGAAGAATCGGCGCCGGAAAACCGGCGGCGGCCGCGAACTGCGGATCGGAATGCAAGGGATTGCGGTCACCACACATTCGATACATCAACGCCTGTTGCGGCAGCACAGGAATGTCGACGTCGGCGTCGGACGGGCGGTCCGGCAACCCGACGGACTGCGACGGCCCGCGCTCGCCGCCGAATCCACCCTCGCCGCGGGCGAAGATGGACGAGCGGCTGGTCCAGAGGGGCACACCGTCGACGTCGGTGGTGGCCGACTCCTGGACGATGACCGCGGCCTTTCCCTTGTCCCACACCTCCGCGATGCGGGTTGTCGTGCGAGCCTTACCCTCCGGTGGAAGCGGCCGGTGCACGGTCACCTCTTGGCTGCCGTGGACCACTTTCGCGAGATCGATGTCGACACCGGGGAAGGACACCTGCGGAGCGTCGACGGCATGAAAATTGGCCGCGACCGTCGCGAAAGTAGGTAGCACCTGAGGGGTGCGGTCCGTGAGGTAGCGCAACTCTTTCTCATCCAGCGGACGGGAACCCGCACCGAGGGCGAGATGGTAGTGCTGCACGTCGGACGCGGTCCAGGCGAACTCGAGCGTGGGCAGTTCGGCGCCGATGGCGATATTCGGGTCAATGGGCATGGGAGGCGTCCCTCTTCTGTGTGAGGGGGATGGCTGCGACCACCGTGTCGGATTCGTGCTTGCTCATGTAGAACACGTTATAGAATGATGGGGTTGTCGGTCCATTCTCACTGCCAGGAAGTGTCGGGGACGACAGCGCACCGAACGAGAACACGTGGCCTCGAGGTTCCGGGCGTGCGCACTCACGTCAGTTTTCAGGGAAGGCACACAGAACATGCTCTCGAACCAACTACGCACCGAGTTGGCCGATCAGCTCGACGCCGCAGAGCGCAGTCGCGTTCCCGTCGGGCCCCTGACTGCCGCCCATCCGGACATCGACGTCGTCGACGCTTACGAGATCGCGTTGATCAACATCCGCCGTCGGAAACAGCACGGCGCGAAGGTTGTCGGGCACAAGGTAGGTCTGTCGTCTCTCGCCATGCAGCAGATGATGGGTGTCGACGAACCCGACTACGGACATCTGCTCGCCGACATGGAGGTGTTCGAGGACCAACCCGTCGACACGGCTCGGTTCTGCTACCCGAGGGTCGAGGTGGAGGTGGCTTTCGTCCTAGGCGCCGATCTTCCGGGAGTGGACTGCACCGAGCAGGACGTAGTCGATGCCACAGTGGCGTACGCGCCGTCCATCGAGTTGATCGACAGCCGCATCAAGGACTGGAAGATCGGCCTGGCCGACACCATCGCCGACAATGCGTCTTCCGCAGGGTTCGTGCTCGGCACCGACCGGGTGCGCCCGTCCGACATCGACATCAAGGCCATCGACGCCGTCCTGACCCGCAACGGTGAGCTGATCGCCGAGGGCCGCAGCGACGCGGTGCTCGGCAACCCGGTGACGGCCGTCGCCTGGCTGGCGCGGAAGGTCGACAGTTTCGGCGTCCGGTTGAAAGCCGGCGACATCGTGCTTCCCGGTTCGTGCACCCGCGCCATCGACGCTCGTCCCGGCGATCACTTTCGAGCCGAGTTCAGTGGACTCGGAACCGTCTCTCTGCAGTTCAAGTAGGAGTTGTATTCATGACCAAGGCAAGTGTGGCGATCGTCGGGTCGGGCAACATCAGCACCGATCTGCTCTACAAATTGCAGCGATCCGAGTGGCTCGAGCCGCGATGGATGATCGGCATCGATCCCGACAGCGAGGGCCTCGCCCGCGCGCGCAAGCTGGGTCTGGAGACGTCCGCCGAGGGCGTCGACTGGTTGCTGAACCAGCCGGAGAAGCCCGACCTGGTGTTCGAGGCGACCTCCGCCTACGTGCACCGCGAGGCAGCGCCCCGATACGAGGCAGCAGGCATCCGGGCGATCGACCTGACACCGGCCGCGGTCGGGCCCGCCGTCGTTCCGCCGGCCAACCTGCGTGAACACCTCGGTGCCCCCAACGTCAACATGATCACCTGCGGGGGGCAGGCAACCATCCCGATCGTGTACGCGGTGTCCCGGGTGGTGTCCGTGCCCTACGCCGAGATCGTCGCCTCGGTCGCGTCGGTTTCCGCCGGCCCCGGCACCCGCGCCAACATCGACGAGTTCACCAAGACCACCAGCCGTGGCATCGAGACCATCGGCGGAGCGCAGCGCGGCAAGGCCATCATCATCCTGAACCCGGCCGACCCGCCGATGATCATGCGCGACACGATCTTCTGCGCGATCCCCGAGGATGCCGACCGGGCCGCCATCACCGATTCCATCCACCGCGTCGTCGCGGACATCCAGCAGTACGTCCCCGGTTACCGGCTGCTCAACGAACCGCAATTCGACGACCCCAGCGTCGTGTCCGGCGGACAGGCCACGGTCACCACGTTCGTCGAGGTCGAGGGCGCAGGCGACTTCCTGCCCCCGTACGCGGGCAACCTCGACATCATGACCGCAGCGGCAACCAAGGTGGGCGAAGAGATCGCCCAGAAGCTCCTGAGCGTGGAGGCGTGAGCACGATGGTCCATTTCGATCCCAGCTGGGACATTCGCGTCACCGACACGTCGTTGCGGGACGGCTCGCACCACAAGCGTCATCAGTTCACCGGTGACGAGGTGCGGGCGATCGTCGGTGCCCTCGACAATGCGGGAGTGCCCGTCATCGAGGTCACTCACGGTGACGGATTGGGCGGTTCGTCGTTCAACTACGGCTTCTCCAAGGTGCCCGAGCAGGAACTCATCTCCATCGCCGTCGACACGGCGAAGAACGCGAAAATCGCCTTTCTGATGCTGCCTGGTCTGGGGATCAAGGACGACATCATCGTCGCCCAGGACAACGGCGCGTCGATCTGCCGGATCGCGACCCATTGCACCGAGGCGGACGTCTCGATCCAGCACTTCGGACTGGCCCGCGAGCGCGGCCTCGAAACCGTCGGCTTCCTCATGATGGCCCACTCCATTGCGCCGGAGAAGCTCGCCAAGCAGGCGCGGATCATGGCGGACGCCGGATGTCAGTGCGTCTACGTCGTCGACTCGGCCGGTGCCCTCGTCCTCGAGCAGGTGTCCGACCGGGTCGAAGCGCTGGTGCAGGAACTGGGGTCGGACGCGCAGGTGGGGTTCCACGGCCACGAGAACCTCGGTCTCGGAGTGGCCAACTCGATCGCCGCGGTGCGCGCGGGAGCTAAGCAAATCGACGGCAGCACAAGACGGTTCGGCGCCGGTGCCGGCAACGCCCCCGTCGAGGCGTTCGTGGGAGTGTGCGACAAGATCGGCGTCAAGACCGGGATCGACTTCTTCGCGATCGCCGACGCCGCCGAGGACGTGGTCCGGCCGGCGATGCCTGCCGAGTGTCTCCTCGACCGCCAGGCGCTGATGATGGGGTACGCAGGCGTGTACTCGAGCTTCCTCAAGCATGCCGAACGGCAAGCCGAGCGGTACGGCGTCTCGTCCGCCGAACTCCTCGTCCGCGCAGGCAAGCGCAAGCTCGTCGGTGGGCAGGAAGATCAGCTCATCGACATCGCGCTGGAGCTGCAAAAAGAGCGCCTGTGAGTGCGGCTACGCCGCCTGTGAGTACTTATTAACCGCCGCAGGTTAATAAGTACTCACAGGTCAGTGGGCCGTTTCCCAGAGTCCGACGACGTTGCCCTCGGTATCGGTGAAGTAGGCGGCGAACCCCATCGTGCCGACGGGTGTCCTGCCGGTGACCGTCTTCCCGCCGAGGGATTCGACCTTCTCCAGTGCGGCGTCGATGCTCTCGACGTCGACGACGACGACGGGGGATTTCACCTCGTCGCGCTGCATCATGCCGCCGTTGATGAACCCGGGCTCGGTGGGCATTCCGCTCTCGCCCACCGGTCCCGTGGTGACCATGCTGTAGTCCATCTCCGGGATCTCGGCGATTGCCCAGTCGAACGCGTCACGGTAGAACGCGCGGGCGCGCTCACCGTCGTCGAATGGAAGTTCGAAATGCACGATTCGGCCTGTCATGGGTTGCCTCCGGTTCGGCGGAAAACCGCCGTGTCCGACGGCACGTTTCAGCGTAAGTCGCCGGGTTCGCAGGCGAAAGGGGTCCACACAGCTTCGCCCGATGTGCCGTCGGGCGCAGTCGAACTGCACCCCTGTCACATCGGGCGAGAGCAGGGTGGGAAGCGGACGGCTACTCGAGGTGATCGCGCACGTCGATGAACCCCTCCATCACCGCGTGGTTGATGCTGTCCCACAGCCGCGGGCAGCCGTCCTGAAGGGCGGTGGGCTGCCCCTCCGCGGCCCGGTCGCGAAACGTCGGACACGTCTTCGCCGGGTCGCTCGTCCATTGGACGCTGGTGTGTTTGAGACTGTTCTTGCGCACCAGGACGCAGGTGCCGCAGGTGCGGCACTCGACCTCGTTCATTCCGTCGTCGAGGTAGTTGGCCTTGTCGGCCATCGTCTGCGCATGAATGGCCTCGAGCCGAGCGGGTTGCCCGGCGTAGTCGGGAGCTTTGGCCCATTCGGTCGAGGCACTCATGATCAGACCTGCGCTTCCTTGTTCTCGGAGCCGGCGCTCACGGTCTGTTCCGCGGCCTCTCGCTCGGCCTTCTGCCGGGCCAGGTTCTCCTCCACCTCGTGCTGCCAGGCTTCGTTAGCCTTGGTGGTGTCGACCTCGAACTCGAAACGCTGCGTCATCTTCTCGGTGACGTCGGCGACATCGACGTAGAACTGGTCGTACCACCGTCGCAGCTGGTAGACCGGGCCGTCCTCTTCGCACAGCAGGGGGTTGTCGATCTTCGTCTTGTTCTTCCAGATTTCGACGTCCTGTAGGAAGCCCTCGGCGATGCCCTCGGTGAACTTGGCCGCCAGCTTGTCGGCGGTGTCGTCGTCGATGCCGGTCGGCTTCCTGACGGTGACGCCGTACTGGAGCATGAACGAATTGTTCGTCACCGGATAGTGGCAGTTGATGAGGACGCTCTCGACCTCGTACCCGCCGTAGCTGTTCCACAGCGGATTGATCATGTAGGACGGCCCGTAGTACGCGGCCTCGGAGCGCAGCAGCGACTCCATGCCGTACTGCGTCGCCATCCCCACGTCGGGGCGACCCTTCGTGTTGAGGTACTGGGTCGCGATGTGGCCTTCGAAGACGTTCTTGAAGTACGTCGGAAATGCGTAGTGGATGTAGAAGAAGTGCGCCATGTCGACCACGTTGTCGATGATCTCGCGGCAGTTGGCGCCTTCGATCAGCATCGAGTTCCAGGTCCAGTCGGTCCATTCGTCGCTGTATGCGCCGTCGATCCGGGGGATGGTCACCTCGTCTGGCGGCGGATTGCCCTCGGGGTCGTTCCAGACGAAGAGCTGCCCGTTCCGCTCCAGCGTGGTCCACGACCGCGTGCGCGCTATCGGCGGCACCCGGCGTGCGTAGGGAATGCTCGTGCACTTGCCGTTGCCACCCCAGCGCCAGTCGTGGAACGGGCACGCGACGGAATCGCCCTTGACCGAGCCCTGGGAGAGGTCGCCGCCCATGTGGCGGCAGTAGGCGTCCAGAACTTTCAGTTCGCCTTTGCTGTCGGCGAAGACTACGAGCTTGGTGCCGAAAGCCAGGACCGAATGCGGATTGCCGTCCTTGAATGTCTTGGTCAAGCCGAGGCAGTGCCAACCACGCGCGAAGCGGGTCTGGACAGTGCCTACATCGATCTCGCGAATCTGCGCCATTGTGCCCTCACATCCCTTCATGCTGTCAGTAGAACACGTTATAGAAGTTCCCCACGATTTGCCAGATTTCGAGTGGCTTTCTTCGAGCGCTGAGCCGTCGAACTGCGTCTTTGCCCGAGTCTCGACAGAAATGGGAACGTGTTCTAGTCTCAGAGAGTGAGTGAACCATCGACGAGACAGGAGCGTCCTGTGGGTGACCATGACAGTCACGAGGTGATGCAGCGGCTCGAGGCGCTACTGCCGACACTGCGCGAGCGTGCGCAGGAAACCGAGGATCTACGTCGCATCCCCGACGAATCGATCAAGGCACTCCAGGAGTCCGGCTTCTTCAAACTGCTTCAGCCGGAGCAGTGGGGCGGCTTCCAGGCCGATCCGGTGCTGTTCTACTCCGCGGTGCGGAAGATCGCGAGTGCCTGCGGCTCCACCGGATGGGTCTCGTCGATCATCGGAGTTCACAACTGGCATCTCGGCCTCTTCACCCAGCAGGCGCAGGAAGACGTGTGGGGCAAGGACACCGATGTGCGCATCTCGTCCTCCTACGCCCCGATGGGCGCCGGCCAGGTGGTCGACGGTGGTTACACGGTGAACGGTGCCTGGGCATGGTCGTCCGGGTGTGATCACGCCAGCTGGGCAGTGCTCGGTGGTCCGGTCATCAAGGACGGGCGGCCGGTCGACTTCGGCAGCTTCCTCATTCCCCGCGAGGACTACCGCATCGACGACGTGTGGAACGTGGTGGGACTGAGGGGAACCGGCAGCAACACGGTGGTGGTGAAGGACGTGTTCGTTCCCCGCCACCGCTTCCTGAGTTTCAAGGCGATGAGCAACCTGACAGCTCCCGGGCTCGAGCAGAACACCGCCCCGGTGTACAAAATGCCGTGGGGGACGATTCATCCGACCACGATTTCCGCTCCGATCGTCGGTATGGCCTACGGCGCGTACGACGCACACGTCGAGCATCAGGGCAAGCGTGTCCGCGCAGCATTCGCCGGTGAGAAGGCAAAGGACGATCCGTTCGCCAAGGTCCGGATCGCCGAGGCGTCCAGCGACATCGACGCCGCCTGGCGGCAGCTGTCGGGCAATGTGGCCGACGAGTACGCGTGTCTTCTCGCGGGGCGCGACGTGCCTTTCGAGCTCCGTCTCCGCGCGCGACGTGACCAGGTACGCGCCACGGGCCGGGCCATTTCGTCGATCGACAAGCTGTTCGAGAGTTCCGGTGCCACGGCGCTGGCCAACGGCACACCGTTGCAACGCTTCTGGCGGGATGCTCATGCCGGACGCGTGCACGCGGCGAATGATCCCGAGCGGGCCTACGTCATGTACGGCACCGGTGAATTCGGTTTGCCGATCACGGACACGATGGTTTAGGAGAACACGTGACGACGACCGAGGAAGCCCTCACGTTCGAATCCACGTCGAAGTTCGCGCAGGTACGGCCCGACCTGAGACTGCACTATCACGAGGCCGGCGTCGGGAACGGCCCCACGATCGTGCTGCTGCACGGCGGTGGGCCCGGCGCGTCGTCATGGTCGAACTTTGCGAGGAACATTCCGGTTCTTGCCGAGAAGTTCCACGTCTTGGCGGTCGATCAACCGGGTTACGGGTTGTCTGACAAGCCCACCGAGCACCCGCAGTACTTCGTGCACAGCGCCTCGGCGCTGAACGATCTGCTCGACACCCTCGACATCAGCGGACGCGTCCACCTGCTCGGCAATTCCCTCGGTGGCGGTGCCGCAGTGCGGTTCGCTCTCGACTATCCCGATCGCGCAGGACGTCTCGTCCTGATGGGCCCGGGTGGGTTGAGCGTCAACCTGTTCGCCCCCGACCCGACCGAGGGCGTCAAAAACCTCGGCAAGTTCAGCTACGAGCCCACCCGGGAAAACCTCGAGGCGTTTCTGCGCATCATGGTGTTCGACCAGAAATTGATCACCCCCGAATTGGTCGAGGAACGCTTCGCCGCAGCGAGTACCCCGGAGTCGCTCGCGGCGGCGAAGGCGATGGGGAAGTCGTTCTCCTCCGCGGACTTCGAGCAGGGCATGCTGTGGCGGGACGCGTACAAGCTCCGTCAGCGGGTCCTGTTGATCTGGGGACGAGAGGACCGGGTCAATCCGCTCGACGGGGCGCTGGTGGCACTCAAGCTGATCCCGCGCGCGCAACTGCACGTCTTCGGTGGGTGCGGGCACTGGGCGCAGCTCGAGAAGTTCGACGAATTCAACCGATTGGCAGCCGATTTCCTCCTGGACGGGGGCAAGTGATGGGTATTCGGTCACTGGCATACATGCGTATCGAAGCCACCGACATGGCCGCGTGGCGTGAGTACGGACTCAAAGTTCTGGGCATGGTCGAGGGGAAAGGCAGCAACACCGATGCCCTGTATCTACGAATGGACGACTTCCCGGCTCGGCTCGTCATCTTCCCCGGCGACCACGACCGACTGTCGGTGTCGGGATGGGAAACTGCGAATGCCGCAGAGCTCGAACAGGTCCGGAACAACCTCTCGACGGCAGGCGTGCCCTTCAAGGAGGGAACGGCCGAGCAAATGCAGGACCGCAGGGTCGACGAGTTGATCACCTTCGAGGACCCGTCGGGCAACACACTGGAGGCATTCCACGGTGCGGCCCTTGAACACCGCCGCGTGGTCAGCCCCTACGGGCACAAATTCGTCACCGGCGAACAGGGGCTCGGCCACGTCGTCCTTTCCACCACCGACGACGACGCTTCGCTGCGCTTCTATCGCGACGTCCTCGGGTTCCGTCTGCGCGACTCCATGCGATTGCCGCCGCAGATGGTCGGGCGGCCGGCCGACGGGAAACCGGCGTGGCTGCGGTTCTTCGGCTGCAATCCGCGCCACCACAGCCTCGCGTTTCTGCCGATGCCCACGCCCAGCGGGATCGTGCACCTCATGATCGAGGTGGAGAACTCCGACGATGTCGGGCTGTGCCTCGACCGCGCACTGCGGAAGAAGGTGAAGATGTCGGCGACCCTCGGCCGCCACGTCAACGACCTCATGCTCTCGTTCTACATGAAGACCCCAGGCGGCTTCGACATCGAGTTCGGCTGCGAGGGAAGACAGGTCGAAGACGAGAGCTGGGTAGCGAGAGAGAGCACGGCGGTCAGTCTGTGGGGTCACGACTTCGGTGTCGGGATGCAGTCGTGAGCGAGAGGGCGGACAGTGCGGACCTCGCGGAGCAGGCGATCGACCCGCGCCGGTTCCGCACGGTGCTGGGTCAGTTCTGTACGGGCGTCACCATCATCACCACGACCGATGACGGCACACCGGTAGGTTTCGCGTGCCAGTCCTTCGCCGCGCTGTCCCTCCAGCCTCCGCTCGTGTTGTTCTGTCCCACCAAGACGTCGAGGTCGTGGGCGGCCATCGAACGCAGTGGTGTCTTCTGTGTGAACGTGCTCGCCGAGGAGCAGCAGTCGACGTGTGCGCGATTCGGGTCCCGCGACCCGGACAAGTTCGCCGGGATCGACTGGACGGAGTCGCCGCTGGGCTCACCCATTCTCACCGGTTCCCTCGCCCACATCGACTGCACACTCGAGACCGTGCACGACGGCGGCGATCACTGGGTGGTGTTCGGCCGCGTGTCTTCGCTCAGCGAGATCCGCGAGGAGCGACCCCTGCTGTTCTACCGCGGGCAGTACACGGGCATCGAACCCGACAAGACCGTGCCTGCGCCGTGGCGTGACGACCTCGAGGCTTTTCTCACGACGTCGTCGGAAGACACCTGGCTGTAGGGCACCTGCCGGCCGGAGTCGCACTCACATCGCGACTCCGATGTACTTGGTTTCGAGGAACTCGTCGATGCCGGTGAGCCCACCCTCGCGGCCCAGCCCGGATTCCTTCACCCCGCCGAACGGTGCCGCCGGGTTGGACACGACTCCCTGGTTGAGGCCCACCATCCCCGTTTCGAGAGCTTCCCCTACTCGCAACCCGCGTTTCAGGTTCTCGGTGTAGACGTAGGCCACCAGCCCGTACGGGGTGTCGTTGGCCCGCTCGATCGCCTCCGCCTCGGTGTCGAAGGTGCTGATCGCCGCCACGGGCCCGAAGATTTCGTTGTGGCACATCTCGGCGTCGTCCGGCACGCCCGTCAACACGGTCGCCGGGTAGAAGTTGCCTGGGCGGTCGAGTGGTTCGCCACCGGTCAGAACGGAGGCGCCGCGCCCGACCGCGTCTGCGACGAGAGCGCTCACCTTCGCCACAGCGGCCTCGTCGATCAGCGGTCCGACCACGACGCCGTCCTCGGTACCGCGCCCGACGGGCAGTGCCTCCATCCGCTGTGTGAGCTTGCGCGTGAACTCCTCGGCGACCGAACTGTGCACGAGAATTCGGTTCGCGGCCGTGCAGGCTTGGCCGATGTTGCGCATCTTCGCCGCCATGGCTCCGTCGACGGCGTCGTCGAGATTCGCGTCGTCGAAGACGAGGAACGGCGCGTTCCCGCCGAGTTCCATCGAAGTGCGCATCACCGTGCGCGCGCACAGTTCGAGGAGGTGCTTGCCCACCGCGGTCGATCCCGTGAACGACAGCTTGCGGGCGCGGCCGTCGAGGATGAGGGGACTGATCACCTCGTCCGGTCGAGAGGTGGTCACCACGTTGACCACACCGTCGGGCAGTCCGGCTTCGGTGAGGATGTCGGCGAGGGCGAGGATGGAGAGTGGAGTCTGCGCGGCGGGCTTGATCACCGACGTGCATCCGGCAGCAATGGCCGGCCCGATCTTGCGGGTCCCCATCGCCATGGGGAAGTTCCACGGAGTGATGAGCAGGCTCGGTCCGACGGGCTGCCGGGTCACCACGAATCGCGACCCACCTCCGGGTGCGGTCATGTAACCGCCGTCGATACGGACTGCTTCCTCGGCGAACCACCGGAAGAACTCGGCGGCGTAGGCGATTTCGCCGCGCGCCTCGGCCAGCGGCTTGCCCATCTCGAGGGTCATGACGAGGGCGAGCCGATCGGTGTTGTCGAGCAGCAGGCGGTGCGCGTTCATGAGGATGGTGCTGCGTTCGCGGGGAGTGGTTGCGGCCCACGACGGCTGCGCCGCCACCGCCGCGTCGAGCGCCTCGCGGGCCTCCGCGGCGTCGGCATCGGCGACCGTGCACAGGATCTGTCCGGTCGACGGGTCGTGGACCGGCATGGTGCGGGCGCTGTCACGCCATTTCCCGCCGATGAAGAGACCGGTCTGGACCGAACGAATTGCTGCTTCCTCGAGCATGTTTCTTCCCCATTCTCCGTTGCCGAAGTGATGCCGCCCATGATATACAGATTGTCAACAATCTGACAATGCAAATGCTGCGGCACGACGGCGGCATCTACGCGTGGGAGGGTTCTCGTGACTCGGTTATCTCCGCTGCTCGCACAAGCCACACCCGTGACGGTCGATCACGGTGAAGGGTGCTACCTCTACGGCACGGACGGCCGCCGTTACCTCGACTTCACCGCGGGAATCGGGGTAACCAGCACCGGCCACTGCCACCCCCACGTCGTCGAGGCTGCCCGCCGGCAGGTCGGCTCGCTCATCCACGGCCAGTACACGACGGTCATGCACCAGCCGTTGCTCGAACTCACGGAGCGGCTCGGCGCGGTGCTGCCCGAGAACCTCGACTCGCTGTTCTTCGCGAACTCGGGAAGTGAGGCAGTGGAAGCGTCGCTGCGCCTCGCCCGTCAGTCGACCGGCCGGCCGAACGTGATCGTCTTTCACGGTGGCTTCCACGGCCGCACCGTGGCGACGGCGACGATGACCACCTCGGGCACCCGGTTCTCGGCCGGGTTCAGCCCACTGATGGGCGGTGTGCACGTTGCCCCGTTCCCCAACGCCTACCGCTACGGCTGGTCGGAGGAAGAAGCCACGGCCTTCGCGCTGAAGGAACTGGACTACATCTTCGCCACGCTCACCGCGCCGAACGAGACGGCGGCATTCGTGGTCGAGCCGGTACTCGGCGAGGGCGGCTACGTGCCCGGCAACACGACGTTCTTCCACGGACTGCGCGAGCGCGCCGACCGGTACGGAATCCTCCTCGTCATCGACGAAATTCAGACCGGATTCGGCCGCACCGGCAAGTTCTTCGGGCATCAGCATTTCGACGTCCGGCCCGACATCATCACCATCGCCAAGGGCCTCGCCAGCGGGTTCCCGTTGTCGGGAATCGCGGCGTCGGCCGAACTCATGGCCAAGGGATGGCCGGGTTCGCAGGGCGGAACGTACGGCGGCAACGCCGTGTCCTGCGCTGCCGCGATCGCGACGCTCGAGGTGATCGAGAAGGAGGGGCTTGTCACCAACGCTGCGGAGCGAGGGGCGCAGCTCCTCGAGGGTGCTCGCCGCACCGCCGGTGCGGGCGTCGGGGACGTTCGGGGACTGGGACTGCTCGTCGGTAGTGAATTCACCGCGCCCGACGGAACACCGGACCGTGCGACGGCGACCGCAGCCCAGCAATTGGCCGCTCGGAAGGGCCTGCTCCTGCTGACCTGCGGCGCCCACATGAACGTGGTACGCATGGTCCCACCGCTCATCGTGTCCGAGCAGCAGGTCGAAGACGCGCTCGCGATCTGGTCCGAGGTGCTCGACGAGGTGTAACCCCCTGTGAGTACTTATCAACCGCCCGCTGTTAATAAGTACTCACAGGGGCTACGAAGGAGGAAACGTGGCTCGCTACATCACCATCACTCTGGACAAGCGCGGCGTGACGTGCCGCGCCCGACTTCTCGACGACGACGCCCCGCGCACCTGCGACGCGGTGTGGAACGCGCTTCCGCAGAGCGGGGACGCCTACCATGCCAAGTACGCCCGGAACGAGGTGTACACCCTGATCCCGCGCATCACCGCGGCGCCGCACCGCGAGAACCCGACCGTCACACCGATTCCTGGCGACGTGTGCCTTTTCGACTTCGAACCCTGGGAGATCGGGAACTCCGCCTACGGGTACGAACCCGGCTCGGAGGCACACGCCGAACAGGGTGCCACCGACCTGGCGATCTTCTACGGCCGCAACAACCTACTGCTCAACGGTGACGTCGGATGGGTGCCGGGCAACGTATTCGCCGCCATCGAGGACGGCCTCCCCGAATTGGCGGCGGCGTGTAACGACCTGTGGATGCGCGGAGTCGAGGGCGAAACAATGAGCTTTGCCCGGGCCTGAGGTCGCGGGAACTCGATCCGCGGACCTTCCGTACGCATCGCGCCGGTTGAGGAAGGTGCGGCGCGCTGCGAAGGTCCGCGGATCGAATTCAGCCCAGTACGTGCTCGGCGAACCGCGCGACTGCGAGTACCAGGTCGTCCGAATGCCGCGGTCCGACGATCTGCAGCCCGACAGGTAGTCCCGCGGCGGTCTTGCCCACGGGGATGCTGATCGCCGGCTGCTGCGTCAGGTTGAACGGGTAGGAGAACGGGGTCCATTGGGGCCAACTGGTGAGGTCGCTGCCCGGAGGAACGTCGTAACCGGCCTCGAATGCGGGAATGGGGACGGTGGGCGTGAGCAACACGTTGTGGTTTAAGTGGAACTTGCCCATCGTGATGCCGACGTCCGCGGCAACCGCCCGTGCGTCGAGATAGTCGACGGCGCTGAACGTCTCGCCGCGCTCCCACACCCGTGCCAGCCCGGGATCGACCTTGTCGCGCGCGCCTTCGGGGAAGTTCTTCAACATGGCGGCCGCGCCGGCCGCCCAGAGGAGTTCGAAAGCGTCGAGGGGGTCGGTGAATCCCGGATCGGCTGCTGTGACCGGAAGACCGGCCGAGTCGAGATACCGGACCGCCCGATCGACGATCGCCCGCACTTCCGGATCGACGGTGACGTAGCCGAGTGTCGGCGAGTAGGCGACACCGAGTCCGACGACGTCGCGGCCGATCTCACCGCGAAAAGTGGTGGGGAAGGGTGCGAGTGACGTGGGATCGCGGGGGTCGGGCAGCGACATGATGTCCATCAGGAGGGCGGCGTCCTCCACGGTGCGGGTGAGGGGACCGGCGTGTGCCAGCGGGCCGAACGGGCTCGCCGGGAACAGTGGAATCCGCCCGTGCGTGGGTTTGAAGCCGACGACCCCGCAGAACGACGCCGGAATGCGCACGCTCCCGCCGCCGTCGGTGCCCACCGAGCAGGGGCCGAGACCGGCTGCCACTGCTGCCGCGCTGCCCCCGGAGGAGCCACCGGCCGTCTTGGTCGGATCGGCGGGGTTGCGGGTGATACCGCACAGGGCGCTGTCGGTGACAGCTTTCCACGCGATCTCGGGAGTGGTGGTCTTGCCGAGAAAGACCATCCCGTCTTCGCGGAGCCGGGCCGCGACAGGACTGTCCACATTCCACGGCTGATCCTCGTCGATCGCCTGGGAACCGCGGAGCGTCGGCCATCCGTCGGTGAGGAAGATGTCCTTGATCGAGATCGGAACGCCGTCGAGCAGGCCCTTGGAGTAGCCGGTGTTCCAGCGCTCCTCCGACTTCTTCGCCTGGGCGAGAGCTCGTTCCGCGTCGACGAGGCAGTACGAGTTGATGTCACGGTCACGCTCGGTGATGGCGTCGAGAATCGCCTGCGTTGCCTCTACGGGCGACAGCTCTCCGGACGAGTAGGCCGTGACCAGTTCGACGGCGGTCATGTCGGTGGGATTCATGGAGACTCCTTCATCCTGGACGGTCGGCCCCTGCTTCAGCGGCTCGGGACGTACCCGAGCTGCTTGTCTACGACGTTCTCGAGGGGGTGCCCCGCGACCCATCGTTCGAAGTTGTCGGTGAACACGGTAACCAGCGCATCGCGCCACCCGGCGAAATCACCCGAATTGTGTGGCGTGATCGAGACATTCGGCATGTCCCACAACGGGTGGTCCGCCGGCAACGGTTCGGAGTCGAACACGTCGAGTGCGGCGCCGGCAATCGTCCCCGACCGCAGCGCCTCGACCAGGTCATCGGTGCGGACGAGCTCGCCGCGGCCGACGTTGACGAACCGTGCCCCTGGCTTCATCGCCGCGAAAGTCTCGGAGCAGAACATGTGCCGCGTCTGTTCGGTGAGCGGCGCCACTGCGACGACGTAGTCGGCGTCGGCGAGCTGTGCGGGCAGGTCGTCCGCCGGCAGAACGACGCCGAAGTCGGGATCGGATTCGTGCCCCCGGCGCCCCGATCCGCGGACTGTCATTCCGGCAGCACGGAGCAGTCGGGCCACCGCACGTCCGATGGGACCGGTGCCGACGATCAACGCGGTGCGCCCCGCGATCCGTTCGGACTCCCGGTGTTTCCAGGTGTGGGACTGCTGCAACCGTAAGGATCCCGGAAGGTCCTTGGCGAACGAAAGGATCTGCGCCAGCACGTACTCGGCGATGGCGCCGTCGAACACGCCCCGTGAATTGGTGATGGTGACGTCGCTGTCGCGGGCCTCGGGAAACATCACCGGGTCTACCCCGGCGGCGGCGATGTGGAGCCATTGCAGCGAGTCGGCCGCGTGCCATGCTGCCGGGACGGCGCCGCTCAGGAAGTCGTAGAGGAACAAGACGTCGGCACCGTCGAGCGCACGAGCCAACCCGGCCTCGTCCGTGTAGCGAACCTCGGCGCGCGAGTCGACCGGCGCCATGAGGTCGTTCCGCGGCAGGACCTGCGCATGGAGCACCGCGACGATCGGTTTTCGACTCACGTTGACACCGTAAGAGTAGCTCGTATGATTGTCAACAATCCGAAAAGGCTCAGGCGTTGCCGAAGCGAAGGTGAGGCCCGGTATTGGAACTGAACATTCCCGAATTCGAAGGGCCAATTGCGCAGCGAGGAATCGGCATCATCGCCCCGTTCGACCTGGCGCTCGAACGGGAGCTGTGGCGATGGGCGCCGCTCGAGGTGAGCCTGCACCTCGCGCGCACCCCTTACGAACCGGTTCCGGTAAGCCTGGAGATGGCAGAACTGGTGTCCGAGCGTCGGCATCTCATGACGGCAACCCGTGACGTGATGCATGTGGAACCCGAAGTCGTCGCCTACCTCTGCACGTCTGGCAGTTTCATCAAGGGCATTGCGCACGAACGGAAGCTGTGCGACGCCATCTGTGAGGCAGGCGCCCAGCACGCGATCACGACGTCGGGCGCCCTCCTCGAGGCGATCGAACATCTGGAGCTGAGCAAGGTCTCGGTGATCACCCCCTACGACGCGGCGCTGACCGAACGGCTGCACAGTTTTCTGCACGAGGCGGGAACCGACGTGGTGCGGTCCGATCACCTCGGACTCGGCGGCGGAATCTGGAAGGTCAACTACCGGACGATCGCCGAACGCATCATCGCCGCCGACGACCCGAAATCGGAAGCCATCTTCGTCAGCTGCACCAATCTTCCCACCTACGACGTGATCGCCCCGCTCGAGGCGGAGCTCGGTAAACCCGTCCTCACCGCCAATCAGCTCACGATCTGGGCATGCCTCGGCCGGATGAAGCTCCCGATGTCCGGACCCGGCAAGTGGCTCCGCAACGTCTTCTGATCCGACCCCAGACCCCCACAGAGGAGAACGCATGACCCGCTCCCAGGCCCCCACCGTGGGTTTCATCTACCCCGACCACGCGGCCGAGGACGACTACCCGTTCGCCGCGGACATGCTCGGGGTGGACCTGCCGGTCGTGCACATCTACGGCACCGACCTGCACGCCGTGCCCGAACTGCTGGACCTCGGCAGTCCCGAGAAGCTCGCCGGCGGCGCCGCCCTCCTTGCGGAGCAGAAGCCGGACGCCGTCGTGTGGGCGTGCACCTCGGGCAGCTTCGTCTACGGACCCGACGGCGCGAAGCAGCAGGCCGATGCCCTCGCCGCGGCCACCGGTGTGCCGACGTCCAGCACCAGTTTCGCGTTCGTCCACGCGCTGGCTGCCCTCGGGATCACCCGCGTCGCGGTGGCCGCGAGCTACCCGGAGGACGTTGCGAAGTTGTTCGTCGACTTCCTCGCCGCTGCCGGCGTCGAGGTGCTGTCCATGTCGAGCGCCGGCATCGATACCGCCGCCGAAGTCGGATTGTTGAGCCCGGAGGAAGTGGTCGAGCTCGCGGTCGGAAACGATCACCCGGATTCGGAAGCACTCCTCATCCCCGATACGGCGATGAGGACGCTGGGCGCGCTGAGTACTCTCGAGCAGCGCCTCGGCAAGCCGGTCCTCACGGCAAACCAGGTGACCATCTGGGAAGGCCTGCGCCTCGCGGGCCACACGGCGGTGCATCCGTCGTTAGGAACCTTGTTCGAGAAAGGCCACAGTCATGGCTCTGACTGACTTGGAACCCGTCAGTCGTCAATCGACTGCCGAGTTCATCGCGGATCGACTGCGTGACGCCATCATGAAGGGCGCACTCGAGCCCGGCACGCAGCTGGGGGAGGCGGATCTGGCCGCGCACTTCCAGGTGTCGCGCGGGCCGCTACGCGAGGCCATGCAGAGGCTGGTGTCCGAGGGAATCCTCCACAGCATCCGTCACCGGGGCATCTTCGTGACGGAGCTGACCCTCGACGACGTCGTCGACGTCTATCGGAGCCGATCGGTGATCGAGCGAGGTGCGCTCGAGATGATTTTCGACGACGGGCTGAGGGAGGACGTCTATCGCGCTCTCGAAGCACCTGTCATCGCGATGAAGGCCGCCGCCGAGCGGGGTGACGCAGCCGCCGTATCGGACGCCGACCAGCTGTTTCATCAGGTTCTGGTGGAAGGTGCGTCGAGTCCCCGGCTGGTTCGTGCGGCCCGGACCTTGCTGATCGAGACGCGGATGTGTCTGGGCGCCCTGCAGACCACCTATGAGGACATTCGGGAGCAGGCCCAAGAACACGACGAGCTGCGAGAAGCGATCAGAACGGGTACACGTGAAGAGGTGCAGGAATTACTGGCCGAGCATCTCGACGATGCCGTTCAGCGACTGCGCGCCGATCAGAGGACTTTGTCCTCGTAGAACACCGAAGTAGAGGAACGCGCCGAGGAGGGCATATGACTCAGGTAGCTGAGATCCAGGAACAGACGAACAGCCGCGACCAATACCCGACCCGGATCAGCACCGAGCCGTCCATGATCGCGCGCAGTGAACCTGCTGTGTGGGGAACGCCCTCCGACGGCCCCTTCGACTCCGCCGCGCTCGAGCGTCACGAGGCCCGAGGTTTCACCATCGTCGAGAACCTGCTGGGTGCGGAGGAGGTCGCCGTCTACCGTGAGGAGCTCGACCGGCTGTCCCATGACCCGCAGATGCGCGAGAGCGGGCGGGTCATCACCGAACGCGGCACGGATGAGGTCCGTTCCGTCTTCGACGTCCACCGGTGCAGTGCGATGGTCGCCGAACTCGTTCGCGACGGCAGAATCCTCGATCGCGCGCGGCAACTCCTCGGCTCCGACGTCTACATCCACCAGAGCCGGATCAACTCGATGCCCGGTTTCAAGGGCGCGGGTTTCTACTGGCATTCCGACTTCGAGACCTGGCACGCCGAGGACGGCCTCCCGATTCCCCGGACGGTCAGCTGTTCGATCACGCTCACCGAGAACTTCCCGTTCAACGGCTCGCTGATGGTGATGCCCGGATCGCACAAGAGTTTCGTCCAGTGTGTAGGCGCCACACCTGAGAACAACTACGCGTCCTCGCTGGTCTCGCAGGAAGTCGGGGTTCCTCGGCGGGAGGATGTGACCGACATGGCCGCGGAGTACGGGATCGAACAGTTCACCGGCGCTGCGGGCACCGCGCTGTGGTTCGACTCGAACGTGATGCACGGGTCGGGCAACAACATCACGCCGTTCCCGCGGTCGAACATCTTCCTCGTGTTCAACAGCGTCGAGAACACTCTCGTCGAGCCGTTCGCCGCTGCGCGTCCCCGGCCCGACTACATCGCGTCGCGCGACTTCACGCCGCTCGGCTGACCTCGGGTGGGCGGCGACGCGTGCCGGTGCGCGCGTCGCCGCTCACCCGGGCAGCTCGTGCAGGACACGGGCGAGGTGGGCGAGCTCGGGAACCTCGGCAGCCTGATCGAGCGCCGCTTCCAGCGTGGCATCGTGTGTGGGGCGCGCCGCGTCCAAGGCGGCTCGGCCCGCAGGTGTGAGCTCGGTATAGATACCGCGACGGTCGTCGTCGCACAGAATGCGGGTGAGTAGGCCCCGGTTCTCCAATCGATTCACCAACCTGGTGGTGGCACTGCTGCTGAGCGCCGCGGCCCGCGCGAGCTGCGCCATCCGCATATGCCAGCCGTCCTGACGGTTCAGCGCGTCGAGCACCGTGTATTCGACCACGGAGAGGTCGTGGTCGCGCTGCAGTGCACGTTCGAGCTCCGACTCGAGCAGTCCGTGCAGGGCGGCGAGTGTGCGCCAGCCTTGCGACCGGATCTCGACGGCATCATCGGCGACTGCCACTGACCAACCTCCTGTTGTGCGGCTCCAGAGCGAGATTACCAGCTTGCGCACATAGAGCGCGTGTGCAACTATTTATCACGCGTCTGCAACTACTGCAGGCGCGTGATTAGAGCGCTCGCTCGTATTTTCCGAGTCTGTACGAAAGGGGTGGCTGCGATGCCACTGGGCCTACTCGCCCTCGCCATGGGCGGTTTCGGTATCGGACTCACCGAGTTCGTCATCATGGGACTGCTGCCGGAAGTGTCGGCTGACTTTCAGGTCAGCGAATCGGTGGCCGGTTACCTCATCTCCGGCTATGCCATGTCGGTGGCAGTCGGAGCCATCGTCATCACCGCGGCCGTCACACGCTTCGACCGCAAGCGTGTCCTCCAACTACTGATGGTGCTGTTCATCGGTGGAAATCTGCTGTCGGCGCTGGCCCCGACCTACGAGGTCATGATGGCGGGGCGGGTTCTCGCCGCCCTGTGTCACGGCGCGTTCTTCGGCATCGGCTCCGTGCTCGCGGCAGATCTGGTGCCCGCGAGCAAGAAGGCGGGCGCTATTGCGACGATGTTCGCCGGACTCACCATTGCCAACGTTCTCGGAGTCCCCTTCGGTACCTTTCTCGGTCAGCAGTTCGGATGGCGTTCGACCTTCTGGGCCATCACCGTCATCGGTGTGATCGCGCTGATCGGGATCGCGACCCTGGTGCCGGCGGTGGATCGTCCGAGCGATCCTGCCTCAGCCGGACTTCGCGGCGAACTGCGCGCCTTCCGCTCACCCCAGGTGTGGTTTTCGATCGCGGTCACGATCCTCGGGTTCGGTGGCATGTTCGGTGCCTTCACCTACATCGCCTTCACTCTCACCGAGGTAGGTGGATTCGCCTCCACCAGTGTTCCGTGGCTACTCGTCCTCTTCGGTGGCGGCTTGTTCGTCGGCAACTTCCTCGGTGGGCGTGCCGCGGACAAGGCACTGACCCGCACGCTGATCACCATTCTTGCGGTGCTCACCGTGGTCCTCGTCGTTTTCGCTCTCACCGCCCACAACAAGCCCATGACCGTCGCCGCACTGTTTCTGATGGGTGCATTCGGATTTGCGACCGTGCCGGGACTGCAGATGCGCATCATGAACTATGCGAAGGAAGCTCCCACTATGGCGTCCGGCGCGAATATCGCGGCCTTCAACGTGGGGAACGCACTCGGCGCGTGGCTCGGTGGCATGACCATCGCAGCGGGACTCGGATTCACCTCGCCGATCTGGATGGGTGCCGCACTCACGGTGGGTGCCCTCGCTGTTCTCGGTCTTGCCACCGTGCTCGATCGGCGTCCGGTGCGGTCGGAAGATGAGACAGTGTCGACGGTGTCGGTATAACGACACGCATCGGTCAGCCGAGCGGTGGAACAGAATTCGTCTGTCGCGCAAGCTCACTCAGGCGCTGCGCACGGGCAACCTCGGCTGGCGTAAACGGCTCGTCGACAGCCCGTGTGAAGACGAGCATGTCACCGTCACGGGCCGGGATTTCGAGGAACGCCGTGTTGGCGGGGTCCTCGTTCGACCGGGTCCGGTCGCTGAACGTGTCGACATACTGCGCGCCGAGAAGTTCTGCGATAGACAGGGGGAGTTCGGACGGATCGGCCGCCACCCGCGCCGCCAACGTCAACGCCTTGGTCTGGCCGTCGATCAACGCGAGCGCCGAAGCGGGCCAGACGCCGACACCGAGGCCGCCCGCGGACTCGACGGCAGTCGACAGTGCGTCCGGTGACGTGTCCCGGCACGCGCCGACAATCAACTCGTCGAGCGACCCGCCTTCGAGGTGATGGACATGCACGGTGAGGATGTTCGCGTCGAGCTTCGCAAGGTTGTGGGCAAGCGATTCGAGCTGTCCCGGGCGGTCGCTCACCCGGACGCGGATGCGCCAGAGCGACTGTCCGGTCGCGAAATGGCTGTGCTTCCCCTCGGGCGGGCCGTGCAACCACCCGCTGAACAGTCTCATCGCGGACGGCTCGACGACCCAGATCACCAACACCGTCGTGCTGACGGTGAGCACTGCGACGGTGACGAGGTAGGACACGTGGACATGGATGACCAAGGCATGGAGCACTAGTTCGACGGGAAAGACGGCGCACAGCTTTGCAAGCGCCAGGCGGACGCGGCGGGGGTGCGGGAGCCGACCGCACGCCTCGCACGCGTTGACATGAACTCCGGGTTCTCTCGCGGCATCGTTCATACACACACTGTCGGCGCACCGTGTTGCGACGTCGTTTCACCGCACGTCAGTGATGTGACAGAGGAGCGTGAAATACGTTGGGTCACAGGGCCGACGTGGCTGTCGATACAGAACTCCGTTGGTTGTGAGTTGGAGCACGGGTTCCCGGTCAGACGGGTTGCGCGTCGCCGAAGGTCATTCGGAGGTTGGGAATGGACGACGTGACCAACGCCCGTTTCGGGAGGCCGAGCGACCGCAGTTCTTCGGCAATCGGGTGGCTGCCCAGTTTGAGCTCCGCGCCACCTGGCCGGGACCGGACACCACTCGGGTTCATGTCCCAAGTGGTGAACCGGGTGATCCCATCGAGGTGTGAGTACGCCGCAAGGGAGGCACCGGCACCGGAACCGGGAAGCGATATGCCTTTGGCAACGCTCAGCTGAGCGATCAGCCGGCCATCCTGGCTGACCGACGCCCGCTTGACGGAGCTGACGTGATCGACGTCGAAATCGGCCAGCACTTTGGGGAAACCCCAAATTCCCCTACCGGCGACGAGGGTGAACTCGCCGTCGACGGGCAGCCGATGGATCAAGGCACCTGCCCGGCCCTTGGCCAGAGCCTTCACATCCTGTGCGACCGAGGTGCTGTCGGTTCGGTGGTCGCGGACCAGGAAGGTCACGCCGAATTCGTTGTAGGGGCCCAAATCTCCGTCCACATAGTCGACGAACACCAGCGCGCAAATGCCGCGTCCGGGCCGGAACTGCAGTATCTCGAGACCGGTGTAGTCGATCAGCGACTGCGCGGCCCCGGTCGGCACCGAGTACATCGCCGTGAATGCCGACGCCTGACGAATCTCCACCGGCATGTCGACTTGCTTGCCCAGCACCTGATGTGAGTTCACGGCGCGACCACTCCGCGCAGTGCGTCCGCACCGAACATGGGCTCGAACATCGAGCGGAAATCGGGTCCACGCCGCAACATCTGACCACCATCGACGTTGATGATCTGGCCGGTGATCCACGTTGATTCGGGTCCGAGGAGGAACTTGGCGAGGGCGGCGATATCGGTCACTTCACCGACTCGGGCAATGGGTGTGTTGGACATGTAGTCGTCGAGGACCGGGCCGCCGTCGGTGATGAGCGCGACGAGATCGGTGCGGGTCAGTCCGGGCCGGATGCAGTTGACGCGCACGTGGGACGCACCCAGTTCGTCAGCGGCGAGTCGGGTGAGGTGGTCGACGCCGGCCTTGGACGGGCCGTAGGCGCCGAACCATCGGTGCGTGTTGCTGCTGGCGATCGAGGAGATGGTCACGATGGATCCACCACCCGCGGCGACGAGGGCACGTGCGGAATGCTTGATCGTCAGCATCGTGCCGGTGACGTTCAGATCCACCGTCCGTCGCCACGCATCGACGTCGAGCTGCGTCACCGGTCCCACGGTTTCGTTTCCGCCGGCGCAGGCAACGACCCCGTCCAGCTGTCCGGTGCGCTCGCTCGCCTTCGCGACCGCGCGGACGACATCATCCTCGGCGGTGACGTCGGCGACGACCGTGTCGACGGTCCCGGGCGGGTTGTCGGCCTCGATCCCGGCCGCCGCGGAGGACAGCTTTTCCTCATTGCGCCCACAAATCGTGATGTGCGCTCCTGCCGCCACCAACGCCGTGGCGATGCCCAACCCGATGCCGCTTCCGCCGCCGGTGACGAGCACCGACATCTTGGCGAGTCCGCTGTCGCCGTCGTTGTTACCCACGTGCTGACCTCCGGTTGTGTGAGAACTCGTGTCAATTCTGAGGCGCCAATCAGCGAAAACTTGCCGCTATACCCCTGTGTCGTATTAAGAACACGTTCTATTATCGGGGCACGGTTCGCAGGATTCAATGCTGAGGAGCACGTCGATGGGGAACAGGCCGGAATTCGATCTGATCGACGGGCGGTTCTACTCGGGCGAACTCGGAGATCCGCGCGAGGCTTACGCCTGGATGCGCGCCCACGAACCGGTGTACCGCGCAGATGGCATCCTCGGGGCGGCCAGTTACGAAGCGGTGCTCACCGCGGAGCGTGATCCGGAGTTGTTCTCCAACGCGGGCGGGATCAGGCCCGGAGTTGGTCCGCTGCCACAAATGATCGACATGGACGACCCACAGCATCTGCAACATCGTCGCCTGGTCAACGCGGGCTTCACCCGCAAGAAGGTAGAAGCCAAGATCGACCGGATTCGCGACATCTGCGACCAGTTGATCGATGCGGTGTGCGACAAGGGTGAGGGGGACTTCGTCCGTGATCTGGCGGCACCGCTACCCATGGCCGTGGTCGGTGACATGCTCGGTGTGCGCCCCGAAGAACGCGACACCTTCCTGCAATGGTCCGACGATCTCATGAATGCACTCGGCAGCAACGTCACCGAAGATAGCCTGCAGGCCCAGCTGAACGCCTACCTGGCATTCACCGAATTCACGCACCGCACGATCGCCGACCGCCGGAAGAATCCGACGGACGATCTCACCAGCATCCTGGTGCACAGCGAAATCGACGGACACCGCCTCAGCGACGAGGACATCGTCGGAGAGACCCTGCTCATTTTGATCGGCGGCGACGAAACCACGCGGCACGTCCTGAGCGGCGGGATGGAACAGTTGATGCGTCACCCCGATCAGCAGGCGAGTCTGGTGCGCGACCCGGACGGTATTCCGGCGGCCATCGAAGAAATGCTCCGCTGGTCCTCGCCCATCAAGAACATGTGCCGCACGGTGACCCGCGACGTCGACTTCTTCGGCACACAGTTGCGACGCGGCGAGAAGATGATGTTGCTGTTCGAATCGGCAAACTTCGACGACACCGTGTTCGACGACCCTAACCGCTTCGACATCGCACGGTCACCGAACCCGCACGTCGCCTTCGGTTTCGGCACCCACTTCTGCCTCGGCAACCAGTTGGCCCGCCTCGAGGCCAGGATCATGTTCGAACAGCTGCTGTCGAGGTTGCCGGACATGACGCTCGTCGACGACGGCCCGCTGCGCCGCCGCCCCGCCAACTTCGTGTCCGGGCTGGAGGAGATGCCGGTGAAGTGGTGAGGCGCTTCGCGCCCGTGAGTGGTTAGCGAGTCTCTGGACTCGTTAACCACTCACGGGCGGCGGAGCCGCCTACTCCGGGGCGCCGATGTTGAGCTCGTCCGGGTGGGCGCCGACGCGTGTGCCGTCGTCCATCGTCTCGATCTCGCTGAGGTCCTGATCGGTGAGCTCGAAATCGAAGACGTCGATGTTCTCGGCGATGCGTGCGTCGTGCACCGACTTCGGGATGACAATCAGCCCGTTCTGCAGATGCCAGCGGATCAGGACTTGCGCCGCAGTCTTGCTGTGCCGGTCGCCGATCCGGGTGATGATCGGGTCGGTGAGGAGCGTGTTGGGCTTCGAGTCGCTGCCCCAACCGGAATTGCTGGTGCCACCCAGCGGGCTCCACGACTCCACCGCGATGCCGTGCTCGGCGCCGTACTTGCGGATGTCCAGCTGCGCGAGATGGGGGTGCAGCTCCACCTGGTCGACGGCGGGTACGACACCACCCCGATCGACCAGCAGCTGCAGATGTCGCGGCTCGAAGTTGCACACCCCGATTGCCTTGGCCTTCCCCGATTCGGCGATCTTCTCCATCGCATCCCAGGTGCGCAGGATGCGGTCGTCGTCCTGGAGCGGCCAGTGGATGAGGTAGAGGTCGACGTAGTCGAGGCCGAGCCGGCCGAGGCTGGCGTCGAAAGCCTTCAGCGCCGGCTCGTAGCCCTGGTCGGAATTCCACAGCTTGGTGGTGAGGAAAATATCCTCCCGGTCGACGCCCGAGCCGGAGATTCCGCGCCCGACCCCCTCCTCGTTGCCGTATGCGGCGGCAGTGTCGATGTGTCGGTAGCCCGCCTCGTCGATGGCGAACCGGACAGCGTGTTCGGTCTCGTCGTTGGTGGCCTGCCATACTCCCAGGCCGAGCTGCGGGATGGTGGTTCCGGAATTCAGCACGATGTGCGGTACTCGAGGACTCATGGTGTCCAGGCTATCGACTGTGATGGTGTCCGGCGCGCAACAAGCCCGGCCTGGCATCATGCGGGGGTGACGCAAATCCGGCTCCTCGCGACCGACCTCGACGGCACCCTGTTGCGCTCGGACCGCGTGATCTCGTCCCGCACCGCACACGCGATGGCGAAGGCGCAGCAGTCCGGAATCGAGATCGTCTGGGCAACCGCCCGGGCCCGCCACTCGGTGCACGAATTGGCGCAGTCGTGCGGGTTTCGTGGCCGGGCTATCTGTGCCAACGGCGCCGTGGTCCTCGACCTCGCCGACGGCACCCCCGTGGTGACGGCCACGACGTCGATCGCGATGGCCTCCGCGTCGGCCGCGATGAGCAGGGTGCGGACGCTGCTGCCGGGGGTCGTGTTCGCGAACGTCGGACCCACCCGCTTCGTCGCCGAGCCGGCGTACGCCGCGCTGTGCGACTTCGCCGACCACCACCGGCACCCCCACGACATGTCGCTGTCCGAGCTGCTGCCCGACCTGGACGAGCCGATGGTGAAGATCGTCGCCCGACACCCGGAGGTGTCGAGTTCGGACCTGTACCGGACGGCGCTGTCCGCCGGCGTCGACGGTGTCGAGCTGACACATTCCGGCGCGCCGTACGTCGAAATGGCCGCATCGGGTGTGTCAAAGGCCAGTGCACTCGCCGAACTGTGCGCCGTCGACGGAATCGGAGCGTCCGAGGTGGCCGTCGTGGGTGATGCGATCAACGACCTGCCCATGCTGGCCTGGGCAGGGACGGCACTGTGCCCGTCGAACGCCATAGCCGAAGTCCAGGCGCTGGCCGACCGTGTGCTGCCGAGCAACGACGAGGACGCCGTCGCCACGTACCTGGAGGAGCTGGTAGGCGCTTCGCGCCCGTGAGTGGTTAACGAGTCCACCGTCTTCGATGGACGGACTGGCTGTTTGTTTCCTCGGGCTCTACGACGTCAACACCTTCTAGTTCGAAGCCGAGAAGAAGACGATCTGCGCAAGGTCGGCTACTCGAGTGAGCGTGAGTAGCCGACCCGTAGATCGTGGTTGGACTCCTGGTCGAAACCGCACCGGATTCCACTTGGTAAATCGGCTGTATCGAAGAGAACCACAACGCGGTTCGCTGACGTCTGGCCTTGGCGCTTGGCGCTTGGCACGACGGCATGCCGGCTCTGCAACAGGAGTGGTCCTGTTGCAGAGTCGGCAAGTGTGTGTGGCGCTTCGGGGTCAGGCCGCTCGGGGTCGGGCCTGGTTGTGCGCGGGTATGGGTGTGCGTTCCCAGTCGACTTGCCGGGGTGGGATGAAGGCGGGGTGCCGGTCTGCTCCCATTTCGATTTCCCAGTCGCTGTGGTGCAGGAGTCGGTGATGGAACCCGCAGAGCAGTACGAGGTTGTCCATGTCGGAGGGTCCACCTTTGGACCAGTGGACGATGTGGTGGCCTTCGCACCATGAGGGTGGTGCACCGCATCCGGGGAATGCGCATCCTCGGTCTCTCGCGACCAGGGCTTTTCGTTGTCGTTTGGTCACTGTCCGGGTGGTGGTGCCGAGGTCGAGTGGCGCGCCGTTGTCGTCGAGGACGATCGGCGTGTAGATCGAGTCGCAGCTGAGGAGCCGAGCCGCTCGCAGGCTCAGCGGTCCCATCCACTCGGTCCACGCGACCCCGTCGACAGCGAACAGCGACGCGTCGGTCGCGCAGGCGCTGCGCTGATCTTCTGCGCTGGCGCCGGCGTGGTTGGCGTGGTCGGTGAGGTCTTTGACGTTGATGTGGAGGGAGACGTGGGGTCGTTCTCCGCCTTCTTCGCCGGCGATTGCGGAGTTGAGGTACCGGCGCAGCAGTTCGGTGAATCCGTCGGCCCTGCGCTGTCCGGGGGTGCGGTTGTCGGTGGTTCCGTCCTGCGCGGGTCGCGGTGTGGAGAGTCCGGAGAGCGCGGAGAGCAGCATTTCGCCGGTGACGGCGTCGAGGTCGCCTTTGACGGCGATGCGTCCGTTGAGTGTTCTGGAGGCGTGGAATTCGTTGAGTTCGGTGTCTTCGGCGGGCGGCGGGTCGTCGGATTCGAAGGCGCGTTCGAGTCGAGCGATGACGGCACGCACGGCGTCGGTGTTGGCGGTAGGACCGCTCGCCGCGTACAGCAACGCGTTTCGGCAGTCGCCCATCGCTTCGAGTGGCATGCCTTTGGGCGGCCTCTCGCAGAATTTCATGATCAGTGCGGCGTGCTCCGCCGACATCGTGGTGTCGAAGTATGCGTCTGCGATTTCCGGTTGGGAACGTAAACCTCGTCCCAACATTACGATTCGTCCCGCCGCACCGACCTCGAGCAACGTTTTGGAGGCCAGCCACATCTTGGTGTTCGGAAATCCCAGCACATCAACCTTGCAGCGGTGGTCGACGGCACCGACGAGCCTGACCCGCAAAGCCTCGAGTCGCTGAATCTCTTCCGACACAGCAACAACCGATTCGAGCAACTCGGCCTCGGCCAGACGCCACGCATCACCGACCGCAGTCGCCAGAATCTCGCCCGGCAACGCCCCCTGGATATCCTCCCCGATCCCCATGTTCGAAATCCTACTTCGAACGCGTGTTCGAGTCAATGGCTTGTCAATCCCACCCGACCGCATCGTCGTCAAGCGGACAATGGCGGCATGGCAACTACCGGGGTCGTGCGTAGCTGGGACATCGGGAGGATGCAGGGCATCATCGATTCCGACGAGACGCCGGGTGGATGCTGGACGTTGTTCCGAAGCGTGGCGGTCGAGGGCTTGCCCGCCCTTCGCGAGGGCCAGCAGGTGGAGTTCGAGTGGGACGTACTCGACAGCCCCATGCTGGGGTGTGACTTCTACACGATTCGCGCGTGGCCCGTGGGCTGCGAACCGTACGTCGCGCCGCGATCGGACAGCCCGTTCTCGACCAGGGCGTGGATCACCTTTCCCGATGGCACGGGGAGGGAGATGACCGAAGCGGACTTCCCTCCCGTGCCGCCACGCGTACATGCCGAGAGAACCACCGGTATCGTGCGCACCTGGAACGACGAAGAGGGCTGGGGTGTGATCGATTCCGACGCAACCCCCGGTGGCGCGTGGACGCATTTCAGCAACGTCGCGGGCCCAGGCTTCCGTTCGCTGACGCCAGGACAGCACGTCACCTTCGAGCCCGAGAGAGTGGTCGGCGGGCCGCAGGACGGCTACCACCACCGCGCTCTGGACGTTCGGAAAGCAGAATAGATCTGCTCGCTACTTCCCTCGTCGTCAATCCTCAGAATTCAACTGCCGCAGATAGTCCCGAGGCTGCCCGAAGAGCTGGGCGCTGCCGTGGGCGCGTTTGAAGTAGAGCTGGGCGTCGTGCTCCCAGGTGATCGCGATGCCCCCGTGGAGTTGGATGGCCTCGGCTGCCACCGACTGCAGCGCCTCGGAGCAGTACACCTTGGCGATGACGGCGTCCTCGTGCGTGCCCGACAGCGCCGCGGCGTACGACATCGACCGGGCCGTCTCGACCAACGCGTACATGTCGGCCATGCGGTGCTTGAGCGCCTGGAACGACCCGATGGCCCGCCCGAACTGCTTGCGCGACTTCGTGTATTCGACCGTCTGTTCCAACACTGCGGACGCCGCGCCGACCTGTTCCGCCGACAGGGCGATCAACGCGACGGTACGGATGCTGTCGACGAGGTCGGGTGACGACACCAGCCGGCGTGCGGCCACGTCGTCGAAGGTCACCTCGGCCAGCGTCCGCGTCGGATCCATCGTGGGTACCCGTCGTCGGGTCACACCGTCCGCCGTCGCCGTAACTTCGAACAGGCCGTCGTCCGTGAGGACGAGCAGCACGTCGGCGACGTCGCCGCCGAGGACGTACTGCGCCGTACCCGAGAGGGTCTCGCCCGCCGCGGTGACCCCGAAACGGAACCAGCCTTCGGAACCTGCCCAGCACAATGCAGCCACCGAACCCGCGGCAACAGCCGGGAGTAGCCGGCCGCAGGCGTCGTCGTCGCCCGACAGCAGTAGGGTCTGCGCGGCGAGGACGGCACTGCCCAGCATCGGTGACGGTGTGAGCGTCCGCCCCAGTTCTTCCTGCACCACATGCACTTCGAGTAGGGAGGCGCCGACGCCGTCGTACTTCTCCGGGATGGCCAGTGCCGCAACGCCGATCTGCTCGCACAGCCGTGCCCAGAGGGCCTCGTCGTAGCCGTGCTCGGTAGTGATAGCGCGGCGGACGGCGGCTGAGTCGGAATGCTTGGACAGCAGGTTGCGTAGGGAGGCCCGGAGGTCGGCCCGCTCGTCGTTGTCGAAGCTCATGACGCACCCACGAGGGAATCGACCACGCGACCGCGGTGGAACGATGGTGTGCCCCAAGCGGTGACGAGTGCCCGGACTTTGGTAAGCCACAGCGACAGATCGTGTTCCTGGGTATAGCCGATGGCGCCGTGCACCTGCAGCGCCACGCGCGCCGCCCGGTAGGCGGCGTCGCCGCAGGCCACCTTGGCGGCGGAGACGTCGCGAGGGGCGTCGAGGGAGCCGTCCCGAACCGACAGCGCCGCGCCGTGCAGCAACGGCCGGGACATCGCGAGCCCGACGGCCACTTCCGCGAGGTGATGTTTGATGGCCTGGAACTGCCCGATCACCTTGCCGAACTGCTTGCGCTGTTTGGCGTAATCGGTGGTCATCTCGAGCAGAGTGTGTCCGAGTCCCTGCAGCTGCGCCGCGGTTGCGAGCGCGCCCAGATCGAAGGCGGGCACAAACTCGACCGCGCCCAGGCGTTGTCCGGCGGTCACGGGAAAGAGGCGGCGGGACTGGTCGACAGAGTCCTGCACCACTCCCGGATCACCGAGGTGAAGTGACGCGTCCTCGACGAGGAGCACGAGATCCGCGGTGTCCGCATCGACGGCGAACGGCACGTGTGGGGGAGAGACCACGGTAGCCAGAGAGCCTTCGGCGAGGGCGGACAGGCGCCCCGGTGCGGCCTGTGCAAGTAATTGCGGTGCCGCAGCGATGGTCTCGGCCACCGGGCCGGGCACAGCGTGGCGCCCCAGCTGCTCCACGGCGACGACGAGATCGACGGCGTCTGCGCCCAGACCGTCGTGCTCCTCACCGATCAGCAACCCGTTGATCCCGGTCTCGGCCAGACGCTGCCACACCTTCCGGCCGGGTTCTGTGTCACCGCGGTTCCAGGACCGGATCACCGCCGGCATATCTGACTTCGACAGCAGCGCATCGATACTGGATGCGAAGTCCTGCTGGGAGGAGTCGAGTGCGAATCTCATTTATCCGCCTTGGGTAGGCCGAGCAGCCGCTCGGCGATCACGTTCTTCTGAATCTCGTTGGTGCCGGCGTAGATCGGGCCCGACAGGGAGAACAGGTAACCGTCCATCCAGTTGTCGGCGAGCTCGGCCGAGGCCCCCTGCAGTTCGAGGGCGGTCTCGTGGGTGGCGATGTCCCACTCCGACCAGAACACCTTGTTGATCGACGACTCGGCGCCCAGTTGCCCGCCTTCGGCGAGACGAGTCACCGTGCCGAAGGTGTTGAGCTGATAGGCGCGGGCCCCGATCCAGGCGTCCGCGACGCGGTTACGCAACGCTGTGTCGTCGGTGCGGCCCGTCGACTCGAACAGCTCGATCAGCCGGTCGACGGTGGCAAGGAACCGGCCGGGGCTGCGCAGGGACAGACCGCGCTCGTTGGACGCGGTGCTCATCGCGACGCGCCAGCCCTCGTTGACGCCGCCGATCACGCCCGACTCGCCCGGGTGGGCGGGGTCGTCGGGGACGAAGACGTCCTCGAGGAAGATCTCGGCGAAACCGGGTTCGCCGTCGAGCTGGTCGATCGGGCGCACGGTGACACCCGGGGAGCGGAGGTCGAACATGCAGTAGGTGATGCCCTTGTGCCGCTGTGCGTCGGGGTCGGACCGGAACAGACCGAACCCCCAGTCCGCGAAGGTGGCTCGGGAACTCCACGTCTTCTGCCCGTTCAGCACCCAGCCGCCGTCGACGCGGCGAGCGGTGGAACGCAGTGAGGCGAGGTCACTGCCCGACTCCGGTTCCGACCAGGCCTGGGCCCAGATGTCGTCGGCCCGGGCCATGCGCGGCATGATGCGTGCCAGCTGCTCCGCGTTGGCATGCTCGAACAGCGTGGGCGCCAACAGGAAGATGCCGTTCTGGCTGACCCGCCCGGGCGCGCCGGAGCGGTAGTACTCCTCCTCGAAGACCACCCACTCCAGCAGTGAGGCGTCGCGGCCGCCGAGCTCTTCCGGCCACGACACCACAGACAGGCGGGCGTCGGCGAGCGTGCGTTCCCACTGCCGATGAGCCTCGAATCCCTCGGCCGTGTCCATCGACGGCAGGGGGCGCGACGGCACGTTGTCCTTCAGGAACGCTCGTACCTCGTCGCGGAACGCGAGAGTGGTGTCGTCGTACTCCAGATCCACTTACTTGGCCCCGTTCTCCGAGTTACGTGCGCTTTCCGCCATCGACTTGGCGTTCATTCCGCCGAGCGGATCCGTGTCGATCTCGGCATTGTGCGCGTGCGCGAAATGGTGCAATCCGAAGACGGAGTCCATGCCGTTCCGCATGCCCATCTGGTCCTCGCACTGGTTGACGGCCTTCTTCGTGAGCGCGAGCCCGAATCGCGGCATGGCAGCGATCCGTCCGGCGATCGCGAGGGTTTCCTTCTCGAGGTCCTCTCGCGGAACCACGCGGTTGATCATGCCGACCTCGTAGGCGCGTTGTGCGGGGAATCGGTCACCGGTGTAGAGGATTTCCTTCGCGAACCGCGGATTCATCATCCACGGATGGGCGAAGTACTCGACACCGGGAATGCCCATACGTACGACCGGATCGGAGAAGAACGCGTCTTCGGACGCCACGATCAAGTCACACACCCACGCCAGCATCAGACCTCCCGCGATGCAGGCCCCCTGCACCATCGCGATGGTCGGTTTCGGGATCTCGCGCCAACGGCGGCACATCCCGAGATAGACCTCCATCTCCCGGGCGAACCGCTGGTCGCCACCAGGCTTGTCGACGTGGTCCCACCACATCACGGCCTTGTTGTCGTAGTGGACGTGATGGTCGCGACCCGGTGTGCCGATGTCGTGTCCGGCGCTGAAGTGTTTTCCGTTGCCGGCGAGGACGATCACCTTCACCTCGTCGTCCTCGACTGCCCGCTCGAACGCGGCATCGAGTGCGTACGTCATCACCGAGTTCTGGGCGTTCCGGTAATCGGGACGGTTGAGCGTCACGAATGCCACACCGTCGCGCACGTCGTAGGTGACGACGTCACCCTCGTCGGGGACCGTCATGATGATTTCTCCTCACGCAAGATGTTCTTCATTACTTTCCCGGACGGGTTCCGGGGCAGGGAGTCGACGAATCGCACGGTGCGGGGGACCTTGAATCCCGCGAGGTGCTTCTTGCCGAAGGCGATCACGTCGTCCTCGGTCAGGGAGGTGCCCGGTTTCGTCACGACGTACGCCCGGCCGACCTCGCCCATGCGCTCGTCCGGTACACCGATGACGGCGGATTCGGCCACGCCGTCCAGGCGCGCCAGAGCGTTCTCCACCTCGGCCGGGTACACGTTGAAGCCGCCCGAGATGTACATGTCCTTCAGGCGGTCGGTGATGTCCAGGTACCCGCGTTCGTCGAGAACCCCGACGTCACCGGTGTGCAACCAGCCGTCCGGCTCGATGGTGCGGGCCGTTGCCTCGGGGTCGTCGAGATAGCCGAGCATGACGTTCTCCCCGCGCACGAGAATTTCGCCCCGCTCGCCGATCCGCACCTCCATACCGGGAATGGCCCGACCGGACGTGGTCGAGACGGTCACGGGATCGTCGTCGGTGCGGCACATGGTGATCACCACCGCCTCGGTCTGGCCGTACGCCGTGAGGACTGCTTCGAAGCTCAACTCGGATTGCATGCGTTCGACGAGCGCCACCGGGACCGCTGCCGCGCCCGTCACCGCGATGCGCAGACTCGACAGGTCGTAGCGGGAGCGGTCGGGGTGATCGAGGATCGACTGGAAGATCGTGGGGGCACCGGGCAACACGGTGATGTGTTCGTCGTGCACGGTTGCCATCACCTTGGGCACGTCGAACACGGCCATCGGCACGACGGTCGCCCCGGTGAGGAGGCAGACGAGCATGCCCGCCTTGTACCCGAACGTGTGGAAGAACGGGTTGATGACGAGGTAGTTGTCGTCGGCGGTCACCTCGGCACAGTCGGCCCAGGCCCGCGCGATGCCCACCACCTGCCGGTGTGCACTCAGCACACCTTTGCTCCGTCCCGTGGTCCCGGACGTGAACATCACATCCGCGATGTCCTCGGCGTCGACGGCCCGGGCCCGCCTGTCTGCCGCCGCCCGGGTGTCGTCCGTGGCGAGGGCGAGGAAGTCGTCGAAGTCGAGGACTCCGGGTCTTTCGAGGTCGCCTCCGTCGACGGGCACGCGGACCACGGTCGGCAGGTCGAGGGTGCTCGACTCGTCTCGCAGGGTCGCGTACCGGTCGGTGCCGAGGAACATGCCTGCGACCACCAGCGCGGCGGACTTCGTGCGCTCCACGATGTCGAGGGCCTCGGTCGCGGTGTAGCGGGTGTTGATCGGGACCAGCGTCGCCCCCGCGTAGTGCACCCCCAGTGCCGCGATCACCCAGTGAAACGTATTGGGAGACCAGATCGCGACGTGCTCACCTGGCTGTACGCCGCGGGCGCAGAGCGCTGCGGCGAAATCGCGGACACGGTCGTGGAGCTGTGTGAAGGTCAGACGGACGTCGCCGTCCGCCACGGCTTCGCGTTCGCCGAAGTCGTGTGCGGCCGCGATCACGGCGGCCGGAGTGGTTGTCGGTTGTGCGGTCACTTCGCTCCCTACCTACCTAGCAAGTGCTTGGTAGGTTATCTTACAGACGTGGACCAGAGCGAGAGCCCGGACGGGCTGATCACCGACGACGACTTCGCCCAGACCGTGAGAACCTGGCTGGCGGAGAACCTGACCGGCGACTTCACACGCCTCGAGGGCAAGGGTGGGCCCGGCAGCGAGCACGAGTTCTTCGAAGAACGACTCGCCTGGGACCGCCACCTCGCGGCCGCGGGGTGGACCTGCCTCGGCTGGCCTGCGGAGTACGGGGGCCGCGGGGCCACCCTGGCCCAGCAGGTGACGTTCCACCAGGAGTACGCGAAGTCGGGGGCCCCGGCCAGGGTCAGTCATGTGGGCGAGGAACTGCTCGGGCCGACGCTGATCGCGTTCGGCACCGAGGAGCAGAAGCGTCGTTTCCTCCCCGGGATCAAGACGGTCACCGAACTGTGGGCGCAGGGATACTCGGAGCCGGGCGCCGGATCCGACCTCGCCAACGTCGCGACGACGGCCCGGCTCGAGGGCGGCAGGTGGGTGATCAACGGGCAGAAGGTGTGGACCTCGCTCGCTCACGTGGCGCAGTGGGCGTTCGTGCTGTGCCGCACCGAGCCGGGGTCGAAGCGCCACCACGGACTCAGCTTCCTCCTCGTCCCCCTCGATCAGCCAGGCGTCACCGTGCGCCCGATTCAGCAGCTCACCGGCACGTCCGAGTTCAACGAGGTGTTCTTCGACGACGCCGTGACCGACGCGGATCTCGTGGTGGGCGAACCGGGTGACGGCTGGCGGGTCGCGATGGGGTTGCTCACCTTCGAACGCGGGGTCTCCACCCTCGGCCAGCAGATCGGCTTCGCCCGCGAACTGCAGGGAATCGTCGACCTCGCGCGTGCCAACGGCGCAGCCTCCGATCCGAATATCCGGGAGAAGATTGCGCGGGCGTGGGTCGGGCTCCGGGTCATGCGGGCGCACGCGATGCGAACCCTCGACGCGGTGGACGCCGGCACGTCCGGTCCCGAAGCGTCGGTCGCAAAGTTGTTGTGGGCCAATTGGCATCGCGACCTCGGCCAGTTGGCGATGGACGTGCAGGGTGCGGCATCGCTGCTGGCGCCCGCGGGACCGTCGTCGGACATCACCGACCCCGAACATCTCGAACTGGACGAATGGCAGCGGCTGTTCCTGTTCACCCGCGCCGACACGATCTACGGCGGATCCAACGAGATCCAGCGCAACATCATCTCCGAGCGCGTGCTCGGACTTCCCCGAGAGGCACGACCGTGACTACTGCTCCACTCGCCACCGCGCCCGTCGAGACGCCGGGACACGACCTGCTGAAGGGCAAGAAGGTCGTCGTGACCGCCGCGGCCGGCACCGGCATCGGGTTCGCATCCGCCCGCCGCGCCCTCCTCGAGGGCGCCGACGTGCTGGTGTCCGACTGGCACGAACGCCGGCTGGGCGAGACACAGGAGAAGCTTGCCGCCGAATTTCCCGAACGCACGGTGAAGGCGCTGGCCTGTGACGTGTCGAGCACGGAACAGGTGGACGCGCTGATCTCCGGGGCCGCCGACGCTCTGGGTCGGATCGATGTCCTCGTCAACAACGCCGGGCTCGGCGGTGAGACGCCTCTCGTCGACATGACGGACGAGGAGTGGGACCGCGTCCTCGACATCACTCTGAACGGAACATTCCGGGCCACCCGCGCGGCGCTGCGCTATTTCAAGGGAGTCGAACACAACGGAGTGCTCGTCAACAACGCCTCCGTCCTCGGCTGGCGGGCGCAGCACTCGCAGGCGCACTATGCGGCCGCGAAGGCAGGGGTCATGGCCCTGACCCGGTGCAGCGCCATCGAGGCCGCCGAGTACGGGGTGCGGATCAACGCTGTCGCGCCGTCCATCGCCCGTCATGCCTTCCTCGCCAAGGTCACCAACGAGGAACTTCTCGACAGGCTGGCGTCGGGGGAGGCGTTCGGACGCGCCGCCGAGGTGTGGGAGATCGCCGCGACCATCGCGATGCTCGCCAGCGACTACACCACATATCTCACCGGTGAGGTCGTGTCGGTGTCGTCGCAGAGGGCGTAGGCGGCTCCGCCGCCTGTGAGTGGTTGACGAGTGCCTGGACTCGTTAACCACTCACAGGGCCGAAGGCCCTAGCAAGCGCTTGGTTGATAGGATGGAATGATGACTGCACCCCGAATCGACGAGACGTCCAAGACCGGACGCCGGGCCGAGCTGCTCGAGATCGCGGCCCAGCTGTTCGCGGAGCGTGGTCTGCGGGCCACCACCGTCCGTGACATCGCCGACGCAGCCGGCATCTTGTCGGGCAGCCTCTACCACCACTTCGACTCCAAGGAGTCGATGGTCGACGAAATACTACGAGGCTTCCTCGACGACCTGTTCGGCAAGTACCGCGAGATCGTGGCGTCCGGGCGCAGTAGCCGCGCGACCCTCGAAGCCTTGGTCACCACCTCGTACGAGGCGATCGACACGTCGCATTCCGCGGTGGCGATTTACCAGGACGAGGTCAAGCACCTCGTCGCCAACGAACGCTTCGCCTATCTGGCGGAGCTGAACACCGAATTCCGCGAGCTGTGGGTCGGTGTGCTCGAGGCCGGTGTGCGGGACGGCAGCTTCCGCCCCGACATCGACGTCGAGCTCGCCTTCCGCTTCATGCGCGACACCGCCTGGGTCGCCGTGCGCTGGTACCGGCCCGGCGGCTCCCTGACTGTCGACACGGTCGCCAAGCAGTACCTCTCGATCGTCCTCGACGGACTCGCGAGCCCCAGAACCATCTGACTAGGAGTTCTCCATGACCGAGGCATACATCGTCGACGCCGTCCGGACCCCGATCGGCAAGAAGAACGGTGGCCTGTCCGGCGTGCACCCCGCAGACCTGGGTGCACACGTCATCAAGGCGATCGTCAACCGCACCGGCATCGACCCTGCCGGCGTCGACGACGTCGTCTTCGGGTGCGTTGACGCGATCGGCGGCCAGGCGGGCAACATCGCACGGACAGCGTGGCTGGCGGCCGGATATCCGGAGGAGGTTCCGGGTGTGACCGTCGACCGTCAGTGCGGGTCGAGTCAGCAGGCCGTGCACTTCGGCGCACAGGCGATCCTCAGCGGCACCGCCGACCTCATTCTCGCCGGCGGCGTGCAGAACATGAGCCAGATCCCGATCGCGTCGGCGATGATGGTGGGGCAGCAGTACGGATTCGACACCCCGTTCGGTGGGTCGACGGGGTGGGTGGAGCGCTACGGCGACCAGGAGGTGTCGCAGTTCCGCGGCGCGGAGTTGATTGCGGACAAGTGGGACATCAGCCGGGAGGAACTCGAGCGCTGGGCGTTGCAGAGCCACGAGCGCGCGCGGACGGCGATTGCGGAGGGCCGCTTCGACCGCGAGATCGTCCCGTTCGGGGAGGTGACGACGGACGAGGGTCCGCGTGAGACGAGCCTCGAGAAGATGGCGTCGTTGAAGACGCTCACCGAGCGTGGCCGGTTGACGGCCGCAGTCGCGAGCCAGATCTCCGACGGCGCGAGCGCGGTGCTCCTCGCGTCCGCTGAGGCCGTCGAGCGATACGGATTGACCCCACGTGCGCGCATCCACCACCTCAGTGCCCGCGGCGCGGACCCGATCTTCATGTTGAGTGCGCCGATTCCGGCTACGCGCTACGCGTTGGAGAAGACCGGCCTGAGTATTGACGACATCGACCTCGTCGAAATCAACGAGGCCTTCGCCCCGGTGGTGCTCGCGTGGATCAAGGAAATTGGTGCCGACCCGGCGAAGGTCAACGTGAACGGCGGCGCGATCGCCCTGGGACATCCGCTGGGCGCGACCGGCACCAAACTGATGGCAACACTGCTCAACGAACTCGAGCGCACCGGCGGCCGGTACGGTCTGCAGACCATCTGCGAGGGCGGCGGCACCGCCAACGCCACCATCATCGAACGACTGTGAGTACTTATTAACCTCCCATGGTTAAGAAGTACTCACGGGCGCGAAGCGCTACGCTCGATGGAGAGGTGACGAGTCCGTAAGCGGGGTCGTGATGCACGAACTGGCAATCACCCAGAGCGTCGTCGATGCCGTCTGCGAGAAAGCCGCCGGACGGACCGTTCACAGTGTCCGGGTTCAGGTGGGCGCCCTGACCGCGGTGGTCGCCGATTCGATGCAGTTCTGTTTCGAGTTGGTCACGGAAGGGACTGTGGCGCATGGTGCCCGACTCGACATCGACCACTCCCCGGGCAGCGCGCAGTGCCGCGAGTGCGGCACCACGTTCTCGCTCACCGACCTGGTGTTGCTGTGTCCGTGTGGGAGTGCCGATGTCGACGTCACCTCGGGCCGGGAATTACGAATTCTCTCGATGGAAGTGAGCTGAGGCGTATGTGTGCCACCTGCGGATGCGGCGACGACACCGGTACCAGGGTCAGCCGCCCCCACACCCATCAGCATCCGCACGACCACGACCACGAGCACCCGCACGACCACGAGCACGAGCACCAGACGGTCACCCTCGAGCAGAAGGTGCTGGCCAAGAACGACCTGACGGCGGAGCGTAACCGGGCCTGGCTGGCGGAACGGGGCGTGCTCGCGCTGAACATGATGAGTTCCCCCGGGTCCGGGAAGACCACCTTGCTCGAGCGGACCATCGCCGACATCGGCGGACACCGTCCGGTCTCGGTGATCGAGGGAGATCAGGAGACGATGCTCGACGCCAACCGGATCGAGGCGACGGGTTGCGCTGTCGTGCAGGTGAACACGGGGGCGGGGTGTCACCTGGACGCGGAGATGATGCGCGATGCGCTGACGGCGCTCGATCCCGGCCCGAACTCGTTGTTGTTCATCGAGAACGTGGGAAACCTGGTGTGCCCGGCGCTGTTCGACCTCGGGGAGCGGTCCCGGGTGGTGGTGATCTCCGTGACCGAGGGCACCGACAAGCCGCTGAAGTATCCGCACATGTTCGCTGCGGCGAATCTGGTGCTGGTCAACAAGTCGGACCTGTTGCCGTACGTCGACTTCGACGTGGATCTCTGCACGAAGTACGCCCGGTCGGTCAACCCCCATCTCGAGGCGATCACCCTGTCCGCGACCACGGGGCAGGGCATGCAGCAGTGGTACGACTGGATCGCGGCGCAGTAACGGTCATGGCTGAACTGGCCCGATGTGCCTGAGGGCCGTTGACACGCGAACGCCGTAAGGAGCTAAATAGGGAATAGCGTCACACAGGTGGGCCGACGGTCGACCCCGGTGGCGACAGGAGCCGTGTTCGGTTCCGGAAAGCGACCTGCTATGCCGACACAGGAAGCAATCAAAGCCGAGGAAACCCTGATCCACGTGCTGTGGATCAACGCGGGGCTCAGCTGCGACGGGGATTCGGTGGCCTTGACCGCTGCCACTCAGCCCAGTGTCGAGGAAATCGCTCTCGGCGCTCTGCCGGGCCTGCCGAAGGTGGCCGTGCACTGGCCGCTGATCGACTTCGAATGTGGGCCCGAGGGTGGCGCCGACGACTTCATCGAGTGGTTCTGGAAGGCCGACCGCGGCGAATTGGAACCTTTTGTACTGGTCGTCGAGGGGTCGATCCCCAATGAGCAACTTCACGACGAGGGGTACTGGTGCGGTTTCGGCAACAACCCGGAGACCGGTCAGCCCGTCACGACGAGTGAGTGGCTCGACAAGCTGGCTCCCAAAGCGACGGCGATCGTGGCTGCCGGTACGTGCGCGACGTACGGCGGTATCCACGCGATGGCCGGCAACCCGACGGGAGCGATGGGCGTCCCCGATTACCTCGGCTGGGATTGGAAATCGAAGGCGGGCATTCCGATCGTGTGTGTACCGGGTTGCCCGATCCAGCCGGACAATCTGTCCGAGACGTTGACCTATCTGCTGTACATGGCCACCGAACAGGCGCCGATGATTCCGCTCGACGACGCGCTGCGTCCGCAGTGGCTGTTCGGGAGCACGGTCCATGAGGGCTGTGACCGGGCCGGGTACTACGAGCAGGGTGACTTCGCCACCGAGTACGGCTCACCCAAGTGCATCGTCAAGCTCGGCTGCTGGGGTCCCGTCGTCAAATGCAACGTCCCCAAGCGCGGATGGATCAACGGTGTGGGCGGTTGCCCGAATGTGGGCGGAATCTGCATCGGTTGCACGATGCCGGGATTCCCGGACAAGTTCATGCCATTCATGGACGAGCCGCCCGGCGGAAGGCTGTCCACGACCGCATCCGGTCTGTACGGCTCCGCGATCCGCAGTCTGCGCAGAATCACCAAGAACACCTTGGACAAAGAGCCGCAGTGGCGTAGCCGCGGCACGAAACTGACCACAGGCGCCACTCGCACCTGGTAGCCCAGCTCGGGCCTCTGAGAGGTACGTCGATGACAACGATCATTCCGGATCCTTCGCACAAGACGGAAACCGATGGCTTGGTGGAGATGGCGTGGGATCCGATCACACGCATCGTCGGCAGCCTGGGTATCTACACGAAGATCGACTTCAAGCAGAAGGAAGTCGTGGAGTGCCACAGCACGTCCTCGATTTTCCGCGGTTACTCGATCTTCATGAAAGGAAAGGATCCGCGCGACGCCCACTTCATCACGAGCCGCATCTGCGGTATCTGCGGTGACAACCACGCCACGTGTTCGTGTTATTGCCAGAACATGGCGTACGGCGTGCAGCCGCCGCATATCGGCGAATGGATCGTCAATCTCGGTGAAGCCGCGGAATACATGTTCGACCACAACATCTTCCAGGAAAATCTGGTCGGTGTGGACTTCTGCGAGAAGATGGTCTCGGAGACGAACCCCGGGGTGCTCGCGCAGGCGGAGAACACTCCGGCGCCGCACGCCGGCGACCACGGTTACCGGACCATCGCCGACATCATGCGATCGCTCAACCCGTTCACCGGCGAGTTCTACCGCGAGGCGCTGCAGGTCAGCCGTTGGACGCGGGAAATGTTCTGCCTCATGGAAGGACGGCACGTCCACCCGTCGACGCTGTATCCGGGAGGTGTGGGCACGTCGGCGACCGTCCAGTTGATGACCGACTACATGTCCCGCCTGATGCGCTACGTCGAATTCATGAAGAAGGTCGTCCCCATGCACGACGATCTGTTCGACTTCTTCTACGAGGCCATCCCGGGATATGAGAACGTCGGACTCCGTCGCACTCTGCTCGGCTGCTGGGGCTCGTTCCAGGATCCGGCTGTGTGCAACTTCGAGTACAAGGACATGGAGAACTGGGGCCGGTCCATGTTCGTCACTCCGGGTGTCGTGGTGGACGGCAAACTGGTGACGACCTCCCTCGTGGACATCAACCTCGGTATTCGCATCCTTCTGGGCAGCTCGTACTACGACGACTGGACCGACCAGGAGATGTTCGTCGAGAAGGACCCGCTGGGTAACACGGTCGATCGCCGGCATCCCTGGAACCAGCACACCAACCCGCATCCGCAGAAGCGGGACATGGACGAGAAGTACAGCTGGGTGATGTCGCCGCGTTGGTACGACGGCAAGGACTATCTCGCCCTCGACACCGGTGGTGGTCCGCTCGCCCGACTCTGGAGTACGGCTCTCGCGCAGTTGGTGGATATCGGTTACGTGCAGTCGACGGGCCACAGCGTGAAGATCAACCTGCCGAAGACGGCGCTGAAGGGTCCGGTCGAGCTGGAGTGGAACATTCCGCGGCACGGCAGTAACACCCTCGAACGCAATCGTGCGAGGACCTACTTCCAGGCGTACGCGGCGGCGTGTGCGCTGCATTTCGCCGAGAAGGCGCTGGCCGAGATCCGGGCCGGGCACACCAAGACGTGGGAGAAGTTCGACGTCCCCGACGAGGGAATCGGATGTGGCTTCACGGAGGCTGTGCGCGGAGTTCTGTCGCACCACATGGTAATTCGGGACGGTAAGATTGCGAACTACCATCCGTACCCCCCGACACCGTGGAACGCGAATCCTCGGGACAGTTACGGAACACCGGGCCCCTACGAGGATGCGGTGCAGAAGTCGCCCATCTTCGAGGAGAATGACCGGGACCACTTCAAAGGTATCGACATCATGCGGACCGTCCGCAGTTTCGATCCGTGCCTGCCCTGTGGTGTCCACATGTATCTGGGAGAGGGAAAGACACTGGAGAAGCTGCATTCGCCCACCCAGTCCGTGACCGGCGAGTGACGAGGCAGGCATGGAGGAGGCTGGAGTAGACGGCCCCGATCGCTGGCGGACCGCCGGCGAAAGGATCGACGCCCTCCTGGACGCCAGTTCGGCGGGCGGCGCGGTTGCCCGTGAGCGCGCCGAGCAACTTGTCCGGGAGGTCGTCGAACTGTACGGCGCGGGCCTGGAGCGGATGCTCGAGATCGTCGGTGAGCAGGATGGCGCATTGGTCGACCGGCTCGCCGCCGACGAACTTGTCGCCAGTTTGCTGTTGGTCAACGGGCTGCATCCCCACGACGTCGAGACGAGGGTGGCCACCGCGCTGGACAGTGTGCGTCCGTATCTGGGTTCACACGGCGGTGACGTCGAATTGCTCGGTGTCACAGACGGAGTGGTGCAACTTCGTCTCACGGGCAGTTGTCAGAGCTGCCCGTCTTCGGCGGTGACCTTGGAACTCGCTGTCAAGGACGCCGTGTATTCCGCCGCACCCGAGACGGTCGACATCGAAGTGGTCGGCGCGAAACCGGAGGCTGGGTCCGGGTTGATCGCCACGGAGTCGTTGTTCTCGCACGTTCATGCTCACGAGTCGGGAACCGGAACGTGGGTATCGGCGCCCGACATCGCGGACCTCGCGTCGGGGGAGGTCGGCGGTTTCTCGCTCGCGGGGTTGCCGGTGCTGGTGTGCCGGATCGGGGAGCAGCTGTTCGCATTCCGTGACCGCTGCGCGGCGTGCACCAACTCGCTGGCCGGGGCTACCCTGCAGCGGCGAGCAGGCGGCAAGGTCGGCGACGCTGTGCTCCGGTGTCCCACGTGCCGGGCGCATTTCGATCCCCGAGGCGCAGGGAAACGGCTCGACGGTGATCCCGAGGCCGAACCGCTGGCTCCACTGCCGGTTCTGGTTCGTGACGGCGTGATCTCCGTGGCGGTACCGGCCGCGGAGGTGGCGTGATGGGTGCGTCCGGAAGAGGATTGAGGATTCTGCAGCGAATCGCCTCTCAACGTCCGCAGACCGTGGAAGGCGAACGGTGCGACATGTGTGCCGTCCCGATCGCCGACGCCCACCAGCACGTAGTGAACGTGTCGGAGAGACACCTGATGTGCGTGTGTCGCGGATGTTATCTGCTGTTCACCGACGATACGGCGGAGCTGCGTTTCCGCGCGGTACCCGACCGCTACCTGTCGTTCCCGAACTTCTCGCTGGCACCGGGGCGCTGGGACGAACTCGAGATTCCCGTAGGGCTCGCGTTCGTGTTCCGGAACTCCGCCCTGGACAGGACGATCGCGTTCTATCCCGGGCCGGCCGGCGCCACCGAGTCGGAACTTCCACTCGCCGCCTGGGACGACGTGCTCGCCGCCAACCCGGCGCTCACCCAGCTGTCGGACGATACCGAAGCGTTGCTGTTGCGAGTCCCCGAGCACGGCGGCGAGGCCGAGTGTTTTCTCGTCCCGATCGACGCCTGCTACCAATTGGTGGGTGAGCTTCGCCGGCTGTGGCGAGGATTCGACGGCGGCCAGGATGCCCGCCGCGCCATCGATACGTTTTTCGACACGGTACGGTCCCGGAGCCGAGTCGCGAAGGAGCCGTCGTGACGGAGCTGTCGTTCGACGTCGTGGAGGTGTTTCCCGAACCGTATGCCGTCGTCCCCAATCTCACTGCCCGCCTTCGGGTGGCGGAGACGACGGGTGCCGTGGTGCATGCCATGGCCCTCCGGTGTCAAGTGCGGCTCGATCCGCAGCGCCGTCGATACACCGACCAGGAGGCCGAAGGGCTGCTCGACCTGTTCGGTCCGCGCGCGCGGTGGACAGCAACGTTGAAGCCTTTCCAGTGGATGGAGACCAGCACTGTCGCCCAGGGTTTCACCGGGTCGACCGTGGTGGACCTTCCGCTCCCGTGTACCTACGACTTCGAGGTGACGGCGTCGAAGTACCTGCACGCCCTCGAAGCCGCAGATTCACCGATCCCGTTGATGTTCCTGTTCAGCGGCACCGTCTTCACCCGGGGCGTTGCCGGGTTCGGTGTCGAGCGAATTCCCTGGGACCGGGAGGCCACCTACGAACTACCGGTGACCGTCTGGCGGGACCTCGTCCAGGCGCATTATCCGAACACGGGCTGGCTGCGCCTCGACCAGGACACTCTGGCGGCACTCGCGCGGTACAAATCGTCGCACGGCCTGATCGGGTTGGATGTTGCCGTCTCGGATCTGCTGCAGGGAGCCGGGGAGGTGATCGCATGATCTCCCCGGCGTCCCTGCAGCGCGTGCGCGCCGTCGCCGACGCGGTGCTCTACGAGGGTTATTTGCTCTATCCGTATCGTGCGAGTTCGTCGAAGAACCAGTCACGATGGCAGTTCGGTGTCGTGGGGCCACCGGGTGCAGCGGATGCAGGTGTCGGCGAGGAATCGACGATGTCCTGCTCGACGTTGCTGCGCGCGGGCGACGACGCGGCGGTCGGCATCACCCTCCGATTCCTGCAGCTGCAGGTGCGGTGTGTCGAGCGGGCAACCGATGAGGCGGGCACCGAATTCGCCGGCGTCGACGAATTGACCGTCGACGGGACCAGCTGGCTCAGCTGGGACGAGGCGGTGGAGCGTGAGTTCGACTTAGGTGCACCGAGTCTCGCCGAATGCGGTGGTGGTCGACGTCTCGACGTCCACATCGACGGGGGTTCCGAGGTGGAGGAGCTGCGGAGAGCGGATGGGTCTCTCGCCGGTCGGGTGGTGCGTACCCGGTGGCCTGCAGACGCCGTCGTGACGGTGGACTGCGAGAACAGTGACGGGTTCACCAGGCTTTGGCTCGAGGTGGAGAACGTCACTGCCGGCGACTCCGGTATGGACCGGGACCGGGCCATCCGGCAGTCGTTGATCGGTGCTCATCTGATCCTCGCGGCAGAGGGCACGGACTTCGTGTCGCTACTCGAGCCACCGGCCGAGGCCGAACACCTGGCGTCCGCGTGCACACAACACCGGTGCTATCCCGTCCTCGCCGGGCTGCCCGGGGAAACCGACCTCGTGCTGGCGTCGCCGATCATCTTGTACGACCACCCGGAGATTGCGGAGCAGAGCGACGGTGCCCTGTTCGATGCCACCGAGATCGACGAAATCCTCACTCTCCGCGTCATGACTCTCACCGAGGACGAGAAGCGTCAGGCTCGGGCCACCGACCCGCTCGCGGCGCGGATCATCGACCGCTGCGACGAGATGTCGCCGTCGACGCTCGCGCAGATGCACGGCATCCTGCGGGATCCACACCTTCCGGACATGGGACTCGTCCCGGAACTGACCGACGACGTCCCGTGGTGGGACCCGGAGGCAGACAACGCGGTCCGGCCCGACGTCGACGGTGTGCTCGTCGACGGCGTGCGGGTCGCCAACGGCAGCGTGGTGCGGCTCCACCCGTCGCGTCGCGCGGACGCCCAGGATTTGTTCTTCGCCGGGCAACTCGCCCGGGTCGTCACCGTCCACGCCGACGTGGACGGTGAGACGCACATCGGCGTCGTGCTGCAGGACGACCCGGCGTCGGACATGCATGAGTGGTACGGACGGTATCTGTACTTCGCCCCCGATGAGGTGGAGCCCATATCGACGGACACCGGAAAGGATGAACAGTCATGAAGGTTCTCGGAGAGGTCACCACGGCGGCGTTGGCGATCCTGGCGGTTGCCGGAGTGGTGGCAGCGGTCGTCTCGCTACCCGACATCAAGCGGTATATGCGTATCCGGCAGATGTGAGTGCTCCATGACGGTGGACAGGCGAGTTCTTGTTGCCGGGGTGGGCAATATCTTTTTCGGAGACGACGGGTTCGGCCCCGAAGTGCTGCGCGCAGTCGCTTCCAGGCGGCTGCCGGCGGGTGTCCGCGCTGTCGATTTCGGCATCCGGGGAACCCATTTGGCCTATGAACTGCTCGATGGGTGGGGTGCGCTACTCCTTGTCGACGCGGTTCCGAACCGAGGTGCCCCCGGCGCACTGAGTGCCGTCGAAGTGCAGCCCGACTCGATTCCGGACGCCCCCCTCGACGCGCACAGCATGGACCCCGGTGCTGTCTTCGCCAGCCTGCAGGCGTTGGGCGGCACCCTGCCGCGGACCGTGGTGCTCGGGTGTCAGGTGGAGAACACTGAGGAGGGCATCGGACTGTCGGTACCTGTGCAGGCCGCAGTGGAGCCGGCCGTCGAGGCGGTGCTGGACGTGGTGCAGCAGCTGCTCGACGCCGGTGCCGCTCTGCAAGCGGAGGGGAAGGAGAGCTGAATCATGTGTCTCGGTATTCCCGGCCGCGTGGTGCGCATGCTCGAGGGTTACGGCAACCAGTTGGCCCTCGTCGATGTGGTCGGCGAGGAGCGGCGTGTCAACATCGGCATGCTCGACGACGACGTGCATCTGGAACCCGGCGACTGGATCGTGATCCACATGGGGTTCGCCATGGAGAAGGTAGACGAAGCCGGTGCCGAGAGGGCGATGGCCGGACTGGAGATGATGGGGCGATCGCGGACGGCGGACGACGACCAGATGTGAACAGGTCCTCTGGTTCGGTCACATGATCAGTGTCTCGTCGCTGCGCGGGCCCTTCAGGATGACCGGGACTCCCTCGTACGCGTGCAGTGTCACCGGGAAGCTGTGGAGTTCGTCGACGGTCCCGACGAGTTCATCGGTGAAGAGGTTGTACGCGGACGCACCGGCGGGTAGATGCTGCGATTGGACCGTTGCGGTGATTTCCTCGGAGGTGAAATTCAAGACCGTCACCTGGGTGCTCATGTCAGCGAGTTGGTGCACCATGACCAGCAGTCCCTTGTGTGAAACCGTCGGTACATCGATCTGAACGGCTGTCGCAATTCCGAAGCGATTTCGAACCTCGATGATCCGGGACAGCTTGCAGGCGAACGACTCCGGGTTCCGTAACTGCTCGGGCAGGGTGCCGTAGAGGCTGGTGGCCCGCGGAATCCCGGACTCCGATCGAGTGGCCTCCGGGTTGACGCCCATGAGGTCGTGGGCGCCGCGGTTGATCCATCTCGTGTCGCCCTCGCGGACGAGGTCGGCTACGTCGTCGACGGGTACCGGAAGGAGCCCGCACAGATCCCAGCCGGACAACGCGAACACCCCGGGCTGAAGGGCGTTGTACATCGCAAGGAGGAGATGCGCGCGTTCGACCATGGCGACGTCGTCGGCCGTCATCCGGTCGAGGTCCCGGATTCCGAGCGTGGCCGTGATGACACTGGCTGTGGTGCAAGCGATTCCGTTGGTCGTGAAAGTACGATTGTACGGCGCCCAACGCCCGGTGAGACGTTCGCACAAGTCTTTACGGATGCGGTCACCGAGGTGGGAACCCTTGATCGGCTCACCGCCGTAGACGAATTCATCGTCCTTGTGGAGGGTGGCGAAGTGCACCAGCTCGAACGTCAATTCGTCGTGGTTCTGCAGAGCATGGACGAGGGATGCGGTATCGACGCCGTGATCGCGCGCCAGATTCATGGTCAAGCGAAGAAATTCGGTGTTGCCCATGACCAGGGCATGGTGATAAGCGGGCCGGTTGATGAAGTCGTAGGACAGGTCCGCACCGCTGGTGCCCATCTCCTTGATGTCGTCGATGGTGAGGTTCAACTCCTGGAAGGTGAAGCCGCCCATCTTGCGGACGATGCTCGCGATCAGATGGTTGGCCGCTTCCGACAGTGGATGTCCTTCCGACCACCCCGGTCCTTCCGTTCGCCGTTCGACACCGAGAAAGCCGTTGGCGTCGAGTCGCAGGGCCCCTGCCCCGAGGTCGGCAAGTGAATGGCAGGCGTCTCCGATGACCAGGCGCATACCCGCGAAGGATGGATCGAGCCAGTTGATGGACGGCTGACCCGCCTTGAAATAGTGCAGGTAGACCCAGCGCCGGTCGACGCCGTCTACTCCCGTGACGACGGGGGTGACGCTCCAGTTGGTCTCCTTGACACCGAGTTCGTAGAAGATCACGCGCTGGAGTTGGCCGATGATGTAGCCGGCACGTGCCAACTGGGCCTCGGTCTCGGCATCGATGTTGACCGAGTCCCGGCCCTCCGGCACGCGGGGGAGTAGGTGCCAGTCCGGGGGTTCGATCTCGATCATGTGGTAGATCCCCGGATAGTCCGCATACGCCATCTCCGCCAGACGGAAATCCGCACCCTTTCCGGTGTGGCCCGGGACGATGTCGTCGATGACGGTGCCGTCATATGCTGCGGCGACGACGCAGAGGCGACGGAACTCTTCCTCGGTGCCGAAGGCGGCGTCGATCTGCATACTGATTCTGTCGAAGTGACCGTCCACCGACGGGGTGGACTGCCAGCCGTTGATGCCGCCGGCCTGCTTGACTGGCCCGGTATGCACTGCGGTCACGCCGATCTGTGAAAAGGCCTGCCACAGGGCCTCGTCGCCGAGTGAGGCCAGGAAACTCGCGCCGGGGGCTGTAATGATCGATATGGGGTATGCGGTGAACCAGACGGGCGCACGCTCGACAGCCGCGCGCGGGTTCGGGTCCGCGTACGGGTTCTGCCACATGCTCCCCTTGCCGGACAGCTGCTCGGCGATCTGGGTTGCGTCATGGAGGATGGACTGCTTGATGAGCCAATCCACATAGGCGGGATTCGACGGGTGCGCGTCACCGGACTGGGTGTCCACCCGTGGGCTACGCCGGACGGACGGACGTAGAGGTCGTGGTCGTGCTGGATAGAACTGCTCGTCGTAACTGACTTCACTGGGCTCGTGATGGACCTCAGGGTTCATGTTCCTCCGTCTGCTTCTCGGTAACCGGGTACCCGTCGATAGTGACGCACAATCGACGTTCGCGGTCCGAGTCACGAATGAGGACGGAAGCCCTGACCCGGTATTGCCTCGATATCAGTGGGCGTGTCCGGAGGGGAAGTGCACCGATCCGTCACTACCTACGCAACCTCCCTGGACCGGGCCGCTGCCGAAGAAGACACTGTTGGACTGGCCGATGCTGTTCGGGGGAGCCGTTCCGACTCCACCGCCGGTGACCCCGATGGTCCCGCAGGAGTAACTGTGCTGATCGTTCGAGCGGACATTCAGTTGGGTGCCGGGAGTGGCGGGGTCTCCGTGAAGGGTAGGTCCCGCCGATGCGACGCCGGTGCCGAGCGCGACCGTGGTCGCCGCCGCCGCAATAACCGTGCGCAGTACAAAACCGTTCATCTCTAGCTTCACCTCTGGTCCAATTGTGGCCGGCTTCCCCTGACCGGTCCGACGATGCCGGGCTCCCCCGCTCTGTGTTCCGGTTCCGATAGAACAATCATCATCCGAAACGCGCCCGGAATCATCCGCCCATCAGCACGAAAGCTGAGGCTGGATTCGAACTCGTCTGTGCAAGCTGCACGGCCGATCGGCACACCTCGACGTAACGGGTCACGTCATCGAGTGGTGGCAAAAGTCGGTTACTTGGTGCCGAAGATCCGGTCGCCCGCGTCGCCGATGCCGGGCAGGATGTAGCCGTGCTCGTCGAGCTGCCGGTCGACGGCGGCGGTGTAGATCGGGACGTCGGGATGGGCATTCTGCAGGACGGCGATGCCTTCGGGACAGGTCACCAGGCAGACGAACTTGATGCTCTTGGGGCTGCATTCCTTTAACCGCTCGACCGCCGCCACGGCGGAGTTGCCGGTGGCCAGCAACGGGTCGACGATCACCACGTCGCGCTCGTGCAGATCGCCGGGCATCTTGAAGTAGTACTCCACTGCGACGAGTGTCTTGGGATCGCGGTACAGACCGATATGGCCGACGCGCGCGCCCGGCACAATCGTCAGCATCCCGTCCAGAATTCCGGTGCCTGCGCGGAGGATGGAGACGAACACCAGCTTCTTGCCGTCGATGACCTTGCCGGTGGTGACTTCCATCGGCGTCTCGATGTCGATGTCCTGCATCGGAATGTCGCGCAGGACCTCGTAGGTCATCAACGCGGAGATCTCGTTGGCCAGTCGACGAAAGCTGTTGGTGGAGGCATCCTTACGGCGCATCATCGTGAGCTTGTGCTGTACCAGAGGGTGATCGATCACGTGCACTGTTCCCATGTATCCGTCCCCGTTTCGCTCTAGAAGACCGTGCCGTCGCTGACGATGGACAGCGGTGGCAGCCCACCTCTCGCCCGCTGAGACAGGGCGCGGCCTGCGGCCCAGGTGCCGCCCTCCAGGACGCAGGCCAGCGGAAGCTGTGTGGCGTCCACGCCGAGCCGTCCGCGCACCAGCGGCGCCAGTTCGTCGAGGAGCGCGACCGTCAGCGCACGCCACTCGACCACCACTTCGTCACCGGCCGTCCAGCGGCGTGCGGCCCAGGTCGGGTCCTGCAGGCGTAGTACCCCGGTGTCCAGCAGGAGACCGCCGTTGCGGTATTCGGGCAGGCCGGTCAGGGCGTCCAGCCCGACGACCCGCACGCCTGCCCACTCGAAGGGCTCCAGCAGCGAGTAGGTCAGCCACTGCGACAGCTTGTGGAACGGAATCCAGCCTCGGGTCAGGCCCGGCCCGACCACCGCCTCGTGGCGCCAGCAGTCGCCCAGGGGCTGTGTGCCGATGGCGTTGTCTGTCGGCCAGATGCCCGACAGCGACGTCAGAACGTGGGAAAGGATGTCGTGGGCGGCCACTGACGACGTGGCCGAGCCGTGCGGCTCTGTCAGCTGGTCGAACAGGCCACCCGGCCGCCCGTGCGGGCCGAACACCGCGGGTTGTGCGGCGAGTGCGTCGCCCAGCCGGCGCAGCAGAAGCACCCGGCCTTCGAGCCCTACCAGGGGATTGGACGGGCCGACCTGGAAGAACTCGGCCAGCCGGTTGGTGTCCAGGCTCCGTAGCGCGGCCGCATCGACCTGCAGCGGGTGTTCGGCGTCGCTCGAGAACAGGCCGCCGACGAACGCGTGCCAGCTGGCGACACCCAGTCCCTCGGATCGGGCGAACCGCTGCCCGCCGGCTTTCTCGTCGTAATGCCAGTCGGGACCCGCCCCGGCATCGAGCAGCACGCTGACCACGGCCAGATCGATCATCGCGCGGGCGCGGGCCTGCACGTCCAGCCCGGCCAGCCGGGCATCGAGGTCGGCCTTGCGGTCGACGCCGCCGGCCTCGAAATGCCGCCAGCGACTGTGGTAGGGAATCGCGAGGTCCGGATAGCGCGCACGGGTCACGTCGACCACCTCGGCCGCGGCAGTCTGCAAGGCGTCGTCGTGAACGCTGAACCAGCGCGAGCCGCCTTCGCGCGCGCGGCTCAGCAGTTGCCCTGAGCGTTCCCGCACAGCCGTCGTGGTGCGCAGCGCCGCGGCCGCGCCCTCGGCCCGCCCGGTGTCGACGTCGGGACCGACGCCGAGCATGCTCATTCGTCCAGCTCCCGGCCCTTGACCTTCGCCAGTTCGTCGGCGCTCGGCACCACGCCCGGCGTGAAGTAACCGGCCGCCATCTTGGCGTCGATTTCTACCCGCGCGTCGGCCGGGATCAGCTCGTCGGGCAGGTCCACCCGTTCCCCGACCTCGATGCCCGAGCCCGTGATGGCGTCGTACTTCATGTTGCTCATGGAAACCAGGCGGTGAATCTTGCGCACCCCCAGCCAGTGCAGCACGTCGGGCATCATCTCCTGGAAGCGCATGTCCTGCACGCCGGCGACACATTCGGTGCGGGCGAAGTACTGGTCCGCGGTGTCGCCGCCCACCTGACGCTTGCGGGCGTTGTAGACCAGGAACTTGGTCACCTCACCCAGCGCGCGGCCCTCCTTGCGGGAATAGGACACCAAGCCGACCCCGCCGTGTTGCGCACCCTGGATGCATTCCTCGATCGCATGCGTCAGGTACGGGCGGCAGGTACAGATGTCGGAGCCGAAGACGTCGGAGCCGTTGCATTCGTCGTGCACGCGCGCCGTCAACTCCACGGCAGGATCGGCCAGATCGCGTGGGTCGCCGAAGATGTACACCGTCTGCCCACCGATCGGCGGCAGGAACACCTCGAGATCCGAGCGGGTCACGAGTTCGGGATACATGCCCCCGGTCTCCTCGAACAGCACGCGGCGCAGATCCGACTCGCTGCAGTGGAAGCGCTCCGCCACACCCGGCAAGTGCCAGACAGGTTCGATCGCCACCTTGCTGACCAGCGCAGCACCGTTGGACATCAGGAAACGGCCGTCCGGGCGCAGGCGGCCTTTCTGTATGGCATCCGTGATCTCCGGCAGCATGACGTGTGCCTTGGTCACGGCGATGCTGGGGCGGATGTCGTGGCCGGCGGCCAACTCGGCCGCGAATACCTCCGCCACCATGGCGCCCCACGGGTCGAGACTCACGATTTTGCCGGGCTCGCTCCACTGCGGGTACGGGCCGATGATGTTGGTAGGCGCGGTGTTCGTGAGGTCGGCCTTGTGGTGGCGCGACAGCGCGCCGGCCGCGACCGCCAGCGCCCGGTAGATGCTGTAGGAGCCGCTGTGCGTGCCGACCACGTTGCGGTGGGCGCGATTGGTGGTGGTGCCGACCACCGGTCCGCGCTCGGCAGCCGTGGGAGCGCCCCATCGAATCGGCAGGGACCCGACGCCGCCACTGTGCGACGTCAATCGGATGTGACCGCTGGCGGTTTCGGGCGTGGCAGGCGACGGTGTGGTGGGGACGACTTCAGCGGACATGGCGTTCCTCCGTAACGACGGCCCGGCGACGAGGCACGCCTCCGGAACGTATCTCCCGCGCCCGGACGCTGCCGGCCACCGGAGACGCAAGCATAGCTATTTGCAGCGACTATCGCGTGGCGTGCACGTCCGCCGGGTCTGCCGTTCCGACTTGGTGGACACTGGGCAACTGCGGTGCGGCGTGGCACGATCGAGCAGGTGACCAGCAGACCCGCCTCAGCGCAGCACCTGCAGGACCTTGCACGTCTGCGCCGCGTTCGCGACCGAATCGACAGGGAGTACGCGCAGCCGCTGGACGTCGAGGCGCTCGCCCGCGGCGTGAACATGTCGGCGGGGCACCTCAGCCGCCAGTTCCGGCTGGCCTATGGCGAGGCGCCGTATTCGTATCTGATGACGCGGCGTATCGAACGCGCGATGGCGCTGCTGCGTCGTGGCGACCTCAGTGTCACCGAGGTGTGTTTCGCGGTCGGCTGTTCCTCGCTGGGTACCTTCAGCACCCGCTTCGCCGAGCTGGTCGGTGTTCCGCCGAGCATCTATCGCCGCGAGGCGGAGCACGCGACGGCGGGGATGCCGTCCTGCGTGGTGAAACAGGTGACCAGACCGATCAGGAATCGAGAAGCGTCGGCACCCGAGCCACAGCTAACGTGACTGCGGCATCGAGTAGATGCCCGCGCACGACGCTGACGGAGACCGCGAGGGGCGGCCCGCGGAACCGAGGGGAGACACGATGAGCACGGCGACGAGGACGGACAGGGCGGGGCGAGCGCAGCGAGGGGACAACTCGGAGTCGCCGGCGCAGCATCGTGCCGACAGCCACGATTTGATCCGCGTGCAGGGTGCGCGGGTGAACAACCTTCAGAACATCAGCGTCGAAATCCCGAAACGCAGGCTGACGGTGTTCACCGGTGTGTCCGGCTCCGGCAAGAGTTCCCTGGTGTTCAGTACGATCGCCGCGGAGTCGCAGCGGATGATCAACGAGACCTACAGCGCCTTCGTTCAGGGCTTCATGCCGACGCTGGCCCGGCCCGACGTCGACGTACTCGACGGGCTGACGACCGCGATCATCGTCGACCAGCAGCGGATGGGCGTCGACCCCCGCTCCACCGTCGGCACCGCCACCGACGCCAATGCGATGCTCCGAATCCTGTTCAGCCGGCTCGGAAAGCCGCACATCGGCTCGCCACAGGCGTACTCGTTCAACGTCGCCTCGATCTCGGGCGCGGGCGCGGTCACCATCGAGCGCGGCGGCCAGCAGACGAAGGAACGGCGCAGTTTCAGCATCACCGGCGGCATGTGTCCGCGCTGCGAGGGCAGGGGCTCGGTCACCGACTTCGACCTGTCCGCTCTCTACGACGACAGCAAGTCACTCAACGAGGGTGCGCTCACGATCCCCGGCTACAGCATGGAGGGCTGGTACGGCCGCATCTACCGCGGCTGCGGGTATTTCGACCCCGACAAGCCGATCCGCAAGTACACCAAAAAGGAACTGCACGACCTGCTCCACCGGGAGCCGACCAAAATCAAGGTCGAGGGCATCAACCTGACGTACACGGGGCTTATCCCGCAGATACAGAAGTCGTTCCTGTCCAAGGACGTCGACGCGATGCAGCCACACATCCGCGCATTCGTCGAGCGGGCGATCACGTTCACCACCTGCCCCGACTGCGACGGCACCCGCCTCAGTGCGGCCGCGCGATCGTCGAAGATCAAGGGCATCAACATCGCCGACGCGTGCGCGATGCAGATCAGTGACCTCGCGGTGTGGGTGCGCGGTTTGAAGGAACCGTCGATGGCGCCCCTGTTGGAGAAGTTGGGCGCAACCCTCGACTCGTTCGTCGAGATCGGGCTGGGCTACCTGAGCCTCGACCGGCCGTCCGGCACGTTGTCGGGCGGTGAAGCGCAGCGCACCAAGATGATTCGCCACCTCGGGTCCTCGCTGACCGACGTCACCTACGTCTTCGACGAGCCCACCACAGGCCTGCACCCGCACGACATCGCCCGAATGAACGACCTGCTGCTGCGTCTGCGGGACAAGGGCAACACGGTGCTCGTCGTGGAGCACAAGCCGGAGACGATCGTGATCGCCGATCACATCGTCGACCTCGGCCCTGGCGCCGGTACCGCCGGTGGGCACGTCTGCTTCGAGGGCACCGTCGAGGGCCTGCGAGCCAGCGACACCATCACCGGCCGTCATTTCGACGACCGGGCCGTGCTGAAGGAATCGGTGCGCACCTCCACCGACTCGCTCGAAATTCGCGGTGCGAACGCCCACAATCTGCAGAACGTCGACGTCGACGTACCGCTCGGCGTGCTGGTCGTGGTGACCGGTGTGGCCGGGTCGGGGAAGAGCTCACTGATCCACGGCTCGCTGGCCAAGCGGGACGGCGTGGTGTCGGTGGACCAGGGCGCCATCCGGGGCTCGAGGCGCAGCAACCCGGCGACGTACACCGGACTGCTCGATCCGATCCGCAAGGCCTTCGCGAAGGCCAACGGAGTCAAGCCTGCATTGTTCAGCGCCAACTCCGAGGGCGCCTGTCCCACCTGCAACGGCGCAGGTGTCATCTTCACCGACCTGGCGATGATGGCCGGTGTCGCCACCACCTGCGAGGAGTGCGAGGGGAAGCGGTTCCAGGCAGCGGTGCTCGACTACCACCTCGGTGGCCGCGACATCAGCGAAGTGCTCGCGATGTCCGTGGCCGAGGCCGAGGAATTCTTCGGCGACGGGGAGGCGAAGAACCCGGCCGCCCACAAAATCCTCGTCCGGCTCGCCGACGTCGGGCTCGGGTACCTGGCGCTCGGCCAGCCGCTCACGACGCTGTCGGGCGGCGAGCGGCAACGACTCAAGTTGGCTACCCACCTGGCCGAGAAGGGTGGTGTGTACGTCCTCGACGAGCCGACCGCCGGCCTCCACCTCGCGGACGTCGAGCAGTTACTCGGCCTGCTCGACCGGCTGGTCGACTCCGGCAAGTCGGTCATCGTCATCGAGCACCACCAAGCGGTCATGGCGCACGCCGACTGGATCATCGACCTCGGCCCCGGCGCCGGTCACGACGGCGGCACGATCGTTTTCGAAGGCACGCCGACCGATCTGGTCGCCGCCCGCTCCACACTCACCGGCGAGCACCTCGCGGCCTACGTCGGCGCCTGACCGAGTTATGCGGAACACCGACGGCGGGGATGTCTCCGTTCCCGCCGGTCGGAGCCGTATCCGACGTCGATCCTGTGACCTAACTGTGAGGTCGGTCACCGCTTTCGCGTGACAGCTGGTGCCAGCTGCTACCTGCGGGACTGGTGTGCCGACAAAAATCCACAAAACAGCGTTGGCCAGGACATGCTTGTCAAATCGACGCGCCGAAATCTGTCGAACGCGTAGTAGCCTGTGACGAAACCGTGATCAATTCGTTACCGGTTACCCAGCTCGACAGAGGAATCTGGTTTGTCTCGACACCGGAAAATCGACCCAGCACCGCGCGCCCTACGGCGCCGCCACCTGAAGACCGTTCGCGGCCGACTGATAGCAGTCCCGCTTGCCGCCAGTGCACTGCTCGTGGCCGGGAGCACGATCGCGTCCGCGACCACCGGCGATGTGGCCGTCGGCATCGCGCCTACCGCGGCGGAGGCAGGCGTGTCGCTCTCGATGGCCCCCCAGGTCTTGCAGTTCCCGCGTACGGATCTCACCGACTTCACCGACGAGCTGCAGCAGGCAACCCAGCGTGAGGTCGAACGGATCGAGCGGGCGAGGGCCGAGGCCGAGCGGCTTGCCCGCGAGGCTGCCGAACGAGCTGCCGCTGAGGAAGCCGCGCGTCGACCGGGTGTCGTCTTCCCGACCGACGGTACTTTCACGTCGGGCTTCGGCCCGCGGTGGGGCACGAACCACAACGGCATCGATATCGCCAACTCCATCGGCACCCCGATCAAGGCCGTCACCAACGGCACGGTGATCGAGTCGGGTCCGGCGTCAGGGTTCGGGCAGTGGGTTCGTCTGCAGCAGGACGACGGCACCATCGGCGTGTACGGCCACATCGACAGGTCCCTCGTATCGGTCGGGCAGCAGGTCCGCGCGGGCGATCACATCGCCACCATGGGCAACCGTGGTCAGTCGACCGGACCTCACCTGCACTACGAGGTCTGGACGGCCAACGGCGCCAAGATCGATCCCGTCGGCTGGTTCAGCTCGCGCGGAGTGTCCGTTCCCGGACACGGCGGCTGAGACACGCATATACGGACCTTGTCGCGCACCCTACGATGCGTAGATGAGACTGCCGAAGAGCGCGCACACATCTCGGCCCTGGCGAATCCACGAATTCACCCGTGACTTCCGGCTAGAGGACGTGTGGGCTCTACCGACACCCGGTGGCCCGGACGACTTTCCCCGGCTGGTGCAGGTAATCACAGCGTTCGACCCGATGAGGCGCGGGCCGTGGCCGATGCGCCTGTTGTTCGCGATTCGGTTCGAGCTCGGCAAGGTGTTCGGGATTGACGATCAGGACGCCGGTTCACGTGTGCCCGCTCCCACTCTCGTCGATCGGCTGCCGGACGACCTGCGTGCGAGCTCGGGTGGCGGCGGCTCCGACACGCTGCCGTTCACCTCGCTGTACCAACTCGACGACGAGTGGGCGCTCGAAGCTGTCAATCGGACCGTGCACGGAATTCTCCATGTCGGCTGGGTGCCCGATGAGGCGGGCGGTTACCGCGGCCAAATGGCCATTCTCGTGAAACGGAACGGGAAGCTCGGGGCCGCCTACATGTCAGCGATCAAACCTTTCCGGCATCTGATCGTCTACCCCCTGATGATGCGGGAGTTCGGACGGGCCTGGCGGGCAAGCACTGAGCGCCGAAACAACTAACCCAATCGCCGAGGAATTACATTTCGGACGAGCCGCACCGCGCTTGCATCTCAACCGGCCCTTGCTCAGTGCGCATGCGCACGGCGGATGGTCAGCTTCTCGAGAGCCACACGGGGACACCCGCGATGAGACTGGATCCGACGAACAATAGCACTCCGGCGGCGCGCCGAGGCGCGCGTCGAAGCCGTGGAACCGGTAGTCCCACAACAGGTAGTAGATGTTGGTCGCCGCCTGCGACGGTTCACTCGGGAGGAGAGGCGCGTGCCTCCTTCACTGCCGGACAGAGCTTCTCCTGTTCGCCTGTGGTCGGCGCGGCGGTGCCCCCATGCGCGGAACGAGAAATGATGGACATAGCAGTCGGCGGTAAAGGGCGACGAGTCCACCAGCGCCGTGGGTTTCGCCGGGTTCAGGAACGAACTGACGTAACCGGTGTCTCCGAGCGGTCTTCTCAAATGCTGCCGGGGATGTCCATGACACTAGCGGATGCCTGCCGTGCGAGCTTGACGACATCGGCTGTGTCGCCGTCGAGGAGTGCCCGTCTAGGAGTGCGGTCGTCGAGTTCTGGTTGTGGGCTCGACATCCACGAAGCGATGGTCCAGGCCTGGACATCGGCGGAGGCCCAAGCCTTCAGGACGTCTTTGATTCCTCGGATCGGGACGTGGGGTGCGGTGTCGGTCAATCCGCCTGACCAGTAGCCGATCGTCCCGTCGGCGGCGGTCAGACGTAGCACGCGCGATTCCTTGACTGCTTGGCTGAGGGCCTGCTTCGTCCAGCCGGTGGCGTCGACTGCCTGCTTGTGGGTCAAGATCGCGCCGATGTGGTTCTCCCATGCGCGACGTGCCTCGAGGTTCGAGAGCACGTTCTTCACGCCGGCGGCAACGTACCTGGCGTCGACGTCGTCGAGCTGCTCGGAGGCCATCCCGCTGGCGTTGAGCTGATCGTCGACGACCTTCTTGAGTGGTGTACTCATGCCACCATGGCCCTCGGTCAAGCAGGTCAAGTCAAGAGGTCAAGCAAAGCGCTGTCCCAGCAATCCTCAGCCTTGTGTTCGTTGAACGCGCGACCGGAATAGACGGCGACCGACAGAACTCCTGAGTTCATGGGGAGAAACCGCGCGGCATGTCGCGGCGGTCATGTCCTCGAGGCCGAGCATATCGGCGGTGATTCACCGTTCGGTCTAGTACATCTGTGCCGGCGCAGCAGAAGCGATCGGCATGATTGCGGGGGCAGCATGGAACGGAAGGAAAGTCATTGGTGAACCGGTCCTATTTGGTGGGGCCGATGTCTCGGGTTGGCGATGTTTCGTCTGGGCCGCAGAGGATTACATTACGAAGCTTGCTCGCCGCCCGCCATCTCCGCGGCATGGCGGACGGCACGCCCGCGGGACGGCGCGCCGAAACCCTGTACCCAGTTCAGGGGTCGTCCAGTGCACACCGCCGGGCATCTGCATCGATGTCCGGTCTGCATGATTCGCAGGCCGCGGCCACCGCTCGGGCTGAATCGCCCGCGGCGCCACAGTCGGCATATTCCCGGTGCATCGTCGAGAATGATGGCATCAGTTAAGGATTGGTCATGGGTAGTATATTTTCTCCACCCTGAGCTAGTCGGAGGCGTTCCCGAGCCTGCCGCACACGGAGGGTCCGGGGCGTCTCAATGTGAGGCGCCGAGGTTCCAGTGCGTTCACATCACGAGGCCGAGCGCGTGGATCTCGAGGAAAGTTCATCCGCATGGACACCCCAGTCCCGCTGCACCAGAGTAAGTCTCGGCGGAAAATGCGAAAGTGCGTCGAAATATCTCACCTCCGAGCCCCGAGTTTTGCGTTCCGCGATCTACGCGGGAGTGGGCAGCTAATCCGCCGAGGGTAGCGATGGGGGATGACAACTGCTTGCTGTGAAACGAACGCTCAAGGGATGGGCCACCCCGATGACCGCCATCCTTCGCCGAAACGCAAACCCTCACAGGCCCGTCATGTCGAAGAGCTGAGTGTGGACGCCCGACACACCATCTCTATGTGACGCCCGTCTCACACTGAGACGCTCGTGAGCTGGATTACGCGGTTGAATCAATCGCACAACGTCCCCACCGCCGGCACTAGGCCGGCACCCGATACAGGAGGCGCACATTGAGTAGGCAAAGCCTGACAAAGGCCCACGCGAAGATCACCGAACTGTCATGGGATCCGACCTTCGCGACCCCGGCCACCCGGTTCGGCACCGACTACACCTTCGAGAAGGCTCCGAAGAAGGACCCTCTCAAGCAGATCATGCGGTCCTACTTCCCGATGGAGGAAGAGAAGGACAACCGCGTGTACGGCGCCATGGACGGTGCCATCCGCGGCAACATGTTCCGCCAGGTGCAGCAGCGGTGGCTCGAATGGCAGAAGCTGTTCCTGTCGATCATCCCGTTCCCGGAGATCTCAGCGGCCCGTGCGATGCCGATGGCTATTGACGCCGTGCCCAACCCGGAAATTCACAACGGCCTCGCGGTGCAGATGATCGACGAGGTTCGTCACTCGACGATCCAGATGAACCTCAAGAAGCTGTACATGAACAACTACATCGACCCGGCCGGGTTCGACATCACCGAGAAGGCGTTCTCGAACAACTACGCCGGCACCATCGGCCGACAGTTCGGTGAAGGCTTCATCACCGGTGACGCGATCACCGCCGCGAACATCTACCTGACCGTGGTCGCCGAGACCGCGTTCACGAACACCCTGTTCGTCGCGATGCCCGACGAGGCCGCCGCCAATGGTGACTACCTGCTGCCGACGGTGTTCCACTCGGTGCAGTCCGACGAGTCCCGGCACATCTCCAACGGCTATTCGATCCTGCTGATGGCCCTCGCCGACGAGCGCAACCGGCCGCTGCTCGAACGAGACCTGCGGTACGCGTGGTGGAACAACCACTGTGTCGTCGACGCCGCGATCGGCACCTTCATCGAGTACGGCACCAAGGACCGCCGCAAGGACCGGGAAAGTTACGCCGAGATGTGGCGGCGGTGGATCTACGACGATTACTACCGCAGCTACCTCATCCCCCTCGAGAAGTACGGGCTGACGATTCCGCACGACCTGGTCGAGGAGTCGTGGAAGCGCATCACCGAGAAGGGTTACGTCCACGAGGTAGCCCGGTTCTTCGCGACCGGGTGGCCGGTGAACTACTGGCGGATCGACACGATGACCGACAAGGACTTCGAGTGGTTCGAGCACAAGTACCCGGGCTGGTACTCGAAGTACGGCAAGTGGTGGGAGGAGTACAACCGTCTCGCCTACCCGGGCCGCAACAAGCCGATTGCGTTCGAGGAGGTCGGGTACCAGTACCCGCACCGGTGCTGGACGTGCATGGTTCCGGCCCTGATCCGCGAGGACATGGTGGTCGAGAAGGTGGACAACCAGTGGCGGACCTACTGCTCGGAGACCTGCTACTGGACCGACGCAGTCGCCTTCCGCGGTGAGTACGAGGGCCGGGAAACCCCGAACATGGGACGTCTCACCGGATTCCGCGAGTGGGAGACGTTGCATCACGGCAAGGATCTGGCCGACATCGTGCAGGACCTGGGTTATGTCCGCGACGACGGTAAGACCCTCATCGGTCAGCCGCACCTGCACCTGGACGATCCGAAGAAGATGTGGACCCTCGATGACGTGCGGGGCAACACCTTCCAGAGTCCGAACGTGCTGCTGAACCAGATGTCGGACGCCGAACGCAACGCCCACATCGCCGCGTACCGCGCCGGCGGCGCAGTTCCGGCCTGATCCAGGCCCGGTGGGTGGCGCCGCGGCCACTCCGGCGCCACCCACCGCTCCACTAATTCACTTTCACAAGCCCAGGAGAGACCCCGTGGCCGACAAGCACGTAATCAACTTCGAGCCCGTCAACATCGAGATGGAAGTCGGCGAGGACGAGTACATCCTCGATGCAGCATTCCGGCAGGGCATCCATCTGATGCACGGCTGCCGTGAGGGCCGGTGCTCGGCCTGCAAATCCTTCGTCCTCGACGGCGACATCCAGATGGAGAACTACTCGACGTTTGCGTGCAACGACGCCGAGGTCGACGAGGGCAACGTCCTGCTGTGCCGTTCCACGGCATACAGCGACTGCACCATCGAACTGCTCAATTTCGACGAGGACGAACTCCTCGGCGGTGTCCCCATCCAGGATGTGCGCACCCAGGTGACCGCAATCGAGTCGATGACCAAGGACATCGTGTCGCTGCGGCTGGCGCCGATCGAACCCGCCGCGTACGAATTCAAACCCGGTCAGTACTCGGATTTGCACATCCCGGGCACCGACGAGCATCGCTCCTTCTCCATGGCGACAACCCAATCGACGCCGGGGCAGGTCGAGTTCCTGATCAAAAAATATCCCGGCGGCAAGTTCGCCGGCCTGCTCGAGGACGGGATCTCGGTGGGTGACGAGATCGCGCTGACGGGCCCGTACGGGTCGTTCACCATCAAGGACGGCCATGTTCTGCCGATGGTCTTCATCGGCGGCGGCGCGGGGATGGCTCCGCTGCTGTCGCTGCTGCGGCACATGAACGAGACAAGCAACACCCGGCAGGTGCATTTCTACTACGGTGCCCGCACCCCGCAGGACCTGTTCTATCTCGACGAGATCCTCGAACTCGGTAAGAACCTGACGGATTTCACGTTCGTGGCCTGCCTGTCGGAATCGATGGACCCTGCACCGGTGGGTGCGATCACCGTCGAGGACGGCAATGTCACCGATGTCGTCAGCCGCTCCGAACCTGAACTCGGCCGGGCAGAGGTGTACCTGTGCGGGCCGCCGCCGATGGTCGATGCCGCTCTGGAACTGCTCGAGGTGAGTAACACCCCTCACGACCAAATCTTCTACGACAAGTTCACCAGCCCCGCGTTCGAGTAGCGACAGCAGGGAATTTCACCGCCCTCTTTCACAGACAGGAACTGAGAAACGAGATGACCGCAACCACCGAGAACACCGGGAGCAAGCAGCGCAGCTTTCCGAGGATCGAGTTCACCGACTCCGAGGCCGGTGCGCTGGAGTTCCCGAGCTCGAAGAGCAGAACCTACAGCTACTTCACGCCGGCCAAGAAGCGGGCGACGATGTACGAGGATGTCACGGTCGACGTCCAGCCCGACCCTGACCGTCACCTCTCCCAGGGCTGGATCTACGGGTTCGGGAACGGCCCCGGCGGCTATCCGAAGGAGTGGACGGCGGCGAAGTCGTCGAACTGGCACGCCTTCCTCGACCCGAACGAGGAGTGGGACCAGACGATCTTCCGGAACAACTCCAAGGTCGTCCACCAGGTCGAATTGTGCCTGTCCAACGCCAAACGCGCCCGGGTCTACGACGGCTGGAACACACCGTGGCTGACGTTCATCTCCCGCAACCTGGGGGCGTGGATGCACGCCGAGAACGGGTTGGCGCTGCACGTGTTCACCTCCATCCAGCGGTCCTGCCCGACGAATATGATCAACACCGCCGTCGCGGTGAACGCCGCCCACAAGATGCGCTTCGCCCAGGACCTGGCCCTGTTCAACCTGGACCTGTCCGAGGCCACCGAGAACTTCGACGGCGCCGCCCACAAGGACGTGTGGCAGTCCGCCCCTGAGTGGCAGCCCACCCGGGAGGTCGTCGAGCGGCTCACCGCGGTTCCCGATTGGTGTGAGCTGCTGTTCGCCTCGAACATCGTCTTCGAGCAGCTGGTGGGATCGCTGTTCCGCAGCGAACTGGTCATGCAGATCGCCGCCGGGAATGGTGACTACATCACCCCCACCATCGTCGGCACGGGGGAACACGATTACGACCGCGACCTCAACTACACCCGCAACCTGTTCCGGTTGCTCACCCGCGATCCCGAGGTCGGGGAGGCGAACAAGGAGCTGTTCGGCACCTGGCTGGCCACCTGGGTGCCCCGGTGCCTGGACGCCGCCCGGGCGCTGCAGCCGATCTGGTCGCAGCCGGCCGACAAGGCGGTCACCTTCGCCACCAGCCTCGACGCCGCCACCGCGAAGTTCCGTTCCCTGCTCGAGGACCTCGGGCTCGACATCCCCAAGGAGTTGGACCAGTGACCATGCAATTCGGATCGACCACCGAGTTCTCCAACATGTGTGGCGTCACCTTGATGAACACCCCCATCGGCCGCGTCGTCGCGGACGTGATGGGCGCCAAGGACGGTGTGGAGCTGACCGAGTACCCGTCGATGATCCGCGTCGACGGCCAGAAGCTGCTGAATTTCGACTACGAGGAACTCACCGACGCTCTCGGTGAGGAGTTCGACGGCTCCATTTTCGAGGAGATCAGCTCCACCCATTACGGGCGCATGGTTCACCTCGACGACAAGACTCTGCTGTTCGCCAGCCCCGAAGACGCAGCCGAGTACATCGGATTCGACCTCACCGAGCACTGACCGCAGCTGTCCGGGGCCACGCAGGGTGGCCCCGGACACCCCCAGCCCACCCGAAAACCAGGACCAAGCGAGGACGCGATGTATCAGAAAGACGGTCAGAAGTACTTCATCGTCGATGGGCATGTGCACATTTGGGACGCCCGCGAGTCGAACCAGAAGAATGTGCACGGCGAGCAGTTCATCGAGTGCTTCTACGACTACCACAAGAACCTCAGCCCCGAGGAGGTCGTGTGGGACTACGAAACCTACAAGTACTACGGCAGCGAACGTTTCGAGCGCGACATCTTCGTGGACGGATACGTCGACCACGCGATCTTTCAGGCCACCTTGCTCAGCGACTTCTATCACACCGGGTTCGGGCAGACCGACGAAGCGCGCGCCCTGGTCGCCAAGCACCCCGGCAAGCTCACCTACAACCACGCCTACGACCCCCGCTACGAAGAGGCCGGCCTCGAGCAGCTCCGCAGGGACGCGGCCGAGATGAACCTGCAGGGCGTCAAGCTCTACACCGCCGAATGGCACGGCGACTCCCGCGGCTACAAGCTCGACGACAAGTGGTCGCGGCGCTACCTCGAAGAGTGCATCAAGCTGGGGATCAGGAATATTCACGTCCACAAGGGCCCGACGATCCGTCCCCTCGACCGCGACGCCTTCGATGTCTCCGACGTCGACAAGGTCGCCACCGACTACTTGGACCTGCGATTCGTCGTCGAGCATGTGGGTCTGCCGCGGCTCGAGGACTTCTGCTGGATCGCCACCCAGGAATCGAACGTCTACGGCGGATTGGCAGTGGCTCTGCCGTTCATCCACACCCGGCCCCGCTACTTCGCCCAGATCATCGGCGAATTGCTCTACTGGATCGGCGAGGACAAGATCCTGTTCGGCAGCGACTACGCACTGTGGACCCCGAAATGGCTGATCGAGAAGTTCGTCGACTTCCAGATCCCCGAGGACATGCAGGGCGAGTACGCCCCGATTACTGCCCTGCAGAAGCAGAAGATCCTCGGCCTCAACGCCGCAGCGCTGTACGACATCGACGTTCCCGCGGACCTGCAACTGGCCGAGCCGGCCGGGCAGGAAGGTGTGGAGGTCGCTGCCGGGGCGCGGGAAACCGTGCCGTCATGACCACCGCTGCCGTCGTCTGCACCGAAGAGGACGTTCTGATGGCCCTGTCGACGGTCACCGACCCGGAACTGGACGAGCCGATCACCGATCTCGGTTTCGTCCGGTCGGTCACCCTCGACGACGACGGGGCCACCGTTCACCTGCGGCTGCCCACCGCGTTCTGCTCGCCGAACTTCGCCTACCTCATGGCTTCCGACGCGCTCGACGCCCTGCGCCTGATCGGGGATATCGGCGAGGTGCGGGTAATGCTTGACGACCACCACGACAGCGACAAGATCAACACCGGCCTCGCGGCCGACGCCGGATACGTCGGAACGTTCGGCTCCGAGGCGGAAGAGAGTCTGCACGAACTGCGCCGAACGTTCCGGTCCAAGGCACATGCCGCGGCGATGGAACGCTGTGTGGAGGCGCACCTGAAGACCACCGACATGGGTGTGAACGAGATTTACCGACTCGTTCTCAGCGACCTCGCCCCCGGAAAAGCGAAGGCCGCGTTGCTGCGACGCCGAATCGGCCTCGGGTTGAGCATCTGCCCGGCCAGCCCGGTGTTCGTCGACGACGCCGGCAAACGCATCCCCGCGGAGTCGGTGCCGATGCGGCTGCGGTTCGCCAAGTCGGTGCGCATTTCGATGGAAGGCAACGCCCACTTCTGCCGCGGCCTGCTCGCCACCCGCTACGCCGACAGCGAATCCGTCGGCAGCACTCCGCGAATCACCGATCTCAGAACCAGGAGCCCGCGATGAAGGCCGTGCAAGTGGTGGGATACCACACCAAGCTGCAGCTTACCGACATTCCCGAACCCACGATCGAGGGTCCGTTCGATGTCATCGTGCGGATCGGCGGCGCGGGCGTGTGCCGTACCGACCTGCATGTTCTCGAGGGGCAGTGGGAGGAGAAGTCCGGTGTCGCACTGCCGTACACGATCGGTCACGAGAACGCCGGTTGGGTCCACGCGGTGGGTGACGCCGTCACCAACGTGGTGGTCGGCGACAAGGTGATCCTGCACCCGCTGATCACGTGCGGGTTGTGCCGGGCGTGCCGTTTCGGTGACGACGTCCACTGCCAGAACAGCAAGTTCCCCGGCATCGACACCAACGGCGGGTACGCCGAGTATTTGCGCACCACCGCCCGCAGCGTGGTCCGGATCGACGACTCGCTCGAACCCGCCGACGTCGCCGCCCTCGCCGACGCGGGCCTGACGGCGTACCACGCCGTCGCCAAGGTCGCCAGGACCACTCGCCCCGGAGACGTGTGCGTGGTGATCGGGGCCGGCGGACTCGGCCACATCGGCATCCAGGTCCTGAAGGCGATTTCCGGTGTCACCGTGGTCGTGCTCGACCGTAACCCCGCGGCCGTCGACCTCGCCGTGAAGATCGGCGCCGACCACGGCATCGTCGCCGACGGCACCCATATCCAGCAGGTGCTCGACCTGACCGGCGGGCACGGCGCCGAAGCCGTCGTCGACTTCGTCGGTGAAGGCGGCGCCACCGCCGAAGGGGTTGCGATGCTGCGCCGCGCCGGGAACTACTACGTAGTCGGATACGGCGAGAACCTCGACGTCCCGACCATCGACGTGATCTCCACCGAGATCAACTTCATCGGAAATCTCGTCGGCTCCTACAACGACCTGCAGGAGCTCATGATCCTCGCCGCCCAGGGCAAGGTCACTTTGCACACCACCCGGTACCGGCTCGAGGATTTCCAGCAAGCCCTCGACGATCTCGATGCCGGTCGGGTCCGCGGCCGGGCGATTCTCGTCCCCTGACGCGCTGCAAACTCCGCACAAGAAAAGTACGAAAGGACCATCAGTCATGGCAAAAGAGTTGCGGTACAACACGGACGCCCGAGCGCGGCTCGAGCAGGGCGTCAACGCCCTCGCCGACGCGGTCAAGGTGACCCTCGGCCCCAAGGGGCGCAACGCGGTACTCGAAAAGCTCACCGGGCCACCGACGATCACCAACGACGGCGTGACCATTGCCCGCGAGATCCAGCTCCGCGAGCCCTTCGCCAACATGGGTGCCCAGTTGGTCAAGGAGGTGGCGATGAAGACCAACGGTGTGGTCGGCGACGGCACCACCACCGCCACCGTGCTCGCCCAGGCCATGGTCCGCGAAGGTCTGCGCTCGGTCGATGCCGGCGCCAACCCCATGCGGGTGCGGCGCGGCATCGAACGGGCCGTGTCCGTGGTCGTCGACTCCCTCCGTGAGCAGGCCTCCCAGATCGTGGGGCAGAGCGATCTGCACCGGATCGCGACCCTCGCCGCCAGCGACGACGAAGTGATCGGGCACGCCATCTCGACGGCGGTCGATTACGTCGGCAAGTCCGGGGTCGTCACCACCGAGGAAAGCGACACCCTCGGGCTGTCGGTCAACATCGTCGACGGCATCGAGTTCGACCACGGCTACATCTCCGGCTACATGGTCACCGACCCGGAGCGGATGGAAGCGGTGCACACCAATCCGCTGATTTTGCTGACCAACAAGAAGATCAGCCAGGTCCAGGACATCATGCCGGCCATCGAGGTGGCCAAGCGAGCCGACCGGTCCCTGGTCGTACTGGCCGAGGACGTCGACGGTCCGGCCCTGCAACTACTCGTCGGCGGCAACATGCACAAGACGATGCAGTCGGTGGTCGTTCGGGCTCCAGGGTTCGGTCATCGCCGCGTCGCCGAGCTCGAAGATCTCGCGGTGGCATTGGGTGGGCACGTGATCGCCAAGGACACCGGCATCGAACTGTCCGAAATCAGTGTCGAGCATCTCGGTTCGTGTGACCGCATCACCGTGACCGAGAACGAGACCACGATCGTCGGCGGCCACGGGGACCAGCGTCTGCTCGACGCCCGCATCGCGCAGCTCGAGGCGCAGCTCGAGCGCGCCAAGATCGAGGCGGATCAGGAAAGCCTCGAGCTGCGCATCGCCCGGCTCACCGGGCGGGTTGCCGTCATCCGCGTCGGCGGCGCGACCAGTGTCGAGCTCAAGGAGCGGATGCTGCGCGTCGAGGACGCCCTGGCCGCCACCCGCGCCGCGCTCGAGGCCGGGATCGTCTCCGGCGGTGGCACCGCGCTGGCGCAGTCGCATCGGGCATTGGCCGATCTCGACCTGGCCGGCGACGAGGCGATCGGGGTTGACGTCGTGCGCCGCGCTCTTCCGGAACCGCTGCGCTGGATCGCGATCAACGCCGGTTTCGAAGGCGACGAGGTCGTCGAGGTGGTCGCCGGTCTACCGCTCGGCCACGGTTTCAATGCGCTCACCGGTGAATACGGGGACATGTTCGACGACGGGGTGATCGACCCGTTCAAGGTCACCCGCGCCGCGCTCGAGAGTGCCGCCTCGATCGCGGCACTGCTGATCACGACCGAGACCGCTGTCGTGGAGGAGGTGATCGGTAATCCCGGTGCCATCATGGCACCCGGTTTCGGCGATCTCGCCGAAGGCATGGTCCGCCCGTCGAATATCTATTGACAAAGACCAGTGGGTCACCGCCTCGTTGGTCCTGCGAGGCGGTGACCCACTGACCCGATCCGAACAGGAGAGGGTCATCACCGGCGGTCAGGTGGGTGCGCACCTGACCGCCGGTAACCCGCGCGCCCCGGCGCACCCCTCAGGATCCCTATGGCAGGTCATATCCGTCAGCCTTGCTCCGCCCGGTGAAAGGCTTTCCGACACAGATCAGTGGAGGCGTCGTGATTTTTATTGTCGTGAAGTTCAAGGTCCTCGACGAACACCAGAACGACTGGCTGCTCATCACCAAGGAGTTCACCGAGGCGACCCGATCGGAACCGGGCAATCTCTGGTTCGAATGGCACCGTAGCGCCGACAATCCCGCCGAGTTCGTGCTGATCGAGGCATTCGCCGACGGGCAGGCCGGTTCCGACCATGTCAATGCGGACCACTTCCGGAAGGGATTGGACGCGATGCGCCCGGCACTGAGCGAGACACCGCGCATCCTCCACACCGAACTTCCCGGCGACGACTGGTCCCGTATGGGCGAGCTCGAATTCGCTTCGTAATGCGCCACGCACCACACCGGCCAGGCAAACCCCGGCGTGGTGCACCCGTGACGGACACACAACAGTGCGGAAGGACAAGGCATGACCGTGGTGACGACCGGCCCCGTAGCGGATCTGGTTGCGGGTCTCGGCGATGCTGTGGTGACCGACGGCGACACCATGATCGCCTACACCCGCGATCAGGCGCTGCTCTCGCCATCCGGTCAACCGATAGCAGTGGTTCGTGCCAGGACGGTCGACGACGTCGTCACGACGCTGCAGACTGCCTACCGGTACAAGATTCCGGTTGTCACGAGAGGTGCGGGGACCGGCCTGGCAGGCGGTGCCAATGCGCTCGAGGGGTGCATTGTCTTGAGTACCGAGAAGATGAACCGCATTCTCGAGATCGACGGGCAGTCCCGTACTGCGACGGTCGAACCCGGTGTCATCAACGGCGACCTCGCTACTGCAGCAGCAGAGCGAGGACTCTGGTACGTGCCCGACCCGGGCAGTCGTGCCATCTCCACGATTGGTGGGAACCTCGCGACAAACGCCGGTGGGCCCTGTTGCGCCAAGTACGGGGTGACCGGTGATCACGTCGCCCGGATAAAAGCGGTGCTCGCCGACGGCCGGATCATCCACACTGGTGCCGCCACCCGCAAGAACGTCGCCGGCCTGAATCTCACGCAACTGCTGGTCGGGTCCGAGGGCACTCTTGCCGTCATCGTCGAGGCGTCCATGCGGTTGCGCCGAAAACCGGCGCACGCATCCACTGTGGTGGCGGCGTTCGCCGACCCCGTCCAAGCCGTCGACGCGGTGATGGCGATTCAGAACGTGGCCGACCCGAGCCTGGTCGAACTCATGGACCACAACACGATCACCGCGGTCAACGACATGACCCAGATGGGCCTCGACGAGAGCGCCGGTGCGCTGCTACTCATCCAGTGCGACGGCGAGGCCGCGGAGGCGGAAACCGATCGCATCGCCGAAGCATGCCGTAGTTGTGCGGCGACCGAACTCTTCGTGACCACCGACCCGGTCGAAAGCGACGGGCTCATGCAGGCTCGGCGTGTCGCGTTGACCGCCCTCGAACGCTGCGGCAGTACGCTGCTCGACGACCTGGCAGTGCCGGTGCCCCGGCTACCGCACATGCTCGATGCCATCAGCCGTATCGCGGACCGCCACCACCTTTTTGTCGGCACCTTCGGGCACGCCGCGGACGGAAACCTCCATCCCACGATCGTGTTCGACGCGGCTGACCCCGACGCATCCGACCGTGCCTACCGCGCCTTCGACGAGATGGTCACCCGGTGCTTGGCGCTGGGCGGATCGATCACGGGGGAGCACGGCGTCGGTGATCTCAAACGCAACTACCTCGAGACGATGGTGGGCACACGCGAGCGAGTGCTCATGGGTCAGATCAAGGCGGTGTTCGACCCTACCGGGATTCTCAATCCGGGACGCGCGATATGACCGCCATCCCCGCAGATATCGATCCCGAGTCCTGCCTCGAACGGTACCCATCCCCGACGACGAAAGGCCACGATGAAGCCAGTGAACCCCCTCCCGCGGCCACAACACCGTCCGGCCCACGAACCTGCGGGGCCCCCGGGGTCGAGCACGCTCACCATGACCGACCTCCTGTGCACGCTGGAAGCGCTCACCGGGGTTCGCCCGCCGTACGTCACCCAGGACACCCAGCCGTCGGACAACCCGCCCCACCGGGCGGAAGCGTGCTGAATCTGCCAGTGCTCACCACCCCCGGGTGGCTCGGCGTGTGTCTCATACTGAGACTCGTATCACATTGAGACGCCGTACGCTCATGCATGTAACCGGCGGAAGAACGGGGCGTGTAGGAATCATGACCGCTAAGGATCTACGGGTAGCACGTGAGCGTTTTCTCTCCGAGCATCATCTCGACAGCTCCATTCGGCAGGACATCTACTCTTCCTGGCAGCGGTCGAAGTCACTGAAAGTGGTACCTGATCAGCTCGACCTCCCGTATGTCCGGGAGCCGGACCTGGACTCTCCCCTCGTCACGGCAGCCGGACCGGTCTTGAAACAGCTCGCGGACGGGCTGGTGGACGAGCCGGTCAGTGTGATTCTGACATCCGCCGACGGAGTGATCTTGACAAGGATCGCCGCCAGCCAGCGGCTCAATCGCACGCTCGACGCTGTCAGCCTGGCGCCAGGTTTCAGCTACTCGGAAGAATTCGCAGGTACCAACGGTATCGGCACTGCCCTCGAGACCCGGCAACCAACCCTGGTTACCGGCGCCGAACACTACGTCGAATGTCTCGGGCAACTTGCCTGTGCCGGTGTCCCGATCACCCACCCGATTTCCGGAGCTCTCGTCGGCGCGCTCGACCTGACCGGCTGGGTCGAGGACGGGGGACCACTGCTGGCCACCCTGGCCAAATCCGCAACCGCCCAGATCGAAGGGCGGCTCCTCGCACAGGCCAGTGCCGAGCAGACAGCGCTCCTGAACGCCTACCTGAAGGCTGGTCGGCGGGCACCGCAAGCAGGGGTTCTCGCTCTGGGTGACGATCTGGTGCTCCTCAACCGTCGCCTGCGCCTGGCACTGGATGCCCAAGACCAAGCTGCGCTGCTCGAGCACGCTGTCGACCTCACAGGAATGCCTGCCACACATCGGCATATCGTCGCCCTACCCAGCGGACTGTCGGCGCGTCTGTCGTCCACCGAGGATTTTGGATTCGGATCGCGACGGCAGATGGCTTTGTTCTACGTACACCTCGTCGACACCCCCAACTCCGCGATCCCGGCAACAGAGAAACATGAATCCCTGCCCGGTATCACCGGCAGCAGCGCTTCCTGGCGCCGTAGCTGCCAGCAGATCGCCCGCTGCGCTCGCGAACAACAGTGGGTCACGGTTTCCGGAGAGCCTGGAAGCGGTCGCACTGCAGCGCTCAAAGCGGCTGCTATGGTCCATATTCCGGTTCGAACGCGAATCTTCGGTGGGGCGGATCTGTCGGGGGACAGTAGCGCCATGCAGGCGCTTCGGCAAGAACTCGAACAGGACCGCTTCAGCATCATCCTCCGCGACATCGATCTGCTCGACGAGGAGCATCAGAGATCTGTCGCCGACCTCATCTCCGGACGCGAGCACGCCGGCTGGATCGGTGTAACCATCGGCGCTGCAGCGCACAACACCGATCTCGACACGCTGATCCTGCCCTATTTCAGCCACACCGTGCCCGTGCCCGCGTTGCGCCACCGCATCGAGGATCTCCACGACCTGGTACCGCTCCTACTCCGTCAGCTGGGCCACGGGGCAGAGCTATCGCTCGACCCTGCGGCAATGCGTCAACTGTGTAAATACAGCTGGCCCGGAAACGTGAGCGAGCTCCGGCAGGTCCTCCAGGAAGTGGTGCAGCGGCAACGCTCCGGCATCGCCGGAGTCGATCGGTTGCCACCGGTGTGCCGGGCGCTGAGCAGGCACACACTCACACAGATAGAGGCCCTGGAACGAGACGCCATCGTCCGCAGCCTCGAAGAAAACCACGGAAACAAGAAGGCGGCGGCAACTGCGCTCGGCATCTCACGCGCGACGATCTACCGGAAAATCAAGGAGTTCGGAATCGGCTTGTAAGTCGTCTCCCAAGCATGAATTGGCCGCCCCGCGGCCACGCGGAGCTACTCGGCTATCGCGGACACACCCGCGTCGTGGCTTCCCGCCTCGGGTCCGGATTGCTCAGTGCGCAAACCCGATACGGACCGGGAAGCCGCGCGAATCGCGGCGAATCAGGTGCCGAACGTCCTCTGTGGTCGTCGCCAGTTCGGGGGAGCAATCTTCCTGTGTCCGGAAATGAGACGGCCGTCACACCAGTTCCGCCGGACCATGGGGAATACCGAGATAGTGCACTCGGTACGAAACCCGAAATCTAGCGCGGCAACCGAGAAGGCGATTCTGATGACGACAAACCCGCATACTCTGCACACAACGACTGGGCGAGAGCGCTCCGGTAGTGGCCGGGTCTGGCTGGTGGCTCCACTGTGCACGACGGCCGCCCCCACCGACCGTCCTCCCGTGCGTGATGACCTGATGCGGACCTGGTTGCCGGACGGCGACGCTACCTACCGCAGCCCCGACGGCCGCCGCAAGACCACCTGGGCACAACTGCATGCACAGTTCGATCTGGTGGAGGTGACGTCATGACGAACCTCAAGTCTCGCCACCTCGAAACAGCGAGCACGTAAGCCGGCGTGAACCCGGCTGTGCATTGCGCTAGCTTCTTCCCGGGCCCTCGGAGCTACAAGCGTCTCAATATGACTCATTATCTTGATCAGTTACAGAAAGCCGGGGCATAGTCTGCCCGTGTCTTCGACAACGGATTTCGCACGACAGTTGCGGCTCGCCGATCTGCGTGTGACCCAGCCGCGGCTTGCGGTATTGGAGGCGGTGCAGGCGAATCCCCACGCCGACACGGAGAGGATCCTCGCGGCGGTGCGCGGTGTTCTGCCCCGAGTATCTCAGCAAGCGGTGTACGACGTGCTTCACGCGATGACCGCGGCAGGGTTGGTGCGGCGGATCCGACCGTCAGGCTCTCTGGCGCGCTACGAGTCTCGGGTCGGTGACAATCACCACCACGTGGTCTGCCGGTCCTGTGGGGCCATCGCTGACGTCGACTGCGCCGTCGGTGACGCTCCGTGCCTGACTGCTTCGCACGACAACGGATTTCGTGTCGACGAGGCGGAGGTCATCTTCTGGGGCACGTGCCCCGACTGTTCCCCATCACACCGCTGACAACCCGATCCACCCAACACAGCCCGGATTACTCCCTTTTTGGAAGGAAAGCAGTGACTGACATCCAGACCATCGCAGAGGAACACCCTCCGATCGCCGAGGCCCAAACGGAACCCGCGCAGAGCGGCGGCTGCCCCGTTGCCCACGGTCGGCTGAAGCACCCCACTGAAGGTGGGGGAAACCGTGACTGGTGGCCGAACCAGCTCAACCTGAAGATCCTGCAGAAGAACCCCGCCGTGCGCAATCCCATGGACGAGGACTTCGACTACGCCAAGGAATTTGCGGCCGTCGACCTCGACGCTCTGAAGCGTGACATCGAGGAGGTCATGACCACCTCACACGAGTTGTGGCCCGCCGACTTCGGGCACTACGGCCCCCTCTTCGTCCGCATGGCATGGCACGCGGCGGGCACCTACCGCATCACAGACGGTCGCGGCGGCGCCGGCGCCGGGATGCAGCGGTTCGCGCCCCTGAACAGCTGGCCCGACAACGCGAACCTCGACAAGGCGCGCCGACTCCTGTGGCCGGTGAAGAAGAAGTACGGCAAGACGGTGTCGTGGGCCGACCTCATGGTCTTCGCCGGCAACGTCGCACTCGAGTCGATGGGCTTCGCAACCTTCGGATTCGGCGGAGGCCGGGTGGACCGGTGGGAACCGGAAGAGGACGTGTATTGGGGTCCTGAGCTGACCTGGCTCGGCGACGATCGCTACACCGGTGACCGAGACCTCGAAAAGCCGCTCGGGGCAGTTCAGATGGGTTTGATCTACGTCAACCCGGAAGGCCCGAACGGCAACCCGGACCCGCTCGCCGCGGCAACGGACATCCGGGAGACGTTCGCCCGGATGGCGATGAACGATGTCGAAACGGCCGCGCTGATCGTCGGTGGCCACACCTTCGGCAAGGCCCACGGCGCCGGCCCCGCCGACCACGTCGGCCCGGAACCCGAGGCCGCACCGCTCGAGGAGCAGGGCCTGGGCTGGAAAAGTACCTTCGGCACCGGTAAGGGCAAGGACACCATCACCAGTGGCCTCGAGGTGACGTGGACACCCACCCCGACCACCTGGGACAACAGCTTCCTGGAAACCCTGTACGGCTACGAATGGGAGCTGAGCAAAAGCCCCGCCGGAGCCAACCAGTGGGTCGCAAAGGACGGCGCCGGTGCCGGCACCGTGCCCGACGCCTTCGACCCCTCGGTGCGGCACGCCCCCACTATGCTGACCACCGACCTCTCCCTGCGGATCGACCCGGCTTACGAGAAGATCACCCGTCGCTGGCTCGACCACCCCGAGGAGCTCGCGGACGAATTTGCCAAGGCCTGGTACAAGCTGACCCACCGCGACATGGGCCCGGTCGCCCGTTACCTCGGACCGCTGGTCCCGCAGGAGACGCTGCTGTGGCAGGACCCCATCCCCGCCGTGACCCACGACCTCATCGGCGCCGATGACATCGCCCTTCTCGAGGGGCAGATCTTGTCGTCAGGACTGACTGTCCCACAGCTGATCTCGACTGCGTGGGCGGCAGCGTCGTCGTTCCGCGGAAGCGACATGCGCGGCGGCGCCAACGGTGGCCGTATCCGTCTCGAGCCGCAGGCGAGCTGGGAGGTCAACAACCCCGACGAGCTCGCGCACGTGGTACGCACTCTCGAGGGCATCATGGAGTCGTTCAACTCCGCCCAAAAGGGGAATACCCGGGTGTCGTTCGCCGATCTGGTCGTGCTGGGCGGAACTGTGGCTGTAGAGCAGGCCGCCAAGAACGCCGGACACGACATCGAGGTGCCCTTCATTCCGGGACGGGCCGATGCAACGCAGGATCAGACCGACGTGGAATCCTTCGCCGCTCTCGAGCCGAGCGCGGACGGGTTCCGCAATTACCTCGGGACGGCACACCGGCTGCCCGCCGAGTATTTGCTGATCGACAAGGCGAATCTGTTGAACCTCAGCGCTCCCGAGTTGACGGTGCTGATCGGTGGCTTGCGGGTGCTGGGCGCGAACCACAACCAGTCGTCGCTGGGCGTGTTCACCGCACACCCCGGGTCGTTGACCAACGACTTCTTCGTGAACCTGCTCGATCTGGAAACGGTGTGGGCGCCCACGTCTGCGAACTCGGGTATTTACGAGGGTCGGGACCTCACCACCGGTGAGGTGAAGTGGACCGGCAGCCGTGTCGACCTGCTGTTCGGGTCGAACTCGGAACTTCGCGCACTGGCCGAGGTCTACGCCGCCGACGACGCGAAGACGAAGTTTGTGCACGACTTCGTCTCCGCATGGGACAAGGTGATGAACCTCGATCGGTTCGACCTCCGCTGACCCGTGGCACCCGGGTGTGCCACCCCGCGAGCTCACCGCTCCGGGGTGGCCCACACCCGGCACGCGGTTGTGCCACTGTCAGATTTTGTCGACTGACGCTTCCCGGTCAGAGCACAGATTCGAGCCAGGCGGCTGTCTCGAAGAGTCGTTGTTCGGCACCGGGACGCCCGATCAACTGCAATCCGAGGGGAAGGCCCGCACTGTCACGCCTGCCAGGGATCGTGACCACCGGCAGACCCATGGCCTGCCACGGTCGGCTCATGATGGGCGTCCCTGTCGCGTCGTGGCCGTGCGGCGCGGCGCCGAGAGCCGCGGGCCCGAGGATTGTTTCGTCCTCGTCCAACGCCGAGAGCAGCAGCTGTCGGGTCTCGCGGATTCCGGCGAGGGCGGCACGGTAGTCGGCTTCTGCGGTCGCCGCCCCCGCGGCGAACAGTTCGGCGAGGGGTGTGCTGATCTTGTCGGTCTGCGCGGCCTCGGCGGCGCGTTCGCGGGCTGCTTCGTACGCCATCACCGTGTGGTGGTGTTCCGTCAGTGCCACAACCGTTGCGGCGGAATCTAACTCACGGCATTGGATCCCCGCCGACGCGGCGGAATCAGCGGTCATCCTGAGCGCCGCTGTCATCTCTCGGGACACCTCGCCGAGCTCGAATCCGCTCCATAGCCGCAGCCGGTGCGGAGCGGAAGGTTCGAGAGCGGGCGTTCGCGTGCCGTCGCGCAGTGCTGTCCACGCGAAGTGGAGATCGGGCACGGTTCGTGCCAGCAGCCCCACCGTGTCGAGACTGGGACTCAGCCCGGTGATGCCCGCGGTCGGAAATTCGCCGTGAGCGGTGACGAAACCTGCGACTCCGCAGAACGACGCCGGCCTCGTCAGTGACCCCGCGGTCTGTGTACCGAATGCGAGCGGCACCATGCCCGCGGCCACCGCTGCCGCCGAGCCGCTCGACGACCCGCCGGGGGTGTGATCCAGGGCGCGGGGATTACGGGTCGGGCCGGGCTTGAAGTACCCGAACTCGGTGGTCACCGTCTTACCGAACGGGAGTGCGCCGAGGGCACGCGCACGCGCCACACAGTAGGCGTCCGTCGTCGCGGAATCCGCACTCCGCAGCTCGCTGCCGCAGCGCGTCGGCATACCCGCGACGTCGATGAGATCCTTGACTCCGACGGGCAGGCCCCAGAGCGCGCCGTCCGGGCCGCTGTCCTGGATTCGGGCGGCCGCGGACCGCACCGCATCGGCATCGAGGTGGGCCCAGGCGTGAATTTCCGGCTCGAGGTCCGCGATTCGTGCGAGTGCCGCCTCTGCCACATCGATGGGCGTTGTCGCGCCCGTCGCCAGCTGCTCAGCCAGGTCCCGGAGTGGGCTCGGTGACCGTAGTTCCGCCTTCATCGCATCGCTACCATCGTGTCGTCGCTCGTCGTCTCGGTCTGCCCGGTGAGCGCTCGGGTGCGCATCACCGAGAAGAGGCGGTCGGCTCGTGCTTTCGTCTCCCCGGACGGCACCGACAACAGCGCGACGATGATGGACACCGCCAGCGAGAGGGGTGCCACGGCGAGTGCCGGGTTCGAGAATCCGAGGATGGAGTCCGGTCCCTGCACGACCGGGCTGAGCAGGATGACGGTGACCGACAGGACGAGCCCGACCACGATGCCGGAGATGACGGCACGCGCCGTCATGCGCTTCCAGTACATGGTCAGCAGCAGTGCCGGCAGGTTCGCACATGCTGCGATCGACATCCCGAGTGAGGCGAGGAACGCGACGTTCTGCTTCTGCGCCGCGAAGGCAATGGCGACACCGATGACGCAGGTTGCCACCGTCGCGACCCGGGCCGCGCGGTGCTGGGCCTTCGCCGACACCGATCCGTTCCTGATCACCTGCCCGTACAGGTCGTGTGCGATCGCACCGGAGGTGGCGATCACCAGGCCGGACAGCGCGGCCAGGATGGTCACGAACGCCACGGCCGCGACGAACGCCAGCAGGACACCGCCGCCGACCGTCTCGGCGAGCTGCGCCACCGCGAGGTTGCCGCCCCGATTCTCGGATTTGATCACCTCGACACCGACCAGCTTGGCGGCGCCGTAACCGAGCACGGGAACCAGCAGGTAGAAGGCGAAGAAGATCCAGATCGCGGTGTAGGCGGACGTTCTCGCCTGCTTCGCGTCCGGAACGGTGAGGAAGCGGATCATGACGTGCGGCAGGCCGAGCACGCCGAGGACGAGCCCGACGGTCTGCGACAACTGGTCGAAGGAGGCGGCACCGGACGTACGCTGCGGCGCGACGAACGATTGCCCGAACTCGGCGAGCGCGGTGCTGAACGGGCCGAAGGGATTGAAATCGAACCGCACCAGCACGAGAACGAACAGCACGACGGCGCAGACCATGAGGAGACCGGTCTTGATGATCTGGATCCAGCTGGTGGCGAGCATGCCACCCACCAACGTGTACGCCGTGGTGAGTGTTCCGATGATCAACACGGCCACGGCGTAGTCGAGGTCGAACAGCAACGACACCAGAAGCGCGGCACCGACCAGCTGCGACACGAGATAGACCACGCTGATCACCACAGTGCTGATCGCCATCATCGACCGCACGTCCTTGCCGGGGAACCGGGTGGCGAGAACATCCGCCAACGTGAAGCGGCCGAGGTTGCGCAGGGGTTCCGCGATCAGCAGCATCGCGAGGACGAACGCGACGGGCACGAATACCGCGAGGTAGAACCCGTTGAAACCGGTCAGCGCGATCGCGCCGGTGACTCCGAGAAACGAGGCGGCAGAGATGAAGTCGCCGGCGATGGCGACACCGTTCTGCCTGCCGGTCAGGCTGCCGCCCGCGACGTAGTGATCGGCGGCGGACTTGTTCCTCTTGGAAGCCCACGCGGTGATCATCAGGGTGACAACGACGAGGGCCGCGAAAAGTGCAGCGGAGACGAGGTTCATGGCGCATTATCCTTTCGCCGGCGAGACGGTCCGGGAGTCGAGTTCGGCTGCCCGCGCCATGTAATACCGGGCCACGACGATGGCGACGACGAATTGCGCGACCGCGTAGAGCCACGCCACGGTGACGCCGCTGAAGACGACGCCGTCCAGCAGCGAGGTGAACCCGCCGAGGATCGGCAGGGGCAGAAACAGTGCGAGGACCAAGGCGCTGAGACGAAACGTCAGGGCGGCACGCGTGTCTGCGAGCGCCTGCAGGTCGGATTCTTGTGGGACTTGTTCGGGCGGTGAAGAGGTGACCATGGCTATTTACCTCCGGCTGCGGCGGGAACGAGGGCGGGTGTCACGGTGATCGGATCGGACCATTCGTCGTAGAACAGCCAGTCGGGGGACTCGACCGGAACCGACAAGCGGTGGAATTTGCGTTGGAAGTAGACGAGGCTGTCGCCGTGTTCGCGCGTCTGCACGCGGTCCAGTTCGATGAACATCACCGAATGCGATCCCACGGTCTTGCTGTCCGCGATCCGGCCGGCGAGCACCACGTGGGCGGCGCGCAGGATCGGCACACCGTCGTCGGTGTCGTCTTCCCAGATGTCCCACTGAAACCGGTCGGCCATCGCGACGTGTGTTGCGCCCGCGAAATGCATGGCCAGTTCTTCGTCGTCGCCGGAGAGCACGTTGATACCGACTCTGCCGTTGTTCTGGAATACGTTGTGCATGGCGCTGTTCTGATTTACGCATACGAGTGCGGTGGGCGGTGAGTCGGTTACCGAGCAGACGGCGGTCACCGTCATTCCGCAGCGCCCGGCAGGGCCGTCGGTCGTCACGATGTTGACCGCGGCCGGCAGATTCGCCATGGCGGTGCGGAAGGTCGATTGCATGGTTGTGAGTTCGGGCATTTCGTCTCCATGAGTTGGAACAAGAAGTCGTGTCACCACGTTGCGCCGGCGTTCCTGAAAGAAGGATATGACGCGCGTCATGCACTGGAACATTGGCGGCGACGCTACTTTCTTGCAGTAAGTCGCCTACCCGGGTAGGGGATTCCTTCAGTTACCTACCGCTTCCGTTACGGTCGGTGTTCACTGGACGAGGAAGCAAGCCATCTGTGCGAGGCAGGATTCGATGGATCAGCAAGAAACACGGGTTTACATCGTCGACGACGATCAGGAGTTGTGCGCATCGCTTGCGTGGTTACTCGATTCGGTCAACATCACGTCGGAGTACTACTTCTCGGTGCAGTCCTTCCTGGACGAGTACCGCCGTGACATCCCGGCCTGCCTCGTTCTGGACGTCCGGATGCCGGAAGTCGGGGGATTCCAGCTCCAGGAGGCACTCCTCGCCGACGAATCCCCGATTCCGATCATCTTCGTGTCGGCACACGGTGACATCAAGATGTCGGTGCGGGCACTCCAGCGGGGTGCGCTGACATTCATCGAGAAGCCCTACGATCCGCAGCACATGCTCGACGTCATTCAGGACGCGCTCCGGGTTGCGCGTCAACGATTCGGCGAGCGACGCAACAGAACGGAACTGCAGGGCCGAATAGACACGCTGACGGTGCGAGAAAAAGAAATACTCGCCCTCGTCCTCGACGGATTGCCCAGCAAGAACATTGCGAAAGAATTGGGAATCAGCGTGAAGACGGTCGACGTGCATCGCACCCGTATCAAGGAAAAGACCGGAGCAGAAAGCATTGCCGTTCTCGTACGCGATATTCTGCAGGCCGGAATTGCCGTGACCTGAAATAATTCGGCACTTTTCAGGGGAGTTCGACGACGAGCCGCCCGGATTTTGCGCGCGACACACACGCGGCAATTCTGTCTCCCGCCTTTCTCTCACTCTTGGTGAGGCAATTGTCGCGGTGGTCGGGCTCGCCCTCCAGCACGTCCAGGACGCACGTGCCGCAGATGCCTTCCCTGCAGGACGTGTCGATCTCGATGTCGTTCTCTTCGAGTACGTCGGCGATGGACTTCCCGGCAGGCACTTCGAACACCTCGCCCGTGTCGAGTTCCAACTCGAACGCCGTGTCCGACCCGGTCGCTGTAGGCGTCGCCGCCTCGAAGTGTTCGAAGTGGACCGCGTCCTCACCGACCGCGGGTTCCGCCAACCCGCGCACCCGATCCATGAAACCTTCGGGGCCACAGGTGTAGACGTGCGTTGCGGCGGACGCATCCGCCAGGATCTTCTCGAGGGCGGAGAGCTGATCGTCCCTCGTCAGGCCGAAATGCAGGTGCACGTCCCGGCGGAAATCCGCACTCTCCAGCAGGTCGACGAACGCGGCCTGAGCCCTCGTCCGCGCGAAGTAGTGCAGGTCGAACTGTTGTCCCCGCCGGTGCAACGCGAACGCCAGACTCAGCATCGGGGTCAGCCCGATCCCCGCCGCGACGAGGATGTGCCGATCGGCGCCCTCGGCGAGCGTGAGCAGTGTGCGCGGCCGGCTGATCTGCAACTCGCTGCCGATCGTCACACGATCGTGCAGTGCGGCCGAGGCGCCGCGGGGACCGGTCTCGCGTTTGACGGCGACCACATACGATTCGGACTCGTGCGGCGGGCTGCACAGCGAGTACTGGGTGAGGACCTCGGTGGGGCCGAGGATGTCGATGTGGGCGCCGGCAGGGTACGGGTCGAACGGTGAACCGTCCGTCCGAACAAGCCGGAACGATTTGATGTCCGGCGTTTCGTCGACAATGTCCGCAACAGTGACAGTGAACATGCTCATGGTGATTCTTCCTCCGGTGCTGCGACCGTCGCCCGCGGGCGGGGTCAGCGCATGTACAGGCCGCCGTTGACGTCCCAGCAGGCTCCCGTCACCGACGCGGCCGTCGGCGATGCGAGCAGGGCGACGGTCTCGGCTATGAAATCAGGCGAGCCCAGGGTGCCCACCGGAATCGTGGTGAGGATGGCGGCCAGCTTGTCCGCGGGCACCGTCTCCCGCACCACCGGTAGATCCAGCGGCCCGGGGGAGACGGCGTTCACCGTGACACCCGACGGGGCGAGTTCGCGTGCGAAGACCTTGGTCAGTGTGCCGACGCCGCCCTTGGCCGCGGCGTAGTGCGCGCCGGTCGCCGTGCCACCGTTCTGCCCCGCCAGCGACGCGATGTTGATGATTCTGCCGTATCGCTTCTCGGCGAAGTAGCTTCCGAACACCTGGCAGCCGAGAAAGGCGCCATTGAGGTTGATCTCGACGATGTCGGAAAATTCCTCCGGCGCAATGTCCATCAGCGAGCCCGTCTGCGACCGGCCGGCGTTGTTGACGAGGACGTCGATGCCGCCCCACTCCTGGATCACCCGGTCACGGACGGCTTCGAAACTCTCCCGTTTCCGGACGTCCAACTCCACGCCGATGGCCGTGTCACCGCCCGGATCCAGCTTCGCCGCGGTCTCTTTCGCGGCACCGCTGTCGATGTCCGCGACCGCGACGCGGTACCCGCGGTCGTGCAATTGGTGTGCGATCGCGGCACCGAGGCCGCGTCCGCCGCCGGTGACTACTGCGACAGAATCCACGTCGAGCTCCTGTTCGATCGATGAGGTTCGGAAAATGCTGGTCAGAGCAGGTAGCCGGAGGCGTTGACCGCTGCCTGCGAGTTCACCAGCCGGATGACCTTGAGATCCAACCGCCGTCCGCTCTCGGTGTACCGGATGCGGTGCGTGACGTCGGCGGCGAGGGTCTGCTGATCGTCGCGCTTGAAACCCACGAGGATCTGCGCGGACCTCACGGTGATCGAGTCCTCGCTCCGATCCTCGACCGTGAAGCGCGAGACGGTGCGGACCGTCCGGGCGGCGGCGAGTGCGGACATCGAGTAGCCGGAGGTCAGACGTTCGATACGCATGCGGCGCATGCGAGTGTCGTCGTTGACCATGTTCAGCGATCCGTCGAAGTCGTCGGTGTCCGGGTCGATGGGAATGACGTACCGGCCTTCGTCGGTCCAGAGGGCGTCCCACGCCTGGTAGTCCTTGGCGTCGAGGAGGGCCGCTTCGTGCCAGATGAGTTCGATCGCCTGTAGTACGCGGGTGTCGGCGAACTGGGCGGTCATCAGATCAGTGCTCATCGGTCATCATCCTCTTCCACATTGCGTAGGCCTCGCGCATTCCGGTTTCGTCGGTGACGTGCGAGGTGCGGTGTCCGTTGCTGTCGAGCGCTTCCCGATTGAGGCCGCGGTTCACCATGATCGGCATTCCGGGTGCGCCGCGGGATCCGCGTTGTACCCGATCCCAGGCCTCGGAATCGTCGGGGCTGCCGAACCCGAACGGGCCCTGGAAATGTTCGTGGATGCGGAGGCGTTCGCGGTTGACGATCTCCGGGCCGCCGTCCATGCCGAGGGCGATGTGCCGGATCTCGGTCTCGTCGACCGAGATCGGGCGTAGGACCCGGAAGAACGACATCGACATCGCGACGTTCGGGAAGATGTTGAGGTTGAATCCGGCGCCGTGCATCGAGCGGACGATGCGGCGGACCTTGTCGGCGGGCATCGTCTTCGACAGTTCCTCGACGATGTGGTCGAAACGGGCCTGAATCTTCTCGGTGCCGTCGTCGTGGTCCAGGTCGACGTGCTCCGGGACCATGATCGCGACACTGTGGCCGTTTCCGAGAGCGTGCGTCACGGCGTTGTCGTCGGTCATGAAGGAGAGCATGTCGGCGGTCTCGGCGTCGACGGAGGACATCCAGGACCGGTGCACGATCGGGAAGTGGTACCCGTCGGTGGTGTTCTCCAACTGGATCTTCCAGTTTCCGCGGAAGCGAAAGCAATGTTCGCCCTGCGTCTTGATGGGGTATCCGGCGCCCTGCTTCATGAACAGGTCGATCCACACCTTGGCGTCACCGAGGAAGTCGTCGAGGGGTTCGACCTCGGGGTTGAAGCTGGCGAAGATCATCCCGGCGTAGGACTCCACCCGCAGGCTCTGGAGGGGGAGGTCCTTCTTGTCGAGGTTCTCGTCGTATCCGTCGGGGTACGGAATTCCGCGCAGACGACCGTCGAGGGCGTACGACCAGCTGTGATAGGGGCAGGTAAATCCGTTCGCTTTGCCTTTGGGGACCTCACAGACGCTGGCCCCGCGGTGGCGACACCGGTTCAGCAGGACATTGAAGTTCCCCTTGCGGTCGCGGTTGACGATCACCGGCTGCCGGCCGATGGTCGCCATCTTGTAGCTTCCGGCCTCGGGGATCTCGCTCTCGTGGGCAACCCATACCCAGGTGCGGTAGAAGATCCTTTCGAGTTCCGCCTCGAACATGTCGGGGTCGGTGTACAGCGATCCGTCCACGCGGTCGCCCGTGGCGAGGTCCGCGAAGTTGGTGTCGGTGGTGGTGGGATCCAGGGAAGTGGTCATCAGTTCCTTTTTCCATTCGATTCGAGCAGTCGTGTCGCCTCGTCGAGGCGAGTGACGAACAGCTTCTCGGTCGTGAAGTGCTTGATCCGGGCGACACCGCCCTGCACCTCACACTCGGCGGTGATGCGTGCGGCGAGCAGTTCGGCCGATTCGTCCTCGTATCGCGAGAGCTGCTGCATGATCCACCGCCCCCGCGCCGCAGGGCCGTCCACCTCGATCTGCTCACTCCCGAGCAGGTGTACATTTCCCCGGAAATGGGAGTTCGGTGGAAGATACGCGGTGAGCATTCCGACGATCTCCGGCCGGCCCCGACGCGTGCCGAACTTGTGCGCATACTCGCCGATGCCTTCCCACACCGCGTCGGGCGTGAACAGCGAGGCGAGTTCTTCGACCGAAAAATCCACGGAGGGAACATCGCACAGTTCCATGTAGCGGCACATCACGCGGTGCACGGCCTCACGACTTTCGATGCGCTCGGCCGCGTTCGCAGAGTGCATTCCGCTCACACGCCGAGGTCGACGTCTTCGCGGACGGTGAGCGCACGGCCGATGCGGGCCTCGATCTTCGCGTATCGCCACAAGGTGTACTCGCCGACCGGTGTGGTGCGGAAGAGGTTGCAGACGGCCTTGACGGTCTCCTGGGTGTCGACGTCGGCGAGGATGTAGCAGGTCCAGGGCCAGCCGTCCGACGGTCCGACCAGATGGCTGTCGTCGTCGATGTCGCCGATCACCCGGACTCCCGGTGTCTCGGCCACCGCGTCCATCATTCCGGAGAACGCCTTCCACACCAGCCCGCCCTGGCCGGTCGGGAGGTCGAAGAAGTTCTGATTGATGCCGATGCAGAACAGGACTCGCAGCGGTGCGGTCTTGGTGTCACTCACGATGATCTCCTCGATTCGAACGGGGTGGTCAGATGAAGCCGGGGAACGGCGGGATGTCCATGAGTACCGCACCGGCGCTGTCGTAGATACCGTCGCCGAGGAAGGCGTGCTGCGGCGGGACCAGGGCCTCGCGCATGTATCGCTGCATCGCGTTGCCGTCGTAGATTGCCCCCGTGCCCGACAACTGGAAGGCGGTGTGCACGGCGGAAGAGCCCGCCTTGGCCACGTGTGTCGAGGACAGACGGAGAAGTGCCGCAAGCTTGTCCGGAACCGGATCGCCGGCGACCACCGTGGCGTACGCCTCGTCGGTGACCTCGTAGAAGAAGGCACGGGCGGACCTCAGCGTCGCCTCCGCCTTGGCCAGGTCGATGCGATAGTAGGCCCGATCGGCGAGCTTGGGCGCTCCGGTGATTCCCGTGCGTCCCGCACCGACTTTGATCGCGTAATCGAGCGCGGCGCGGCCCACTCCGAGATTGACGACGGCCAGGACCTGGGCGGCGTACGCGATGGACGGGTAGCGGTAGAGGGGTTCGTCGACGGTCGGGGTTCCGCCCCGGATGAACGTCCAATCCTCGGGGACGACGACGCCGTCGACCTTCAGTTCGTGGCTTCCGGTACCCGACAGGCCGACCACGTCCCAGTTCTCGACGATCTCGACGTCCTTCGGCCACAGCAGTGCGGTGCGGGGTTTTCCGGCTGTGGAGTCGCCGCCGCGAATTCCGACACCGAGAATGTCGGCGCCCTTGCAACCGCTGGCGAACTTCCACTGCCCGGTGATCTTCAGACCACCCGGCACCTGCTGCGCGGGTTGGACCGGGAACAATCCGCCGGCGAAGACGAGGTCCGGGCTGTCCTTGTACAGCTCCGCCTGAGTCGCGAGCGGCAGTGCCGCCAGGTAGACGAGCGCGGAGCCGAAGCTCGCAACCCAGCCCGCCGACGCATCCACCGCGGAGATTCGTTCGATCATCCGCAGAAACTCGCTCGGGGGCAGTGCGTCACCGCCGAATCGGCGAGGGGTCGCCGCGCGGTAAATGCCGATCTGCTTGAACTCGTCGATCATGTCGCGAGGCACGAACTTCTGGCGAGCGAACTCTTCCCGCCGTAGTGCGACGTGCTCGAGGACGTCCTCGAACGACAGCGTTCCGTTCGCGGCGGCGTCCGTCGTGTCGAGGGTCGGTGCGTTGGTCATCAAATACTCCGATCGACGCGAAGTAGAAGGGGTGTGGCGTGTTTCGTGTCGAATTCACGCTATTGCGGTGGTGGGCATCACTCAATCGGTGCTTCCTTCCGCCGACGTGCAGAGATGTCGCCTCGGAGTAAAGGATTTCCCTATCGTGTCCGCTGTCTGTCCGCTCAGTAGACTCGACGTGAGCCGAAGGAGGCCGCATTGTCCGATCTCGCGCCGTCCGACTACGAACAACTCGTCGAGTCCCTCCGCTACTGCGTCCTGGTCCATGATGCGGCCACCAAGGACATCCTCTGGGCGAACAGGGCTGCGTCGGAACTGCTGGGGTTCACGGTCGAGGAACTCAAACCGCTCAAGGCGCCCGATATGAGTTCCCGGGCGAAGCGTTACCGCCGGTCGGTGGGACGGCGGTGGCTGCAGGACGCTGTCGACAACGGGGCGGCGGTCATCGAATGGGCGTATCGCGCGAAGAGCGGGAGGGAAGTCCTCACGGAGGCGATAGCGGTCCGGGTCGAGTTGAGCGCCCGGACCGTGGTGATGGTGCAGTTCCGCGACATCGAGCAGGAGACGTCGATGCGCCGTGACCTCACCCGCACCGAGGCCGACCTCACCCGCACCGAGGCCCGCCTGGCCGCCTTCCTACGGAACATGGCCGAGGGAATCCTCGTCCTGGACGACGACAGCCGTATCACGTACGCGAGTGAGGCGGCGTCGCAGCTCCTGAAGGTTCCGGTGGCATCGCTTGTCGGCGAACACTTCACGGAATTCTGCCGGGCGGGGCAGTCACGGGAGAGCGTGCGGCGCGCCCTGGAACTGACAACCGCTGACGGAGGCTCCCAGAGCCTGCGCTACGAGGTGGAGCTGACAGCCGGAGAGCGCCGGTGGCATGCGGGGAGCTGCCAGAACATAGGTATCGAGAACGATCTGAGCGGCCACCTCCTGCTCTTCCACGACGTCACCGAACACGTCCGCACCGAGCAGGAGCACGAACGGGACTCGCAGTACCTCAATTACCTGGCCCGGTACAACGCGATGGGCGATATGGCCATGGCCATCGCTCACGAGCTGGCCCAGCCGCTGGCGGCGGCCACCAATTTCATCGCCGGAACGCAGAGCCGCCTCGACGACGGCCAGAGCAATCACGACGAGGTGAGCTGGGGCCTGGGGGAGGCGCGCAAACAGATCGACCGGGCCAATCAGATCGTCCGGAGTCTGCGTGAGTACGTGACGCAACTCGAGGAGTCACAGCAGATCGTCGATCTCAACGACATCGTCGACGAATGCGCGTATTTCATCAACATCCGGGCGCGGCAGAAGGAAGTTCGGGTCGAGTACGTCCGTGTGCACGACACCGTTGCCGTCGTGTGCGAACGTGTGCTCACCGGGCAGGTCATCCTGAATCTGTGTTTCAACGCCATCGACGAGATGGCAGAATGGCCGGCGGCCGATCGCATCGTGACGGTACGCACCGACGTCACCGAGACGGAGGGCGTCGTGAGCGTCGAGGACCACGGCAAGGGGCTCTCGCACATCCCGGACGGCCGAATCTTCGACGGCGTGTTCACCTCGAAGTCCACGGGTCACGGAATCGGGCTCGCACTGAGCCACCGCATCATCACCCGCCAGGGTGGGACACTCACCGCGCGCGAGAACGAGCCGCACGGGGCCGTCTTCACGTTCACATTGCCCGCCGATCCGAACCACTGAGCGGACGACCCCACGCGGGTAAAGGTTTCTTGGATTCCGTTGCGCCCGATCTGGTTCTAGCCTGGTGGGAAACACCACCGCGGCCCGGAGGTACCTCGTGGACTATTCGCATCATCACCGGACATTCCTGACCTGTTACGCCGATACCCACCGCTACGGCTGGCACCACGTCGACCTCTTCGTGCACGACGAGGACGGCAACGAAGTGAACTGGGTCCACTGGCAGACCCGGGAGGACGGACCGGACGGCGCCGACGCGGCCACCGCGCGCGTCGAACCGAACCTGCGACGGACCACCGACTGGCAACACGGAATCAGCGCCGACGGCAGCGAGTACTGGATCGCCGAGGCGGCATGGGCTCAGTGAACCGGAGGATCGGGGAGGCGCCCCACAGCCGGTTCGCCGACAAAGCGGCGAACCGGCTGTTCTGACGTATCGGTACCGGGCTTACGCGACGCTTTCGGCGACGCGCTGGAACACGACCTCCCCACCCAGCACGGTGGAAACGACCTGCATTGCCGGAATGTCGTGTGGGTCGATGGTCTCGAGGTCGCCGTCGAGGATGCACAGGTCGGCCACCTTCCCGACCTCGAGGGAGCCCTTCCAGTCGTCGGCGAAGTCCTGCCAGGCCGCGTTGATCGTGTAGGTGCGGACTGCGTCGGCGAGCCCGATGCACTGGTCGGGCCCGCTCACCGCGCCGCTCGCCTTGCTCTCGCGCAGGATCATCGTCGAGATGCCCTGGCGCCAATCGGGTGGTGTGACCGGTGCATCGGAACTGCTCATCAGGTGCACCCCGGATTCGACGGCGCTGCGATACGGCCATTCGTAGGCGGCTCGCTCGGTCCCGACCACCCCGACCTCCAGGTCGGCGATCGTCCATTTGATCGTCGGGTTCATGTTGACGCCGATGCCGTTCTCGGCCAAGCGCTTCAGGGTGGCTTCGCTGATGAAGTCGCCGTGGATCAGGTAGTGCCGGGCCTCCTCGCGGGGGTGCGCATTCTGCGCGGCGATGATCGCGTCGGCGACGGTGTCGATGGCACGGTCACCGGTGACGTGCACACCGACCTGGTAGCCGGCCTCGTGGCCGATGCGGACCATCTCGGTCACCTCGTACACCTGACGTTCGTCGGTGTCGCCACCGACGCAGAGTGAGCCGCAGCCGCCGCCGACGTACTCCTCGTGCATCCACGCGGTCTTGCTCGGCGGGATGCCGTCGGCGAACACTTTTACCCCGAGAACCCGGAACATCCGCGGATCCACCGATTCCGGAACATCGATCTCGGCGAGGTTCTGCCCGAAATCCTCAGCAGATCCGGACATTCCGGTGGGCAGGAGGAGAAGGTTGACGCGGGCGCCCAGTTCGCCGCGGCGGGCGAGGTCGGCATACACCGCGAGGCCCTCCGCCCCCATTGCGCCACCGGCGAGGGCCTCGCCGCCGGGGCCGATCGCGGGATCGGTGAAACTGGTGATCCCCTCGCTCTGCAGGGTCGAGATCGCCGAGCGGAGTGCCTCCTCCCGGCGCTCCCGGGTGAGGGCCGGGAGAACACGCTGCACGAGGGCCTGCGCACCCTCCATGACGATGCCGGTCAGCAGGCCGTCCTCACCGACGGGCATGAGGCTGCCCGGCGGCAACGGGGTGGTCTCGTCCACCCCGGCGAGCGCCAGCGCCGCGCTGTTCACCCACGACGTGTGCCGCGAGAAGTCCTGCAGGAATACGGGATTGTTCGGGGACACCTCGTCGAGGTCCCAGCGGGTCGGTGTCCGTCCGTCTTCGGTGAGACACTCGTCGAGATACCCGTCGTCCCAGCCGGTTCCGATGATCCACTCGCCGTCCCCTGCCGCCGCGGCGGCCTCCCGCACGAGTTCACGGACGTCCGCGATCGACCGGACCGTCGGGAACGACACGTCCAACGACAGCGGCGGGGTGTCGAGCCCGTACGCGATGGCGTGCAGGTGTGAGTCGTTGATTCCCGGGAGGATCGTCTTCCCACCGAGATCCGTGACCACCGTGTCCGGTCCGATCAGGGTTTCGATCTCCGCATCGCTGCCCACTTTGTGGACGAGTCCGTCACGCACCGCCAGGGCGGACGCGATCGTGAAGTTTTCGTCGACGGTGAAGACCTTGCCGTGGGTGTAGACGGCATCGGCGTAAGTCATCGGTTCCTCCAGGTTGCTGTCGGGGAGAGCGGTCAGACGGCCATCGGGGCCATTCCGAGGATCATCAATGCGGATCCCGCCGCCGCGGTCCTGACGCCGGACCGGCGTTCGCGGGGAGGTGTGGATCGAAAGAGGTGCAGTGCCACCAGGACCCAGCACACGAGGACGACGACGGGCAGCCAGCCCGTCGAGATTCCGGCGCCGCCGTGATGATGCCCCGGCGTCACCGAGGCCGACGCCGCCGGGGTGGGAGCGGACGTCGGGGCCAGGATCAGCAGCACCCCCATGGCGGTGAGGTCCACCGCGCAGGGCACGGCGGTTCGGCGGTGCATCGTCTCACCTGTGACGAAGACGGCGAGACCGATGAGGACGGCACCCTCGAGCAGGTGAATGCCCGCCGGCAGGCCGGGGATCAGCATCGCGACCATGGACACCGCCATCGCGCCGTGCGCGATCCGCACCCGGCAATCCGTTCCGTGCGCCCGCCACATCGGCACCATCGCGCCGACCGCTCCGACGAGCATCGCCGCGTGCACGGCAGGGATCTCGAACATCGTCGGACTCAGATTGTGGGGGTGAGTTCGCGGTCACGCTCGACGCCCGCCCGGCTCTGCCGGGTGACCCGGGCGACGGCCAGTCCGGCGACGAAGAACAGAGCGATGACGGCCAGCAGGATGTCCGCGAGTAGTTCCGACCCGCCGATCAGCGTGGTGAAGTTGTCGAGCACCAGCCCGGTGACGGCCACGAGACCCACGCATCCGAGCAGCGGGGCGATGCGCGTGTGCCAGAGCCGGGTATCCAGCCGGGTGCGGGCGAAGAACGCGACGATCGCGACGCTGGTGAGCACCATCAGCACCAGGATGCTCACGGTGGCCAGACCAGCCATCCAGGTGAACAGTTCCAGCACCGGGTCCGCGCCGACGAGCGCGAACACCCCGACGACCACCGTCGCCGAGATTGTCTGGGCGACCGAGCCGATATGCGGGGAACCGTGCTTGGTGTGGGTGCGGGACAGTGCACGCGGAGCCGCGCCCTTGCGGGCAAGGGCGAACACGTACCGGGAGATGGCGTTGTGGAAGGCCAGGAGCGGGGCGAACAGGCTCGTGACGAGCATGATCGCCATGACGTCGGCCGCGGGACCGCCCAGGAAGTGCGCGGCGGCGGCGAACGTCAGCCCGGCAGGGTCGGCGGCGGCTGCGGTGGACACGTTGTCGCTGCCGAACGCGAGCACCACCGCCCAGCTCGCCAGCGCATACACAAGTCCGATGACGATCACGGCGGCGTACGTCGCGATCGGAATCGTGCGCCGGGGGTTGCGGGCTTCTTCTCCGTAAATCGCGGTCGCCTCGAAGCCGATGAACGACGCGATCGCGAACATCAACGCGACACCGGGGGATCCGCTGAAGAACGACGTCGGGGTGAACGACGCGAAGTCGATACCTGCGGCCCCGCCCCGCACCAGCACGCCGAACGAGAGCACCAGAATGATGCCGATCTCGAGCACGAGGAGCACCCCGAGGACCTTGGCGCCGAGGTCGATGCTGCGGTATCCGAGCACGGCCACGAGAGCGATGAGTACCAGCGCCCACATCCACCACGGCAGGTCGGGTCCGCCGTACTGGACCACGAGACCCTGAATCGTTGCGGCGGCCAGGCCGTACACGGCGGCCTGGATGGCGGTGTAGGTCAGCAGAGCGAGGCCGGCCGCGCCGAGCCCGCAGGACTCGCCCAGTCCTTTGGCGACGTAGGCATAGAAGGCGCCCGTGTCGACCATGTGGCTGCTCATGGCCGCGTATCCGACGCTGAAGACGAGCAGGACCAATGCGGCAATGAGATAGGCGGTCGGGGCGCCCGCGCCGTTGCCGATCGCGATCATGACGGGCAGAGCGCCGCCGATCGCGGTCAGCGGCGCCGCCGCGGCGATGACCAGGAAGACGATTCCGACGACGCCGATGGATCCGCGTAACTTGCCGGCTCCCGTTGTGGTGTCAGACATCTGTCCCCCCGTCCGAGTGGCAGCTGCCGGCTCCGGTCGCGCAGTGCTTCGACGTCGTGCGCGGAACGTCGAGAGCGGGGTTGCGGTCGAAGAATCCGTTGGGCTTCAACGTGAACCCGGTGTAGTCGACGGGCATGATCGGCCAGTCCTCCGGACGCGGAAAGTGCGTGAGGCCGAACGTGTGCCAGACGACGACGTCTTCGTTCTCCAAATCGCGATCACCGGCAACGAAGCTGGGCAGCCCGGCACCACCCGCGTGCTGGTTCACGAAATCCCCTGAAGCGTAACGCTCCTTCTCATCGAACTGGGTGACCCACAGGTGCTTGGTGGCGAACGTCGCCCGCGCCGCGATCGAGGAGTCGTCGTCGGCCAGCAGGACCGGCTGCCCCTCCGGGTGGAGTGCGTACGCCACCGGCTTGCCCAGACGGTTCAGCTTGTTCGGGTTGCTGATGTGCCACACGCGTCCGACGCTGTTGTCCGCGAGGCGCTGCGCCTCGGATTCCTTCGTCAGCGGCGTGCGTTCGAGTGTGAAAGCGTTTCCGTGCGGGTTCCCGGGGCCCATCTTCACCCGCTTGGTCTGCACCTCCTCGACGGAGTTGCGGTCGCCGTCGATCATCATGTCGAGGCGGGCGCTGAACAGGTGCTGGTGGTACGGGGCGCCGAGGCCGGGAGCGATCTCCGAGGCGTACGGGTAGTCGCCGCCCGGGTGACCCGACGTGAAGACGATGCCGGTGGCCTTTACCTCGAACTCGATGGTGCCGTCGAGGTACAGGTACCAGAAGAAGCCGTAGTCGTAGTTGCCGATCGTGGTGAAGAAGGAGATGACGAGACGGCGCTGACGGCGGGTCTCGGCGGAGCCGGCCCACAGGTCGGTGTGCTTCCACAGCACCCCGAAGTCCTCCTCGTGCATGCATACTGCGTTCTTCAGCGTCTTGGGAGTACCGAACTCGTCGGCGATGACGGCGTCGAAGTAGGTGATGTCGCCGACGCAATCGCAACCGAGTTCGAGGGCGTTCGCGTAGCGGCCCACCATGTACTCGCCGGTGTCGAAGTAGTTCTGCCACGACCGGACCGGCGAGGGATCGCCGTAGGGCACCACCATCTCGGCGATGGACGCGCGGTGGATGATCGGGCGCACCCGATCGCCGTCGGCGAATCCGAGCTGGTGGAGAACGAGACCCTCGCGTGCGTCGAAACCGACTCGGAACGACCACTTCTCCCAGTCGACGCGGTTGCCGTCGACGACGAAGCTGGGTCCCTCGGGCTGGCTGATCTCGATGGGCTTCTGGGTGGTGCGCAGGGGGCCGGTGACGGCGAGGTCGTCGAAGTTGCCCGACTCCTCGGGGATCGGGACGGCGCCGAGGTCGAGAACGTCGGTGACGGTTCGGGTGATGACGTCGACGAATCCGACGAGCCCGTCGATCGGATGTGCCCAGGCGTGATCCTTCGGGTGGTCCTGGCGGAACGCGAGCCCCCGAAGGATCCGCTTGCCCGTCTCGCCGGGGTAGTCGAAGACACCGGCGGAGAGGGGAGCGACCCGGACGTCGGCGACGTCGAGGCCGCGGGCCGCGAGCGCGGCGAGCCAGCGTTCGTCAGCGGCCAGCACCTGTTCGACGAGCTCGAACTCCTCGTCCAGAACCGGCATCTGACCGTCGCGGACCGCGTCGAGGGTCACCGAGCTGATCACCGACCGCTGGGTCACGGACACCACGACGTCCACCGCGTTCGGCGACGAGATGTCGTGCAGCAGAACGCGAAATCGGCGATCGGCCTCGGTGCCAGCCGCCGTGTACAGCGTCGACTTGTCCGGTTCCTCGAGGCCGACATAGACGAATCTGGTCTGCTCGGTCAGCGTGTCGGCGGCCTCGAGGATCTCGCGGAGGGAGGCGATTTCTTCGACGGTCGGCAGCGACAGCGGGTGGTCGATTCGCGCAGGGGAAAGGGTGGGCATGTCGCGATCCTTTGGTTCTACGGATGTTGAATAAAAGCTTAGTGACGTACGTTACAGCCGAGGTGTCCTCGTGTAAACAGTGAGTTTCGCGCCCGGCAAACTGACCGTTCGGTCAAAAGCTTCTCTATCAGATTTCGCAGCAACGGTTTTCGCTGAGCGGCGGAAGGCTCAGAGTGCGGCGACGAACTGCTCGAGCATCTCCAGTTGACGGTCCGGCGACGTTTCGCCCGGCGTGAGGACGCCCAGAATCTGCATGCCCATCATCATGTTGAGCAATTGCTCCACCACGATGCTGACGTCGATGTCGCCGACGGTGCCCTCCTCGCGCGCCTGCTCGAGGAAGATCGCCAGTTGCTCGCGCCAGTTGTCCATAGTCTGTCGGTTGGTCGCAGCCATCTGCTCGTCGTACATGGCGCGCGGCCACAGCGAGGCGGCGATCCGGGCTTCGAGGAGTTTTTCTTCGTTGGTCGGCATCACTTCGCGGCAGAGGATGCGTAGGGCATCGAGTCCGGTCGCGTCGCCGAGGGCTTCCCTGATGCGGCGGTCGGTGGCTTCGGAGATGTGTTCGTACGAGGTCCGGAGGATCTCGTCCTTGCCGGCGAAGTAGTGGCTCAGGGCGCCGTTGGTGTATCCGGCCTCGGCGGCGATGTCGCGCATGTTGGCAGCATCGATACCGCGGGCGGCGATCAGCCGCCAGGCGGCGGCGGTGATACTTCGCCGCCGCTCGTCGTGATCTACAAGCTTAGGCACGACGCGTACCTGCCCTGTCGGCGATCATGCGACCACGGTATCAATGCGCTCCACCGAGTACCGAGGCAGCGCTTACCGTCGGGCGGCCGACCGGGCGGCGGTACCCGTGGCGAGTTTCTCCAGCAGTCCGATGAGTGTGAGGCGCTCGCGCTCGGTGAGCGCATTCGCCCACTGCTGCTCGCGTTGGTTGTGGATGGTGTAGGTGCTGACGATCGCGTCGTGCCCGGCGTCGGTGAGGCTCAGCTGGACCGCTCGCCGGTCTGCGGCGGATGTTTCCTTCCTCAGCAGTCCGTCCCGCTCGAGCGTGTTGACCAGGGCGGACACGGCCGCGCGACTCATGCCGGACAACTGGGCGACCCGTTTGGACTCGCAGGGGCCGGCGAGCCACAGCACGAACATCACTCGGAAGCCGGGCCAGCTCCACCCGCTTGGCCGGTGCACGCTCGACTCGAGGTCGTACACCAGGGCGCTGGTCACCCGGTGGAGAGCGAGGACCAGGCGCATGGAGACGGGGTCGACCTCGGGCAGTTCCGCGGCCGTCTGCTTCACGGCGAAATCGACGAAGGACAGAAAGTCGAGTTCGTCGGCGGGCGGAGTTGTCGAGGTCATGGCTGTCACGATAGCGCCGATCCGCCGCGAAATTATCAAAGCTTTGCTTTTTCTGTGAGGACGGTTACATTGGACGGACCAGATGATCAATGCTTTGACTATTGAGGTGGTTTCCATGGCGACAACATCCTTCGCATCTTCGGCGGACCTGGGGGAGAAGGAACAGACCCTCGAAGTGCTGGCGGACGGCGTCTATGCGCTGACCGCCGAGGGTGATCCGAACATCGGGGCGATCGAGGGCGAGGATTTCGTCGTCTGCTTCGAGGCGCTGGCGACTCCCGTCGCTGCGCAGAGCTGGCTGACGAAGCTGCGTGAGCACACCGACAAGCCGGTGCGGTACCTGGTGCTCTCGCACTACCACGCTGTTCGGGTGCTCGGGGCGTCTGCGTTCGACGCGGAGACCATCATCGCCCACGACAACACGTTGGCGCTGATCCATGAGCGCGGAAAGCAGGACTGGGAAAGCGAATTCGGTCGCATGCCGCGACTGGCCAAGGGCGCCGACTCCGTGCCCGGTCTCACCTGGCCCACCATGACCTTCTCCGACACACTGTCCATCGACCTCGGGGGTGACCGGGGCGCGCTGGAGTTGCAGTACCACGGACGCGGCCACACCGAGGGGGACATCGTGGCGTGGTTGCCGAAGCACCGCATCCTCTTCGCCGGTGATCTCGTGGAGGCCCAGGCGGCGTTGTACACCGGCGACGCATTCCACCGTGATTGGTCGACCGGGACATTGGACGGGCTCGCGGCGCTGAACGCCGAGGCGCTCGTCGGCGGTCGCGGCGCGGTCTCACGCGGGCGCGCGGAGGTCGATGCCGCGATCGGGCAGACCCGGCACTTCATCGAAGTGATGCTGCGTGAGGTCGCCGCGGTGCAGCAGCGGGGCGGCACATTGAAAGAGGCCTTCGAGGCCACGCACGCCGCATTGCACGAGCAGTACGGGCACTGGCCGATCTTCGAGCACTGCCTGCCCTTCGACGTCTCCCGTGTGTGGGACGAGCTGTCGGGGATCGAACGTCCGGTCATCTGGACTGCCGAACGCGACCGTGAGGTGTGGAATCAGTTGCAGGACTGAGTGAGCCGACGTCGCCGCTATCACTGTTTCAGAGGATCTCATGACAATCAAGAAGACGCCTGCCGGCACCGTCGCCGTGCTCGGCAACGGGCCAGTCGGCCAGACGACGGCGCTGTTGTTGGCACGTTGGGGAATCCGCGTGATCCTGCTCGATGCGCGGGCCGAGCGGGACCCGGTCGGTTCCAAGGCGATCTGCCAGCAGCGTGACGTCCTCGATGTCTGGGACGCCGTCGGGGTGGGCCGCCAGCTCGCCGAGGAGGGTGTGACGTGGGAATGCGCCCGGACTTTCCACCGTGGTGCGGAACTGTTCGCGCAGACCTTCGTCGATCGGGGACGTTCGGCGTTCCCGCCGTTCGTCAACATCTCACAGGCCCGGACGGAGCAGCTACTCGACGAACAGATCGGGGCCACTCCGCTCGTCGACGTGCGGTGGGGACACTGTGTGAGCGCGGTCGAGCAGGACGGTGACGGGGTGACCATTGCTTGCGAGACCCCGGACGGGCCTGCCGTGGTGCGCGCCGACTACAGCGTCGTGGCACTCGGTTCACGAGCCGGCCGGATTCGCGAGCAGCTCGGTGTCACGTTCGAGGGCCGCTCGTTCGACGACAAGTTTCTGATCTGCGACATCCGCGCGGATATCCCGGGGTGGGCCAACGAACGCCGCTTCTATTTCGATCCCGACTGGAACCCAGGCAGGCAGGTGCTGATCCACCCCTGCCCGGACTCCACGTTCCGCATCGACTGGCAGGTTCCCGGCGAGTACGACCTCGACGACGAGGTGGCGTCGGGGGCCCTCGACACCCGGATCCGCCGCATCATCGGTGACACCGAGTACTCGATCGTGTGGAAATCGGTCTACCGCTTCCATTCGCGGGTCGCGAGCCGAGTGCGGGTGGGCCGGGTCCTCCTCGCGGGAGATGCCGCCCACATCGTGTCGCCGTTCGGTGCCCGGGGCCTCAATTCCGGGGTGGCCGACGCCGAGAACGCCGCATGGAAGCTCGCTTTCGTCATCCACGGCTGGGCCGACGAGGAACTGCTCGAGAGCTACCACGGCGAGCGGCACGCCGCCGCACTCGAGAACATCGCGATCACCACGGCCACGATGGACTTTCTCGTCCCCCAGGACGAGTCCAGGAGTCGGCGTCGCCGCACGATCCTCGAAGCCGCGGTCGGCGATGTGCGGGCCCGCGCCCTGGTCGATTCGGGACGGTTGGCGGAGCCGTTCTGGTATGTCGACTCGACATTGACCACCACAGATCCGTTGCGGCCCTTCGCGGGTCGGCCCGCGCGGGGATGTGTCCCCGACGCCGGCCCGGGAATCCTGATCCCCGACGTGCCCGTGCAGATGCCGGACCGGTCTGCTGTCCGGGTGCGCGAGGTTGCCCGGTCCGGTTTCCTCCTCTTGTGCGGCTCGGCCGTCGATGTCACTGCGGTGCGCGAAGTTGCCGCCGACGCGACCACCGCCCCGACTCGGATACACGACATCGAGAGTGTCGACGGCGACGGCGCGTTGACCCTGGCGTTGTCGCCGGGCCCGAAGGAGGTATGGCTGATCCGGCCGGATGCCTACGTTGCGGCGGTCGTCGACGGTCCGGACGCGGCCGCCTTGCGCTCGGCGATACGCCGGGTCACCGGGTGTATTGCCTGATAACGCAGGAAGGGTCTTTACAGCCCCGCCGTCGCGATGTACGTTTCGACGATCAGTTTATTTCTACAAGCGTAGATCCAACCATTAGCTGTGAGATAGATACAGCACCTTCAGGATTCGATCGGGTTCCACACTGCCCGAGGCGAACCCGATCCACGGTCATGCAGCGACGGCTGGAGCCGTCGCAGCACCACACCCAATCTCGAGGAGAAGGCAATGTCCCAGTTCGAAGATCTGTTGACGAAGGTAGGCGCACCCGCCGGCGAGGGACGCGAGATGAGGGAGCCCGCGACAGGCGCGGTCGTCGGGTACGCGCCCGTGCACACCGTCGACGATCTCGAACGTGCGATCGCCTCGGCATGGGCCGCGCAGCCGGCATGGGCAGCGCTGGGCCACGCCGAGCGCTCGGCGATCCTGCACCGCGCGGCCGACCGGGTCGAGTCGGTGGCCGAGGGTCTGGCGGAACTGCTCGCCCGCGAGCAGGGAAAGCCGCTGAACGGTCCGGGCGGTGGCGCTCGCGCGGAGGTCGGCGCGACGATCGCCTGGATTCGTGCTACTGCGGACACCCCGCTCGAACCCCAGGTCGTGCGCGACGACGAACAGGGCTACTCCACGCTCGAGTACCGACCCCTCGGCGTGGTCGCGGCGATCGGACCGTGGAACTTCCCGATGATGGTGGGCATCTGGCAGATCGCACCGGCTCTGCGTATGGGCAACGCCGTGATCGTCAAGCCATCCGAGTTCACCCCGCTCAGCGCGCTCGCTCTGGTCGAGGTGATGAATGGGGTACTACCCCCGTCCGTGCTGGTCGCGCTCTCCGGTGACCGCGAGGTCGGGGCACGGTTGTCGGAGCACCCGACGATCGCGAAGGTCATGTTCACCGGTTCCACCCCGACCGGCCGGGCCATCGTCGAAAGTTCGTCCCGCAACCTGGCCCGGCTGACACTCGAACTCGGTGGCAACGACGCTGCGATCGTGCTCGGCGACGTCGACCCGGTCGCCGTCGCCGAGGGACTCTTCTGGGGTGCGTTCGTGAACACCGGCCAGACGTGTGCAGCGATCAAGCGCCTGTACGTGCACGAGGATGCGTATGAGGGCATCGTCGACGCGCTTGCCGCGGTCGCGGCGTCGGCGCCCATGGGTCCAAGCCTCGACGAGTCCAGCATGCTCGGCCCGTTACAGAACAAGAAGCAGTTCGACATCGTCGCCGACCTGATCGACGACGCAAAGGCACACGGCCGACGCATCGTTACCGGCGGCATTCCGGCGACCGATCTCGGCGAGTTGTTCTACCCGATCACCCTGGTCGCCGACATGAAAGACGGCGATCGACTGGTCGACGAGGACCAATTCGGCCCTGCCCTGCCGATCATCAGGTTCACCGACATCGACGACGCCGTCGCGAGCGCGAACCGGCTCGACGTGGGACTGGGCGCGTCCGTGTGGTCGGCCGACCTCGACGCCGCGGCGCAGGTCGCGGATCGTCTCGACGCCGGCACCGTGTGGATCAACTCCCACGCCGTTCCGCATCCGGCCGTCCCGTTCGGCGGAGTAAAAGGCTCCGGCTACGGACTCGAGCACGGGGTCGAGGGTTTGAAGGCCGTCGCAGCCCCCCGCGTGGTCAACCATCCACCGAAAGGACAGTGATCGGGACGGGCGGCAGCCTCATCGGTCAGTCCGACTTCGCAGATTCGTCGATGAGACGCTCGAGATAGTCGAGATCTTGGCGGAGTAACGCAATGGCGCGGGCGGGACCTTCGGGTGTGACGGGATGTGGGTTCTCCTGAACCAGGGAACGTACTGCCATGTCGGCGAGTTGGCCGGCGATAGCCCGGTCGTTCTCGGCATTCCCGGGTTGGTGCCACCACGCGATCCAGTTGATCATGCCGATCACGCCGAGTGCGGCAGTTCGGGGATCGACGGGACGCATCTCGCCGAGTCGGATTCCGTCTTCGATGACTCGAATGAACTCTTTGAGCACGTGCCGGCGGCTTTGCTGGTACGTGGACGCGATCTCCTCCGGAAGTTCGGCTTCGGATCGGATGATCAGCCGGAATCTGTCCGGACCTTCCGCCTGGTGCAGGGCGATGGCGGTGGCCATTTGCCGAAGCTTCTCGGTCGGACCGACTTCGGGACGCTCGTTGATCTCGTGCAGGAGAGCGGCGGGCGTCTCGGTGCTCTCACTGACCAGGCGCGAAAGGAGCTCGTCCTTGTTGGCCACGTAGTGGTAGAGAGCGGGCCGGGTGAGGCCGGTCGCATCAGCGATGTCCTGGAGCGTGGTGCTGGCGAAGCCTTTCTCGGCGAACAGCCGAGTAGCCTGCTCCATCATTTGCTTCTCCACGAGCTCACGACGAGGGTTGCTGCGGCTCGCTGTGCTCTCGACCGTGGCCTGATCTGCGGTGGTCGACTTACCCCGCCCACGGGGTCGGCGCCCGGGTGCAGCTTCCTCGCGTGTCATGCCCGAAGGATAACGGGAGCCCGACACGGGCCGGGTGCTCATCCCGAGGCCCCGAATCTGGCCAACACGGGATCGGCCGGTGTCGATGCGGGCTCATCGAAGAAAGCAAGGTCAATGCGTGCGCTGGCCAGACCGGCGGCGATATCTTCGCGGCATGAGGTGGGGGCTTCGACGACGACCAGGGCATCGGTGTGGTGGCGGAGTCGTTCGGCGAGATCGAGCCGGGTGAGCACGGCCGCCCTGGTAGGGGGGCCGGCGAGCCACAGAAGACGCGCGTTCGGTGCGGACGCGACGAGGTCGGTGGCTTCGGCGTCTAGAGCTGAGTCGAGATCGACATCGAGTACGACGGTGGTCGCCGACTCCCGCAGCTCTGGCGTTGCGATCCGGTGCTCGAACCGGTCGTTGTCGTGGTCGAGCGGTTGCTCGAAAATCCAGTCCGCGATGGCCGTGCTGGGGACAGAGTCGACGGGTGCGTTCGCGTAGCTGGCCAGCCCCTTACGAACCAGGTCGGGTGCGGACTCGTGGAATCTGCTGACGCTGACCTTTCCGGCGCGGGTCATGTAGGCGATCATCAGCTGTTCGACGGGAAGGTTCATGCGTCGCGGGAAGGATTCCCACCAGAGTTCGCTGCGGTGCGCGATCTGCTGAAGGTATTCGACGGCGGGACGCCGTACCCGCTCGTACTCCGCAAGGGCGTCTTCGAGGGTCGGGGCCGTGGTGAGTGCGCGGTCGAGGGCGATGGCGTCCTCCATCGCCAGCTTGGTTCCCGAGCCGATGGAGTAATGCGCGGTGTGGGCGGCGTCGCCGAGAAGGGCAACGTTGCCGCTGTGCCAGCGCCCGCACGAGACGGTCCGAAAGCGCATCCAGCGGGTGCGGTTGCCGATGAGCGGGTGATGTTGCAGCGTGTCGACGAACGCATCCTGCAGGTACTGCAGCGCGAAGTCGTCACTGTCCTGCGGTGCGGTCTTGTCGGTGGAGACGTCGAAACCTGCCCGCCGCCACGTTTCCTCGTCGGTCTCGATGAGGAAGGTGCTGCGGTCCGGGGCGTAGGGATAGGCATGCGCGACGAAGGTTCCGTGTTCGGTGGTCACGGGGATGAAGATGGCGCTGGGAAGCGCGAAATTTGTTCCGCACCAGAGATACAGGCCGGCGCCGGTGTCGATGCGGGGCTGGAGTGTGTCGGCCATCTGGGTGCGAGTGGCACTGTTGATCCCGTCGGCAGCGACGATCAGGTCTGCGTCGAGTTCTGTTGCGTCGCGTCGTTCGCCGAAATGTAGTCGCACACCGGCGTTCTCCGCTTGCTGCTGGAGGACGTGGAGCAGGGTGGTGCGCGCGATGGCGAGAAGGTCTCCGTGTGCCAGCCGTGCGATCTGATCGCCGACCTGCATCGACATTTCGTGGGGGTGGGCCGCTGCCACGATCGCCTCGAGTGACGCCGGGTCGGCGTCCCGGAGGTTGCGCTGAGTGCGCGAGGCGAGACCGACGCCGAAGCCGAATGTCTGATCCGGGGGGCTCTGTTCGTAGACCGTCACCTCGGCGTTCGGGTGGCTGCGTTTGAGCAGTCTCGCGGCGTAGAGGCCACCAGGCCCGCCGCCGAGTACTGCGACTCGCTCGAGATTCATGACAACTCCAGTCTGTGACGTTTAAGTAGATTATTCAACGCAGCTGTCGAATCGTCAATCCGACATGTGGCGATCTCGGAAGTAGCTCCGGTGTTGCGTTTCGCGACGCCACGGCCCCGCACGGGTTTCGGGGCATGCCTCGCTGAGGCATGCCCCGAAAGGTGTTGAACCTTTGATTTACACGACCGTGTGACTCATTTCTGCCTCGGCGGCCACTTTCGCTGCGATCTCGGCACGCAATCGCTTCTTGTCGATCTTGTTCACGTTCGTGTGCGGCAACGACGAGGCCCATTCGAGCCGTTCGGGCCATTTGAACTTGGCCACACCGAGTTGCATCAGATGGGCCTGAATATCGCTGAGTGGCAGCGGTTCTCCGTCAGTGGCTACCAGGTACGCGCAGGTTCTTTCCCCGAGTCGCGGGTCGGGCATGGCGACGACCGCCGCGTGTGCGACTCCGGGGTGTGCGAGCAGGAGCAGTTCGAGTTCTTCGGCGTTGATCTTCTCCCCGCCACGGTTGATGAGATCTTTGATGCGGCCTTCGATCGACAGGTACCGCTCACCGTCGATGATCGTGATCGCGGCGAGGTCCCCTGTGCGGTAGAAGCCGTCGGAGGTGAAGGCTTCCCGGTTGTGGTCCGGGGCGTCGAAGTAACCGGGGATCGTGTACGGGCCTCGGCAACAAAGTTCTCCCACCTCTCCGTCGCCGAGTTCGTTCTCGGTGCCGGGCTCGAGGATGCGGATTTCATCGTCCGCGGCGACCGGGGTGCCCACTGTCCTCAGTCGCGCCTGGGTGGGGGCACGGGGCGGAGTCACCGTGAACAGGCCTTCGGACATGCCGAACAGCTGCCCGGCCCAGTGGCCGGCACCGTCGTCGACACGCTCGAACAGTTCGAGTGGAACCTTGGCACCGGACAGTACGACGCGGGACAGTGATGCGCGGGCCTTGTCGAAGTCCGGGCTCAGCACGGCCTGGTAGTGACCGTGCCCGATCAGGACCTCGGTTGCCCGGGCCCGTGCCATCAGTTCGAACGCCGAGGAGGCGTCGGCAGTGGCCAGGATCAGGCAGGCACCGACCGAGTGCGCTGCGTGCAAACCACAGGTGATCCCGGCGTTGTGGATGATCGGAATCAGATGTGCCACACGACTGTGTTCGTCCCAACCGAGTCGCCGCGCGTAGAGCAGGGCGTTGTTCCAGTATTCGGCGTGAATGCGTGGAATGACCTTCGGGACCCCGGTGGTGCCGCCGGAAAGTTGGAACGCCGCGACGTCGAGTGGGTCGGTCTGTGCCTCGGTCTGCTCGACGATCGCTCGCGCCGACGTGACCGGGATGTCCAGCCCCAGTTCTTCGAGTCTCGGTTCGGCGCCGTCGGAGGCGCCGGCGACGGTGAGGATATGGCGAATAGTGGGATGGTCGGCGGCATGTTCGCGGGCGAACCCGACGAGATCGAAAGTCGGCAGACTCGCCTCGACGATGTGCGCAACGGCACCGACCTTGCGACTGATATTCCCGATTTCGTGCATGCGGTGCGCAGCCAACGTCGCCACCGGAATCAGCCCGGCTTTGACGCAGCCGTACCAGGCGAGGACGGTTTCCAGTCGGTTGGTCAGTTGGAAGATGACCGGGTCGAGTCGCTGGAGACCGAGCCGGATCAGCCCGGCCGCGATCTGGTCGGTGCGCCGGTCGAGTTCGATGAAGCTGATCTCCCGTTCCGCGGTGATCACGGCCGATCGGTCCGGGAAGCGGGTGGCGATCTCGTGCAGTCGCTGCCCGGTGGGATCACTACTCCACGCACCGCTTGCGCGGTAGTGATCGGCCCGATCCTCCGGGAACGGGACCAGGCGCCCACCCCAGTCCGAGAATGTCACGGTCGATCTCCTCTGCTGGTCCTGATTGTGGCGGCGGGAAACATCACCGCTCCGTGACGGCAGGCAGAAGCCGTGCCAGCTCGAGGGCGTGGTCCGGGTGATCGGCAGGCACGATGCCGGAGTAGATGGCGGTCCAGCAGCCCGGGCAGCACAGCTGCCGGAATACGACGGGGGTGTCGACGTACTCGGCCGGGTCGGACGTGACCTGTGGTCCGGCGGTCGACGACGGACCTTCGAACCGTGCCAGATCGAGCGACGTGTTGTTCTTGTCGTCTCCGAGAAGTCGTCCGCACTGGGCGCAGGCGATGGCGCGGGTGTCTCCGATGGTGACCTCGGCGAGGTTGTCGTCGAGTCGGCGAGCGCCGGTCAGATCGAGTGTGGGGGCGTCGATCGGTGCGGCACCGGAGCGCTCTCGCCTCTCGGTGCGCATCGCGTCTCGCCGATCCGAGGTTCGAGTCTCGTCGACGGCGCCGTCACCGAGGATGACGCCGTACACGGTCTCGGCACCGGATGCGGTGACCTTGCCCTCGCGGAAGTCGGCGGCCACCGCGGCCGGGTCGCGCAGCAAGGGGTCGCCGTATCCGCCGCCGCCCTGCCAGTGCATGTACAACACCTCGCCGGGGGCGACATAGCTCTCGGCGTAGCAGGCTCCGAGTTCACGACCGCCGCCGAGGTCGTCGAGCGACCCCGGAATGCGGCCGGCCGCGAATTGCTCGACGATGTCGGTGCCGCGGGCAAGCACCTCGACCCCGGTATTTCCGGGGTATCCGCCGGCGAGTCCGTTGTTCTGGGCGACGGCCTTGCCGGCGGATGCCAGGACAAGGCCCATCGGCAGGCTGGTGCCGTAGGGGGTGATGGCGATGGAGGCGCTGACACCGCCGCGGTGACGTCCCGGTCCGCCGGAATCGGGTTCCTCGCGGCGCCACAGGGTGAGCAGCGGATAGAGGAACTCGGTCATCTCGGTGTCCGGAATGCGGCCCATCGGGATGCAGAACAGGCCACCGGTGTCCATGCCGTCGGCGGTTGGGCGCGCACCGTATCCGCCCGCCATGGGTTCCATCATGATGTTGAGGAACGGTACCGATTGTTCGGGGCGCTCGTCGAGACCGGCGATCACCGCGGTGTCCCAGGTGCCGCAGCAGGCGGCCTGCACACTCGTGCCGAGATCGACGGAGCGGTCGAGCATCTGGGACAGGCATTCGGCGATCAGGGTGCCGGTGAGCCACGCCGGTCCGATCGGGCCGCGGCTGACGGCGGCGGGGAAGGTGGCGTTGTTGATCGTCCCTTCCTCGGCGACGAGGTCGAAGCAGCGCATCAGCCCGCCCGCGGACCACGGAATGTCGCCGGCGAGGATCGGCAGCAGAGCCAGCATGACGCCGCCGCGCATGCCGGCGTAGGTGCAGTTGATGACGCCGGTCTGGGGGTCGGTGCCGGTGAAGTCGAAAGTGAGGTGATCGGCGGTCTTGGTCATCGCGACTGTGATCTTGTGGACGCCGCGGTCCCCGGTGTGTGACTGGTCCTGGTAGCCGGTGGCCTTCCAGGTTCCGTCGGGCAGTGAGGTGAGCTTGCCCCGCAGCCGACTCTCGGCGTCGGCCATCATGCGCTTCATCACGGCCTTGACGGTGTCGGCACCGTACTGCTCGATCACGGCGAGAAGCCGATTGCGGCCGACCGTGTTGGCGCCGATCTTCGCCCGCAGGTCGAGTCCGACGAGCATCGGGACCCGCGAGCGCCGTACCCAGGCATCGGCGACGTCGCGCTGCAGTTCGTAGTCGCGGACCACCTTGATCGGCGGGGTGGGCAGCGACTCGGAGAACACATCCTTGGCTGCGGGGTCGAAGGACCCGAGGCCGGATCCGCCGAGATCGGGCTCGTGGCAGATCGCACTGGTCCAGGCGAACAGCTTGCCTTCGTGGAAGATCGGCTGATAGACGATCACGTCGCTCTGGTGCAAGCCGCCCCCGACCCAGGGGTCGTTGCACAAGAACATGTCACCTTCGGTGATGCCCGGATTGGTGGCGCGGTGCTGCAGGGTCCAGTAGATCGCGAGGTCGACGGCGCCGACGAGCATGGTGTTGTAGAGGCCGACCTGGACTTCCTGGCCGAGCTCGTCACTGATGGCGAAGTCGAAGTCGTTTGCATCGGTGACGATGGGGGAACCGGACATTCGCTTGAGTGCCTCACCCATCTCGTCGGTGACCGACCACAGACGGTGCCGGATGACCTCATAGGTAAGCGGGTCGAGGTTGTCGATCTGTTCGTCGGTGACCGTGTGGACTTCCAGCCTCGGCGGAAGGGATCGGGAGAGCGCGTCGGGGTCGACGGGTCGGCTCGAGAAAACCTCGGCGCCGGGAATTTGCATGGTCATCTTCGGTGCTCCTAGTGGGCGACGATGTTGAGGTTGCCGAGACGGTCGACGGTGCCGGTGGTGCCGTGGGGGACGACGACGGTGGTCGTCGGGACCTCGACGATCGCCGGGCCGGACAGTACGTGTCCGGCGAGCAGCTTGCTGTAGTCGTAGACGTCGGTGTCCACGTATCCGATCCGGCCGTTCAGGCAGACCTTGCGGGTGCCGATCCTGGCGGCGGATGCATCGGCGGAGTCCGCGGACTTCAGTTCCGGAAGCGTGGGGGAGAAGGGCAGAATGCCGGTCGCGCGCACCCGGTAAGTAATTGCCTGAATGCCGGCTTCCCGGAATCCGCTGTCCTCTCCGTAGAGTTCGGCGTACCGCTGCTCGAACAGATCCGACGCCTGCGCGATCCCGACTGCGTCGAGGTCTCCGGCCGGGATCGGGGTGGCGACCTCGGCGAGCTGCATGGTGTATCGCATGTCGATCTCACGCTCGATCTCGACGCTCGTGAAGGTCAAGCCCTGTCGGTTGATCTGTTCGAGCACCTGGTTTTCCAGCTGCGTGAAGTTGCGCTCGGCGCGGGCGGGGTCGAGGGGCATGGCGGCCGGGTCGGACAGTTCGGCGGCGAGGACGATGTTGGACGACGCGAGACCGTACGCCGAGAAGGCCGAAGCGACTTGGCCGAGCGGAACGATGACCTCCCGGACACCGACTTCGGCGGCGTAGGCCGCGCAGTGGGCTGGGCCGGACCCGCCGAAGGCGTAGAGGACGAAGTTCCGGGGATCGTGGCCGGCCTCGACCACGGTCTTGCGAAGCAGGTCGCCGGTCTGGGCGTTCTGGACCGCGTAGATGGCCGCGGCGGCGTCCTCGATCGACAGGCCCAGGGGCTCTGCAATTCTGGTGCGGATCGCTTCGCGCGCAAGGTGTTTGTCGAGCGGTTTACGCCCACCGAGGAGGCCACGTTCGGGCAGGATTCCCAGCACCAGATTGGCGTCGGCGTTGGTCGGTTCGGTGCCGCCCTGGCCGTAACAGGCCGGGCCGGGGACGGCCTGCGCGCTGTGCGGGCCGATTTGCAGGTTGCCACCGGCGTCGATCCAGGCGATGGCGCCACCGCCGGAGCCGATTGCGTGGACCTCGAGGGTCGGCACGTTGATCGGATGGTGGTTGATGATCGTGCTGGAGGACCGGACGGGCTCCCCGTCGACGACGAGTCCGACGAGGAAGGTGGTTCCGCCGACGTCGGTGGCGATGATGTTGCGGTGGTCGAGTTGCTTGCCGAGGGAGACGGCGCCCACCACACCGCCGGTCAGCACTGATCCGACTGTGCTGATCGCGTTCTTCGGTGCCTCCGCGGCGGCGACAGCGCCGCCGTTGCTCTGCATCACCAGCAGAGGTCCCGCGAGTTGGAGCTTGCGCAGCTGGGACTCCAATTCGCCGAGGTAGTCTCGGAGCCCGGGCCCGATCTGGGTGCTCATGATGGTCGTCGCGTTGCGGGCGAACTCGCGGATGCGGGGACTCACCTCGCTCGACAGGGAAACGAACATCGTCGGGTCGATTTCGTGGACGAGTTCGCGAATGCGCTGTTCATGCACGGGGTTGCGGAACGACCACAACAGCGAGACCGCAATCCCCGACACCTCCTCGGCGAGGAGCTCGCGGATGGACTCGCGGGCGGAGTCCTCGTCGAGGGCTACGACGACGTTGCCGTCCCGGTCGAGCCGCTCGGTCACCTCCAGGGCGTGCTTCTTCGGGACGAGACCGTGGGACTTGCTCTGTCCCATCACGTTCTGGAGCTGCTCAGGTGAGCTGCCAAGATAACGTCCTTCGACGTTCATGATGTAGATCGAGTCGCGGTGGCCCTTGGTGGTGAGGAAGCCGACCGGGGGCACGTTGCCCATGACGAGGGCGTTCAGGGACGAGGTGGTGCCGTGAGCGATGTGGTGCGTGTTTGCCAGCATCTCCTCGACCGGGCATCCCAGCTGCTCGGCGAGCACCTCGAGAACGTCGATCACGCCGCGTGAGTAGTCGGGCGGGGTCGAGGGAGCCTTGGCGGCGAGAACAGTGCCGGCGTTGTCGTCCAACACCGCGTCGGTGAACGTGCCACCGACGTCCACTCCGATTACATATGCCATTGCCGCTGTGCTCCTTCGTGCCGGGGGTATGCGACGGGGTGTGAGGTCATCCTCGAACACCTCCTTACGTCAATGTCGAGTATTCGACGTGACTGACGACCTGTCAAGTGTTGAATGTGAGGACGGACACGAACGTGGCTCGAGTCGGCCTCGTTGCTCGTGAGGCGCGCCAACCCGCGGGTTGACGAATCGTCATTCGCGTCGAATAATCGTCATGAATGTAAATATCCGGCAGGGCCGACCGCGCTCCCAGCTGCCATTCCAATCAGAAGGACTACGCCATGGGCATTCACCGCATCGGACTCGTCGTACCGAGCTCGAATGTGACCGTCGAAACGGAAATGCCGGCCCTGCTCGGCCGACATGCTAAGGCCCAGTTCTCATTCCACTCGAGCCGCATGCGGATGCAGGCGGTGTCTCCGGAACAACTGCGAGCGATGAACGCTCAACGCGAGCGGTGCATCCTCGAACTCGGTGACGCAGGCGTCGACGCCATCCTCTACGCATGCCTGGTCGCCCTGATGTCAGTGGGACCCGGGGAGCACCAACGCGTGGAAAGTCTGGTCGCCGAGCAACTGGCGACCGGTGATTCCGACGCAGTGGTCCGCTCCAGCGCGGGTGCTCTCGTCGAAGCGCTCCGCGCCCTCGACGCGAAACGGATCATCCTCGTCACGCCTTACATGCTTCCGCTCGCCGAGCAGGTCGTCGCCTATATCGAGGAGGAAGGCATTGCGGTGTCCGACTGGCGCGCTCTCGAGGTCTCCGACAACGCCGAGGTCGGCTGCATCCCCGGCGAAAGGGTCATGGAAGCGGCACGATCGCTCGACCGCACCGGAGCCGATGCCATGGTGATCTCCGCCTGCGTGCAGATGCCCTCACTCGACCTCGTCCAAGGCGCGGAAGACGAGTTCGACCTGCCGGTGCTGTCGGCCGCTACCGCCGGCGCCTACAGCCTACTGCGCGCACTCGACCTCGACGTAGACATTCCCGGAGCCGGAAGTCTGCTGCGCGCCGACGCGCCGGCTGCCGCCCGCCAGTAACCGAACCCTTGGGAGAATTTACATGTCCGAACTGCAGCACACCGTCAGAGGCGTTGACCACGTCGCTTACCCGACCTTCGATCCCGCCGCCACCGTGAAGTTCTATCGCGACGTTCTCGGGTTCCCGGTCGTACACTCCATCTGCGCCGCCGGCTGGGGACCGGAAAAACACCCCGACTTCATTCACTTCTTCTTCGACATCGGCAACGACGACCGGCTCGCCTTCTTCTACTACTTCGGCCTCGAACCTTTCGACGGTGGACCACAGGGCGACTCGTACTCCCGCTTCGATGACGACGTGCCCATCTTCTTCATCCGCTCGCGTCATCTGGCCATTCACGTCGACAGCGAGGAGGACCTGACGGAATATCGGCGGCGACTGGACCACAGCGCATGGCCGGTGGAGATGCAGATCCAGCACGAGACGATCGAGTCGATCTACACCCATGACCCCAACGGGTACATGATCGAGATCACCCGGGCGCTGCGTCCGGTCACCCCGCAGGAAGATCTCGACGCGAACCTCACCATCGACGCCCTCGTCGATGTGGTGACCGGCCCCGATCCCAGCATGGCCGCCCTGCTGACTCGCAAGGCGGAACTGATCACCGAACGCGCGGCCGCCTGGCAGCAGGAACAAGAATCGAAGGAGGTGGTGACCCGATGACGACCTTGTTCGTCCTCGACGTCCCGGAGAACACGGCGGTCGCCGAAGTCGCCGGTCAGGATCCGGCGGTCACCGTCGACCACGTCGGTCCCTACTTCCGGATCGTCTCCGAGACGGCCATCGTCATCGACCGCCGCGCCACCGGCTGCCGCCACGCCGTCTGGTACAGCAGTGTCGCCGGGCTGACGCAGTCTCGAATTACGCAGTGGGACAAGGACGTCATGCGGGTCGAGCCGCGATGACCGAGAACTCACGGTTGGGCGCCGGCCGGTATATCGACGCTGCTCGAGCTCCGGAGGCCACGGTGACGTCGACGCACGAACTCGCCACCGCCGACGGTGCCAAGGTCTCCGGCGTGCTGCGGGTCGTTCCCGGTGCGCGCACCGTCGTCACCTTGATGCACCCGCGTCAGGATCTGACTCATCATGTGCTCGTTCCCGAACTGCTCGCCCGTGGATTCGCGGTGTGGACGCAGGGCACCCGGTCGGTCAACAACGACATCGCCCTGGTGCACGAGCAGGCGCTGCTTGATGCCGCGGCCGGACAGGTGTTCCTGCGGGAGAAAGGGTTCGAGTACGTCGTCAGTCTCGGGCACTCTGGAGGCGGGACCCTCTTCGCCTTCTATCACCAGCAGGCCGCACTACCGGCAGAGGAGCGGTTGACCCGTACCCCGGCGGGACGACCGATCGATCTCCCCGGCGCCGAGATGCCGCTGCCACACGCGGCGATTTTCATGGCCCCGCACCCCGGACAGGGGGCACTGCTGTTGCGGTTGATCGACCCGTCGGTCACCGACGAGTCGGACCCCCTCGCTGCCGATCCCGACCTCAACCCCTTCGATCCTGCGAACGGTTTCGCCGAACCGCCGCACAGTTCCTCGTATTTACCGGATTTCGTCACCCGCTACCGGGCAGCGCAGCACGACCGGATCGCCCGCCTCGACGCGATCGCCCGCGCACGAGTCGACGAAGCCGCCGATGCGCGTCGCCGATACAAGCACACCGCGGACCCGGCGGATCGACGCGCCGCGCTGGCGCCCCGCGTCCTGACCGTGTACCGCACCGACGCGGACCTGAGGTTCACCGACCTGTCCCTGAGCCCGAACGAGCGTCCCTACGGGTCACTGTTCGGCCGGCGACCCGACCTGACCAACTACGGACTCGTGGGCTTCGGACGGTTCGCCACCCCGGACGCCTGGCTGTCTACCTGGTCGGGCCTCAGCAGCAACGCCGACTTCCTCCGCTGTGCTCCCGCAGTCACCGCCCCGACACTGTTCGTCGAACTCACCGGTGATCAGGCGTGCTTCCCCGAGGACGCCACAATGATGGTCGACGCCCTCGGATCGACCGACACAACGCACGTCCGCGTCGCCGGCACCCACTTCGGAGGGCCGATCCGCGACGGCGCCCCCACCGGCGCCAGCCTGGCCGCCGCCGAGATCGGCGCGTGGCTCGAAACCCGCTGCACGTAACGCGTCCCTAGCCACCGATGCATTCACCCTGACCTGCCTCCGGTGGGACAGCGTGGTCATGTCACTTCGAGCGGAGACACCGATGTCTGCCCGTATCACCCCTGCCGCGCCCGTCGTCGGACTCTGCTTCATGGCACTGGTCCTCGAGGGGTATGACCTTCTGATGTACGGAACAGTGGTCCCCTCACTGTTGAGCTACGACTCCTGGAACCTCGACGGCACCCAGGTGGGAATGCTCGGCTCCCTCGCCGGAGTCGGCATGCTCGTCGGCGCCCTGCTCGCCGCGGCCGTCGCCGACCGTTGGGGCCGCCGCCGCACTCTCCTCACAGCCGTCCTCGTCTTCTCCACGGCGATGGGGGTGTGCGCGTTCGCACCCAGCCCCGAAGTGTTCGGGGTCGGGCGTGTTGCGGTGGGACTCGGGGCCGGTGTCCTGATGCCGACTGCGGCAGCAACATTGATCGAGTTCGCCGAACCGGGTGCTCGGGCCCGGTCGGTGGCGCTCGGGTTCGTCGGCACCAGCATCGGCGGAATACTTGCCGGAGTGCTGTCGCTGTGGCTCGTGCCCGCGTATGGGTTCCGGGCGATGTTCCTGGCCGGGATGGTGCCGGCACTCGTTTTCCTTCCGGTGATGCTCCGATACCTGCCGGAGTCACCGGCCTATCTGAATGCTCGTGGCCGACATGAGGCCGCGGCGGCGATCGTCGACCGCTATCACCTCCAGCACGCCGCGAGCTCCGCTCCGGCCGAGCCCAGCCCCCGACGCGGGCTGCGAGCACTGTTCGGCGCGGACCGCACTGTCGCGACGCTGCTGTTCTGGGGCATGACCCTGGTCTGCCTGCTCGTATTGTTCGGCGTCGCGACCTGGCTTCCCGCGCTCATGAAGTCGGCCGGTTACCCGCTGGGCGCCGCCTTGTCGTTCCTGCTCACCCTGAACGTCGGCGGCGCGGCGGGCGCACTCATCGGTGCCGTACTCGCCGACCGGTACGGCATAAAACCCGTCACCGCAACGTTCTTCGTCATTGCCGCAGTCTCTCTGCTGCTCGTCGCCACCGCCCCGCCGCTCGCGGTCATCTATCTACTGGTACTGCTCGCGGGTGTGGGCACCACGGGCACCCAAATCGTGCTCAACACCTTCGTCGGCACCTTCTACCCGGCGTCCTGCCGGGCCACCGGGCTCGGCATGGCATTGGGAGTGGGCCGGATCGGTGCGATCATCGGCCCCACTTACGGGGGACTTTTCGTCGCACTCGGCGCCGGCACCACCTGGCAACTGCTCGCCTTCGCCGTCCCCGCCGTCGTCGGCGCCGTACTGACGCTGCTCGTACCGCGCCATACCGCAGCCGACGGCGTGATCCCGACTGTTCGGAGATGTCCCGTTTGACGGCCCCAGGGTTATATCGGTCATTGCAACACCTTCGGCGAGGTGGTGTTGGAATGGCGAAGATGCGGATTCTGCTGCTCAGGCCCGATTTTTCGGGGTTGGTTCGCGACGGACGAGGTCGAACGTTCCCCAGAAAGTAGTGGTGTTGTGTCGGCATGTTGATCGCGGGCATGGTCGGCGCCGACAGCATCACTGACATGGCCCTGCTTCGGCACGGGGCAATGGGAACGATCTGGGCGACGGTGTAGCGGTGTTGGTCGTGGTCGTCGGTTTCGTCGTACATCTGGCGTGCCTTGAGCGTCTGCAAGGTGGTCTAGTCCGCTGGGTGCCCGCGGACTCGTCCGCGTGCGCGGCGGATTCGAGTCCTTCGAGGGTGCCTTCGCTGATGAGGTCGGCGGTCATCTCGTCCATGGCGGCGATGACGTGGAACAGGAACCGCCCGGCGGGGGTGGTGGTGCCGGACGATGAGACGAAAACGGTCGTTACTGTCCCACATCCGATCCGGCATACCGGTGTTGCGAAACCGCAGCTCGCCACAACCCCAATTCGAGTCAGAACTCGTGTGCGGATGGAGAACTGTTCCGCGATGGATTGCCATTCCTGGGTCGAGCCCACCATCTTAAAAATCATCCTGTTGGGAGTCAGGTGTCTCGGAAGGCAGCTCCCGGGGGTCCTTCCGCACGCATACCGTCGATGAACAGCTTGAGGTGCTGGCGATACAGGTCCGGCGAGGTGTCGTGGGTCGCCTCCATGATCGCCGCCAACGCCACCTGGATGTACGTGACGTCTGTGGCGTCGAAGTCGGGACGGAGCGTGCCCTGCTTCTGCGCCTTTGCCACCATCTGCCGCACCAGCGGGGCAATTTCCGTCCGGGACTTGACCACCATCGGGCAGCTGGGGACGGTCGCAATCACCAGTCCGCGCAGGCCGCAGTTGTCCCTTTGCGTGCGCATCGAGTCCTCGAGGTAGCGGACGAGACCGCGCCACCCATCCGGGTCCGCCGCCGCCCTTCGGGCACTGTCGGTCGCGGAGGCCAACCGGTCGGCGAAGATCTCATCCAGGAGGTCGTCCTTCGTCGGGAAGTGCCGGTAGACGGTGCCGACGCCCACCCCTGCCCGGAGGGCGACGTCCTTCAACGTCACATCCAGCCCCTCGCTGGCGAACAGCTGTTCCGCAGCCTCGAGCAACCGGGCGCGGTTGCGCGCGGCATCCTTTCTGGTCGGGGGGCTCGTCGTGTCGGTCACACAGGGATCCTACCCAGCACACCGATTCGGAATCATCAGTCCGTTTCTGCTACCGTCGCCATCCGGACTCACTGTTCCGTTTCAAGTTTCTACCGGAGGCATGCGTGCAAACGCTTCAGTCAACAGATCGCGGTGCCGAGCCGACCGCGCCGATGAGGCGAAAATGGCTTGTTCTCGTGTTCATCGTCATCGCGCAGCTGATGGTGATACTGGACGGCACGATCGTGACTATCGCGATGCCTGCCGCCCAGGTCGATCTGCAGTTCGGTGACGAGGATCGGCAGTGGATCGTCACTGCCTACTCGCTCGCCTTCGGCAGCCTGCTCCTCCTGGGCGGTCGCATCGCGGATCTTGTCGGGCAAAAGCGCGCTTTCATCATCGGGCTGGCCGGGTTCGCTCTGGCGTCGGTGCTCGGAGGTATTGCGCCGTCGTTCGGTTTTCTGGTCGGCGCGCGAGCATTGCAGGGTGTGTTCGGCGCGCTCCTGGCCCCGGCCGCGCTGTCCCTCATCTCGATGATCTTCACTGATGGCAGGGAGCGGGCGAAAGCGTTTGGTATTTTCGGCGCCGTCGGCGCCTCGGGTGGTGCGATCGGCATGCTCCTGGGTGGCGTGCTGACCGAGTACATGTCCTGGCGCTGGTGCCTGTTCGTCAACGTGGTGTTCGCCGTCGTCGCGCTCGTCGGCGCGGCATCCCTGCTGCCCCGCATCGTGGTCACTGCTCGCCCCCGCCTCGACGTGCTGGGGGCGATCACGGTGACGGTCGGTCTCGTGGGAATCGTGTACGGGTTCGCCCGCGCGGAGACCGAGGGGTGGAGCGATGCGCTGACCCTGGCCTCATTGCTCGTCGGTGTCGCGCTCGTGGCCCTGTTCGTGCTCGTGGAACGGCGCGCGGCACACCCCCTGCTCCCGCTTCGTGTGGTCCTCGACCGTGACCGCGGCGGCGCCCTGCTCGCCTTGGTCCTGGCCAACATCGGCCTGTTCGGGTTGTTTCTGTTCCTGACCTATTACCTGCAGAGCACCTTGGGGTTCTCCGCGCTGATGACGGGTGTCGCGTTCCTGCCCTTCCCACTGGCGGTCATCATCAGCGCGAATTTCGTGGGCGGCATGCTGCTGCCCAGGGTCGGGCCGAGGGTGATGCTCACCGTCGGCGCGCTGATCGCCGCCGCGGGCCTGCTGATCCTGCAGGGCCTTTCCGTCGACGGCTCCTATCTCGCCGTGGTCCTGCCCGCGCTGGCCGTGATGGGATTCGGCATGGGACTGATCTTCACCGCGGCCATCTCGACGAGCACCCTGGGCGTCGAGCCCGGCGACGTGGGCGTTGCCTCGGCGGCGGTCAATATGGTGCAGCAGGTCGGCGGATCCATCGGAACGGCTCTGATGAGCACCATCTACGGCGGCGCGGTCGCGCAATACCTTGCCGGCCGCGACCAGACCAAGGGTGCTACCGACGCCGCCGCGGTACACGGCTACCACGTGATCTTCGCCGTCTCAGCCGTCGCCCTCGTCGCGGTCGCACTCGTGTGCGGACTGCTCGTCCGGCGCGCCCGCGACCAAATCACGCCCGCCCCCGAGCAGGCTGACGCACCCGTCGTCGTGCACTAGCCCTGCCCCTCACTGCCTGGTCGAAAGACACAGGGAAGATCTCTCATCGAAAGCGGATACCGCGAGCAGGACGTCCGGAACAACCACGCAAGCCCACAGTCATCACATCCCGTCTCCCCCCTCTCAGGAGAGGCACATCTCCAGTAAGGACGAATCATGAAAATTGGTGTTATCGGTACAGGGGCGATCGGGGCACACCTGGCGCGCATCTTCAGTGCAGGCGGGCACGAGGTCGCCGTCGCGAACTCCCGGGGGCCGGAGACCATCGATGCGGACGTGCTGGAATTCGGGGCGCGAGCGGCGACGGCTGCCGACGCCGTACAGGGCAAGGACGTCGTGATCCTGTCCGTCCCCTTCTTCAAGGTCCCGGAGGTGGCCGGACTCTTCACTGCCGTGCCCGAGGAGACCGTCGTCATCGACACCACCAATTACGTCCCCTTCCGGGCGTGGAACGTTCCTATCGAGGGGGTGGGGCAGGGTCAGGTCGAGAGCCTGTGGGTGGCCGAGCAGTTGGGACGACCGGTGGTCAAGGCGTGGAACGCGGTCCTGGAAGGCACCTTGAAGACCAAGGGTGTTCCCGCGGGAACACCAGGCCGGATCGCGCTTCCGGTCGCGGCCGACTCCGACGAGGCGCGGCAAGTGGCCATGCGCCTGGTGGACGAGAGCGGCTTCGACCCCTTCGACGCAGGCAAGCTGGCCGACTCCTGGCGTCAGCAGCCGGCAACGCCCGCGTACTGCACCGAGCTGAGCCTCGACGAGCTGGGGCCGGCCCTGCAGGCGGCCGACCGGGAGCGGACCCCAGGCATCCGTGACCGCCAGCTGGAGTACCTAGCGGGTCTCCCCTCCACGCCCGCGCTGGACGACGTGGTGGAACTCAACCGCTCCCTTCACCGCTGACGCCGATTCCGTCACCGACACCACCGACGAGCCCGCCGGTATGTGTGGCACAGTCGTGCCCCACGTACCGGGCGAGTCCTCGACTACGAGTAAGAGATCGTTCACCGGCCGCGCCGGCTGGGCGGCCCGACCCGAATACAGGGTCCACCTCAAACGGCTCGGCGCTTGTCCCCGACCGAAAGGAACGCATTCATGAAACGCTGGCAGGCAAACGAGTTCGGCGCGCCCAACACCGTCCTGAAGAAGGTGGAAGTCCCCCTTCCCGAACCCGGCCCGAACGAGGCCCGCGTGCGCGTCCTGGCCGCCAGTGTCGCGCTTCCCGACCTCATGATGGTCCAGGGCCGCTACCCGCTGGTCCCCTCGGCCCCGGTCTCTCCCGGCCAGGAAATCGTCGGCATCGTGGACAAACCCGGCCCCGGATACCCCTTCTCCGCGGGCACCCGGATCATGGGCAACAGCCGTGCCGACATCGCGATCGGTGGACTCGCCGAATACACGCTCAGCCCGACTACCGGGGCGACGCCGGCCCCCGCCGAACTCACCGACGCGCAAGCCGCCGGATTCCCCGGCTCATACCACGTCGCCCACGTCGGCCTCGCCCACCGGGCCACGCTCCGCGAAGGCGAGACCCTCCTGGTCCTGGGTGGCTCAGGGCGCACGGGATCGGCCGCCATCCAGCTCGGCAAAGCCCTCGGTGCCACCGTCATCGCCACCGCCCGCCACGAGGACAAGGCGCGCTTCTGCCGTCTCCAGGGCGCCGACCACGTCGTCGACCTCAGCGAACACGACCTCGCCGAGACAGTGCTCGAACTCAGCGGCGGTCATGGCGCCGACGTCATCTACGACACGGTCGGCGGTGAAGCATACGAGCAAGCCACCTCGGCTGTCAGCCGTGGGGGACGCATTCTGCTGGTCGGCTTCGCCAGCGGCACGTGGGGACAACCCGACCCCCAGCACATCGTCTTCAACGACTACTCCGTCAGCGGAGCCCTTGCCCTCTTCCGCTCCGACACCGAACGCGACCTCACCCGCGAAGCCCTCTCCGCCTTCCTGCGCGACGGATCGATCACCCCGCCCGTCACCGAGACCTACGACTTCGATGACGTCCCCGCCGCCATCACCAGCCGCAGCGGAGGCGCCGTCGGCCAGGCCGTCGTCACTGTTGCTCCAGCGATCGTCCCGCAGCCGTGACGACTTTGGGGCGCAGCGGCGGGCACAACCTGATCAGCCTGCCCGAGGGTCTGCTCTACGCGACCGCCTGTATGGCATCCGGTCCCTGGCCGGCATCGAAGCCGGAACACTGCCAGCCGCGACGACCTCCGCCCAGCTATCCACCTGCTGAGCACGCTGACACTCTCTAGAACAGGGTGTCGCGCACCCGCAGCGGCCGGTACCCGGTCGGCCCCAACGCGGCGAGTTCGGCGTCGATATCGACCTCGATCGCGCCGAAGAAATTGATGTTCTCGCTGTGCGCTGGACTGATGTGGGCCAGTACGTCCTGATCGATACGACGGCCGGTACGCCGCATCTGCTCGACCGCCAGGCCGTAATACTCTGTCGTCCAGGCGATCACGGTGTTCGTCGCCAACGTGAGGCACCAGGCCTGTTCGGTCTGCCCGTCCAGGTGCCGGGCAGAGATCATGCCCTCGTGGGTGTAGAGCAGGTCGCGGCGCAGCGCGTGCAGGGACTCGCCCTTGTTCAGCTGGCGGGAGATCTTGCGCCGATAGTCCGGATCCCACAGGTACTTCGCGGCGTAGATGGTGCGCCGCAGCGCCCCGTACTCCTTCAACGCGGCAGCCAGGGCGTTCTGACGACCCGACGCCGAGAGCTTTCCGACCAGCAGCGAGGCGGTGGCGTGCCCGAACTTCAACGACCCCGCCAGCCGGAGCAAGTCGTTCCAGTGCTCGGCGATCAACTCGAGATTCAGCTTCCGGGTCATCAACGGCCCTGTCCGCGGGAACCTCGCCTCGGCCTCGGCCTCGGTACGCGGACCGGCGCTGCCACCATCTGATCGATGTATTCAGGCTGAGTTGAGCGCGGATGTCTGGATGTAGGTTTGGTGTCCGATCGATCCGGTGGCGAACGATGAGGTAGGGCTATGTCGACGAGAACGTCCCCGTTTCAGGAGCGGAACTTGCCGGAAAGCCCGACGAGTTTCGTCGGGAGGCGAGCGTTGGTCACTGCGGTCAAGTCGGCGTTGGCGACAGCACCGATTGTGACCATTACCGGTCCTGGCGGGGTGGGGAAAACGCGACTGGCAATTCAGGCGGCGCGGCGGGTGGCTCGTTCTTTTCCTGGCGGGGTGTGGTTCGTCGAACTGGCGGATGTGACGGACCCAACGGCGATTGCCATGGTAGTTGCGGAGGCGATGCGGATTGCTGATCAATCGAGCGCAGACACCGTTGAAGTGGTCCTCAGACATCTGCCTGATCGTCGGGCACTGCTGATTCTGGACAACGGTGAACACCTGGTCGACGCGGTGGCAGATCTGGCGGGCTCCCTGATTCGACGTGCCCGCGATTTGCGGATCATTGTGACCAGCCGCGAGCCACTGGCGGTGGCGGGCGAGCATGTGGTGTCGGTTCCTCCTCTCGCGGTCCCCGAGCTTGATGATGGTGGTCTTGTCAGCGACGACGCTGCCGGCTTCGAAGCAGTGGAATTGTTCGAGCAGCGTGCGTCCGCTGCATCTCCAGGCTTTGTCGTCGACGCCGGCAACATCGACGACGTTGTCCGGCTGTGCAGGCGGCTGGACGGAATTCCTCTGGCGATTGAACTGACTGCTGTGCAGGTCCGGAACCTGAGCATCGCCGAGATCGCGCATCGTCTCGAATCGAGTGAGGGGTTGCTGGCGGCAAAAGTGCGGGGGGTGGACGTGCGTCACCAGACTATCGAAGCGGCAATGAAGTGGAGCTATGACCTGTGTACGCCCGGTGAGCAGCAGATTTGGATCCGCTTGTCGTACTTCGCTGGCAGCTTCACCCTCGACAGCGCGGTCACCATTTGCACTTTCGGCGGTGTGAATGAGACGCAGGTGCGGGAATGGATTCTCGGACTGATCACCAAATCTGTCGTTGATCGCCTCGACGATGAAAACCGGTACAGATTGCTCGAACCGATCCGGCAATTCGGGCGGCGGCTCTTGTCCGCGTCATCCGACGAGCGCGTAGTAGACGAATCGGAGCTGGCGCTACGCCATCTTCGCCACTACGCAGATATTGTCGCCGTCGCTGAGCGCGCGTGGCGTTCGGGAGCGGGGCAGGTCGATGCGGCGAACTCAGTGATGTCGGAAATTCCGAACATCCGGCAAGCAATCCGTAACGGCCTCGAACGAGATACCCACGCAGCGGTGGCCGATGACATGATTACCGGCCTGTGGCATCGGTGGATCTCGGGACTGGCACGAGAGGGCCAATATTGGTTCGGTCGATTGTCAACCTCTCCTGCGGAACTTTCAGCAAAGTCCCTGTGGGTCAAGGGGTGGATCGCGTTGGCGCAGGGCGACCCTCGGGCGGCGATTCCCGTCCTCGACGAAGCGGCCGAGCGAGCTGATGCCGATGACGACCCAATCTTGACCGGCTATGTCACCCAAGCAAGGGCATCGGCGTCGATGTTCACCGGGCGTTTCGACGAGTCGGCCCGCCTGTACGAGGAGGCAGTGTCGATCTTCGACACCGTTGAGCTGTGGGACTCGGTTCATCTGTTGGCGCTCGCTCAGCAGTCGTGGATTCATTTGGTCCTCGGAAATCTCGAGCGGTCACGCTCGTTGGGGGTCATCCTTCGGCGTCGCAGTGACGAGATCGGCGAAGTGTGGGCGCGAAGCTGGGGGGACTGGGTCAACGCTGTCGACCTCTGGCAAACGGGAGAAACGGACACTTGTGCTGAACTCTTGCGTAGGAGCATCCGGTCGAAGCGGTCCCTTGCCGACCTCACCGGTATCGCGTTCGCGCTCGAAGTGTTCGGTTGGCTCGAATGTGATCGCGGGAATCGGGTGCGCGCCGCACGGCTACTCGGGGCGAATCGATCCCTCTGGGGGCCGATCGGAAACCCCTTGTTCGGTTTCGACCAGTACCTCGAAATTCACCACGAGCATGTCGACATTCTCGAAAAGGACCTCGGCATCGAGAGATTCGATGCCGAACTTGCCCGCGGCGCGAAGATGAAGGTGAATGAGGTCCTCGACCTGGTATTGAGTGCACCGGACCGCGCATCGGCAGGTTCCTCGCCCGCGCAGGGCTCGGGCCTCGCTCGCCCCGAAGGTGCCGGTACAAGGAACATCGGGGGACCGAGTCGCGGCCGCCCCAAAGCGGCTGGAGTGCTCACTCCCCGCGAATGGCAGGTGGCGGCGCTGATCGCCGCGGGCTCAAGTAATGCTCAGATCGCTGCCGACTTGGTGATCGCCCTACGTACGGTGGAAACGCACGTGGAAAACATCCTGGTCAAGTTGGGTTTCACATCCCGCACTCAGGTCGCCAGCTGGTACCACACGAACACCGAGAATTAGATACGTAGTCGTCTACGTAGTTGCCCGGTTCATCTGCTCGGTGGCTCACGCACAGTTGTGTATGACAGAAGTCACACACAATCGTTTGTGTGACTGACCGACTGGACGTGGGAGGCAACCAATGGACGTACGACTGGCCGATGGTAGGTCGGCTGAGTCCGTGGCCACCGAATTTCGAGAGGTCATGGCGGGAGTGTGCACTCCGGTGGCCGTCGTGACCGCCATGGACGGCACTCGACCCCACGGCACCACCGTCAGCGCGTTCGCGTCGTTGTCGATGAGACCGCCGATGGTCTTGATATCACTCGACCGCGGATCGGCTCTGTTGACCGTGGTGCGGCAGACCGGACGTTTCGGAGTGAACATCATGTCTCACACCCAGTCAGGAACCGCTATGCAGTTCGCCCGCAAGGGGCCGGACAAGTTCGAGGGAACATCGTGGACGAGTTCCAGTGGGCTTCCTCGACTGCACGGAACCTCAGGCTGGCTGGCGTGCGATCTTGTGGAACTTGTCGACGGCGGCGACCATGTCATCGCCTACGGCGGCATCGTCGAAGCGGTCAAGTCCTCTGTGGCTCCGCTGACCTATCACGCACGCACATTCGGCACCCATTCTGCAGTGGAGGTGAAACCATGATGTCTTCTCGCCACCCCCACGACGCCGTGGACCACGCCGTCGCGGCGCTCGCTGCAGGCCGGATGATCATTGTCATCGACGATGCCGACCGAGAAAACGAGGGGGACCTGGTGGTTGCCGCCTCGTCCGTCACGGACGAGCAGATGGCCTTCATCGTGCGGCACAGCACTGGAATCGTCTGCGCCCCGATGACCGTCGAGCGTGCCGCGGTGCTGCGGCTTCCGCTGATGGTCGAGGACAACACCGATGCGTACGGGACGGCCTTCACCGTGACGGTCGACCACGTCGATACCGGAACGGGGGTGTCGGCGACCGACCGCGCCGCCACCGTGCACGCGCTGGCCGATGACTCCACTGCCCCCGCCGACCTCCGACGACCCGGCCATATCTTTCCGCTCCGCGCCCGTCCGGGTGGCGTCCTCGTCCGCTCCGGCCACACCGAAGCCTCCGTGGATCTGGTGCGGCTGGCAGGAGCGGGCGAGGTGGCGGTGATCTCCGAGATTGTCGCCGACGACGGATCGATGCGGCGCGGAGAGGACCTGTTGGCCTTCGCCGACGCTCATGGGCTCCCGGTTCTGCATATTGGCGACCTGGTGCGTTACCGCAACGCCACCGAGTCGCAGGTCGAGCAGGTCTCCACGTCGTCGATGCCCACCGCATTCGGGCAGTTCCGGGCCGTGGCATATCGGTCGAGTTTCGATGGCATCGAACACCTGGCTCTCGTGATGGGTGATGTCGCCGCCGCCGGGCGGACCGATGCTGGAGTGCTCGTACGGGTACACAGCGAATGCCTCACTGGTGACGTCCTCGGCTCGCTGCGCTGCGATTGCGGAACACAACTCGAGCAAGCTCTGGCGGCCATCGCCGACGAGGGCTGCGGTGTCCTGGTTTACCTCCGCGGACACGAAGGTCGAGGAATCGGTCTGGCACACAAGATCTGCGCCTATGACCTTCAAGACCAGGGCCTGGACACCGTCGATGCCAACCTGGCGCAGGGTCTTCCCGTGGACGCCCGCAGCTACGAGGTCGGCGCCCACATCCTGATCGATCTCGGAGTGCGCCGGTTGCGCTTGATCACCAACAACCCTGCCAAGTACGACGGCCTCGACGGGCACTCGCTCGAACTCGCGGGACGAGTCCAACTTCCCACGGCCGAGACTGACCACAACATCGACTACCTGCGCACCAAGCGCGATCGGCTGGGCCACCACCTCGAGATGCGGCCGACCGGCCTGGCGCCACGCCCGCGACCACTCGTCGAACTCTCGATGCTCTGACCCTGCACCCTGTTGCACCGTCTCACCGACAGCACACTGGCCGGCCATCGGTCGCCACCCGCGGCGGCAGTAACCGACACGGCTCCCAACAGATCCCCTCCGGCGTCCCTCGCCGCCCCACCCTGGAGAAAACCATGACCACCGTCGTCGAAACCACCACCTCTGACAACGCTATCGATCACACCGAACTGGTCTCCCGCGCGGAAGCTCTGATCCCGCTGCTGCAGAAGAACGCGGTCTCCACCGAAGAACACCGTCGCGTGGACCAGGACAACATCGATGCCATGGACCAAGCCGGGCTCTTCCGGGTCTCGGTGCCCCGACGTCACGGCGGATTCGAAGCCGACTTCCGCACCTGGATCGCGATCGAAGAAGCGCTCGGGCGCGGTGACGGGTCGACTGCATGGGCGTTCAGCCTGCTCAACATCGGTAACTGGTTCGTCGGACTGTACGGCGAACAGGCCCAGGAGGAAATCTATGGCACGGCAGGCGGCGCCCGCACCTGTGGGGTGTTCACCCCCTCCGGATCGAGCACCAAGGTCGATGGGGGCTGGAGGGTGACCGGCAAGTGGGGCTTCGCCTCGGGCAGCTGGCACGCGAACTGGGCCATGGTGGGATTTCCGCTCACCGACAGCGATGGCAACCCCGATGTTGGGTTCGGCATGATTCCTGTGTCCGACTATTCGATTGAGGAGACGTGGTTCGTCGCCGGGATGTCCGGTTCCGGAAGCAACACCGTCGTTCTCGACGACGTCTTCGTGCCTGAACACCGCGTCCTTGCCCTCGGCGCCTCGGCCGTGCACGGATTGCCGACTCCGTTCACCGACGAATCTCTCTACCAGGCCCCGTTCCTCGCTCCCGGATGTCTGATCCTCGCCGGCCCACAACTGGGATTGGCACGGGCCGCCCTCGACCTGGTGATCGAAAAAGCCGGCCGCCGTGGCATCGCGTACTCGAGCTACGAACAGCAGACGTACGCGCCGACGGTGCAGCTGGCCGTCGCGGAAGCCGCCGCGCAGATCGAATCCGCCCGCGCACTCGTCTACACCCTCTGCGACGAGGTCACAACCACTGTCGCCGCCGGACGCACACTCGAGCTCGCCGACCGGACCCGCATTAGGGTGGCCAATGCCTACGCCATCAAGACCGCACGGGAAGCGATCCGCACCTTGGTCTCTGCGCACGGCGCCTCATCGTTCGCGAACGCCAACCCCCTTCAGCGGATCTGGCGCGACAGCGAAGCCGCCAGCCGGCACGCCTTCGCGCTGTTCGAGACCGCCGCAGAGGTGCACGGCAAGGTTCTGCTCGGTGTCGACGAGCTCCCCACAACGCTTCTCTGACAATCCATTCCATTCCATCCCGATACAGGAGGTCCTCATGCCCTCGCCCGAACGTCTGGCCCACGTGGTGTTCCAGACCAACGACGTTCCCCGGCTCCGCGATTGGTGGCTCAACGTTCTCGAGGCCAAGGTCCAGTACGGAAACGACCGCATCTGTTTCCTCGCCTACGACGACGAACACCACCGGCTGGCCCTGGCGAACCTCGCCGACGGGTACAAACCGCACGATCCCGACACGCTCGGTATGCACCACGTGGCATTCACCTATGCCACCCTCGCCGACCTGATCGCCACCTACGAACGACTCCGCGACGAGGACATCACCCCCTGGTGGCAGATCCACCATGGACCGACCCTGTCGCTGTACTACCGGGATCCGGACGGAAACCAAGCCGAGATGCAGGTCGACGTGTACGACACCGTCGACGAGGCGAACGAGTTCATGTTCGGCCCCGAGTTCGCCGCCAACCCCATCGGCATCGAGTTCAACATGGAAGACCTGATCGCCCGCCGCAAGGCCGGCGAACCGGACTCCGAACTGATCAAGAGACCGACGACGACAGCGACGTCGTAACCGTCTCACTGCGCCTACGCGCGTACCTATTCCCTATCCAACTTTTGCTCAGAGGGCACTTCATGAAGATCGCGAACCAAAACAACCGCGCCGTACTCATCTCCGGTGACCAAGCACTCGACATCGAACAAGCCAGCAGCGGCCGATTCCCCGCCGACATCGCCGCCCTCTTCCACGTGTGGCAGGAATTCAGCGAATGGGCACAGTCCGCATCGTTCGCGTCCGCCGGTGACCTTCGTCAGGACCAGTTGGGGGCACCGAGCCCGACACCGTTGCAGGGATTCGGTATCGGCGTCAACTATGCCAAGCATGTCGCCGAGGCGGGCTGGCCCGTCCCCGAATACCCGCTCGTGTTCCCGAAGTTCCCCACCTCGGTGACCGGACCGGGCACCACCATCGCACTGTCCGGACCCCGCGTGGACTGGGAAGTCGAAGCAGTCATCGTGATCGGCCGCGAAGCCCACAAGGTTTCCGCCGACGATGCGTGGGACTATGTCGCCGGAGTGACCATCGGCCAGGACTTCTCCGACCGGGACGTGCAGCAGCGTCCCGAATCGCACCCGCAATTCGGCCTCGGCAAGTCCTTCCCCGGATACTCCGCGATCGGCCCCGTCCTGGTCACTCCTGACGAATTCGACGACCGGAACAACATCGCCCTGGGTAGCTTGCTCAACGGCAAAGAGGTACAGAACTCGAGCACCAGCGACCTCATCTTCCCGGTGGGCCAGCTGATCGAATACATCTCGGGAATCGTGACCCTCACCCCGGGTGACCTCATCTTCACCGGAACACCCTCCGGCGTCGGCACCGCCTGGAACCCGCCACGTTTCCTGCGCGAGGGCGACGTCATCGAAAGCTGGATCACCGGTATCGGGCAGATGAGCCACACCTTCTCCGGACCGGAACCGGCGCACGCATGAGCACCATCCTGGTCACGGACTACTCCTGGCCCACCCTCGACATCGAACGTGAGATCCTCGCCCGGGTAGGTGCGGAGCTCGTCGTGGCCGACACCGGAACCGAAGACGAGCTCGTCGACCTCGCAGCCGACGTCGACGCGATCTTGACCTGCTGGAAGCCGGTCACCGCTCGAGTCCTGGAAGCAGCACGATCCTGCCGTACCGTCGGCCGCTACGGGGTCGGACTCGACAACATCGACGTCGAATGCGCCACCCGGCTCGGCGTGATCGTGTCCAACGTTCCCGAGTTCTGCACCGAAGAAGTCGCCGACCACACCCTCGCCCTGATCCTCGGACACACACGTAAAGTCGCGCAGTTCGCGCAGCAAACCGCCACCGGTGGTTGGGACAACAAAGAATTCGGCGCACTCAAACGGCTCCGAAACAGAACTGTCGGGCTGGTCGGCTTCGGAGCCATCGGGCGGGCTGTAGCCCACCGGGTCCAGGCCTTCGGGATGAACGTCGTGGCGTTCTCACCGTCACAGGCCGGCAAGAGGGAAGACGCCGGGGTGACGTTCACCCGTACGCTCGACGAGCTTCTCGCCTGCGCCGACATCCTGTCCCTCCATCTGCCGGCGAACCCGGCCACGACAGGCATCATCGGAGCCCGCGAACTCGGGTTGCTTCCCGCCGGCGCCGTGGTGATCAACACCTCACGCGGTGCACTCATCGACGAATCAGCCCTGCTCGACGCGCTCGAACGCAATACCCTGGCCGGAGCCGCACTCGATGTGATGGCCACCGAACCTCCCGGGAAGGACCATCCGCTCCGCCATCGACAGGACGTGATCCTGACGCCACACGCGGCATTCATCTCCGACGAAGCCGTCGCAGACCTGCAACGCACGGCAGCAACGAATGTCGCCGCCGTGCTGCGCGGCGAACTACCTTCGCATGTGGTCAACGCCCAGGTGATCGACTCCCCACACGCACGCTTCTCGACCCGGAACACGGCGCTGACATGACCATTCACCCCATCGATAACACCACGACCGGGCTTGCTGACGAGGTGACGGCCTTCCTGATCGACCGCGGCCTCGCCAACGAGGACACGCCTCTCGACATCGCACCGCTGTCGGGGGGAGTGTCCAACGACGTCCTGGCCGTCTCCGGTCCTGGAGTAGACGTCGTCGTCAAGCGTGCGCTTCCCAAACTTCGCGTCGAGGCCGACTGGTATGCCTCCCCACAACGCCTTATCACCGAGGCACACGCGATCGACGCCGCAGGCACGCTACTGCCGCACCACGTGCCGCCGATGCTGGCATTGGACGAGGACAGACACTTGATGGCCCTCGCCCGAGCCCCACGGGACTTCACCGAATGGAAGACCGACCTGCTCGCAGGACAGGTCGCGCCCCACATCGGCGCAGTTCTGGGACGACTGTCGGCCACCCTCCACGCGGAGTCCAGCGACAACCCGGTCATGCGAAACACGTTCGCCGACACCGACGCCTTCCTTGAACTCAGAGTCGACCCGTTCTACCGATGGACGAGCGCCCACCATCACGACCTCGCCCCAGCGATCGAGGCCACCGTCGACCATATGCTCGCCACCCGGATGTGTCTGGTCCACGGGGACTTCTCGCCGAAGAACATCCTCACCGGTGCCGACGGGTTGTGGATCATCGACTGGGAGGTAACCCACATCGGTGACCCGACCTTCGACGTGGCCTTCATGCTGGCGCATTTCGTGTGCAAGGCACTGCACACTCCGTCCGCAGCCCACGAATTCCGGGATTTGGCACGAGCATTCCTCGATGCCTACCTCACCCACCCCCAGCCTCGATTGCCCGAACTCGACCGCGACCACCTGCTGCGGCAGATCGGGTGCCTCCTGCTCGCCCGCGTCGACGGTAAGTCGCCGGCGACCTACCTGTCCCCGGCCGCCCGGGCGCAGGCGCTCCAGATCGCTCGGCAGGTACTACTTCATCCCCGCCCCACCTTCGACCTTCTCTGGAGGAACTGACCATGTCCGGTACCCGAATCAAATCGGTGTTCTCCTGGGAGGCCCTCGATTCCCGCGGCAATCCGACCGTGGCCACGGAGGTCACCCTCCACGACGGGACCGCGGCCACGGCGATCGTGCCGTCGGGTGCCTCCACCGGCACCCACGAAGCCGTCGAACTACGCGATGGCGGGATCCGGTACGGCGGAAAAGGCGTAACCTACGCGGTCGCGAACGCCAACACCACACTGCGCGACGCCGTCTGCGGGATCGACGCCACCGACCAACGAGCCGTCGACGCCGCTCTGCGCGAGGCAGACGGTACACCCCACCTGTCGACGATGGGTTCGAATGCCGTCTTGTCGGTGTCGATCGCCTCAGCCCGAGCCGCTGCCCGAGCCGCCGGATTGCCCCTCTACGCCCACATCGGAAACGACCCCCTGCTTCCGCTGCCCATGGTCAACGTCATCTCCGGTGGCGCCCACGCCGACGGAGCGGTCGACATCCAGGACTTCCTCGTCGTCCCGGTCGGCGCCGACAGCTTCCACGAGGCGATCGAATTCGCCTGGCGAGTGCGTCGCGGCACCGCCCAGGTGCTCGAGGATGCCGGATACGATGTCGCGCTCGTCGCCGACGAAGGCGGACTGGGCCCGAGACTGCCGTCCAACCGTGCGGCATTGGAGTTTCTCGCGCGCGGCGTCGCCAAGGCCGGCCTCGATCTCGGAGCACAGGCCGCGATCGCGATCGATGTCGCCGCCACCGAGTTCTACGACGTGAACTCGGCCCGCTACCATTTCGCCTCCGAGAACCGGCACCTGAGCTCCAGCGAACTCATCGCCGAACTCGAAGCATGGTCGTCGGACTTCCCGATCGTGTCCATCGAAGACATCCTGTCCGAAGACGATTGGGACCATTGGCCCAAGGCACAAGCAGCTCTTCCCTCCACCCAGCTCCTCGGTGACGACCTGTTCGTGACCAATCCCCAGCGACTGGCACAGGGAGTGGACCGCGGCGCAGCAAATGCTGTTCTGGTCAAACCCAATCAGATCGGCACCCTCTCGCAGGCGCGCGAGGTCGTCGACTTCGCACGAGAACACAACGTCGCCACGGTGCTCTCCGCCCGATCGGGTGAGTCCGAGGATTCGTGGCTGTCCGACCTGGCGGTGGGCTGGCGCACGGGACAGATCAAGGTCGGATCGACCACCCGCTCGGAGCGAACCGCCAAATGGAATCGGTTACTCGAGATCGAAGCGAAACTGGGGTCATCGGCCCAGTACGCGGGGGCTGGAGCGCTGGCGCCGGACCCTGTGTGACCGACTGTCAGCACAAGAAGGGCCTACCACGCAAACGTCCCGGCTCGACCGGAAAGGGAAATCACACAATGGCTGCACAAGGATCAACGACAGTACTCACCGGACCCAAGGTGGTGGTGTCCGCGGCCGACGCGGTCTCCGACATCCCCTCCGGAGCCTCGCTCGCGGTCGGTGGATTCGGTCTCGCCGGGGTACCGGACACGGTGATCGCCGCCCTCGCGGACACGGACGTCGCCGATCTCGAGGTGATATCCAACAACTGCGGAGCCACCGGACACGGACTGGATCTGTTGCTCACCCGCGGCAAGATCCGGCGGATGATCGCCTCATACGTGGGCGAGAACAAAGAGTTCGCCCGCCAGTATCTCTCCGGAGAACTCGAGGTGGAACTCACCCCGCAAGGCACCCTGGCCGAGAAACTCCGAGCCGGCGGCGCTGGCATCCCAGCCTTCTTCACACCGGCCGGAGTCGGAACCCCGATCTCTGCCGGCGGACTGCCGTGGCGCTACGCACGAGATGGGTCAGTTGAGCTCGCCTCCCCGCCGAAGGAAACCCGGACGTTCGCTGGAAAGCGATACGTTCTCGAGGAGTCGATCACCGCGGATTACGCGCTTGTTCACGCCCTCATCGGGGACACCGAAGGCAACCTGGTCTTCAACAAGGCAGCACAGAACTTCAATCCCCTCGCAGCGATGGCCGGACGACTTTGCATTGTCGAGGTCGAGCAACTCGTCGCACCTGGGGTCATCGACCCTGCTCAGGTGCACCTGCCGGGCATATACGTCGACCGGATCGTGCACACAGGCCCGCAGGACAAACACATTGAAAAACGTACCGTCCGTGCCGGCAAGGAGGACTGACCATGACCGCAGTAGTGCAAACCCAAGGCTGGACCCGCGAACAGATGGCGGCCCGCGCGGCCCAAGAACTCGCGCCGGGACAGTACGTCAACCTCGGGATCGGACTGCCCACGCTGATCCCGAACTTTCTGCCGGCGGGTGTACGAGTAACCCTGCACAGCGAAAATGGAATTCTCGGTACCGGGCCCTACCCGGATGAGCAGCACGTCGACGCCGATCTCATCAACGCCGGCAAGGAAACCGTTACCGTCAACCCCGGTGCGTCGTACTTCGATTCGGCCGCCTCGTTCGGGATGATCCGCGGCGGACACATCGACACCGCAGTACTCGGCGGAATGCAGGTCTCTGCATCCGGAGACCTGGCGAACTGGATGGTCCCGGGCAAGATGGTTAAGGGCATGGGTGGGGCGATGGACCTGGTGCACGGTGCCCGCAAGGTCATCGTGCTCATGGAACACACCGACCGGGACGGCAACCCAAAGATCGTCGAGGAATGCGCCCTGCCACTCACGGGCGAGGGCGTGGTCAACCGCATCATAACCAACCTGGCGGTCCTCGATATCACCGACACCGGGCTGGCGCTGCGCGAATGCGCCCCCGATGTCACCTCAGAACAGGTTCGTGCCGCGACCGGTGCGCCGCTGTCCTAGGCGACGGTCGCCGGCGCGAACCGAGGGAGATGCCCGAGTCGGGCCGATCCGGGCATCTCCCTCCTCCCACTTTCTCCAGACAAGGACCGCAAAATGCCGATGGGCCACGTGATCACACTGACCTTCACCCACGACACTCCCGAGCATGTATTCACCGCACTGTCCGCGTCCCTCGACAAACTCGCGTCAGCATGCCAGGGAATCGAATCCTACTGGCACGGAAAGGATCTAAGACTGCGAGAAACCACCGCCGACTACGCCGTCACCGCCATATTCCGGGACCACGACGCCTTCACTGCATACCTCGCCGCACCAGCACACGTCCGGCTCAATGCGGAACTCGTCCAGCCTTACCTCGCAGAGAAGTCATCGGTACAGTTCGACGTTCCGGCGACCACCCACCCGTAAAGACGACCTCGGACGGTTACATACCGTAACTCACGTCATCGACTCACAGCACTCAGCACGTCGGATGCCCGAACAGCTCGGGCTCCGGCGGATACACCTGCAACAAACAAGATCGGAAGATACTAGACATGACCACTCAGGAATCTGTCGTCATCGTCGACGGTGCCCGCACCCCCGTTGGCAGCTTCGGTGGCGTGTTCGTCGATGTACCCGCCCACGAACTCGGCGCCACCGCCACCAAGTTCGCCCTTGTCCGCGCGGGCGTCGCGCCCGAGGACATCGACGAAGTGGTGATGGGCTGTGTTGGTCAGGTGGGGGCGGATGCTTACAACGCTCGCCGTGTCGCTCTGTCCGCTGGACTGCCGGTTTCGGTCCCTGCCCATACCGTCAACCGGTTGTGCGGCTCAGGGTTGCAGGCTGTATGGTCCGCTGCGATGCAGATACGTTGGGGTGGAGCCAATCTCACCGTCGCCGGGGGTAACGAGAACATGTCCCGCATGCCCTTCTACGACTTCGGGGCCCGCACCGGTTACAAACTCGGGAATCGGACGCTCGTCGACGGCACCGTCGGCATGCTCACCGACCCCTTCGACGGCATACACATGGGTATCACCGCCGAGAACGTTGCACGCAAGTACGGAATCAGCCGTCAACAGCAGGACGAGTTCGCGGCCGAATCGCAGCGCCGCGCCGCTACCGCTCGTGCCCGAGCCGTGTTCGACGAGGAGATCACTCCAGTCCAGGTCGGAGGTCGCAATCCTGTCACCATCACCACCGACGAACATCCCAAGTCCAGCACCACTGTCGCAACCTTGGCCACGCTGCGCCCTGCCTTCGAGGCCGGTGGGACCGTCACCGCCGGCAACGCTTCGGGCATCAACGACGGGGCAGGTGCGCTGGTACTTTCTCGTGGATCCGTTGCCCGGGAGAGGGGGTTGGGCGGGCTGGCAACGATCGAGTCGGTCGCGACCGCTGCCCTCGAGCCGGAGCTGATGGGCTAGCACCGGCGTTGGCGCTCGCCAAACTGTTCGAGCAGACCGGCACCACCGCCGCCGACATCGATACCATCGAGTTGAACGAGGCATTCGCCTCTCAGGCGGTCGCGGTAATCCGCGACGCCAAACTTGATTCGGAGAAGACTAATCCTTATGGGGGTGCGATCGCACTTGGCCACCCCGTCGGCGCCACCGGCGCCATTCTGACCTTGCGTGTTGCCAAAGATCTGGTGCGACGCGATCTAGAGCTAGGTATTGTCACCATGTGCATCGGCGGCGGCCAAGCCCTCGCCGCGCTGTTACGTCGTGTGCACTGATGTGCTGCGAATCCAGCTCAGACGCCTGGCCCGGCAACACGTTGATTGACACATGTGGGTAACGCGACACTGCCACCGCCGAGGACTGCGCCATGTACGGCATGTTGTCGGCGGTAAGGGGGCCGGCCCTCGAAGCTCAGCCCGACCAGATCGAACTCGCACAGCGCCTCTACGACGCGGGCGAGCACACCGTCGCGCAGATCGCGGACATGCTGAAGGTGCCGCGCACCACCGTGTATGGGCATCTAGGCACGGGAAAGAAGCCCGATCGGAGCACACGGCACCGCCCGAACCGTCGCCGCCTCACCGACAAGCACTCTGTGGTTACTTCGTACCTGGTTGCGACGTTCCAGGCTCGAGGTTATCGACCAGGCGCGGATGGCCCGAGCGGCGCGATGCGTGGGGGGACCGGTTGCGTGCGTCTCGCCGGAAGTTGTCGTTCTCGATGGTCAGTACGTGCAATGCGCGAGCGAAAGTTTCGCTGGTCAGGCGGTAGCGGTCCCGTTCGTCTCGCAGCGACTGGTTCGACTTCTGCAGGGTGGCGATCTGCTCGCGGAGCTTGACCTCGTTGTCGGGGATGCCGTCGCGGGTTCGTCTTTGCGCGTAGAAGAGATCCTTGAGGTCGGTGTGCTTGTGGGTCAGCTTGTTTCGCTTCACCCCCGCTTCTTGCGCGAGGGTGACGATGTCCAGCTTGCCCGACGACCGCAGCGGTGTTCCCGCGAACAGGCGCTGCATGGCCGCGGTGATGGCACGTCGGTCGTCGTCATCGGTCAACGTCGGTCTCCTCGCGGTTCGTGATGCGGGTCTTCTCGTGCTGTTCGACGAGTTTGTTCAGGTGGGCTGCTCGTTGACGGAGGCGTTCACGCAGCGGCATCGGGGTGGCCGGCTCGACGATTTCGTCGCGGAGTCGGGCGATCTCGCTGCGCAGTGCGGCGATGTGGGTGTCGGTGCGCGCGATGTTCGCGCAGGACGGATCGCACCGGTCGATCGCCGGGGATTTCGACCGGCCGGACGGGTGAGCGCGATCCGGGTGGCAGAGCGATTTAGCTGGATCGTAGTTGCAGGTGAGGAACGCCTCGGGGTTTGTCGTGAACGTGGAACTGCGGAACTTTGAGCAGTGCGCGGGCCTGTGTGGGGGTCAGGAACATGCCCTCGAACCGGTTCCGGGCTTCGGTGGCGGCGCTGATCAGCCGAACGTTCCAGTCCGTGGCAACGGGGTGCGAACGAGAATTTCAACGGGCTCACTCGACAGTATTTCCCGAAGGGCACCGATCTTTCGGTGCACAGTCACGCTCATGTGCGGTCGGTAACACGTGAGCTCAACACTCGCCCACGGAAGAACCTGGAGTACGCAACTCCCGCCACGGTATTCAATGCCGAGCGACGGGCCACCGCTCACCGGCGACGCACTGCGCTGGAACTCGCGATGCCGACTGCGGTAACGTAACCCGTGAGCTGGGAAGACCCAGATTTCAATAGGCTTGTGTTGCAACGACAGTGAGAATCTGCCCGCCCCGAAAGCGAAATCAGCACCGGACGGGGCTATCGGGTTTGTGCTGGTCAGCGAGTTTCGGTCAGGGGCCGGCTTTCGGGACGTGCCGGTGAGCGTTCCGCTATTGAAGCGCGGCGATCGCCTCGACTTCGACAAGCTGGTCCGGGTAGCCGAGTACAGCAACGCCGAGCAGTGTGCTGGGCACGTCGTGATCGCCAAAGTGGCGGCTGACGACATCCCACGCCGTCACCAGGTCCGCTCGTGCGTTGCTGGCGACGTAGACCGTCGTCTTGACCACGTCGGGCAGATTGGCACCAGCGGCGTGTAGCGCGGCGCGCAGATTGAGCATCACTTGTTCGGCCTGACCTGCGATGTCCCCAACCGCTACCGTGGCGCCGGCCTCATCGAGCGGGCAGGCACCAGCGGTGAATACGAGCCTGGATGGCTGCTGGGTCCTCGCCGCGTACGCGTAGGGCACGTTGGCCGTCAACGCCGACGGTCGAATCAGCTCGATGTGCATGTCGTCGCTCATGGTCACAGTCTCGCAGAGCGCAGGTTTCGACATAGTTTCTCGACACGAGTTGTCGACGCTTGCGACGTACCGAATCCGCCGGTCAGAAGTGATGTCGATAAAAAGGGGATCGAACTTCGACGCCACTTGAGGCCCGCCCACCGGTTACCGCGGCGCGCTGCCGGTTGCCGTTTCGTTCGCCGGTGTCAGCGGATTCGTCTTCGTCTTCATTCTGGCTGACAGGGCGAGGGCGGGCACGATGCTCAGCGCGATCACTCCGCCGGTGACGGCGAGGACGGTGTAGTCGGTGGCCGCGACGATCATCCCGGAGGTCAGCCCGCCCCCGGCCCCGGCGACGGCGATGCACAGATCGACGGTGCCCTGGGTGCGGGCCCGGGTGGTCAGCGGGACCTCGTCGGTGATGATCGTGGTGCCGCTGACCAGTCCGAGGTTCCAGCCGAGGCCGAGCAGGCCGAGGGCGAGGGCGAGGGCGGGCACCGACGATGCCGGTACCGCGGCTGCGGTGATCCCGGCGGCGAGCAGGGTGAGCGCTGAGGCGGCGGCGACCGGCCGGGGTCCGAGGCGGTCGACGAGCAACCCAGACAGCGGGGACGGTAGGTACATGGCGCCGACGTGGACGGCGATGACCATCCCGGCGGCACCGACACTGTGGCCGTGGTGCTGCATGTGGATCGGGGTCATCGTCATGATCGCGACCATCACCAGCTGGGTCACCACCATCACCGTCGCCCCGAGTACCACTGCCGGGGACCAGGTCCGCTCCGCAGCGGGGGCGGTCTCGTCGACGGCCGCGTTGGGGGTGTCGACGGCCAGGGTCCGCGCCAGCAGCAGCGGGTCCGGGCGCAGCAACACCCACAGCACCAGCGCGGCGAGGGCGTAGGCGGCGGCGGAGAGCACGAACGGCCCGGACAACGCCGGGATGCCCCACCGGGTGGCCAGATCGCCCATCACGGTCACCAGATTCGGGCCCACGACGGCACCGACGGTGGTGGCCACCAGCACCGTGCTCACCGCCCGGCCGCGGTGGTGCGCGCTCGCCAGATCCGCTCCGGCGTACCGGGCTTGCAGGTTGGTCGCGGTGCCCGCGCCGTAGACGAACAGGGCGAGGAACAGCAGGGCGATGTTGCCCAGGACCGCGGCCGCCACCACCCCGAGGCTGCCGAGGGAGCCGGCCGCGTACCCGAGAGTTAGGCCCGTCCTACGGCCGAGGCGTTGCGAGATGCGCCCGACAGTGACCGCGGCCGCGGCGGAGCCGATAGTGAACATGGCGCTGGGCAGCCCGGCGAGGCTGGTGGTCTCGAGCATGTCCTGCGCCAGCAGCGCCCCGACCGTGATACCGGCGGCCAGGCCGGCGCCGCTGAGCACCTGGGCGCCGACCAGGACCGCCAGTGTGCGGCGCTGCTGCGGGTTCTGCTGCGAACTCATCGATCACCTCGGAGGTTTCGGGGTGGGCCCGCACAGACGCGGCCGGGACAGGAGTTTTCGGTGATGCCGGGTGTGTGGTCAGGTCAGGGAGTCGACCGGCAGGGCCGCCAGCCGCCACTCGAGCATGCCGTCGGCCAGCCGCGAGGCGCGGCGGCCGTGGTCGGTCAGGAGCCGGACCGCGTCGTGGGCGAGCACGCAGTAGGCGCCGCGGCAGTAGGCGACGATCTCCTGATCCGCAGGTAGGTCGGCGAGGTGATCGGCCAACTGGTCCAACGGAATCGACACGGCGCCGGGGATGTGCCCGGCCTGGTATTCCTCGCGGGGACGCACGTCGAGGACCGTCACCTTCCCGGACCGGGCCCGCTCGAGTAGTTGGTCCTTGCTGACGTGTTCGGTGTCGGCGGGGCCGAGGTAGGCGGTGCGGGCGGCCTCGACATCGGGCAGGTGGTCGTTGGCGACCGTGCGGACCAGCGCGAACAGCTGCGCCACATCCGCACCGGCGAGCCGGTAGAACACCTTGGTGCCCTCGCGGCGGGTGGCGACCAGATTGGCCTGCTTGAGGGTTTGCAGATGCGCGGACGCGGTCGTCAGACCCAACTCGGCTGCGCGGGCGAGCCCGTCGACGGTGCGCTCGCCCTGGGCGAGCAGATCCAGCAGCTCGAGCCGCTTACCGCTGCTGAGCGCCTTGCCGATCCGGGCGAACTGGTCGAACAGTTCCGTCTTCGCGATCCGATCACCCATAGCATTCTCCAATCATCTTTGGAATAGTGTAGAACATGGATCGGGTGTTCCGCCCGGAATGCCCTCATGTCGAGGCAGGAGAAGACCATGGCCGGGATCGATCTGGTGCCGCTCGTCGACGAGGGGCTCGGCAATTCCGCGTATCTGGTGGATCTGGGGGACGGGCGGGCGTTGGTGGTCGACGTCAGCCGGGACCTGCGGGCGGTCCACGCCGCGGCCGCCCGCCGCGGGTTGACCGTCGCGTTCGCCGCCGACACCCACCTGCACGCCGACTTCCTTTCCGGCGCCCATCAACTCGGCGCCACCGGCGGAACGCGGGTGCTGGCCTCGGCGGCCGGGGACCGGGAGTTTCCGCATACCGGGCTGCGCGACGGCGACGAGGTGGACCTCGGCGGTTTGCGGTTGCGGGCGCTGATGACGCCCGGGCACACCTACGAGCACCTGTCGTTCCTGCTCCTCGACGGCGAGCAGGAGGTCGGGGTGTTCACCGGCGGATCGTTGATCGTGGGTTCGGCCGCCCGCACCGATCTGATCGGCCCGGATCGCACCGAAGTTCTCGCCCGCGCCCAGTACGCCTCGCTGCAGCGCCTCGCTGCGCTGCCCGACGAGGTCGCGGTGTGGCCGACCCACGGGGCGGGGTCGTTCTGCTCGGCCCCGCCCGGCGCCGAGCGCACCAGCACCATCGCCCGCGAGCGTGCCACCAACCCGCTGCTCGCCGCCCGGGACGAGGACAGCTTCGTCGACCAATTGCTGGGGTCCCTGGGCAGCTATCCGCCGTACTTCCTCCGGCTCGGCGAGATCAACCGGGTCGGTCCTCCACTCCTCGACCAGGATCCGGTGCTGCCGGCCTTGACCGTCGACACCGTCCGGGCCCGACTGGGCGAAGGTGCCGCCCTGATCGATGTGCGCCCGCTGGCCCGTTTCGCGGCCGCCCACATCCCCGGCGCCCTCTCGATCCCGCTGCGGCCGGTGTTCGCGAGCTGGCTGGGCTGGCTCGCCCCGGCCGACCGGCCCCTGATCATCGTCCGCGACCCCGACCAGGACGTGAACGAGATCGTATGGCAGGGCTTGAAAATCGGATACGACAACCTGATCGGCGAACTCGATGGCGGCCTCGCCGCCTGGACCGCCGCGGAACTCGAGGTGACCGCCACCGCGCTGACCGGCGCCGACCGGGTCGGCAATGTTCGGGTCCTCGACATCCGTCAACGCCCCGAATACCTGGCCGGGCACCTGCCCGGCGCCGTCCACATCGAACTCGGCGCCCTCCCGGGCCGGGTCGACGACCTGCCCCGAGAACCGACCGTGGTGATGTGCGGGCACGGCGAACGCGCGATGGGCGCCGCGAGCCTGCTCGAACGCGCCGGGCACCGAAACCTCACGGTGCTCGAGGGCGGACCCGACGACTGGGCCGCCGCCACCGGCCGCACCCTCGAGACCGGCACATGAGCCCCACCTCGCCCCGGCCGATCCGACTCGGCCTGGGCGCCAACCTTGCCCAGTTCAGCCTGCTCGTCGCCGTCAATGCCCTCGTCGGTGGCATGGTCGGCCAGCAACAGACCGTGCTGCCGCTGCTCGCAGCGAACGAATTCGCCCTCACCGGTTACACGTTCATCTTCACCTACGTGGCCGCGTTCGGGATCACCAAGGCCGCCGCCAACTACGTCGCCGGCACGTTCTCCGACCGCTACGGCCGTAAACCGGTCCTGCTGGTGGGCTGGCTGTTCGCCATCCCCGTCCCGCTGATGCTCATCGCCGCCCCCAACTGGTGGTGGATCGTCGCCGCCAACGTGCTGTTGGGTATCAACCAGGGCCTGACCTGGTCGACCACCGTGGTGATGAAGATCGACCTGGTCGGCCCCGCCCGCCGCGGCCTGGCCATGGGCCTGAACGAGGCCGCCGGCTACGGGGCCGTGGCCGTCAGCTCACTGCTGGCCGGCTACCTCGCCGAACAGTACGGGCTACGGCCCGCCCCATTCCTGCTCGGACTCGCCTACACCGCCCTCGCGCTGCTGCTGTCCGGGGTGTTCATCCACGAAACCCGCGACCACGCGCGCCTCGAGGCCGCCCAGCACATCCCCCGCGCGGACGGTGCGCACGATCACCTGCACGCGGACCTGACCGACCGGCAGATCGCCGCGGCAACGAGTTTCACCGAACCCGCGCTGTCCTCGGCGAGCCAGGCCGGCCTGGTCAACAACCTCAACTTCGGCCTGTCCTGGGGTCTGTTCCCGCTGCTGTTCGCCACCGCAGACCTGCCCGCCGGCCAGATCGGGCTGCTGTTCGCCCTCTACCCCGGTGTGTGGGGCACCGGACAGCTGGTCACCGGCGCCCTGTCCGACCGCATCGGCCGCAAACACCTGATCACCACCGGCATGGCCCTCCAAGCTGCGGCCCTCGCCCTGATCGCCACCTCGGACGCCTTCCTCGGGTGGGCCGCGGGGACGGTGCTGCTCGGAGCCGGGACCGCCATGGTTTACCCCACCCTGCTCGCCGTGATCGGCGACGTCGCGCACCCAGCCTGGCGCGGGCGCGCCGTCGGGATCTACCGGGTCTGGCGCGACAGCGGCTACGCCGTCGGCGCCATCGCCGGCGGCATCGTCGCCGACCTGATGGGCATGCACGCCGCCCTCTGGGCCGCCGCCGCCGTCAGCACCGCCTGCGCCCTCGCCGTCGCCGCCCGCATGTACGAAACCCACCCCAGACCCATCAACACCAGCACCGGACGTGCGTCGAAGGATTGACCGCCTCACCGGAAAATGCGCCTCGGGTCAGCCGCCGAGTGCGGGTCCGCACTAATTCGGCTGTGCCGGTTGCGATTCCAGACGCTGCTCGAGGGTGGCCAGATTGCGTGGCATCTCCCTGCGGGCCTGTGGGCGCACAGCAAGTGGCACGAGAATCTTCCCGATCCCATGGCCTTCGAAGTCGACCGCGATCGTCACCCGCGAGCGATGCCCGGCATCGAGCGGATCGACGGACACCTTCACCACGGCACGGATCGGGCCGTCGACACCGTGCACACCCCAGGTTCTCGGCGGGTCGATGTGCGTGAGTTCGGCGGTCACCGAGCGCTCGGCGAACCCGATGCGGCGCGTGGTGCGGCATTTCTCGCCGACCCGCGGGGTCCCGTTCGCGTCCATGTGACCGCCGACCACGCCCTTCTGCCACTCGGCGAAGCGGGTCGGGTCGGTGACGTAGCCGAACACCTGCGCCGGTGGACGGTCGATGTCGATGCTGGTCGTGATCGGCGCCATCAGTGCCGCTCACTGTCGACGGCGCCACGGTAGCGCTGCAGGTAGAGCGGCCACCCGGCGTCGTGCTCGACACCGTCGCGGACCGCTTCCCAACCCTGACCGTGGCGCTCGAGGTTGCGGTGCTCGAGCTCGACCCGGGTGCGATCATCGGATTCGGCGATGAACCGGACCTCCACCTCGCTGGTCTTGGCCGGGTCGGTCTCGATCTGCCAGTGCCCGTTGATGTCCCAACTGAACACCACCCGGTTCGGCGGCTCATAGGCAAGGACCCGCGCCCACCGGCATTCGGTGCCGTCCACACCGCGGTCGTAGATGTGGCCGCCCACCCTCGGTTCGAACACGGTCTCGGCGATCGGGACCGCCATGATGTTGTGCTCACGCGGCTTGATCGCATCGAATCGCTCGATGAACAACGCGAACGCGCGCTCCACACCTGCGTTCACCACGACCTGCTTGCGCACCGACTCGTGTGTTTGTGTCATGACCTCTCCTGCGGGTTGTTCGACCGCATCCTTGAATGCGGTCAGGGCCTGTACCCAGAACCGGTCGAGCTGCGAGCGCAGCACGCCGATACCGGCCGGGTCGAGGTGATAGATGCGGCGTGTTCCGACTGCCCGATCACGGACCAGCCCAGCGTCTTTGAGCACCTTCAGATGCTGCGAAACCGCCGGCCGGCTGATCGGCAACTCCCGTGCGAGCTCACCGACCGCGCACGGCCCCTCGGCCAGACGCTCGAGGATCGTGCGCCTCGTCCGATCAGCGAGCGCGCCCCATTCATCTCCAGCTTGGTAAGTATCTACGAACGGTAAGCCTTCGCTTACGAAGCGTGGTTGTCAAGAGTATCCACCGTGACCTGGCGGCCGCAGCACCGCCGATGGGCGCACACGCTCATGCGGCGTTGCAGCGGTGGGTCGACATGAGCACTCCTTGCTACGTTTGCACCGATATACAACACCGTTGCTTTCGTTGCGGAGAGGAGCGGGGCGCGCGGTTGACCACGGTCCACTCAGTCGAGTCGATGCCTCACCGACAGAGGAGACTGCTACCCGGAGTGACCAGTCGTGCTCAACCTCCGGTTGGTCTGCGCAAGTTGCCATTCCGTTTGCTGCTCGAGGCGGTCGAGCTGGGCGGCGCGGAGTCGGTCGCAGACGAAATTCCAGTGCACCGCCACACGATCGCCGACGGCGAGATCGGGGACGAAGGCTCCCTCGGGCACCGTGTAGTCGGCGGGCACTTCCCGGTCGGGTCCGAGGAATAGCTGCCCGTGCTCGAACATCAGCGGTCGTGAACGGACCACTGCCCGGTCTGCCGTGAACCCCACTACGTCGCCCCAGCTGATCCGGCACGAGTCGAGAACGTGCAGCGGTTGCGGCATCCCCGTGTCGAGTAGCCGCGACCACGGGTAGACGCCGAGGACATGGAAATTGTGAGTCGGAGCCGCTTCGACGAGGAGCTCCCCGGTCAGGTGTTTCCAGTAGTGTCCCGCTGTCGACGCCAGCCGCGCGAGGAGGGTTGCGCCGAACTGGGCTCGGTCTATGCGGTCGATCAGGTCGTCGGCCGTCCAGTAGGCACGGACCACCCGCTCGTCCAGGGGGTCGGCGATGCCCGCAAGTTCCGCGATCACCTGTTGATACGGCCAGGCGCCGCTGAACTGCCGTGCCAGCGAGAGCACATCGACGTCGGTGGCCTGACCGCACGCGAGCGCCTGCAGTCGCTCGGAACCCGGAGGGCCGCAATACCCGAGCGCATTCGGGGCGTGCGCGTACTGCGCGAACAGGCGGTGCCCCGGCAGCACCGAATGTTCGAGCGACACCATGGCAGTCAGGCTCGCTGCCCGAGCAGCTGCGCGGTCTCCCGGTGCAACCGGCCGAAGTTGTAGTAGGCGGCGCAGGCGCCCTCGGGGGAGACCATGCAGGTACCGATGGGTGTCTCCGGTGTGCAGGCTGTCCCGAACACCTTGCACTCCCAGGGCTTGATGACACCCTTGAGTACCTCACCGCACTGGCATGCCTTCGGGTCGGCGACGCGGATGCCCGGCATCGAGAACTTCTCCTCGGCGTCGAACTCCGCGTAGTTCCGGTGCACCTTCAGTGCGCTCTGCGAGATGAACCCGAGGCCCCGCCACTCGAAATGTGGTCGCAGCTCGAACGTTTCGGCCATCAACTTCAGCGCCTGCACGTTGCCCTCCGGGCGCACCACCCGCTTGTACTGATTCTCGATCTCGCAGCGTCCCTCCCGAATCTGCTGGAGCAGCATGTGCACCGAGGCGAGAATGTCGAGGGGCTCGAAGCCGGCGACGACCATCGGCTTGCCATACACCTCGGACACGAAGCGGTACGGGCGCAGTCCGACCACCGTGGACACGTGCCCCGGGCCGAGGAACCCGGACAGCCGCAGGTCCGGCGACTCCAGGATCGCCTTGATGGGCGGAACGATCGTGACGTGGTTGCAGAACACGCTGAAGTTCGTCACCCCGAGTGCCCGCGCCCGCACCAGGGTCACGGCCGTGGACGGCGCCGTGGTCTCGAAGCCGACCGCGAAGAACACCACCTGCTTGTCCGGATTGTCGATGGCCACCTTCAGGGCGTCGAGCGGTGAGTACACGAACCGGACGTCCGCGCCCCGCGCCTTGGCCTCGATGAGATTGCCCTTCGAGCCGGGCACGCGCATCATGTCGCCGAAGGTGGTGAAGATGACACCGGGCTGTTCCGCGAGCCACATCGCGTCGTCGACGCGGCCCATGGGGATGACGCACACCGGGCATCCGGGCCCGTGCACCAACTCCACCGATTCGGGCAGCAGGTGCTCGATACCGTGACGATAGATCGTGTGGGTGTGGCCGCCACACACTTCCATGAACTTGAACTCGTCACCGCGGGCCAGCTCGGTGATGGACTTGACCAGGGCTCGCGCCGCTGCGGGGTCGCGGAATTCGTCGACGAACTTCATCACTTACCTCTGACTCTCAGGCGATCTCGGACGAGTTGAACGCGTCGATCTCGTTCACATAGTCGGCGCCCATCTTCTGCACCTGGTCCAGGGTGAGTTGCGCCTCGATTTCGTCGATCTTCGCCATCGCGAACCCGACGTGCACGAGCACCCAGTCACCGACCACCAGGTTGTCTTCGGCGAGCAGTCGAACACTGATCGTTCTCTGGACGCCGTTCACGTCCACCTTGGCCAGATGCTGTTGGGCGTCGACGATGTCGACCACCTGACCGGGTATTCCCAAGCACATCGGGTTTCTCCTCTCCGGGAGGTTCTCAGCAGATCCGGGGGAGTGGGTCACCGACGAGCATGTCGACGATCCGGCTGCCGCCGAATGATGTTCTCAACGCGACGATTCCTGGGGGTTCCCTCAGAATCTCGCCCACGATTGCGGCATTCGCTCCGCGGGGGTGCGCCCGCATCGCCGTCACGGCGGCCTCGGCTTCCTCCGCCGCGACGACGGCCACGAACTTGCCCTCGTTCGCGACATACAGGGGGTCGATGCCGAGCATGTCGCAGGCACCGAGCACCTGCGGTTGGATCGGCAGGGTTTCCTCGTCGACGATGACGGCGACCTGGGCGGCCTTGGCGAGTTCGTTGCAGACGGTTCCGACACCGCCGCGCGTGGCGTCGCGCATCCACCGTGTCGACGGCGCCGCCGCGAGGAGCGCTTCCACCACTCCGTTCACCGGTGCGGTGTCCGAGGCGATGTCCGCTTCGATCGCGAGGTCACCCCGCGCCAGCATGACCGCCATTCCGTGTTCTCCGATGGTGCCGGACAGCACCACCTTGTCGCCGGGCCGGACGAGGTCCGGCGACAACCGCCGGCCGTCGGGGATCACACCGACGCCCGCCGTGGAGATGTACACGCCGTCGGCGGCACCCTTGCCCACCACCTTGGTGTCGCCGGTGACGATCTGCACTCCAGACAGAATCGCCGCCTCACTCATGTCGGCGACGATCTCCTTCAGCTCCGCGATGGGAAAGCCTTCCTCGATGACGAATGCCGCCGACAGCCACTGCGGCCGCGCACCCGACACCGCAAGGTCGTTGACCGTGCCATGGACGGCGAGGTGACCGATCGATCCACCCGGGAAGCGCCGCGGCTGCACCACGTAGGAGTCGGTGGAGAAGGCGAGCCGCTCACCGGAAGGCAGTGCCAGGGCCGCGGCGTCCCCGAGCTGTTCCAGTTCTTCGTTGCGGAACGCCTCCACGAAGACGGCATCGACGAGCGCGGCCGACGACTTGCCGCCTGCCCCGTGCGCGAGGGTCACCACCTCGTCCAGCAATCGCGGCCGACGCTGACGGAACTTGTCGATGCGTTCGAGTACGCGGTCTTCGCGCTGAGCCGAGGTGGCGGGTTCGGTGGTGCTCATGCATACGCTCCCGGTCTCGCGAGATGTTCCTGGGCGACGGACCACAACCGGTACCCGAGCATCGCGTGGCTTTCCTGAATGCGATGAATGCTCTGCGAGTGGATGGTGAAGCAATAGTCCAAGTAGTCGGCAACCGCCATCCGGCCGCCTTCGTGTCCCGCGAATCCGATGGTCAGAAGACCTCTGCTCTTCGCCTCGGTCAGCGCCGTCATCAGATCGTCGGAATTGCCGGAGGTCGACAACGCAATGGCCACGTCCCGATCCCGGGCGTGGGCGATGATCTGCCGCTTGAAGATCAGATCGAACCCGACATCATTGGCCAATGCGGTCACCACGGCCTGGTCGGCGGCGAGGGACCAGGCCGCGACGGGGCGTCCCCGCGCCGGACGACTGAACAGGGTCGCCAGGGTCGCGGCATCGGTGGAGCTGCCGCCGTTGCCGAACGTGTAAAGGCGGCCGCCGCGCCGAAACCTGTCGGCCATCTCGATGCCGGCCGCTGTCAGGCCTTCGCCGTACTCCTCGAGTGAGGCCCGTTGCAGCCGTGCGCTTTCAGCTGCTTTTCCACGCGCCGAGGCAGCCAGGTCGTCGAGGAGGCTCTTCGCGTCCGTCTCCTCGGAGTCGATGAAGGGGTAGAGAAAGTTGGTGCTCTCGGAGTCGTGCGTGGTCATCCTTCCCTCTCCTGATCTGCTTGGCGGGGCTCTGTGCCGTCGAGTCGGGTGATAGCTGCGCCCGCATGGACGAGGACCAGGTCGTTCGGCCGCACGTCGGGCAATACGCTGACGTCCACCCATTCCTCACCGGTGGCGGTGCGCACCAGGGCAGGGCCGAGTGCGTCAGCGGGCTCCAGCACCACTTCGCCGAGACGGCCCTCGTCGCTGCAGGTGACGCAGCCGGTCTGGGTGCACCCTTCGGTGTCGGGTTTCAGCAGCCCCGAGTGCTCGAAGCAGACGTGCGTGAGCTCCCACAACAAGTGGTACATCAGGACGAATCGCCCGGTGGCCGGGACCATCGGGTCGTCGGAATCGACCCACAGGATGTGGTTCGCCGCTCCGGCGGGTGGGCGCGGTCCCGCCCCGATCCACAGGGTTTCGACGCCCCACGCGGGGGCGCGGCGCATCGCGTCCACGACGGCAGGTTCGTCCGCCGACGCGACCGCCAGCAGGACGTCACCGGGCCGGCTCGCCACCCGGGACTGCGCCACGGGGTCGGGCTCGACGAGAGCGACCGACGGCAACGCGCGTTTTCCCATGATCACCGGGTGCACGAATTCGACCGCCACGTGGTGGGCGTGCGGCTCCCATTGAGGTGAGATGACCCAGAGCGTCGCACCGTCGTGGAATCTGCGCGCAAGGGCAAGTGATGCGGCGGCAAGGTCTGCCGACAGGTCCGTGTCGACGAGGTGGCCGCCCGCTTCGGTTGTCGTCATTGACTTCGCTCCCGTCCCCGGGCCGGTCGGTCGGGGCTACCGACGTCACGGTCCGCGCATGGTCGCCGCGGCACCGATCACCGCCTGGCCGAGGGAGAGCCCTCCGTCGTTGGGAGGCACCCGGTGGTGGGTGAGGACTCGATAACCGCTGCTCTTCCAGTGTGCTCTCAACAGACCGAGGAATAAACGGTTTTGAAAGACTCCACCGGTCAGTCCGATCGTGGTAATGCCGGTGGTGGCGACGGCGAGGTCGACGAGCGTGGCGGTGGCCTCGGCCAGGGCATGGTGGAAACCGAGTGCCAGTTCCGCGGGAGGCGTCCCCCCGTGGACACCCGCGATCAGGCCCGACAGAAGTGAATGGATCCCGATCTGGTCGCCGTCCACGTCCATGGTGAGCGGGGCGGGGTGAGTGGTGGTGCGAGCGAGCGCCTCGAGTTCGATGGCGGCCTGCCCCTCGTAGGTGACGCGGTGACGAACACCCAGTAGGGAGGAGACCCCGTCGAACAGACGGCCCGCGCTGGTGGTCCTGACGCAGCCCCTGCCCGACACCAGTTGTGACGCGACCGCCGCGCGTTCTGCTGCCGGCAGCGCGTCTGTGCAGGGGAGTCCGTCGAGGTTCCCGATCCCGGCCTCGTGCAGGAGGGCGAGTGCCACCCGCGCCGGGTTGCGGACGGCGGCATCACCGCCGGGGAGGGAGAAGGGCTGCAGGTGTCCCAGACGCCGGGTGCTCAGCACGTCGGGGCCGACGCGGAGGATTTCACCGCCCCACACCGTGCCGTCGCAGCCGTATCCGGTGCCGTCGAAGGCCACACCCAGCACCGTTGTGCCCAGCAATCCCTGTTCCGCCATCAGTGACGCGACGTGTGCGTGATGGTGTTGGACGGTGTGCAGACGGGTGCCGGTCAGCTCGCTGTACCGCTGCGCCCAGTGATGGGTCGAGTATCCGGGATGCGCATCGGCGATCACTGCCTCGGGCGAGATTCCGTGGAGGTGCGTCAACTGCTGCACCGACGTCTCGAACGCCCGCAGACTTTCGAGACTGCCCATGTCGCCCAGGTGCGCCGAACAGAAGGCGTAGTCCTGCCGGGTAAGGCAGAAGGTGTTCTTGATCTCGGCACCGACCGCCAGCACCTCCGGACTGTGCTCCGGGAGTACGACCGGCAGTGGTGCATAGCCGCGGGATCGCCGGATCGGCAGGACGGTGTCCCCGTCCACCGACAGCACCGAGTCCTCGCACGGCACGGCGATGCGGCGGTCGTGCATCAGGAACACATCCGCGACACTCCGAAGCCGCGTGCGCGCATCGTCGTTGTCGAAGCACAGCGGTTCACCGCTGAGATTGCCGGAGGTCATCACCAGCGTCCGCGGCGGTGCCACCCGGCCGCCCGGGATGCGCGCGAACAGCAGATGGTGCAGCGGCGTGTAGGGGAGCATCACACCGAGGTCGTCGATGCCGGGAGCGATGCCCTCGGACACGGAAGTCGAGTCGTGCTTGCGCAGCAGGACGATCGGCCGGGCCGGATGCTGCAGCAGGGCAGTCTCGAACTCGGAGATCCGGCACAGTTCCCGCGCCACGGAAAGGTCGGCCGTCATCACCGCGAACGGCTTGTCCGGCCGATGCTTGCGCTTGCGGAGGGTCGCGACCGCCGCGCTGTCGGAAGCGTCGCAGACGAGATGGAACCCGCCGAGACCCTTGACCGCGACGATCCTCCCGCCCTGCAGCGCCCGCTGCACGGCGAGCAGTACGGTGTCATCGCCCGTGAGACGTTCACCGTCCACTTCGGCGAACAGGTGCGGACCGCAGTCGGGGCAGCAGACCGGCTGCGCGTGGAACCGGCGATCACCGGGGTCGCGATACTCGGCCGAGCACCGCTCACACAACGGGAACTCGGCCATCGTCGTGTTGGGCCGGTCGTAGGGCAGGTCGGTGATCACGGTGAAACGAGGTCCACAGTTCGTGCAGTTGATGAACGGGTGGCGGTACCGGCGGTCCTGCGGATCACCCAGCTCGCGGAGGCAATCCGCGCACGTCGCCACGTCAGGTGAGACAAGGGTTCTCGCACCGGCGACGTGACGGCTGTCGATGATCCGGAACGAGTCGTCGCCCCGCAGCGGTACCGCTTCGACGGCCACGTCCACGATGACCGCCATCGGCGGCGCGTCCGCGCGGAGCCGGTGGGTGAACTCCGACAGCGACGCGGCGGGACCTTCCACCTCGATGAACACGCTGACGTCGTCGTTGCCGCAGTGGCCGCTCACACCGAGGTCATCGGCGAGGCGGGCGACGAATGGGCGGAACCCGACGCCCTGCACGACCCCGTGAACCGTGATGCGCGATCGTTCGACCGTCATCCTCGGATGATTCTCCGGTCGAGGTCCCGGGCGCAAGAGGCCTGCGTGGCGACGCCCGGCTACTCCTCTTCGGCGGCGCGAGCGCCGGTGACGATGTCGATCAACCCGTAGTCCCGCGCCTCGTCCGCGGAGAGGATTCGGTGTGCGCGCATGTCGTCGATCACCGTGTCGACGGGACGTCCACAGGATTCGGCGATACGACCCTGCAGTCGGCGTAGCTGCCGCGAGTGGTGTTCGGTGGCAGTGGCGATGTCCGATGCCGAGCCGGCACACGTGGTCCGCGGTTCGCGGAGGTGGAAGGTGGCATGAGGTGCTGCCGTCCGCCTCTCGGCGGGAGACAGGAGCGCGACCGCTACGCTCGCGACGGCGCCCTGGCAGTGGACGTGCAGCGGCACGCTCATCAGATCCAACGTGTCGAGCAGCGCGGCGGCCGCGTCGACATCGGCGTCGACGCTGCGCAGCCACACCTGTACCGGCCCGTCGTCGGATGCGTCGAGCAGGGCGAGTGACGCAGCAGCGCGGTTGGTGGCCTCGCTGTCGAGCCGGCCGGTCAACGTCACGATTCGTTGATCGAACAGGCGCTCGGTGAGCCAGTCGGAACTGGGAGCGGGGACCGACGTGACGTGCATCGGCGCGGGTGGCTGCCGCGGATCCGGTTGCCACGGTGTGTGGAACGGCGGGACGGGCGGCGGTGAGGGTGGTGGCCAGATCATGGTGATGACTCCCGTTGTGCAGAGATCGTCCAATCGACAGTCCGGCCGACGGCCGCTGCATACCGTTCGAGCGTCGAGAGCCGAGGATCGATGTCACCGCGCTCGAGGCGGGCTATCGCGGACTGCGACGTGCCCATCTGTGCCGCGATGTCGGTCTGGGTCAGTCCGTGCTCGAGCCGGGTGGCGACCAATTCGTCCAGGAGCGCTCGACGCCGGCCGGACAGGTGTTCCAATCCGGGAAAGGCAGTGCGCCGAGGTTCGGTCGACATACCATCGATGATATCTCGAATGCGGTATATGGAGGGGTGCTCATGGCGAAAGTTCGTGCGGCCGTCGTCGGCGGCGGCATCATCGGTCTGGCGGTCGCCCGGGAACTTCTGCACCGGATCGACGGCCTCGAGTTGACGCTGTTCGAGAAGGAGACCTGTGTCGCGGCCCATCAGACCGGCCACAACAGTGGAGTCGTCCACGCCGGTCTCTACTACACTCCCGGCAGCCTCAAGGCCCGGCTGTGTCTGCGTGGTGTCACCCTGCTCCGGCAGTATGCACAGGAGAAGGGTGTGCGCTACGAGGAATGCGGCAAAGTGGTGATCGCCCACGATTCCAGTGAGATCGCTCGTATGAACGCCATTTTCGAGCGTGCCGTTTCAAACGGGGTGCCGGACGTCCGGTTGCTCGACGGCGGCGCGATTCGGGACATCGAACCGCACGCACGCGGCGTCGCCGCAATTCATTCCCCGAGAACTGCGATCATCGACTACGTCGCGGTGGCGGAGGCGCTCGCCGGAGACATCGGCGCGGCCGGTGGGCGGGTACGACTAGGGACCGAAGTGGTGGGGCTGGAAAGCCGGGCGCGGGAGGCCGTGGTCACCACCTCCCGCGGGACCGAGTCGTTCGATCTGGTGATCACCTGCGCCGGCTTGCAGTCGGACCGAGTCGCGGTACTGTCCGGTGAGTCGAGATCACCGCGCGTAGTCCCGTTCTCCGGCGACTACTTCCTGTTGCAACCTGAGCGTTCGTCGCTGGTGAAGGGACTGATCTATCCGGTGCCGGACCCTCGCTATCCGTTCCTCGGCGTCCATCTCACGAAACGGATCGACGGCCGGATCATGCTCGGCCCGAACGCTTTCCTTGCACCAGGAAGGGAGGCGTACACGCGGCGGGACTGGTCGGTGCGCGATACCGCGTCGGCGATCGGATTCGCGGGGTTCTGGCGGTTCGCCCGAGGGAACGTAGCGGCAGCCGTGCGTGAAGCCCGCACCGTCCTCAGTGCGGAGGCGTTCGTGCGGGAGGCGCAGAAGTACGTGCCCGATGTGCGTCGCGCGGACGTCACCCGTGGTCCCCGGGGGATACGGGCCCAGGCCATGAACGCCGACGGAAGCCTCGAGGACGACTTCGTCATCACCGGGGCGCACCGCGTCATTCACGTCCGGAACGCGCCCTCCCCGGGTGCGACGTCCTCGCTTGCCATCGCGGAGTATGTCGTCGACGAGGCGCTCGCGCGCGCAACGGGGTGAGCTTGCCGGACCCTCCGATCGTCACACCGCGGCAGTCGGAGGGTCAGCGGCGTCGCAGCTGGAGCGTGAAGCCCTCGGGCATGAGGGTGAGCCGCTCGGCGATCTTCAACTGATAGTCCGGATCACCCACGATGTCATAGCGGCGCAGAATGGTCCCGAGAACGAGCACGGCCTCGTGTATCGCGAATTGTCTTCCGATGCAGGCACGCTCGCCGGTGCCGAAAGGCTTGTATACGTGCGCGGGACGCGACCGGATGCGTTCGGGCAAGAAGTTGTCGGGGTCGAAGGCCTCGGGATCGTCCCCCCAGACGGGGTCGCGGTGCAGCGCGGGGATGAGAACGAGGACCCAGTCGCCGACCTTCATCGGATACTTGCCGACGAGAGTGGTGTCGACGGTGGCCTCCCTGCCGTAGGCGGGCGCCGTGGGCCACAGGCGCAGTGACTCGTCGAGCACTCGTCGCACATATCGCAATTTGGCGATCTGCTCGAACTCCGGTGTCTCCTCGCCCCACACCTCGTCGACCTCGGCGCGGGCCTTCGCAAGCACCTCGGGGTGACGAGAGAGGTAGTAGAGGGCGAAAGACAGCGCGCCGGAAGTCGTCTCGTGTCCCGCGACGAGGAAGGTGACCACCTGATGACGGATGTTCAACTCGTCGATCTTGTCGGGGTGATCTTCCCTGGCCGCCCGCAACATCAGTTCGAGTAGGTCCTCAGGGCCTGCGTCGCCGCTGCCTCGGCGGGCCCGGATCACCTCGTCGACCACTTCGGCCAGATACTCCAGATTCCTCGCATTGCGGCGATCCGCCCGGCGCGTCAGGAGACGCCCGAGCGCGGACGTCTTCACGAACGTCGTCCGCTGCGAATGGCTGAGTGCGCCCACCATGGCCTGCACGAATGGGTGCGGACGTGGACGCTCGAACGAGTCGAACGAATAGCTGAAGCCCGTGCGGCCGATCGTCTCGAGGGTCAGCTTGGTCATGTCCGAAGACACGTCCACGGGTGTGCCGTCAGTGCGGCGGTCCCAGTACTGGGTCAACTCGTCGGCGACGTCGAGCATCGTACGGTGGTACGAGCGCATCGCCGGCTTCGTGAAAGCCGGCGCGAGCAGGTTGTGTGCCTTGCTCCAATTGGGCTCGTGGTTGTAGGCGGTGAACAGCCCGTCTCCGCCCAACTCCCGTAAGGAGGCGACGCCGGGAGCGAGGTGTTTGGCGAAACGGGACTCGTCCGACAGTTCCGCCACCATGTCAGCGCCCGAGGCGAACACGAAGCGGTTACCGAGGACGTCGCGTTCGAAGATGGGCCCGAGCGTCTTCCCGATCTCCATCGAATTCTGCAATGGAGTGCGGATGTTGATGCCGAGCACGTCACCGAGTACCGGTAGTCGCCAGCGGGGATGAGGAATGGCCGCGGTGTCGCGCTCGCGAAGTGATTCGACGCTCATATTGCCCCCGGTGTGTCACGCACTACTGAATTGATGTCTAGTACGCAAGGTACGCCTTACTGAATCGGTGTCAAGTAGTAGCGTGAGTCAGCATGACCAGTGCCCGCCGCCGCCTCGACCCCGAACAGCGGCGGACGCAGCTACTCGACATCGGCGCGCGTTTGTTCGCCGACCGGCCGTACGAGGACGTGTGGATCGAGGAGGTCGCCGAGCTCGCCGAGGTGTCGCGTGGGTTGATGTACCACTACTTCCCGACGAAACGAGACTTCTTCGCGGCCATCGTCGAGCGCGAGTCCGAACGGCTTCTGGCGGCCACTGCCCCCGACCCGTCGTTACCCGTCGAAGAGCAGGTGGCGGCGGGCCTCGACGCGTATCTCGAGCATGTCGCCAGCCATCGACACGGCGTGCGGGCGGTCAACTTCGGTGCCCTGTCGGCGGATGCCGACATCCGGGCCATCGTCGAGCGCGAACTCGACGCGCAGCAACGCCGGATCGTCGACGCCCTCGACCCACCGGCGGAGGACCGTGAGCTCATCGGTGTCGCGGTGCGCGGTTGGATCGCCTTCGTCCGGGCGGTGTGTATGGATTGGCTCGATCATCCGTCGATCCGCGAAAGCGAGCTTCGGGACCTCTGTCTGCGGTCGCTGACCGGCATGCTCGGTGGGTTGCCGGAATGAATCCCGTGATCATCGAGCGAGAATCGACTGTTGATGCACCCATGGACCGGGTCTGGGGCCGGGTGGTGAGCCCCGAGGGCATCAACGACGAGTTGCGGCCCTGGTTGACGATGAGTCTGCCCCGCGGCGCCGGGTCGATCACCATCGACACTGTTCCCGTGGGCGACCCCATCGGCCGCGCCTGGCTCAAGCTGTTCGGCATTCTGCCCTTCGACTACGACGCCCTGACCATTGCCGAGCTCGATCGGGGACGACGGTTCCACGAGAAGTCGACGATGCTCAGCATGCGTCGTTGGGAGCACGAACGCACTCTTACTCCGTGCGAGGACGGTCGTACTCGGATTTCTGATCGGATCACGTTCGAACTTCGTACTCCGATGGCCGTGATGGCGCCCTTGATCGGTCGCGTGGTGCACGCCCTCTTCGGTCACCGGCACCGTCGCCTGCGGCGTCATTTCGACCGACCGATCACCAGTCGGTGAATCAGCCGTGCCGCGGTGCGTGCGGTGCGCTGGTCGATGTCGTAGACAGGATTGAGTTCGGCCACTTCGCAGACGGCGAGTTTTCCACTGACGGAAACGGTGTCGCAGATGAACTGCACCGTCTCGGCCGGAATGCCGAACGCGGCGGGCGCACTCACTCCCGGTGCGACTGCAGCGGGCAGAGCGTCGAGATCGATGGTCAGGTAGACGAGGTCCACGCCCGCCAGGAATTCGAGGACAAACGCTCGCAAAGCTGTCCGGTCGAACGAGTCGTCGTCCGACAGATAGCGCACACCGAGTCGCCGGGCGGTGTCGAACAGCGCTGTCGTGTTACTCGGCTGGGCGATGCCGATCACCGAGTACTGCACTGAGGTTCCGGCGGCACCTTCGCGCTCGAGTATCTGACGGAACGGCGTTCCCGACGTCGCCACTGGACCGGGGCGGAGATCGAAGTGCGCGTCCACGTTGAGGATTCCGATTCGCCGATCCGGGGTTCTCAGCGCGGACCGGGCCAGACCGAGGTACGTCCCGTACGCCATTTCGTGCCCGCCGCCGAGGACGACCGGGAAGTGACCCGCGTCGAGAACGGTGACGACGGCCGCCGCGAGCGCCTCCTGCCCGGCCTCGAGCCGATCATCGACGACTGCGATGGTGCCGACGTCGTACGCCCGAATCGGGTGGGGCAGCGCCATGGAGGAAAGTGCGGACCGCAACGCGTCCGGTCCGCCCGCCGCCCCCCGCCGCCCCTTGTTTCGTGCCACCCCTTCGTCACTCGCGAAACCGAGAAGCACGGTCGCCCCCGGTTCGGCTGCGGGATCGAACGGTGTGACCACCTGATGCCAGCGCAGGTGCTCCGACGTGGAGCCGTCCACTCGCCCCGACCAGGTCGGCGGGGGAGTGGACACCGGAATGGGCACGTTCACGGCCGGCACCGGGTGGCCGAGTATGCGAGGACGCCGCGGCGCCACACGTCGGTGACCAGGGGGACGCCCGGGCGATAGGCGAGATGCAGATACGACGGTGCATCGAGGGCCAGGGCGTCGGCACGGGCGCCGGGACGCAACACCCCGACGTCGTCTCGTCGCAGTGCCCGTGCACCCCCGGCTGTGGCAGCCCAGACGGCCTCGTCCGGTGTCATGTGCATGTCTCGCACCGCGAGGGCGATGCAGAACGGCAGGCTGGTGGTGTAGCTCGTCCCGGGATTGCAGTCCGCGCCGAGTGCCACTGTCACCCCGGCGTCGATCAGGGCGCGGGCGTCGGGGTACTTGTTCCGGGTCGAGAAGTCCGCTGCCGGAAGGAGAGTCGCCACTGTGGAACTTCCGGCCAGGGCGTCACGGTCGGACTGCGTGGTGTAGCAGACATGGTCGACGGACGCGGCTCCCAGCTCCACTGCCAACTGGACGCCCGGTCCCTGGCCGAGCTGATTTCCGTGTACCCGCGGGATCAGGCCTCTCTCCATCCCGGCAGTGAGGACCGCGCGTGCCTGGTCCCGGTCGAATGCCCCTCTCTCGCAGAAGACGTCGATCCACTTCGCCTCGCTTGCACACGCGTCGATCATCTCTGCGCACACCATGGTGACGTAGTCGTCGGTGCGCCCTTCGTATTCGGGCGGCGGCACGTGCGCGGCGAGCAATGTGACCTCGTCGGTGAGCGACGCCGCGATCCGGGTGCAGCGCAGTTCGTGTCCGACCGTCTGGCCGTACCCGGTCTTGCATTCGACGGTGGTGCTGCCCGACCGCAGCGCTTCGGCGAGAAGGCGACGCGAATTCGCCTGTAGTTCTTCGTCGGTCGCGGATCGTGTCGCTTCGATCGTGGTGCGGATCCCGCCCGCGGCATACGCGTGCCCGGCCATGCGCGCGGCGAACTCCTCGGCACGTTCGCCGCCGAAGACCAGGTGCGCGTGGCTCTCGACGAAACCCGGGAGGACGGCCCGGCCGCCGAGATCGTGTCCGGTATCGGCGCTCGGGGCGGTTCCCGAGGGCCCCACCCACGCCACTGTGCCACCGTCGAATACGACGGCCGCGTCGCGGATCAGTCCGAGCGGACCGGCTCCGGCGCCCGGGTCGTTGGTCACCAGCATGCCGATGTTGGTGAGGACCGTCGAGCGGGCGGCGTTCGTCGTCACGACGCACCCTCACCCTTCGGACATCGGTATGCGCACACCGCGCTCCCTGGCGATGTCGGCGGCGTGTTCGTACCCGGCGTCGACGTGCCGGACGATTCCCGTTCCGGGGTCGTTGGTGAGCACCCGCGTCAGTTTCTGCGCCGCCAGTTCGGTGCCGTCCGCGACACAGACCTGCCCGGCGTGGATGGACCGCCCCATCCCGACGCCGCCGCCCTGGTGGATCGACACCCACGACGCACCGGACGCAGTGTTGAGCAGTGCGTTGAGCAAAGGCCAGTCGGCGACGGCGTCGGAGCCGTCCGCCATCGCTTCGGTTTCGCGGTACGGCGAGGCGACCGACCCCGAATCGAGGTGGTCGCGGCCGATCACGATGGGCGCCGACACCTCACCGGAGGCCACCATCTCGTTGAACCGCACACCCGCGAGGTGCCGCTCGCCGTACCCGAGCCAGCAGATGCGGGCGGGCAGACCCTGAAAGGCCACTCGCTGCCCGGCCAGTGTGATCCACCGGCGCAGGTGCTCGTTGTCGGGGAAGAGATCGAGGATCGCGGAGTCGGTGACGGCGATATCTGCGGGATCACCGGACAACGCGGCCCAGCGGAACGGTCCCCGCCCCTCCTCGAACAGCGGCCGGATATACGCGGGAACGAATCCGGGGAAGTCGAATGCGCGGTCGTAACCGGCCTTGCGCGCCTCGTCCCGGATCGAGTTGCCGTAGTCGAACACCACGGCGCCCCGATCGAGAAACCCCACCATCGCGGCCACATGGCGGGCCATCGACGCCCTGGCGTCCTCGGTGAACGTCACCGGGTCCTTCTCCGCCATCCTCTTCATGTCACTGAAGTCCATTCCGAGCGGCAGATACGACAGCGGGTCGTGCGCGGAGGTCTGGTCGGTGACGATGTCGATCGGTGCCTTTCTGGCCAGCAACTCGGGGAGCACCTCGGCAGCATTGCCCTCCAGACCGATGGACAGGGGACGCCTCGCGTCGCGGGCTTCCACCGCGAGAGCCAGCGCCTCCGAGATGTCTGCGGCCTTGACGTCGAGGTAGTCGAGTGCGATCCGGCGATCGATGCGGGTGACGTCGCAATCGACGCAGATCGCCACGCCCTCGTTCATCGTGACCGCGAGCGGTTGCGCGCCGCCCATCCCGCCCAGGCCCGCGGTCAGGGTGATCGTTCCCGCGAGCGTGCCACCGAAGCGGGAGCGGGCCACCGCGCCGAAAGTCTCGTACGTGCCCTGAAGGATGCCCTGCGTGCCGATGTAGATCCAGGAACCCGCTGTCATCTGGCCGTACATCATCAGCCCGAGTGCCTCGAGCCGCCGGAACTCCTCCCAGTTGGCCCAGTCACCCACCAGGTTGGAGTTGGCGAGGAGCACCCGGGGCGCCCACTCGTGCGTGCGGAACACCCCGACCGGTTTCCCGGACTGCACCAGCATCGTCTCGTCCGACTTCAGGGTCCGGAGCGTCCTGACCATCGCCTCGAAGGCGTCCCAGCTGCGCGCGGCCTTGCCGGTCCCGCCGTAGACGACGAGGGAGTCGGGGTGCTCGGCAACCTCGGGATCGAGGTTGTTCATCAGCATCCGCAACGCGGCCTCCTGCGGCCAGCCGAGCGTGGTGAGTTCCGGCCCGCGGGGTGCCGACACCCGTCGTGGCCCGGCAGTCGAAGGCGTCGTCGTCACTGTCCACCCTCCAGCTTTCGATGGTCTCGAGTCAGTGTGGGTCTAGAAGCAGTGTGCTCCCGCTGGGCAACGAAGGGGACGGGTTTCTGCTGAGCGAGGCGGAACGCGCACGTGGCCGGAAGCGGGCATTTCGGGCGCCATCACCCTGACTTTGTCACGATTGAGTCACGGACCGCTACGGTAGGACATTGACGACGACGCCGATCATGAGAGAACAGATCCTTGTTACGAAGTGACTCGAAGTTCAGGACATATGGCTTTCACGCCGTCGCGGTCCTTGCAGCCGTCTTTTCGCTCGCGCTGGTGGCCTACCGCGAGTACGAGGCGGCGACGGGCTACCTCATGGATCTCTCCGTGTTCCGTGACGCCGGTTACGCATTCCTCAACGGCCTTCCGCTCTACTCTGCGGACTTCCCGAGCAGCTCCGGATTCCGATTCATCTACGCGCCTTTCGCGGCCATCCTCTTCGCGCCGATGGCAGAACTCGACCCGGCGGTTCTGCAGGTGCTGTGGTGCGCCCTGAATATCGGGCTCGTGTGGTGGATGCTGCGAGTGGTGTTCGCCAAGCTCGACATGCGGCGTCCGGACCTCCTCGCACTGATGTCGCTGGGTCCGGTCCTGCTGCTCGAGCCGATGCGCTCGAACTTCGGCTTCGGGCAGGTCAACATCATCCTGATGGCTTTGGTGGTCGCCGACTGCACCGGCGTGATCCCACGCCGATTTCGTGGCATCGCGATAGGTCTGGCGGCGGCTGTCAAGATCACCCCTGCGGCGTTTCTCCTGGTGCTCCTGGTCCGCCGGGATTACCGCTCCATCGCGCGTGCATTCGCTGCAATCCTCGCGACCATCGGCCTCGGCTTCTGGCTCCTCCCCCAGTCGTCGGTGTGGTTCTGGACCACCGAGTTCTTCGCTACCGGCCGCGCAGGCCCGCCGGACTTCTTCCGCAACCAGGCCCTCACCGGTCTGATCGCCCGGCTGGGAGTCGAGGGCCGGCTCGCCAGTGTCCTGTGGATGGCGTGCGTCGTCGTGGTGGTCGCAGCTGTCGCGTGGTCGGCTCACCGGTTCACCCGGTCGGGGGAACATGTGATCGCGTTGTCCATCGTCGCGTTGGGATCTCTGCTCGCGGCGCCGTTCGCCGTCACTCATCACTGGGCGTACAGCATCCTTCTCATCCCGATCCTCGTCGCGCCGCGCTACCGCAGCTGGCGGCCGGTGGTCGGCACGGTAACCCTCGTCTTCTTGATCGGTCCGAATTACGTACTGCAGTCCTCGTCGTCGGGCTGGGTGGAGTCGGCCGTGCGTGAGGTGGTCGGAAGCTCGCAATGCCTCGCTGGGGTGGTCCTTCTCTGCGCCGCAGTCGTGGCGGCGCGGTCGCGTACCGCGGTCAGCCCGATCGCGACGGTCGAGCCCGCGTCCGAGGACGCGTTGGAACCCGCCCGGCCCTGAAGTCCCCTACCGACGGCGGGCGAATGTACCGTTCAGCGCCTCAGATGCGTCGAACGGTACATTCGCCCGGTGTCGAGGGCGCCGCGCTATCGTCGAAACATGTGCCGAAACATCACCGAACTGCGCGGACTCGAACCGGCAGCCACCGCGGAGGAGATCGAAGCGGCGGCGCGTCAATACGTACGTAAGGTCAGCGGGATTCAGAAAGTGTCGGACGCCAACCGCGAGCCCTTCGAGGAGGCCGTGGCAATAGTCACCGCTGCCACCACCACACTGTTGGCCGCGCTGCCACCTCGGAAGCAGCCGCCCCCCACCGTGCCGCCGCTGCGACGGCCGGAGGTCCGGGCGCGGATCGAGGCGAAGGCCGCGTCGGCCGGCTGATCCCTTCCCCCTTCACCTGCACGAACGGGACGTACGTTGCGTTGGATCGAACGAACGTCCCGTTCGTGCTGGAGCAGAGGCCGCCGCAGGCCGACGTCAGTAGCTCAGTGCGCCCAGGGCGTCGATGCGTTTGACGGCATCCGCAACGATGCCGTCGATGAGGTCCTTGCAGGTGGGCAGATCGTCCAGTAACCCCACTACCTGACCCGACGCCAGGACACCGGCGGCGGTGTTGCCGTCGACGAGCCCGGCCTTGAGCAGCATCGGCGTGTTGGCGGCCATGATGATCTGCTGCCAGGTGCGGTCGCTGGACTTCTTCATGGCGAGGCCGTCCTTGACGAGCGTCGACCATTTCATGCCGGTCATCGCCTTGAATCTGGACGCGTTGCGGGCTGCGGCCACGAGTCCGCGCACATTCCCGGAGTGCTCGAGGCTGTTGACCAGTTCGGTGTTGAGGACCCGGTGCGGCATGCCGTCGACCTTCCGCGACACCGTGGTGTCCTGCAGTCCCTTGGCCAGGTACTCCTGCTTCACGGAGTCGGGCACGGTCGATTCCTGGGTGAGGAGGAAGCGGGTGCCCATCGCGACCCCTGCTGCGCCGTAGGCCAGCGCCGCAGCCAGTCCGCGGCCGTCGTAGAAGCCGCCCGCGGCGACGACGGGGATGTCGACGGCGTCGAGCACCGAGGGCAGCAGCAGGGTGGTGGCGACCGGTCCGGTGTGGCCGCCGCCCTCACCACCCTGCACGATCACCGCGTCGGCGCCCCACGACGCCACCTTCTTCGCGTGCTTGGCCGCGCCGATCGACGGTATGACCACCACGCCGGCCGCTTTGAGCTTCGCGATCAGTTCCTGTTTGGGGGCGAGCGCGAACGACGCGACGCGCACCTTCTCCCGGATCAGCAGGTCGATGCGTTGCGGGGCGTCGGTGGCATCGGCACGGATGTTGACCCCGAATGGCTTGTCCGTCAACGTCTTGGTCTTGGCGATGGCCGCCTCGAGTTCCTCGTACGTCATGGTCGCCGACGCCAGAATTCCGAGTCCGCCGGCGTTCGCGGTACCGGCAACGAGTCGCGGTCCGGCCACCCAGCCCATCCCGGTCTGGACCACCGGATGTTCGACACCGACGAGTTCCGTCAACGCCGTTCGGAGCGTGCTCATACCGTCACCTCCCGGTCGCGCAGGCTGCGAGGATCGAGGACCTCGCGGATCAGGTGCAGTTCTTCTTCGGTCGGTTCGCGCGTCACCCCGGCCTCGTCCAATCCGGCCACCTCGAACGACGTGTTCTCCGCGACCTGGTCGGCGGTGACGCCCGGATGGAGGCTCAGCGCGCGGAACGTGTGGCCGGGTCCGCCGAAGTCGAACACGCCGAGATTGCTCACCACGCGGTGCAGGTGCAGGAAGCGGAACGCCGGGTTCTCGGGATCGACCTGGTCGTAGCCGACTCCGGAAACGATGTCGACCTTGTCGCAGAACACCCGGGACGAATGCTTGCCCACCCAGTAGCTCGTGGGGTGGTTGATGGTGTTGCCGGGTGCGCCGCGGACACCGAACATCTGGCGCGTGGGGTGTTGTAGCGGACCGAACGCCGACAGGTTCTGGTTGCCGTGCCGGTCGATCTGGTTGGCGCCCATGACGACGTGGCGTCGTCCGGATGCGACGACGTCGAACACCTTCCGGAACGGCATCCACCCCTCGATCGGTGCCTTGGCGCCGACAGCCGGGGTGTCGGCGAAGATCAGGGCTTCACCGTCGGTGATGAGCAGGTCGGGTTCGGTGGTGAGCCTGGCGAGCCGGGCCCCGATCAGTGGCAGCATCGCCATGGGGCTGGCCATGATCTCTCCTGCACCGGAGAAGATTTCGGCGCAGGCGATGGCGCAGTATTCTGCGCGAGTCACCTCGGTGATCGTCTCGCTCATGCGTGTTCTCCAAACTTCTTCACGGCGGCCTGGTAGTCGTCCTCGCTGCCCGAGAGATAGGTGTCGACGAACTTCTGCCACGACTCCGGCGTTTTCGCCGATTCGGCGTAGTGCCGCTGGAACTTCTCGTCGCGCCCGTAACTGTCGCCGGCGAGCGTGAAGTGCGCACCGTTGGGTGCCTCGACGACACCGTCGACCATCATGCGGTTGAGGATGAGATTCTGCAGCGGAACGGTTTTCACCAGTTCCTCGGTTTCCACCACTCGCTCGACGGAGACGAACCGCTTCTCCGCCGCGGCGCAGTACAGGTCGTCGAAGTAGGGGTCGACACCGGTGTATGCGGCGTTGCCGTGCTTGTCGCCGAGATTCAGATGTACCAGCGCCGCATCGAGATTCAGTGCGGGCATCGCGATGAGTGTCTCGGATTTGCCCGAGGCGTCGGGGTAGGGGGAGGTGACGGTGCGTAATTCGTCGCCCCAGAAGGCGCGGACGTCGGAACCGAGACCCGCGCGGATCGGCAGAAACGGCAACCGTGCCGCCGCGGCTTCGAGGCCACACTTGACCATGCCCTCGTCCATTTCCCGGACCTCGATCTCGCCGCCCGTGCGGGCCTTCGCGAACCAGGGGTCGTAGAACGGCGCCGAGTCGAGTGAGACGAATCCGTAGTACGCCTTCTTCACCTTGCCCGCTGAGCACAGCAGGCCGAGGTCGGGGCCGCCGTAGGTGACGACGGTGAGGTCGGTGATATCCGAGCGAAGCAACGCGCGCACCAGAGCCATCGGCTTGCGCCGAGAACCCCAGCCACCGATGCCGATGGTCATTCCGCTGCGTAGTTCGCCGATGACGTCGTCCAGCGACACTCGCTTGTCACGCTTGGTGGCCATGTATCAGCCTTCCCTGTTGTTCGAGTTGGAGCGGGTCTTACCGGTCTCGACGAACTCGTCTCGATGTTCGTCGGAGACCCCCACCAGGTTGAGTTCGAAGGTGTAGCCCTGTTCGAGTCGATAACTGGTCTTCACGTCGACGGGGTCGATCCCGTTGATCGCCTCCTTGGCGCACCGGATCACGCGGGTGTCCTTGGCGGCGATCTTGCCGGCGATGTCGCGGGCGGCGGCGTCGAGCTTCTCGCGCGGTACCACCTCGTATACCGAGCCGAAGTGCTGCAGTTGTTGTGCCGTCACGTTCTGCGCCGTGTAGTACAGGGTGCGCATCATGTGTTGCGGGACGAGACGCGCCAGGTGTGTCGCGGCGCCGAGTGCACCGCGGTCGACCTCCGGCAGTCCGAAGACGGCGTCGTCCGAGGCGACGATCACATCGGCATTGCCGACCAGGCCGACGCCCCCGCCGACGCAGAACCCGTTGACGGCGACCACCACGGGAACGGCGCAGTCGTAGACGGCGGCGAACGCGGCAGCGCACCCACGATTGGCGTCGACGAGGGCGTCGTAGCCGTCGGTGGCCTGCATCTCCTTGATGTCGACGCCGGCGTTGAATCCGCGGCCCTCGGCTCGCAGGATCACCACGTGCGTGTTCGGGTTGCGGCCCGCCGCCAGTACCGCGTCGGCCAGTTCGAACCAGCCTTGCGACGGGATGGCGTTTACGGGCGGGTAGTCGACCGTCACTGTCGTGATGCCCCCGGGCTCGTCGTCAGTCCGGATTCCCATGTGTTTCCTCCATTTGAGCGGCCTCGCTACTGCACCAAGCAATTGCTTGGTAGGGTAGCACGATGGAAACGCGTTTCACTATGGACAGAACGGTGGTGCTCGTGACCGGCGGCGTTCGCGGAGTAGGTGCAGGCATCAGCCGCACCTTCCTGCGCGCGGGCGCCACGGTCGTGACCTGTGCGCGGAGGCCGGCGGACGGCCCGGTCGAAGCGGACGGTCGCATCGCGGAGTTCATCGCCTGCGACATCCGCGACCCGGAGCAGGTACAGGGCATGGTCGACCGGATCGTCGAACGGCACGGCCGCCTCGACGTTCTGGTCAACAATGCGGGAGGTGCGCCCTACGCACTCGCCGCGGAGGCCAGCCCGAAGTACCACTCCAAGATCGTCGAACTGAACCTGCTCGCGCCCTTGCTGGTGTCGCAGGTGGCCAACGCGGTGATGCAAAACCAGGATTCAGGCGGCGCGATCGTCAACATCTCGAGCGTCAGCGGTTCACGGCCCTCACCCGGTACGGCTGCCTATGGGGCGGCCAAGGCCGGTGTCGATCACCTCGGCCGCAGTCTGGCGGTGGAGTGGGCGCCGAAGGTGCGGGTCAATTCGATCGTCGTCGGGATGGTCCGCACCGAGCAGGCACATCTGCACTACGGCGGTGAGTCGGGACTCGCGGCGGTTGCGGAGACGATCCCGCTGGGCCGCATGGCCTGCCCCGAGGACGTCGGCAACTGTGCGATGTTCCTGGCTTCACCACTGGCCGCCTACGTCAGCGGATCGACCTTGACCGTGCACGGCGGCGGCGAGCGCCCGGCCTTCCTGTCAGCAGCAGACCCCGATCCCGCCGGAGCGGCGGCGAATATCAACGAGGAGAGAACATGAGTGGACTGGTCGACGGTCGCGTCGTCATCGTGACGGGCGCCGGCCGCGGTATCGGACGCGCACACGCGCTGGCCTTCGCCGCGGAAGGTGCCAAGGTAGTGGTCAACGACATCGGCGCCGGACTCGACGGCTCGGCGACGGGAGAAAGTCCCGCCGAGCAGGTCGTCGCAGAAATCGTGGCCGCCGGCGGCGAGGCCGTCGTCAACGGTGACGATGTCGCGGACTGGGCCGGGTCGGAGAATCTGATCAAGGCCGCACTGGAGCACTTCGGCCGCCTCGACGTGCTGGTGAACAACGCCGGCTTCCTGCGCGACCGCATGCTCGTCGGGATGAGCGAGCAGGAATGGGACGCCGTGGTGCGCGTGCACCTCAAAGGCCATTTCGCCACCCTGCGGCACGCGGCCGCGTATTGGCGCGGTGAGGCGAAAGCAGGGCGTTCCGTGGACGCCCGGATCATCAACACCAGTTCCGGTGCCGGACTGCAGGGTTCGATCGGGCAGGGCAACTACGCGGCGGCGAAGGCGGGTATCGCGGAGCTGACCATTCAGGCGGCGGCGGAACTGAAGAACTACGGCGTCACCGTCAATGCCATCGCCCCGTCCGCCCGGACCCGGATGACCATCGGCGCCGGCGGGGCCATGGCCGAGGCGATGGCGGCGCCCGAGGACGGGTTCGATGCGATGGCCCCGGAGAATGTCTCCCCTCTGGTGGTGTGGCTGGGCAGCGCCGAGTCCAAGGACGTCACCGGGCGTGTGTTCGAGGTCGAGGGCGGCAAGATCACCGTCGCCGAGGGGTGGCGTCACGGTCCCACCCAGGACAAGGGCGCGCGGTGGGAGCCGAAGGAAATCGGCCCCGTCGTCACCGGCCTGCTCGCCAAGGCCGAAACCCCGGTCCCGGTCTACGGCGCCTGATCTGTAGCTGTACGAACGGGACGATCGTTGTGTCAGACGCAACGATCGTCCCGGTGCCAGCAGATCCGGAATCCTGTTTGGACACCTTGCTAAACAGGTGTCCAGAAGTTACTCTCCCAAGAAGCAAATGCCTCCCGGCTTAGGAGATTTCGTGAAGTTCGGCATTACGTTGTTCACCAGTGATCGCGGAATCGGACCGGCCTCCGCCGCGCGGGGGGCCGAGGCCAATGGATTCGACTCTTTCTACGTGCCCGAGCACACGCACATTCCGATCAAACGTGATGCGGCCCATCCGCAGACGGGCGACGCTTCGCTTCCGGACGATCGCTACATGCGCACGCTGGACCCGTGGGTCGCGCTCGCGTCGGCCGCCGCGGTGACCCAGCGTATCGAGCTCGGGACTTCGGTGGCTCTGCCCGTCGAGCACGACCCCATCACGCTTGCCAAGACGATCGCCTCGCTCGACCATCTGAGCGGCGGCCGCGTCGTCCTCGGTGTCGGATACGGCTGGAATCTGGATGAACTCTCCGATCATCATGTTCCGCCGGGCCGCCGTCGCACGATGCTGCGCGAGTACCTCGAGGCCATGCGGGCCCTGTGGACGCAGGAGGAAGCCTCCTACGACGGCGAGTTCGTCACCTTCGGGCCGAGCTGGGCGTGGCCCAAGCCGACGCGTGTGCCGCCGGTCGTTGTCGGTGCGGCCGGCAACGAGAAGAACTTCAAGTGGATCGTGCGTTCGGCCGACGGCTGGATGACCACCCCGATCGAGCAGGACATCGACGATCGTGTCCGGTCTCTTCAGCGAATGTGGCGTGAGGCGGGCCGGGCGGGCGAACCGCGGATCGTAGTGCTCGACGGGAAGCCAGATGTCGACAAGCTGCACCGGTGGCGAGACCTCGGCGTCAGTGAGGTCGTCTACGGAGTTCCGGATCGTAGCGAGGAGGAGGTACTCGCGTACCTCGGGCGACTCGCCGGAAAGATCGAAGGTTTGCGCGAGTCGGCGGCGCTGCGCTGAGTAGTGCGGTTGGATAGGACGAGGACACTCAGATGTGAGAACGTGTTCTAGTATTGCCGTCTGCTGCTCGAGGAGAGGTCGGAGTCCGTGCGCATCGCACTCCTGTCGTATCGAAGTAAGCCCCACTGCGGTGGGCAAGGTGTGTACGTCCGTCATCTCAGCCGTGAACTGGTCGAACTCGGACACCAGGTAGAGGTGTTCTCGGGTCAGCCGTACCCGGATGTCGACCCCCGGGTCACCCTCACCAAGGTCCCGAGTCTGGATCTCTACCGCGAGCCTGATCCGTTCAGGACGCCGCACCCGCGGGAGTTCCGCGACAGCATCGATGTGCTGGAAGTGGCCACCATGTGGACGGCCGGCTTTCCGGAGCCGCTCACATTCAGCTTGCGTGCGGCGCGACTGCTGCGTGAGCGCGCCGACGAGTTCGACGTCGTGCACGACAATCAGTGCCTCGGCTACGGGCTGCTCCAGCTCCAGAAGGCCGGCCTGCCCGTCGTCGCGACCATTCACCATCCGATCACCCGCGACCGCGCACTCGACCTGGCGGCCGCCAAGTGGTGGCGCAAGGTCACAGTCCGGCGCTGGTACGGCTTCCTGAGTATGCAGAAGCGCGTCGCCCGCCGGATTCCCGTGCTGGTGACGGTGTCGCAGTCTTCGGCCGACGACATCAGCGCGGAGTTCGACGTGCCCCCTGCTCATTTGCGGACCATTCCGCTCGGCGTGGACACCGAGGTGTTCCAGCCGCGCGCCGATGCACGGGTCGCGGGGCGGATCGTGTGTGTCGCCAGCGCCGACATGCCACTCAAGGGCGTGTCGACCTTGCTCGAAGCCGTTGCGAAGGTGCACACCGAACGCTCCGTCGAGCTGGTTATCGTCGCCAAACTGGCGGCCGGCGGGGTCACCGAGAAGCTGATCGACGAACTCGCCATCGGTGACGTGGTGCGCACGGTCTCGGGCATCGACGACTCCGAACTGGCTTCGCTGCTGGCCTCGGCAGACGTCGCCTGTGTCCCGTCCCTGTACGAGGGTTTTTCACTGCCCGCCGTTGAAGCGATGGCCTGCGGAACGCCGCTCGTCGCGAGTCGCGCCGGTGCCATCCCCGAAGTCGTGGGAACTCAGGAAGAAGCCGGTGTCCTGGTGACGCCCGGTGATCCGCAGGAACTGGCGGACGTGCTGGGCGCGCTGCTCGACGACCCGGAGCGGCGCGTCAGGCTGGGCGACGGCGGCCGTCGCCGGGCGCTCGAGCGCTACAGCTGGTCTGCGGTGGCGGCGAAGACCGCGGAGACTTATGCCGATGCCATCCAGCAGACCCGTGGAGGAGAACGACTGTGCTGACCGTGGACTTCGACCGGCTGGGCGTGAAGCCCGGCGACAAGGTGATCGACATCGGTGCGGGAGCCGGACGGCACTCGTTCGAACTGTATCGGCGAGGGGCGGACGTCATCGCCTTCGACCAGAACGCCGACGAGCTGGCCGACGTCGAGAAGATGTTCGTGGCCATGGCCGAAGTGGGGGAGGCGCCCGCGGGCGCCGACGCGCGTATTCAGGTGGGTGACGCGCTGAACCTGCCCTATGAGGACGGCACGTTCGACGCTGTGCTCATCTCCGAGGTTCTCGAGCACGTGCCCGAGGACGATCGCGCCATCGCCGAGTTGGTGCGCATCCTCAAGCCCGGTGGTGTTGCAGCAGTGACGGTTCCGCGGTGGTTGCCGGAAAAGGTCTGCTGGGCACTGTCCGACGCCTACCACGAGGTGGAAGGCGGGCACGTGCGGATCTATCGGGCCGACGAGTTGGCGGGCAAACTCACTGCGGCCGGGCTGAAAGTACAGGGCCGCGATCATGCCCACGCCCTGCATTCACCGTACTGGTGGCTCAAATGCGCGGTGGGAGTGGAGAACAACGACAATCCCCTCACCAAGGCCTACCACCAGGTGCTGGTGTGGGACATGATGAAAGCGCCCTGGCTCACTCGCACCGCGGAGAAGGTACTCAACCCCGTGGTCGGCAAGAGCGTGGTGTTCTATTTGGAGAAGCCGAACCGGCCGAGCGCGGTGAGGGCGCCGCGGTGAGAGCGGCCGACGTTCCGTCGGTGCCGAACGTGTTGTCGGAGAGCCAGGTACTGCAGACAGCGAAGTCGATCGCCGCTGCCCAGGAATCGTCGGGCGCGTTGCCGTGGTTCACCGGTGGTCACACCGACCCGTGGGACCACGTCGAATCCGCAATGGCGCTGGGCGCTGCCGGGTTGCGCGAGGAGGCGGAGGCCGCGTACGAGTGGTCGCGCCGTACTCAGCGGCCCGACGGTTCGTGGCCGATGGAGTTCCGGGACGGTGTGGTCCACAATGCCGACTCCGACAGCAACTTCTGCGCGTATCTCGCGGTCGGAGTGTGGCATCACTACCTGATCACCGGTAACCGGGACTTCGCCGTTTCCATGTGGCCCTCGGTGCGGGCAGGACTCGACTTCGTCGTAGAGATGCAGGAACCGAGTGGTGAAATTTTCTGGGCCCGGGGAATCGGCGGCGAAGCATGCCCCGAGGCGCTGCTGACCGGCAACTCCAGCATCCACCACAGCCTGCTGTGCGGGTTGTTGCTGGCGCGACTGGTCGACGACCCCCAACCGGAGTGGGAGTTCGCCAAATACACCCTCGGCCACGCGATCCGGCAGCATCCGGAGTCGTTTGCGCTCAAAGACGAATACTCGATGGATTGGTATTACCCCATTCTCGGGGGAGCCGTGCGGGGTGCGGCGGCGGCTGCGCGCATCGAGTCGCGGTGGGACGACTTCGTCGTCGAAGGTCTGGGCATCCGGTGTGTCGACCACCGGCCGTGGGTGACCGGAGCCGAGACGTGCGAGCTGGTGCTGGCCCTCGACGCGATGGGCGAGCGCACCCGCGCTCTCGAGCAGTTCGCGGCCATGCAGCATCTGCGTGATCCCGACGGGTCGTACTGGACCGGGCTCGTCTACAGCGACGGCAAACGCTGGCCGGTCGAACAGACCACATGGACGGGTGGAGCGATGATTCTCGCGGCGGACGCACTGTCGCGCACCACGCCCGGACACGGAATCTTCCGGGACGCGGCGGCGCCGGTGGGACTACCGATCGGTGCAGATCGGTGTGGCGACTACTGTCACGCCAGCGGGTCGCCCGTCTGACCGCCCACCCGTTCGAGAACGCGTAGTGACCCGGTGACGGACGTCTCCTTGAATTGACCTGTCGCCAGAGCACGTTCGTAGATCTCGAACGGCGGCCGTCCACCGTCCGCGGGGTCCGGGAACACGTCGTGGATGATGAGTGCACCGCCGACGACGACCCAGGGTGCCCACCCCTCGAGGTCGGCGTTCGCGGCCTCCGAGGTGTGTCCGCCGTCGATGAAGACGAAGTCGACGGGGGTGCGCCAGAATGTTGCCACCGTGGAGGAGCGGCCGAGCACCCCGACGACGTATTCTTCGAGCCCCGAGTCGGCCATGGTGTGGCGGAACCGGCCGACGGTGTCGAGCACACCGGTGTGGGGGTCGACGAAGGCCGGTTCGTGGTATTCCCAGCCCGGCTGGTGTTCCTCGGAGCCGTGATGGTGGTCGATGGTGACCACCCGAGCGCCTCGGGCCTTCGCGGCCGCCCCGAGGTAGATCGTGGAGCGACCGCAGTAGGTACCGATCTCGACTCCGGTCCCGCCCGGAGTCAGGTACTGCATCGCGGCCTCGTGGAGGGCGGTGCCCTCGTCCTCCGGCATGAAACCGGGCGTGGATTCGGCGAGTCGGAGAAGGTCTCGTGTCAGGTGTTCGGTGCTCATGTCGCCTCTGCATCCGGGGCGGCCGCTCTGGCTGCCTTCTTCCGCTTGTGTAGCACCCCACCGATCATGGCGTCGAGTTTCGTACCCAACGGCCACCCCACGTAGTGGCACAGAAACAGGGCGATCTCCCGCAACTGCTCCTCGTCGAGTTCCTCGTTGTGCAGGGCGGCGCCCACCTGAATCTCCGCGACATCGACCAGACCTTGCGCGGTGAGCGCACCGAGGAGGAGGAGCCTGCGGTCGCGGATGCTGAGCCCGGGCCTCGCCCAGATGTCGGCGAAGAGGTGGTCGGCGGTAACGGCGAAGTGCGCGCCGGGACCGTCCTGCATCTCGAATCCGTAGACCTTCTCCATCATGGCCAGGCCGCGGGTGCGGGTGTCGTCGGTCATCGCTGCTCCTTCGTCGCTGTGCTGTCCACGCCCAGCCCCGGCCCCAGTCCGGTCAGGGCGATCCGGGCGAGCGGCAGGGTGACGTCGAGGCGCTCGCCGAGGCCGATCGCCAGGAGAAGATCCTTCTCGCCGAGGTCTCGGACGTGGGACATGATCGGGTACCAGTTGTCGTTCTCGTCGAGGGCGGCGGTGTTGTCGCGGAGCATGATCGCGCCGGCGCCACCGGTGATCGCGTCGGTGTGCCGGACCACCTTCCCGAGTTCGGTGATGTCGAGACCGGCGGCCTCGGCGAGTCGCTGCGCCTCGGCCGCGGCCGTGAAGGACACGAAGTGCAGCAGGTTGCGGGCGAGCTTCATGCGCGTACCCGCGCCCACGTCGCCCGCGTGCACGACGAGTTCCGCCCAGTGCCCGAACGGCTCCCCCACCTTCTCGAACGCCGTGTCACTCGCGCCGACCATCACGGCGAGCTTGCCTTTGTGTGCGCCCGGTGCGCCGCCGCTCACCGGGGCGTCCACCAGTTCGACGCCCTGCTCACCGCACAACTGCGCCAATTCGACGGCAGTGACGTCGCTGATCGTCGAATGCACCGCCACGACGGTGCCAGGCCGGGCCACCTCCAGCATCTGGACGACGACGTCCCGCACCTGTTCGTCGTTCAACACGGTCACGGAGATAACGTCCGCGTTCTCGGCCACCTCCCGCGGACTCGACGTCACCTTCGCGCCCGCCTTGCCGAACGGTTCCAGCGCCTCGGACCGGGTGTCGCACACGATGAGTCCGCCGGGGCGGTCCAGCAGCCGCTTCGCCATGGGCGCGCCCATGTTGCCGAGGCCGATGTAGCCGACGGACAGCAGGGCCGTGTTCTCCATCGCGCTCATGCCCGAAAAATCTGTCCGCCGTCGACGTTGAAGATCTGCCCGGTGATCCAGCTCGCCTCGTCGGAGAGCAGGAACAAACACGCCCCGACGAGATCTTCAGGTGTTCCCATGCGCTTGAGGGGCAGGGTCTTGACCATGTCTGCCACCATATTTCCTGGGGTGACGGTGCGGGTGGCTTCGGTGTCGATCGGTCCGGGCGCGATGGCGTTGACCCGAATGTTCATGCCACCCAACTCATGGGCGAGCTGCTGGGTGAGGCCGTTGATTCCGACCTTCGCGAGCCCGTAGAAGCCGGAGTACAACCAAGCCGCCGTGGACGATTGGTTGACGATGGAACCGCCGCCGCCGTTGTTCATGTGCGGCCACACCGCGCGGGTCACGTTGAGGGCGCCGTCGAAGTTCACGCTCATGAACTTCTTGTAGTAGTCCCACGGCACGGTAATGAGGAGGTCGAGTTTCATGCCCCCGTAGATGGCGGCGTTGTTGACCAGATAGTCGATGCCGCCGAACTTCTCGACGGTGAACTCGGCGAGTTGTTTCGCCGACTCCTCGTCGGACACGTCGACATCCTTGAATACCGCCGCCCCGCCGTCCGAGGTGATCTGTTTTGCCACGGTTTCGCCGAGTTCCGCGTTGAGATCCGCGACCACCACGTTGGCGCCCTCGGCTGCCAGCGCCCGGGCATATCCTTCGCCGATGCCCTGAGCGGCGCCGGTGACGATGGCTGTCTTTCCGTCGAAGCGTCCCATATCGTCTTGTCTCCCTGAGTTGAGTGCGGTGAAAGTGTGGTGATGGACTACAGGGCCGGTTCCGCGACCAGCTTGGTTTCGAGGTACTCCTCGAAGCCCGCGACACCCATTTCCCGGCCGATCCCGGATTGCTTGTATCCGCCGAACGGCGCATCGGCCGCGTACCAGATTCCGCCGTTCACGCCGAGCGTTCCGGTGCGCACTCCCTCGACCACGTGCTGCACGCGTGCGGGATCCGTACCCCAGATCGATCCGGACAGTCCATAGGGGGAGTCGTTGGCGATGCGAATGGCGTCGTCGTCACCGTCATGGGGGATGATCACGAGCACGGGACCGAAGATCTCTTCCCGTGCCACCCGCGCGCTGTTGTCGAGTCCGGAGACGAGGGTGGGTTCGATGAAGAAGCCGCGTTCGTGGTTGCCGGGGCGGCCGCCGCCGACCACGATGGTCCCGCCTTCCTCGACCGCGAGACGCAGATACGCCTCGACTCGCTCGCGTTGGCGTGCGGAGATGATTGGACCGCAAATGGTTCCGGGCTCGTCGGGGTCACCGGCAGGAAGACCGCGGAGGGTGCGCGCGGTGGCCTCGACTGCCTCGTCGTACCTTTCGCGCGGAACGAGTAAGCGGGTGGTGAGCGCGCAGCCCTGCCCGGCGTGGGTGCTCACGGTGAATGCCGCCATCGCGCAGGCGCCCGCCAGGTCGGCGTCGTCGAGCACGATGAAGGCCGACTTGCCGCCCAATTCGAGGAATACCTTCTTGAGGGTCTGGGCGGCGGCCGTCATGACGGCCTTACCCGTTTCGGTCGAGCCCGTGAAGGACACGAGGTCCACGCGGGGGTCGGTCGACAGCTGCGCACCGAGGGAGTGGTCGCTCGACGTCACGATGTTGACCACACCGGGCGGGAAATCGGTTTCCTGCGCGATCAGTGTGCCGACGAGCGCCGCGCACCAGGGTGTGTCGGGAGCGGGCTTGAGCACCACGGTGTTTCCCGCGGCCAGTGCGGGGCCGAGTTTGGCGAAATTGATTTGATGAGGAAAATTCCACGGCGTGATGGCGCCCACCACACCGACTGCCTCCTTCAGGACCCGCCTGTGCGACTTGATTCCCATCGTCGTCGACTCACCCAGGTCCTGTTCCCAGGAATAGCTGTCCGCCAGGCCCGCGAAGTATCCGAGATCGGCAACGGGTCCCTCGAGCTGCGGTCCGCTGGTGAAGAACCTCGGCGCGCCGACCTCGGCGATCGTGATTTCCCGGAATTCCTCGATGTGGGCGAGCAGGGCGTCGCGCAATTGCCGCAGGCACCGCGCCCGGAAGGCGTGGTCGCGGGACCAGGTCGTATCGTCGAAGGCTCGCCGGGCCGCGGCGATCGCGGCGTCCATGTCGGACGCGGTGGCGTCGGCGGCCCTCCCGAGTACCTCCTCGGTGGCCGGGTTGATCACCTCGAACGTGCCGCCGGAACCGGGAATCAGTTTGCCGTCGATCAGGAGAGCAGAGCTGTCGGTGGGGCGCAGAGTCATGGATTTTCGCTTCCGAATCGGGTGAGTGTCACAGCGATCCTAAAAACTGGACATGTGTCTGGACTATAGTTTGAACAACTGGATGCCGCAATGACAAGTTCGACGGAGGTGCGATGAATTCACGCGAGGAGAGACGGCTGGACGGGCGAGGCGCCGTCGTCACCGGCTCGAGCCGGGGGATCGGCCGGGCCGTCGCGCACGCGCTCGCCGCCGAGGGGGCCGGCGTGGTGGTCAACGGCCGTGATCCCGATGCGGCGGAGAAGGTGGCCGACGAGATCGTGCTCGGCGGTGGCCGGGCGATCGCGGTGGCTGGTTCGGCCGCCGCCGACGGCGTCGCGGAGGCGCTGGTCGACGCCGCGAAATGTGCATTCGGCCAGGTGGACGTGCTGATCAACTGCGCCGGCGTCGCGGAGCCTGCCGGGTCGTCCATCCTCACCGTCACCGACGAACAGTGGCGCGAACTCGTCGATGCGCACCTGACGGCGACGTTCCGCACGTGCCGGGCCGCGGCGCCCCTGATGGCCGAACGGGGGCGCGGAGCGATCGTGAACACGAGTTCGTTCGCGTCCCTCGGCGACTACGGCGGAACCGGATACCCCGCCGGCAAGGGGGCGGTCAACAGCCTGACCCTCGCCATCGCGGCCGAACTGGCCGAGTCCGGCGTCCGCGCCAACGTCGTGTGCCCCGGTGCCAAGACCCGCCTGTCCGTGGGAGCGGAGTACGAGCAGCACATCGAGGAACTGCACAGGCGCGGGATGCTCGACGACGCAACCCGCTACGGCTCGCTGCATCCGGCACCCGCCGACTATGTCGCCCAGCTGTACGTGTTCCTGGCCAGCGATCTCGCTTCCGGAATCACCGGCGGAATCTTCGCCGGATCAGGGTGTTTCGTCGGCAGATTCGACCGGCCGGCTCCGAAAGTCCTGGCCTACCGCGACCACGAGACCGAGCCGCCGTGGTCGCTCGACGAGTTGGCGGAGTTGGTGGGTTCGTCGCATCCAGGTAATCACACGAGCCACGACTTCGGCGTCGGGTACTCGTCGTAGTCGTCGGGCCAGTCGCTGGGGCCGACGGCGGCGGCACCCTTCGGCTCGGGTGGCGGAGCCGACGACGTCCAGAGCCAGGCGAAGTATCGCGAGTTCTTCAGTTCGGTGACTTCGGGCGGCAGCGGCCAGGCACGGTCGATCTCGGGCCAAGTGCATTCACCGTTGTAGACGCGTGCGGCGTACGTCTTCAGCTCGGGTGAGGAATGCGGCATCGCGGCCAACTCGAACATCAGGCCGTCGGTGACCGGGGTTGGTTCGTCGACAAGGTCTGCGACCTCTGTGCGTTCGGTACGGATGCGAACAAATTCCAGGCGATCGGCCGCGTCGGACAGCTTGCGGAATGCCGCTTCCACCGCGGGGTCCAGATCCCGTTCCTTCATACTCTTCCCCCCTGGCTGGATCGCGTAAATGATGTCGCAGCGTTACCGCGGCGCCGAAGCTTATCGTTACTTCCCTTGCTGCGGTATATGACTCGTACCGATGAGCGTTTCGTCTTGCGGTCACCCCGGCTGAGGCTAGGGACGTCGGGCAAACCCGTACAGGGTACCCTCCACCGGTGGTGGGATTCTTCAAGCTTCTCGAGAAGTACGGTGTGCTTAAACCGCTCAGGAACATCGTTCTGGCCGTCGCCGCGCTCGTTGCGGTCACGACCATCGTGATGTGGGTGGGCAACCCGTATGCCGACGACGCGCAGGCGACGGAAGAGGCGGCTTCGTCGTGGGCGCCGTCACCCCCGTCCGGCCCGAGCAGAACGGTCGCGCCGCTACCGCCAGGCTTTCCATCGATGGAATTCCCGCCGCCGATGATCGAAGCGCCCGACGGTCAGCCCCAACCGGTTCCCACCAAGTTCGGACTCACCTACACCGTCCCCGGCACCGACGACTGGCGTCCCAGCAACAGTTCGGTAATGAGCTGGAGCGACGACGATGGAACTATCGCCGGCTATGGAGCTGTCAGCGACTACGGATACCGCTATTGCCCGGAGTACAAGAGCTCTCGGCTAGCGATCAGCGGTGCCACTGGGCGCAATGGTGTGGATGCTGACACTGCCGCTCGAGAGGCGATCGGTAAGGCGGAGCGAATCTTCTCTGATAATGCGGGCGGCACGCCGAAGGTTGAGATCCGGGGTCCTGTCGACTTTCAGGTTTCCGGCCGTCCGGCGGTCCGCTACACCGCCGTAGTCACCGACATCCCTCGAGACCATTCCTGCGATCCCACCCGGGCTGGATTCGACATCGTCGCCACTCCGGCGTATGCCACCGCAGAGGTGATGGTCTTCATGATCGAACATCATGTGGGTCTGCCCGATTCGCTCTCGGATCAGGATGTCGACACGATCATCACGTCACTGCACAAGACTGAATGACAGGTAGCGAACATGACCATGCCCGAACTCTTCTATGCGAATCCGGGTCAGATCGCAGGTCTCGCCAAATCTTTCGACGAGATCGGCGCGGACAGTCGGCGGATCGCCGACTTCGTCGGCAAGAACGGACCGCCGAGTGCGGACTTCTCGGGTGCGATCATCAGTTCCTTGCTGACTCCGTTCGGCGTACTTTCCGATGCCACCACAACGCGCATGGCCGATATCGCGCAGCAGAACGTCGACACCGGTGTCGAGCTGAACAAGGCCGCCTGGATGTACCACGACCAGGAAACGAAGAACTATGACGCGCTCAACGCCCACACCCGTTACGTAGGTGACGGAACGGTCGAATTCGGATCGTATGCCGAAATGCCCGGTATCACCGAGGCTTACGGTTCGCCGGTCAGTTACCCCAAGCCCGAGGAAGTCAAGCTGGACGATCCGGTGGCCAACAAGGAGGATGTCGGCGCGATCGTCACCGAGGCCGCGGGCTGGCTGGGGGATGTGAACGAATCCATCAAGAACGTCACCCGGATCGCCGGAAAGGAATGGAATCCGCTCGAGTACGTTCTGGCCCCGATCAGCGGTAACTGGAGCGAACTGAAACGAATCGGCGAGACGTACAAGATCGCCGGGAACGCTTTCGAAGCATCCGCCAGGAACATGGACGACGGGCTCAATCGCGTCGGTGAGTACTGGGACGGTAAGGCGGCTGTGGCATTCGACGACTATGCGCGCCTGCAGAGTACGGCGATGAAGTGGGAAGGCCCCGTCGGCCGCATCCTCGCCCTCGCCCTGGAGATGGTGGCCGACAAGATCAGGGATGCGGTGAGAACCGCGGTCGAGAAGCTGGCCGAGCTACTCGAGGCCGAGGTGAGCTTGGACGGTGTCTTGGACAAACTCAAATTCTTGGTGAAGAAGGTGCCGGTCATCGGCACTTCCGCGCAGGTCGCATCGATCGCACACACCATCTACAAGGTGGCCGATTTGGTGATGACTCTCGTGCGTGAGATCGAGGAGCTGACCAACCGGCTGAAGGAATACCTGGAGTTCTTGTCCGATCCCGCATTGAAGGCGAAGGAGACGTTGGACGAGAAACTTTCCCCGATCACCAGTCGGGTCGACGACGCCACCAGGAGAACGGCCATCGCGAAAGACATGGTCGAGGTTGGTCAGGCCGACAAGACCCTGAACCGGCCGAAGCGCGGTTACGAGGTCGGGCAGGGAACCCAGCCGTGGGAGGACGCCTGACGGAACCGGACGTCGGGCCGTCGTCCGATCACCTTCAGGACGGTGTGCGCGTTCGCTCCGGCCACTCGATACTGGACAGTGCTCCCCGCAGCACGGATTCATAGATCGAGTCCAGGTCGAGCTCGTCACCGAGGAAATCGGTGTTCACGAGCATGACGAATCCGTGCATGGCGGCGAAGATGCTGACAGCCGCATCGAGAGTGTCTTCGGGCGGCACACCGCACGACTTCAGCATCGTACGCAGTGCCATGTTGGCGTCCAGGGCTGCGGAGATGAAGGCGTCCCTGTCGACCGGGCTTGTGGTGAGTGTCCGGTACCGATGCGGGTGCTCGGTCGCCCAGGCGCGGTGCGCGTCGACGAGCGCCCGGAGGCCGTCCACACCGGTTCGGCCCATCGCGGTCTCGCGTAGGTGCGCGCCGAGTTCCGCCATGGTGCGCACCTGAACAGCGCCGCGGACGTCGTCGAGATTGCGGACGTGGTTGTAGAGCGACGCGGTGACGACCTCCAGTCGGGCGGAGAGGCTCGTCATCGACAGGGGGTCCCACCCGAGCTCGTCGATGATGTCGATCGCCGCATCCACGACCTTCTCGCGCGTCAGTGTGCGACGCCGGATCGGTTCTTTCTGCCCTCTCGCCATGGGTTCAGCATAAGGGCTTCCATAATAAATGAAAGTGTGTAGTTTGATACACATCACATTCATTTAGTCGATCGAGGAGCAGTGAATGACCGCGTCTCGGATTGATCTCAAATCCCCCGACCTCTACGCGGAGGGGGTGCCCTACGCATTTTTCGACCGCCTGCGTAACAGCGAGCCCGTCTACTGGCAACCCGAGGAGGATGGCGCCGGTTATTGGGCGGTGACGAAACATGCTGATGTAGTTGCCGTCTCGCGGGACAGCGCCACGTTTTCCTCCGCGGTGGGCACCACGCAGATCGACGACTTCGACGACGAGACCCGGGCGAAGCAAGCGGCCATGCTCGTCAATCTGGATCCACCGGACCACACTCGATTGCGTCAGTTGGTCAGCCGAGGATTCACGCCGCGCATGGTCAAGTCGCTGGAGGCGCACATCCGGGACATCTGCTCGCAGATTGTCGACGACTTACTCGACGCGGGAGAGGTCGATTTCGTGCGCCGCGCCGCGGCCCCCTTACCGCTCGAGGTGATCGCGGCCCTCCTCGGCGCGCCCTCGTCGGACGTCGACAAACTCTACGACTGGTCCAACCGGATGATCGGCTTCGACGATCCCGAGTACGCCACCACTCAGGCGGACGGCGAGCTCGCGGCGATGGAGATCTTCCTGTACGCCAACGAATTAGCGGCCCAGCGCCGCATCGAACCGCGCGACGACATCGTCACCAAGCTGGTCCAGCCGGACGAGAATGGTGACACCCTCACCGAGATGGAATTCAACATGTTCTTCGTTCTCCTCGTGGTCGCGGGGAACGAGACGACACGCAACGCCACCGCGGGCGGGATGCAAGCTTTCATCGAGCATCCCGAGCAGTGGCGCCGGTTGCAGGCCGAACCGGAACTTGCCGCGACCGCGGTCGAGGAGATCCTGCGGTGGGTCACGCCGGTGATGGACTTCCGGCGCACCGCCACCCGTGATGCAATGATCGGCGATCAACCGGTTGCCGCAGGCGACAAGGTGGTCATCTATTACCCGAGTGCCAATCGTGACGAGGATGTGTTCGACGCGCCATACCGTTTCGACATCGCCCGAACGCCCAACCCGCACGTCGCCTTCGGGGGTAGCGGAATCCACTTCTGCCTCGGCGCGCACCTGGCACGGCTGGAATTGCGGATCCTGTTCGAGACGATGGCCGCCCGCATCGATCGCGTGGAGCCGACCGGTCCCATAACGCGGCTGCGGTCGAATTTCATCAGCGGCATCAAGAAGATGCCCGTACGTATTCTCCCGCGCGAGCAGTAAATGCAGGGCTTTTCGTTGCCAGGCCGACCAAACTGTAGTAGCGTCCAGACACGTGTCCAGTAAGATGAATTTCGAGTCCACCCGCCGCCGTTTGACCGAAAAGCAGGCAGACACTGTCGAGCGTCTGACCAAGGCTGCAGTCGAGGTGTTGCGGGCAGAGGGATTCGCCGGTCTCACCGTTCGATCGGTGGCCGGACTCGCCGGCGTCGCCCCGGCAACGGCGTACACCTACTTCTCCTCCAAGGAGCACCTCGTCGCCGAGGTGTTCTGGCGCCGCCTCGCCGCTTCACCCGAGGAGGCGGACGCGGGTCTCGACCGGACCGGACGTGTGGTGGCCGTGCTGCGGCACATCGCACTGTTGGTCGCCGACGAACCCGAGTTGGCCGGCGCCGTCACCAGCGCACTGCTCGGCCGTGACCCCGACGTGGAGCACCTGCGCACGCGGATCGGCATCGAGATCCGGCAGCGACTCGCCGACGCGCTCGGCAGCGACCCGGATCCGGATGTACTCGAGGCGCTGGAGCTCTTGTACGCGGGTGGGTTGGTCCGCGCGGGAATGGGCTACGGGTCGTACACCGAATTCGCAGATCGACTGGAAACTTCCGCCAAGCTGATCCTGGAGTGAATGCACATGACCGCAGCGTCGATCCCCGGAGCGTCACTCGATCCGGTGACGTTCAATCCCTACGATTACGACTTTCATGAGGATCCCTACGTCACCTATCGCCGACTGAGGGAAGAGGCGCCGGTCTACTACAACCCGGAACTCGATTTCTGGGCTCTTTCGCGTCACGAGGACGTCGTTGCGGCGTTTCGGGACAGCGCGCGGCTGTCGAGTGCCAATGGCGTGTCGCTCGATCCGGCGGCCTACGGACCGAAGGCGTACAAGACGATGTCGTTCCTGGCGCTCGACGATCCGCGGCACATGCGGATGCGCCAGTTGGTCTCCCGGGGATTCACTCCGCGGCGTGTCAATGAATTACACGGGCGTATCGAAGAATTGACGACGAAGTACCTCGACCCGGCCCTTGCATCCGGGGAATTCGACTGGATCTCGGAGTTCGCGGGCATGCTTCCCATGGACGTCATCTCGGAACTGATGGGTGTCCCCGAGACGGACCGTTCCGAATTGCGGCGACTGGCCGACCTGGTGGTGCACCGGGAGGAAGGGGTCCTGGACGTTCCCCAGGCAGCCATGGAGGCGTCGCTGTACCTCGTGGGCTACTACGCGGACATGATCGCCGAGCGACGTAAGAAGCCCGCGGACGATCTGACCTCGGCCTTGCTCGAGGCGGAGATCGACGGCGACCGGCTCACCGACGACGAGATCATCGCCTTCATGTTCCTCATGGTGGTCGCGGGCAACGAGACCACCACCAAACTGCTCGGCAATGCTCTGTACTGGGGTTCGAGGTTTCCGGACGAGGCGCGCAAGGTCCTCGGCGACCCGAGCCGGGTGCCGGAATGGGTGGAGGAGACACTCCGCTACGACACCTCGAGCCAGATGGTGGCGCGCACGGCGGCCGTCGACGTCTCCTTCCGCGACACGACCATTGCGGCGGGTGACAAGGTGCTCATCCTCATCGGTTCCGCGAACCGCGACCCCGCGGTATTCGAGGATGCCGACGAGTACCGGATCGGCCGGGACACCAGCAACAAGCTCGCCAGCTTCGGCGGCGGCACCCACTTCTGCCTGGGCGCGCACATGGCCCGTCTCGAAGCGAAGATCGCTCTGACGCAACTGGTCGAGAAGGTCGAAAACTTCGAGGTGGACGAAAGCAGTTGTGTGCGTGTTCATTCGACCAACGTTCGAGGTTTCGCCTCGCTTCCACTGAAAGTGCAGGTCCGTCATGCCTAGGTTCGAACCCCATCCGCCGCGGCGTCCTGCGATCATCAGCGGTGCCTCTTCGGGGATAGGTACCGCCACGGCCTATGCGCTTGCGGAACTCGGTCATCCCGTGGCACTCGGGGCGCGGCGAGTGGCGGAATGCGAGGCCATCGCCGACAAGATCCGAAGCAGCGGCGGTGAGGCTTTCGCGCACTTCCTCGACGTCACGGACACGGCGTCCGTGAACGACTTCGTGACAGCGGCCGAGAGCACCTTCGGTTCGACGGAGATCGTGCTGTCCGGCGCCGGGGACCTCGAGTTCTCCACCGCCCACGAGATGGATCCGGATCAGTTCCTGAAGCAGGTCGATGTACACCTCGTGGGTGCGCAGCGACTCGCACATCGGATCCTCCCCGGGATGATCGAACGCAAGCGCGGTGATTTCGTGCTGATCGGATCGGATTGCGCAGACTCACCACGGCCGCGGATGGGCGCCTACAACGCTGCGAAAACGGGCGTCGAGGCGATGGGCAGGCAGATGCGGATGGAACTGGAGGGCACCGGTATCCGTGCGTCGATCGTGCGTCCCGGGCCCACCCAGACCGCCATGGGGATGAACACCACCGAGGAGGTCATCGGACCCGTCCTCGAAGACTGGGCGAAATGGGGTTTCGCCCGCCACTCCTACTTCTTGCGTGCGTCCGCGATCGCTGATGCCGTCGTCGCCACCGTGAGTGCGCCCCGTGGAGCACATCTGGTGCTGATCGAAGTCCAGCCCGAGGCGCCACTGCGAAAGGATGCCTGATGAATCTGACTCAGCCGCCGAGGGTTTCCGGCGGAGAGCGCGAACACGGCCACCTCGAGGAACTGCGCACCGACCCCATCGCCCTGATGCGGCGGGTGCGCGAGGAGTGCGGCGACGTGGGCGCCTTCCAATTGGTGGACCGCAACGTCATCATGCTGTCCGGGGCGGAAGCAAACGAGTTCTTCTTCCGTTCGAGCGACGAGGACCTGGATCAGCAGGCGGCCTATCCGTTCATGAAGCCGATCTTCGGTGAAGGTGTCGTGTTCGACGCCAGCCCCGAACGACGCAAGGAGATGCTGCACAACCAGGCTCTGCGCGGCGAGCAGATGAAGGGGCACGCCGCCACCATCGCCCACGAGGTCGATCGCATGGTGTCGCGCTGGGACGACGAGGGCGAGATCGACCTCCTCGAGTTCTTCGCGGAGCTCACCATCTATACGTCCTCGGCCTGCCTCATCGGCAAGAAGTTCCGGGACCAACTCGACGGTCGCTTCGCGCAGCTCTACCACGAACTCGAGCAGGGAACGGACGCGATCGCGTTCGTCGACCCCTACGCAGATATCGACAGCTTCCGGCGACGGGACGAGGCCCGGGTGCAGCTGGTCGCCCTCGTCCAGGACATCATGACGGACCGGATCGCCCACCCTCCGCAGGGCAAGGAGGACCGGGACATGCTCGACGTCCTCGTCTCGATCAAGGACGAGAACGGCAACGAGCGGTTCAGTGCCGACGAGATCACGGGCATGTTCATCTCGATGATGTTTGCCGGCCACCACACGACTTCCGGCACAGCGGCGTGGACGCTGATCGAACTGCTTCGCCACCCCGACTACGCCAAGCAAGTCGTGGGCGAGCTCGACGATCTGTACGCCGACGGCTCCGATATCAGCTTCGGGGCGCTGCGGCAGATCCCGAAACTCGAGGCGGTGCTGAAGGAAACATTGCGTCTGCATCCGCCGCTGATCATCCTGCTGCGGGTCGCGCAGGCAGACTTCGAGGTAGGCGGATACCAGATTACGCAGGGTGACCTCGTTGCCGCGACACCAGCGATCTCCAACCGCTTGGCCGAGGACTTCCCGAACCCGGACGCGTTCGACCCCGAGCGATACATCGATCCGAACCAGGAAGACATCGTCAACCGGTGGACGTGGATCCCGTTCGGTGCGGGCCGGCACCGCTGCGTCGGTGCGGCATTCGCTTTGATGCAGCTCAAAGCGATCTTCTCCATCCTCCTGCAGGACTGGGAATTCGAGATGGCGCAGCCGTCGGAGACATATCGCAACGACCACAGCAAGATGGTGGTTCAGCTGCAGCAGCCTTGTGCGGTGAGGTACCGGAAGCGCAGCAAGTGATGAAAGTCGAAGCCGACCTCGATCTGTGCCAGGGCCACGCCATGTGTGAGCTCGAGGCACCTGAGGTGTTCACCGTGCCGAAGCACGGGAAGGTCGAGATTGTGGATACCGCCCCGCCCGAGACGCTGCGCGCGAGTGTGGAGAGCGCCGTGCGCTTCTGTCCCACGCAGGCCTTGCGGATCGTCGAAGACAATGAAACTTCTGAAGGAGATTCCTGATGTCACAGTTCGATCGAAGGATCGACCCGGCGGTACAGTCCGATCGGGGGATCGGCCCGGCGGTACAGTTCGATCGCGCTGAGCTCGATGAGATGGTGCAGCGGTGGATCGACGAGAACAAGCGCTGCGAATCGCTCGGCGACTGGAAGCCGCTCGCCGAGATGTACACCGAGGACGCGACGTACGGATGGAACTACGGCCCCAAGGACGACTTCATGGCCGTCGGACGCGACGAGATTCGAGACCTCGCGCTCGGACAGGAGATGGAGGGGTTGGAGGGCTGGGAGTACCCCTATCAGAAGGTCGTCATCGATGACCGCAGCGGCGACGTCATCGGGTTCTGGAAACAGGTCTCCGATCGCACCCGCGAGGACGGCTCCCATTACCAGGTGTACGGGATCGGTGGCAGCTGGTTTCGCTACGGCGGCAACTTCCAATGGTCCTGGCAGCGTGACTTCTTCGACTTCGGCAACGTCTCCGCCCTGTTCCTCGAGATGATCACGAACAACGCGATGTCCGACGGTATGAACGCGCGGATCGCGCGCTCGACCTCTGGCCGGCTTCCGGGGTGGTATCCGGTGGGTCAGGCCCCGGTTCCGTTGTGGTGAGTGCCGTGCGGGTCCCCACGTCGTTCGCGGACCTGTCCCGTGAAGATCTCGCGGTACTGGTGCCGGAACTGCTGCTGTGTGGTCATCTGATCGATCGCTCCGGCATGCCGCACCTGATCGGCGCGTTCGGACGCGAGGGGATGACGCAGGTCGCGATCGAGGAGTGGATGGCGGCGAGCCCGATCTACACCAAGCGGATGCAGCGCGCGCTGGCGTTCGAGGGTGATGGCGTCGTGACCATCTTCAAGGGTCTGCAACTCGACATCGGCGCGCCCCCACAGTTCATGGATTTCCGCTACCGCGTGATCGACCACGATCACGGCGAATTCTGGCTGGACCACTGTGGGGCCCTCATGGACGTCGAACCGATGGGCGACGAGTACGTCACCTCCATGTGCCACGACATCGAGGACCCGACCTTCGACGCGACCGCGCTGGCCACCAACCCGCACGCGCAGGTGCGACCGGTCCACCGTCCGCCCCGGCGCCCGGCGGATCGCACGCCCCACTGCAAGTGGACCGTGACCATCGACGACGCACATACCCCACCGCCGGTGCCCGAGGGTCTGGTGACGCTGGGCAGGTCGAGGGCCACGGCGGTCGAATTGTCGCCGATCGACACTCGCGGGCCCGGCCGCCACGACTACTCGGATGCGCTTCTGAGCGATCTGCGGTTCTCCGACTTCTCCCATTCGGCCCTCGTCCGGATGGCCGAGGAAGTGTGCCTGCAACAGCACCTGCTCACCCTCGGATTCCTGTTGGCAGTGCGGTCGCGTACCGATGAGGAGTCGGCGATGACCATTGCGCGCAGACAATTCACCGGTATCGCCGGACTCACCTCCGAGCGGATCCGGAACGCGCTCGGGCTGCCGGGCGACCTCGAGGGACTCGCAGCGGTGCTCGCCATTCACCCGGCGTTCAATCCTCGCCAGTACGTCGAGGTCACGACCACCCTCGTCGATCGCCTTTTCCTCACTATTCGGCGCGCCGGCGGTTCCGACGCGGACGGTGCCTGGCCCTCGATGATCGACGGCGCACATCTGGAACCGCTCGACGCACTGCTGCGCGGGGTATCGCCGCGCTTCTCCGCACGGGTGATCGAGGAGACGGACACGGCGCTCACCGTGGAAGTCGTCACGGGGGAGGCGCCCGCGAAGGAGGCGTCGGAGGTGGCGCTCACCCGATTCAGCACGGGTGCCGACTTCGCCTTCACCGACCGTGGCATACCGCTACCCCTCACTGTCGTCTGAAAGAGGACAAGTCCATGGCGTACAACCTTGCAGACCTCTTCGAACACTCCGTCGACGCCATGCCGGACCGGGTTGCGCTGATTGCGGCCGGACGGCGAATCACCTACCGCGAACTCGAGGACCGGGCCAACCGCTTGGCGCACAACCTACTCGAGGCCGGCCTGACCGCCGGCTCCCATATCGGTGTGCACCTGCATAATTCAATCGAGACGGTGGAAACACTGCTGGCCGCGTTCAAGATCCGGGCCGTTCCCATCAACATCAACTACCGCTACACCAGCGACGAACTCGCCTACGTCTACGGCAATGCCGACTTGGAAGCCGTCGTCCATCATCGGGTCTACTCGCCGCGGATCGCCGAAGTCCTGCCGTCGCTGCCGAAGATCCGGTACACCGTGGTCGTCGAGGACGACCTCGGCGGCGCCGGGGTGCACAGCGACTCGGTGCCGTACGAGGAAGCGCTGTCCGGCAGCGGCCGTAGGGACTTCGGCGAGCGCAGCAACGACGATGTGTTCATCATGTACACCGGCGGCACCACGGGACGTCCGAAAGGTGTCGTGTGGACGCACGAGTCGATCTGGCGAGTGCTCGCCGGCGGCCTCGACTTCTATACCGGTGAGGCCATCGAAGACGAATACCAGCAGTCCAGGGTGGGGTCCGACGGCGAGCCGACGTTGTGGTTCGCGTTGCCGCCGCTGATCCACGCCGCGGCGATGATGCCCACCCTCACCGCGCTGTTCAGCGGCAACACCGTGCTTTTGGAGTCGAAATTCGATCCGCACCGAACCTGGGAACTGGTCGAGCGCCACCGGGTGCAGATCCTCATCATCACCGGAGATGCGATGGGACGTCCCCTGATCGAGGCTCGTCAATCCTCGCGCACCGACACGTCGAGCCTCGCGGTGGTCGCGTCGGGTGCCGCGCTGTTCTCCCCGGTGATCAAGGATGCGTTCCTCGAGGAGTTCCCGAATCTGGTGGTGTCGGATTCCATCGGCGCTTCCGAAACCGGTTTCGGTGGAATCGGGTTCGCGACCAAGGGGCAGAAGCAAGTAGGCGGGCCGCGGGTACCCGCCGGACGTTATGCCATGGTGATCGGTGACGACGATCGCCCCATCGAGCCCGGATCCGGCAAGGATGGCTGGTTCGCCAAGGGCGGCTACGTCCCGCGCGGTTACTACAACGATCCCGAGAAGACGAGGGAAATTTTCCGGGAGGTCGACGGCAAGTCCGTCGTGGTCACCGGTGATCGTGCGCGCATCGAGGAGGACGGTTCGATCACCCTCCTCGGGCGCGGCAACATGGTGATCAACACCGGCGGTGAGAAGGTGTTCGCCGAAGAGGTCGAGAGCGCAGTGAAGGCGTACCGAGACGTCTACGACGCCATCGTCATCGGTGTGCCGGACGAACGCTGGGGGCATCGCGTCTCCGCAGTCGTGCAGCCGCGCGACGGTGCCGGAATCGACTTCGACGGCCTCGAAGACCACGTGCGGCAGAGCCTCGCCGGGTACAAGATTCCGCGGCTCCTGTGGGTGGAAGACGCTGTGCAGCGAACACCCAGCGGCAAGCCGGACTACCGCTGGGCGCAGGGCGTCACCAAGCAGCGGGACCCCGACCACCGCGTCATGTCCGGCTGACCACGCGGATTGCGCCGAAGGTTTCCGGCCCGATGGTGGCACGGCGCGCGTGCGCGCTGTGCCACCATCGGTGCAGGGTCAGGCCGGTGCGCGAACCACCAGAACCGTGCCGGGGAACTCGGCGGCCAGTTCCTGCCTGCTGTGCTTCACGGCGGCGGTGCCGTACCCCTTCTTGCGGCACTCGGGTGCTACCCAGATGGCTACGTCGACTTCGCGTCCGGTGAGCTCACCGAAGACCAACCCGACGGAAGTATTTTCGGCGGTGTCCTCGCAGACGAACCACGCTGCGGACTCGTCGTCGATTCGCTTCAAACCCTCCGCGCGTTCCTTCTCGATCCGCTCCTGCGACCACGGAGTGCCGTCTTCCTCCTGTTCGGCGCAGCGGCGGCGGAACAACTCGGCGTCCTCGTCGGTGGGCGTGAACGGGCGCAGACGGAAATTGCGCCCGGTGCTCGCCGGGCGGTCGGACGCCGTCCACTCCAACTTCGCGTCGAGGTCTTCGAGTTCCGATTGGATGCGGAGGCGTTCCTCCTTGGTGAGGCGACGGAACGTCAGATTGAGGACGGCTTCCGCGTACGCCTCGGATGTGTCCAGGAGGCCGGCGACGGTGGTGAGCGCCTCGGCATGATCCTTGCTGTCGACGATGGCATCGAGGACTTCGTGTCGCCGTTCGAGCGCGCGCAGAAGCGCTGCCGTGAGCTCCCGACGGTCGTGTATCCGATCTTGAACCTGTGTCGTCATATCTGCTTTCCTCGCCTCGGCCGTCGTACATCTTCCGTACGGGGTCAATACTGCAAGAAGTCTCCGGACATGGCATCCGTTACCCGGCGGTACATACAGTTTTATCGTGGGTTGCAGATGACGACGGGGATCGTTCGCTCGGTCCAGGCCTGGTAGTTGTCGAAATCGGGATACATGTCGACGAGCCGCGGCCAGAGTTGCGCGCGTTCCTCGGCGGTGGCCACACGCGCCGTCATCGGCAGCACGCGCGACTTCACCTGAACGGTGACCGCCGGATCGCTCCGCAAATTCAAGTACCACATCGGGTGCTTCGGCAGCCCACCCTGTGAGGCGACGAGGACGATGCGCTCGCCGTCCTCGAGGAACAGCAGTGGGTTGACCCGGGGTTCGCCGCTCTTGCGGCCGGTTGTGGTGAGCAGGCAAACGGGCAGTCCGCGCGGGAAGGCACTGCCCACCCGCCACTTGCTGCCCAGCCGCCCGCCCGTCCGCTGATACAGGACGACATTGATCTTCGACATCCACTTGATGACGGAAACCGTCCACTTGGAGTCGAGGCCACGCGGTCGAGCTGGGGCAGGGGCAGGTGTGTTCATGGCTGATCCTAGATTCGCTCGATGATGGTGCCGGTGGCCAGCGCGCCGCCCGCGCACATCGTGATCAGTGCCGTCGACCCGTCGGTGCGCTCGAGTTCGTGTAGCGCGGTGGTGATGAGTCGGGAACCCGTGCTGCCCACGGGATGCCCGAGCGCGAGAGCGCCGCCGTTGACGTTCACCTTGTCCATGTCGGGACCGTGGACGGACGCCCACGACAGAAGTACGGAGGCGAATGCTTCGTTCACCTCGAACAGGTCGAGGTCGCCGATTTTCATCCCGCTGCGTTCGAGCACGCGCGCGGTGGCCTGGACGGGACCGTCGAGGTGGAACTCGGGTTCCGACCCGACAAGGGCCTGGGCGACGATACGGGCGCGTGGTGTCAGTCCGAGCGCGCGCGCCCGGGACTCGTCCATCAACATCACCGCGGCCGCGCCGTCGGAAATTTGTGAGGACGTGCCAGCCGTGTGGATGCCGCCCTCGAGGACGGGCTTCAGCGTGGCCAGCGACTCCGCGGTCGTGTCCCGCAGGCCCTGGTCCCGGCTGACCACTCGGCTTTCGCCGGTGGCGTTGCCTTCCTTGTCGACGACGGGCGCCGTCATCGTCAGGACCTCGCGATCGAACCGGCCTTCGTCCCACGCCTGCTTGGCCCGTGCCTGCGAACGGACACCGAGTGCCTCGACGTCTGCGCGCGTGATCCCGCGGCGACGGGCGATCCGCTCGGCTGCCTCGAACTGATTGGGCATGTCGATGTCCCAGTCGGCGGGTCGGCGGGGTCCAGCGTTCTCGCCGACGTTCGCGCCGAGAGGGACCTGGCTCATCGCTTCTATCCCGCAGGCAATTCCGACGTCGATGGTGTCGGTCGCGATGAGTCCGGCAATCAGGTGATTGGCCTGCTGCGCGGATCCGCACTGGCAGTCGATCGTCGTGGCGCCGACCTGCCAGGGCAGCCCGGCATGCAGCCACGCCGTGCGGGTGATGTTGTTGGACTGCGCACCGGCCTGGGTGACGCATCCACCGATCACTTGCTCCACCAATTCCGGGTCGATACCGGAGCGGTCGAGGATTCCCCGCTGGACGGCCCCGAGAATCTCGGCGGCATGCAATCCCGACAGCCATCCACCACGCTTTCCGATGGGTGTACGCACTGCCTCGACGATTACTGGTGTGCCCACGGCGGGCTCCTTTCCTTGTCCTCAGAAAATAGAACAGGTTCTCCTATGGTGGCAAGGACCGGACCAGCTTTCCTTTGCCAGTCGCCTGGCTTGTGTTTCAATGTTAGTAGAACGTGTTCCACATCACGAAGTGGTGTATGGCCTAGGGCAGGAGACAGCAGTGGCGCAGCCCAATCTTCCAGAGGGTTTCGACTTCACCGACCCGGACATCTACGCAGAGCGCATCCCCTACCAGGAGTTCGCCGAGCTGCGTAAGACTGCGCCGATCTGGTGGAACCCGCAGCCGCCGGAGATCGGTGGCTTCCACGACGACGGCTACTGGGTGGTCAGCAAACTCGACGACGTCAAGGAGGTCTCGCGGCGCAGTGACGTATTCTCCACGCACGAGAACACCGCGATCGTCCGCTTCGCCGACGACATCCCTCGCGAGAACATCGATATGCAGCGGTTCATCCTCATCAACAAGGACGCACCCGAGCACACCAAGCTCCGCAAGCTGGTAGCCCGAGGATTCACGCCTCGCGCGATCAACAGCCTCCGGGACGAACTCACCGAGCGCGCCGAGAAGATCGTCAAGGAAGCCGCAGAATCGGGAGCCGGTGATTTCGTCACTCAGATCGCCTGTGAACTTCCCCTGCAGGCCATTGCCGAGCTTCTCGGCGTGCCGCAGGAAGATCGGCTCAAGGTATTCGACTGGTCGAACCAGATGACCGGATACGACGATCCCGAACTGGACATCGATCCCCAGGCCGCGTCGATGGAAATACTCGGTTACGCCTATCAGATGGCCGATGAGCGGAAGAAGTGCCCGGCCAATGACATCGTCACGACGCTGATCGAAGCGGACATCGACGGAAACGAACTCTCGCCCGAGGAATTCGGGTTCTTCGTCATTCTCCTGGCGGTGGCAGGCAACGAGACCACGCGCAACGCCATCACGCACGGCATGATCGCTTTCCTCGACCATCCCGATCAGTGGGAGCTCTACAAGAAGGAACGCCCGAAGACGGCAGCCGACGAGATCGTTCGCTGGGCCACCCCGGTCAACTCCTTCCAGCGCACCGCACTCGAAGACACCGAGCTGGGCGGCGTGCAGATCAAGAAGGGGCAGCGAGTCGTGATGCTCTACGGCTCAGCGAATTTCGACGAGGACGCCTTCGACAATCCCGAGAAGTTCGACATCCTGCGGGAGAACAATCCGCACGTCGGTTTCGGCGGAACGGGCGCACACTTCTGCCTGGGCGCGAACCTCGCCCGGCTCGAAATCGACCTGATCTTCAATGCCATCGCAGACCACTTGCCCGACATCAGTAGGCTGGGAGATCCGCGGCGACTGCGCTCGGGTTGGCTCAACGGAATCAAGGAGTTCCCAGTGGACTACAAGACGACGTCTGGCGGCTGCCCGGTCAAGCACTGACCCCCAAAAATTCAGCGGCGTCGGAGGGCACCCTCATCCTCTCCGACGCCGCTGTTCTATCTCCCGCTGTTTCCTAATTCGAATCGACGCACGACGAAGGCCCCGGTCCGTAGGTGAACCGGGGCCTTACGCGCGGGAAGTTCGAGCGTCAGAGTGTGCGCACAGTCTTCATCGCCCGCTCGACCTCCCAGAAGGCGCGGAGAGATGCGATCTTGCCTTCCTCGTTCACCCGGTAGATGATCACGCCCTCGGCGTCGATCTGTGCTCCGCCGACGACTGACCGTATCGTCCCGATGGTCACATTCTCGTTGCCGCACACCAGCGAGTCGGTGATGAGGAATTCGAGCGACTCGATGGTCGCGATCGTCATGTCGTAGAACCGTGAGATCGCCTCGAGTCCACGATGCCCTTTGCCTTCGGGGTCGAAATGCGAGGGACCGACAGGGTCTTCCACGCAGGCGTCGTCGGCGAACAAGGCGAGCCACTCGTCCTTGCGTCTTCCGCTGGCGGCCTCTCGTGACGCTTGCCCCGCGAGGCGTGCCGGGTGGTCGGTGGTGGTGGTCATGTGCACCCCTAGTCGATGTACTGGTCGGCGAACTTACGCATGGAGTCCTGCTTGGCTTCGAGAGGTCCGTCGAACCCGATGCCGTCGAAGATCCACGGGACGACAATGGTGTCGGTCACTCCCGCCTCGGCCAGTTCCGCGTACCCCTCCTTGCCGAAGCGGTCGATGCAGACGGTCTGTATTTCGTACGGCAGTTCGGCCCGCCCGTACTCCTCGCGGAGTTCACGGAGGCGTGCGATCACCTGGACGAGATCGTCGAATTTGATCATTGCCGACGTCCAGCCGTCGCCCACCCTGGCAGCCCGGCGAAGTGCCACGTCGGTGTGCCCGCCGACGTAGAACGGCACCGGTTTCGTCGGGGCCGGGCTCATCTGCAGGCGGTCGAAGTCGTAGAACGCACCGTGGTACTCGACCATTCCGCCACCGAGTATCAATTTGATGACCTCGATCATCTCGTCGACGCGGGCGCCCCGTTTCGCGTACGGAACCCCGCACCATTCGAATTCCTCCGGAGCCCAGCCGATGCCGACCCCGAAGCCGAAGCGATTGCCGGTCAGATTCGCCACGGATCCCACTTGGCGGGCGAGAAGTACGGGGTTGCGGGATCCGAGTTTGAGGACCTGGGTGTAGAACTCGATCTTGGAGGTGACAGCGCCCATCGCCGCGGCGGCGATCAGTGGATCCACCCAGGGCGTTTCCTCGTTCCACATCCGCGAACCGTCCGGGGTGTACGGGTAGTCGGTGCTCTGCTTCTCCATGAAGAACAGCGAGTCGGGCAGCGCGATCGACGAGAAGCCACATTCCTCGGCGGTTTTCGCGAGGGCAGGTAGTTGGTCGAGGGGATTCATGGCAATGCCGACGGTGAATTTCATGATGGTGACCCCGCTATTGGTTGTCCGGCCGGTCGGATCCGACCACCCACATCGAGAAGTATTGAGAGCCGCCACCGTAGGCGTGGCCCATAGCCTTGCGTGCGTCTTTCACCTGGTGCTCACCGGCGCGGTGCATCACCTGCATGGCCGACTCGGCGAACCGGATCATTCCCGAGGCGCCGATCGGATTGGACGAGAGGACACCACCGGACGCATTGAGCGGAAGTCGTCCACCGATGGCCGTCTCGCCCGCTTCGGTCAGCTTCCACCCCTCACCCTCGGACACGAAGCCGAGGTTCTCGAGCCACATCGGTTCGAACCACGAGAAGGGGACATAGATTTCGGCGACGTCGATCTCGTCGAGGGGGTCCTTGATTCCGGCGGCCTCCCACAGGGCGGCGGCAGCATCCCTGCCAGCCTGCGGGTTCACCTGATCCCGCCCGGAGAACGTGGTGGGTTCGGTACGCATGGCCGTGGCGTGAATCCAGGCGACCTCGCGACCTTCTGCCGTCACCCGCTCCGCCGCCTCCTCGTTGCCGATCACCATGGCGCAGGCGCCGTCCGAGGACGGGCAGGTCTCGTCATATCGGATCGGATCCCACAACATCTGGGAAGCCTGCACGGACTCCAGGGTGATATCGGGTTGCTGCAGATGGGCGTACGGGTTGAGGCTGCCGTTGAGGCGGTCCTTCACCGCCACCATCGCGCCGATGTGCTCAGGCGCTCCCGACCGCCGAATGTAGGACCGGACGTGCGGAGCGAAATAGCCTCCCGCGCCGGCACCCACTGGCATGTTGAAAGGGATGGGGGTCGACAACGCCCACATGGCATTCGACTCGGACTGCTTCTCCCAGGCCACCGTCAGCACTCGCTTGTGTACGCCCGCCTTCACGAGGCTCGACGCCACGACAGCCGTGGATCCGCCGACCGACCCCGCGGTGTGCACGCGGAGAAGCGGTTTACCATTGGCGCCCAACGCATCCGACATCGCGAGTTCCGGCATCATCGAACCTTCGAACAGGTCGGGTGCCTTGCCGATCACGACGGCGTCGATGTCGTCCCAACCCACGCGTGCGTCTTCCATGGCGCGGTCGATGGCCTCGCGGACCAGGCCGGCCATCGACACATCGTGCCGCTTAGCCACATAGTGGGTCTGGCCGGTGCCGAGTACGGCGGCTAGTTGATTCGCCATCAGTTGCGTCCCTCCAAGACTGCGACCAGATTCTGTTGCAGCACAGCGCCACTCGTGGCATGCGCCAGCGTGCGCCCGGCGTTGCCGTCCATGATGGCCCTGGCTGCGTAACCTATGCGCTCCAGGCCCGCCGCGAACATCGGGTTCCCGCTGAGCGGACCTCCCGAGGGATTGATCGTCGTCGAATCGGACAGTCCGATGGCCTCGCGCAGGATCAGCTCCTGGTGGGTGAAGGGACCGTGCAGTTCGGCCACGTCTATTCCGCCGACGTCACCGCCGGTGGCGGCCCGGGCCGCCGACGTCGTGGAGGGCGACACCGTCAGGTCGCGGGCACCGAAGTTCGGGGAGTCGATCCGGTGTTCGATCCCGGTGATCCACGCCGGACGCTCACACAGCTCACGGGCACGGTCGCCGGCTGCCAGTACCACCGCGGCAGCCCCATCGGTGATCGGTGCGCAGTCGTGGGCGCGCAGCGGATCGGCGACGAACGGTGAGGCCAGCAACGTCTCGATGTCGACATGCCCGGACAGCTGGGTGTTCGGGTTGCTCTCGGCTGCCGCTCGACTGCGGGCCGCCACGGCCGCCATCTCCTCGGTCGTCCACTTTCCGGCATCGAGCCCGAGACGGGCCTGTAAGCCCGCGATCGACACCGAGTCGAGGGCGAGGGGTGTCACCAGATAGGGGTCGAGTTGCATCGACAGGACCTTGCGGAGATTGCCCGCCGACGACTTGCCGAAGCCGTACACGAGGGCGGTGTCGACCTCCCCGGTCATGATCTTGACCCAGGCTTCGTAGAAGGCCCATGCCGCATCCATCTCGACGTGAGATTCGTTGATCGGCGGAACCGCACCGATCGAGTCGACCGCGGAGATGAACGAGAACGCCCGACCCGCCAGATAGTCGGACGAGCCGGAACACCAGAAGCCGATGTCCGACTTCGTGATCCCGAGTTGGTCGTACAGCTGCTGAAAGCAGGGGACCAGCATTTCGACGCCGTTGGTGGTGCCGGTGGTCTGACGCACGTGCGGTGCGTGCGCGAACCCGACGACTGCGATATCTGTCATTGTGCCGCGCCCTTACAGGTGGTGTTTGAAGGTGTCGTACTCGGCGTCGGGCTCACCCGTCGGCCTGAAGTACTCGATGTTCTCGAGGGTGTAACCCCACTCCTCGCGTGGTTTCCACTTGGCTTCCACGCGCATGCCCATCCGGACGTCGGCGGCGTCGCACTCGAGAATGAGGTGCAGGAATGCGATGTCGGCGCCGTCGAGCAGCACATACGCTGCGACGTACGGCGGCTTGATGCGCTGACCGAGGAACGGGACGTTGACGATGCAGAAGGTGGTGACGATGCCCCGGTCCGGCAGCTCCACCTGCTCCTTCGTCGGGATGCCGTCGGTGGGATTGGCGCTGCGGGGCGGGATGTACACCTTGCCGTCCGCGCCGGTGCGGCCGCCGATGAGCTTGCCTTCCTTCAGCCCTCGAAGGTAGTAGCTCTCCTCGGCCGACGCCGAATGCATGTAGTCGAGGTCGACCGGCGTCGTCACCATCGTGACCGGCTCCGAGTTCTCGGGCGTCCCGGCGTCGCCGGCCGACTCACCCGGTTCGAAGCACACGATGTCCTGAATGCGTCCGACGCGCTGCTCCGCCCACCGCGCCCGCACACGCATTCCCGTGCTCATCGCGGCGACGGAAGGCACGTCCACCGCGTGCACCAAGGCGGTGTCGGCGCCGTCCAACTTGATCAACGCCCACGCGAATGGCTCGGTGAGCGGCTGTCCGGCAATAGGATCCGGCATCCATGTCCAACTCACCACGGTTCCGGCGTCGGATACGCCGACGAAGTCGGTGAGCGGTTCCGCCGTGTCGGGGTCGAATTCGGGCGGCGGAACGTAGACCCGTCCGTCCGATCCGCGCGCGCCGATGACCTTGCGGTCGCGCAGCGCAGTCACGAAGGCTCCGATGGTCGGGCCCACCGACCGGGTGTAGTCGAATTGAAGTTTCAGCGGGGCGCTCAATGGAGTGTTCGAGAACTTTTCGGCCACCGCGCTCTTTCCCATGGTCACAACTTCGAGTAGAACAGGTTCTAGTGTTTGTGGCAAGGGTCACTTCTGACGACGGTCGATGCGGAGGCACACGATGAAGCTCGGGTTGCAACTCGGATACTGGGGCGCGCAGCCGCCGGCGAATGTCCCGGAGCTGATCGCCGCCGCCGAAGCCGAAGGATTCGACGCCGTCTTCGCCGCCGAATCATGGGGATCCGACGCCTTCACACCCCTCGCGTGGTGGGGCTCGAGCACCGAACGTGTCCGCCTCGGCACCTCGGTCGTGCAGATCTCGGCGCGTACCCCGACGAGCTGCGCGATGCACGCGCTCACCCTCGACCACCTCAGCGGTGGTCGGGCGATCCTCGGGCTCGGGGTGTCGGGCCCGCAGGTGGTCGAGGGGTGGTACGGCCAGCCCTTCGAGAAACCCCTGGCGCGCACCCGTGAGTACGTGTCGATCGTGCGCCAGGTGCTCGACCGTCGAGAGCCCGTCACCAGTGCCGGGCCGCACTACCCGTTGCCGTACACCGGGCCGGGCAGCACCGGCCTGGGAAAGCCCCTCAAACCGATCACCTACCCCCTCCGGGCGGACATCCCGATCTGGCTCGGCGCCGAAGGTCCGAAGAACGTGACGCTCACCGCCGAAATCGCCGACGGCTGGCTCGCGATCTACTACTCACCCCGCCTCGCCCCCATGTACAACGAATGGCTCGACGAGGGCTTCGCGCGGCAGGGTGCTCGTCGTACCCGGGAAGACTTCGAAGTGGCGGCCACCTGTCAGGTGATCATCACCGACGACCGCGCTGCAGCCATCGACGGGCTCAAACCGATGACAGCGCTCTACGTCGGCGGCATGGGCGCACCCGAACTGAACTTCCACGCCCAGGTGTACACCCGCATGGGATACGGCGAACAGGTCGAAGAAATCGGCCGGCTCTTCCGTGCGGGCCGCAAAGACGACGCCGCCGCCGTAGTCCCCGACGACATGGTCACCGAGACCATGATCATCGGCAACGTCGACGAAGTCCGGGCCGACGTCAAACGCTGGGCAGACGCCGGAGTCACCACACTCCTCGTCTCGTGCCGCGACGCCCCGCACGTGCGGCAGCTCGCCTCCGCGGTCCTGGGCTGACCTCCCTGCCCCTGCCCCTGCCCCTGCCCTCGTCCCCCTTCCGCCGGGCGAATGTACCTTTCGGCGCCTCAGGTGCGTCGAAAGGTACATTCATCCGGCCGCTGTTTGCATCCGGACCTCCGGTCGGGGGCGGGACGACGCCAACTGGTAGTGGCTGCGGAGGTCGTCGATCACGCGGTCGGGGTGGTCGCGGACGGCACTAGGGAGCGTCGGAAGCACGATGATGCCGTGGTTCTGCATCCGGGTTCGGCGCTCGACGGTCGATTTGTAGGCCTTGGGCGCGAGATGCCAGTCGAGCGAGTCGATGTCCCAGGCGAACGCGACCTCGTCGATCCAACCGTCCGGCATGGCGATGAACTGCCCGTCGGCGTCGACGATCCTGCGGTTGAACACCATTCGGGGTAGGCCGCTCCGCGTCCACAAGCGGCGGGCTTCGGCTTCGGACACCGAGTGGACGTCGGCGCTCACCTCGCGTAGCACGGCACGGGGGAGTGCTGCGCCGCGGCCACTGCCCGCGTCCAACTCCGCGATGAGTTCCGGGACTCTCGCCCCGCCTCGCTGGATCACCTCGGCGATGAGGGATCGAGTGCTGTCCAGAGTGCGGCACCGTCGTGCCGCGTCGAGCAACGCGCGTGGAAGCGGGGCGCAGGGAAGCCCGTTGCGCATCACCGGCGCCGGCATCCGCGTCGTGCGTTCGACGAGGACGAAGCCCGTGGACTGGACACGCCGGTGCGTGGCGATCAGGACGTGGGCATCGCCGGAGTACGACGTTCCGTACCCGTACTCGTGTAGCGCTGCACGTCCGGTGAGGATGGCGTTGTCGCCGCTGAGCACGATCGCAGCCACAGCACGCTGACGTGCGGTCGGGTGGCCGTTGCCGAGCATCACGACGCCGGGAAGGATCCGTTGCCACGGCCCGCCCGGACGGCATCGGGCGTCGATCGCCGAGTTCGACACTCCCCAATGCCTCAGTTCGGCGGTGCGGATGATCCCTGATCGGCTGATTCCGTACAAGTCTTCGAGCCGATGCCCCCATTGTCCCCGTCGCATGGACTCGATGATGACGCACCCGCTGCCAGCGGCAGGGTTGTTCACCAGGTGTTTTGGTGAGGCCTGTGGACAACTAGGGGTTGTGGATAAGCCTCACACCCTGGGGCGAATGTACCTTCCGGCGCCTCAGATGCACCGAAAGGTACATTCGCCCGGCTGGGGGTGGGTGGAGAGGTGAGCGGTGGGGTCGGGTCAGCGGCCCTCGAACTTCGGCGCACGCTTTTCGGCGAAGGCGCGGGGGCCCTCCTTCGCGTCGGCGCTGGTGAACACCGCGGTGCCGAGTGCGGCGTCGATCTGGAAGGCGTCTTCCTCGTGCATACCTTCGGTGTCGCGGATGGTCTTCAGGATGGCCTGGACGGCGAGGGGGCCGTTGGCGGAGATGAGGTCGGCGAGTTCGAGGGCCTTGTCGAGGGCGTGACCGTCGGGAACGACGTGTCCGATGAGGCCGATCTCCTTGGCTTCGGCGGCGGTGATGTGGCGTCCGGTCAGGAGAATGTCCGCAGCGATGGTGTACGGGATCTGCCGGACGAGGCGCACCGCCGAACCGCCGAGCGGGAAGAGCCCCCATTTCGCCTCGGACACACCGAATTTGGCGCTCTCGCCGGCGACGCGAATGTCGGTGCCCTGAAGGATTTCGGTTCCGCCTGCGATGGCGGGTCCCTCGACCGCTGCGATGAGGGGCTTGGTGAGGCGACGGCCCTTGAGGAGAGCCTCGATCTTCGACAGATCCCACGCCGGCTGGCTTCCCTCACCCCCTCCCGAGAAGGAGTCGCCTGGGTGCTGCACCGTCATGGCCTTGAGGTCTGCGCCCGCGCAGAAGGCTCCGCCGGCACCGGTGAGGATGGCGACGCGGATGTCCGGGTCGGCGTCGACCTGATCCCACGCGTCGCGCATGATCGCCATCATTTCACCGGACAGCGCGTTCTTCGCCTCGGGGCGGTTCATCGTGACGATCAGGACGTGCCCGCGCTTCTCGACGAGGCAGTGCGGCGACTGTGCTGAAACGTCGGATTTCTCGGTGGTGGTAGAGGACACTGAAGTCTCCCGAAGGGTGTGTGAGCTGGCTCTCAGATTGGGTCTTGCCAGAAACGGTAACACGTTCTACTTTGTTGACGTGGCCCTTAATATCGCAGACCTCGTAGAGCACGCAATCGACCTCGTTCCGGACCGCGTCGCGTTGGTGTCCGACGACCGGGAAGTGACGTACGCGCAGATGGAGGAGAGGGCCAATCGACTAGGCCATTACCTGCGCGAACAGGGTGTCCGGCCAGGCGACAAGGTGGGCATCTACAGCCGCAACACCCTCGAGGCCATCGAGGCCATGGTGGCGGTGTTCAAGATCCGGGCCGTGATGGTCAACGTCAACTATCGGTACGTCGAGAACGAGTTGCAATACATCTTCGAAAATTCGGACATGGTCGCGCTCGTGCACGAGCGTCGGTACGCCGACAAGGTTGCCGCTGTGCTGCCCCGCACGCCTCTGGTGAAGACCGTCGTCGTCATCGAGGACGGAACCGATCTCGACTACTCGTCGTACGGCGGCGTCGAGTACGAGACCGCGTTGGCGCAGGGTTCTCCGGAGCGCGACTTCGAGGAGCGCAGCAACGACGACATCTACATGCTCTACACCGGCGGCACGACAGGCAAGCCGAAGGGCGTCATGTGGCGTCAGGAGGATGTCTGGCGAGTGCTCGGTGGCGGTATCAATTTCATGACCGGTGAGTACGTCGAGGACGAGTGGGACCTTGCCAAGCAGGGTGCCGAGACCGCCGGAATGACCCGCTTCCCCATTCCGCCGATGATTCACGGCGGCAGCCAGTGGGCCACTTTCCAAAGCTTGTTCGGTGGCGGCAAATGCGTGATGCACCCGGAGTTCGACGGCCACGACGTCTGGCGCATCGTCGACCAGCACAAGGTCAATCTCGTCTTCATCACGGGCGACGCGATGGCGCGGCCCATGCTCGACGCCCTGATCGAGGGCAACCCGGCCACCGGTGAGCCGTACGACCTGTCGTCGCTGTTTCTGATGGCCAGTTCGGCGGCGCTGTTCTCGCCCAGTATCAAGGAGAAATTCCTGGAACTGCTGCCCAATCGGATGATCACCGATTCGATCGGCTCGTCCGAAACCGGCTTCGGCGGATTGAGTGTGGTGGAGAAGGGCAAATCGCACGGCGGCGGACCGACGGTGAAGATCGACGCCTCCACCTCGGTCATCGACGACGACGGGAACCCGGTGGAGCCCGGCTCGGGCAAGGTCGGCATTCTCGCGCGCAAAGGGCATATCCCGATCGGCTATTACAAGGACGAAGAGAAGACCAAGGCGACGTTCCGGGAGTATCACGGTGTCCGCTACTCGATCCCCGGCGACTTCGCGCAGGTGGAGGCGGACGGCACCGTCACGATGCTCGGACGTGGTTCGGTCTGTATCAACAGCGGCGGCGAGAAGATCTTCCCCGAAGAGGTGGAAGGCGCGCTGAAGTCGCATCCCGACGTGTTTGACGCCCTGGTGGTCGGTGTGCCTGACGAGCGATTCGGCCAGCGCGTCGCTGCCGTCGTCCAGACGCGCGGCGGGGCGCGTCCCGGCCTGCACGAGATCGCATCGGCCGCGCGTAAGGAAATCGCCGGATACAAGGTGCCGCGCAGCCTGTGGTTCGTGGACGAGATCAAACGTTCGCCTGCAGGTAAGCCCGACTACCGCTGGGCCAAGGAACAAACGGAAACCCGACCCGCCGACGACCACAACGGCAACGGTTCGGCCCAGAGCGACACCGTGACGAGCAAAGGCGCGTAATGCACACAGCTTTGAGTGAGAAGTTCGGCATCGAGTACCCCATCTTCGGGTTCACGCCGTCCGAGCATGTGGCCGCGGCTATTTCGCGGGCCGGCGGCCTGGGCGTGCTCGGCTGTGTTCGGTTCAACGACCCGGAGGAACTCGAGGACGTCCTGACGTGGATGGACGAGAACACCGACGGCAAACCGTACGGAGTCGACATCGTGATGCCGGCCAAGATCCCGACGGAGGGCACGTCGGTGGACCTGGAGTCGCTGATTCCGGCGGAACATCGTGCCTTCGTCAACCGCACCCTGGACGAGCTGGGTGTGCCGCCGTTGGAAACGGGCACCGAGCATGCGACGGGGGTGCTCGGCTGGCTTCACTCGGTGGCCCGCTCGCATGTCGATGTCGCGCTCAATCACCGTATCGCCCTGATCGCCAACGCACTGGGCTCGCCGCCCAAGGATGTCATCGATCAGGCCCACGCCAAGGGTGTTCCCGTGGCGGCGCTCGCCGGGGCGGTCGAGCATGCGCGCAGGCACGTTGCGAACGGCGTCGACATCGTCATCGCGCAGGGATATGAAGCGGGCGGGCACACAGGTGAGATCGCGTCGATGGTGCTGGTTCCGGAGATCGTCGACGCGGTAGGCGATTCCGCTGCTGTGCTGGCCGCCGGCGGCATCGGTAGCGGCCGTCAGGTGGCGGCCGCCCTGTCGCTCGGGGCATCCGGTGTCTGGATGGGTTCGTACTGGCTCACGACGTCGGAGTACAAGCTCGGCAGTGCGTCGGCAGACGGACCATCCGCAATCCAACGGGCCTTGCTCGGTGCGACTTCGGCTGACACGGTGCGGTCCCGCATCTACTCGGGTAAGCCCGCCCGCCTGCTGAAGACCAAGTGGACCGATGCGTGGTCGAAGCCGGAAGCGCCTGCGCCACTGCCGATGCCGTTGCAGAATCTGCTGGTCAGCGACGCTCATCAGCGGATTGCCGCTTCGGAGAATCCTGACGTCGTCGCGATGCCGGTAGGGCAGATCGTCGGCCGGATGAACGAAATCCGGCCCGTGTCCGAGGTGATGGACGAGCTCGTCTCCGGCTTCGAGGCGGCAGTGTCCCGGCTCGTTTCGTACAAGTAGCGGTACTGGGGTGGCGAAGTAGGCGGGAGCGTACTTCGCCACTCACAGGCGGGAGTAGCCGGTACCGTCGCGGACCCAGACAGGATCCGCGCAGTTCCATCGCTGCGCGCTGAGTGTGCGTGTGAGTACCTTGAACGTGGCCGTGCGGGGAAACTCGGAGCACACCCGCACCAAGGTCGGGCGCTGTTTCGGACCGAGATCGGCCTGAGCGTCGAGGAACTCCGCGAAGTCGACGGGATCGAATTCGCGGGTGGGCACGACTGCGGCCATCACCCGGTCGCCGACCTCGGCGTCGGGTACCGCATACACCGACACCTCCGCGAACCCGTGGTAGCGCAGCAGGATTCGTTCGATGGGCGCGGAGCCGAGGTTTTCGCCGTCCACGCGCAACCATCCAGTGCTGCGGCCGGCGAAGTACACGAATCCGTCGGCATCGCGGTAGGCCAGGTCGCCACTCCAGTACTTTCCGTCCCGGATCCTCTCCGCGTCGGCCTCCGGATTGTCGTAGTAGCCGGCGAAGGCGCCGGGACCGTTGACGTTGACGAGTTCCCCGGTGGCGGCCTCGGCGTTGACCAGGCGACCGGATGCATCGAATTCGGCAGGAGGGCAGGGCAGACCCGACTCCGGGTCGAGGATCGCGATTCCGTCGGGGAGCCGCCCGAGTGCGCCCGGCGGTGAGCCGGGAGTAGCGGAAATGGCCACTCCGCCTTCGGTGGAACCGAATCCGTCGACGACCTGCGTGCCGAAACGCCGGGAGAATGCGGCAACCGCGGGAGCGGATCCCTCGTTGCCGTACATCACTCGCAGCGTGTTGTCGGCGTCGTCGAGCTCCTCCGGCGTTGCCAGCACGTACGACAGCGGCTTTCCCACATAGTTGGCGTAGGTGACCCCGTACCGCCGGACATCGGCGAGGAAGTGGGACGCGGAGAACCTGCGCCGCAACACGATCGAGCTACGGGCTGCGAGCGCCACAGACCAGGCGGCCATCATGGCGTTGGAGTGGAACATCGGCATAGACAGGTACACGACGTCGTCCGGTGACAGCGAGAACCGCTCGGCGAGCATCAGCCCGGGCCCGGTGATCTTCGCGTGCGTACAGCGCACGGCTTTGGGGTCGCCGCTCGTCCCGGAGGTGAAGATGAGCATGAAGAGATCGCCGGGCTCGGGCGTTACCTGTTGAAAAGATGGCCGCTGTACCGACAGCATGCCGGCCCACTCCGCGGAGTCCACGTTGATCACCGGGACCTCGAGCAGCAGTCCGTCGAGCAGATCCGAACGACTGTTCTCGGTGAAGATGACCTGGCAGTCGGCGAGCGCCGCATCGCGGGCCAGCGCGTCGCCGCGCCGGGTGGTGTTGAGGCCCACGAGGACTGCGCCGGAGAGTGCCGCCGCACCCGCGAGGAGCGAGAACTCGGGCACGTTGTCCATCAGGACACCGAAATGCCGCGGGCGTTCGGGATCGAGAAGATCATCGAGAACCGCGGCGCGCTGCAGGCTCGCCCGCAGGTGGTCTGACCAGGACAGGAAACGGTCCTCGAAGTACAGCCCCTCGGACTCGCTGTCGGCGACACCGCGAAGCAGGTCCGCCACCGTGCGTGCGAGTGTCGCCGTCATGCGGGGACGGTGGCCAGTTCGGCGCCGAGGGTCCGGAGCTGCCGGGTGGCGGAGCCGAGCCGGAACTCGAGGGCCTTTGCCGCGAGGAAGTACCGGTGCACGGGATGATCCAGGTCGAGCCCGACACCGCCGTGAATGTGAACCGCCGTGTGGGCCACCCGGTGACCGGCGTCGGACGCCCAGAATTTGGCGGTCTGGACGTCGCCCTCGCCGGGCAGTCCTTCGCTGAGCCGCCATGCTGCCTGCCACAGAGTGAGCCGGACGCCCTTGACGTCGATGTACGCGTCGGCGAGTCGCTGAGCCACGGCCTGGAAGCTGCCGATGGGCCTGCCGAACTGCACCCGTTCGCGGGCATAGGCGGCGGTCAGCGTCAGAGCCTGATCGAGCACGCCGTACTGGTACGCGCAGGCGCCGAGAGATCCTCGTTCGACGAGTCGATCGACGATCTCGCTGCCCTGCTCGACGGTGCCCAGGAGTCGATCGGCACCGAGGACGACTCCGTGCAGCGCCACCTCGCCGGTGGAGGCGAAATCGACGGTCTGCTGCCTGGTGACGGTCACCCCGTCGTCGTCGGGGCGGACGAGGAACACCGCCACGCCGTCCGGGGTCGTCGCCGGCACCAGGAACAACTCTGCGGACGGCGCCGCGTCGACGACGATCTTCGTGCCGTCGAGGGTCCAGCCGCCGGGTCCGGGTTCGGCGTGGGTGACGGGAGCGCCCGGGTCGTCGTTGAGTTCCTCGTCGAGGGCGACGGTGAGAATTTTCGCACCGGCCGCTGCGGCCGCTGCCCACTCCGCACGCTGTTGTTCGTTGCCGTATCGCGCGAGCGCATCCGCCGCCATGACGATGGACGAGAGGTAGGGGACCGGTGCGACGGCCCTGCCCAGTTCGACCAGGATGCTGCACTGCTCGAGAACGCCGAAACCGTCGCCGCCCACCGACTCCGGTAGTGCGGCGCCCAGGACACCGGACGAGCCGAGTGTGGACCACAGTTCGCGATCGAGGCGGTCTTCGGCCACGTCGAGCTCCCGCAGGCGGTCGTTCGTGACGAGATCCGTGACGATGCTCCGGGTGAGACCGGCCAGATCCTGTTGAGCCTCGGTGAGGGTGAAATCCATGGTCGTGTCCTAACGCTTCGCAGGGGGGAGGCCGAGGGCCGTCATACCGATGATGTCGCGCTGCACCTCGTTGGTTCCGCCACCGAAAGTGAGGATGAGGGAAGAACGGTGCATCCGCTCGATGCGTCCGCGCAGCAGGACGCCGGGGGAGTTCTGCCGAAGCGTGGCCGACGGGCCGAGGACTTCCATGAGCAGTCGGTAGGCCTCGGTGGCGAACTCGGTTCCGTAGACCTTGTTGGCCGACGCCGCCTCCGGGCCCGGAGCGTGCGCTGAATCATCCCCTGTCGCTTCGCTTGCCCCGGTCGACGAGGCGATCTCCCAGTTCATCAACTTGAGGTACTCGGCCTTGGCATGGACCCGGGCCAGATTGATCTGAACCCATTCCTGGTCGATGACGCGGCGGCCGTCCGGCAACTTGGTGTTCTGCGCCCACTCCCGCACTTCCCGCTGTGCGGTGAGGATCGGTCCGGCCGAGGTGAGCGCGACACGCTCATGGTTGAGCTGGTTGGTGATCAACGCCCAACCACCGTGTTCGGGACCCACGAGTGCGGAGGACGGTACGCGCACGTCCTGGTAGTAGGTGGCGCTGGTGTCGGGACCGGCCATCGTGTGGACGGGTGTGTACGAGAATCCTTCGGCCGTGGTGGGCACGATCAGCATGCTGATGCCCTTGTGCTTCTTCGCCTCGGGGTCGGTCCGGCACGCCAACCACACGTAGTCGGCGTATGCGATCAGGCTCGTCCACATCTTCTGGCCGTTGATCACATAGTCGTCACCGTCCTTGACGGCGGTGGTGCGCAGGCTTGCAAGGTCCGTCCCTGCCTCGGGCTCGGAGTATCCGATGGAGAAGTGCAGCTCGCCCGCGGATATCTTCGGCAAGAAGAACGACTTCTGCTCAGGCGTACCGAAGTGCATGATCGTGGGGGCTACGGAGTTGATCGTGAGGAATGGCACGGGGGCACCGGCGATGGCGGCCTCGTCGGTGAAGATCAGCTGCTCCATCGCCGAACGCTCCTGGCCGCCGTATTCCTTCGGCCAGCCGAGCGTCAACCAGCCGTCCTTGCCCATCTGCGCGACGACGTCGCGGTAGACGTTGCCCTCGCCGTACTCGCCGGTGGTGGCGGCGAGAGCCTCCCGCCGGTCCGGCGTCATCAACTGCGCGAAGTAGGCGCGCAATTCTTCGCGCAGCGCCTGCTGTTGTGGCGTGTAGGTGATGTGCATCCAAATACCTCTCCAGTCCGAAGGCCCGGAACTCGTCTCAACTGGCACACGTTCCAGTCTCTACGGTGCGATGGCGGGGAGTCGGGCCCGACCGGCTGGGGGGCGCGCTCGGTGGGCCTGCTCGCAGTCGTGGAACGAATCATTGCACACGACTGGAACAGGTTCTAGTGTTATCGCAGGAACGGTGTGCGCCGCAGCCTGGCGGCGCCCGGGCCGACGAGCGACGTGACGAGGAGAAGTGAGGGTTGCCATGGAGGTCAGAGTCGATTTCGACCGGTGCGAGGCCAACGGTGTGTGCGTAGGGATTGCCCCCGACATCTTCGACCTTGACGACGACGATAATCTGCACATTTCGACCGCTCACCCACCCGCTGACCGGGAGGAAGACGTGCGGACTGCCATCGCGCAGTGTCCGAGGGCGGCGCTCACCGAACACCCTTGACCGTCGTTGCCCAAAATAAGAACACGTTCTACAGTGACGACGTCCACCGTGGCGCCGGGTGTGCAACCCGGCGGCGATTGCAGACGACCAGGAGTGCCGCTTCATGACTGATGTTGCTGACCGCGATGTGAACTTGGACGGCAAGGTAGGCGTCGTCACCGGCGCCGGATCCGGGCTCGGAAAGTCCGAGGCGATCGGTCTGGCGCGGGCGGGTGCGTCCCTCGTGGTCAACGACCTGGTGACCTCCGACGCCGTCGAAGAAACACTCGAAGAGATCCGAGGTCTAGGCGCCAAGGTCGAATTCGTCGCCGGCGACATCGGTGAACGGTCCACTGCCGACGCGATCATGGAAGCGGCGCGCGGCCAATTCGGCAGCCTCGACATCCTCGTCAACAATGCCGGGATAACGCGGGACCGCATGCTGTTCAACATGTCGGACGAAGACTGGGATCTGGTACTGAAGGTGCATCTGCGCGGGCACTTTCTGCTGTGCCGCTCCGCCGCCTCCTATTGGCGCGGAAAATCCAAGGAGGCGGGTGCGCCCGTGTACGGCCGCATCATCAACACGTCCTCGGAGGCAGGCCTGCTAGGGCCCGAGGGGCAGGCAAACTACGGTGCGGCCAAGGCGGGCATCACGGCTCTGACCCTCTCCGCCGCTCGCGGGTTGTCTCGCTATGGAGTACGGGCCAACGCGATCTGTCCCCGTGCGCGCACGTCGATGACGGAAAACGTCTTCGGTGAGGCGCCGGCCGAGGGGATCGACCCACTGTCGCCGGAGCATGTGGCGGCGTTGGTCACCTACCTCGCCTCGCCCGCGGCCGACACCGTCAACGGGCAGCTCTTCGTGGTCTATGGCCCGATGGTCGCGTTGATGGCGGCTCCGGTCGTCGAGCGCCGATTCGACGCGACAGACTCTCGATGGACGCCGGCGAGTCTGGCCGAGAGCCTCGGCAGCTACTTCGGTGAACGCGATCCGGCCGCGACGTTCTCCGCGTCGGCTGCCCTGCGTGAGCTGGGCTGAACGAGCCGTCGCGGCGCGTCGACGACACATCCGGCGTTACCGCCCATTTTCCCAGGTAATACCCGCGTGATGGGCGATACTGGGTGAAAATACACAGCGACCGGCTGGGGTCGAGACGGTGCGACGGGGGAGGCAGCGATGTGCCTACACACGCTAGATCCTGTTCTAGTTTTACCGTCGATTTCGGCTTCGGCACCTCCATGGCGAGGGCTGAGTGACGTCCACGCAGCGGCGTGCAGGCGGCTCGGTCCGGGTTCGGTAGGGAGACGGCATATCGTGACCAAACATGCTGTGTGCTAACACTTTAGACGTACTCGGTCGACGTTCGAGGTGGACGCATCGCGGCTCTTTTTTTGGACGAAAACGCCCTCCTCGAAGTGCTCGATGTGGGACGATTCTTGCTGATGATCGGCTATTTTTGACAGGTGAACACGTTCTAGTTAATATGACCTGAGTCACAGGCCGTTGGGGGGCTGGGCTCAATCAACAGTCGGTGCTGGGTGCGATCAGGGACGAGGAGGACGAATGGTAGACCTCCTCGAGGTGCCATTGCGCGCTGTCGGCGGGTTTTTCACGATGTCGGCCGAGACGCTCAGGGCGGTGTTCTCGAGGCCCTTCCAGCGTCGCGAGTTCGTGGACCAGGCGTGGTTCGTTGCCCGGGTATCGATGGTTCCCACGGTGCTGGTCGCCATCCCGTTCACCGTTCTGGTGAGCTTCACCATCAACATCCTCCTCCGGGAGATAGGTGCCGCGGATCTCAGTGGCGCGGGTGCGGCGCTGGGCACCGTGACCCAGGTCGGCCCCATCGTGACCGTGCTCATCGTGGCCGGGGCGGGCGCCACCGCGATCTGCGCAGACCTCTCGGCCCGCACGATCCGCGAAGAGATCGACGCGATGCGGGTGCTCGGTATCAACCCGATTCATCGGCTGGTCGTACCCCGCGTGCTCGCCTCGACCGTCGTGGCCCTACTGCTGAACGGCCTGGTCTGCACTATCGGGATTCTCGGTGGGTTCGTCTTTTCGGTGTACATCCAGGATGTGAATCCGGGGGCCTTCGTCAACGGCATCACCCTTCTCACGGGGTTCGGTGAGCTCGTGATCTCGGAGGTCAAAGCCGGTCTGTTCGGCATGATCGCGGGTCTTGTCGCGTCCTATCTCGGCCTCAACGTGAAAGGTGGCGCCAAGAGTGTCGGTGACGCCGTCAATCAGACCGTCGTGTTCTCCTTCATGGCGCTGTTCGTGGTCAACGTTCTCGTCACCGCCGTCGGCATCAAGCTGACGGCAGGGTGATCGACATGGTGGTGGAGTAGATGTCTCTCGCAGCGGCCGGGCGGTTTCCCCGCACACGCCGGCAATTCGCGTCGACGTCCCGTTCGATTGACCGGCTCGGCGAGCAGGCGCTGTTCTTTGCGCGCGCCATCGCCTGGGCCCCTCGTGCGGTGAGGCGGTACCCGAAGGAAACTCTGCGGCTCATCGCCGAGATCAGCATGGGCACGGGTGCGCTGGCGGTGATCGGTGGAACCGTGGTGATCGTCGGATTTCTGACGCTCTTCACAGGAGGCACCATCGCCGTCCAGGGATACAGCTCGCTCGGCAACATCGGTGTCGAGGCGCTCACAGGCTTCTTCGCCGCGTTCATCAACGTACGCATCGCGGCCCCGGTCATCGCGGGTATCGGACTCGCGGCCACGATCGGGGCGGGCTCGACCGCCCAGCTCGGTGCCATGCGCGTGTCCGAGGAGATCGATGCCCTCGAGACGATGGCGATCCCCTCGATCCCGTACCTGGTCAGCACCCGGGTGATGGCCGGAATGATCGCGATCGTTCCGCTCTACGCCCTTGCGGTGATCGCATCCTTCATCGCCAGCCGATTCGCCACCGTGGTTCTCTACGACCAGTCCGCCGGTGTGTACGACCACTACTTCTCGACCTTTCTGATACCGACGGACATTCTGTGGTCGTTCGCGCAGGCCATCGTCATGGCGATCGCCATCATGCTCATCCACACCTACTACGGCTTCACCGCGTCGGGTGGTCCCGTCGGAGTCGGCGTGGCCGTGGGCAACGCGGTGCGGTCGTCGCTGATAGCGGTGGTCACGGTTACCCTCCTCATCTCCCTCGCCATATACGGCGGTTCCGGCAACTTCAACCTTTCGGGATAGGAGTGCCGGTAGATGACTGATTCGGGCGGAAAGAAGAAGCTCGCGGCTCTCGTCCTCGTCGCGGGTCTGCTGGCGATCATCGCCTTCTCGCTGGCCATGTTCAACGGCGCTTTCACGGAATCGACACCGGTCACGGTCACCTCCGACCGGGCGGGCCTGGTCATGGAACCGGACGCGAAAGTGAAGCTGCTCGGCGTCGAGGTCGGTCGCGTCGGCTCCGTCGAGCACGTCACCGACGGTGCCGAACTGAAGCTCGACATGTACCCCGACATGATGTCGCTGATCCCTTCCAACGCCGCGGTGGAAATCAAGTCGACTACCGTATTCGGCGCCAAATATGTCAACTTCGTCATGCCGGAAGATCCCGCCACCACGCATCTCGAACCGGGCGCCGTCATCGCCTCCGACAACGTCACCGTCGAGTTCAACTCGGTCTTCCAGCATCTGACGGATGTGCTCGATCAGATCGAACCCGAGAAGCTCAACGCGACACTGGGGGCCATCGCCTCCGCGCTGCGCGGTCGCGGCGACGAACTCGGTGCACTGCTCGAGCAGAGCGACCGCTACCTCGCCAAGGTGAACCCCAGTCTCCCTCAGTTGCAGGAGGATCTGGCGAAGGCCGCCGTGGTTACGAACGTCTACGCCGACACCGCCCCGGAACTGCTGCAAACCCTCGACAACGTGACCGCCACCAGCCGCACGGTGGTCGAGGAACAGGACAATCTCGACGCAGTGCTGTTGAACGCCACGGGCTTGGCCGACACGGCGAATACGGTGCTGACCGACAACGAGCAGGGGCTGACGGACACCCTCGACCTCCTGCTCCCCACCACGGATCTACTGGCGGAATATTCGCCGGAGATCTCCTGCTTCCTCGTCGGCCTCAACAACGTGATTCCCCTTGCCGAACAACTCATCGGCGGCAATCAGCCGGGAATCGCGTTGAGTGCGAGCTTCATGTATGGCCAGGAGCCCTACAGTTACCCGGAGGATCTGCCGAAGGTGAACGCGTCCGGAGGACCCAACTGCGCAGGCCTCCCGAATCCTGATCCGAACGTGCACGCCAAGTTCCTCGTCGCTGACACGGGTACTGTGCCGTTCGTGCCGTCGACCGAAGTACAGGTACACATGCCGAAGGTCTTCCAGATTCTGTTCGCCGGTGTCTACCCGGAGCCGGGTGGGCAGTGACCGTGAGAAGCACAACCGTCAAGCTGGCGATCTTCGCGACCGTGATGACCCTGATCTTCGTGGGCCTCGCAGTGGTGTTCAGCCAGTACCGTTTCAGCACGTCCAAGGACTACTCGGCGACGTTCGTCGATGTGTCCGGTCTCAAACCGGGTGACAAGGTGCGCATTGCCGGTGTGCCGGTCGGCGCGGTCAAGAACGTGAAGATCGACGACGACAACCTTGCCGACGTGGAGTTCGACGTGGAGTCGAAGTACTCGTTGTTCGAAGGAACGAAGGCTACGGTCCGATACGAGAACCTCGTCGGTGATCGCTACATGGAACTCCTCGAGGGTGCGGGGTCGGTGGAGCCGCTTCCGGAGGGGGGGTCCATCCCGGTGGATCAGACATCTCCCGCACTCGACCTGGACCTCTTGCTCGGTGGGTTCAAGCCGCTCCTGCGTTCGTTGAATCCGCAGCAGGTCAACGATCTCTCGGCGGCGCTGGTGCAGGTTTTCCAGGGGCAGGGCGGCACACTTGTGTCACTGCTGGGCAGTACCAGTTCGTTCACCAACACACTCGCGGACCGCGACCAGTTGATCGGTGAGGTCATCACCAACCTCAACGAGGTTCTCGGAACCATCAACAACCGCGGTGATCAGTTCAGGTCCACTCTCGATCAACTGCAGCAATTGGTGAGCGGCCTCGCGCAGGACCGCGATCCGATCGGTGACGCCATCCCGAGGATCGCCGGCGGCACAGGAGACCTTGCGGAGTTGCTCGAAGGCGTCCGCCCGCCGTTGCAGAGCACCGTTGCGGAGGCGAATCGCACTGCAACGCAGCTGCAGATGGGCGAAGAGACTCTCGATTGGGTGCTCCAGAACCTGCCGGACGCCTATCGCCGACTCATCCGAATCGGCACGTACGGCAGCTTCTTCCAGATGTACGTGTGCACGGTCAAGTTCAAGTTCACCGGACCGGAGGGATCGGATCTGCTTCTCAACATGCCAGGCGGACAGACAGCGGGGAGGTGTGCACCGTAACCATGAGACAAGAACGCAATCCCGTCCAGGTCGGGCTGATCGGTGTGGCAGTCTCCGCCATGATCGTGATCGCCACCCTCCAGTACGACCAGCTCCAGTTCCTGTCGGGCGGAACACATTACAATGCCATGTTCGAGGACGCCGGTGGCCTGATGGCAGGTGACACGGTCACCCTGGCGGGGGTCGACGTGGGCAAGGTCTCCGACGTCGAGCTCGACGGGCAGCACGTGCTCGTCACCTTCACTGTCGAGGACGGCATAGCACTCGGTGATGTGACCGAGGCGGATATCAAGACAAATACCATTCTCGGCCGCAAGTCGCTTGCGGTCACTCCGCGAGGAACGGAGACGCTGCCGGTGGGATCGACAATCCCGCTGGACCGCACCAATTCGCCCTACTCGCTCAACGATGCACTCGGCGACCTCACCACGACGGTGTCCGAGCTCGACACCGATCAGGTCAACGACGCGCTGAACGCGATGTCGGGTGCGCTCGAGAACACCCCTCCGGAGCTGCGCACCGCGCTCGACGGGCTGACCCGGTTGTCGGAAAGCATCAATTCACGCGACGAAACGCTGAAGCAGTTGCTCTCTCGCGCCGAGAACGTGACGGGCATACTCGCCGAGCGCAGCGGCCAGATCAACTCGCTGATCGTCGACGGCAACGAACTGCTGGGTGAACTCGACCGTCGCCGGGCCGCGATCAGCCAATTGATCGTGAACATCTCGGCGGTGTCGAGGCAACTGACGGGCCTGGTGCAGGACAACCAGGAGCAGATGAAGCCGACGCTCGACAAGCTGAACTCCGTGGTCGACATCCTCCAACGCAACAAGGACAACATTTCGCAGGCGCTCGACGGCCTCGCACCGTACGCGACGCAGCTGGGTGAATCTGTGGGGAGCGGGCCCTTCTTCATGGCGTACGTCTACAACATCGGCATCGGCAACCTGCTGCAGGGGCTGAACGACGCGATCCTGTGGCCGGAGCATCTGCCGAACGACCTGCAGGCCTACCTGCAGACCGGGCCGTCCCTCGAACTGAGGCCCCGATGACACACACAGAAGAAACCGGTGCGCGGAAGAAGTGGTGGATTCGCGGTGCGATCGCCGGCGTCGTGGTGGCCCTGATCGTCGGCGGCCTGGTCGTCTTTCTGCCGCGACTGTTCGAGAACACCGTCACCGCCTACTTTCCGACCACGACCGGCCTCTATTCCGGAGACGACGTGCGGGTGTTGGGCGTCAAGGTGGGCAGCGTCGGCAAGATCGAGCCGGGTCCCGACTTCGCCAAGGTCACCATGAGCGTCGACAAGAGTGTGGAGATCCCCGCCGACGCCAAGGCGATCATCGTTGCGCCGAGCCTGGTGTCCGGCCGGTTCGTCCAGTTGACGCCCGTCTATGCCGGGGGCCCGACCATGCAGGACGGGGCAGATATTCCGGTGCAGCGCACCGCGGTGCCGGTGGAGTGGGACGAGATCAAGTCGGAGCTGAACAAACTGTCCGAAGCGCTCGGGCCGCAGGGCGCCGACCCGCAGGGATCGCTGGGAACGTTCATCGACACCGCAGCGAACAACCTCGACGGCAACGGTGAATCCCTGCGTAACACGCTGCGTGAACTGTCGGAGACCATGCGGACGCTGTCCGACGGACGGACCGATCTGTTCTCCACCATCCGGAACCTGCAAACATTCGTAGCAGCCCTCTCGTCGAGCAACGAGCAGATCGTGCAGTTCGAGGGCCGGCTCGCCTCGGTGTCGAACTTGCTCGCCACCAATTCGGACGAACTCGGCACCGCCCTGGTCGACCTGGATCTCGCACTTGGCGACGTCAACCGGTTCGTCGTCGAGAACAGGGCCGCGCTCACCGAGCAGGTCGGTCGCCTGGCCGATGCCACCCAGGTGCTCGCCGACAAGCGACCGCAGCTGGAACAGACGCTGCACGTCGCCCCCACGGCACTGGCCAACTTCAGCAACATCTACAAGCCGGCGCAGGGGTCCTTGGTCGGAGCCGTGGCATTCGCGAACTTCGGCAACCCCGTCAACTTCATGTGTGGGGCGATCCAAAGTTTGCAAGCCAACGATTCCCAGCGCAGCGCCGATCTGTGCACGCAATACCTGTCGCCGGTGCTGAACTCGCTCACGATGAACTACCTGCCCATTCTCAGCAATCCCACGACGGGTGTGAACGCGTTCCCGGATCAGCTTCAGTACAGTCCGCCGAGCCTGGCCGGATCGGTACCCCCGCGGTCCGCACCGCCGGCGACGGGTGCGCTGGCCGGAATACCGACCGTCGCGGTGCCGAGGGACTTGAACGACCTGCTGCAGCCGGGAGGTGGACGATGACCGGGTTCCGGGGCAGACGCGTGCGGGGTGGCGGGATCGCGGCCGGGGTGCTCGCCTTGTCGCTGACCATGACCGGCTGTGAGTGGGAGGGTCTCAATTCGCTTCCCCTTCCGGGAACGGAAGGCACCGGCGGTGACGCGTACACCGTCGAGATCGAGATGCCCAATGTCACCACTCTCTCGCAGAATTCACCGGTCCGCGTCAATGACGTCACCGTGGGTACCGTCACGGGAATCGACGTGAAGGACTGGCACGCGCAGGTCACCGTCTCGCTGAACAACGATGTCGAACTGCCCGCCAATGCGACCGCCAAGATCGGCCAGACGAGCCTCCTGGGCTCGCAGCATCTCGAGTTGGCGCCGCCCACCGACGCGGAGCCACAGGGCAGGTTGGCGGAAGGGGACGTGATCCCGATCGAGCGTGCAGGGGCATACCCGACGACGGAGCAGACGCTGTCATCCTTGTCTGTGGTTCTGAACGGCGGAGGTATTGCCCAGATCCGGGACATCACCGAAGAATTGAACGCTGCACTCGGCGGGCGCGAGGCCGAGGTCCGTGACCTGCTTCCACAACTCGACCGGTTGGTCACGAGCCTGGACCAACAGCGCGGTGACATCATCGGTGCCATGGAGGGGCTCGATCGACTCTCCGTCACCGTCAACCAGCAGAAGCCCACGCTCGAGGCAGCGCTCGACGACATCCCACCTGGACTCGAAGTGCTTGTGGCGCAGCGTCAGAATCTGACGACGGCGCTGGTGGAGCTCGGCAAACTCAGCGACACCGCGACCCGTCTCGTCGACAGCAGCGGGGAAGAGCTGGAACAAAACTTGCGTAACCTCACACCGGTGCTCGCGGAACTCGCCAATTCGGGCAGCGCACTCACCGACGTCCTGACCCTGATGCTCACCTACCCGTTCCCGATGAGGACGATGGACAAGGCCATTCGAGGCGATTACGCGAACCTGATGATGACCGTCGACCTGAGTGCGGCGAGGGTCGACAGCAACTTCCTGACCGGTACGGCCCTGGGTGGATCACTCGGTGGAGTGGAAGGAGCTGTCGGTTCGCTCGCCGGTGTCGCCGGACAGTCCGGCGACCCGCTGCAGATTCCGCTGCTGCCCGCCCCGCCGCAGGCACCGAAACCCGCGCAGGCACCCGCTCTCCCCGGACTGCCGCAGATTCCCGGTCTCCCGCAGATTCCCGGCCTTCCGCCGCAACTGGGAGGGGCCCCGGCACCATGAGGAAATTCGTACGTATCCAGCTGATCATCTTCTCGATCCTCACGGTGATCGGCCTCGCGGTGATGTCGATCCAGTATGTGAAGGTGCCGGTCATGTTCGGCATCGGGCGCTACGACATCGTGGTGCAACTTCCGTCCACCGGAGGGCTGTACTCCCACGCCAACGTTGCCTATCGGGGAACCAACGTCGGTGTCGTCGATCGTGTCGCGCTCACCGACGACGGAGTCGAGGCCCAGCTGTCGCTCGACAGCAGCTACAAGATTCCAGCCGACGTCGACGCAGTGGTGAAGAGTGTGTCGGCCATCGGCGAGCAGTACGTCGACCTGATTCCGCGGACGTCGGAGGGCCCGGATCTCGCGGCAGGTGACGTCATTCCACTGGATCGGTCCGCCGTACCGCAGGATGTCGGCGAGATGCTCGATCAAGCCGACGTGCTGTTGGCCAGCATCTCCGATACTCGGTTACGTACCGTGATCGACGAGGCGTTCACCGCGTTCAACGGTTCCGGCCCCGACCTGCAGCGGCTCATCGACTCGGCCCGTCTGTTCGTCGAAGAGGCGGATGCCAACAGCGACGCGACGATAGACCTGATCGATCAGATCGGCCCTCTGCTCGATACGCAGACCGTCAGCAGTGACGCCATCCGATCCTGGACCCAGGACCTTGTCACCTTCACCGATCAGCTCCGGGCCAGCGATTCCGATATCAGGGGAGTGCTCGAGAAGGGTCCCGGGACGGCCGTCGAAGCCACCCAACTTTTCCAGGAGTTGCAGCCCACCCTGCCGATCCTGCTGAGCAACCTGGTGAGCGTCGGACAGGTCGGCGTCATCTACAACAAGAGTATCGAGCAAGTTCTCGTCATCTACCCACCGTTGACCGCCGCGCTCGTCACCGCCGCCAAAGGCGGACCGGTCGAGGACGGCGCGATCGTCGACTTCGCCCTGGAACTCCACGATCCGCCGGCGTGCACCACAGGTTTTCTGCCGCCGGATCAGCGGCGCACTGGCGATCAGACCGAACCTATCGCGACTCCGAACGATCTGTATTGCAAAGCGGCGCAGGATGATCCTTCGGTCGTCCGTGGTGCACGCAACCTTCCCTGCATGGAATACCCCGGCCGCCGGGCGCCGACCGTGCAGGCGTGCCGGGACGGGTGGGAGGCCGCGGGTAACAACCCGCCGTACGGGCCGATCATGCCGCCGGATGTACCCTCGTATACGGCCGTTCCTGTTATCCCCAGTTCCTACGAAGGATCACCGAGTGGGCCGGTCGCGGCCGTCCCGTACGACCCGGGAACGGGTAGCTTTGTCGGTTCGGATGGTAAGACGTACACCCAACCGGATCTGGCGTCAGGATCGCCGAGAAAGGACTCGACGTGGCAGACGATGATGACAGGTCAGCAGATTTGAGTTCATCGACACAAGAGCGTGCCGCTGACGCGGTGGGGGAGGCCTCCCCGGCACGGAAGGAGCGCAGCAGGCGGCGAGCGGTACGTCACGCAGGTCCACCGGTCGGTGAGACCGGAACGCCGCAACCGGTCGTATTGGCGAAGTCCAGCGACGCGCACCCTGCTACAGCGCCCCAGCCCGAGCGCGAACCGGTGGCAGAGACGATCTCGACGAAGAAGGCGGCCGCCGAGGGTGCCGTCAAGTCGGGCGGGGCGTTGCCACCGCCCGAAGACGAGAAGGGGACGCGTCGTTCGTGGAAGTCGCTGATCGGCTACGGTGCGGTCGCGGTCGTCGTTCTCGCCTTGGTCGTGGCCGCCGTCGTCCTGCTGCTCGACCAACGGTCGGCGCGCGAACGAGACGACCGGCGCCAGGCCTTCATCGACACGGCGCGACAGACCGTACTGAACCTGACGACGATCCATCCGGAGACCGCGAAAGAAGATGTCGACCGAATCCTAGCGGGTGCGTCAGGAGCCTTCCTGGCCGAATTTCAAGGCAGGGAAGACCCGTTCGTCGGTGTGGTCCGCGATGCAAACGTCACCACCGAGGGCGAAGTCCTCGAAGCGGGAATTCAGAGCGAGACAGACATTTCGGCCGACGTGCTCGTCGCGGCCCGCACCATGGTCACCAGCACCGAACAGCCGGAGCCGTCGCCGCGTGACTTCCGGATGCGGGTGACCGTCAGTGACGACAACGGGAAGTTGACCGCATCGAAGGTGGAGTTCGTCCCATGACCGACAACGACGTCGACACGTCCGCAGAACAACGGCGAAAGCTCCCGGTCGTCACCAAGGCGGCAGCGTTGAAGATCGTGACGGCGCTTGTGATCGTCGCCCTCGCTGTCGGCGTGGGATTCCTCTGGTACGGCCATCGCCAGGACCAATTGGCCGAACAGGCCCGCTCCGAGGCGGTCGACGCGGCGAGCAGGCAGGCCGTTGCGATGTTGGCGTACGACTTCGCCAACGTCGACAGCCAATTGGCTGCTGCGGCAGACGGAATCACCGGCTCCTTCCGCGACGACTACACCTCCCTGGTGGAGGAAACCATCGCCCCGGGGGCCAAGGAGAAGCAGCTGACGGTTCAGGTGACGGTGCAAGCAGCCGCACCGGTGTCGACCACCCCCACCGAGGCGGTGGTCCTGCTCTACCTCAACCAAACCACTACCAGTGCCGAAGCACCGGATGCTCGGACGTCGGGTAGCCGGGTGCGGGTCTCGCTGCAGAAGGTCGACGACCGCTGGCTCGTCGATCAGCTCACCCCTGTGTAGCGGTGTCGACGGTGTAGCGGTGACCCGCACACGAGTCTCGCGGACCTTCACAAAGTGAAACATGTTCTAGTACTGTCGGGGCTTCCGGGCCGACTGCCGACGCATCACGTTGTGTCGCAGGGCCACAACCGAACGGGGAGTCGTCGATGAAAGTTGCTGTAACCGGGGCCGCAGGATTCGTGGGCACCAATCTGCTCGATCTCCTGGTCCGATCCGGGCACGAGGTGACCGCCATCGACCGCATCCGTTCCGAGCACGCTCCCGGGGGAGTCACGTGGGTGAACGGCGACGTGCTCGACGTGGAATCGATGAAGAGGGCCCTGGACGGTGTCGAGGTGGTCTATCACCTCGTCGCCATGATCACCCTCGCGCAGAAGGACGACCTGGCGTGGACCATTAACACCAAGGGCGTCCGCACCGTGGCCGAGGCTGCGCTTGCCGTGGGTGTGCGGCGGATGGTGCATTGCAGTTCCGTGCACTCGTTCGATCAGAGCAACTGCGGCGGAGTGCTCGACGAGCAGTCGCCGCGATCAGTGGACGCGTCGATCCCCGTGTACGACAGGTCGAAATGGGCCGGTGAGATCGAACTGCGTGCGGTGATCGATACCGGTCTCGACGCGGTGATCTGTAACCCCACCGGGGTGTACGGCCCCGTGGACTATGGTCTCTCCCGCGTAAACAGCCTGCTACGCAACGCTGCTCGTGGCCGGGTGCCTGCCGCGGTGCAGGGAGCGTTCGACTTCGTCGACGTTCGCGACGTGGCCGCCGGGTTGATCGCCGCCGGGGAGAAGGGGCGGACGGGGGAGAACTATCTGATCTCGGGGCACATGCTGGGCATGCACGACGCCGTGCGGAAGGCCGCCCGAGCGGCAGGTCGGCGTGGACCGATGTATTCGTTCCCCCTCAGCGTGATCGAACGAGTGCTGCCCCTCGCGGAACCCATCGGAGCCAGGTTCGGTTCCGATGTGCTGTCCCGCTCGGCGATGGCGGCGCTGCTCGCGGCACCGGTCATCGACGGTGCGAAGGCGGCGTCCGAACTGGGGTACGTCCCTCGTCCCGCCGACGAGACGATCCGCGACCTCGTCGCGTTCCTGGTCACGTCGGGTCAGTTAGGACGCCGCAGTCAGTTGTCCTCGGTCGTGTAACCGGCCTCGTCGGCGTCGGTGATGTGGTCGGCGTACTCGGCCTCGTCGGCCTCGGCCGGCGCGATCAACGCCGGCCCGGCCGCACCGCTGTGCGACAGTGCGTCGAGGAATGCCTTCGCCCAGCGGTCGACGTCGTGCGCGAGCACCTGCCGACGCAGCGCACGCATGTGCCGGCGACCGCTTTCGTGCGGCTGGTTCAACGCCTGTTCCATCGCGTCTTTGACACCGTCGAGGTCGTGCGGATTGCAGAGGAACGCCTGCCGGAGTTCGGCCGCCGCCCCGGTGAACTCGCTGAGCACGAGGGCGCCGCCGAGATCGCTGCGGCACGCCACATACTCCTTGGCGACGAGGTTCATGCCGTCGCGCAGTGGCGTCACGAGCATCACGTCGGCGGCCACGAAGAAGGCGATCAGTTCTTCGCGCGGGATCGGGCGATGGATGTAGTGCACCACCGGCCGGCCGACCTCGCTGTACTCACCGTTGATGCGCGACACCTTCCGCTCGATGTCGTCGCGCATCTGGACGTAGCTGTCGACCCGCTCGCGGCTGGGCGTGGCCAACTGCACCAGCACGGTGTTCGCCGGGTCGACCCGGTGTTCGTCGAGGAGTTCGTGCAGCGCAGCAAGGCGGACGTCGATGCCCTTGGTGTAGTCGAGTCGATCGACGCCCAGCATGATGTGCTGCGGGTTTCCCAGTTCCTTACGGATCTGTCTCGCACGGTCGCGGATCGACTTGGAACGTGACTGTTCGTCCAGCTCGCCGGAGTCGATGGAGATGGGGAACGCTCCCACGCGGACCGTCCGGAAGCCGACCTGCACGACACCGAGCTTGGAGCGGACACCGACAGTGCCGCGCGACGTCGGCTGGCCGGCGAGGCGTCGAGCGAGGAACAGGAAATTCTGCGCACCACCCGGGAGGTGGAATCCGATGAGATCCGCACCGAGAAGTCCCTCGACGATCTCGGTCCGCCACGGCATCTGCATGAACAGTTCGACCGGCGGGAACGGGATGTGCAGGAAGAAGCCGATCGTGAGGTCGGGGCGGAGCATACGCAGCATCTTCGGCACGAGCTGCAGCTGGTAGTCCTGGATCCAGACGGTGGCACCGTGCGCCGCCGCCTTGGACGTTGCCTCCGCGAACCGCCGGTTCACCTCGACGTAGGCGTTCCACCAGTCGCGGTTGTACTCCGGCTTCACGATGACATCGTGGTAGAGCGGCCACAGGGTGGCGTTGGAGAAGCCCTCGTAGTAGTCGCGGATTTCGGCGCCGCTCAGCGGGACGGGGTAGAGCTCGAGCCCGTCCTCGACGACCGGCTCCAGATCGGCGTCTGCGACACCCGCCCAGCCGACCCATGCACCCTTGTTACGGCGAAGGATCGGCTCGAGCGCGGTGACGAGTCCGCCGGGGCTCCGCTTCCACTTGGTGGTGCCGTCCGGCAGCCGCTCGAGATCGACAGGGAGTCGATTCGCCACGACGACGAAGGTGGCTTGCCCGGAGACAGGGTCAGATGTCGAACTCGATGACGAAACTGACGATTCCGAGCTGAGTGCCACGGGCTTCCTTCGCGGTCGGAGTGGATGAAATTATCAGTCGAGCTTGGCGGTGGGCCCGATTCCGAGCATCGAGAGCAGCATCCTGCACTCGTCGGCGTCCTCGGCGTATGCAGCGACAACGCGCTGTGCCTGGCGGGCGGTCTCGTCGGCCAAGGGTTCGAGATCCTCGTCCGCGATGTCGGTCTCGGCGGTCGTGTTCGCGGCCATTCTTGTCCTCTCGGGGCTTGCTGCTGCGTCAACGCAGTAGTTCGTATCGGCGACTCTATGAGAACCGGGCACGTCGACGCTAGTTGCCCTTCCGATAGTGTTCCTCTAGTTAGGGTCTGCTTACTTGTCGGGAACCGTCAGGGTGGGAGTTGTCTGCGTGAAGACTGGTGGCGCCGCAATTCTGCGTCGAGCTCTGGTGCGCAATCGTGTGCGCCTGGGTATCGGCACAGTTCTGGTCTGCCTGCATCAGGTGGCCGAAACGCTCGTGCCGATCGCAATCGGCGTCATCGTCGACCGCGCGGTGGCGACGGGCGATACGTCGGCGCTGGTGGTCTGGCTGTGTGCTCTTGCCCTGCTGTTTGTCGTTCTCACCACAGCGTGGCGGTTCGGTGCCCGATTCCTCGTGCTGGTGATGCAGAACGAGGGACACCGGCTGAGGATGGAGGTGGCGCACCGAATACTCGACCCCCGCGGCGTGCGCACCGACCTGCGCGCCGGGGAGTTGCTCTCGGTGTCCTCGACCGACGCAGATCGGTCCGCCTTCATCGCGGACATCGTGCCGCGCGCGGCCTCGGCCCTCACGGCAGCCGTCGGCTCGGCTGTCGCCCTGCTACTCATCGACGTCCCGCTCGGGCTTGCGGTCCTCGTCGGAACGCCCGTCATCCTGGGTCTCCTGCAACGTGCGGCCCCGCTCATCACCCGACGAGCCACCGACCAGCAAGCCGCGGTCGCGCGGGCCTCCGGCATGGCCACCGACCTGGTGAGTGGGCTTCGTCCCCTCCGCGGGATCGGCGCCGAGGACGCTGCGTCGCAGCGTTACCGCAGCGCGAGCCGGGATGCCCTCGACGCCACCCTCCACACCGCGCGAAGCTCGGCGGTGTTCACCGGCGTGTCGATGACCGTCAGCGCACTGCTCGCCGTCGGGATCGCGGGATTCGCGGGTTGGTTCGCTCTGGAAGGGCGGATCACGATCGGGGAACTGATCACCGTCGTCGGCCTCTCACAGTTCTTCATCGAACCGCTCGGCGTCCTGGCGGGTCTGCCGGGATCTCTCGCACTCACCCGGGCATCGGCAGATCGGGTGGCGTTGGTCCTGGACGCCGAACCGCTGTTGCCCGCGGGTTCCGGCCTCATCCCGGCCGGCAGCGAGCTGTCGTTGTCGGGCGTGAGCTACCGGTCTCTCACAGCGCTGGACCTCCGGGTCGGTTCCGGTGAGTTACTCGGCGTCGTCGCCTACCGGCCGCAGGACGCCGAGGCGTTGGCCGCGCTGCTGTCCGGGCAGGTTCCGCCCGAGCGCTACCAGGGAGAGGTGACCGTCGGCGGCGTCCGACTCTCGGATGCCGAGCTGGGACACGCGCGACGGACTGTGCTGGTCGAACCCCACAACGGTGACCTGTTCTCCGGAACGGTGGCGTCGAACGTCACCGCAGGCCGGCCGGATGCGCCGGAAGCCGAGGTCCAGGCGGCCCTGCGGGCGTCTGCAGCGGTCGATGTCATCGATGCACACCCGGACGGTCTCGACCACGAGGTGACCGATCGCGGGGCGTCCTTGTCCGGCGGGCAACGCCAGCGCGTTGCGCTCGCCCGGGCGCTGATGAGGAGGTCTCCGGTGCTGGTGCTGCACGACCCTACAACGGCGGTGGACGCGGTGACCGAACACATGATCGCCGGAGGTATCGCCGACTCGAGGCACCGCGATTCCGCGGGAAGCGGCCAGACGACCATCCTCCTCACGAGCAGTCCTGCGTTGCTGTCGGTGACCGAACGCGTCGTCGTCCTCGACGAGGGAACGGTCGTCGCCGAGGGCACGCACGCACAGTTGGCCGCCGAGGACGCGCACTACCGGCGGGCGGTGCTGCGATGAGTGGACTGCTCCCCATCGCGTCCGCACGCGATACCTGGGTATGGCTGAGAACCGAGCTGGGCCGGCGGCGCGGACGAAGCCTGCTCACCCTGCTCGTGGCGGCCTCTGCCGCCGGGATGGCACTGGTGCCCGTCTACGTGTTCGGTGTCCTCGTCGACCGAGTGCAGGCCGGCGCCCCACCGTCGACGATCGGGTGGGTGGTCGCGGTGATCGCCTCGGCCGCTGTGATCGGCGGAGTCTGCGCCGGCTGTGCGTCGTTCCTCATCCGGAGTCTCGGCGAGGGGATCCTCGCGGACCTGCGGGAGCGGACCGTCGACCGGGCGCTACGGCTTCCGGTGCAGACGATCGAACGCGTTGGCAAGGGCGACTTGCTGTCCCGGGTGGGCGACGACGTGGCGGTGATCGGCAAGGCCGTGAGCGATGTGGTGCCCAACCTGGTGACGGCGATACTTCTGGTGCTGCTGAGCATCGTCACGATGCTGGGCATCGACTGGCGTCTCGGGCTCGCGGGCATGGTGGCCTTGCCGATGTATGCGCTCGCGATGCGCTGGTATCTCCCGCGGTCGGCCCCCGTCTACGCGAGCGAACGCGTGGCGATGGGCGAGCGCTCGCAAGCGCTGATCAGCAGCATGCAGGGTGCCCGCACGGTGCGGGCCTACGGTCTCGAAGACCTTCACCTCGGACAGATCGACGACGCCTCGCGGAAAACCCGGAATCTGTCCGTCGGCGTGTTCGCACTCTTCACCCGCTTCGCCGGTCGCGGCAACAGAGCCGAATTCGTCGGTCTGGCGACCATCCTCGCCGTGGGCTTCGCGCTGGTGCAACGCGACCTCGTGACGGTCGGACAGACCACCACCGCTGCTCTGCTCTTCCACCGATTGTTCAATCCGATCGGCATGCTCATGTACACCTTCGACGAGGTGCAGTCGGCGGGCGCAAGCCTCGCGCGGCTCGTCGGGGTGGTTGCTCGGCGAGACGAGGCCGGTGGCGTCGCAGGGGTCCCTGCTGCTGCCGAATCGACCCTCGAACTGGTCGAAGTCCGGCACACCTACGACGGCGAGCATGACGTGGTGCACGGCATCAGCCTGCGCGTCGAGGACGGCGAACGAGTCGCACTGGTCGGGTCGACAGGGGCCGGGAAGACCACTGTCGCAGCGATTGCCGCCGGGTCGATCGTCCCCACGTCGGGTTCGGTGCGCATCGGGGGCACCGCGCTGTCGGAGTTGTCGTCGCGCGAACTCCGCCGTCGGGTGGCCATCGTCAGCCAGGAGGTACACGTATTCGCGGGGCCTCTCATCGACGACCTGCGCCTAGCGGCCCCCGGTGCCTCCGAGGAGGACGCGGCCATGGCACTGAAGACGGTGGGTGCAGCCGACTGGGTGAACGCGCTCACCGATGGTGTCCGCACCGTCGTCGGCGAGGGTGGGCACGAACTGACTGCTGCGCAGGCACAGCAGTTGGCTCTGGCCCGCCTCGTCCTCGCTGATCCCGCGGTCGCCGTGCTCGACGAGGCAACTGCCGAGGCCGGCAGCGCCGGGGCACGGGACCTCGAGGCATCCGCCGAGGCCGCGACCCGCGGTCGGACCACGCTGATCGTGGCGCACCGGCTCACCCAGGCCGCCACTGCCGACCGCGTCGTCGTGCTCGAACACGGCCGGATCGTGGAGGAAGGACCGCACTCTGCACTCGTCGACGCCGGCGGCCGCTACGCGCAGCTCTGGTCGGCGTGGGAGGGGCGCTGACCCCTGGAACATTACGGGCGAATGTACCTTTCGGCGCTCCTGAGGCGGTGAATGGCACTTTCGCCCTTGGATGGTGTCCGCGCGAGACGTTCAGCCTAGGTAGCCGCCGCCGTGGGGGAAGAATTCGGTGCCGGCCAGTTCGGTGCCGTCGTCGAGTCGGACGCGCCGGATCTTGAGTCCCTTGTTCCTGCCGGTGCGGGCGTCGGGTCCAGCGACGATGACCATGCCGTCGCCTTCGTGGATGAAGACACGCCCGGGGGTTCCGCCGTAGTTGCCCTCGGACACTGCGGCCTCGAGGATTCTGATGCGCTGGCCCTTGTAATGGGTGAAGGCGTTGGGATACGGGTCGGATTGCGCGCGAATCAGCCGCTCGATGGCGTCGGCCGGCCAGGTCCAGTCGATGCGACTGTCCTCGGGCGCCCGCTTGTGGAAGAAGGTGGCCTGCGAGCGGTCCTGCGGTGTCCAGTCGGTGCGGCCGGACGCGATGAGGTCGAGGGCGTCGAGGGTGATCGGTCCGATCATCTCGACGGTGCGGTGGAACAGGTCGGTGACGGTGTCCGTGGGTCCGACCGGGGTGGACCGCTGCAGGACGATGTCGCCTGCGTCGAGTTCTTCGTCCATGAGGTGCGCGGTGAGCCCAACTTCGTCTTCACCGTTGATGAGCGCCCAGATGAGCGGTGAGAATCCCGTGTACTTGGGCAGGAGGGAGTCGTGGATGTTGAGGGTGCCGTAGCGGGGCGAGTCGAATACGTCCCGCGGCAGCCACGTGCGCCAGTTGTTGGCGACGATGATGTCGGGGTCCGCTTGTTTCAGGGCCGCTTTGAAATCTTCGTCGGGCTTGTTCGCGATATGAACAGGGACGCCGTGCTCGGTGGCCAGATCTGCGACGGAGTCGGCCCACATCTGTTCGTAGACGTGCTCGCTCTTGGGATGCGTGATCGCAAGGACGACCTCGTGCTCCGACTCGAGCAGGGCCTTCAGGGTACGGTGACCCCAGGTTTGATATCCGAGTGTGGCGACTCTCAACGCGGTCCTCCTGGACGAGCTTGACGATCAGCGCCGCACAGAAGCGGCAGCAATGCGAGCTTAGGCTATCCAACCCAATTTGGGAGAGCGCCCTTGGAAGGAAGGCAGACATGACGATCGCCACGATCAACGGAATATCCTTGAACTACCAGGTCAAAGGGTCCGGCGATCTCGTGGTACTCATCATGGGCACCGGCAGTCCGGGACGTGTGTGGGATCTTCACCAGACCCCCGCGCTCGTCGACGCCGGCTATCGGGTCTGCACTTTCGACAACCGCGGCATCGCTCCTTCCGCCGAGAGTGTGGAGGGCATCACGATGGATGACCTCGTTGCGGACACCGCGGCACTGATCGAACACCTCGGCGGCGGGCCCGCACGAGTTGTCGGCACCTCGATGGGTGCCCGGGTCGCTCAGGAACTCGCGTTGTCGCGCCCGGACCTCGTCTACAAGGCCGCCTTCCTCGCCGGTCATGCCCGCATGGACTACTTCCAGCAGACACTCACCGAGGGCGAGCGCGCGCTGCACGACAGCGGCGTCGAGCTTCCGGCCAAATACCGGGCGGCGGTCACCGCGGTGATGAATCTGTCTCCGGCCTCGCTCGTCGACCCGCACACCGCCAGGGATTGGCTCGATCTCTTCGAGTTCAGTGGCGGCAGGACGTCCGCCGGTGTGCGCGCTCAGATGGAGATGGACCGCACGTTCGACCGCCGGCAGGCGTACCGGGCGATTACCACACCGTGTCTGTCGGTCGGGTTTGCCGACGATCGGATGATCCCGCCGTATCTCTCTCGTGAGGTCGCCGAGTCCATCCCGTCGGCTCGCTACTACGAGATCCCAGATGTCGGGCACTACGGCTACCTCGAGCAGCCCGAGGTCATCAACAAGGTTCTGCTGGAGTTCCTCGCGGACTGAGCGTTCCGGTCGACGTAGGGTTGAGCCGCCGGCGTTACAGTGATATTTGGCACCTGTGAAGAAACTGGGAATCGGTTGTTGCTGGTGGGTAGCCTAACCTAAACTCCGTCGGGTGCTGGTCGTGCGACGAGCACTCTCGACGGACGATCGGATCACCATGTCACCGGACCACTCGGCGGCTGCCCAGGCTCAGTTCCTCTCTGCAGAGAGCGCGCATACGTCTGCTTCTATGCCGACCGCGCTGCCCCTCACTGCCGCGCAGTCCGAGGTCTGGGTGGGGCAGGAGCTGCACCCGGGCAGCCCGGTGTACAACCTGTCGCTGGTCGTCGAGGTCGCTGGTCCGATTGATCTGAACCGCACGATCGCCGCTGTCCGGAAGACGGTCGAACGTGCCGAGGCGCTGCACGTGCGTTTCGAGCGGGGAGACGACGACGAGCTCCTGCAGGTGCCCACATCCCCCGACGATTGGTCCCTGAGCGTCGTCGACCTGCGCGCCGACGAGGATCCGGAGTCCAGTGCGCGTGCCTGGATGGACCGTGACATGCAGACCGTGGTCTCTGTAGGGAGCAAGGAGCCCTTGTTCCACCACGCCCTGCTGCGCACCGGGGACGAATCGTTGATCTGGTACCAGCGATATCACCACAGCATCATCGACGGCTATGGCATCACACGGCTGGTAGCGGACGTCGTCGAGCGCTACGACGACCCCGATCTCGAGACCGCCGCCGGCCCCTGGCCCCTCGACTCGCTGCTTGCCGCCGATCGCGAATACCGCGGGTCTGCGCAATTCGCAGCCGATCGCGAATTCTGGCTGCAGCAGGTGATCGACGCACCGGAACCCCCGCGGTTGCTCCCTCTTGTCGAGGACCGGTCGGAAGCACCGATTTCGGCAGTAGTCGAGATCGACGGGGAGGACGCCGACGCCCTCTACGCCTTTGCCGCCGACGCCGGAATCCGCCGCACGCGGCTCCCTCTCGCGATCCTGGTGGCGTACATCCACCGGATCACCGGCAGGCGCGACCTCACGTTGTCGCTGCCGATGGCGGCGCGGATTGGGCGCGACATGCGCCGGGTGCCCGGGATGGCCTCCACCATCCTGCCGTTGCGGATTCAGGTCGATTCCGGCATGACTGTGGGCGCGCTGGCCCGGCGAATCGACACGACACTCGTCTCGGTGCTGCGGCACGGCCGTTACCGCGGTGAAGATCTCGCCCGGGACCTGCGATCGATCGACCCGGACCGGCAGATTTTCGGACCAGGTATCAATTCGATGATGTTCGAGCATTCGCTCACGTTCGGCGGGTTCCCGGCGTGGGTGCGGAGTTCGGCCACTGGACCGGTATCGGACCTCGACTTCTCCATTCGCGGAGGACAGGATTCGGAAGCCATCGAAATCGATCTACGCGCGCCCTACGGCCTGGACGCCGAACTCGAGGAACACCGTCGCCGGCTCGAACACTTCGTCGGCCAGTTCGTCGCCGACCCTTCCGCGACCATCTCCACTCTCGACCCGTTGACCGAGGCCGAACGTCACCAACTGCTGACGGAATTCAACGACTCTGGGCGCGCACAGGAGTCGGCGACGATCCCCGAACTGTTCCAGGAGCAAGTGCGACGCAGCCCGGATGCGGAGGCGCTGGTCGCCGGCGAGATCCGCCTCACCTATCGCGAGCTCGGTGAACGGGTGGCTCAGCTCGCCCAGCACCTGCGGCTTCGTGGCGTGGGATCCGAAGACGTTGTGGCCGTGGGGTTACCGCGCTCGGCCGAGATGGTGGTCGGGCTCCTGGCCGTGGTGTGCGCGGGCGGCGCCTTCGTTCCCCTCGACCCGTCGTGGCCGCAGGATCGTCGCGTTGCCGTACTCGAGGACGCGGGGGCGGGCCTCGTCCTCACCGGACCCGGCGGGGTGGCGGACGCCGGTGGCAGCGCCGTCCCGGTCGACCTGGCGGACTGGGCGTACGCGGGCTACTCCACCGACCTGCCAGCTCTCACCGTGCAAGGTGCCCGACTGGCGTACGTCATCTTCACCTCGGGATCGACGGGCCGGCCCAAAGGTGCGATGATTCGCCACGACGCGGTGTGCGCCCGCTTGCTGTGGCAGCGTGACGAAATTCTGCATTTCGGAACCGGGGACGCGTCGTTGTTCAAGGCCCCCTTGTCTTTCGACATCTCGGTCAACGAAATTCTGCTGCCACTGGTGTCGGGTGGGCGGCTGGTGGTGGCCGAACACGGCGGGGAGCGCGACCCTCAGTACCTGCTCGACCTCATCGCGCAGGAGTCGGTGACGTTCGTCTACCTCGTCTCCTCGATGCTCGATGTACTTCTCGACCTGTCGCGGGGCACGGATCGGATGTCGGTACTGAAGCATGTGTGGTGTGGCGGTGAGGTTCTCACACCGGAACTGTTCGAACGTTTCCGCGCTCAGTTGTCGACGACGCTGTATCACGGTTACGGTCCGGCGGAAGCGACCATCGGTGTGTCTCACGTCGTGTACCGGGAAGACGCCGCACGGATCGCGACGTCGATCGGCCGCCCCAACCCCGGCACCCAACTCTATGTTCTGGACGGCCACCTGAACCCGGTACCGCTCGGTGCGAGTGGTGAGCTCTACGCGGGCGGATTCCTGCTCGGACGCGGGTATGTCGGAGCGTCGGCGCTGACGGCGGCACGCTTCGTTGCCAATCCCTTTGCCGCCGACGGTTCACGCCTCTACCGCACCGGTGACCTGGCCCGGTGGACCCCCGACGGTTCGCTCGACTTTCTCGGCCGCGCCGATAATCAGGTGAAGATCCGGGGGATGCGCCTCGAACTCGAGGATGTGGAGGCGGGACTCGCCGCGCATCCCGCCGTGCGGCACAGCGCCGTGGTGGTGCGGGAGACGCCGACCGGCGCCAAGTATCTCGCCGCCTACCTCGTGCCCGACTCCGGTTCGGCACTGGACGATTCCGAACTGCGGACGTGGGCGTCGTCGAGACTGCCCGAGTACATGGTGCCGTCGGCTTTCGTGATTCTCGACCGGTTTCCGCTCACGGCCAACGGCAAACTGGATCGGCGGGCCCTGCCGGAACCCGATTTCGGCGCGGCGGGGAACAAGGTCGCCCCGCGTACCGCCGTCGAGGAGTCGTTGTGCGCGTTGATGGCCGGAGTCCTCGGGGTGGAGTCGGTCGGGGTCACCGATGACTTCTTCGCCCTCGGCGGCGACAGTATCGTCGCCATCTCGTTGGTGAACCATGCCCGCAGGGAAGGGTTGTCGATCAGTCCGCGCGAGGTGTTCCAACTCCGCACCGCCGAAGCGCTCGCCCGGGCCGAGGCCGGACGCGAGGTGGCAGCGGTCGACACGGACGACATCGCGTTCGGCGCTGTCGCCGGCACTCCCATCCTCGCCCGCATCAGCGAGGCGGGAGACGAGATCACCCGGTTCCATCAGTCGGTGCTGGTGCAGACCCCGCTCGAATTCGACGAACAGTGTGCGCGCGAAGCGCTCTCGGCCGTCGTCGAGCGGCACGATGCCCTGCGAGCACGGTTGGTTCGCGGGAAGCGGTGGACACTGTCGGTGCCGCATTGGGATCCCTCCTCTGCACCCGACGTGCTGCGCGTCGTCGAGGTCGAGGGCAGGATGGATCAGCTCCTTTCCGAGCGGCTCGACGGCGAAACCGAGGCAGCTCTCGACCGGCTCGATCCTGACGCCGGCGTGATGTTGCAGGCCGTCCTCTTCCGGGCGGCCTCCGGTCCGGGCAGGCTGCTTCTGATCGGGCACCACCTGGTAGTCGACGGCGTCTCCTGGCGCATCATTCTCGAAGACCTGGCGCAGGCGGGAACTGCTCTCATCTCCGGTGCCGAGCCCGCCCTTGCGCCCGTCGGCACGTCGTTACGCCGGTGGTCTGCGCTGCTCGAAGAACGCGCACACACAGGATCTTTCGATGCCGAGCTACCGTTCTGGAAGGCAGTGACGTCGACTCCCGAACAGATGCTCGGATCCCGTCCACTCGACCCCGCGGTCGATCTGGCCGGTCAGGCCGAAACTCTCACGGTCGCACTTTCGCCCGAGTTCACCCGCCCGCTGCTTTCGGCCGTACCCGCGGCGTTCTCCGGATCGGTCAACGACGTGCTGCTCACCGCGTTCGCCGTGGCCGCTTCGAGGTGGCGGGCCGGTCGTCGAGCGGAGGCCGTGCCCGGTCCGGTCCTGCTCGATCTCGAAGGGCACGGACGCGAAGAAGACCTGGTGCGCACGCCCGGTGGACCGGCGGTCGATCTGTCTCGGACCGTCGGCTGGTTCACCACGGTGTATCCCGTGGCGATCGACCCCGGTGGGGCAGACGGCGACGAGGCGCTGGCGTCGGCGCTGAAGGCCGTCAAGGAGCAGCTGCGCAGCATCCCGGGAGCCGGTTTCGGTTACGGGGCACTGCGTTACCTCGGTGACTCGGTGCCGGAACTCGGGCACGCGCCGACCCCTCAGGTGCTCTTCAACTACCTCGGCCGAGTCGCGGCCGGGGGAGAGGTCGACTGGTTGCCTCAGGCGATGGGCGGCGCCGACGACCCACGCATGCCGCTCGGGCACGTCCTGACTTTGAACGTGATTGCCGAAGACGGCGGGGACGGGCCGGTGCTGAGCACCTCCTTCACCTGGGCGCCCGGAATTCTCGGGCGGGACGACGTCGAGGCGCTCGCCGAAGAGTGGACCACGGCGTTGTCGGCCGTAGCCGGGATCGAACGCCTGGGCGGGCGCACGCCCTCGGACTTCCCGCTGGTCGGATTGACACAGCACGACGTCGACGCGTTGTCGGGTCCGTCCGATGTGCTCCCGCTGACGCCGTTGCAGGAGGGAATCTACTTCCAGTCGGCGTTCGAGGACACGGATTCGGACCCCTACGTGGTGCAACAGGTCATCGAGCTGAGCGGCCCCGTCGACCCCAGCGCACTACACCGGGCCTTGCAGACCGTGGTCGATCGGCACGCTGCGCTGCGCACCGGAATCTCGTCCGTGTCGGACGGCCGGATCGTGCAGGTGATCCGCGACGGTGTCCGGGTACCGATGGACGTGCTGGACCTCACCGAAGTCGCGGACCCGTCCCACCGGATCGAGGAGGTGCTTGCCGCGGACCGCTCTCGAGGCTTCGTCTTCGACCGGCCGCCGCTGCTGCGCTACACGCTCGCCCGACTGGAGTCGGAGAAGTATCTTCTGCTGCAGTCGATCCACCACGTGATCGCCGACGGGTGGTCGGTGCCGGTGATGCTGCGCGAGATGCTGGCCCTCTACGGCACGTCGGGTACACCGCCGATGTTGCCGGCGCCCACCCCGTACCGCAGCTACCTCGAATGGCTGGCGGGGCGCGACCGGAACGCGTCCCTCGAGGTGTGGCGAGAAGCGCTCAGGGACCTACCGGAGCCGGTGGAGTTGCCCCGCACCGCGTCCCCGAGCGAGTCCGGCATTCGCAGCGTGCAGGTGGCGTTGCCGGCCGCGGACACCGACGCACTCGTGGCCGTCGGCCGGGCCCGCGGACTGACCCTGAGCACGCTCGTGCACGGCACCTGGGGACTTGTCGTTGGCCGACTCACCGGCACGGACGACGTGGTGTTCGGCTCCACGGTGTCCGGGCGCGGCGGCGACCTGCACGGAATCGAATCCATGGTGGGGTTGTTCATCAACACCGTCCCGGCGCGACTACGGTATCGGCCCACCGAAACGGTGGCCGAGGCGCTCACGCGATGGCAGGACGAGCAATCGGCGTTGCTCGACCACCAGCATGTCGGACTGGCCGAACTGCGCCGCGATGCCGGCTTGCACACCATGTTCGAGACACTCGTCGTCTTCGAGAACTATCCGCTGGGTGACGGCGCTGCCACCGACCCGTCCGGCTCCGTACACCTGACGAACGTGCGTTTCGACGAGCACCCGCCGTACCCGATGACGCTGATCGTCGTGCCCGGTGACACGGTGGTCCTCGAGCTGAAATACGATGCCACACGCATCGATTCGGCGACAGCCGACCGTTTCGCCGAATCGATGGTGGCTTATCTTCGCGAGGTCACTCGCGACGCCGACCAAGCAGTGTCGAGTGTGGTTCTGGCTTCACGTCGACCGGTCCACCCGGCCGTGCCCGATGCGCGTCCGGCGTTGCCCGACACGACACTCACCGCTCTTCTCGCGGAGCAGGCAGCCCGAACACCCGACGCGGTGGCCGTCGTGTTCGAGGACGAACAACTTACCTATGCCGAGTTGCATTCCCGGGCCAACCGTCTCGCGCGGCTGCTGATCGAGCGTGGCGTCTACCCGGGGTCCAGGGTGGCCGTGGCGTTGCCACGTTCACTCGACCTGATGGTGTCGCTGCTGGCGATCGGCAAGGCGGGCGGAGCCTATGTGCCGCTCGACACCGGCTACCCCGCAGAGCGATTGGCATACATGCTCGAGGACGCGCACCCGGTGTGCGTGGTCACCGACAGCGGAACCGCCGCTCTCGTCACCGACGCAGGCGTTCCCCAGGTGCGTGTCAGCGAAGCGGACGACTACTCGTCGGCGCCGCTGCCCGAGACGGGCTCGCCGGGCCATCCCGCGTACGTGATCTACACGTCCGGTTCGACCGGTCGGCCCAAGGGCGTCGTCGTGCCGCACGCCGGTATCGTCAACCGACTGCTGTGGATGCAGTCGTTCCGGCCGATCACCCCATCGGACAGGGTGCTTCAAAAGACTCCGGCCAGCTTCGACGTCTCGGTGCCCGAACTCTTCGGCCCTCTCCTCGCGGGCGCTACCGTCGTACTCGCGCGACCGGACGGACACAAGGATCCGGGCTATCTCACGGATGTGATCGTCGAAAAGTCGGTAACCAGAGTGCATTTCGTCCCCACGATGCTCGAGGCGTTCCTCGCCGAGCCTGCCGCGGCCGGGTGCACCGGGCTGAGGATCATCGCCTGCAGCGGTGAGGCGTTGCCCGTGGCGTCGGCACGGCGGGTGGCCGAGGTGCTGCCGGGTGTGGAAGTGGACAACCTGTACGGGCCGACCGAGGCCTCCGTGGAGGTGAGCTACGCGGCGTCGGTGCAGAACATCGACGCTGCAGCGTCGTCGGTGCCGATCGGCTTCCCGACGTCGAACACCGGCTTGTACGTCCTGGATCGGTACCTGCATCCGGTGCCGCCGGGTGCATCGGGAGAGCTGTATCTGTCGGGTCTGCAGCTGGCCGACGGATACCTCGGCAGGGCAGCGCTGAGTGCGGAGCGGTTTGTCGCCGACCCGTTCTCACCCTCCGGTACTCGCATGTACCGCACCGGCGATATCGCACGGATCAATGCTGACGGAGCCGTCGAGTATGTCGGCCGAGTGGACGATCAGGTGAAGCTGCGGGGCTTCCGAATCGAGCTCGGCGAAATCGAGGCGCACCTGTCGGCCTGTCCCGGAGTGCGGCAGGCGGCCGCCGTCGTCCGTTCGGACCGGCCGGGCAGGCAGCAGTTGGTGGGCTACCTCGTGGGTGACATCGACCTCGACGACGTTCGTGCCCGGCTGAGTTCCGCTCTGCCCGAGTACATGGTGCCCGTCCTCTTCGTCATCCTCGACGCCTTCCCGCTCACCCCGAGCGGCAAGCTGGATCGCACCTCTCTTCCCGCGCCCGCCCTCCCGGCTCCGGCCGCGTCGGCACACGCCGGCGGCAACGACACCGCGGAAATGCTCGCCGCCCGTTTCGCCGAGGTCCTCGGGCTCGACGTGGTCGGGGTGGACGACGACTTCTTCATGCTCGGTGGAGACAGCATCCTGGCCATCCGGCTCGTCAATCTCGCACGGCGGGAGGGGTTGACGATCACCCCGCGCCAGATCTTCGAGCAGCGGACACCGGCTGCCCTCGCGAGGCTCGCAGGTGACACGCCGGCCGCCGTGGCCGAGGCCGCAGTGCCTGTCGAGTCGGGGACGGGGGCGCTGTTGCCGCTTCCCGTCGTCCACCGGCTGTCCGAGTGGAGCGGCGAGAAAGACCGCTTCAACCAGGCCGTTCTCCTGCACACACCGGCCGGCACCAGCAGCGACGTGCTCACTTCCGCGCTGCGCTCGGTGATCGCCCATCACGACGGGCTTCGCCAGCACCTGATCCGGCATGCGCCCGGAGTCTGGTCACTCGAGATCACGGAGACGGCGGAGGCGTCGATCCGCCGGGTCGACGCGACCGGACTCGACGACAAGGCACTGCGTCAGCTGGTGGCCGCGGAATCCGACGCCGCCACCGACCGGCTCGACCCCGACAGCGGGATCATGGTGTCGGCCGTCTGGTTCGACGCGGGACCGGACGAGCTCGGCAGGCTTCTGCTCGTCGCCCATCACCTGGTCGTCGACGGGGTGTCCTGGCGAATCCTCGTCGAAGACCTCGCCATGGCCTGGGTGGCCGCCGACAGCGGACAGGCCGCGGCACTCGATCCGGTGCCCACGTCGCTGCGGACGTTCTCGCGCATCGTCACGGAACAGGCGCACGAGCCGACACGTCTCGCCGAACTCGACCACTGGCTCGAGGTCACCGCGCCGGGCGCCGACCTCGTCCCCGGTGTCTCCGGTACCGCGGTGGTGAGCAGTGGCGCTCGTCGCACCGTGCGACTGGACTCCGCGCTGACGAACGCGCTGCTGACCACCGTTCCCGCAGCGGTCGGCGCTGACGTCACGGACGTGCTGGTCGCCGCACTGCGGCTGGCCGTCGACCGGTGGCGCGCAGCGAGCGAACGCAACCAGGACCTCGTGGTGGACCTCGAACGGCACGGCCGCGAGGAACTGGTTCCGGGACTCGACCTCTCGCGCACGGTCGGCTGGCTGACAAACGTCGCCCCGGTGCGGTTGCCTAGCGCCGGCGGCCCACTCGACACCCTGAAGGCCGTCAAGGAACAGCTGCGTGCGGCGCCCGACGGCGGCATCGGATACGGCATGTTGCGGTACCTCAACGCGCGGACCGCTCGACTCCTCGGGTCGCGGTCCGAGTCCCAGGTGTTGTTCAACTACCTGGGCCGGATGCCACACGCGGTGTCCGGGCCGTGGAGCCCGGCGGCCGAATCCGATTCCCTCCTCTCGGACCCCGATTCCGATTTCGGCGCGCCCTACCGATTGGTGATCAACGTGCTCTGCGAAGACGGTGAACAGGGTTCGCAGCTGCACGCCGTCTTCGCCTGGTCGGGAGACGACCTGAGCGAGGACGACGCGATCGCGCTCAGCGAGGGTTGGGCGTCGGCTCTCGGCGAGTTGGCGGAGTCGGTATCCGAACATCGTGGGCCGGCGCTACTGACCCCGTCGGATCTGCCGCTGGTTCGCCTGACCCAGGATGAGATCGACCGCATCGCGGCGACCTGCCCTGCAGGCGTGGAGACGGTGCTCCCGTTGTCACCACTTCAGGAAGGGTTGTACTTCCAGGCAGGGTTCGCGGCAGGTTCGGACATCTACACGGCGCAGTTCTCGCTCGATTTCGCGCACCGACTGGACCCCGACCGCCTTGCCGCTGCGCTGCGCACCCTGCAACGACGCAACCCCACGCTCCGGGCGGGATTCGTCAGTGACGGGCTCTCGGCTCCGGTGCAATTCGTCAGCGCCGGGCTCGACGTGCCGATCACCGAATACGATCTTCGGGATCTGGGTGACACCGAACGGGCCGACTACGCCGAGCATTTGGCCTCCCGCGACCGTCTGACGCCGTTCGATCTGACGGCTCCGCCGCTGTGGCGCGTGATGGTTCTCCATCTCGCCGACGATCACGACCGGTTGGTGGTCAACCGGCAGTTCCTGCTGTGGGACGGCTGGTCCAACGGCCTGGTGGTGAGTCAACTTCTCGCCCTCTACGATTCGGCGGGCGACGACTCGAGTTTCGGTTCCCCGGAGGGGACCTTCGAGGACTACCTGACCTGGCTGGCCGCACAGGACCCGGACGCAGCGCAGGCGGCATGGACGGAAGCCCTCCGCGGACTCGAGGAACCCACCCTGGTGGCCGCGGCAGCGGTGGACGACCCACAGCCGCCACAACGTCGGGACGCCGTGCTCGATGCGGACCTCAGTGAGCGCCTTCGTGCCGCCGCCCGCGGTGCCGGTGTCACCTTCAACGCCGTACTCAATGCGGCACTGGCCGTCGTACTCGGGATCGAAACGGGAAGAGCGGACCTGGTGTTCGGCACCACGGTGGCCGGCCGGCCCCCCGAGGTGCCGGGCCTCGACGCCGTCGCCGGCATGTTCCTCAACACGGTCCCGGTCCGCTTGACGTTGCGTCCCGGCGAGACCGTCACCGAGCTGCTGCGCCGGGCGCAGTCCGAGCGGCTGGCGCTGACCCCGTACGACTACCTCGGTCTTGCCTCGATTCAGCGCGTCTCGGACCATCGGCAGCTCTTCGACGTGCTGTATGTGCTGCAGAACTTCGTCGATGAGAAGCAGGTGTCGGCGCTCAACGCCGCCCACGACATCAGCGGCGGCGACAGCATCGACCACACCCACTACCCGCTGACCGTCGTCGTGACGCCGGGCGCCAGCGTGAAGGTGAAGTTCGAATTCCATCCCCATCGCGTGTCGCAGTCGCGGGTGGAAGCCATGCTGGCCCGCTTCGTGGACCTGCTCGCACAGTGGTCCACCGACATGTCCGGGATGGTGGGCAGTATTCCCGGTGGGGCCGCGGTCACCCCGCCGGCGACCAGAGCGTTGCCCGACGCGACCATCGCCGACCTGTTCGCAGACGCCGCCCGGCAGCGCCCGGACCACTCGGCTCTCGTCTTCGGGGACCGCACGGTGACGTATGCGGAACTCGACGCAGACATCAACCGCATGTCGCGGCTCCTGCTCGATCACGGCGCCGGCCCCGAGAAGATTGTCGCGCTGGCAGTTCCGCGGTCGGTGGAGATGGTCGTGGCGTTGTTCGCCGTGCTGCGCACCGGATCCGCCTACTTGCCGCTCGAACTGGACCACCCCGCCGAACGCCTGGTGGGCATGCTCGACGATGCACGCCCGGTCACCCTGGTGACCACCGCCGAGGTCGCGGGCACGCTGGCCGCGGCCCACGTCGACGTCCTCGCGGTCGATACCGCGCTTCTCGACACCGTGTCTTCGGAGCCGCTGTCCGATGACGAACTCGGAAGCTTCGTGCCGGGGACGCCGGGACGGCTGGACCATCCGGCGTACGTCATCTACACGTCGGGATCGACAGGCAAGCCGAAGGGTGTGGTCACCCCGTACCGCGGTCTGACCAACATGCAGTTCAACCACCGCGAGGCAATCTTCGAACCGGTGGTGAGCGCCGCGGGTGGCCGGCGTCTGCGCATCGCCCACACCGTGTCGTTCGCGTTCGACATGTCGTGGGAGGAACTGCTGTGGCTCGTCGAAGGCCACGAGGTCCACATCTGCGACGAGAACCTCCGCCGCGACGCCGAAGCCCTGGTGTCCTACTGCGACACCCATCGGATCGACGTCGTCAACGTCACGCCCACGTACGCGCAACACCTGATCGAGGAGGGATTGCTCGACGACGGTGACGGACACCATCGGCCACCTCTCGTGCTGCTCGGCGGTGAGGCCGTGTCGGATTCGGTATGGAACCGTCTGCGGGACACCGAGGGAACGTGCGGTTACAACCTGTACGGCCCCACCGAGTACACGATCAACACCCTCGGGGCAGGCACCGGCGACAGCGTCACTCCGACGGTCGGAACTCCCATCTGGAACACCTCGGCGTATGTACTGGACGCCTGGCTGCGTCCGGTCCCGGACGGTGTTCCCGGTGAGCTGTACATCTCCGGTGTCGGGCTGGCGCGCGGCTACCTCGACCGGTTCGCGTTGACGGCGGAGCGGTTCGTCGCCGATCCGTTCGGCACATCCGTACGTATGTATCGGACGGGCGATCTGGTCCGCCGCCGTGAGGACGGGAATCTCGACTTCCTCGGCCGCACGGACGATCAGGTGAAGATCCGCGGCCACCGGGTGGAACTCGGCGAAATCGCGTCGGCGCTCGAAGCGTTGGACGACGTGCGCCAGGCCGCAGTGGTCGTCGATACCGGCCCGGGTGGTTTCAAGCGGCTCGTGGGCTACACCGTCCCCGTGAGTACTTATCAACCGCGGGATGTTAACAAGTACTCACGGGCGCTGCGCGCAACCCTGCCGGACTACATGATCCCGGCCGCGGTCATCGAGGTCGAGTCGTTGCCGATGACCGTCAACGGCAAACTCGACGTCAAGGCACTCCCGTCTGCGGAGGAGGTGCTCGGCGTCGACGCCGGTGCACGCACCGAGCCGCGGGACACCACCGAACGGGTGCTGTCCGACCTGTTCGGTGACATCCTCGGCGTTCCGACCCCGGGTGTCGACGACAACTTCTTCGACCTCGGCGGGCACTCGCTGCTGGCCACCCGTCTGATCAGCCGGGCCCGGGCCGCCCTCGACACGGACCTCGTCATGCGCGACCTGTTCGAGGCGCCCACCGTCGCCGAACTGGCCGACCGCATCCGGGGTAACACGGGGTCGACGCGTTCCGTGCTGACCGCGAGACCGCGCCCCCGAAATCTCCCGCTTTCGGCTGCGCAACAACGTTTGTGGCTTCTCCAGCAGATGGACCCGGGTTCGGCGGCCTACAACTTCCCGATCGTGCTGCGACTGCGGGACGGGCTCGATCCCGGGTTGCTGGCACAGGCGCTGGCCGACGTCGTGGCGAGGCACGAATCGCTCCGCACCGTGTTCGGGGAGCACGACGGCGAACCGGTGCAGGTGATCCTCGGCGATGTGCGACCCGACGTCTGCGTGGTGGACGGCACGGATGCCGAACTCTTCCGACTGGTCGGTGACACGGTCGGGCGCGCGTTCGATCTCGCGACGGAGATCCCGATCCGAGCGGCCCTGATCCGGATCGGTGACGAGCAGGTGCTGGCGATCGTGTTGCACCACATCGCCACCGACGAATGGTCGGACCGGCCGTTCCTCCGGGACCTGATGACGGCCTATGCTTCCCGGGCGCAGAATGCGGCACCGGCATGGGAACCGCTCGACGTGCAGTACGCCGATTACACCCTGTGGCAACGGGAGATGCTCGGCGATCCGCAGGACCCGTCGAGCCTGGTGAGCCGTCAACTCGACTACTGGGCGAAGACCCTCGACGGGGCACCCGAAGAACTGGTGCTCCCCGCCGACCGCACCCGCCCGGCGCGACCGAGCTTTTCGGGTGGTGCCATCGAAACGGTGCTGAACGCCGCCACCACGCGCTCGCTCCGTACCTTGGCGCGCGCCACCGGCACGACCATGTTCATGGTGATGCACGCGGCATCCGCGGCGTTGTTGCACCGGCTCGGTGCGGGGGACGACCTGCCGATCGGGGCACCCGTCGCGGGCAGAAGCGAGCAGGGTCTCGACGACTTGATCGGGTTCTTCGTCAACACCGTCGTGTTGCGGACGGACGTGTCCGGCAATCCGACGTTCGACGAGTTGCTGGGTCGGGTCCGCGGCATCGACCTGGCGGCGTTCGCGCACTCGGACGTGCCATTCGAAGCGGTGGTGGAGAAGATCAATCCCGGCCGCACCCTGGCCCGGAATCCGCTGTTCCAGGTGATGGTCGGCTACCACGGCCGGACGGCGGATGCTGCTCTCGCACCCGGTCTTTCGGTGACTCCGGTGGAGTTCGAGGAGCGCACCGCCAAGTTCGACCTGGTGTTCAACTTCACCGAGTACCTCGACGAGGACCGGGTGGAACTGCGTCTCGAGTACGGCAGCGACCTGTTCGACCGCGACACCGCGGCGAAGATCGCACGTCGACTGATCTCCGTGTTCGACACGGTCGCAGTGCAGTCGGACGTTCCGGTCGGTGATCTCGACGTATTCCTCGACGACGAACGAGAACTGGTGGTGCGTGGGTTCAACGACACCGCGCTGCCCGTGGCGGAGGAAACGTTCTACGAGGCGTTCGCACGCCACGTGGATGCCGCTCCGCACGCCGTCGCTGTGGTCGACGAGCACGGTCAGGCGTCCTATGCGGAATTGAGTGCACGCGCCGACCGCATTGCGGCACTGCTGCATCGTCGCGGGGTGTCGGTCGAGAGCGTTGTCGGACTGGCTGTTCCGCGGTCGGCGGACATGGTGGCCGTGGTTCTCGCCGCACTGAAGCTGGGTGCCGCCTATCTGCCGCTGGACCTGAACCATCCGTCCGACCGCATCTCGTACATGCTCGCCGACTCCGGCGCGCAGGTACTCGTGACGACCGTGTCGGAGAGCCCGCGCATCGCGGAGGTCGACGGGCTGAGCCGCGTCCTCCTCGACGACGCATCGATTCTCGCCGAACTCGACACCGCGCACGGCGAAGATCTGCCGTGTCCGCCGCGAGGTGTGGACCACGCCGCGTACGTCATCTACACGTCGGGTTCCACCGGAAAACCGAAGGGCGCGATCCTCACCCACGACGGCATCCCCAGCCTGGTGGCCACGGCGCAGGAGCGGATGCGACTGGTGCCCGGTTCGGTGGTCATGCAGTTCGCATCGATCGGCTTCGACGTGGCGGTCTTCGAGCTGTCGATGGCCCTGTGCACGGGTTCACGTCTGGTCATCGTCCCGGACGACGCCAGGGTGGCAGGACCCGAACTCACCGACTTCATGGCCGAGCACGCGGTGACGCACGCGATCATCCCGCCGTCCCTGCTGGCGGCGCTTCCCGCAGGGTGCGTCGTCCCCGAGGGATGCACGGTGCTGGTGGGCACGGAAACGGTGCCGCCCGAGCTGATCGGCCGATGGGCGGAGAGGCTCAATCTCCTCGCCGCGTACGGGCTCACGGAGGCCACCGTCAACAACACTCTGTGGCAGGCCGAACCGGGCTGGACCTCGGCCGTGCCGATCGGCATCCCCGACCCCAATGAGCAGGCGTACGTGCTCGACGACCGCCTGCAGCCGGTCCCGCCCGGGGTGGCGGGGGAGTTGTACATCGCCGGGCGTGGGCTCGCACGTGGGTATCTGGGCCGGCCCGACCTCACCGCGGCACGCTTCGTGGTTTCGCCTTTCGGGGCCGCGGGTTCGCGGATGTACAGGACGGGTGACCGGGCGCGTTGGCGGGCAGACGGCAACATCGAGTTCCTCGGGCGTGTCGACGATCAGGTGAAGATTCGTGGATTCCGCATCGAACTCGGCGAGATCATCGCAGCGCTCGGGAGTCATCCGGGTGTCAAGCAGGCTGCTGTGGTGGCAGACAGAGAGGGCGACATCGTCCGGCTCGTCGGCTATGTGACCCCGTCGGAGGATTCCCTGTCCGACGCCGTGGACCCACGGGCCGTGCGCGAGCATGTGGCCACACGACTACCCGACTACATGGTGCCCACCCTGGTCGTGGTGCTCGACGGCGATCTGCCGTTGACGCCGAACGGAAAGCTCGACCGCAAGGCGCTTCCTCGGCCGGACTGGTCCGCGTTGACGGGGGACGGTACCCCCCAGACGCCGGAGCAGAAGGAGATCGCCGGGGCGTTCGCGGAGATACTGCACCTGCCGTCGGTGGGAATTCACGACAACTTCTTCGACCTGGGTGGAAACTCGATGGCGTCGATGCGGTTGGTGGGCAGGATTCGTCAGCGATTCGGTGTCGACATCGGCATTCGCGACATCTTCGACCGGTCCACGGTGGCCGAACTCTCGGCGATCGTGATCGCCGCAGGCGGAAGCGGGAGGCCGGTGCTCGCACCGGCGTACCCACGCCCGGACGTGGTGCCGTTGTCCGGTCCGCAACGCCGGTTCTGGAACCAGTTCCGCGCGGCCGGAAGCGACGCGACGGCCAGTCATGCACTGTCCCTGCAACTCGGCGGGACGGTCGATCCGGTGATCCTGGCGCAGGCGTTGGGCGATGTCGCGTCCCGTCACGAACCGTTGCGCACCGTGTATGTCGAGATCGACGGCACCGTGATTGCGCAGGAAGCGGTTCCGCCGACGCTCGACGTGGTCGACGTCGGCGAAGGTGACGTGCACCGCACGGTCTTCGCGCTGGCCCAGAAGCCGATGAACCTCACCGAGGAGCCGCCGCTCCGTGCCTATCTCGTCGGCGGCGCGGACGGAACCCAGGCCCTGCTTCTCGCAATGCACTACATCGCGGTGGACGAGTGGTCGGTGGTGCCGTTGCTCGGGGATCTGCTGGGGGCGTACGCCTCGCGTTCGGACGGCAATGCCCCGGAGTGGGAACCGCTGCCGGTGAGTTACCCCGACTACGTCGTGTGGTCGCGGTCGCTTCTGGGCGACCCGGCGGACCCGGGCAGTCGGCACGCCCGACAGCTCGCGTACTGGCGGGAGCGGCTGGCCGGACTACCGGCGCAGTTGGAGTTGCCTTGCCCGGTTTCGCAGTCCGCGCCGCAGGCGGAGATCGTGCCCGTGGAGATCGACGCGGATCTGCACGCCGCGATCGATGCGCTGGCGAGCCGTACCGGAACCAGCCTCTTCATGGTGTTGCAGGCGGCGCTCGCGACCGTCCTGACGCGGCACGGTGCCGGTACGGACATTCCCATGGGTTCTCTGGTAGCGGGACGCCCGGAGGAGGCACTGGACCACCTGATCGGCTGCTTCTTCAACATCGTTGTGCTGCGGACGGACACGAGTGGAGAACCGGATTTCACGGAGCTGTTGCGGCGTATCCGTGCGAACAACCTCGATGCCCTGGACAATCAGGACATCGCCTTCGCCGAGGTCGTCGACGCCCTCGGCGAAGGCGACGCGAGGGTGATGCGTCCGCAGATCATGCTGGTGCATCACGAGCAGGCACGCCTGTCGCATCTCGGTGCGCTGGACGGGTTGATGCCGGTGCCGGTCGGAGTGCCGGATGCAGACCTGACTCTGAGCTTCTACGAGCCTGTCGGAGAGGGGGCGGTGCACGCCTACTTCTCCTTCTCCTCGGCAGTGCTGGAGTTCGACACCGTGGCGAGGTGGGCCGCGGAGTTGACGGCGCTCGTGGCGAACTGGAGCGGGGAGGTGGCATGACTTCACGTGATCCGGATCGCAGAGTCGGTGCCGAGATGGCTGTCCCAGAGGGGCTTTCTTCTTGGTACTGTGCTCGAAATAAGGATAGGCTTCACTACCTTCTAGGGCAGACGGCAGCTGGGTCGGGTGCGACGCGGCGTCGAGGACGGGACAGCGTGCTATGAACGATTCGCCGGAAATGGTCGATACGGATCTCCCAGTGCGAGATGTCGTGGGTGTCGGGTTCGGACCTGCGAATCTCGCACTGGCGATTGCCATCGAGGAACACAACGCGAACTGCGCGCCGGGGGAGCAGATCAGCGCGCAGTTCCTGGAGAAGCAGGATCGTTTCGGGTGGCATCCCGGAATGCTGCTCGACGGGGCGACGATGCAGATCGCTTTCCCCAAGGACCTCGTCACATTCCGCAACCCGCGCAGCGCGTACACCTTCTTCAACTACCTCTTCGAGCGCGGACGTCTCGTCGATTTCGTTAATCACCAGACGTTCTTCCCCACCCGGCACGAGTTTCACGACTACCTGCAGTGGGCTGCCGGACGTGTCGGCGCGGATGTCCGGTACGGCACGGCGGTGGAATCGGTGCGAGGAATCCGCAACAGCGAGGGAATGATCGACCGTTTCGAGGTCCGGGCGTCGGACGGCACAGCGGTGATCGCCCGCAACGTCGTGATGGGTGCGGGTCTGCGCGAGCGTATTCCGGAGTGGGCCACGCCCTCCATGCGGTGCTTCCACAATCATCAGTTCCTGTTCCGCATCGGTGAGTTGCCCACCCTCGCCCACCGGCGATTCGCCGTTCTGGGGGCCGGCCAGAGTGCTGCCGAAATTGTGCAGTACCTGCACGCCAACTACCCCGATGCCGAAGTCCACAGCGTCTTCTCGCGGTACGGCTACAGCCCGGCGGACGACAGTCCTTACGCCAACCGAATCTTCGACCCGGAGGCCGTGGACGATTTGCACGGCGCACCCGAGGTCGAGCGCCTGCGGCTGCTCGATGTCCATCGCAGCACCAACTATTCGGTGGTGGACATCGAACTCATCAACGAGCTGTATGCCAAGGAGTACCAGGAGCGGGTTCGTGGTCGCCGCCGCCTCTTCATGCGCCGCGCCTCCGAGATCGTCTCCGTCGAGGAAAGTTCGGACGGCATCGATGTGGCGGTACGCAGCGCCGTCGACGGCCTCACGGACACACTCGCCTGTGATGCGTTGATTCTTGCCACCGGGTTCACTCCGGCGCCTCTCGAACCGCTCCTCGGCGAACTCGCACCGGCTGTGCACCCGCCGCGTGAGGTAGGGCGCGATTATCGGCTGGCGGTTTCGCCGGACGTCACAGCGGGAATCTACCTTCAGGGCGGCACGGAGAAAACGCACGGAATCACGTCGTCGCTCCTGTCGAACGTTGCCGTGCGGGCGGGAGAGATCTTGACATCTGTCGTAACACGGCGTGGCCGGATCGGCACGCTTGCTAGTGTGAACGCACAGGACACGTATGCGACAAGCGAGGCGAGATGAGCACCAATCCATTCGATGACGAAGAAGGCCGCTTCTACGTGCTGGTGAACGACGAAGAGCAGCACTCTCTGTGGCCGACGTTCTCTGAGGTGCCGGCGGGCTGGCGTGTGGTTTTCGGCGAAGAGAGCCGCGCAGCATGCCTCGAGTACGTGGAGAAGAACTGGACGGACATGCGGCCGAAAAGCCTGCGTGAGGCCATGGAGGCCGATGAGAAGTCGGGTGGTCGTCACAGCGTCGACAAGAGCTGACCTGCTCGGAGCTGCACTGCGGTGACAGCTCACCGAGACCACGACCGTTCGATCCGCCCCGGTTGGGACGGATCGAACGGTTCTGTGTCTTTCAGGCCGCCCTGGGCGTTTCCACGGGCTTCCGCCGCCTCGTCTTGATGACGGGGCGGCGGATGTTCTCTGTGTACCGCAGAATGCGCGGCCTCCGGAGGGTCCTGGCCAGCCATTCGCCGAGTGTGACGCCCGCCGCGAGTGCGCAGCCGATACCGAAGGCGGCGAGCAGTGAGCTCAGTCCGATCACTACCTCGTTGTTGAGCAGTGCATACAGCCCTCGATACAGCGAGAGGCCCGGAAGCAGTGGGGTGATGCCGGCCACGGCGACCACCAGAGGCGGTGTGAGCGCTCGGCGAGCCATCAGACCACCGGCAAAACCGACCACTGTCGCCGCGAGTGCGGAGCCGATGATGGGCCCCACTCCGAACTGATGCGCCACCATGTAGACCAGCGACCCGGCCGCACCGCCCATCCAGGCCGCCGTCAGCGCACGCTGCTCGGCGTAGCAGGCGAGCGCGTAGAACATCGATGCGAACGCGCCCGACATGACCAGCACGGGCAGTTGGGTGAGTTCGTCGATCTCCACGTTGACCGGCGGAAGTGTGGAACCGAACAACCCGGTGACCCGCAGCGAGATGGCCACACCGGCGATGATGCCGCCGGTCATCATGACCACTTCGAAGAATCGGGCGGCCGCGGTGATGGGTGCGCCCGTGATGGCGTCCTGGACGGAGCCGACCAGTGACAATCCGGACAACAGCACCACCACGCCGGCCGCAATGATCTGCGACGGTCGAACTTCGACACCCAGCTGATCCTGGAACGTATAAAGAGTGGCGGCCGGGGCAGCGGCCACGAGACCGCCAGCCACCTGCTGGAAGAAGAACGGCAGCCCCACCCGGTTGAGGACGCGGTTGACCCGGTAGATCACCATCGTCGTGAGGAAGGCGACCGACGCCACCAGCACCCCACCACCCATCAACACGGAGATGGATGCGGCCATCGACGCCCACGCCAACGTCGCGATCCACCGGTTGTAGGGATGCGGCGCCGTCGTGACAGCGGTCAGTGCCTCGTGGGCCTCGCTCGGAGTGACGGCCTCGCGGCGGATACGCCGAGTGAGGCGGTCGACCGCGGCGAGGCGGGTGAAGTCCATGGAGCGGTAGTGCACGATCCGCATCGTGCTCGCGGGGGGAAGGGTGGGCCCGCGGTAGGCGGAGAGGACGATCGAGTTGTAGGTGACGTCCACGTCGCACTGCGCGAGGCCGTAGGTCGCCGCGATGAACTGCACCTGTTCGGCGGTGTCCATCGCGCCCGTCCCCGAGGCGAGCAGAACTTCACCGACCCGGACGGCGAGGTCGAGAACCTCGGCAACCACCGCGTCATCGGTGAGGTCGATCGGCTGGAGTGGCGTCGGCGCCGCCGTCACCGTGTCGACGGTGGCCCGGCGGTCGCCGGTCAAACGCTGGAGCGTGTCTGTGAGCTTTGCCATACCCTCTGTGAGCTTCGCCATACTACGTGTCTGAGACACGATCCTTCTCGGTCAAATCGGTTGCTTTCAACGCTGCATCGAGTGTCTCGTGGCGGAAAGTGGAGATGACCTGATCGTGGACTACTCGGAACGCGGACGCCACAATACTCGTCTCCTCGGGTGCGGTCGCCCACGTGGCCTGCTGTTCGACGACGATGACGCCGTCGTAGTAATACATTCGCTTCGGGATCAGCGTGATGTTCGCGGTCGACGCCCATTCCCGCAGCGGCGTCAGGCCCTGGGTCGCACCCTTCGGTCCACCCATCTCGATGTCGTCACTCGACAGCGACAGCAACGTGTCGATGTCGCCGGAGTTGAGGGCGTCGTGCCAAGCAAGGACAGTGGCGATCTCCGAGGTACTCATGGCATCAACGCTATCCAATATGGCCGGAGGACGACGGCGTTCTCCTTATGGATATGATGGGCGCGCGTGTCCGCCTCCTTAGCTCAGTGGTAGAGCACTCGCCTTGTAAGCGAGCGGTCGTCAGTTCAATCCTGACAGGAGGCTCTCCGACCGATCCTCGTGCCGAATGCGGCACGAGGATCCGGGGCCCCTACGGAATGAACGTGTCCCTCAGCAGGGCGGTGGGGTCGGCGCTTTCCCCTGAGTCCGCCGTCGACCCACGGTCGGGGCGGCTCGCGGTGTCGGTGAGGTCCTCGCGCCGACCACGTGCCCGGGCTCGTCCCTTGACCTTGTCGAGAAAATTGACCATCGGCACTCCTTTCATGTTGACCACAAATGCGTCATTCGAGCTTGGTTCGCAGATCCTTCAGTGTCTTGGCCAGCAGTCGCGAGATCTGCATCTGCGATACGCCCACCCGCGCGGCGATCTGTGACTGCGTCATGTTCCCGAAGAAGCGCAGCACGAGCACGGTGCGCTCGAGGTCCGGCAGCGCGTCCAGCAGCGGTTGGACGGTCACGTGATCTTCGACGCGGGACAACGCCGGATCGATATCACCGAGCGTCTCCGACAGCGGCCTTTCGTCGTCGGTGAGCGGGTAGTCGACCGACAGGGTGCTGTAGGCGTTAGCTACGCGCAGTCCCTCCAAAACCTCGCTCTTGTCGATGTCGAGTGCCTTCGCCAGTTCGCTTGCGGTAGGCGCCCGACCGAGCGTGGTGGTCAGTTGTTTGGTGGCTCCCATGAGGGCGAGGTGAAGTTCCTGCATGCTGCGCGGCACGCGCATGGCCCACCCGGTATCCCGGAAGTGGCGGCGCACCTCGCCGGTGATGGTCGGGACCGCGAAGGACACGAAGTTCGCTCCGTAGCTTGCGTCGAATCGGTCGACGGCCTTGACGAGACCGAGCCGCGCGACCTGGATCAGGTCGTCCAGCGGTTCTCCGCGTTCGTGGAATCGGCGGGCGATGTGTTCGGCCAGCGGGAGGCATCGTTCGATCAGCCTCTCGCGCAGCACTTCCCGGCGCGGATCAGAGGCGTCGAGCTGAGCGATGGCTTCGCATTGTGCGGGTACGTCACGGTATTGATCGCGGGCGCGGTGGGTGGTGTCCGGTGTACGCGCGGGCCGAGGATTCGGCGGGACATCGACGGAGAGCTGTGTCCGGGGCAGCTTCCGGCACGTCGTGGAGGAGATCGGGGTGGTGCGGCGGAGCTCGCGGGGTGCTTCGGCGAGCGGGATGGACATGGTCATGTACTCAGCCCTTCTCTGACCGGCCGGTATCAGCGGGAGCGCTGATGGTGTCGGCAAAAAGTCTTCGTTGCGGTGAAGCGGCGGTGCGGCCCTAGTCGACGAGTGCCGGGGGGTTGTCGACGTCCCGGGCCGCATACATGGCCTCGATGCGTGCCTTGATCTCCTCGGTGCTCATCGCGCTCGCGCTCCGCCCGGCGGCGGATCGAGTGGGGGCGGAAAACGATGAAACAGTGGGCATGATCATGGCGTCCTGTCGTGTGGTCTGCATTGTTCTCATTCTCGAGCGGATCGGTGGGTAGCAGCGAAGAGGCCGGCGACCCCGAGGAGGGCTGTGCTGACCAACGCAGCAAGGGGAATCGAACCGGTCGCCGCGGCCGTGAACCCGGCAATGACCGACACTCCGATTACGCACTGGACGGCGACGGAGACGATCACGGACGGTCGCGTTATCACCCTGGTCTCTCTTTCGACGGCAATGTGAGTTGGTTCGAGTCGGGTCAGGTCGGAAGCGAATCGAGGACGGCGAGGGTGCTGAGGGCGAGCGTCGCGAGGAGGCCACTGACGATCGCTCCTCCGCTGCCCGCCCGAAGGACCAGAACCTCTCCGTCGTCGGGGGTCGCGTTCGCATGTCGGCTGGCCATCGTTTTCTCCTTTCCTCGCGCCCGGCAGTCTGTCGTGCGATGCCCGCTCGATGTCTGACCGAGAACTTATCTGCGTTGGTGAAGATAGATTTTGTTGTACAGCCCTGGAACTAGAAGTTCAAGCGAGCCGATCAGGAATTTTGTTCGTCGAGCGCCGCGGTATCTGCCGAGGAGGCTCGTCGGAGGATGGGGCGCACACGGTCTAATAGCGCGTTTAGCTGCGGTTATCGGCGAGATTGGGTGGTGCGGAACTTGCGGTCAGCGCAGACATGGGTCGCCCGAAAAAGTGGAATCCTGTCTAGCGGTTGCGGCGAGAGTGCGGGTCGTGAAGTTGTGTGGCACCGCGATCGTGACGAAGATTGTCGATGGTCTCCTCCACCGAGGGTCCACCTCGACCGAATTTGTACCCCCCGCGTCACATTGTGTCTGTCGATCCTTGATAGGATTGGTATTCCCTGAGAAGAAGGGAGATCCGGTGACGTCCTCTCAGATGCCACCTCGTTCGAAGCGAGGTGTCTACGGGATCTCGGTGACTTCGGAGCTGACGGGCATCGGGCCCCAGACTCTGCGGTTGTACGAACGGCGCGGATTGATCACGCCGACTCGTACCGGCGGCGGCACGCGCCGGTACAGCGAAGACGACATTGCGCGCCTCGACAAGATCACCGAACTCGTCGCCGACGGGGTCAATCTGATCGGTATCCGCCAGATCCTCGAACTGGAAGCGCAGAACGCGCTGTTGGCGGCGCGAAACGCCGAATTGGAACAGGCAGTCGAATCTCAGAACTCGCCCCACGCGGGGGTCTGAACACGCGTCACCCGCACGGCAGCTGCCGGCGGGTCACTTCTCGTCACGTCAGCTTGCGGTCTGATCGTCGTTCGTCGGGTTGAATTCGTCGTTCGTCGGGTTGAATTCGTCGAACGAGGCATCCGCAGCTTGCCACTTGCCGCTGGCACGAATGTCCGCGAAAGCGATGTCGAAAGCGTCGACCAGCCACGAATGCTCCGCGACCGCCAGCACTTCGTCGGCGGTGCCGTCGGCCGTACCCTGGTGGAGGCTCACCTTCCACAGAGCGGCGGCGTCGGTCTGGTCGACCAATCCGTCGGTTCCGTTCGATGCCAGCAGGTAGCGGTTGTACTCGAAATCGACGCGAATTGCGTAGCCTGCGCCGGTGTTGACGACGTTTGCCGGGCGCTGAGTTGCCGCAGCGAGCGCGGTGAGTGCGTCGCGATAACGTTCGGCGTGTTCCTGAGTGCGGGGCACCGTTCTCTCGTCTCTGGGCGCAGAGGCCGTGACACTCCCGGTCACGACACCTTCACGAACCTTTGCTCCAAGGCAAAGGTTCGTGTCGGTTCGCACCAAAGATTACGGCACTGGTTTCCCGGCCTGTCGCAGCCGGTCGGTCGATTGTCGACCCGTCGAGCGCGGCGAAGCTTCCTCGTAGGGTCCTGTCCCGTCAGTCGAGGAAGAGATCGAGCTGGGGGGCGTCCCCGCCGCCGTAGCGGGACAGGTCCGAGACGCCCAACTCCGCGAGCACGTCCGCATCGATGTAGCAGTGTCCGCTGGTCTCCTTCGCGGGCCGGGACACAATCTCGACTGCTGCGTCGGCCATGATCTCCGGACTGCGCGACGAGGAGAGCAGGGAGGTGCCGTCTTCCATGTTCGCGACCGCGGAGGTGGCGATGTAGGTCTGCGGCCACAGGCAGTTCGCTGCGATCCCGGCGTCGGCATACTCGGCCGCCCAGCCGAGCGACAGCAAGCTCATTCCGTACTTCGACAACGTGTACGACGGGTGTGCGCCGAGCCAGCGCGGGTTCAGGTTCACCGGAGGCGAGATGGTGAGCACATGCGGGTTGGGGGAGCTCCGAAGATAGGGAAGGCAGGCGCGGGTCAGCAGGAACGTCCCGCGGCAATTGATGTCCTGCATGAGGTCGTATTTCTTGGCTGACAGTTCCTCGGTTCCCTCGAGCGCGATGGCACTGGCGTTGTTCACGCAGATGTCGATGCCGCCGAACCGCTCCACCGCGGTGTCGGCGGCGCGCTGCACATCCTCCTCGCGGCGGACGTCACCGACCACGGCGACTGCTTTGCCTCCGACGGCCTCGATGTCCGCGACGGCGGTGTGGACCGTCCCTTGAAGGCGCGGGTGCGGCTCCGCCGTCTTGGCCAGCACAACCACGTTTGCCCCCTGCTTGGCCGCGGCGATCGCGATCGCCAGTCCGATCCCGCGGCTACCGCCGGAAACGATCATGGTCCGGTCATTGAGTGCGTTCTGCTGGCTGGACATCGTTCTCCCTGTTCCGACACTGTCGATCATTGCGTTCTCGACGATGATATTGGCATTCTCATTTTCTGCAAGTACTGTATCCATCGTGAACGACTTCGCTGAAACCTCTTCGGGCATCCCGCTGGAGCCGGTCTACGGGCCGACCGACAGGCGCGCAGAGCCGCCCGCCCCGGGCACCTTTCCCTTCACCCGCGGCAACTTCGCCTCCGGCTACCGGGGCCGGTTGTGGACGTTCCGCCAGTACTCCGGATTCGGCACCGCGGAAGAGTCCAACCAGCGCTATCGGTACCTGCTCGAACAGGGCGGCACCGGATTGTCGGTGGCACTGGACCTGCCCACCCAATGCGGTTACGACTCCGACGACCCCGAGGTCACCGAGGAAGTCGGCCGGGTCGGGGTCGCGGTCGACACCCTCGCCGACGCCGAAGTCCTCTTCGCCGACATCCCGCTGGACAAGATCAGCACCAGCTTCACCATCAACGGGACGGCGGCGATACTGCTGGCGTTCTATGTGGCCGCGGCCGAGCGGGCCGGCGTGCCGCGGGCGAAGCTCACCGGGACGATCCAGAACGACATCCTCAAGGAGTACGCCTCCCGGGGCACGTGGATCTGGCCGCCGGAGCCGTCGCTACGGCTGATTGCCGACACCATCGAATTCTGCGCGGCCGAGGTGCCGAGGTTCAACGCTATTTCGGTCGCCGGTGCGCACTTTCGCGACGCCGGAGCCACCGCGGTGCAGGAAATGGCCTTCACGCTCGCAGACGGAGTCACCTACTGCGACACGGTGGTCGAACGTGGGCGAATGACGATCGACGAGTTCGCTCCTCAGATCTCGTTCTTCTTCTATACGCACGGGGACTTCTTCGAAGAGATCGCCAAGTACCGGGCAGGACGTCGTCGATGGGCCACGATCGTGCGGGAGCGCTACGGTGCGGTGACGGACAAGGCGTCGATGTTCCGGTTCGGTTGTGTTGCCGGCGGCGCGTCCCTCTACGCACCCCAGGCACAGAACAATCTGGTGCGAGTGGCGTACGAGTCGATGGCTTCGGTGCTCGGGGGAGTGCAGTCGATGTTCACCGCGGCGTGGGACGAGCCGTTCGCCCTGCCCAGTGAGGAGTCGGCGACCCTGGCGCTGCGCACCCAGCAGGTTCTGGCCTACGAGACCGGAGTGACGCGTGTCGCGGATCCGCTCGGCGGCTCCTACTTCGTCGAAGCGCTGACCGATGCCACCGAGGCCCGCCTCATCGAGATCATGGACGATCTCGATCAGCACGGCGGCATGGTTCGCGCCATCGAGGACGGGTACCTGCAAGGCCTCATCGCCGACGAGGCGTACAAGCTGCACAAGGACGTCGAATCGGGGGAACGCCCGGTGGTCGGGGTCAACCGGTTCGTCTCGCCGGAGCCGCCGCCCGAAATCTCCACGTACGAGCTGAACGCCGAAGGGCGCGAGCTGCAGCTGAAACGGCTGGCGAAAGTGAAAGCCGAACGTGATCCCGAGGCGGTCAATGCCTGCCTCACCGCTCTGTCCCGCGCCGCGGAAGGAACCGAAAACCTCATGCACCCGTTGATCGATTGCGCCAACGCCTACTGCACTGTCGGCGAGATGGTATCCGCGCTCAAAGCTGTCTGGGGCGAATTCCAGCAGCCGGTGGTGTTCTGATGAGCGCCCGCATACTCGTAGCGAAGCCTGGACTGGACGGTCACGATCGCGGCGCCAAGATCGTCGCCCGCGCACTCCGCGACGCCGGTTTCGAGGTGATCTACACCGGTATCCGCAAGCGGGTCGAGGACATCGTGTCGATTGCCCTCCAGGAGGATGTTGCCGTCGTCGGTCTGAGCATTCTCTCCGGCGCCCATGTGGCGCTGACCACGCGAACGGTCGATGCGCTGCGCGCTGCGGACGCCGGTGACATCGCTGTGGTGGTCGGCGGCACGATTCCCCAGGAGGACGTTCCGCGCCTGCTGTCCGCGGGAGCTGCGGCGGTCTTCCCCACCAGCACCCCCCTGGAGGATCTGGTCACCGGAGTGCGCGCACTCACCGGCACTCCCGCTCCCTCTTGACCTTTCGTCATAGAAGCCGAAAGGCGATTACACCGCGTCGACCACCCGGCCACGCGTGCGAGAACAATTTTCGGACCTGGAGGAACAGTGCGAATCGGAGTGATGATCGGGCCCGAGCGAGGGGACTCCGCGCGGAAGGTCGCCCGAATGCTGGACGACGTGGAGTGGGCGGAGAGCGCAGGGTTGGACTCCGTCTGGGTTCCGCAGGTCCCCACGGACTTCGACGCGCTGATCGCCGTGGCGTTGATGGGAACGAGGACGTCCCGCATCGAAATCGGCACGGCGGTAGTACCTCTGCAGGCGCAACACCCCGTCGCACTGGCGCGACAGGCGCTCTCCGCGCATGCCGCCACCGGAGGACGTTTGGCGCTGGGAGTCGGCCCCTCACACCACTGGATCGTTCAGGACATGCTCGGTCTCCCCTATGAGAAGCCGGCCGCGTTCACCCGCGATTACCTGGACGTACTGGACGCCGCGCTGCTCGCACCCGGCCCGGTCGATATCGAGAACAACACCTTCACCGTGCACAACCCGCTCGAGATCGGACCGGTGGCCCCGATGCCGGTCCTGGTAGCAGCCCTGGGCCCGGTGATGCTGACGATCGCAGGCGAGCGAACCGACGGGACCATCCTCTGGATGGCCGACGAGCGAGCGGTCGCCGACCATGTCGTCCCGCGAATTACCAAGGCTGCCGACAATGTGGGGCGTCCGGCTCCACGCATCATCGCGGGTGTCCCGGTCTGTCTTTGCCGGCCTTCGGAAGTCGACACCGCGCGTGAGCGCGCCAACCGGATCCTCGGGGAAGCGGAGATCTCCCCCAACTATCAGCGGCTCCTGGGATACGGCGACGCCGAGGACATCGGTGATCTGTGCGTCGCCGGAGACGAGGACGCCATCCTTGCGGGCTTCCGCCGATACGCCGACGCGGGGGTCACCGACCTGTCGATGCGCCTGCTGCCGATCGGCGACAACCGGGACGAGCTGATCGCTTCGAAGCGTCGTACCCGGGACGTCGTCGCCGAACTCGTCAAGGAGTTGCGGTGACTGCGGGGCCACTCGAGGGCATCCGGATCCTCGAGGTCGGCCATATCCTCGCGGGTCCGTACGCCACCATGATGCTCGCAGACCTCGGCGCAGAGGTCACCAAGATAGAACCACCGAGCGGTGACCTCTCGCGGCAGGTGAGCGACGCCTACTTCGCCAGCCTGAACCGGGGTAAGCGGAGTATCTGCGTAGACCTGACGACCGCCGAGGGACAGGCCCGTCTCGGAGAACTTGCGGCCGAATCCCATGCCCTGCTCGTCAACCTGAAGCCGTCCGCCATTCACCGGTACGGCCTGACCTACGACGCTCTGCGTCGATGGAACGACAAAATAGTCTGTGTCGCGCTCACCGGTTACGGTCTCGACGAGGGAGACGACCCAGCTTTCGACTACGTGATTCAGGCTGTCACGGGTGTCGCCGCACTCACCGGTGACCCGGCAGGGCCGCCGACGCTGCCCGGGTACTCCGCTGCCGACAACTCGACCGGAATGGCAGCCGCACTCGGATTGCTGGCCCAGATCATCTCCGGACGCGGCGGTCAAGTGGAGGTGTCGTTGCGCGACGTCATGCTGTCGCAACTCAACTACCGCGCGTCGGCGTATCTCAACGAAGGCACCGAGCCGCGACGTATGCCGTTCGGTGCCCATCCGTACTACGTGCCTGCGCAGTTGTTTCCGACTGCGGAGGGCCATCTCGCCCTGTTCATCACACATGACGCGTTTTGGCGGAAGTTCGCTACGGAAGCGGGGATCGAAGGATTTCCGACGATGGCCGAGCGCACGGAACGTCGTGACGAGGTCCTCGCAGTCGTGACCGCGGCTCTGGCGGCCGACTCCGCGACGGGCTGGGAGTTCCGGCTGCGACCGTTGGGAGTGCCTGCGGCAGCGGTGCGTTCACTGCCCGACGCACTCGCAGCCACACCGGAGATGATCGCCACTGCCGGTGACTTCCGGTTGGTCGGAAGCCCCATCCGCGTGGCCGGCTTCGACCCGGATTACGGGCCGCCGCCGCGCCTCGGTGAGCACGGCGGCCTGCCGGTTCACTCGTAGCGGACCTTGATCGACCCGGTGTCGGGCACGGCTTGGCAGGTGAGGACGTAGCCTTCGGCCACCTCGTCGTCGCTCAGCGCGTCGTTCACCCGCATGGTCGCGCTGCCCTCGGTCACGGTGGCGATGCAGGTGGCGCAGTTGCCTGATTCGCAAGAGAACGGTGGCGTGAGCCCGGCGCGCCGGGCGCTCTCCAGCAGGGTCTCGTTCGCTTTTCTGGGCACCGACACCTTTTTCCGTCCCAGAACGATCGAGACGGTTCCCTCGACCCCGGAATCGGGTGCGTCGGCCGATGGCGCCGTCGGGGCCGCGGCGCCGAACCGCTCACTGAAGATCCTGCCCGGCCCTGGCAAGGCCGACTCCACCAGAGCCATGAAGGGCTCGGGCCCGCACAGGTAGGAGTCGGCATCTCCTTCGGCGCCGACGAAGTGGCGTACGGCGGCAGCGTCGAGAAATCCGCCCCGGTCGTCGAGGTGCCGTACGAACGAGAACCGGTCGGGATAGCGCTCGGTGAGTTCGTTCAGTACCGCGTCGAACATCACCGATGCGTGGTCTCGGTCGGCGCACAGCAGCCGGACATGCCGGTCCGTGGTCGCCAGCGCGCTCTTCGCCAGCGACAGGATCGGGGTGATCCCGCTGCCACCGCTGAACCCGAGCAACGGCGCCGAGGTCGGACGCAGGCAGAAGGTTCCCGCGGGCCGTGTCAGTTCGACGGCGTCACCCTCGGCGACGTTGTCGTGCAGCCAGTTCGACACCTTGCCGCCGGGAACCCGTTTGACCGTCGTCATCAGCTCGCCATCGGTCTCCGGTGCGCTCGACATGGAGTAGGAGCGGAACAGCTCGGTTCCGTCCACGTCGACCCGGAATGTGCAGAACTGCCCGGCCCGATAGGAGAACGGACCGTCGTGCGGTGCGAGCACGAGCGTGCGCGCGTCCGAGCTCTCCTTGACGATTCGCGTCACGGTCGCGCGCTGGAACAAGGGTGGTCTCGACATGCCCGTCGCCTCCTGATATTGAGATTCTAACTGTGAGAGAATATCATTCTCTCTAACGAGATAGGACTTCTCAATGGTGAATTCCCACACGAGAGACGGGGCAGGCATCGGATACCGGGCCCCCGACGAGGAAGAAGAAGCGACCGTGCTCGTGTTCGAGGAGCGCGAATACAGCCTCAGTGAACTCGACGCTCTGGCCGACGGGCTGGCTGCCGAAATGGCCGGTCGCGGCGTGAAGGCAGGTGACCGTGTTGCTCTGATGTCGTCGAACCGGCCGGAATTCGTCGTGGCCGTTCGAGCGATCTGGCGGCTCGGCGCCGCCGTCGTGCTGATCAGCCCGGCGTACAAGCATGACGAAGTCGCGCACGCGCTGGCGCTCACGAATCCGACGCTCGCGGTCGGGGACAGTCCGGTCCTGGCCGGACTTCTGCCGATGCTGAGCCTCGACGATCCGGTCGACCCCGCGCAATGCTCCTTTCCGCCACCCGATCCAATTGCCGAGGCCCTACTCGTGTTCAGTTCGGGCACCACCGGGATGCCGAAGGCCGTGCGGCACACGCACGCATCTTTCGGTGCCGCCGTGCGGCAGTGGTGTGACGCGCTGCAACTGTCGTCGGCGGACAGGATGCAGGTGCTTACTCCGCCCTCACACATCCTGGGCGTCCTCAACATCATGACGGCACTCGAGGTCGGCGCATGGGTGCGGCTGCACCGTCGGTTCGACGTGGACCGGATGCTGCGGCACATCGAGACCGATCGGATCACGGTGGAGATGGCCGTCGCGCCGATTGCGCTGGCCATTGCCCAGCATCCCGACCTCGAATCGTTCGACCTGTCGTCGCTGCGCTACATCATGTGGGGCGCCACTCCGGTCACGCCGAGCGTCGCCGAGACCGTCACCCGGCGCGCGGGGGTCGGCTGGGTACCCGCGTACGGCGCCAGCGAGTTACCGGTGATCGCCTGCAACCCGATCGAAGGGGCCCGTCTGGACAGTGTCGGACGCCCCGTTGCGGGCGTCAGCATCCGGGTGGTGTCGCTCGAGACCGGTGAGCCGCTGGGCGTGGGAGAACCGGGCGAGATTCAGGCTCGAGCGAATTCGCTTATGGCAGGTTACCTGCCCGAGGAGACGAATGCCGAGGCGTTCGTGGACGGGTGGTACCGGACCGGGGACGTCGGTTACCTCGACGAGGACGGCTGGCTTCGGCTCACCGACCGGTCGAAAGAGATGATCAAGGTCAAGGGGTTTCAGGTTGCGCCCGCCGAGATCGAGGCCGTGCTGCACGGGCACCCCGGCGTCGTGGACTGTGCGGTGTTCGGGGTCCCCGACCCGGTCAGCGGGGAAGCAGTGATCGCCGCGGTCGCACGGACCGGCACGACCGAAGCCGAAGAACTCATCACCCTCGTGGGAGACCGGTTGGCGTCCTACAAGCGGCCCAGCCGGGTGGTCTTCGTATCCGACATTCCTCGCCTGCCGTCCGGCAAGGTGTTGCGCCGAGAACTCAAGGAGCGCTATGGACGTACGTCTGACAAGTGAACAGCAACAATTGCGCGATGCCGCAGCCAAATTGGCCGACGATCTGGGACCGGGATCGGTCCAGGACCTCGCCGACGACACTCGGCTCGCACGGTTGGAGAAGGCGGTGGCCACAACAGGGTGGCGATCGCTTCGATCCGACGGGGCGTCGGGTGTGGAAGTCGCCATCGTCGCCGAGGAATTCGGCCGGGGCCTGGTCGATATTCCCTTCCTCGGACCCGTCCTCGCCGATGATTTACACCGGCACGTTTCCGATGATCAGCAGACATGGGCGGTGGCCCTCGACGGGGAAGCGACCGACGCGCGGGGACTCGAACGCGCCCTCGTTCTGAGCGGAAACCGGATCTCGGCCGGTCGAGTGGGAGCCGTTGTTCCGGGAGCGGACCTGACCAGAGGATTCGCGGACATAGTCGAGCCGTTCGAACCCCTCGGCGAACTGTCCGCCGAGCACGTCGAGCGCTGGCATGCCCTCGCCGTCCTCGTCACCTGCGCCGACCTGGTCGGCACGTCCCGCGGCGCCCAAGCGCTCGCCGTCGATTACGCAAAGATGCGCGAGCAGTACGGCAACACGATCGGTTCCTATCAAGCCGTGGCGCATCTGCTCGCGGAGAGTCAGGCGCTGATCGAGGGTTCGGTGAGCGTGCTCCGTCATGCAGCCTGGGCGCTCGACCAGCTGACTCCCGGCGAGGCGCAGCAGGCTGCGCGAGTCGCGAAGATCTACTGCGTGCGTGCTGCCCGAACCGTGTGCGAGACGGCGATTCAGGTACACGGCGGCATCGGCAACACCTGGGAATGCCTCGCGCACGTCTACCTTCGGCGGGCACTGACGTCCACCGAACTGTTCCCCGTACGCCTGGAGGAGATACACCGTGGACTTTCGTGACTCGCCGGAAGAAGCCGCCTTCCGGGACCGACTGCGGTCCTGGCTGGCGGACACGGCCAAGACGTTCCCGACTTCGGGTGACGAGTACTGGGAACGGCAGCCCGAATGGCACCGAGCGCTTTACGGCGCCGGGTTCTTCGGTTTGTCGTGGCCCGCAGAATATGGTGGTCAGGAGCTACCGCCCGTCTACGACGTCATCCTGGACGAGGAACTGGCCATCGCGGGCGCACCCGCCCGGCCGAGCCTCGGGTATCTGGTGATCGGACTCGGCAGGCATGGCAGCGAGAAACTCCGCCGCACCTTCCTGCCCGGAATGATCGACGGAACCGAGCGCTGGTGTCAGGGATTCAGTGAGCCGGGCGCCGGATCGGATCTCGCAGCACTCACCACCACCGCCACCCGTGACGGTGACAACTACGTCATTCACGGACACAAGATCTGGACGAGCTATTCGGATGTGGCCGATTGGTGTCTGCTGCTCGCCCGTACCGAACCTGACAAGCCCCGTCACCGCGGCTTGTCGGCGTTCATCGTCCCGATGAAGCAACCGGGAATCGAGCAGCGACCGCTGCAGATGATGAGCGGCGTCACCAAAGAGTTCGGTCAGGTTCTCTTCGACGGGGCTACGGTGCCCGCGGAGAACATGGTCGGTGCGCCGGGGGAAGGGTGGGCGCTGGCGATGACGGTGGTCGGGCACGAACGAGAGCCCTCCACGCTCGGTTTCGCCGCGAGGTACGACAAGCTCGTACGCGATCTCGTCGCCCGGTCGGAAGGGAGCCTCTCTGCGGAATTGGCATGGGCTGCAGTGCAGACGGAGATGCTGCGCCTGCATGTCCGTCGCAGGCTGTCCGAACAGCTCGACGGTGTGTCGCACGGTTCGGAGGGGTCGCTCGACAAGCTGCTCATGACCTGGGTCGAACAATCGGTCGGGCACGCAGCGGTGTCCGAGGCCGGCACTCGCGACACCGACATGCTGGGCGCCTACCTGTACAGCCGCGCACAGAGCGTCATGGGTGGAACGTCGCAGATTCAGAAGAACATCATCGCCTCGCGAATTCTTGGATTGGGAGTCTGACATGTACGACATGCCCGAGGAGATCGACGTCCGCTCGGACGGTGCCCTGCGCATCATCACGCTGAACCGGCCCGACGCGCTCAATGCCGTCAACGACGGCTTGCACACCGGACTGGCGCGGTTGTGGCCTCAGCTGAGCGAAGACCGGGATGCCCGCGCCGCGGTACTCACCGGAAGCGGCAAAGCCTTCTCTGCGGGTGGCGACTTCGCCTACCTCGCCGAGCTCGCGGCAGACCGCGAACTGCGCGCCCGGACCATCGCTCACGGCCGCGAACTCGTCCTCGGGATGGCACGCTGCCGTATTCCGGTGATCGCGGCGGTCAACGGACCGGCTGTGGGACTGGGCTGCAGCTTGGTTGCGCTCAGTGACATCGTCTACATGGCCGAGACGGCGTACCTCGCTGATCCTCATGTGCAGGTCGGGTTGGTCGCGGCCGACGGTGGACCGCTCACCTGGCCGCTGCAGATCAGTCTGCTGCAAGCCAAGGAATACGCCCTCACCGGCGCACGCATACCCGCGGCGAAAGCATGCGAGCTCGGATTGGCCAACCATATGGTTGCCGATCCGCTGAGCGAAGCCCTCGCTTGTGCCAAACGCATTGCCGAACAGCCCCGGCAGGCTGTCGAGAGCACGAAGCGGTTGCTGAACATGCATATCGAGCGGGCCGTACTCGCCACGCTGGACTATGCGATGACCGCCGAGGAGCTGACGTTCCAGTCCGACGACTTCCAGACCAACATCGCCCGGCTCACGGCGGGAAAGAGCTGAGAAGGGTATGGGCGACGACTTGGGAACCGGTGGCCTGCGGTTCGAGCGTGAGGGTTCGATCGGCTGGTGCGTCATCGATCGGCCGGCGGCGCGGAACGCGTTCACGCCGGCTATGTATTTCGGTCTGAAGCGGGCTGTCCGGCTGGTGAATTCCGATCCCGACCTTGCTGCGCTCATCATCACCGGTGTCGGCGACGTGTTCGCGCCGGGTGGTGATCTCGGCGGCCGAGCAGAGCCGGGCGACTCGCTCCCCGAGGGACTGGCGGGCAACGACGTGGTCCCGTTCCTCACGATCCGGGACAGTCGGGCACCGGTGATCGCGGCCGTCAACGGCATCTGTCAGGCGGGCGGTTTGGTGGTCGCGATGATGTCCGATATCGCGGTTGCCAGCGATCGGGCGACATTCCGGGTGCCCGAGCTCCTCCGCGGTATCCCCGATGCGACCTTTGCAGCGGCTCTTCCCGCGCACATCGGCATAGCCGCAGCGCGGGACCTCATGCTGTCCGCGCGCCGCTTCGATGCCGCCGAGGCGCAGCGCCTGGGGGTGATCTCCCGCGTGGTACCCCACGAGAATCTGCGGGCCGCCGCGTTGGAGGCTGCACGCGAGGTCCTGCAGACGTCCCCCGAGGCCCGCGCCCAAGTGAAGCGAATGTTGAACGAGCGTTACGGATTCATCGACTATCAAACGATGTTCGGTGCACTCGAAACTTCGCCGGAGCCTCGCGAGGGTATGCGGGCATTCATGGAGAAGCGCAATCCGAACTGGATCCCGGCGGATCTTCCGACCTGACTCGAGAGGAGGTCGGGGACCAGGCCTTCGTCGTGTGAGCCGTGACCCGGGAATTACCCGTCGGTGGTGGCCAGTTCTCGGAGAAGGTCCTTGGTGCGGCCGATCGACGCTTTCGCGTCGGGGCCGACGGGGAAGGCTGCAGCCCAGATGTCGGTGGCACCCGCGTCGAGGAGACCTTGCAGCTGGGTGCGCACCGACGTCTCGTCGCCGACGATGGCAACGTCGGCCGGGCTCGACGCACCGCCGACTTCCAGAATGCGTTGGTAATTCGGCATTCCCGCGTACATGGTGGCGGTTGCGGCAACGGCTTCGCGGGCTTCATCGGCGTCGTCGTGAACCGCCACGGGGAGCCCGGCGACAATCCGGGGAGTGGCACGGCCCGCGCCTGTCGCGGCGGCATGGATCGCGGGCGCGACGCGGGATTCGATCACCTTCGCGGAAGCCATCCACAGGATGGTGCCGTCGGCGTACTGCCCTGCCACCCGGAGCATGCGTGGTGACATGGCCGAAAGAAGGACGGGCACCTCGTGGACCAGGGGCACCATGCGGCCGGCACTCCGTGTGGTCCACTCCTGACCGCGGATGTCGACCTCTTCACCGTGGAGCAGTGCGGCGACGATCCGTATATATTCCTCGGTGTTCTGGCCGGGCCGCTCGTAGGAGAGTCCGTACACCTCGCGCACCAGGGACTCGTGTGAAGGGCCCAGACCCAGAGTGAATCCGCGACGGCCCATTGCTTCGGAAACGGCGGCTACCCGATTCGCCTGCAGGAGGGGGTGACACGGATAGGTCTGCAGGACAGCGGTTCCGAGTTCGATCGATGTCGTGGCGCGACCGGCAACCGTCACCGCCGCCAGCGGATCACCGGCGACGGTGCTGGCGTACCAGAGTGAGGTGAAGCCATCCGCCTCGGCTTGTACCGCTTGGTGCACGATCTTGTCGGTCGATGAGGCGCCGCCGGTCAATCCGATACGCATGTGAATCTCCTTGCCGCACGGCCCCAGCCGTGCCTTATGCCCTGTCGATCAAGTACAGATCTCTGTATGAGAGAACTGTAGTATCGAAATAGGAATATTGATAGCTTGATATGAGAATCATATTTCCAAGGAGGAACTGATGTTTGCCAATGTCACCCCCATCACCGATACCGTCGGTGTCGAAATCACGGGAATCGAGGGCAGCCGACTCGCCGACGCGCAGGCTGCCGCCCGGTGCCGAGCCTTGCTCGACATGCACGGTGTGGTGGTCTTTCGTGACGCCCACATCGCAGATGCCGACCTGGTAGCCCTGAGTCGCATGCTCGGCGACGTCGTCGTGGCGCCGGTAGGTGGTCAGGAGAACCACCCGGAAATCTCGGCCATCAGTCTGGATCCAGCCACCACTGTCCTGGCTTCCTACAACAAGGGCACCTTTCACTGGCACATCGACGGCGCCACTGACGCGGTCCCGCAGAAGTCGACGCTCCTCACCGCGCTCGAGGTATCAGAGGAGGGCGGTGACACCGAGTTCGCCAACACCTACGCCAGTTACGAAGCCCTTACCGAGGAAGAAAAGGCATCTTTCGCCGATCTGCGCGTGGTGCACAGCTTCGCAGCGGCGCAACTGCTGGCCAACCCTGATCCGTCGGACAAGCAAAGGGCAGCGTGGGCGCGGGTGCCGACGCGCGAGCACCCCCTGATCTGGACGCGTCGCAACGGACGGAAGTCGCTTCTGCTCGGCGCGACCGCCGCCCACGTGGTCGGCTGGCCCGAGGAGCAGGGGCGGGCACTTCTCGACCGTCTGCTCGACTGGTCGACGCAACCTCGATTTTCTCTGCGACATCATTGGCGTCGCGGCGACCTGGTCTTATGGGACAACACCGGAATGCTGCACCGCGCTGTCCCCTATGCGCCCACCTCACCCCGGTTGCTGCACCGGACCACCCTGATCGGCGAGGAAGCCGTCGCTTGAGCGCATGCAGCCGGCATGCATCGGCCACCATCCACACTCACCGGACCATCTTTGAAGGAGAGGCAGATGACCACCGACGATGTCGCAAGGCTCCAGCGTGACGTGCGGTACTTGATGGACCGCGGCGAAATCCTCGACTGCGTTGCCAGGCATTCTCGTGGCTGCGATCGCCACGATTCCGATCTCCTGTGTGGCACTTACCACGACGACGGAATCGACGAGCACGGCACCAGCACCAACAAAGGACCGGACTACGCGAACTGGGCGAATGCCGCACACGCGGCCACCTCTCTGGCGCATACACACAACATCACCACCCACACGTGCGAGATCGATGGCGATACCGCCCACTGCGAGAGCTACGTGTTGGTGGGATTACTCCTCAACGACGGGGTCACCGTGCAGCTACTCAACGGCCGCTATCTCGACCGACTCGAACGACGCGACGGTCGGTGGCGGATCGCGGTGCGGCGCTCGACCGTCGAATGGAGCGCGAAGGCAGACGCGTCGATGTTGCAATCGCGCTTCTTCACCGAGAAGGCGTTCCTGAGAGGCACGCGAGCCAAAGACGATCTGTCCTACCAGCGCCCGCTGCGCATCGACACACCGGCACCAGCACGCTGGTGACCGACGTGCGGCCGGAATGAGTGCGGCGGAGGTCTCGGGAACGACGGTTCCCGAGACCTCCGCCGCATTCGCACTTATTTCGGCGGGAATCGCAGGCCACCGTCGAGCCGGATGACCTCGCCGTTGAGATAGTCGTTCTCGACGATCGATGCGGCGAGAGTCGCGTACTCGGATGGCCGGCCCATCCGCTTGGGATGGGGAACCTGGGGCCCCCAGTAGGCCTCGAGTTGATCGCCGGCCTTGCCGTAGGCCGGAGTCAGGATGGTGCCAGGTGCAATCGTCACGACCCGGATACCGAGGGGGGAGAGGTCCCGGGCGGCCACGAGGGTCATGCCGACGATGCCGCCCTTCGCTGCGGAGTAGGGGAGTTGTCCGATCTGGCCTTCGTAGGCCGCGATGGACGCGGTATTGATGATTACGCCTCGGCCGCTGTCGTCGATCGGCTCCTGCTTGGCGATTGCGGCCGCGGCCAATCGCATGACGTTGAAGGACGAGATCAGGTAGGACTCGATGGTTGTCCGGAAGGCAGCAAGATCCATGGGGCTTCCATCCTTGCCGACGAGCCGCCCGCCCCCGGCTGGGCCGCCGTGTGTGTCCACCGAGATGCGCAGCGGCCCCAGCGACTCCGCCTCGGCGATCGCAGCCCCGACGGATTCCTCGTCCGAGGCGTCGGTACGCACGTAGCGGACTCCCAGCTCCTCCTCCAGTTCCTTGCCCTTGTCGTCGGCGACGTCGGCGACGACCACCTTGGCTCCCGCCTCATGGAGACGGCGAACGGTGGCTTGGCCCAACCCGCCCGTGCCTCCGACGACTATCGCGGAACAACCCATGATCTGCATCGCAATTTCCCTTCTTGCAAGTAAGCCTCTTGTACTGAGAGAATCATGTTCTCATGAACATCAACATGATTCTAGAGATGGCCGCGACCGACAGCGACAAGGCGGTTGTGACCGTCGACGAGCGCTCGTTGACCGCCGCGCAGCTCCTCGACCTCGCCCACCGCGCCGCCGACCGGTTCCGGGATCACCCGGCCGTGCTCTATCTCGGTGCCAATCATCTCGGCTATCCGGTCGCCCTGTTCGGTGCCGCCCTGGCCGGCGTCCCGTTCGTGCCACTCAACTACCGGCTCGGTGATCAGCAGTTGACTGCACTGCAGGATCGCCATGCCGGCGCCGTGATCCTCCGCCCCGAAGATCTCGACGCACTCGTCGATGTCGACGTGGTGCCGGACGCGCCCGCGGAAGCGCCTGCCGCGCAGTGGGACGGTGACAGCGTCGCCGTGATCATCTACACGAGCGGGACCACGTCCGATCCCAAGCCTGCTGTGCTGCGGCATCGGCACCTGCTGGCCTACGTCCTGAACACGATGGAGTTCGCATCCGCCGCGGACACGGATGCCGCGTTGGTGGCAGTTCCGCCCTACCACATCGCCGGCCTGACGAACCTCCTCTCGAACCTGTACACCGGGCGTCGCGTCGTCTATCTGGCCGGGTTCGACCCGACCGTGTGGCTTGACACCGTCCGGCGCGAGGGCATCACGCACGCAATGTTGGTGCCCACGATGCTGGCCCGCGTCGCCGCCGAACTGGGCGACGCCGACGCGGAAACGCCGACGCTGCAGAGCCTGGCCTACGGCGGATCCCGTACTCCGAGGCCCGTTCTCGAGCACGCGCTGCGCGCATTCCCGGACACGGGGTTCGTCAACGCCTACGGTCTCACCGAAACGGCGTCGTCGGTGGCCGTTCTGTCCCCCGAAGATCACCGGGCGGCGTTCGCGACGAGCGATCCGGCTGTGCGGGACCGGCTCGGGTCGGTCGGGCGGCCGCTGCCCGGGATCGAGATCGAGGTCCGCACGGAAACCGGTGAGCCGGTCGCGGCAGGCGAGACCGGCCTGGTCTTCGTGCGGGGCGAGCAGATTTCCGGCGAATACGGCGGACGCAGTGTGCTCGACGCGGACGGCTGGTTCGCGACCCGGGACCTCGGTCACCTCGATGCGGACGGCTACCTGTTCGTCGAGGGCAGGGCTGACGACACGATCATCCGCGGCGGCGAGAACATCGCACCGGCAGAGATCGAAGACGTGCTGCTCCGCCACCCGGCGATTTCCGAGGCAGCAGTGATCGGAATACCCGACACCGAATGGGGACAGCGAATAGTCGCTGTTCTCGTCGGTGACGCCGACCCGGCCGAAATCAGGCAGTGGGTCAAAGACAGGCTGCGTTCCTCGAAAACCCCGGACACCGTCGTGTTCCGAGATGAACTCCCGAAAACCGAGACCGGAAAACTACTGCGCCGCACCCTTGTGGCCGAACTGGAGAACTCCCATGCCTGAAGCAGTCATCGTTTCCGCTCTGCGCACTCCCATCGGCACTGCCGTGAAGGGAACGTTGCGCGACACCACCGCTCACGACCTCGCTCACCACGTCGTCGCCGCAGCAGCGGAAGATATCGACCCGGGTCTGATCGACGATGTGATCTTGGGTGAGGGCCTGTACGGCGGCGGGGTGGTTGCCAGGCACGCCGCACTCACCGCAGGCCTGACCGAGGTTCCCGGGCTGGCGCACAACCGGCACTGCGCTGCCGGCCAGGCCGCGGTGCAGAGCGCGGCCGCGAGCATCCGGGCGGGTATGGACGAGCTGGTCATAGCCGGCGGAGTCAACTCGGCGTCCACCTCGCCGAAATCACTGTTCAAGGTGGACGGCGAGTGGGTGCCGTGGTTCCCGCCCACCCATCCCGAACAGGCCAACGCCCCCACCATGGATATGTCGATCACGGTCGGATGGAACGCGGCCGTCGAGGCGGGCGTGACCCGGCAGGAGATGGACGAGTGGGCATTTCGCTCACATCGCAACGCCGTACAGGCCATCGATGAGGGCCGGTTCAAGGAGGAGATCGTTCCCATCGACACGCCCCACGGACTCTTCTCGGTCGACGAGCATCCGCGGCGCGAGACGAGCTTGGAGAAACTCGCGTCACTGAAGCCGCTGCATCCGGAGATCGAAGGGTTCAGCATCACAGCAGGCAACGCGTGCGGTGGCAACGACGGCGCTGCCGTCCTGACGATTGCGAGTGACCGTCTCGGATTACCCGCGCTGGCCACCGTCCGGTCGTGGGCGTCCGTCGGGATCGACCCCGCACTCACCGGTCTGGCGCCGGTCAGGGCAATCCCGAAAGCCCTTAGCCGCGCGGGTATCTCCCTCGCCGATGTCGACCTGTTCGAAATCAACGAAGCTTTCGCCGCGATGTGCGTTGCCACTATCAAGCTGCTCGAGATCGAGCCGGACAGGGTCAATGTGAGCGGAAGTGGTTGTTCGCTCGGACATCCGGTCGCAGCGACCGGTGCCCGGATGCTGGTGACGCTGGTGCACGAACTGCGCCGCCGCGGTGGCGGTATCGGTGTGGCGGCAATGTGTGCGGGCGGGGGAATGGGGTCGGCGACGGTGATCGAGGTTCCAGCGCCGTGACTGTGAGCCGACCCGTCAGTGATTTCCTTGCGTCATCCAGTGTGTCGGACCTCGTCGCGGCAGCGCGTGCAGGATCCGTGCGTGCGGCGGGACGGTTGCTCAGCCTGGTCGAGAGTAACCGTCGCTCCGAAGTGCTCGACTCGCTGGCCGCGGTGGTCGACTCGCCGGCCGCGGCGCCCGCCCGGGTGGTCGGTGTGACGGGGCCGCCCGGTGCCGGAAAGTCGACGACCATCGGAGCCCTCGTCGCAGAGTATCGGCAGCGGGGCCTGCGGGTGGCGGTACTGGCGGTCGACCCGTCCTCGCCGTACAGCGGCGGTGCGCTACTCGGCGACCGAATCCGGATGGCTGCGCACATCAACGACCCGGGTGTGCTCATACGGTCGGTCGCAACGCGCGGCCACCTGGGCGGACTGGCCGCGGCGGTGCCCGCGGCCATCCGCCTGCTCGGGGCGCTGTCGTATGACCTCATCCTGCTCGAAACGGTGGGGGTGGGGCAGTCCGAGATCGAGATCGCGGCCATCGCTGACCCCACGATCGTGATACTCAACCCCGGTGCAGGTGACGCTATCCAAGCCGCGAAGGCAGGTTTGTTGGAGGTCGCAGACATCCTCGTCGTCAACAAGGCCGATCGCGATGGCGCCGACCAGACCGTGCGAGACCTCCGAGCCGAGTCCCACGTGCCGATTCTCACCCTCGTCGCCGCACGAGCCGAGGGCGTGTCCACGTTGGTGGAGGTGATCGAGGCCCACCGTCGCGCCGACACACTCGCGCGCCGGACAGCCCGGGCGCGGGCACAGGTGCTCTCCCTTGCACACACTCGCCTGCGGACTCATCCCGGCCTGGCGCACCTTGCCGCCTCGGTCGCGGCCGGCCGCCACGACCCCTACACGGCGGCTGATCTGTTGCTCGCTCCCGCGTCCGAGGCCGCCCACGACACACGGGTCTTCCGGTACGAGACGGAAGACCCGGCCTTCTGTGATGCGCGCGGATCAACCGAGTGAGGCAATGACCTGGGGAAGGTCGGTGGTCGAGCGGATTCCCGAGGCGGCAGCGCACACGAAGGGCACCGCGTTCACAGCGCGGTGTGCCGTGTAACCGGGCGCCACCGCACCCATCCGTTCGAGTGGCACCGGCATTGTGATGTCGATGTCGAGGGGTGCGTCCCCATCGACAGTGACATGCCAGCCGGTGGCGCGGACGTCCCAGGCCGGATCGACGTCGGCTGTGCAGTACCAGGTAGCGCGGAAGCGTAACAGTGCCCGGCCGCCCCGCATACCGGCGGCGGTAATTCGCTGGGCCGCCACCGTACCCGCCTCCAGGACCCCGGCGGCGATGTGGGTTCTGTGGCGGGCGGTGGCAACCTCGCCACTCGCCTCCACGGAATCGAGCGGCTGCCCGAGGGCGTCGGCGACGAGTTGGAGCGAGGGCCCGAAACTCGTTCGCGCATGTGATAACCGGGCTTCGCTGAAACCACCGGGAGCGCGTCCGAATCCCATGATGTTGAACAAGAGGTCGGGCGAATCCCTCTGCGACAGATCGGCATACTCGTCAATCGTCAAGTTGTCGAGCTGTCGCTGGATCGAGGTCAACACGAGCGGAACGGCTTCGGTGATGAAACCGGGACTGCTGCCGGTGCTGTGGATCGAGGTGTTGCCGAGCTCGCACGCGGCCTCGACCCGTGCGCGTACCTCGGGGTCCATGCCCGCCGGATAGTGGAACTCACCGCGGGTTGTCACGATATTGATCCCCGACGCCAGCAACCAGCACACTTCGTCGAAGTCGCACGCACGCGGCATGTACAGCACACAATCCGCTCCGGAGTCCACGACCTCCTCGATGCTCCGGGTGGCGGTGATGCCGGTAGCGGGCAGCCCGCACAGTTCGCCCGCGTCGCGGCCGATCTTGTCGTCTGCGTGGACGTACACACCGGCCAAGGTCAGCGTCGGGTGTTCGATCACCGCCCGGAGTGCACGGGTGCCGATGTTTCCTGTCGCCCATTGCACGACCCGATACGGCCGGGTGGCAAGAGTTGAGTCGACAGCGTTCTCGGACAAGGGATTTACACTCATGTCACACCTTTGATCGGTCGACGTGCCACCACGGAACGGGTGTCACGGGTGGATGCGGAGGAGGGCTTCTTGCGCATAGGACGCGACGAGGCTCCCGTCCTCGGTGAGAACATCGCCACGGCCGAAGCAGCGGCCGTGCGCCAGCAGTGGACTGTGCTGGCGAAGGAGGAGCCACCTGTCGGTGCGGAACGGCCGATGGAACCAGAGGCTGTGCGATGTGACGGCAGAGGTGAATGCCGTGCCGTTACCGAGTTGGCTGAGCCCGTGAAGTGGGCGCAGCGCCGTGCCGATAAGGTTCAGGTCGGTGGCGTATGCAGTGAGGGCCTGGGCCAGCTCGCCAGCGACTTCCGGTGTGCGCATCCAGAATTCGAAATCGGGTGTTGTGGCCGCCGTCGCGTTCAGGTCGGCGGCGGCGCGGGTTTCCCACGGGAGAAGGTCGAGGTGTACCCGGAATTCTTCCGGAAGGACGGCGGGAACCGCGGGGAGGCTCTGATGTTCGGGTCCGTCCTCACCGCAATGCAGGGAGATCGCGGCAGTCGCAACCACCCGTTCCGACTGCCGGGCGACGACCGCCACGGTTGCGAACGATCGGCCTTCGTGCTGAGTCGTGACCTCGTACCGGACCGGCTCGTCGGCGCGGCCCTCCCGTGCAAACAGCGCATGCATGGATTTGACGCTCTTGCTCGGACAGGTGAGACGAGCCGCCTCCAGGAACTGGCCCAGGATCTGTCCACCGAACAGTCGGTGGTAGTCCAGTTTCTGGTTGCTTCCCTCGAACACCGCGACCGTAGGGTCATCGGTGTCGGGTGGGTAGGGGCGCAGATCGAGGCAGGCGAGAAGGTCGTTCCATAACTCGGGCACACATCGACTGTAATCGATGTTTCTCTTGTTGAGAATACCGTTCTCGTCAGGAGTGTGCGAAACCCCGCGAGCAGAAAGCCCAGACCTCGTCGGCGGAAATGGGACGGACGGTTGCGTCGTCGTTGCCGCCACTCGACTGAGCGATGAACATGACCGTCTGCATCGTCATGGCGGCCATTCGGCGCGGGTTGATCTCGGCGCGCAGTTCACCTGCGGCTTCGGCCTGCTCCATCAGCTCGGTAAACAGCGAGAGCAGCGCCGAGTGCGCGACCTTCACCTCGGCGGGATGGGAAATCAGCAACTGTGGGGCAAAGTCGGTGAACAGCGGACGATGCGCCACCGGGTCGGGGCGGCACGACTCGAACAGCAACTCGACGGCGACGCGAAGCTGGTCGAGTGGGTCGGTCTCGTTGGCTGCCGCGGCGCGGATCTGATCGGCAGACCGGGTCAATGCTTCCTCGAACAGGGCGAGGAGAAGTTCGTGTTTGCCGTCGAATTGCAGGTAGAAGCTACGCAGCGACTGCTTGGACCGGTCGACGAGCTCCTGCACCGTGAAGTCGGTGCTGCCCTTTTCGGTAATGATCGCCTGCGCTGCATCGAGGAATTTCTGCACCCGCTGCTCGGCGCGGAGCTTGGCGGTTTTGATGGAGCGTTCGACTGCGCGCTGCTTCCAGGCCGGCTCTTCGCTGACTTCGGTCACCGCCGGACCCCCCCTCTGTGTGTAGCAAACATGTATCCACTGTACCGGAGAGGAGCATGACGTTGGGTCGCCAGCCTGCTGGCTTCGGGCAAAAGTGAAACTCTTACTTTCGTCTGGCGAGAATGTTATTCTCGCTAGACCATTCGCAGCTCTGGCAAGGAGGCAAGCCGGGATGCTTTTCGAGTTCGACTCCGATCAGCGGTTGTGGCAGAAAACCGTCCGAGAAGTCACGGCCAAGGAGTGCCCGCCCACCCTGATCCGCACGATCGTCGACGACGGCGGTGACCCCGGTCCTCTGTGGAAGGTGTACGTCGACCTCGGGTGGACCGAGCTGGCGGAAGCCGATGTCGCCGTCGAATTGGCGATCGTCCTGGAAGAGCTGGGCCGAGCTACCGATCCCACGCCCTACCTTGCGACGATGACCCAGTTCGCTCCTCTGGCCGTGGGGTGTGCCGATCCTGCGCAGTCCGGCGCGGCGGTATTCGACGGTGTGAGTGCCCACCGCGACGGTCGTGGCTGGCTCCTGAACGGCACCGCCCACCGAGTCATGGACGGAGATCGCGCAGATCTGCTGGCTGTGGTCACGGGCGCCGGCGTCTTCGTGGTTCCCGCGGAACGGGTGACCGCAACGCGCAGTCTGATCTTCGATCCCGTGTTGCACCTTGCCGAGGTGACCTTCAGTGGGGTTCGCGTGAGCGAAAGCGACCGCAGTGCCGCCAATCCGGAGCGCGCTCGTCAGCTGGCCCTGACCGGCATGGCGCTGACGATGGTCGGAGCCTGTCAGCGCATTCTCGACTCAGTGCTCGTTCATGTGAAGGGCCGCAATCAATTCGGTGCTCCGATCGGCTCCTTCCAGGCGGTCAAGCACAAAGCAGCGGACATGCACGTGGCCGTCGAACGTGCCCGCGTACTCGCCTACTATGCCGCCCTCACGATCGCCGCCGACGATCCCCGCCGCCGTGTGGCTGCGGCAATGGCCAAGGCCGCGGCAGGGGAGTGCCAGTCGCTGGTCTTCCGCAACGGCCTGCAGCTGTTCGGGGCCATGGGATTCACCTGGGAAAACGACCTTCAGTTCGCGCTCAAGCGCGCCAAAGCCGGCGAGCTCCTGCTCGGCGGCGCGGCCGAACATCGGGCGCTCATCGCCGAGGAGTACCGTGCAACTCAATTTTGATGCCGACGTCGAAGAATTCCGGGCCGAGTTCCTGGCTTTCCTCGCCGAACATCTGCCCGGCGAGGCCGAGGCGGGGGAACGACCCCGCTCCAGTGCGGATGTTCCGGAGTGGGCCCGCCGCTGGCAGCGGATGCAGTTCGACAACGGCTGGCTGCTCCCCGGAAACCCGCCCGAGTTCGGCGGCCGGAATGCCAGTATCCTGCAGCAGTACGTGCATCTCGAGGAACTTTCCCGGCGCCGGATCTATCACAGCTTCAATCCCCAGGGCCTCGGTATCATCGCCGCCTCGTTGTTGTCGTTCGGTACGCCGGAACAGAAGGAACGTTGGGCTGCACCCATTCTGCGTGCCGAGATCACTGCTGCGCTCGGCATGAGTGAACCCGGTGCGGGCTCCGACCTCGCGTCGTTGCGTACACGCGCGGTGCACGACGGTGACTCTTTCGTGGTGAACGGCCAGAAGGTGTGGACGTCCGGTGCCAACGAGGCCGACGTGTTGCTCACCTTCGTCCGCACCGATCCCGACGCTCCGAAGCACAAGGGAATCAGCGTGCTTCTGATTCCCACCGACACCCCGGGGGTCACGCGCCGTCCCTTCGCCTCCGTGTGTGCCGAGGACGACTTCGACTTCAACGAGGTGTTCTTCACGGACGTCAGGGTGCCCGCGGAGAACCTCGTCGGTGGGCTGAATCAGGGCTGGGGCGTTGCCAACGGTGCCCTCGGCCACGAACGCACCCTGTTGTGGCTGGGTTTTGCCGATCGACTGCAGGATCTCGTCGAGGATTTCCGGCCTGTCACGGCGCTCGACCGTGATCGCTATGCCACGCTCGCCATGGACAATCAGGCGCTGCGGCTGCTGGGCTCTGCGGCGCTGGCCCGTGCGGACCGGGGTGAGCAGGACGTAGCGGCCCTGTCGGTTCTGAAGATCCTGGGATCCGAGGCAGTGCAGACCGCTTCGGAGCACGCGCTGGACGGCGCCGGGTTCGACGGTCTGGTCCACCCCGCGCTGACGGCACCGTACACGCCCTGGAACAACGACCATTTCGCGTCGAGTTGGTTCGAACGCTATGCGCGGAGCTTCGCCGGCACCATTGCCGGCGGCACGTCCGAGATTCAGCGCACGATCGTCGCCGAGCGCGTGCTCGGCCTACCCCGAGGCTGAGGAGCCCGACATGTATATCGACTACGAGGTCGCCGACAAGATCGCGGCCATCACACTCAATCGCCCCGAGGCCGCCAATGCCCAGAACGGCGCGCTCCTCGATGAGCTCGACGCAGCCTGGACCAAGGCGGCGGAGGACCCTGATGTGGCGGTGATCGTCTTGCGTGCCGAGGGGAAACACTTCTCCGCCGGTCACGACCTCAACGATCGGTGGCCGGCTCCCGCGGAGATCACCCTGGAATGGATTTACGGGGCGGAGACCCGTCGCTATCTGGAGTACTCGCTGCGTTGGCGCAATGTTCCGAAGCCGTCGATCGCGGCCGTCCAGGGGCGCTGCATCGCGGGCGGACTGTTGTTGTGCTGGCCGTGCGACCTGATCGTCGCTGCCGAGGATGCTTCCTTCTCCGACCCGGTGGTGATGATGGGCATCGGTGGAGTCGAATATCATGGTCATACTTGGGAACTCGGCGCCCGCAAGGCGAAGGAAATTCTCTTCACCGGTCGTCCGGTGACGGCCGCGGAAGCCGAGCAGGTCGGCATGGTGAACAAGGTCGTGCCACGCGATCAACTCGACGCCGAGACTCGGGCACTTGCCGAACATATCGCCACGATGCCCTCGTTCGGGCTGCGCCAGGCCAAGCGCGCGGTCAACCAGACGCTGGACGTACAGGGCTTCTACGCTGCAATCCAGTCGGTGTTCGACATCCATCAGTCCGGACACGGCAACGCCTTGAGCGTCAGTGGCTACCCGATTCTGATGAAGCTGGACGAGATGAAAGCGAAAATTCAGTAAAAAGGATCCAGAAGAAGTGTCGACTCCGATGGTGGGTCCCCGTAAGCGGGGCCCACCATCGGGCGGTAAGTCGTCAGACCTTTTTGGTGACGCCGCCGTCGACCCGGATGATAGCGCCGGTAGTGAAACTCGATGCGTCACTGGCGAGATGGAGTGCGAGTGGTCCGAGTTCCTCCGGCCTTCCCATGCGACGCAGCGGTACGAACGACGCTTCCTCACCTTCAGCCGGCGCCCACGACTTCGAGACGTCCGTCAGGAAGGGGCCCGGCAGGATCGCGTTCACCCGGACCTTCGGCGCGAACGCATCGGCCAGGCCGACCGTGAGTGCATTGACCCCTGCTTTGGCACAGGCATAGGGCAACTGACGCGCGCTCGCCACCAGGGACCCCGCGGTACCGATATTGATGATGGAGCCACCGTCGTTTTCGGCCATGTGGGTGGCGGCTCGAACGGCGAGCCGAAATGGTCCCTTGAGGTTGACAGCGAACGTCTTGTCATACAGCTCTTCGGTGATGTCGTCGAGGTTCTCGTACAGCGGTGACATACCGGCGTTGTTCACCAGTACGTCGAGCCTTCCGAAATGTTCCAGGGTCTGTTCGATCAACTGGTCGCACTCGTCCCAGCGTCCGACGTGACAGGCTACGGGAAACGCTCGACTGCCGGTGGACGTCTCTACCTCCTTGGCCGCGAGCTCGCATGCGTCGAGCTTGCGCGAGGCGATGACGACGTCGGCCCCCGCCTCGGCGAGAGCCTGCACGATGGCTCTTCCGATGCCGCGGGATCCGCCGGTGACGACGGCAACCTTGCCGGTCAGGTCATGTAGGGATAGGGAAGCACTAGTGGTCATCCATGAATTATGCCCGAGTCGAGTGCCTTTGGAAAGGGCGTTCTGATATTCGAGAATCGCATTCTGCAGGCGGCGGAGTGCTTGTGTGGTGAGCTGGGTGCGGGTCCAATGAGCTTGTCGAGGGGTGAGGAACCACATGAATATGCAAGTGGTACAGGACAAGGCCGAGATTGCGGAGCTGATGTATCGGTACGCGCGAGCCGTCGACACGAAAGACTGGGCGCTGCTGACTTCAGTGTTCACGGAGGACGCTCACCTCGACTACAGCTCGGTCGGGTACCCGCCCGGGCCGCGAGACGAGGTGGTCGCCCTTCTCCGGGATGCGCTGACCCAGGTTCCGCTGACGCAGCACTTCGTCACGAATATCGAGATCGATCTCGATGGCGCCACTGCGAAGGTGCGGGCAATGTTCTTCAACCCCATGCAACTACCCGGCGTGAGCGGCATGACCTACTGCGGGGGCAACTACCACCACGAAGTGGTGCGCACCCCGGATGGCTGGAGAAGCACCCGACTCCGGGAAGAGAGCCTCTGGTTCTCGAATCATCCCGGACCGAGCGGCCTTTGACGAGACCGCTCGGTCACAGCCGGCGTCAGAGCTGGACGAGGCGCGGCGCCGATCCTTCGGCCCGGATCATCGCGCCTGCTTCGCGGGTGAGTTCTCGCGCACTGCCGAGGAGGCCGTCGAGCACCAGCGCGCGCCGGATGTGCCGGTGTAGATCGTGTTCGGCCGTGAAACCTATCCCACCGAGCACCTGCTGGCAGTGACGAGCCGTAGTGAGCGCCGCCTGGCCGGCCGCAGCCTTGGCGAGCAGGGAGCCGAGGTCGTCGGTGGCGGCGGCCAGGGTTGCTTCGGCGCCCTCGATGGCGACGAGGGTCTCCGCGAGCCGATGCCGTACGGCCTGGAATGCGGCGACCGGCCGGCCGAACTGTGTGCGGCCCAGCGCGTGTGTTCGAGCAAGGGACAGCATGGCTCGGCTGGTACCGGTCAACCACCAACCGAGCGCTCGGCGGCCCGCAGCGAGCGGGACCGGACTCCCGGGGTCGACGATCGCCAGCGGTAGTTCACTGTCCAGTGCGCTGTGCTGCGGTGTGGTCGCCTTGTCGGTGCGGTCCCACAGAACCGAGGAGCCTCCGGTGTACGGCAGTGGGACGGCGCCACCGACGGGGAGTCCCGCCTCGTCCAGCACCACGTCATTGAGGAAGGGTCCGTGTGCGCCGGTCTCCCCGAGGAGCCGGAACACCATCGGCACTGCGAGGTCTGGCATTTCGGTGAGCATGTCGTGCCACCCGAGTTCGGTGAGGGCGGTATCGAGATCTGCACCCGATCGAATGGTCATCGTTTTGCGAAGTGTGTCCTCGAGGAGGGTGAGCTCCACGTCGTACACTGTCATTCCGCCCCCAGGTCGAGTAGCCGGCGCGCGATGATGTTGCGTTGTATTTCCGCGGTGCCGCCGTAAATGGTTGCGGCGCGGGAATACAGGAATTCCGTGCGCCACTCGTTCTCGCCGAGTTCGAGCACCCCGGGAAGCAGGTCTCGGGCGGTGTCGAACAGTCGCTGTTCGGCGGTGGCAAGCAATACCTTGTCGATGGAGGTCTCCGAGCCGAGTAAGGCTCCGTCCGCCAGCCGCTGCTGGGTGGCGTGGGAGCGGCACCGAGCGGTGTGGAGCGCAAGGTATGCCGCACCGAGATCGTCGTCGTCCGAAGCCTCGGCATCCGATTGCGTCAGCAAGCGATCGAGACGGGTGAACAGATAGGCGATTCGGTGCCAGAAGCAGGTGGACCGTTCGTGAGGGAGTAGGTCCATGGCCACCCGCCATCCGTCGCCCGGACGGCCGAGCATGCGATCCTCGGGAACGACCACATCGTCGAAGTACACCTCGGCGAACTCGTCGACGCCGTGCATCGTGCGCAACGGCCTCACGGTGATGCCTGGTGTGTTCATGTCGACGAAGAAGGCGGTGATACCGCCATGACCCGGCGCGGTGCGGGTGAGTAGGACACAGCGGGTGGAGTATTGGGCGAGGCTCGTCCAGACCTTTTGCCCGTTGATCACCCATGTGCCGTCACCGCGGGGGTCCGCGCGGGTGGTCAGCGACGCGAGGTCGCTCCCCGACCCGGGTTCGGAAAAGCCCTGACACCACTGCTCACGGCCGCTGAGCAGCAAAGGCACCATCTCGGCCGCCAACTCCGGGCGCGCGTACGAGATCATGGTCGGAGCGAGCACTTCGATCATCGAATAGATTCCTGGCTCGGCCAGGTCGCGGGTCGCAACCTCCTCGCCGAGGACGGCGCGAAGCACCGCGGGCCCGCCTACACCGCCGACCTCGGTGGGCCAGCCGTAGCGCATCCAACCTGCGTCGTAAAGAGCGCCACGCACCCGGGCCAACTGCGCGACCTGTCCGTCGAGCGAATGATCGGGCCCGGCGGACAGGTCGTTGTCTTCGAGCCAGGCGCGCAGACCTGCCCGAAATTCTGTGACGTTCATGCGCCAGGACGTTCGAAGGCGTGCGGGCGCCCCGAATCATGCGCTCCACTACGGCGAATGAACGTCATGGCCCGTGTCCGAAGCCGCCAGCCGTCGGTGGTCCGGGCATAGGTGTCGTTGTAGTACCCGATTCGCATGTCGTGTGTCGCCTCGTCGACGAAGCACAGTGGTTGAGTCCCGGTTGCCGTGTCGCCGGACAACTCGATGAGGGGGGTACCGGTCATGAACAGGCCCTTGGGTGCTGCAGCAACCAGTTCGGGGAACTGATCGAGGGGAAATGCGTCACCGAAGGCGCTGTAGGTGCCGTCAGCAGTGAAGACACCGACCACCCCCTCGACGTCGCCCTTGGTCATGTTCACCGCATAGCGGGCGAGCAACTGCTGAATTTCCATCAGGTCGTCATTTGTTGACATAGACTTTGCCGCCTTTCATGACGAACCGCACATTCTGGGTCACGGTGATGTCGTCCACCGGGTCACCGGGAACACCGATGATGTCGGCCAACAGGCCCTCCGCGAGCCGTCCACGGTCGGTCACGTCGATCAGATCGGCGGCCGTGGTGGTCGCCGCCTGCAGCACCGCCAGGGACGGCATACCTCGCTCCACGAGGGCGACGAGTTCGTCGGCGTTCTTCCCGTGAGGGATTGCGGGTGCATCGGTGCCGACGGCGATCTTCACGCCTGCCTTGTATGCCGCAAGCACCGAAGTGCGTGCGCGGGGGAACATCTCGGCGGCCTTGGCTTGCAGATCGGCAGGGGCGTGTGAGACGTCCATGGCATCCGCGAGCCGGGTGGTGGGCACCAGGTAGCTGCCGCGCTCGACCATGAGGTCGATGGCGTCGTCGTCGATGAGGAAGCCGTGCTCGATGCAATCGATGCCTGCTTCCACCGCCGCACGCACCGCATCCGCGCCGTGTGTGTGCGACGCGACGCGCAACCCGCGCCGATGAGCCTCGTCCACGATGGCCCGAAGTTCCTCATCCGAATAGTGCTGCGCACCGGGAAGTCCGGTATGTGACATGACCCCGCCCGAGACGCACACCTTGATCAGCTGTGCGCCGTGCTTGATCTGATAGCGGACGGCCTTGCGTACCTCGTCGACCCCGTTGGCGATCCCTTCCTCGATGGTGAGGTCCAGAACACCGGGGGCGAACGCCGCGAACATCGTGGGGTCGAGATGTCCACCGGTGGGGGTGATCGCGTGTCCGGCGGGCACGATCCGGGGACCGTCCACCCAGCCGGCGTCGATCGCCTTGCCGAGCGCGACGTCGAGTAGGTAGCCGCCCGTCTTGACGAAGAGTCCCAAATTGCGGACGGTGGTGAAACCGGCGTGCAGCGTGCGGCGGGCGTTGCCCACCGCACGCAGCATGCGCAGCGGAGGATCGTCTTGCACGGTGGAGTACACGGGCTTCTCTCCCCGTCCACCCATCAGGAGGTTGACCTCCATGTCCATGAAGCCGGGAAGGAGGATCAGGTCGCCGAGATCCAGTACCTCCCCTTCCACGTGGTCGCCGGCATTGCCGGCGTCAGAGCCGACACCGACAATGCGATCGTCCTCGATGCGGAGAATGCCGGGTCGGATGATCTCGCCGGAATCGATGTCGAGTAGCCCGGCCGCCTTCAGTGTCAGCATGATGTCAGACCACCGGTTCCTTGATGAGATCGACCCACGCCGCGCCGCTGTCGGGCACCCGGGCCTGCTTCCACACCTCGATCGGAAACGACACCATGACGAGCGACTGCATCAGGTGCACGAGGGAGCGGGCGTCGTCGGGCAGGTCGTCGAAGTCGAACTTGTCGCAATACGTGATCGCGTCTTCGAGGCGGCCGAACGCGGCGTCGTAGAACTCCTGCATCTCGGGCATGGTGGAGGCGAGGCGTTTTGCGTAGCGCTCGGGCTCGGTCTGCAGGGCCCAGCCGGCGTACGGCTCGAGGTCGGCGAACTCAGTTGGCAGAGCCATCACGGTACTCCTTGACGTAATCTTTGACGGTCTTGTGAAGGTGGCGAAGAAGAACTTCCTGATCGCAGAGCGGGAAGTCGGTGACGGTGCCGGTGGCAAGCATCGACTGGGTTGCCTCGAGGGTGTTGGCATCCTGGAGTGCGTACTCCTTGAAAGTCACCGCAGCCAGCTCCTGCGCGAGGCGTTCGCGCGTGTTCTTCGGGGGAACGAAGTAGAGGTTCGCCTCGAAGGTGTGGCGACCGACCTCTGTCGGCCAGTACTGGTACGTGAGGTACCAGCCCGGTGCCCAGAACAGGAGCGAGAAGTTGGGGAAGATCTCGAATTCGTCGATGCCCCATGGTTTTGCGCCGGCGGGGTTGATGCCGCGCGGCAAGGGATCGAGGCCCTCGATGTCGGGACGATCCCACGGACCGAAGAGACCACTGCGCAGGACTCGCTCGATCGGCTTGACCATGTTGAGATCCTTCGGCGGCGACATGCCACCCCAGGAGGAGATCATCGAGTGGGGAGTCTGCAGCTCGTAGTGCAGTGCCTCGAAGCCGTAGCCGATGAGTTTGTCGGCCTCGTCCTTGGTTGCCTGCTTCTGGTGGAGCACAGGGGCGTGGTAGAACTCGGCAAACGCGTCGATGAACAGCTTCCAGTTGCTCGCGATGTCGGAGCGGTAGCTGTAGACCTCGGTCATCTCGTGGAAGGGGTAACCCTTGAGGCTCTGGCCGTAGTCGCCGAGGTATTCCTCCAGTGATACGGCTTCGGGATCGAGGTTGACGAAGATGAAGCCTTCCCAGACCTCGCAGCGCACGTCCTTGAGGCCGTAGTTGCTCTTGTCCAGGTCGAAGAACTCGCCCTCCTGCTGAACGAACGTGAGCTCGCCTTCGAGGCTGTAGCGCCACGCGTGGTACTTGCAGGTGAACTGACGGCAGGTGCCCGCCGTTTCTTCCTGCGGGAAGTCGTTCCACACCAGCTTGTTACCGCGGTGACGGCAGACGTTGTGGAAGGCGCGGATCGTGCCGTCGGCCCCCTTGACGATGATCAGTGAGGTGTCGGCGGCTTTCAGTTCTCTGGTGAAGTAACCACCGGTCTTCGGCACCTGTTCGACGCGCCCGACCAACAGCCAGGTGCGCTTGAAGATTGCGACCCGCTCGTCTTCGTAGAACTGGGGATCAGTGGAGTCGGTGTAATCGACCGGCTCGGTACCGAGTTGGGGGAAACTCTCTGTCCAGCTTCCCGCAGCTGGTTTCGCGAAGTGGGGCACGGGTCTACCTTTCCTGTTCGAGCTCTATGCCGAATGTGTTGAAAGCCATGGCCATCATGGTGTAGCCGCCGATCGTGAAGACCAGGTCCATTTGCTGCCGTTCATCGAGACGTTCACCGAGAGCGGCCCAGGTCCGGTCCGACAGGCGGGATGTCTCGTCGAGTTCGTCCACGGCCGCGAGCAACTTCTGCTCGAAGCCGTCGGCGGCTTCGCCGCGCTGCGCGGAGGCGATCTCGTCCTCGGACAGTCCTACTTCTCTGCCGAGTTCCGTGTGGTGTGTCAGCTCGTACGTGCAGTCGCGGCGATACGCGACCCGCAGGATTGCCAGCTCGCGCAGGCGTGCGGGCAGGGTCGACCGGTACAGCAGGTGAACGCTGAAGCCGAGAAATGCCTTTGTCAGGTCAGGGTGGCGAGCGAGTGTCGCCAACGCTGTGCCCGCCCCTTCCGGATTCTGCCGTTCCCTGGGAAGCATCCCGGCGAAGGCGAATCGTGCTTTGTCGTCCCAGCGGTCTGCGGGCAGCGGGGGCAGTAAGGGCATTCGTAACCTCCTCTCGATGAGAATAACATTCTCAATTATGAGCACTAGGTTTCCACGGGTTGCTCGGATAGTCAATCTCTGGCGTAAATTGCGCCGTCGGCCTCGGTCGTCGGCACGCCTCGCCGAGGGTCGGGCAGTGCGATCTCGGCTGACGTGACCGCCCGGCCGGCAGCTTCTTCGTCGAATGCATCCGACTGTGAATAGCTTGATTCTCTGTAATGGAGAGGATAGTTTCCAACTAGTAAGAGAGCGACCATCGTGGGGTGTCCCCGTCGGAAAGCGGAGACGCCCGGTGATGCTTCCGCTTCAAAACCTGCGGTCCCCATGTCCTCGACTTGCCCGCTGACCGCATCGTCGAAAGGGAGATTCATCGTGACCACATCAGCACCGCTGCGTCCCGGTGAGCAGCTCGCCAGTGCCGTCTGCTCCACTCGAGTGATCGTCGTGCGCGCCCCGGCCGAGGGTGCGCCGCTCATCGCCTGCGGTGGCACACCGATGCTCCCCGCTACCGGCGGCCGGCCTTCCACAGCCGGAATGACCGATCCCCGCACACTCCTCGGCAAACGTTATGTCGATGCGAGCGAGACCCTCGAGGTGCTGTGCACGTCCCCCGGCGTGGGAGAGCTGAGCTGCGACGGCGTCCCCATGACCATCAAGGCCGCAAAAGCCCTTCCCGCCTCCGACTGAGCGGAAACGGTCAGGGCACGCAGAGACGTGTTCGACGGTCCCGTCGGCGGTCGGCTGAAATGAGAGAGAGCAGAGTAATGGCTGTGCCCGGTGGCATGAGTTTCGAGCTGACCGAGGATCAGGAGTTGATCCGGAAATCGGTCGGCGAGTTGGTGAAACGGTTCGACGACCAGTACTGGATGGAAAAGGACCGCGCACACGAATTCCCCACGGAGTTCTACGACGCCATCGCGGACGGTGGATGGCTGGGAATGACGATGCCGCAGGAGTATGGCGGGCACGGGCTCGGCATCACCGAGGCAACCTTGCTGCTCGAGGAAGTCGCCCGGTCAGGCGGTGGTATGAACGCCGCGAGCTCCATTCATCTGTCGATCTTCGGAATGCACCCAGTTGTGGTGCACGGATCCGAAGAACTCAAGCAGCGGACGTTACCGCGCATCGCTTCCGGCGACCTCCACGTCTGTTTCGGGGTTACCGAGCCGGGGGCGGGGCTGGATACCTCGCGCATCTCGACCTTCGCGCGGCGGCAAGGCGACCACTACGTCGTAAACGGTCGCAAGGTATGGATTTCGAAGGCGATGGAGTCGGAGAAAATTCTCCTGCTGACCCGCACCCAACGCTACGACGACGTATCCAAGAAGACCGATGGCATGACGCTGTTTCTCACCGATCTCGATCGCAGCCGGGTGGACATCCGTCCGATCGCAAAAATGGGGCGAAATGCGGTCACCTCCAACGAGTTGTTCATCGACGATCTCCGTATTCCCGTCGAGGACCGCGTCGGTGAGGAAGGCATGGGCTTCAAGTATCTGCTCGACGGCCTGAACCCCGAGCGGATGCTCATCGCCTCCGAAGCGCTGGGGATCGGCCGGGTAGCGCTCGAAAAGGCAGTCAAGTACGGCAAGGAACGCGAAGTGTTCGGCAGGCCGATCGGAATGAACCAGGGCATCCAGTTTCCACTCGCCGATGCCTTGGCGCATCTGGATGCGGCCGAACTGGTTCTTCGAAAGGCCACCTGGCTCTACGACAACGGTCAGCCGTGCGGGCGTGAGGCGAACACCGCCAAGTATCTCTGCGCGGAGGCCGGGTTCGCGGCTGCGGACCGAGCGCTGCAAACCCATGGGGGAATGGGGTATTCGGAGGAATATCATGTCGCCCGCTACTTCCGCGAGGCCCGGCTGATGCGAATTGCACCGATCAGTCAGGAAATGATTTTGAACTATCTAGGATCACACACTTTGGGATTGCCGAGGAGCTACTGATGGCCGACAATATTGGGTTGTTCGATCTGACCGGACGGTCTGCGCTGGTAACCGGTGCCGCCGGGGGTATCGGTTCGGCAGTTGCGCAGGCACTCGCTACCGCGGGCGCTGCCGTGCTCGTCACGGACGTCGATGCCACCGCCGCCGCGTCTGTGGCCGAGAAGATTTCGGCGCGCGGAGGTAAGGCCGACAGCATCGCCTTGGACGTCCGCGACAAGGACTCCGCCGACGCGGCGGTGGCCAGGGCGGCCGGCTTTACCGAGGGTGTCCTCCACATACTCGTGAACAACGCCGGAGTGACTGCACCGGCCATGTTCGCCGATCTGCAGGAGGAGTCCTTCCAGCGGATGCTCGACATCCACCTGCTCGGAGCCTTCCACTGCGCCCAGGCAGCACTTCCGTTCCTTGCCACCGATGGAACCGGACGGATCATCAACGTGACCTCTTCGGCCGGAATCACCGGCACGCTCGGTCAGGTGAATTACTCCGCCGCCAAAGCCGGCATCATCGGCATGACAAAATCGCTGGCGCGTGAACTGGCCCGCAAGAACATCCTCGTCAACGCGCTGGCACCGCTCGCTGCCACCCCGATGACGGAAACCATACGTACGGACGAGAAGTTCGCCGCCCAGATGCTGAACCGCATCCCGCTGCGACGCTGGGCTGAACCCGAAGAGATCGCCGGTGCCTTCGTCTTCCTCGCCTCCGATGCCGCCTCCTTCGTCACCGGGCAGGTGCTGCCGGTGGACGGCGGCATGGTGATGTGATGGCCGAGCCTGCGGCGTCGGGCGGCCCACTCGAAGGCATCACGGTCGTCACGATCGAGCAGGCCGTTTCCGCCCCGATGTGCACCAAGACGCTCGCGGACTTCGGTGCCCGCGTGATCAAGGTGGAAAATCCGCGAGGTGGTGACTTCGCCCGCCACTACGACGACGTCGTCGGCGGCCTTGCGGCCCATTTCGTCTGGGCCAATCGCGGTAAGGAATCCGTGACACTCGACCTGAAAACCGACGACGGGATCGAGATGCTGCACCGGTTACTCGGCAATGCCGACGTACTGGTGTCCAACCTCGCGCCGGGGGCCACTTCCCGCCTCGGTATCGCGCCCGCAGATCTGGAAGGGCGTTACCCGGAGCTCGTCGCGGTCGAGATCGACGGTTATGGGTCGGGCGGGCCACTGTCGCACAAGCGAGCGTACGACCTGCTGGTGCAAGCGGAGTCGGGCGCATGCGCGGTGACCGGATTTCCGGGTGAGCCGGCCAAACCGGGTCCCCCGGTAGCCGATGTCAGTTCTGGACTGTATGCCGCGTTGTCGATCCTCGCTCTGCTGTGCGCGAAGGGGCGTCGCCCTGAACTGGGTGCTCGCTTCGGCGCGGTCACGGTCAGCATGTTCGACACGATGACGGAACTGATGGGCTACCCCCTCACCTACACACGGCACTCCGGGGTAGATCAGCAGCCGCTCGGAATGTCGTCGCCTGCGGTCGCGCCGTACGGCGCCTACCGGACGGCCGATGAACAGACCGTGGTACTCGGCACCACGAACGACGGGGAATGGCAGCGGTTGGCGCGGGACATACTGCAGCGCAGCGACCTTGCCGACGACGATCGATTCGGGACGAACTCCGGCCGGGTCACGCACCGTGCCGAGCTCGACGAGGCCATCGGTGCATGGTGTGCGCTCCACGACCTTGCCCACGTGCAGAAGATTGCCGACGCCGCGGGTATCGGCAACTCTCGGTACAACCTCCCGAGTGAGGTTCTGGGGCATCCGCAGCTCACTACGCGCGATCGCTGGCGGCAGATCGAGACACCGGCAGGGCCGATCCCCTCACTGCTGCCGCCGCCCATCATCGCCGGTTACGACCCTCCGATGGCGGCGGTGCCGGGTCTCGGGGAGCACACCGACTCCGTACTCACCGAGTTCGGGATCGCCGAAGCCCACCTTTCCCGGCTGCGGGAGCAGGGCGCCGTCGGGCCGGTCTACCGCTGATGTGCTCGTGAAGGGGAAACACTGTGACTGACAGTTCCATACTGTTGTGCCGGGACCGCGACGGCGTGCGAACTCTGACGCTCAACCGGCCGCAACGCAAGAACGCCATCAACGCGGAATTGTGGGCCGTATTGCGGGATGCGCTCGTCGCAGCCGGAACCGATCGTGCGGTACGTGCTGTGGTTGTCACCGGGGCCGGCGGGGCATTCAGCTCGGGCGCTGACATCGCTGTCCCGAGCGACGACCACCCGGCAGACAAGATGCGGCGCCTGACCGACGTAGCGATGCTGTTGCACGAGCTGCCGAAACCGACGATCGCCAAGGTGACCGGTGTGGCTGTCGGTGCGGGGTGGAACCTGGCACTGGGATGCGATTTCGTGATTGCCACGCCGGAAGCGAAGTTCTCCCAGATCTTTACGCGGCGTGGGTTGTCCTTGGATCTGGGCGGCTCCTGGCTGCTGCCGAAACTGGTGGGATTACAGCAGGCGAAGCGACTTGCCTTGCTGGCCGAGATGATCGACGCCGAAGAAGCACACGCCCTCAATCTCGTGACCTGGGTGGTGCCGGCCGCGGACATCGATGGTTTCGTCACCCACCTCGCCGAGCGACTGGTGGCAGGCCCGCCGGTTGCACTCGCGCAGAGCAAGGCGCTGCTCAACGAGGGAGCCGACCGAACGATGCGCGATGCGCTGGCGAACGAGGCCCGCGCGCAGATGGTCAATTTCGCCACCGCGGATGCTCCGGAGGCATACGCCGCTTTCGCAGAGAAACGCGAACCACATTTCACGGGTCGCTGGGCGGTCGCCCGTGCGCGCGACGCCACCGACCTTCGATCCATGGACAGACCGACAGTAGGAGAAGTCAATGCGTGAGGTAGTAATCGTCGAGGCGGTCCGTACCCCGGTGGGAAAGCGGAACGGCGGACTGTCCGGCGTGCACCCGGCAGACCTGTCGGCAATGGTTCTCACAGCGCTCGCCGAACGCACCCGGCTCGATCCGGGCATCGTCGACGATGTGATCTGGGGGTGCGTCTCTCAGGTCGGAGATCAGTCGAGCAACATCGGCCGGTACGCCGTACTCGCGGCGGGGTGGCCCGAAACCGTTCCCGGAACGACGATCAACCGAGCGTGCGGGTCGAGCCAGCAGGCGATCGATTTCGCGGTGCACGCGGTGATGTCGGGGCAGCAGGACGTCGTCGTAGCAGGCGGTGTCGAGGTCATGAGCCGGGTGCCGCTCGGAGCGGCGAAAGCTTCCGGCGCGCCGTACGGGCCCAAAGCGCTTGCCCGTTACGACAATTTCCAGTTCAACCAAGGTATCGGCGCGGAAATGATCGCCCAGAAGTGGGGTCTGTCCCGGAGCCGGCTCGACGAGTTCGCCAGTCTTTCACACGACCGCGCGGCAACCGCTCTGGACAACGGTGCCTTCGACACCCAGATCGTTCCCGTATCCACTGAGTCGGGCGTGATCGCCGTCGACGAGTGTGTGCGACGGGGAACCGACGTCGACAAGCTCGCTGCCCTGAAGCCGGTATTCCAGGACGACGGTGTGATCCACGCAGGCAACTCCTCGCAGATCGCCGACGGGGCCGCCGCTCTGCTCGTCACGACACCGGACAGGGCGCGCGAACTGGGGTTGACGCCGATCGTGCGGTACTGCGCCGGTGCCGTCACAGGGGCAGATCCGGTCCTCATGCTGACCGGACCGATTCCGGCGACCGAGAAGGTGCTGAACAAGGCGGGCATCGACCTCCCGGAGGTCGGCGTTTTCGAGGTGAACGAAGCCTTTGCCTCGGTGCCGCTGGCCTGGCTCGCGGAGACCGGTGCCGATCCCGCTCTGGTCAACCCGTTGGGCGGCGCGATCGCGCTGGGTCACCCGCTCGGCGGATCGGGCGCCATTCTGATGACCCGCATGATTCATCACATGCGCTACAACGGAATCCGCTACGGCCTCCAGACGATGTGTGAGGGCGGCGGCACCGCCAATGCCACCCTGGTCGAGCTGTCGGCGTAAGGGAAGGAATCGACATGCGCAGAGACGTTTTCACCGCAGACCACGAAGCTTTCCGAAAACTGGCCCGCGACTTCATCGAGAAGCGAGTGGTCCCCGACTATCCGATCTGGGAGAAGGCAGGGCGGATGCCACGTGCGGTCTTCGAGCAGCTCGGATCCCTGGGATTGCTGGGTACCGCCATCCCCGAGGAGTTCGGGGGAGCGGGGCTGCCCGACTACCGCTACAACGTCATCCTGCAGGAGGAGGCGGCCCGCGCTCTGGTTACGTTGAGCACGGTCCGTACCCAACTCGACGTCATCCTTCCGTATTTTCTCGCGTATGCCGACGACGCGCAGAAGAGCCGCTGGTTTCCCGGTCTGGCGGCAGGCACGTTGCTGACGGCCATCGCGATGACCGAACCGGGTACGGGGTCCGACCTCGCGGGGGTTCGCACCACCGCAGTGCGGGACGGCGACGAGTATGTCGTCAACGGTGCCAAGACGTTCATCACGGGGGGATTGCTCGCCGACCTCGTGATCGTCGTCGCTCGGACGTCGACCGATCCGGACAATCGGCGCGCGGGACTGACCCTGCTGGTTGTGGAGGACGGCATGCCCGGGTTCACGCGCGGTCGAATTCTCGACAAGATGGGCTGCAAGGTGCAGGACACCGTCGAGCTGTCGTTCGATGACGTCCGCGTTCCGGTGGCCAACCGGCTGGGTGAGGAGGGTGCCGCCTTCGGTTACCTCGGCCGAAATCTGCCGCAGGAGCGAATGACAGTGGCGGTCGGTTCGGTCGCCCAGGCGCGGGCGGCAGTGATGACGACGATCGAGTACGTCAAGGAACGTAAGGCGTTCGGCACGCCCGTCGCTTCATTCCAGAACACCAAGTTCGAGCTGGCGGCCATGTCCGCCGAGGTCGAGGCAGCACAGTCGATGATCGACCGGGCGGTGCTCGATCTCGTGGACGGCGAGTTGTCCGGTGCCGACGCAGCGAGGGTCAAGTTGTTCTGCACCGAGATGCAAGCGCGTGTCGTCGATCGGTGCCTGCAACTGTTCGGCGGCTACGGCTTCATGACCGAATACCCGATAGCCCGCCTCTACACGGATGCGCGCGTCGCCCGGATTTATGCGGGAACGAGCGAGGTGATGAAGGTAATCATCGCCAAGTCTCTAGGACTGTGACGACCGGATGTGACTGTAGCCACGCGTAACAACAAAAGAGATCCTTGTCACACCGGTCGAACTGACCTACTGTGTGTTCAGTAGGTTGGTCCAACGAAGGAGTCCGGTGTCGGAACCACGGCCGTATGACACGCTTCTGGCGAAGGGCGAGGATCGACGGCAATTGATCATCACCGCCGCTCAGCGGCTGTTGGCGCGGAACGGCTGGCGCAACACGACGTTGGCTCAGATCGCGAAGGCGGTCGGGGTCAGCCCCGCTGGACTGCTGCATCACTTCGAGTCGAAGGAGCAGCTGTTGCACGCGGTGCTCGACGCCCGCGATGCCGACGACGACGCTCACGCAGACCGCTCGGGTGATCTCATCGAGCAGATCGAGCGGGTCGCCGAGCGATTTGAGCGCTCACCGGAGCTGATCGGCATGTTCGCCGCCCTCCAGATCGAAAACCTCGATTCCAACGCGCCGCTGCACGACCGCCTACTCGGCAGAGCCAGGGCCTCTGTCGAGGCCGTGGCAGAAGGCATCCGGCGTGGTCAACGCGCCGGCCGATACCGAACCGATGTAGACCCGGCACTCAAGGCCGTAGAGATTGTTGCGTTTCTCAGAGGAATGGAGACCTCATGGCTACTCGACCCTTCGATCCCCGTGACCGACGTATTCAGGGAGTATGCACGATCGCTGACTCGACAGCTCGTGCCCGACAGCGGAGCCTGAGGTACCGGGTTGCTGTTGTCGCACCCAACGTGGTCGACGTAGTGAGGCTCGCCGGAGGGTGGCTGTTCGACCAGGCGATGGCAGGCTGGGATGTCTCGGCCATCGTCGCGGACCACTCGGACGCGCGGCCACTCCAGATTCTCGGAGCGATCACACTCGACCTGGAATCGGCGCTGGCTTCCCCTCACGGTCCCTGTCCGCAGGTGATCGCAGTGTCGGCGGATCTGTACCAAACCGACTCCCGCGTGCGGCGGGGTGTACTCGACAACCTCGACGAGGGCCAGACCGAGGTCCTGTTGCTCGGCGATAGTTTCCCGGATGACCTCGACGAGAGATTCGGTGCCGGCAGCCACCGGTTGAGTATGGCCGCCAGAGCTTTCAAGGCTCATGCCCTCGCGGCGGCTACCGTTTCGGTCGATTCGATCGGTGCCACGGAGACCTTCCGCCACAACGAGCTGCTCAACTGGCCGTCCTGGTCGATATCCGACATAGCTTGACCGGCTGGGTTTTTGGTCATCGGTGTGACTCCTCCGACTGCATCGGAGGAGTCACACCGGACTACTGCTCGCAGTCGATGAGTACCTTGCCGATGGCTTTGCCGTCGGCGACGAGCCGGAGAGCGTCAGCCGTGCCCTCGAGCGGATAGGAGGCGCCGATGTGGGGGACTGCACGATTCTCGAGGAGCAGGTCGGTCAGTTCCTGTTCGTTGCGATGAAATTCGTCGGCTGGAATGTCCTTGAACTGGAATCCGGAAATGTGAATTCCTTTGACCAATACCAGATTGAGAGGGATGGACGGGATGACGCCGGAGGCGTAGCCGACCGTAACGAAGCGGCCGCCCGGGCGTAGCGCGCGGAGGGCGGGCTCGGAGAGGTCGCCTCCCACGGGGTCCACCACCACGTCTGCGCCCTGGGGAAGTGCCTCTTTCAGCCGGGTGCGCAGATCTCCGGATCGGTGATCGACGAGGTGGCCGGCTCCATATGAAGCAGCGACGACGAGCTTGTCGGTGCTCGATGCGACCGCGGTGACGGACGCACCGAGTGCGATACCGAGTTGAACAGCGGCGAGGCCGACTCCGCCGCCCGCTCCGAGAACGATCAGCTCGTCCCCAGGCCGCAGGCGGGCCACCGAGCGAAGTGTGTGGTAGGCCGTGCGGTGTGCGACGCCGAAGGCAGCGGCGACGCGTGCATCGATGCCGTCCGGGATCTGCTTGAGGGTGAGTTTGTCGGAGGCCACGACGATCTCCTCGGCGAAGGCACCGACAAACCCGGTTCCGGTGACCCGGTCGCCCACGGAGACTGCGCTGACTCCTTCGGCCACTTCCTCGACGACGCCCGCGAACTCACTCCCGGGTGTGAACGGTGGTGGGACACTGACTTGGTACTTGTCGGCGATCAGCAGCACATCTGAGAAGTTAACGGCTGCGGCTCCGATCTTGATCCGCACCTGACCCGCCTCCAACAGAGGTGAGGGAAGCGTTTCGACTTTCACAGCCTCGGGGGGCCCGTACGAGGAACAGACTGCGGCACGCACTCTCAGATCACCGGCCCTGCCAGATCGGTGCGCGCTTCTCGATGAACGCCGCGGCGCCCTCTTTGGCGTCTGCACTGGTGAATACGATCGACTGCCAGTCGGTGAGCCGTTCCGCGGCCCGGGCAGCATCGGAGACCGAGAGACGGACGAGTTCCTTGCAGGCAGCGAGTCCGAGGGGTGCATTGACGGCGATCCGCGCCGCGTACTCCAAGGCGGTGTCCAACACAGCATCAGCTTCGACCACAGCATTGATCAATCCGAGCTGGTATCCACGGTCTGCGGTGATGAAGTCGCCAGTGAGCGTCATCTCCAGCGCGGCGTGCAACGGGAGTCTCGTGCCGATGGTCGTTCCGCCGCCACCGGGGAACAGACCCCGCTTGACCTCCGGGAAGCCAAATTTGGCGGTCGACGAAGCGACGATGACATCGGCCCCGAGCAGCAGCTCGAGTCCGCCGCCGATGGCCGTGCCGTTTGCCGCACCGATAACCGGGAGGGTCAGTTGACCGGAAGCCAGTCGCGCGTAACCCTCGGAGTTGAAGCCACCCTCGCCTTCTTCCGCGAAGGAGCGCAGATCCATCCCCGAACAGAATGCGCGGTCGCCCGCGCCGGTGAGGACGATGGCGCGAATGTCCGGATCAGCTTCGGCCTCCACGACGACGGTGCCGAGGTCACGCATCAGCGTGCCGGTGAGTGCGTTCCGTGCCTCCGGTCGGTTCAGGCGAAGGACCAGAATGGCGCCGTGGCGTTCCTGTACGAGTTCTGCGGTGTCGGTCATGACTTGTACTCCGTCGTTTCGGCGAGCTCGGCGGCCGCGATCATGGACTGGACGACGATGGGCCCGAAGGCGAGGAGCTTTTCGTTGTCGCCTGCACGCTGGTATCCCTGTTCGAGAATGATCGCCAACTTCCATTTGGCGAGGATCCGGTAGTAGTCGAGATCGTCGACCTGGCGTCCCGAGACGTCGGAATAGTGTCCTGCCAGCTGATCCATCGACGGCATCCCCTGCAGGTTGACGTAGCTGCAGGTGGCAGCTTCCGGGGTGCTGGTGTCCGCAGGCCAGCCCTCCAGCATCCAAGCCAGGTCGAGCTTGGGGTCTCCGACCGTGCCCATTTCCCAGTCGACGATCGCGGCCAGTTTCGCCGGTGCACCGTCCTGAAACATGACGTTCGCGAACTGATAGTCGCCGTGCATGATGCCGGGGACGAAATCGAGCGGCTTGTGGTTGCGCAGCCAGTCGGTAGCCACATCGAAACCGTCGAGTTCGCGGCCCTTGATCTTCGCGAAAAGGCCGGTCCAGCGGTCGACCTGGCGTTCGTGGAAGCCCTCGGGGCGGCCCAAGTCTTGGAGACCCCTGGACTTCCAATCGACCGCGGACAAGAGGGCGATGCCTTCGGCCAATTGGTAACCGAGTCCGGCGCGGGCCACGAGGTCGGTGTCGAAGGGGGTGGTCCAGTTCCTGTTCTCCATCGGTGACCAACCGTCGACGAATCCCATCAGGTAGAACGGCCGGCCGAGGACCGATGCGTCTTCGCACACGGCGACGGCCTCGGTGTGTGGCACGTCGGTGCCCTCGAGTGCCTGGATGATCTGCCACTCCCGCAGAATCCCCTTGTCGCGGTTCGCCGGAGCTTCGGGCGGTGGTATCCGGATCACGCAGCGGAGGTCTTCGCGGGTCAGTTCGTAGATGTCGTTCTGTGTTCCGCCGGAAAGGTATCGGTGTTCGAGCGGGGCACCCTTGCGAAGGCCCTGACCGTCCATCCAGTCCGACAGGCGTTGAAAGTCGATCACAAATTTCCTACTTCCAGTTCGAGGTACTCGGCGAACTTCGCCTTGGCGGCTTCTTGCTTCTTCGGGATCCATTCCGAGGGCCAGAGGTCGTCATTGGGCTTGTAATCGCGAAGTACCTGCTTGGCCACTGTGGTCTTGTGCACCTCTGTGGGGCCGTCCGCGAGGCCCATGACGGCGGCGCCGTGAATCATCTGGAACAGCGGCAGCTCGTTGGTCACGCCCAGTGCTCCGTGTACTTGCATCGCGCGCCAGGCGATGTCGTGCAGAACGGTCGGCATGACGACCTTGGCGGTGGCGATGTCTTTCCGAACCTTCTTGTAGTCGTTGTACTTGTCGATTTTCCAGGCCGTGTGCAGCACGAAGAGCCGGAACTGGGCCAACTGAGCGTAGGAGTCGGCGATATAGCCCTGGACGAATTGCTTGTCCGCGAGGCGGCTACCTGAGGTTTCGCGGCTGAGGGCGCGCTCGCACATCATGTCGAGGGCCTTCTGTGCGAGACCGATCGTCCGCATGGCGTGGTGGATCCTGCCGCCACCGAGACGGGTCTGAGCGACGGCGAAAGCCTGACCTTCTCCACCGAGCATTGCTTCTTCGGGAACCCGGACACCGTCGTAGTGAATGAGGGCGTGGGTACCGTCGTTCATGGCTTCCCCGTACAGGCCGACGTTGCGAACGATGTCGATTCCGGGCGTATCCGCCGGGACCAGAAACATCGACATGCCCTTGTAGACGCTGACGTCGGGGTTCGTGACGGCCATGACGATCAGGAAGGATGCGGTTCTGGCGTTGGAGGAGAAGTACTTCCAGCCGTCGATGATCCAGTGGTCCCCATCCTTGACCGCTCGCGTGGTGAACTGGGCTGGGTCGGCGCCTGCCTGGGGCTCGGTCATCGAATAGGTGGAGAACAACTCGCCGTTGAGCAGCGGCTGCAGATAGCGCTCCTTTTGTGCTTCGGTGCCGTAATGGGCGATGATCTCGGCGTTGCCGGTGTCCGGCGCTTGGCACCCGAACACGATCGGTGCCCACGAAGATCGGCCGAGTATCTCGTTCAGGAGCGCCAACTCGAGCGCTCCGTATCCCTGGCCGCCGAGTTCGGGTCCGAGGTGGGTGGCCCAGAGACCTTGTTTCCGAACCTGGTCTTTCAACGGGTCGATAGCCTTGCGTCGCGCCCCGTCGAGGGGAACGAACTGTTGGTGCTCCCAGATGTGATCGAGTGGCTCGACCTCGTCGCGTACGAACGTATCCGCCCAGTCCAGTTTCGCTTGGTACTCAGCGTCCGTCTCGAAATCCCACGCCATTGCGCCTCCTTCGTCAGCATGAGAATATCGTTCTCGTGAACACAAATGCAATTCTTATTTTTCGGAGTTTGCTTCTTGAAGCCGCGCGGAGTTGGGCGAGACCGGCCGATGAAGGCTGAGGATCTCTTTCATCTCGGCATCGTCACCGACAAACCCGAAGCGACCCGGATGGAGCTACGCGCCCTGTTCGGGTACGAGTGGGGCGACGAAATAGGTGGTCCGATCGCGGTGACTGTGCCGGACGGTGACACCGTCGTCGATCTCAGCTGCGCATACTCCGTCACCACACCTCGAATCGAAGTGGTGCGAAGCGTCCCCGGAACTCTGTGGGAACAAGCGCCGGGCATTCACCACGCCGGTTACTGGTCCGACGACGTCGCGGCGGACGCTGAAAAACTTGTACGCTTCGGTTTCGTGACCGAGGCGACCCGGGTGGGTTCCGACGGGCAACCGTTCTTCACCTTCCATCGCAGCGCGACGACGGGCCTTCGGATCGAATTGGTGAGTCGTGTGGCGCAGCCAGGGCTTCAGCGGTGCTGGGCCCGCCCCGAGCGGCTTTCGCGCGGCCCAGCCGAAGCGCACTAGCGCGATGGAGGATCTTGCGAACCGTATTGCCCAGCGCGCGTTGGCCAAACGCGGCGCGATCTATGCCATGGAAATCCGTGGGTTGCTCGACGCCGCGCTCGAGGTGATGCGGGCGTGTGGAACGACCACCCGCCCGCGGGTCGCGGACATTGTCGCAGCGGCCGGCCTGTCGAACGAGGCGTTCTATCGTCATTTTCGGTCGAAGGATGCACTGGTGGCAGCGCTCTTCGAGGACGGAACGGAGCGGCTGCGGAAATACGTTGCGCACCAGATGAACAAGGAGTCCACGCCTGAGGCAAAGGTTCGTCGCTGGGTCGAGGGTGTGATCTCCCAGGCTGCCGGTGAGGTCGCGGAAACCACGCGCGCCGTCCTGTGGAATGCCGGCAGTCTCGGCGAGGACGCGGCGTCGGGCCTGCGGTCGGCCAGCGATCCGCTGGCCGGATTGCTGCACGAACCGTTCAGGCAGTTGGGAAGCGAGGCGCCCGAATTCGATGCCTCCCTTGCGGCGCACGCGATGATCGGCACGTTGTCGGACTACCTCTGGCGGCGGGTTCAGCCGACTGCTACCGACATCGATCGCATCACCGTGTTCTGCCTGAGAGCCGGAGCAGCCGGGCGGTAATGCGCCGGCCGGCCGTGGCTCTCCGGTTCACGTCCGTTCGTCGTCGACGGGCCGCAGGCTGCGAAGAAAGAGCTGCACCGCCGAACGGGTGTGGCGTGCCCGGTCCTCGGGGTCGTGCACGATGCCGAAGGACGCGAGGCGCGCCGGCGCGACCGAGGCCATCCCGAGGAAGTGTTCCGCGAGCAGGTCGGGGTCTTCGGCCACGATCGAGCCGTCTGCCGCGTGCCGGTTGAGTAGGTCGACCACGAGCTGCTTGCGCGGCCAGAATCCGGTACCGAAAGTCCGGCGGGCGAGCTCCGGGTAGTGCGAAGCATGGGCAATGGCGATCTGTTCGAGCCTGATCATCGACGGTTCGAGCGCCCGACTCAGCGCGGCGGACGCGATCGCGGTCAAGGCCTCCTCCAAGTCGTCGAGGCTCGGCGCGGGTGGTTCGGGAACTGGCCAGTCGGTGCGTTGTATCGCCCATTCGAGTACCGAGCGGAAGACTGCCTCCTTGGTGGGGAAGCGGGCGTACAGGGACGGTTTGGTGGTGCCGGCCGCCTCGGCGATCGCATTCATCGACGTGCCCTCGTAGCCGTACTGGAGGAAGAGCTCGAGCGCCCTTTCTCGGACGCTTCGATCGATCCGCGTGGCTTGCTCCCGGGTGGGACGGCCGCCGCGGTGTGGCGTGGGGTCTGTACGAGAGCGGGACTTCGGCGACGTCATGCCGGTAAGTCTGCCAGCCGAGATCGGGACGGCGTGTGGACAGAATAACTATACCGTGGGTAAAGTTAAGAAAACTTGACCGAGGGTAAAGTTATTTTCGCTCACGACGCCGGAGGCACAATGTCAGGAACGACGAAACAGCGGAATGTCATCGAGACGCTGGATGCGCTTTTTCAGGAGCGGCGCCGGCAGGTGCCCTTTCTCGCGCAGCGGGCAGATGCGGAGGGAATCGAGAGAATCGCGTCCCGCGAGGACATGATTCCCCTGCTCTTCCCGCATACGGCCTACAAGAGTTACCCCGAATCGCTGATCGCGAAGGGCAATTGGCGGCAGCTCACTCGCTGGCTCGATTCCCTCTCGACCCACCGGGTCACCGACGTCGACCTGTCCGGCGTCGCGGACGTCGACGGCCTGATCGACAGGTTGGAAGCTGCCGGACATCTGGTGTCGAGTTCGAGCGGCACCAGCGGGAAGAGTTCCTTTCTGAACAAGTCTCCGCGCGACCGGGAAGTGTCGCTGCAGAACATGCTCGACGGCCTGACCGATCTCGGTCTACCGCCGGAACGCACGTGGCATTTCATTCCTGTCGGTCCGGAAACCGGGCTCAGCGGACACAATGCCATGCGCGACCTGCTCCTCGGCTCCTACGGCCGACCGGACGGCATCCCACCCTTTCCGTCCGCGCCCCCCGCCGCCGGGCACCACGCCTACATGGCGCGCCTGTCCGCTGTGCGCAAGGCGATGGCCGACGGGACCGCCACACCGGACGAGCTCGCGGCGCACGAGGCAGAGGCCGCGAAGCGGCAGGCGGAGAACGAGCGGCGCCTGCACTACTGGGCAGAGCAGATACTCGAACATCGTTCGGAGCGAATCTTCTTCAGCTCCCAGTTCGCAAGCCTGTTTCGGCTCACGGAGATACTGCGCGAGCTCGGAGCGAAAGACGGAGACATCACCGGCGAGAATGCGCTGACGGTGGGCGGCGGATTGAAGGGCCACTCCTTGCCTGCCGACTATCAAGCGCAGATCTACCGGATGCTGAATATCTCACCGAGCAGGTTCTTCCACTACTACTCCATGCAGGAGTTGAATCTGCGTCTTCCCCGATGTTCCGCCGAGCGCTACCACGTGCCGTCCGGACTCGTACTCTTCGTACTCGACAAGAACGGCGAGGCGCCGGCACCGGAATCGCACGGACAGGTCGAGGGTCGTGCCGCATTCTTCGACACGACCGTCGACGGGCGCTGGGGCGGGACGATCACCGGCGACAAGATCAGCGTCGACCTAGACGCGTGCGCCTGCGGCCGATCGGGGCCCTCGATCGCCCCCGACATCACTCGGTACTCGGATCTGGTCGACGACGACAAGATCACCTGTGCCGGCACCACGGATGCTTACGTCCGCGGATTCATCGAGGACTGAGGACGAAACCATGACGACGACAACCACTCTCACCCCGAGTACGTCCAAGATCCGTGTACCCCACTTCGTGCGCGGCAAGCTGATCTGGGGTGACGACACCGAATATCTCTCCCGCGACTTCGGCGTGCCGTTCGCCACGCCGCGCCTGAAGCTCGACGAACTGTTCGTTCCGCGCACCCAGCAGGGCCCGGCCTTCGGCGTTCCACTCTCGGAGATCATCGACTTTCTCGTCGAGACCGCGAAACATCTCACGCTCGAAACGAACGAATATCTGCAGGAGTCCCTCGAGATGACCCTGCAGGTCAGCGCGCTGCCCCGGCGGATCATCGAGAATACGTTCGCCAGGCCCGGGCAGTTCCTGACCAGGGAGGCGCTCGAGTACCGGCTCGACCGCACGTTCGGTGACCGGAATCTACTCGACGGATGGGTCGAGCGCACCGATCCGAACGGACGGGTGAGCCGGATTCGGGCCTTCCCGCCTCGGCTCGTCCACATGCTCGCAGGGAACTCACCGAGCGCAGCCATGACCTCGATCGCCGACGCGGCGCTTGTCAAGGCGGTGAACGTCTTCAAGATGCCCTCTGCTGATCCCTTCACCACGGTTGCCGTACTTCGAACCATGTCGGACATCGAGCCCGATCACCCGATTCTCCGATCGATGTCGGCTGTCTACTGGCGCGGGGGCGACGCGCAGGTCGAGAACGTGCTGTACCGCTCTCAGTACTTCGACAAGCTGGTGGCCTGGGGTGGCGGCTCCGCGATCGAGAACGCCGCGAAGTACGCCGGGCCGGGGTTCCAGTTGATCTCGTTCGATCCCAAGGTGTCGATGTCCATCGTCGGCAGAGAGGCGTTCGCATCGGAGGAGACCCTGCAGCAGGTGGCCGAACTCGCCGCAGCCGACGCCACGATCTTCAACCAGGACGCATGCGTCGCAGCTCGGCACATCGCGGTCGAGGGTGACATCGGGCAGGTCGACCGGTTCTGTGCCGCGCTCACCGCACGACTCGGTGTCGACCGGGACTTCGCGGAGGCAACCGGGCCGAAGACTCCCAGCGACATTCGTGAGGAGGTGGAGGGAATGCGCTTCCTCGAACCCGACTATCGGGTCTGGGGAGGTTACGACGGTAGCGGCCTGGTTGTGCGCTCGCCCGAGCCGGTCGACTTCCACCCGACGAACAAGACGGTCAACGTCGTGCCGGTCGCGTCGATGGGCGACGCCGCCGCCTTCGCGACGGTGGCGACGCAGACGGTCGGCATCTACCCGACACACCGGAAGGCCGAGGTGCGCGATCATCTTGCCACGGCGGGCGTGCAGCGTGTCGTGAAACTGGGTAGCGCACTCACCGGCAGCATGGGCAGCCCTCACGACGGTATGTATCCCCTCCATCGTTTTGTGAACTGGGTGGTGGACGACGATGCCTGACTCGGATCGCAGGAGGGGAATGGGGATGCGTGTGCTGGGCTCGTCCGGCCTTCGTGTCAGCGAGCTCTGCCTGGGTGCAATGACATTCGGGACGGAGTGGGGGTTCGGCGCGGATGAGAAGACGTCGCGGGAAATCTACAGTGCCTTCCGCGACGCGGGCGGCAACGTGGTCGACACGGCCAATAACTACACCGAAGGCGCGAGCGAGTCGATTGTCGGGCGACTGGTAGCGGGCGAGCGCGATTCTGTCGTCCTGAGTACCAAATTCACACTGCCGACCCACAAGGACGATCCGAACTCGGGCGGCAGCCACCGCAAGAGCCTGCGTCGCAGCGTCGAGACGAGCCTGCGACGGCTGGGCACCGACTATGTCGACTTGTTGTGGGTACATGCGTGGGACCAGTGCACTCCCGTCGAAGAGACATTGCGTGCACTCGACGACCTGGTGCGAGCAGGCAAGGTCCTCGCGATCGGCGTGACCAACACGCCCGCCTGGGTCGTCTCCCGATCGGCCGCTATTGCCGAGTTGAGGGGCTGGTCCGCGTTTTGCGGCATGCAGGTCGAATACTCGCTCGTCGCACGGACTCCGGACCGAGAGCTCCTGCCCATGGCGCGGGCACTCGGCCTGGCTGTCTACGCGTGGAGTCCGCTCGCACGCGGGATACTGGCCGGGAAGCTTCCCGGTGGTATGGAGCGGCTGTCCCTGTCTCACCAACGGGGTGTGAACGCCGCCGTCGAAATCGCGGAAGAACTCGGAACCACCTCCGCGCGCGTGGCGCTGGCCTGGGTGCTGCGCCAGGGGCTGATGCCGTCGATCGGCGCACGTACCGTGAACCAGATCCACGATAATCTCGGCGCACTGAGTGTCCATCTGGACGACTCACATATGGAGCGGCTCGACGCGGCCACACGTGTGCGGCTCGGCTATCCGCACGACTTTCTGCACGAGCGTCGGGCGATGTTCTCGTCGGATGCCGACAACGCAACCTGAGTGGGAAGGAACCACGATCATGGCGACTACACGGTCGTTCATCAATGGAGTATCTGTCGATTCCCCCGAGTGGTACGAGAACATCGACCCGTCCACGGGCCGTTCCCTGGGCACCGTCGCACGTGCCACGGCGCAGCAGGTCGATTCCGCGGTGTTCGCTGCCCGTGCGGCGAACAGGTGGTGGCGGCGCACCAAGCCCGAGGATCGTGCAAACATCCTCACCCGTATCGCACACCTGATCCTGCGCGACAAGGAACACCTTGCGCGGATGGAGAGCGAGGATTCGGGCAAACCTCTCAGCCAGGCGCGCAACGACGTCGACGTGTCGGCACGCTACTTCAGCTTCTACGGGCACGCGATCGACACCTACTACGGTCAGTCGATTCCGCTCTCGGCCGACCTGCACGTGTACACCCGGCGTGAGCCGTTCGGGGTCACCGCCCACATCGTGGCCTGGAACTACCCGATGCAACTCCTCGCGCGCGCGGTGGCACCCGCCATTGCAACCGGCAACTGCTCGGTGGCCAAACCGGCGGACGAAACACCCCGCACCGCGGTGGCGTTCGCGCAGCTGGCTATCGAGGCAGGCTTACCGCCCGGTGTGTTCAACGTCGTCACCGGGATCGGCGCCGAAACCGGTGCGGCACTGTCCACGCATACCGGGATAGACCACGTCGGGTTCGTCGGGTCCACCCGGATCGGCGCGGTGATCGCGCGTGCGGCCGCCGACCGTGTCGTTCCCGTGGTACTCGAGCTCGGGGGTAAGTCCGCGCAGATCGTCTTTCCCGACGCCGATCTGGACGCAGCGTCCACGGCGGTGGCGAAGGCAATCCTGCAGAACGCCGGGCAAACCTGCTCCGCAGGTTCGCGTCTGCTCGTTCACGAGTCCGTCCATACCGAAATGGTCGATCGGGTCGCCGAACGCTTCGCCCACGTCACCATCGGAGCCGGTGTCGACGACAAAGAGCTCGGTCCGCTGGTGTCCGCCAAGCAGCAGGGCCGGGTCAAATCCATGGTCGACGATCTCACCAAGGGTGAAGTCGTGTTCGGGGGCACCGTCCCTGACGACGAATCGCTCGCCGGCGGCGCATACTTCGCGCCGACCCTCATCGACAACGTGGATCCGGTCTCACCGATCGCTCAGGAGGAGATTTTCGGGCCCGTTCTCGTGGTCAATTCCTTCGCCGCCGAAGAGGAGGCGGTCGCACTGGCGAACGGCACCGAGTATGCGCTGCTCGGCTCGGTGTGGACCTCCGACCTTTCTCGGGCGCACCGGATGGCCGCGGACATCGAGGCAGGTCAGGTGTACGTCAACACCTACGGCGCAGGTGGTGGTGTGGAACTTCCCTTCGGCGGCTTCAAGAAGTCCGGATACGGGCGTGAGAAAGGGTACGAGGCCCTCGACGCCTTCACCGCTACCAAGACGGTTGTCGTCAAACTCTGACGTGAAGCGGATCGACCCTCTACGCATGATGCCCGCCGACTCCGGTCGGCGGGCATCATGCGTGTAAAAGGTTCCTGGCCTAAGAGTTCGCGAGTTCGTAGCGTCGGCGGTACTCCTCCTTGGACGTCTCACTCACGTCGACGTCCGTGGCGCGGGCACGCAGGGCTCCCACGGTGGCCTGCTCGCGAGGAGTGTGCTCGAACGGATCCCAATCGAAGAACCTGGCAACATTCTTCCAGGTGATTTTATCGATCTCCTCGTCGGTGCAGCGGGAGGCGGCGAGCTCCTCCATCAGCATCTCCGGCGAATTCGGCCAGGTGGAATCGGAGTGCGGGAAGTCGCACTCCCACGCGATGGTGTCGATGCCCAGCCGCTCACGGTTGTTCAGACCGCTCGGCTCGGTGATGTAACACGCCAGGAAGTTCTTTCGCCACACGTCCGTAGGGCCCATTCCTTTGGGAAGGAAGCTCATGCCCGTCCACGACTGGTTCTCGATATGCCGCTCCAGCCGGTCGAGCCACGGCGCCACCCAGCCCACACCACCCTCGCTCATGGCGACCTTGAGGTCGGGGAACTTCTGGAAAGCCCCGCTGAGCATCATGTCGTTGGCCGCGATGGTCGAGATGAGGGGCGTCAAGACCATCATGTCGTCGATGTTGAAACCCTCTGGCCGCTTGACGAGGCCGAAGCCGCCGCCGATGTGCAGGCTGAGGACGATGTTGTGCTCCACGCACGCTTTGAAAACCGGGTCCCAGTGACCCGATTTGAAGTCGGGAAACCCGACACCGTAGGGCGTTTCGGGAATGCTGATGGATCGACAGCCCATCGCGGCGAGCCGGTGGATCTCCTTGACCGACGCGTCCATGTCGAAGAACGGGATGATGCCGAGCGGGATGAAGCGGCCCGGGTAGGTGCTGGGGACCTCGCCGACGACCCAGTCGTTGAACGCCTGGCAGGCAGCGAGAGACAGCTTCTTGTCCGGCAGGCTGGCCAGATGGGTGCCGGCGAATCCCGGGAAGGTGGCGAAAAGTGTTGCGGCAAGGGTGCCGTTGGCATCCATGTCCCGTACCCGCATGCTCATGTCGTAAACACCGGGGCGCATCTCGGCGTAGCCCGTCGGATCCATTCCCCACTCGTTCTTGGGCCAGGAGACCACGGCGTTCAGCCCCGAGCTGCCGACCACGACGTCCTGGAACATCCAGGCCTGCACGTTGGGGTTCCGCGGGTGGGCTGTCAGCTTGGGAGCTTGGTCCATGAGACTCTTCGGGAAGTGCTTTTCGAAGATGTCGGCTGGTTCGACTACGTGGTCGTCGATGCTGACCATCACCAAGTCGTCAATGTTCATTGGAAGTCCTCTCCTGCACTGCGCAGAAATATCCGGCAGTGGCGCCAGTCACTAATGAGAATAGTACTTTCATTTGTGAGAATCTAGATCCCGCGGTTGAATCGGCAGTTTGCGGTGGGGCCGGTCGTGGGCGGGAACCGAGCGACACCGTTCAGCGCAGGACAGTGCCGCCATCGACGTTGACGACCTGACCGTTGATCCACGCCCCGTCGTCGGACATCAGATAGGCGACCATTCCCGAGATGTCGCTCGGCCTGCCCGCGCGCGGGCTGCGGGATCGGGCGATCAAAGATTGCAGCAACTCCGGCGAGGCCCCCTGCTCGATCTCAGGAGTGAGGATCAATCCGGGAGTAATGGCATTGGCGCGGATGCCCTCCCGGCCCCAGCGAGAGGCAACGTGCCGCGCCATGGCATTGATACCCGCCTTGGTCGCGGAGTAGGCCGGGCGTTCGGGATCACCCGTGAAGGACGCGATGGACGAGGTGTACACGATGGTCCCACCGCCTCGGGCGAGAAGCTCCGGAATGCTGTGGCGGGTGACGAGCATGTGGCCGCGGAGATTGACGGCGATGGTGCGGTCCCATATCTCGAGGTCGATATCGACGATATTCGTGTCCTTGGACACCGCCGCCATGTCCCCGGCGTTGATGTGGACTGCGTCCAGGTGTCCGTAGGTCCGCACGGAGAACGCGAGCAATTCCTTGACGGACTCGTCGTCGGAGATGTCGAACTGTGCGGCGACCGCCTGACCACCGGCCTCGCTGATGGCTGCAGCGGTCTTCTCGGCACCGGGAAAATTCAGGTCACCGACCACGACCCGTGCGCCGCACTGTGCCAACCGGTGCGCAGAGGCGGCGCCCAGGCCGGTGGCCGCACCGGCGACGAGGATTACCTTGTTTGTCAGACCCTCCACGAGGACCTCCTTGGTGACGTCATTCCGCGGTCCATGGGGAGATCCGCGGCGATCGGGTGTGCGAAATGGGGTGCTCGGCGTCGTTCATCGACAACGCCTCCTGCCGCGCCGGCAGTACGGAAGTGCTCATCGGGGGTACCGCACCGGATGGCCAGCGCTGATGACTTTTTCGAGGATTCCGAGGTCACCGCCGAGTTCGGCGACGGTTGAACGGACTACGGCCACATCCTTGTCGAGGAACTCACCGACCGCGCTTCGGAAGGACCCCACCGAGCCTCTCGCCGCGACCCTGCCCATGACCCGACTGGCGGAGCTTCCGTGGGGAAGGGCCTCCAACAGCACGGACTCGTCTAGTCCGAGCTGCCTGCCGAGGTCGGCGGCTTCGGCGAGGAGTCCGATCTGTGCCGCGAACAGTGCATTGTTCACCAGCTTCACGCGTTGACCGTTGCCGCTGGGGCCGACATGGAGAATGGGATCGCCGTAGCTTTGCAGTATCGGGCGAGTTCGTGCCACAGCGCCCTCGGGTCCGCCGAGGAAAAGGGTCAAGCACCCGGCTGCGATATCGGGTGGCCCGCCGCTGACCGCGGCGTCGATCACGTCGATGCCGTGTGCCGCTGCACGTTCCGCGACGGTCTCGACCGTGCGGGGACTCACCGTGGTGTGGACCGCCAGGACGGCGCCGCTCGGCATGGCCGCCAGCAACGGGCTGTCGAGGCACACGTGCCGAACCTGGTCGTCGCTGAATACGCATACCGTCACGAGATCGGCTCCCTGGCCGATCTCGGAAAGATCGGAGAATGCCTCCGCCCCCGACGCGTAGATAGCGGCCCGGCTTTCGGGCGAGCGGCCCAGCGCGCGCACTTCGTGACCGGCTTCGGCGAGCTTGCGCACCATGGGGAGTCCCATGCGCCCGGCGCCGATGAATCCGACGCGACTCATCTCGGGTGGTCCATCAGGGTGAGCGTGGTGTCTGCGGCGGCCATCGCGATTCCCGTCGGGACCTCCGCCGCGGCCGCGAGACCGGCCACCAGCCCGACATCCTTCTGGAGCAGCTCGCCTGCGTGCGCCGCGATGCGATCGAGAGTGCCGCCGGCAGAGACGATTCGGCTGAGTGCAAAGCTGTCGGCTGTCCCGTGTGTGATGACTTCACCGAGTCTGGCGGGGTCGACACCCAGTGACTGCCCGAGGCTCAGGGTGCTGGCCGCCGTGGCGAGGTTGGCGGTGAAGAGCAGATTGTTGAGCAGTTTCGTGACCTGTCCGGCGCCCAGCGGACCTAGGTGGACGACAGGGTTCGCATACATCGAGAACACCGGCCGGCAGCGGTCATAGTCGTCGACCGCTCCTCCCACCATCACCAGCAGACGCCCTTCGGTGGCCGCCGATCCGCCGCCGCTCACCGGAGCATCGACTACGGAGACCCCGCGCTCCCGCGCCTTGGCAGCCAGGTTGTGACACGTGTCCGGGTGCACCGTGCTGTGGATGGCGATCACGCCGCCGTCCTTCATTCCCTCGAGTACACCGTCCTCACCGGCGACCACCTCCTGGACGTCGTCGTCGCTGACCACGCAGATGCACACGAGATCGCTTGCTGCCCCGAGGTCGGCAGGGGAGTCGGCAAACGTCGCGGCGGTGTCGGCGAAGGGCACGAAAGCATCGGGACGGCGCGCCCACAGGGTGACGTCGTAGCCCGCATGAATGATGCGGCGTGCCATGGGCGCGCCCTGGCTACCGAGTCCGATGAATCCGACGCGCATCAGTGTTCCTCCGATTCGAGATTAGGAATCATGCGGCCACGACCTCTCGCGGCTGCGGTCGCCAGAACACTGCAAGCAGCCCCGCCGTCGATGCGACGCCCAGACCCAGTGCGGTGCCCCCACCGGCCCAGCCGGCGATGTCGATGCCTGCGATGGCGTCGATCGAGAACTCTCCCGGCCCGAGCATTGCCAACGCCAGAGCGGTCACCGACAGCACCAGGACGTATTCATAGCCTTCCTTGAAGACGAAGAACCCGTTGGGCCGGTGGGCGAGGATTCCCGCCACGAGCATCACCGAGATGACCGCCGCGCAGGCGAGTGGTGTGAGTAGGCCAATGACGAGAAGTAAGCCCGCACCGATTTCGGTGACAACACTCAGCCACGCCTGCAGCTTGCCCTGCCGCAGACCCAGTCCGCTGAACCAGCGGGCAGTCCCTTCGATACGGCCACCGCCGCGCCAATGGTTCAGTCCGTGCGCGATCATGGTCACTCCGACAACCAGTCTGACAAGTAGCAGTGCAACATCGACGGCGTGCATCAGTCGTCCTTTCCCGTTGTGCTGTGTGTGCAGTCCTCGACGAAGGACAACACCTTCGCGTAGTAGTCCGGGGCTCCATGGCCGAGACTGAGGTTGTGCCCGCTGCCGGCCTGTTCGTTGACAGTGACGCGGGGCGCAGCAGTGAACATGGCCGCGATGTCTTGCAGTGCAGCGGAGTCGATTCGCCACACCTTCTCGAACTCGGCGGCGGTGAAGTGGACGGGAACTCGTATCCGCGCCGCGAGCGCCGGAAAGTCGATTCGCGCCCAGGTCGCCAGGACACCTGACTCGTAACGGGGAGTCGATGAGGCGATAGGTGCGCCGCCGATCAGTTCGGTGGGGTACAGGTGGCTCGGTTGCCACAGCAACTCGCGCACGGCCTCCGGTGGTGCCGGCTGGTGCGGCGTGCCCAGGATTTCCGCCGCCACCGGCTGGTGTTCGCGACCGGTGCCGGCAAGCTCGATACCCAGTAAGTCGGTGCCTCGTTCGTCGGCGGCCATGCGGACTGCGAGCTCCGAACCGGCCGAATGCGCCCACACGAAGACGCCGGCGCCGCGCGGGCGCGACCCGAGGTGGTGGTCGATGGCCGCATAGGTGAGGTCGACGCGTCGTTGGTGGGGGGCGATCTCGACCGCGAACGGTGCAGAAGTGCCGTAGCCCGGCCGGTCGAGCGCGAGCACGGTGTACCCGAGCGCAGACCCGAACCGCAACAGCGACAGTTCGGGGTGGCCCGGGCAGTCGTAGTAGGCCGAGTTCGTTGCTCCGCCGTGCAGCGCGACGATCACCGCGCGCGGATTCGGGGCCTCGGACAACAACGCCGACATCGGGACTCCGTCGATGTCGGCCACGCGCGCGCACGGCGTGGTGGTTTCAGGTCCGTCGAAGTCGGCGGGCAGCGAGAGATCGCGATCCGTGGTGGTCATGCATCCGTCCTGAGGAGCAGGGCGCCGCCGGGGGAGAGGCCTCCGGTGGCGGTGACGGCGACGCGGGCGCCGGGAACCTGGCGTGCCCCGGCATCGCCGCGCAATTGGGTGACGGCTTCGTGGATCAGTCCCATGCCGTGGGTACGGCCGTGTGAGAGCTGACCGCCGTGCGTGTTGAGGGGGAGCACGCCGTCCCGGGCAATGTTCGTGCCGCCGTCGAGGAAATCTTTCGCTTCACCGATGCCGCAGAAGCCCAGGGCCTCTACCCAGGACAGGCAGTTGAACGTGAACCCGTCGTAGAGCTCGGCCACGTCGACATCACTGGGGCTCATCGAAGTCCGCGACCACAGGTGGGCGGCGGGGCCGAGAACCTGAGGTTCGTGCGTCAGCGTGCTCTGATCCCATTCGATCCGCTCGACGATCTGGGTGCCGACGGCCTCGACGAGCACGGGCGGCTTCGCGAGATCGTGGGCGGCGTCCACCGCCGAGACGATGACGGCAACCGAGCCGTCGCAGGGAACGTCGCAGTCGTAGAGACCGAACGGTGTGGTGATCGTCCGGGCAGACAGGTAGTCGTCCATCGTCATCGGATCGCGGTACACAGCAGTGGGATTGAGCGCGGCGTTGGCTCGCTGGTTCAGTGCGATCCAACCGAGTGTTTCCCGGGTGGTTCCATATCGGTGGAAGTGCCGCTGTGCGTTCTGGGCCAGCGTATGTGCTGCCGAGGTGGCCCCGAACGGCACCATCCAGCTGGGAGTGCGGCCGGTGGCCGGTGGGGGGATCTCGCCGCGACGCATCTGCTCGCTGTAGGTCGCTTCCCAGAGGGTCCGGTAACACAGCACATGACGTGCCAGGCCACTGGCGACCGCGAGCATCGCGGCGATCACGGATCCGCCTGGACCGAAGGTTTCGATGCCCCCGTTGTGCCATGTCGGCCGGAGTCCGAGGGCTGCCTCGACTCCGGACACACCGCCCTCGCCGAAACCGCCGACTCGGCCGGCGCCGGGATAACTTGCGAGGCCGTCGATATCGTCCATCGTGAGGCCGGCATCGGCCACCGCACGCTCGCAGGCCTGCAGTGTCAGCGCCATCGGCGACACCATCAGCCGTCGACCGATTTCCGACATCCCGATGCCGGTGAGAGCTACCTTGTCCTCGAACTTTTCGCGCGTCACCATGGGGCGCACGGACATCCTGATCTGGCTCGGATCGACTTCGTCCGTAGGCAGGGGAAGAGGCGCAGGCTGTTCGGCCGCAGGCCGGAACAGCGGGAGCCACACATCGCCGTCCTGCGTGAAGACGACCTCCATCCGCATACCGAGTTCGAGCAGTGCAGGGTCGCACTCGACCACGTTGGTCGTCAGACGAACCCGCTGATCCTCGTCGATCGCGACCTGGGCCACCACGTAGGGCGCCGGCAACCCGGGCAGGCTGAAGCGGTGATTGACAGTGAATCCGATGAGAGTCGCGGAACCGGACACCACCCGGACACCCAACTGATGGCTTCGGCAGTACCGGCAGATCGGTTGTGGCGGATGGATGAGAGCCGAGCACGACTCACACTCCTGCAGCCGCAGGCGGCCATCCGCGCCGGACGTCCAGAAGAAGCGGTTCTGCGGCGTGATCTGGGGAAGGGGACGGCCGGACTCTTCGGCCGCCTTCCCCTCTACCACCGAATCGACCACCGTGGAATCAGCCACGTGCTTGCGCATCCTTACCTCGTGCCGTGATCGGTTCGGCGAGTCCCTGCTCGTCGCAGATCAGTTGGAGCTTGTCGAGCGTGTCATCCAGGCCGGCGCCCAAGCGGGGGCCGGGAGTGAACGTCGCCGGAAGATGACGCATGCCCTGAATGACACCGATGGAGTCGTAGTGCACGGTGCCCTCCGGGTCACAGCGGTAGTCGGGCATCCGGTCGAGCACGGCGACGAGCATCCGCTTGAACACGGTTCGTGCGACGTTGGATCCGATGCAACGGTGAATTCCCAGACCAAAACTGAAGTGGCGGTTTCCCTTGCGCTCGAGATCGATCTGGTTCGGCTCCGGAAACAGCGACGAGTCGCGGTTGGCCATCGCCCAGGACAGCCAGAGGCGGTCGCCCTCCTTCAACTGGATTCCGTCGTACTCGCAGTCGGCAGAGATCGTGCGCCCGTCGCCCGGTGCAGGGGCGAAGTAGCGCAGGAATTCCTCGGTCGCGGAGTTCAGCAGGGTGTCGCGTTCGCGGCTGAGAGTGTCGCGCTCCCCGGGATGCTGAGACAGCCACTCGAGCGAGTGCGCCGTAAGTGCCGTCGTCGTGTCGAACCCGCCGCCGATGAGGAGGCTGAGAATGCCGAGCAGTTCCATATCGTCCGGTGTCTCGCCGTCGACTGTGGCGCGTGCGAGCGCGTCCACCAGTCCTGGACGGGGATTCTCGCGGATCTCCATGAGATTGGTGAGAAGGTCCAATCCCATGGCGCGATGCAGTTCTCCGATCCGCGGGATGTCGGGGGAGTCCGGTGGTGTGTAGACCGCGGCGTGGACCGGCTCGTTGTAGATCGTCCATTTCTTGATGGGGATTCCGAGCATCGCCAGTGTGAGGACGGCGGGGACGATGTTCGCGAGCTCGTCTACGAAGTCGATCCTGCCCGTTTCGATTTTCTCGTCGATGGACGCGCGCACCACCTCGTCGATGAACGGGATCCACCTGTTGACTGCAGCGGGCGACAGGTACGGGTTGAGAAGCGAACGAAATTCGCGATGCTCGGGTTCGTCCATTTCGAGGATGCCGCCTCGGACGCCGCTCGCGCGTTCCATTGTGGGGATAGCTATGCCCTTGTATCCACGACGGATGCCTTTCAGGTCGTGATCGTTCGACACGTCGGCGGACCGGGCGAAGGTGAACACCTCGCGACCGCCCGCGGCGACCCAGTGGCCGCCATGGGTATCGGACCAGGCCATCGGACACTTCGCGTGCATTTCCTCCGTTATCGGTAGGAAATTGTCACGGTACTCCGGTGCGTGCCGGTCGAAGTCGTAGGTGTTCTTCTTCCGACTGTCGTCGTCTACGACGTCATCAACGCTCATCGCGTCGTCCTCTCTTGCGGTTCGGAGTGAATCGGCGAGTTCCGATCGGCAGCCGTGTCAGAAAAGGGAGATAGCCTGCTCTGGGCAGGAGTGGGCGGCTTCGCGCACCTTCTCTTCGTGTTCGGCGGACACCGATTCGCTGACGGCCGACGCGTGGCCGTCGATGTCGCTCAGTTCGAATACGTCTGGAGCTGCCATTGCGCACAGCGTGTGCCCTTGGCAGCGTTCTGGGTCGACCTTCACCTTCACGTTATTCCTCCTGATTGCAGGTGAATCAAATTCGAGCACATACTGTTTCGATTCCGTCGAGCCGCGCTCCGGCCGCAGGTCAGGTGTGGTAGTCGTACCACTTGAGGTAGCCGCCGCCGTCGACACGCATCTGCATGCCGGTGACGTATCGGGCTTCGTCGGAGGCGAGGAACAGGACGGTGTTGCTGATGTCCTCGGGCTCGACGTAGGGGATCGGCATGGCCTGTTGAACCCCGAAAGCGGGCTCGGCGTCCGCCCGCGTCGGGTGTTCCAGATCTGGCCGGAACGATCGATACATCGGCTCGCTCTGCAGCATGTCGGTATTGCAGTTCGTTGGGTGCACGACGTTGGCACGAATGCCGCGCGGGGCGAGATGTGTCGCGAGTTCGTGGATGTATTGGGAAAGTGCACGTTTGGAGAAGACGTATGCGATTCCGCCGAGGTCCTTGCCGGGAACGTCCACCTTGCTCACGTCCATGAGTGCGGCGGTCGATCCGGTTGCGATGATCGAGGCACCGTCTCCGAGGTGGGGTAACGCGACCTGGACGGCATTCATGGTCCCGATCAGGTTGGTGTCGACCACAGCACACCAGGCGTCGATCTGTGGTTCACCCTTCATGCCCGCGACACCGGCTTGCGCGACCACTATGTCGAGAGAGCCGAGTTCGGCGATGCCACGCTCCACCGCGGCCCTCAACTGGTCGACCTGCCGAACGTCGGTCTGGACGGCGACGATGCGCCGGCCGTGCTTCTCGACCAGGCGGACAGTCTCCTCGAGATCCTCCGGGGTCGCCATCGGATAACCGATCGCCGCGATGTCGCTACACAGGTCGACAGCGATGATGTCGGCTCCCTCTTCGGCCAGTCGCACCGCATGGCTGCGACCCTGGCCCCGCGCCGCGCCGGTGACGAACGCGACCTTGCCCTCAACACGTCCCACTGAAAATCCTTTCATTGATAGGCGGCAGATCGGCTCGCGACGGAAGGGGCGAGCGTCGTGCCTCAGGTATTTCGGCCGCCGTTGACGCCGAGAATCTGGCCGGTGATGTATCCGGCTTCCTCGGAGATGAGGAAGGAGCAAGCGGCGGCGATGTCCTCCGGTTGGCCGACGCGCCGGACTGGGGTCTTGCTGATGTGCTGGTCGATCGAGCCGCCGAGGAGGCCCTTCTCCTCGGACCGGCGCAGCATGGGTGTGTCGATGAAACCGGGAGGCACCGCGTTGACCGTGATGCCGCTGGGCCCGTATTCCAGAGCCAGCGATTTGGTGAGCCCGTTGACCGCCGACTTTGCGGATACGTACGCCGACATGAACGGCTGCCCCGAGTGCGCGCTGGACGACGAGATATTGACGATGCGACCCCAGCCCGCATCGACCATGTCCGGAAGCGCGGCTTGGACGCAGTGGAAGACGCCGTTCAGATTGACGTCGATCACTCGCTGCCAGTTGTCGGCGGCAATATTGCTGAAGCGCTTGTACAGCTCGAGTCCGGCCCCGTTGACCAGAATCGTGATCGGTCCAAGCTCGTTGCGAATCTTGGTCAGCGCGTCATCGATCTGTGCGCGGTCGGTCACGTCGACCTTGTACTCGAACTCGGATTCTGTGGGTGCGAGATCGAGTACGGCGACCTGGTAGCCGTCCTTGCGCAGGCGTTCGGCGATGGCGCGACCGATGCCGGAGCTACCTCCGGTGACGACAGCTGTTCTCACGACCAGGCCTCGTCGCCCGAGATCGTGGTGCGCCGCATCAGGCGTTCCGAGGACGGGTCGTACGGCAGCGCCCGGTGCAACATTCCGGTGTTGTCCCAGACCACTACGTCACCAACCTTCCATTCGTGGGTGTAGGAGAAGCGTTCCTGGGTGGCCCACCCCAGTAGTTCGTCCAGCAGTGCCCGGCTCTCCTCGGCCTGCATTCCGACGATGTGGTCAGCCGTGGCACCGATGACGAGTGACTTCCGGCCGTCGCGGCGCGTCCACACGAGCGAAGTTTCGTGTGTCGGAAGTTGCCGCCAGCGCGCCACCATCTCATCGGAAGGGTCGGGATGGGCCAGCCGCTGCGCGGCCTCGAAGCTGTGCACCACCCGAAGCCCCTCGTAGCGCTTGCGCTCGTGCTCGGGCAGATTCTCGTAGGCCGCGTAGGTGTTGGCGAACTCGGTTCCGCCGCCGACCATCGCGACGTGCCGGGCGGTGAGCATGGTTGCCTTCGCCGGCACATCGTTGGTGGTGTCGTCGATGTGCCAGTAGAAGGTGCCCTTCAGGTACTCGGCGGAGGGGGCTTTGGCCGGGTCGAGGGAGACCGTGAAGAGCTCTTGGCCCGCGGCTGCCATGCGCACCGTGCCGAGCTTGCGGCTGAACGCCAGCTGGGCGTCGTCGTCGAGGTGCAGGCCACGGATGAGTAGCACGCCCCGCCACTTCAGAGCTTCCAGGCACCGGGCGATCACCGCCTCGTCGTCCAGGTTCTCGACGCCGGTGACTTCCACTCCTAGTGACGGACCTATTGCCGTAGTCTGAATCACAAGAATCTCCCTTCCGTTTTTGAGAACCATACTCTCGGACGACAAGGTGTGGCAACAGTCGATCAGTAGCCAGGTGGGGTGTGGCGCCGATCTCAATTGGGGGTATCCCCGCGGCTCACATGTTGTTACATTCTCTGCAGAGCCAATGCATAATTCTCAAATGCGAGAATTGTATTTTCACTTTGAGTGAGGAGAACGGATGTCATCTCAGGACACGGTGTCGGCCGCGAACGGTGGTCACGGAGGCCGTGAGGCCGCGACCGTGCTGGACGTCGACAAGCGCCTGCTGATCGACGGGCAGCTTGTTGCGACCGAGCGGACGTTCGCATCGATCAATCCAGCTACGGGTGACATCGTCGGATATGCGCCTGATGCCGGGGTCGCGGAAGCGGAAGCGAGTATCGCTGCAGCGCGGAGGGCCTTCGACACGACCAGCTGGTCTACCGACGTGGAGTTCAGGATCAAGTGTCTCGACCAGTTCCACCAGGCGCTGCTCGACAATCTCGAGGAGCTCCGCGAACTGACGATCGCTGATGTGGGTGCCACCGTCCAGCTCACACGCGCCAACCAGCTGGAGGCACCTATCCGAATCGTGCGCTACTACGCCGACCTCCTGCGCGAGTACCCGCTGAGCGAAGACCTCGGCGAAATCGACATTTCCGGACAGCGCCACAAGCGATGGGTGGAGAAGGAAGCGGCCGGCGTCGTCTCCGCGATCGTTGCGTACAACTACCCGACGCAGCTCGCGTTGGCCAAGATCATTCCCGCGCTTGCCGCGGGATGCACAGTGGTGCTCAAGGCTGCGCCTGACACGCCGCTCGTCACGCTGGCCCTCGGCGAGATAATCGCGCAACACACCGACATTCCAGCGGGCGTCGTGAACGTCATCAGTTCCTCCGAGATCGCCCCCGGTGAGCTGATGACGACGCACCCCGACGTCGACGTGGTCACCTTCACCGGGTCGACCCCGACCGGACGCCGCATCATGGCGGCGGCGGCAGACACGATGAAGAAAGTGTTCACGGAGCTCGGCGGAAAATCCGCGATGATCGTGCTGGAAGACGCCGATTTCGCGATGGCTGCGAAGTTCGCGGCCGGGACCGTCTGTTCGCACGCCGGTCAGGGGTGCGCTCTGACCACGCGGCTACTCGTGCCGCGAGCGCACCACGACGAGATCGCGAAGATGGTGGCGGGGATCATCCGCCGCATCCCGTTCGGCGATCCGACTGACCCACAGAATTATATGGGCCCTCTCGTGAGTGGTCGTCAGCGCGAGAAGGTCGACGCGATGGTGCAGCGCGCGATCGCTGACGGTGCCGAGTTGCTGGCGGGTGGCACGAACGTCGATCCAGGTTTCTTCTATGAGCCCACGGTCTTGGCGGGCGTGGACCCCAAGAGCGAGATCGCACAAGAGGAAGTGTTCGGACCGGTGCTCGCGATCATCCCGTTCGATGACGACGACGACGCTGTGCGAATCGCCAACGACTCGATCTACGGTCTGTCCGGCGCGGTGATGAGTGCGAGCGACGAACGTGCAATCGCGATAGCCCGGCGCATCCGCACCGGAACGATGGGTATCAACGGCGGGAATTACTTCGGTCCGGACGTCCCGTTCGGTGGTTACAAGCAGTCGGGTATCGGACGTGAATGTGGCCGAGAAGGACTGGAGGAGTTCCTCGAAACCAAGGCCTTCGCGGTCGTGGTGAAGCCGTGAAGCCGCTTGCGGGTATCCGCGTGCTCGAGGTCGCGATGTACGGCTTCGTGCCCTCAGCGGGTGCGGTGCTCGCCGATTGGGGCGCGGAGGTCATCAAGGTCGAGCACGCCGTCACCGGGGACCCGCAGAGGGGGCTCCGCCAGATCGGGCCCCTCCGGGTGGAGGGTGATCCCAATCCCAATGTCGAGCATGCTAATCGCGGCAAGCGGAGTATCGGACTGGACATGGGCCGACCGGAGGGCAAGGCGGTCCTCGACGATCTGGTCCGTCGGTCGGACGTCTTCCTGACCAGTTTCCTTCCTCAGGCCCGCACCAAATTCGGGATCGACGTGGACGACGTCCGCGCAGTGAACCCGAACATCATCTATGCGCGAGGTAGTGCCCTCGGTCCACGTGGTATCGAGGCAGACAAAGGCGGTTACGACATGACCGCTTTCTGGGCGAGGGGCGGCATCGCCGCAACGCTCACACCTCCAGGAGTGGAAGGCATGATCAGTCCGCCGGGACCTGCCTTCGGCGACACCATTTCGGGGACGAATCTTGCCGGGGGTGTCGCAGCGGCGCTCCTGGCCCGCGAGCGCACGGGCACACCGTCGATCGTCGACGTCTCGCTGCTGAGCAGTGGCGTGTGGGCCATGGGACACGGCATTGCGTTGTCAGCTCATCTCGGCAAGGCCATGGTGGCACCCGTCCCTGGCGCCCACGGCGCGCCGACCAATCCGCTGTCGGGGATATACGCCACCGGCGACGGCCGTTACCTGGCATTCGTCATGCTGCAGCCCGCAAAGTATTGGGCAGATGTGTGTCGCCACATCGACCGCCCCGAACTCGCGGATGATCCGCGCTTCGCCGACGCCGCTCAGATCGCCGCCAACACCGACAAGGCCGTCGCGATTCTCGGGGAGGTGCTCGCCACCCGCACCCTCGCGGAGTGGACGGAGCGCTTCGCCACGCTGTCCGGTCCGTGGGGGCCGGTGCAGGATTCACTCCAGGTTTCCGTCGACGCGCAGGTCCGCGCCAACGAATACCTGGTCGAGGCGGGCGAACTCGAACTTGCCGCCAACCCGGTGCAGTTCGACGTCGCTGCCCCCGAGCTTGGCCCGGGTCCCGAGTTCGCGGCCCACACCGACGAGATCCTGGTCGAGCTCGGCTTGGACTGGGATCGCATCATCGCGCTCAAAACGGCGGGCGCTGTTACCTAGATTGCTGGGAGTTCACATGTCATACATCACTTCGATAGGTACGTATCTGCCGTGCTGGGGAACACCCGGGCGCCGTGTGCCGGGTGACGACGAGGATGCGATCACCCTCGCTGTCGAAGCTGGTCGAGCCGCCCTCGACAGCGGCGGCTCGGTCGAGTGTGTCGTGCTCGTCAGCCGCGACCTGCCGTTGATGGAAAGCAGCAACGCTGCTGTGCTGCTCGCCGGCCTGGGGCTCGACCCTGAGCTCGAGGTGACGGAGCGCCTCGGTGGTGCACCGGCGACCCTGGACGCCCTGGGCTCGGCCCGTCCGCGCACGCTGGTCATCGGTGTGGACATCGATGCAGCAGGTGCGGCAGCGGCGCTGACCGCGGAGCGTGGACTGCAGGTTCGCACCGCTGCGCGTATCGCCCGCAGCCTGCCGGTCCGCACGCGCACCGCGAACGGTCTGGTACACGACTACGGTGACCCGCGCCTACTGAAGGAGCGCGGCTTCCTGGCTTCACTGGCAGCGGCGTGGGTGGACACTCCGGTCGCGGTGGCAGGTGTAGAGGAGAAGCAGGTTGCGGCTCTGTGCGCGGGCCCTCCACTGCCACTACCGACAACCGGAGCGAGTTCCGGACTGTTCGCACTCGCCGCGATGGTGGAGTCGGGGTCTACCGGCCCGCTCGTGGGGGTTGAGCAGGCCAGCCTCTCCGGCATCACGGTCGCCGACGGTGCGGCGCACATCAACCGCAGGGAACCGCGAGCGCGTGCCAAGCCGGAGTGTGCGTACATCCCCAGTGCGGACATCCCGATCTCCCTCGCTGCCTACGAGAGGGCATTCGAGGCGAAAGTCCGCTGGGAAGCCGGAAAATACTCCGACAGCGACGAGCTGGACTTTCCGCCCCGATACCGCGTCGACCGTGATGGAACGCTCAGGACCGACTACTCCTTCGTGCCCCTGCCCCGCACTGGAACCGTCTATACCGAGGTGACTGTGCACGTACCGGTACCCGGCCTCCGGACCCCGTACTCGCTGGTGATCGTCGAACTCGACGAGGTGGGCGTTCGCGCGTTGGCGAAGGTAACCGGTATCGAGCCTGGCACCGTCGACATCGGCGATCGCGGTCGCATGGTGCTGCGCCGGGTTGCCGTGCGGTCCGGGGTTCCGGACTACGGCTATGCATTCGAACCCGATCCCACATCCGATCGCGCCCTGGAGGCGGCAGCATGAGAAACGTTGCGATCGTCGGCGCCGGTATGACACCGTTCGCCGAACACTTCACTCTGGGAATCAAGGATCTTTTGCCGATGGCGTTCGCGGAATGCGCCGGCAGCATCGACAAAGGGCTGGACAAGTCCGATCTGCAGGCTGCGTGGTTCGGCTCGATGGGCACCACGGACGGATTTCCGTCCGGAATTCTCGCCGACACGCTCGATATCTCCGACATTCCGGTGACACGGGTCGAGAATTCCTGTGCCACAGGTCATGACGCCATCCGGAACGCCTTGTTCGGGATCGCCTCTGGAGCGTTCGACGTGGCACTCGTCATGGGCGCCGACAAGCTCCGCGAAACCGCGTCGAAGGACATGCTCTGGGAGTGGGAGGCAATGACGCGCGACATGGCCTGGGACTACCCACTGGGCCTCGTCGCACCGGCAGGATTCGCGCTCCACGTTCGCCGGTATCTGCACGAGTCACCCGCCACCCGTGAGCACATGGCGATGGTGGCGGTGAAGAACCACCACCATGCCATCAATAACCCCAAGGCACGGCAGCGCTTCGAGATCACCGTGGAGGAGGCTTTGAACGCGCCGACGGTGGTGACGCCCTTCGGGCTCTATGATTGCGCCCCGCAAAGCGATGGAGCTGCGGCACTCGTTCTCGTATCCGAAGACGTGGTCGACCGGTTCACCGATCGCCCGGTATGGGTTCGCGGCGTCGGCTCCGGACTCGATTCCGTGATGGCGCAACACAAACGGGACATGACGTCGTTTCCGTCGACGGTACGGGCTGCGAAGCAGGCTTTCGCGATGGCGGGACTGTCTCCATCAGACGTCGACGTCGCGGAGGTGCACGACTTCTTCACGGGCATCGAACTCATCAGCTACGAGGACCTCGGATTCGCGGACCGGTTCGAAGGCTTCAAACTCCTCGAGGCGGGCGTCACCAGCGTCGGCGGATCACTACCGGTGAACCCCAGTGGCGGGCTGATCGCCAAGGGACATCCGCCGGGCGCAACCGGTGTCGCACAGTGTGTGGAGTTGTTCGAACAGCTGCGTGGCAGCTCGGTCAATCAGGTCGACGGAGCACGGATCGGATTGGCACACAACGTCGGCGGTCCGACGGCGGTATCGGCAGTCACCATTCTCGAGGGTCCCGGAGGAACCAACCGATGACAGAAACGCTGTCAGATACCAGCTCGATAGAGGACGCCCACCGCGCCCTCTTCGACGCGGGCCTCGCCGTTCGCAGGGAGGTGCTCGGAGATGACTACGTCAACGCTGCGATCACCCGGAATGCGGGTTCCGACGGTGCACCACTGCAGGAGTATGTCAGCGAAACCGTGTGGGGCTCTGTGTGGACCCGTTCCGGTCTCGACCGTCGCAGCCGAAGTCTGATCACTCTTGGAATGCTGGTCGCGCTCAACCAACCGCGAGAGCTCGCCGTACATGTGCGCGCCGGCATCCGCAACGGGTTGACACGCGGAGAGATCACGGAAGCCGTAATTCACGGAACCGCGTATGCCGGTGTACCTGCGGGAGTCGCAGCGATGCGCGTCGTCCAGGAAGCGTTGGACGCCCATCTCGGTCCGTTGAACGCCGAAGACGAGGTGGACGCTCCGAGGATTCCGCTGCCACACCGCAAGGTGGGCTTCGTCGGGCTCGGGGCCATGGGCACTCCGATCGCACGCAATTTCGTCAGCGCCGGTCAGCCGATCGTCGTGCACGATGCCGACCCGGAGGCCCGTCGACGATTTATCGACGACAATCCCACCGCTACCAGTACAGAGAACACCGCCGAGCTGGCGGACTGCGACATAGTCGTCCTCGTCCTGCCCAACAGCGACATCGTCGACCAGGTCGTACTCGCTGACGGGGGCTTGCTTTCCTGCCTGAAGCCGGGGAGCATCCTCGTCGACATGGGTTCGAGCGTTCCCGCCCGCACCCAGGCGATCGAGAAGGCCGCGGCAGTCCGAGGAATCGATGTCGTAGACGCTCCCGTCAGTGGTGGGGTGGCGCGCGCGAGAAACGCCGATCTCGCTGTGATGGTCGGAGGCGACCAGTCGGCGATCGACACCGTACTGCCGTTGCTCGAATCGACGGGTCGACAGATCATCCGTGTCGGGCCGGTCGGATCGGGGCACGCTGTGAAGGCGCTCAACAACCTCCTCGCCGCCAACGGTTTGGTGGCCGCCGGCGAGGCACTTCTCGTGGGACGGAAGTTCGGTATCGATCCCGCGACACTGCTGTCCGTGATCAACGCCGGCAGCGGTCGAAATCAGGCAACGGAGACCAAGTACGAAAACTTCGTCCTCTCCCGAACGTTCGCGTCGGGGTTCAGCGCCCGGTTGATGCGCAAGGACATCGGAATTGCCCTCGATCTGGCGCGGCAGCTCGATGCCTCCACGGTCCTCGGTGACGCGCTGGGTCGTGTATGGGGAGAAGCGGTCGAGGATCTCGATCCGGCAGCCGACCAAACGGAAGTAGTGCGCTATCTCGAAAAGCTCAGTGCGGTAACGCTGGACGAGAACGCCCTCCCTTCCCTGTCCGAAAGGTGAGTTCCATGGTTCTCACGGTTACGAAGCGGATCGGCCGCAGCGTGTCGGTGGTGCTACTGGTGACATTTGCCGTGGTGGCGCTCCTCGGGTTGGCGCCGGGGTCGGTGGCGGAGGTGATTCTGGGCGAGAATGCGACACCCGAGGCGGTGGCGGCGATGAATGCCCAACTCGGTCTCGATGCTCCGCTGTGGTCACAGTATGTGTCCTGGCTTTCCGACGCGGTGCGGGGTGACCTTGGAGCATCACCGTTGACCGGGCAGTCGGTGCGAGAGGCGATCGTGGAGCGGTTGCCGGTAACGTTGCAGCTCGCGGCGATGGGATTAACCATCGCGTTGACGGTGGCCCTCATCATGGGTGTTCTGTCGGCGTCGCGGCCGGGCAGTGCGCTCGATCGGGGCACGAACGCAGTGTCGGCGGTGTTCTTGTCGGTGCCCGCATTTATCGCGGGCCCGGTGCTGATCTACTTCTTCGCGATTCAGTTCCAGTGGTTCCCGGTGATGGGGTGGTCGCAGATCAGTGACGGGCTGGGGCCGAATCTGCGGAGCGCCATGTTACCCGCAATCGCAATCGCGTTGACGGAGATCGCATCGTTCCACCGGTTGCTGCGTACCGACCTGATCGGGACGTTGCGGGAGGACTTCATCGCCTCGGCGCGGGCGAAGGGAATGCCTCGCGGATACGTGATGTTCCGGCATGCGCTGCGGCCCTCCTCGTTCTCCCTGATCACCGTGGCGGGGATCAATCTGGGGCGGTTGATCGGAGGGACGGTCATCGTCGAGACATTGTTCGGACTACCGGGTTTGGGGCAGCTGGTGGCATCGTCGATCACCTCGCGTGACGTGATCATGGTGCAGGGCATCGTCGTGTTCATTGCGGTGGTCTACGTGGGGATCAACACGGTCGTCGATCTGAGTTACTCAGTGATCGACCCGCGGGTGCGAAAGGTGGCCGGAGCATGACCGATGTGGCGGTAGATCAGACAGTACGTACGGATCCAGGTCCGGCGGTGGACTTGCCGGCGGTTCCGGTAGTTCGCAAGCGCCGGTCGCTGCTGGTGTATCTGTCGGTGCTGTGGCTGGTGGTGTTGATAGCGGCGGCGTTGCTGGCCGCCGTACTGCCGTTGGCCCCGTTCGCCACTCCGGTGGCGGCACCGCGACTGGGGCCGCAATTCGGCTCAGTCGAACTGTTGCTGGGCACGGACACGTTGGGTCGGTCGATGTTGTCACGCATCATCTACGGCGCCCGTGTCTCGCTCGTGGTGGGTACGGTAGCTGGATTGGTGGGATTTGTGATCGGGTCATTGATCGGACTGTTCGCCGGCTACTTCGGTAAGCGTCTCGATGCCGGCGTGTCGCTGGTGGCCGATGCGATGCTGGCGTTCCCGCCCTTGATCCTCCTGCTGGCGTTGGCGTCGATCCTCGAACCCAGCGTACCGACGATATTGCTGGGACTCACGTTGTTGGTGATCCCTGCTTTCATTCGGTTGTCGCGGGCCAACACGATGTCTTGGTCGTCGCGGGAATTCGTTCGTGCTGCCCGCAATATCGGCGCGGGTAATTTTCGGATACTTTTTCGGGAAATCCTGCCGAACCTGTTGGCTCCGTTGGCGGCGTATCTGCCGATCGTGATGGCGGCGTTGATCGTGGCGGAGGGATCGTTGAGTTTTCTCGGTCTGGGAATTCCTCCGCCGCAACCGAGTTGGGGCGGAATGATCAACGACGGTAAGGACGCGATCGCCACGTCACCACACCTTGTGTTCGTCCCCGCATTGGTCATCTTCTTCACCGTTTTCGCCCTCAACCAGGTCGGCGATCATCTCCGCACCAAGTTCGACCGGACCATGCACGACTGAACCGGCGAGGTCCTTCGCCACACCATATCTGCATTACCAGCTTCCACCTTCCCGAGAGGTCCATGATGTTTCGATCCAGACGTATTCTGACCGCGATGGTCGCGGCATGCGCCGGAGCACTGCTCTTCAGCGCCTGCGGTGGCACGGGTTCTGCCGCCGGCGGCAAGTCCGAGGGTGGTGAACCCATCGCCGGTGGTGTGGCTCGCGTCCTGCAAACCGGCGAGCCGCGGAACCTCGACCCCGCCAGCCTGTCCAATACCTGGGCCCACCAGCCCGTGCTCGGCAACGCTCTATACGGAACGTTGATGATCAACAATCTCGAGAACTTCGATCTCGAATACAAGATGGCGACCGGATTCTCCACCACCGACGGCGGAGCCACGTTCACTCTCACGCTGCAGCCGGGCCTGAAGTTCACCGACGGCAGTCCGCTCGACGCGGCAGCGGTCAAGTTCAACTGGGACCGGCTGCGCGACCCTGCCCTGGGATCGACGACCATTCGCCAGGCAGTCCAGGTGGCGTCGTCGGAGGTCATCGACCCCACCACGCTGAAGGTGACTCTGGTGGCGCCGAATCCGCACTTCGGCCAGTCCGTGGTCGCCGGTGCATTGAATTGGATTGCGTCACCGACGGCGCTTCAGAAGGGGCAGGCGTCTTTCGACGAGAATCCGGTCGGCGCGGGACCGTTCACTCTGGTCGATTGGGTCCGGCAGGACAAGATCGAGCTGCAGAAGAACCCCGGCTATTGGGATGCACCGAAGCCGTATCTCGAAGGCCTGACAATCAAGACGGTGAGTGACAGCAATCAGCGGGTCAACACGATCATGACCGGTGGTGCGGATCTGGCATCGGAGACGAACTGGGCTAATTTGAACAAGGCGGAAGGTGCTGGACTACAGACCGAGGTCGTACCCACCGGTGGCGGTCAGATCGTCGCCATGAACTTCCGTCATGCTCCGTTCGATGACGAGCGGGCACGCCGGGCGGTCGCACTCGCCGTGGACCTGGATGCACTGAACACGGTCGTCTACAACGGCGAGGGCGTCGTTCCCAAGACACTGTTCGAGGAATCCTCGCCGTACTACGCCGATATCCCACTGCCTACACCGGATAGTGACGAGGCGCAGAAATTGTTCGATGAACTGGCCGCCGAGGGCAAGCCGGTCTCGTTCACCTTCCTGTCCTACACGACGACGGAAAGCAAAGCCGTAGCCGAAGGTCTGCAGGCTCAGCTGAGCGCGTTCGATAACGTCGAGGCCAAAATTGAGGTCGTGGACTTCGCAGTGGCGACCGCACGCGCGGCCGCGCGGGACTTCGACATGATCATCTCCTCCGCAGTGGTACAGGATCCGGACTTCCCGTTATGGACCGCGTTCCACGGCGCCTCGCCTGGAAACTTCACGGGCATCAATGATCCTGAACTCAGCACCGCGCTCGACGCCGGTCGCACTGCCGAGAGTGTCGAGGAGCGCAAGGAGGCGTACGAGACGGTACAGAAGCGGCTTGTTCAATTGAATCCGGGTCTCTGGTACGTCCGGGCGGTGCCCTCCGTCGTCGTAGGAAAAGACATGAACGGTGTCGACTTGTACACCTGGGGTTCGCCGTTGCCCGAAGAGCTGTGGACCACGAAGTAGTCGGCAGCAGAGGGAAACAGCTGACAACCGAAGGATGGAGCCGGACTCGTCATGAATACTCAGTCGTTGCTCGAAGTGAAGAATTTGCGCGCCTATATCGGCACGCCTCGTGGGACCGTGCGTGCAGTGGACGACGTGTCGTTCACGGTGGAAGCGGGACAGGCACTGGGGATCGTCGGTGAGTCCGGCTCTGGTAAGTCCGTCTTGGCCCGGGCCGTGATGGGGCTGATGCCGCCGCGCTCGGCCCGCTCGGGTGAGGTGACCTTCCAGGGCCGGGATCTGCTGGCTCTGAGCAAGAAGGAGAGTCTCGACATTTGGGGTAAGCAGATTGCCATGGTCTTCCAAGACCCCGGCCGATCCCTGAACCCGGTAGTGCGAGTGGAAAGGCAACTCACCGAAGGGATGCGCCGGCACCTGGGCATCACCCGATCCGAGGCTCACGGCCGGGCCCTCGATCTCTTGCGGGAGGTCGGGGTGCCCGACCCGGAACGACGGCTCCGCAACTACCCGCACGAAATGTCCGGTGGTATGCGTCAGCGGGTGATGATCGCCATCGCCTTGGCGTGCGAACCGGACCTTCTGATTGCCGACGAGCCGACCACTGCGCTGGACGTCACGATCCAGCGGCAGATCCTCGATCTGCTCCGCCGGATTCAGCGCGAACGCGGCATGGCGATGATGCTCATCAGCCACGATCTCGCCGTGGTTGCGGGCCGCACCGACCGCGTCTCGGTAATGTATGCAGGTCGGCTCGCCGAGATCGGCTCTACCCGTGAGATATTCGAGGACCCGAGGCATCGCTACACGGAAGCGTTGCTGGGCGCGACCCCCACCATCGACCACGAACGGCATGCGCCGCTGCGACTGATCGCGGGTTCACTTCCAGATCCCACACAACCCCCGGAGGGGTGCCGATTCGCACCCCGCTGCGAACATGCCGATGAGGAATGTCGAATCTCCGGTCCGGAGCGGCAGTCCGTGGGTGTGGACCATCACGTGTTCTGTGTGCACCCGGCTGCCACCGCGGCATCCGTACTTTCCGGAGGTGGAAAACATGGCTGGTAGCGGTAGCGCTCACCTCCGCGGCGAGCAGGCACTGCTCAGTGTGCAGGATCTCGTCGTGGAGTACCCGACAGGTGCGGGCACCGTGCAGGCAGTGTCGAAGATCAGTTTCGACGTGCTGCCCGGAGAAACCCTCGGCATCGTCGGAGAGTCGGGATGCGGCAAGTCCACTACGGGGCGGGCCGTGCTGCGGCTCGACCGCCTCACTGCGGGACGTATCCGATTCGGTGACGATTGGATCGAAGAAGTGGACGAGAAACGCATGCGCGCACTGCGACGCGACATGCAGATGATCTTCCAGGATCCGGTGGGCTCGCTCAATCCGCGCCGATCCGTCAAGGACATCGTGGTCGAGGGATTGGCAGTGGCCGGTGCACCATCGTCCGAGCGTGCCACCACCTCCGTTGCCGTCCTCGAACAGGTCGGCCTGGCCGGCAGTCGGTTCGCCGACATGCTGCCCCGTCAGCTGTCGGGTGGACAGGCACAGCGAGTTGCCATCGCCCGGGCGTTGGCCCTCAGCCCCCGGCTCCTGATCTGTGATGAACCGGTCTCCGCGCTCGACGTGTCAGTCCAAGCCCAGATTCTCAACCTGATCGAAGAACTGAAGGTCGAGTTCGATCTGACGGTCGTCTTCATCGCCCATGACCTCGGTGTCGTGCGGACCGTCAGCGACAATGTGATGGTCATGTACCTCGGCAAGATCTGCGAGTTCGGTGACTCGATCGACGTATACGACTATCCGGCGCATCCCTACACCCGCGCTCTCCTCGACTCCGTGCCACTGACCGACCCCGAAAAGGGGTTTGCCGGTCCGGCGTTGGAAGGTGACGTGCCCTCCCCGCTGGCGCCGCCGACGGGTTGCCGGTTCCGTACCCGTTGTCCACAAGCACAACAAAAGTGCGCCACAGAGGAGCCCGAGGTACGGGAAGTGCGACCCGGCCAGTTCGTCGCCTGCCATTATCCGTTACCTCCGCAGGCGCCGAAGAAATAGCTTTCGCATGACGTGCCGGCCCTCCGGCACCTGCCTTGATCACCGGGGCTGCGCGTGGCCACGCGTGGCGCGTGCAAGATCGACAATCGGACGCTGTCGGCCACCGTCGACAGCGTCCGATTGGGCACACCCTGTGACAACACGAAGTCGTTGTTTCCACCAGTCGACGCATGCTCCTTGATTGTCGATGCAGGGCGATTCCGTGCTCGCATCCCAGGTGGATGGACCGGCCGTATTCGGACGTGCGTGTCTCTTCGAGTCACGTAGCGGTGGCGATATCATCGAAGGACCCCGGGCGAGAGGTGAGTGCGGGCTGCCCAGCGCCGGGGGTCGCGAACAGATGAGTTGGCCGAGCTATGAACGAAGACGATCCAGTCGACACGCAGCGGTGTGTTGTTCCCACAGTAGCCGCCGAGCTCGAAGCGGCGGGGTTCGTCGACGTCCAGGAAATCGGGCGCGGTGGCTTCGGTGTGGTGTATCGCTGTACCCAGCCGGAACTGGACCGCACCGTCGCGGTGAAGGTACTTACCACCGATCTCGACGAGGAAAATCGGGCCCGCTTCTTCCGGGAGCAGCGCGCGATGGGCCGGCTGAGCGGGCACCCGAACATCGTCAATGTCCTGCAGGTGGGCGCAACCGAGCGCAACAGTCCCTACCTCGTGATGCAGTACCACTCGCAGGGGTCGCTGGAGACGCGGATCCGGAGGCGCAGTTCTCTTTCGTTGTCGGAGGTGCTGACGCTCGGGGTGAAGATGGCCGGGGCTGTGGCGGCGGTGCATCAGCTCGGCGTTCTGCATCGCGATGTCAAGCCCGCGAATATTCTTCTGACCGACTACGGTGAGCCGGCGCTTGCAGATTTCGGGATCGCGCACATCGCCGGCGGCTTCGAGACCCGCGCCGGCGTTGTGACCGGTTCACCGGCGTTCACTGCCCCGGAGGTCCTGAAGGGTGAACCGCCCAGCCAAGCCTCGGACATCTACAGCCTCGGTGCAACTCTCTTCAGCGCTCTGACTGGTCACGCGGCGTTCGAGCGGCGAAGCGGTGAGCAGGTGGTCGCCCAGTTCGTGCGGATCACCAAGCAGCCGATGCCGGACCTACGTGAGCGCGGCGTAGAGGACGACGTAGCCGCACTCATCGAACAAGTGATGTCACCGAATCCGCAGGACCGGCCGTCCGCTACACGACTGGGTGGTGAACTTCGTGAGATGCAGCGCAAGCACGGCTTTGCGATTGACGAAATGGCGCTGCCCGCCACGCCGGCCACACAGCCGCGAGAGGCCACCGTCCGCTCCGGCTTCGACTCCGTGGAGGAACCTGACCTTGCGCACTACTCGTCGTCCGCGAACGCCGTTCGGGGTATGAGGGGAAACCTTCCTCTCGAACTATCCAGTTTTGTCGGTCGCCGTACTGAAGCCGGCGACGTGAAGCACATGCTCTCGGTGTCACATCTCGTGACCTTGACCGGGGTAGGCGGTGTCGGCAAGACCCGTTTGGCGCGGCGCGTGGGCGAGAGGGTCCAACGTGCGTATCGCGACGGGGTGTGGCTGGTGGAGTTGGGGGAACTTGCCGACGACTCGCTGCTGACCGGGGTGGTGGCCGCCGCGCTGGGATTGCGCGATCACCCGGCACGGCCGTTGGGTGACGTGTTGGTCGAGTTCCTGGCGACGCGGGAGCTGCTGCTGATTTTCGACAATTGTGAGCAAGTGTTGGACGCGACCGCGGAGCTGGCGGAGACACTCTTGAAGAGCTGTCCGGATCTGCGGATTCTTGCGACGAGCCGCGAGCCTCTCGGGATCGGTGGGGAGGCCGCATTGCGGGTGCCGCCGCTGACTGTGCCGAGGGTGGATAAGGAGCCGTCGCTGCAGGGCCTGCCTCGCTACGACGCTGTCTCGCTGTTCGCCGACCGGGCCACCTCCGCGGTCCCGGGGTTCCAACTGACCGAGGAGAACAAGGCCGCTGTGGCTCAAATCTGTTACCGTCTGGATGGATTGCCATTGCCGATCGAGTTGGCGGCCGCCCGGTTGCGGGTGATGTCGCCGGAACAGATCCTGCAGCGGCTCACCGACCGGTATGCGTTTTTGACCCGCGGCAGTCGGGGGGCGCCGGCACGACAGCAGACGTTGCGGTTATGTGTCGATTGGAGCTTCGAGCTGTGTACTCGGCAGGAACAACGGGTGTGGGGACGGGCGTCAGTGTTCGCGGGCAGCTTCTCACTGGACGCCGCCGAGCAGGTGTGCGGCGTCGGCATGGCTTCGGAGGAGCTGCTCGAAGCCGTAACGTCGCTGGTAGACAAGTCAGTTCTGAATCGGGAAGAATCCGGGACGATGGTGCGCTTCCGGCTGCTCGAAACCTTGCGTGAGTACGGTCAGGAGAAGCTGCGGCAGAGTGGCGAGTATGTAGAACTGCGCCGACTGCATCGGGATTGGTGTGAGCGTCTGACGCTGGCTGCGAAGGCCGACTGGATCAGTTCACGGCAAACAGAATGGATTGGCAGGCTCACGCGGGAGCAGCCGAATCTGCGGGACGCACTGGATTTCTCTGTATCCGACAACTCCGGCACTGGTCTGCGGATCGCCGACGCCATGTTTCCGTTCTGGAACTCACGAGCTATGTTCAGTGAGGGTCGGCACTGGCTCGGCCGACTCCTTGCTCATCCGTCCGGCCAACCGACGGTGGAACGAGCAGATGCGCTCTGCACGGGCATTGTGCTGGCCGGGTTGCAGGGAGACCTCGAGGCGGGAAATGCCCTTCTGGAAGAGGCGCGTGCCATAGCCAAACCGACGGACGACCCGAGGATGCAGGCCATCATCGGACGCGCCGAAGGCAGCCTCGCGTTGTACAGCGGGGACTTGGCCCAGGCTTGTGTGCATTTCGAGAGCGTCCTCGCATCGTTCGGCCCCAAGGATGATGCCTCACGAATAGGCGTTCTGCAGTTACTGGGGAGGGCGTATGGACAGCTCGGCGAGTTGCAGCGAGAGATCGAATGCTGTCAGCAGATACTCACGGTCACCGAAACCAGTGGCGAAGTGCTGTACCGGTCGTACGCTCTGAGGGCCATGGCCGTTGCCATCTGGCGGCAGGGAAATCCCAATCGTGCGGCAGAGCTACTCGAGAAGTCCTTACAGCTGACACGAAAGGGAAGCGGATTTCTTACTGCCGCAGCGTGTCTCGAGGTACTGGCCTGGACCGCGGAAACTGGGCCGGACGTGAAGCGAGCCGCAGTACTGATGGGCGCGGCCGAGGAGTTGGCGCGGTCGATGGGCAGCTTCACGGCGTTGTTCCCCGAGTTGCAGATACACCATGAGCAATGCAAGCGGACAGTTCGTCAGGCGCTCGGTGAACAGGCATTCGAGCTGGCTCGCAGCGAAGGCCGGTGCCTCAATTTCGACGCCGCGATCGCGTACGCGCTCCGCGAACAAGCTGCGGATAACGCTAAGGCGCAGGCTTCGGCCGCAACTTCACTCACACTGACGAAGCGAGAACGTCAGGTCGCCACACTCGTCGCCGAGGGTCTGACCAATAGGGCCATTGCTGCCCGCCTTGTAATTTCGCCACGCACGGCCCAGGGGCACGTCGAGCACATTCTGACCAAACTCGGGTTCACCTCCCGGACACAGATCTCGGCGTGGGTCGCGGATCAGGCCACTCGTGACCGAGATTGACGTGGGATGGGCCGACCCGTTCTGGTACATCAAACCAGGTATCGCGCAAGATTGTCCGCGACGCAGGCTGGGCGCTGCGCGCCCTCGGTGGCGATCGTGACGGTTCGTGCGACCTGCACACCGCCGGGGATGTCGGTGACGGAGGTGAGCACGACGGTACCGCGAACTCGGCTACCGACGGGCACTGGAGTGATGAACCGTGTCCTGCCGAGCCCGTAATTGAGGGCCATACGGGCGCCACTGACCGTCATGACCTGCTGGATGATCGGAGCAAGCAGAGAGAGCGTCAGAAATCCGTGTGCGATTGTGCAGCCGTAAGGACCGCTCGCGGCGCGCTCGGTGTCGACGTGGATCCATTGATCATCATCGGTGGCGGCCGCGAAGCGGTCGATACGTTCCTGGTCGACGGTGATCCAGTCACTGGTGCCGATCTCGGTCCCGGCGGCCGCGCGGAGCATGTCGAAGTTGGCGAAGTCTCTCATGTATGTCCTTTTCTGCGTCGCCCACATCATCCCGCTCGGGTCTGCGGCACATGCAATCTGCGGTCACAAATATCAGTCAGTTGTGTGACGAGGTGGGGCGTCAGCTGATGCCATCGGTGAGTGGACAGGAGCCGGCGCAGTCGGAAGAAGAACTGGTATGCGGGAATACCGAACTCGACGAAGATGTCCTCGTCGGGTCCGCCGTCCCAATGCCGCCACTTGATTGCGAATTCGATCATCGCGCTGTCGGTGTCCATTACGGTCCTCCTATGTCGAAGGGTGAGTTCTGCGTCTACGCCGGGTCCTGTCTTCGCGCGGCCGGCGTGGTTAAGGAGGGTGTTACCCCACCAGATCTTTCAAGTGCTCCTTCATGACCTTGCCGGTGGCGTTCAACGGGAGCGAGTCGACGAACCGAACGGTCCGCGGCACCTTGAACCCCGCCATTCGCTGACGGCTCCAGGCGATCAGATCCTCGGCGGTGACAGGGTTCTTCGCGACCACGAACGCCTTCCCTACCTGGCCGAGCCGCTCGTCGGGGACGCCGATCACCGCTACTTGGTCGACTGCGGGGTGCTCGAGCAGGAATCCCTCTATCTCGGCCGGGTAGGCATTGAAACCGCCGACGATGTACATGTCCTTCTTGCGGCCGATGATGCGCAACCGGCCCCCGTCGTCGAGGGTCCCCAGATCCCCGGTGTGCAACCAGCCGTCGGCATCGATGGCTTCCGCGGTCGCGGCCGGATCATCGAGGTAACCCTGCATGACGGTGTAACCCCGGATCAACACTTCGTTGTCGGCTGCGATCCGCAATTCGACTCCCTCGCAGGGTGTGCCGACGGTCGTCGCAATTTCTTCGAAGGTGTCGCCGGGTCGCGAGGCGGTTGCCGTCCCACCCTCGCTGAGGCCGTACCCGGTCATGATGGTCTCGAACGGCAGTTCGTCGTGAATTCGCCGGATGAGTTCGACCGGGATGTCCGCTGAACCGGTCACCGCTGCACGCAAGGACGAGAGATCCCAGTTCCCCTGTGCTGCCAGAAGCGACTGATACAGAGTCGGCGGACCGGGCAGCATGGTCACCTTCTCCTTCTCCACCAGTTCGAGTACCCGATCGACCTCGAGTACGGGCACGGGCAGGATGGTGGCGCCCCGAATCAGGGAGGCGATCACACCTGCCTTGTAACCGAACATGTGGAAGAACGGATTGACGATCAGATAACGGTCACCTTCCCGCAGATCCGCCAGATCGCACCACTCCGAGAAGAGGCGGAGCGTCTGGCGGTGGTTCATCATGACGCCCTTCGGACGGCCGGTCGTACCGGACGTGTACATGATGTCGGCGATGTCTTCGCCGCTGACCTCACATTCGAAGGGCTGGCCGTCCGAGAGAAAGGCCGATTTGAGATCGATCACGGGCACACCATCTGGTCCCGAGTACTGGACACCGAGGAAACCCTGCTCGACCAGCAGAAGTTTCGCGCCGCTGCGCCGGATGATGTCTTCGGCCTCGTCCTGCTTGTACCGGGTGTTCACGGGAACGAGCACGCCGCCGGCGGTCAGCAGACCGAACGCGGCGACGATCCATTCGGCCGAGTTCGGTGCCCAGAGGGCCACCCGGTCACCCTTGTCGATGCCGGCCGAAGCGAATGCCCCTGCGGCTCGCCGAACTCGGCCGGCGAGTTCGGCGAAGGTGATCCGAAGCGGCCCGTCGACGACCGCTTCGGCAGTGCCGAAGCGGTCGCCCGCGCTCAGGACCATCTGGGGGATGGTCTCCCACGTCATAGATTCATCAACCTCGCGAGGTTGCCACCCATGATCTTGGCCTGATCCTTCTCCTCCAGGTGTCCGAGCATGTCAGCGAAGTGCCGCGGTTGTGCCAGACCTTCCGGGTGCGGGTAGTCGGACCCGAACAGCACCTGGTCGACACCGATCAGTTCGATCAGGTCGGTCACGCCCTCCTCATAGAAGGGGCTGACATGGATGCTGCGCTTGATCGCCTCCACCGGATCTTGCATACCGAAGCCCTCGGGGGCCTTCTTGTACGTGTCGGCCAGGACGTCGAGCAGAGGCTTCAGCCAACTCGAGCCGTTCTCGATGACAGCGAGCTTGATATCGGGGAAGCGGAACAGCGCGCCGTGGCAGACCCACGAGGCCACCGTGTCCTGCACGGGCCGCCATTCGTTGACCATCCGGAACGTGTTCGTCTGGAACGGCAGCATTTCACCGTCGCTGCCCTCCCACTCTGCGTCGTGCCGGGCGTAGCCGCTGTCCGAGGAATGCATCGCGACCAGGATGTCGAGCTCGACGACACGCTTCCAGAAGGGGTCGAACTCGGGGAGGGCGAACGAGCGGGAACCCTTGTAGCCGGGGACCGGTGCGGGGCGGATGAGAATCGCCCTGGCGCCTCGCTCGACCACCCACTCCAACTCCTCGATCGCCTTGTCGACGTTCGGCAGTGTAATCACCGGTGTGGTGAAGATACGGTCCTCGTAGTTGAAATTCCATGTCTCGTACAGCCACTCGTTGAGCGCGTGGACGACAACATGGATCAGGTCCGGATCGTCACGCATGCGCTCCTCGACGAGGCTGGCCAGGGTCGGGAACATCAATGTCCGCTGCACGCCCAGCTCGTCGAGCAGCTCGAGGCGAGCGGCCGGCTCACGAAAGGCCGGGATCGACTTCATCGATTTGCCGAAGATCTCACGCCGGCTCTTGCCCTCGGGATTGCCGTTCTTGAAATAGTCCTCCATCGAGCCGGGCCGAGCGACCACGTCGAAGGTGGGGTTGGGGATGTAATCGCTGATCTGGCCGCGAATTGCGATCTTGGTGCGGCCGTCGACCTGCACATACTTGATCGCATCCTTGTACTTCTCGGGAAGGAACTTGGTAAGGGCCTCCTCGGTCTCGTACAGGTGGTTGTCCGCGTCGAACAGCGGATACGGCAAGTCGTTCACTGGCATGAGATCCTCCTTATCGATTTACGAGAATACTATTCTCTTGTGCCGAGTGCCGCAATGTCCTGCCGCACCAGAAACTTCTGGATCTTGCCACTGGCGGTCCGTGGAAAGTCGTCGACTCGGTGCAGTTCCTCCGGCCACTTCTGCCGCGCGATCTCGGCCCGCTCGAAGTGAGCGCGGACGGCGTCCATCGACGGCATGGCGTGTCCGGGCCGCAGGCGCAGTACGGCGGCCGCCCGCTCCCCGAGGCGGGCGTCGGGCGCCGAAACTACTGCCGCCTCCGCGACCTCGGGCATGGCGAGGAGAACCTCCTCGACCTCGAGGGCGCTGATGTTCTCGCCGCCGCGAATGATGATGTCCGCCTTGCGATCGGTGATCGTCAGGTAACCGTCTTCGTCGATCGTGCCGATGTCCCCGGTGTGGTACCAGCCGTCCGAATCGAACGCTGCCTCGGTCAAGGTGAGATCGGTATAGCCGACGCAGAGATCGGGGCCACGACTGAGGATCTCACCGTCGGCCGCCAACCGGACCTCCACTCCGGGCAGGGCGTCCCCGTCCGTGAACAGCCGTTTGTCCTCGGGTGCGGTGTACCGCGAGCCCGTGATCGACGGATGTTCGGTGCTGCCGTACGAGCGGAACACGGTAATGCCCAGATCTGCCAGCCGAGTGGTCACCGCCGAGGGGACCGAAGACCCGCCGAGGCCCGCGTACTTCATGTGCGGCAGATGCCGGGGCGCAAAATCAGGATGGTCGAGGAGGCTGGTGACGAAGTAGGTGGCCCCGCCGCCGACGGTGAGCCCGTCGCTCTCCATCAGCGCCAGCGCCTGAGCTGGATTCCACGTGTCGGTGAGATTGATTGCCGTGCCGTCCAGAACGGGGATCAGGAAGGCATTCACCATGCCGATGAAGTGGCCGACGGGAGCGGCAGTGAGCTGTCTGCCCCGGTCCGGCGGGTAGAGGCCCGCGAGCTGTCGCGTCTCGTGACCCAGTGTCTGATGACTGTGAATTACACCTTTGGGGGCCCTCGTGGTGCCGGAGGTGAAGGCAATCAGCGCCGGACCCGCCGGATCGGCTTCGACGGTACCCGGCATCGGGTGCTCATCGAGCAGGTCGTCGAAGTCGCGGCCCACGACACCCACGACGGGCACGTCCGAGCACAGATCGGCGTCGTACTCGGTCCGCCCGAATCGTTCGGCGGTCACGAAGACGTGCGGCTTGGTCTCGCTGAGGATGTATCCGAGTTCCTTGCGCCCGTAGAAGTGGACGATCGGGACCACGGTGGCGCCCAGGAAGGCCGACGCCCAGAACACAGCGGCCGCTTCCATCCAGTTGGGCAACTGGAAGGCGACCACGTCTCCGGGACCGACTCCGCGCGAACGCAATCCGCCCGCCAGCCGACGGGCAACGCACTCGACGTCACCGAAGGTTCCCGACCACGGACGAACGGTCGAGTGTATCCGGAATTCGGTGTCGGGGGCGGCCTCGAGACCGCGCCTGAGCAGGTCTCCGATGGTGTCGTGGGTCCACCATCCCTCCTCTTCGTAGCGTCTGATCAGTTCGGGGGGGACGTGCCGCATGTGAGAGCTCCAATACCCGTGGACGGAGCCGCGCCGAGGCCGGCACCGCGGCGTCGGGACTCGCTCCGGCCGGCGTCTGCCAGCTGTGAACATGGTATTCTCGCTAAACAAGAATGCCAATATCGGAATGGAGAACAGCGCATGGTCGACCTCGAGCTGGAACAGGAGTTGGCGGTCATCACGATCGATCGACCACATGCTCGCAACGCCATCGCGCCGGAGACCATGGATCAGTTGGAGAAGGCGCTCGATGCGGCGGCCGGGGCCAAGGCGCTGGTGATCAGAGGAGCCGGTGACCGGGCTTTCGTGTCGGGCGGAGATCTCAAAGAGCTGAGCAAACTCAGAACCGAGGAGCAGGCGGCAGACATGGCGCGCCGGATGCGGACGGTCTGCGATCAGATCGCGGACTTCCCGGCGCCCGTCGTCGCCGCGCTGAACGGCCACGCTCTCGGCGGTGGGGCAGAGGTGGCCGTGGCCGCCGACATCCGGGTAGCCGCCGACGACATCAAGATTGGTTTCAACCAAGTCGCACTGGCGATCATGCCCGCGTGGGGTGGCGCCGAGCGGCTCGCCGCGCTCGTCGGCCCGGGTAAGGCCCTCATGCTGGCCGGCTCGGGTGCCGTACTCGACGCGGCAGAAGCCGAACGTCTCGGATTGGTGGACCTGGTCCTGCCAAGGGCGTCCTTCGAGGATGGTTGGCGTTCGCTGGCCCTGTCGCTGGCCAACAGCTCGGCTGGTGAAATCAAGCGTGTCATGGCGGGCGCCTCCGCAGCCGAGGCGGTCGCGGCGTTCGCGCGGCTCTGGGTTGCCGACGAACACTGGCAAGCTGCAGACCGAGTGATGAGCCGTAGCAGGTGAACCCATGACGTTCGTGATCACGCAACCTTGCTGCAGCGACGCGAGCTGCATTCCGGTGTGCCCCGTCGACTGCATCCGCCCGCGTCCCGGAGATCCGCAATACAGCACTACCGAAATGCTGTACATCGACCCGGACACCTGTATCGACTGCGGCGAATGCGTCAGCGCCTGCCCGGTGGATGCGATCTTCTCCGAGTTCGACCTCGCCGCCACGATGACCCGGTACACCGACGTCAATCGGGGCTACTTCGAAAGGCACCCACTCGATACGGACACCGCCCCCTTGTCAGGCAGAGAGAAGCGTCCGTCGAAAGAACCTGGCACACTGAGTGTTGCGATCGTCGGCACCGGGCCTTCGGCGTGCTACACGGCTGAAGCACTGTTGCGGCGCGGCGGGGTCGAGATCGATATGTTCGACCGGTTGCCCACACCTTGGGGTCTGGTACGCGGGGGTGTCGCACCCGATCATCCCAAAACCAAAGGCGTCGCGGACATGTTCGCGTCGGAGTTCAGGTCCGCCTCCCTGCAGTTCTTTCTCAATGTCGACGTGGGCAAGCATGTTTCCCTCGCCGAACTGCGCGAGCACCATCACGCCGTGGTGTATGCGGTCGGTGCATCCGGAGACCGGCGTCTCGAGATACCCGGGGAGGATCTGCCCGGCAGTCACTCCGCGACGGAGTTCGTAGCCTGGTACAACGGTCACCCTGATTATGCCGACCGGACATTCGATCTATCGGGGGAGCGCGCGGTAATCGTCGGTAATGGCAACGTCGCCCTCGACGTCGCGCGCATCCTCACCATCGATCCGGACGAGCTGGCCAAGACTGATATCGCCGATCACGGGCTGGAAGCGTTGCGTAGCAGTAATATTCGGGAGGTTGTCGTACTCGGACGCCGTGGGCCCATGCAAGCGGCGTACTCGATGCCGGAGTTTTTGGCTCTGGGTTACCTGTCCGGGGTCGATGTCGTCATCGACGACGCCGAGTTGACGCTCGACCCGGTCAGCCAGGCGGTATATGACGATCCGGACATCGAGCCATCGCGCAAGCTCGGACTGGACCTGGCTCGCGAGTACACACACAGCGCCCGCACGACCGGTAACAAACGCATCGTTTTCCGGTATCTTGTGTCCCCGCGCCATATTCGCGGCGGCGATCATGTGGAATCGGTCGAACTCGTCCACAACATTCTCGATGGCGACCTCAACGCGGTGGGCACGGAGTCCACCACGAATGTGGAGACGTCCCTTGTTCTGAGGTCGGTCGGCTACCGCGGCGAGCCTGTCGCCGACGTGCCGTTCGACGAGCAGCGCGGTGTCATTCCCCACGACCGTGGCCGCGTGACCGGAACGGTCGGTGTCTACACCGCCGGGTGGATCAAACGCGGACCGCGGGGCATCATCGGCACCAATCGGGGAGATGCCGAGGAGACCGTCGCGATGCTGCTCGAAGATTTCGAGGCCGGCATCCTTCCCGCGCCGAAAGCGGATCGTGCCGCGTTGGCAGAGTTGGTGACGCGGCGACGGCCACAGATGATCGACAAGGAGCGTTGGCGGGACATCGACGCCGCGGAGAAGGCTGCAGGAAGAATTGCAGGCCGGCCCCGCGTCAAACTTCCCCTCATCGACGTCGCTTTGTCGGACGATTGACGGGTGGCAACGCGTAGGCGAGCAGAAATCTATGCTCTCGGTCGCAGATTCATTTAATTCGTCTGTTAACATCGTGGGGTTCCTTGAGAAGAAGGGAGCCACTCGTGGTGTTCGACGTCATGCCCCGGTCGCGTCGCGGGGTGTATGGAATAGCGGTCACATCGGAGTTGACCGGAATCGGGCCGCAGACGCTGCGGCTGTACGAACGGCGTGGATTGCTGACGCCCGCGCGGACCAGCGGCGGTACCCGTCGTTACAGCGAGGAAGATCTGGTTCGTCTCGGACGCATCGCCGAACTTATCGAAGCCGGCATCAACCTGCCGGGCATACAGCGGATTCTCGACCTCGAAGCGGAGAACGCTGAACTTCTGGGTCGGCTGCACTCGGCCGAACATGGAGGCGACCGCCTGAAGGTCGAACGTGAAGAGGCAACCGCCTGAAAAGGCGGTACGCGATCGATCGCACCGACAACCAGTCATCGTCACTGGACGGTTCTGTGGGCGCGTTTTCCGAGCGTCCAGCGTCCCTTTCGTTATGCGTGACACTGCAGATCACAAAACATCTCGAACGTCAAGAGTTACGGGGCAGTCTATTTTGCCTGGTCACGCAATGTTTTCGGAGTCGAGATCGGTCGGGCGTCGCGCCGGGTTTGCGTCGCAGGGTTGAACTTCTGTCGTTATCCGATACGATAAAATCTATACCCGCCGGAGCAGATAAATTGCTGAGCAACACTGCGTCGGTGGCGCAACAGCGACACGCCGGCCGTGCAGAAGGCCGCGGCCGGCGTCGCACCGGAAACGCCAGTTCCGGTGTGTCAGCCCGAAGACCTCTGGCCCAGACTCGACGCAAGACGGGACGTGAACCATGACTCTCGCCGCACATGACGTTTTCCGCCCTCATACTCCCCGGCACGCAAAGACTGCTAACGGAACGCCCGACCGGCGCTTCTCCGTGGGAACCGCGTTGACCGCAGGCCTCATCGCAGCCGTACCCGCGGCGACTGTGACTGGTTCGGTGGTACTTGCCGCCGCTACTGCCACCTCTGTACTGATTGGAGTGATTCTGGCCGCATTTCTCATCTCGAGCGTGATCTGACCGATATTCGTCCGCCACATCAGCTATCGAAGGAGAAATATATGACCAGCACCACCACCGCAACGCTGATCACTCAGTTGCGTGCCGTTCTCGACCTCACCAACACCGAAATCCAGGTAGCAGAGACTCGCATCGCCCAGGCGCGCACCGAGGCTGTTCGCCGCGAACTCACGGAGAACGCCGAAAACGGACGTCAGCGCGCCGAGGCCATCGAACGCGCAATCCGCGACCTCGGCGGTGTGCCTGAGGTTATCGGGCCCTTCCTCGGTCGGCTGGCCGCCGTGTTCAAGGCGATGGCCGAGCAGGCGCAGCCGTTCGACGAGGCACTGCTGGGCGACCTGGCGCTCGAACATCAACTCCTCGACCGCGCGCGTTACATCAAGGCACTCGCCACCGTCGCGAAGGAGCCGGCAGTCGTCGGTCTCGCGGACCGATTGATCACAGCGCATTCCGCAACCGTGGACTGGCTTTCGACCGTTCTGGCCGAGGATGCGCTCGGCGGCCCGGCAGCTCTGCGACGCACGCCGTTCCAGGCCGCTGCCGGAAGCACGATTCGGCTGCTCAACGTCCCGGTCACCTGGTCGGCGCGCGGAATCGATCGAGCATTGGACACGGCCCGCACCACACCGCCCCTGCTCAGTGCGTTGCTCAGCCGCGGCGCTCACGCCGGCGATGTCGCAGTCAAGACGTTGGCCGCCTCGCGGGATGCCGCCCTCGAAACTGCGGAGAGTGTGACCCGCCGGGAAGGCGCGGGCGGTGTCGCCGACGCCATCCATTCGGCTCGCGCCGCGGGTGGTGTCGTGGATCCGGGCGAGCTTCCGATCGATGACTACGACGACCTGAACGTCTCGCAGGCCGTCGCTGCGGTCAGGGAACTCACCGATCCCGCCGATGTGCGCACGGTCGTCGCCTACGAGGAAGCGCACAAGAATCGGCACGGCATCGTCTCCGCCGCCCAAACTCATCTCGCGTCCATCGCGCAGGAAGTCGCCGGCATCCGCTGACGATTCGTAGAAGAATTCCGCCGGTCCCCACAGGGGGCCGGCGGAATTGTCGGTGAGGTCAGCAGGTGCCGGTTTTGGCGGCGTCGTAGGCCTTGACCATCTGATCCTTACGTTCTTGCGGGGCGTCTTTCCATTCCGGGGTGAGGGCCGACTGGTCGAAGAGGTCGCTCAGAGCCTTCGTGCGGTCGAACGGTTCGCCGGTCTGCTGTGCCCGGGCTTCGGCACTGTTCGCGTACTGGAGCAGGCCGGCACACAGGTCGGCGACGGCGGGAAGGTCGGCGGCCGTCGCCTCCGCCGCCTCGGTGGTTGCGCTCACCTCGGTGTCGGTGTCGGTCGATTCGGAACTGCACGCTCCCAGGAAGAGGACGGCAGGGATCAGCAGCGCAACGATGGTTCGGGTCATGCGAAATACATACCAGAGCGGCCGACCACGCCGTATCGGCCGGTTCGCCACGATCGGGGAGGCGGGCGCGGGTCTTCCCCGGAAGACCTCGTGCTCAGCTGATCTTGCGCCGGTAGATGGCGGTCGCGAAGGCGAAGGCGACAACGAGGATGCCGACCAGCCACCCCAGAGCGATCCAGATGTCAGTGCCGACGGGTTGCTGGGCGAACAGTGCTCGGATGGTGTTCACGACGTAAGTCACGGGCTGGTTCTCGGCGAACCATGCGACCGGCCCGGGCATCGAGTCGGTAGGCACGAACGCCGAGCTGATGAACGGCAGGAAGATCAGCGGGTAGCTGAACGCGCTCGCGCCGTCGATCGTCCTCGCCGAGAGTCCGGCAATCACGGCGATCCAGGTCAGTGCGAGGGTGAACAGGACCAGGATGCCTGCGACCGCGAGCCAGGCAGCCACGGATGCTCCGGTGCGGAAGCCCATGATCAGCGCGACACCGGTGACGATCGTGACCGAGACCAGGTTCGCGGCCACGGACGTGAGCACATGCGCCCACAGCACACTCGACCTCGCGATCGGCATGGATTGGAAGCGTTCGAATATGCCGCCCTGCATGTCGAGGAACAGCCGGTACGCGGTGTACGCGACGCCGGACGCGATCGTGATGAGCAGGATGCCGGGGAGCATGTAGGTGCCGTACGACTGGTCGGATCCGGTGTTGATCGCGCCGCCGAATACGTAGGTGAACAGCAGCATCAGCGCGATCGGGGTGACCGCGGTGGTGACGATCGTGTCGGGGCTGCGGAGGATGTGCTGCAGCGAGCGGCCGGTAAGGACGCCGGTGTCGCCGAGGACATGGGTGGTCATCGGGCTTCCTTTCCTGCCGGGACGGTGGTGTCACCGACGAGGGCGAGGAAGACGTCCTCGAGGGAGGGCCGCTTCTCGATGTACTCGACCTTGGCGGGCGGAAGGAGCTGCTCGAGCTCGGTGAGGGTGCCGTTCTGAACGATGATGCCCTGGTGAAGAATTGCGATGCGGTCGGCGAGCTGCTCGGCCTCGTCGAGGTGCTGGGTGGTCAGCAGCACGGTCGTGCCGGTCCTGGCGAGTTCCTTGACCGTCTGCCACACCTCGATCCGGGCCTGCGGGTCCAGCCCGGTGGTGGGTTCGTCGAGGAAGATTATCGGCGGGTTCCCGATCAGGCTCATCGCGATGTCGAGCCGGCGTCGCATGCCACCGGAGTACGTCGTCGCCTTGCGGTTCCCCGCTTCGGTGAGCGAGAAGCGGGCGAGCATGTCGTCGGCGATCGCACCCGGATTCTTCAGGTGGCGCAGCTTGGCGACCAGCACGAGGTTCTCCCGGCCGGTGAGCACTTCATCGATCGCGGCGAATTGGCCGGTGAGGCTGATCGACTCGCGTACGTCGTCGGGCTTCGCAGCGACGTCGAAGCCATGAATCGTGACGGTGCCCGCGTCGGCCTTCAGCAGCGTTGACAGGATTCGCACCAGCGTTGTCTTGCCTGCACCGTTCGAGCCGAGCAGCGCGAAGATGCTCCCCGCCGTTACGTCGAAGTCGACTCCGCGCAGCACCTGCAAGTCCTTGAACGATTTCACGATGCCCCGCACTCGGATCGCGGGCTCGAGCGCCTGATCGGTGGTCATGGCCGGTTCTCCGTTTCCGGCGCGTTCACGCCCTCGTCGGCGGCCTTGTCGAGGGCGTCCGTCAGGCGCTTGCGCTCCTTGTTGATCCATTGGCCGTCCGAGTAGTTCTGGATGAAAGTGTCTGCGAACTCGACTGGGTCGTCCCCGACGATGTCGCGGATCGGGGTGCCGTCGGCGGCGGCGCGCTCGATCAGGTCGGCAAGGTCCTCGAGCATCTGCATGAGCACATCGCCCTTGACGATCGATCCGGCGTACATGAAGTAGCGTTCGATCCCGTCGATCCCGGTTCGGTAGCTCGTGGGGAGCTGTTCCTTGCGAGCTTTGTACCGGCGCCAGCGCTTCTTGTCCTCGAATGAACCCGTGATCTGCGTGATCCATCGTGCGGCCACGATTACTCTCCTTCGCTCTGTGGGTGTTCGATGTGCTGGTGGAGCTGGTCGATCCGCTCTGCGAGGAACGTCCACGTCTTCCAGAATTCTTGGAGGTACCCGCCACCGTGTGGATTGAGCGAGTACACCTTGCGCGGCGGACCCTTCTCGGACGGGACCTTCTCCACGTCGACGAGACCGCGCTGCTCGATCCTGACCAGCAGGGCGTAGATGGTGCCCTCGGCGATCTCGGAGAAACCCTGCTCGCGAAGTCGCGCGGTGATCTCGTAGCCGTACGCCGGCCGCGCGGCCAGAATCGCCAGGACGATGCCCTCGAGCGTGCCCTTGAGCATCTCGGTCATCTGCTTGCCCATCGGACCCTCCTTCCGACTACTCAGTGTTAATGACTACCGCTAGATAGTATCGCTGAATACCGTTCGCGCAAGAGGGTTGATGCAACGAATTCAGAAGGGGGTTCGGAGCGTTGAGGTTCCGGCGGCTGCGGGCATTGACGTTCGACGCGCACAGCAGCCCGGCAATCGGGGCACCTGTCAGATGGCAGGGCGAGATGTATTCACGAACGCGTCAGGCAGGACCCAGCGTGTAATCGATGCCCGGTCGATCGCCCTTGCCCTTGAGCCAGCGTCCAGGAAGGCGGCCGGCGAGTTCCCCGAGGGGGCCGACGGCTGCGCTCAAAACCGCGACTGTGTCCTGTAGCAGATCGATGCTCGCGCTCATCCGCTCGAGATTCGGCGCCAGTGCTGTCAAGGTTTCCGAGAGTGCGACGATCTGGTCGAGCGGTCCGCCCTCGGCGATCAGCCGTTCGAAGGCGCCACCCTCGGACAGCAGCGTGTCGAGGATCCCGTTCTCGGCCAGCGCGCGATCCACGATGCCGCCCTGCGCGGTGAGTCGCTCGACGGCGCCGTCGGCGGCGGTGAGTCGTTCGAGGGGGCCTTGCTCGGCGGTGAGGCGGTCGAGCAGTCCATCCTTGGCGAGTAGACGCTCGAGCGTGCCGTCCTCGGCGAGAACGCGGTCGAGTGGGCCGTCTTTCGCGAGCACCCGGTCGAGCGGTCCGCCGGGTTCGAGGAGTCGTTCGAGGGTGCCGCCTTCGGAGGTCAGCCGGTCGACCGGGCCGCCCGGAGCGAGCAGTCGATCGAGGGGTCCTCCGGGCTGAAGTGCTTGTCCGAGCGGCCCGTCGTTCGCCGCCAGTGAGGACAGCTGACTGATCATCTGCAGCGGGCTGCCGGAGGCGCCCATACCGGTGACCACTCCGGTGCCTGCTACCGCTGTGCGCACCGTTGCCAAGGTGGCCTCGGCGATTCCGAGTCCGACATCGGCCGCCGCAAGTCCGGCGCGCACCGGGAGGGCCAGCAACGAGACCACGTTCATACGATTACTGTAACCCGCGACACACAAGCATTTCGCGGCTCGGGCGCTCAGTGCAGGACTTTGAGTCCCACGACGCACGCCACGATGGCAGCGACCAGCAGGATCTTGACGAGCGATGTGTTTTCGGCGCCGGTCACCATCGCGAAACCGACGGTAAGGGAAGCGCCGATTCCCACCCAGACTGCGTATGCCGTCCCGGTCGGCAGAGTACGCATCGCGAAGGCCAGCCCCGCCATGCTGAGGACCAGCGCGATGACGAATACGGCACTGGGACTAATTTTGCTGAAGCCCTCGGACCGACCGAGAGCGGTGGCCCAGACGGCCTCCAGCACGCCCGACAGCACCAGCACGATCCACGCCATGACAACTCTCCCGAGCACCGTCTTGTCGCTGGCCGGGTACGGTGCGCTCGTCCGGGTGTCGTATCGACGACCTTCACGGTACCGAAAGCTCATGCTGTGGTCTGAACGCAGTGGTCGGCGTTTGCAGGGAAACGCCGGATAAGCTCCCTCGTCTTGGCGGAGATTTCCTTTTTGTGACACGGCCGGGAAACGCATTGTTATCGGTTCGGGGTCACGCCGGCGAATGCGCTGAATAACTCTGCGGATGGCGGCCTGCTTGTTTATTGTCGAGCACAATGCGTGAATTCCGTGCGCACTCCACCGACGATGACGAGGCATATCATGATGCTCGGACTGCTTGCCGCAATCAACAGCGCGTTCACACTCGGGGTTGCCAACACTATCGGGACGTTCGGGGGAGTGGTTCTCAACCTGAACGTGGTCGGCTGAGAAACCGCTCGACGTGTCCTGCTGTCGGACCGACAGCAGGACACCTACTTTCACCACATCTGCGATCGACGGACCCGCCGCGTCTCCTGCGGCGGGGCGGCCGTGTACCCGGGGCGCCCAGCCCGCGGGAGACACAACTGTCCCATCTTCGCTCATCGCTCTCGAATCTCGGCTCTTTTCGCCGAAAAAGTCTCGGTGAGAAATTTTCGAAAAATCGAATGCGAGTGTCGCCACAGATTTGCGACGGTTCACCTATTGTTCTCGGCAACGTGCAAGCAACGCGCGTAATCGGCTCGACACGGAAAGTCCGCCCTGGCACAGGGGGAGATGATGGAGAACATGATGCTCGGATTACTCGGCGCACTCAACAGCGGTGTCACGCTCGGTCTGGCCAACACGATTCTGACGTTCGGTGGCGTAGTCCTCAACCTCAACATCGTCGTCAACTGACCAAGGGCTTCGTCGTCGTCTGCTGACGACGGGGCTGCACCGCCCGCCCGCTCGGTTCCCTGGGACGCTCACAGGAACTTCCCAGGGAACCGACAGCGATGATCCAGCGTTCCGCGTGATGATGGTTTCCGTGAATGCGAAGCCCGTCGAAGCCCGAATCCTCGTCGTCGATGACGAACCGAACATCCTCGAACTGCTGTCCGTCAGCCTGCGTTTTCAGGGTTTCGAGGTCGCGACGGCGTCGAGCGGCTCGGCAGGTCTCGATACGGCGCGCAACTTTCGGCCCGACGCCGTGATCCTCGACGTCATGATGCCGGGGATGGACGGGTTCGGGATGCTCCAGCGGCTACGCGCGGATGGTGTGCACGCGCCGGTTCTCTTCCTCACCGCGAAGGACGCGGTCGAAGACAAGATCAGCGGCCTCACACTGGGCGCCGACGACTACGTCACCAAGCCGTTCAGTCTCGAGGAAGTGGTGACACGGCTGCGGGTGATTCTCCGTCGATCCGGCAAGGTGTCGGTCGAGGAGCAATCGGCGCGTATCACGTTCGCCGACATCGAACTCGACGACGACACACGTGAGGTGTGGAAAGCGGGCGAGCTGGTATCGCTGTCGCCCACGGAGTTCACCCTGCTGCGGTACTTCATGGTGAACGCCGGCACGGTTCTCAGCAAGCCGCGCATCCTCGACCACGTGTGGAACTACGACTTCGGCGGTGAGGTCGGGGTGGTGGAGTCGTACGTCTCCTACCTGCGTCGCAAGGTGGACACCGGGGAGACGCCGCTGATTCACACCCTTCGGGGCGTCGGGTACGTGATGCGCGAACCGCGGCGATGACCGCCCCACCCGCACTAGAAAATTCTGTCGCGCCGGCCGCGCACGCGGGTCGGCGGTGGGTGCGGTCGATGCCGTTGCGGGTCACCTTGGTAAGTGCGGTGCTGCTGCTCGCGGCACTCGGTCTGCTGGCGTCGGGAGTCGCGGTGACGTCGGCGCTCGAGAATTCTCTGACGAGCCGAATCGACCACCAACTCCGCGAGGCCGCTCAGGGGTGGGCCAAGCCGCGGGAATTGCGTCCGCTCCCGCCCCCGGACGAGCCGAACCCGGGACGACCGCCCAGCCCGTTCTATGTGCGCACCGTGTCCCCGGACGGAACGGTGCTCTTCCAGATCAACGACGAGATCAGCGCGCCCGCAATTCCTGCCGATCCCTCTTCGGGTCCCATGACGGTCGGCTCCACCGACGGATCCGATGTCCGCTGGCGTGTGCTCACCACCACCACGGCGAGCGGCACCCAGACGACGGTGGCGGTGACACTCACCGAGAACGACGACACGGTGAACCAATTGGTGGTCCTGCAACTCGGCATCGGCGCGGTGGTGCTCATTGCGTTGGGTGTCGTCGCCTACTTCGTCGTCCGCCGCAGCCTGCGTCCCCTCGGCGAAGTCGAGGAGACCGCCGCCGCGATCGCCGCCGGCGACCTCCATCGGCGTGTCCCCGCGCGGGACGACCGCACCGAGATCGGACGGTTGTCGGTTGCTCTGAACGGGATGCTCGCCCAAATTCAGCATGCCTTCGCCGCAACCGAGGCGTCCGAGGAGTCGGCACGCCGCTCCGAGGAGAAGATGCGGCAATTCGTCGCCGACGCCAGCCACGAATTGCGTACCCCGCTGACCACGATTCGCGGTTTCGCCGAACTGTATCGGCAGGGCGCGATGACCGACACCGAGACGTTGATGAGCCGTATCGAAGGAGAGGCCTCCCGGATGGGTCTACTCGTGGAGGACCTGCTCATGCTCGCTCGGCTCGACGCCCAGCGGCCCCTCGAGATTCGGCCGGTCGACCTTCTGTCCGTGGTGTCGGACGCCGTGCACGCTGCCCGCGCGGTGGAGCCCGAACGCTCCTTCGCCCTGGAAGTGGGTTCCGGACCGGGAACCCCTGAAGTCCTCGGTGACGAGGCGCGGCTGAGGCAGGTGCTCGGCAACCTCCTTACCAACGCCGTCAAGCACACTCCCGCGACCGCGGACGTGACGGTTCGACTGCAGACCACGGAGAACCGGGTCGTGCTGGAGGTAGCCGACACCGGCCCGGGTCTCAGCGAAGACGATGCGGCGCGGGTATTCGAACGGTTCTACCGAGCCGACGCGTCCCGCACCCGAGAGAGTGGGGGAAGCGGACTCGGCCTGTCGATCGTGGCGGCGCTCGTGGCCGCGCACCAGGGCACCGTGACGGTCGACAGCCGGCCGGGCGAGGGCGCGACCTTCCGGGTGGAACTGCCCCGGGCGCTCTAGATCACATGTCTCAGTCGGGAACGTTGTTCGCGTATCCGAGATCGCGGAGGGCGCCGCGGAGCTTCGTCATAGCGTCGTCCTGCGACTCCTGAGACGGATCCGGGTTTGCATTGCTGATGTTGAAATCACCGAGGTCGTATGCCGGGAAGACGTGCACGTGCAGGTGTGGGACCTCGAGTCCGGCGATCAACAGTCCGGCGCGGGGCGCGTCGAACGCCGGGCGCACGGCCTGCCCGACGATGCGGGCCACATCCATCACCTTGGTCCACAGCTCACCGTCGACCTCCTGCCAGTGGTCCACCTCTTTCCGGGGCACGATGAGGGTGTGGCCTTGTGTGATGGGTGCGATGGTGAGGAACGCGACGACATCCTCGTCCTCCCACACGAACCGTCCGGGCAGATCTCCGTTGATGATGGCGCTGAATACAGATCCCATGGCCGCCATTATGCGGCTTCGCCGCCCGTGAGTACTTATTAACCGCCCGGTGTTAAGAAGTACTCACGGGGGGTGTTCCCGGCCACCCTCACCGGTGGCATTTCGCGGCCCGTACGCTGACACCGTGCGCGTACTCGTTATCGGCTCCGGAGCCCGTGAACATGCCCTCCTCCTCGCCCTTGCTCGTGATCCGGGTGTCACTGCCCTGATGTGCGCTCCCGGGAACGCCGGGATAGCCAAGATCGCCGAGCAGCATTCCGTCGACATCGCCTCCGGGGAGGCAGTCGCCGATCTCGCGAAGAAGGTCGAAGCCGACCTGGTCGTGGTGGGCCCCGAGGTCCCGCTGGTGCTGGGTGTTGCGGACGCCGTCCGCTCTGCGGGAATCGCCTGCTTCGGCCCTTCGGCCGACGCCGCGCGCATCGAGGGTTCGAAGGCGTTCGCCAAGGACGTGATGGCCGCCGCCGGTGTGAAGACCGCGCACAGTGAGATCGTTGATTCTCCCGCCAAGCTGGACGAAGCACTCGACCGCTTCGGACCCAACTGGGTGGTCAAGGACGACGGCCTCGCGGCAGGCAAGGGCGTCGTGGTCACCACCGACCGGGACGCCGCCCGCGATCACGCCGCCGAATTGCTCGAGAACGGGCACCCGGTCCTCCTCGAATCGTTCCTCGACGGCCCCGAGGTGTCGCTATTCTGCGTCGTCGACGGCGACACCGTGGTGCCGCTTCTCCCGGCCCAGGACCACAAGCGCGTCGGCGACGGCGACACCGGACCCAACACCGGCGGCATGGGCGCGTACACCCCACTGCCGTGGCTGCCCGAGGAGATGGTCACGCAGATCGTCGACGACGTCGTCAAGCCGGTCGCGGCGGAGCTCGTCGCCCGGGGCAGCTCCTTCAGCGGCTTGCTGTACGCCGGCCTGGCCATCGGCAAGGACGGCCCCGCGGTGGTCGAGTTCAACTGCCGCTTCGGCGACCCCGAGACCCAGGCGGTCCTCGCCCTGCTGAAGAGTCCGCTGGGTGCGCTGCTGAACGCGGCGGCCACCGGCACGCTCGATCAGGTCCCGCCGCTCGAATGGCAGGACGGTTCGGCGGTCACCGTGGTGGTGGCGGCCGAACATTATCCGGCGACGCCACGCACCGGTGACGTGATCAGCGGAGCCGACGGAGAGGGCGTTCTCCACGCCGGCACGAAGCTCGTCGACGGACAGGTGGTGTCGGCGGGCGGGCGTGTGCTCAGTGTCGTCGGAGTCGGCGCGAACCTCAGCGAAGCACGCGAGGACGCCTACGCCAAGATCGCCGCAATCAAGCTGCCCGGCAGCCACTTCCGCAAGGACATCGGGCTGGCCGCAGTCGAGGGGCGTATCGCCATACCGTAGGCCTGTTCGTGATCGAGGACTGAAAGACGTGCACCCCTGAGTATTTCAGGGGTGCACGTCTTTTCGGACCGATTGGCTACCGTGCCGTCCACCCGCCGTCGATGGTGTACGAGGCGCCGGTGACCATGCCGGCGTCCGCTGAGGCCAGCCATCCGACGAGGGAGGCGACCTCGTCCGGTTCCACCAGCCGTTTGATCGCGCTCTCGGTGAGCATCACCTTCTCGACCACATCGGCCTCGCTGACGCCGTGCAGCTGTGCCTGATCGGCGATCTGCTTCTGCACCAACGGCGTCGACACGTAACCGGGGTTGACGCAGTTGCTGGTCACGCCGTGCGGGCCACCCTCGAGGGCGGTCACCTTGGACATGCCCTCGAGCGCGTGTTTGGCTGTCACGTACGCCACCTTGAACGCCGAAGCCCGAAGTCCGTGCACGGAGGACACATTCACTATCCGGCCGAATTCCTGCGCGTACATGTGAGGGAGCGCGGCACGGATGAGCAGGAACGGTGCCTCCACCATCAGTGTCTGGATCCGGCGGAAATCGTCGACGCTGAATTCCTCGATGGGGCTGACGGTCTGGATACCGGCGTTGTTGACGAGGATGTCCGTCTCCAGGCGTAGATCGGCGAGCTGATCGGTGTCGAGAAGGTCCACGTGCCAAGCTTTTCCGTCGATCTCCTCGGCGAGCGTCTTGGCCGCGACATCGTCGAGGTCTGCGACGGTGACCTGGGCTCCACGCGCGGCCAGGTGTCGCGCGCACGCCGCGCCGATCCCGCTCGCGCCACCGGTGACGAGGGCTGTGCGGCCGGAGAGGTCGCGGGCGGTCATGCCGGCGCTCCGGCCTTTTCCGCGGCCAGGTTTCGGGCGTCGGCTGCGTCGATCGATTCGAGGGAGATGCCCTTGGTCTCCTTGGCGACGATCACGGCGACGACGGTGACGAGCGAGGCGATCGCGAGGTAGATCGCGATGGGGACCGAGGAGTGGTACCTGTTCAACAGGCTCGCCGCGATGATGGGGGCCAGGGAGCCGGCCACGATCGACGTCACCTGGTAGCCGAGCGAGACGCCCGAGTAGCGCATCCGGGTGGGGAACATCTCCGCCATGATCGCGGGCTGGCCCGCGTACATGAAGGCGTGGAACACCAGGCCGATGACGATGGCGCCGAGAATGACGGCGTTGTGGCCGCTGTTCATCATCGGGAAGGCGAAGAAACCCCAGGTTCCCGCGGTCAGGGCACCGATCATGTAGACGGGGCGCCTGCCGATGCTGTCGGACAACCGTCCCACCAGCGGGATCACCGCGAAGTGCACCGCATGTGCGATCAGCATCCACCACAGGATCTGCGCGGTGTCGGTGTGGACCACGACCTTGAGGTAGGTGATCGAAAAGGTGACGACGAGGTAGTACATGACGTTTTCGCCGAAGCGCAGTCCCATCGCGGTGAACACGCCGCGCGGGTAGCGCTTGACCACCTCGAAGACGTTGAACGACGTCTCCTTGATCTTCTCGGCATCCTTCTGGGCCTGGAGGAAGATCGGCGCATCGGTCACCTTGGTGCGAATGTAGTAGCCGACCAGGACGATCACGGCGGAGAGCCAGAAGGCCACACGCCAGCCCCAGCTCAGGAAGGCTGCGTCCGGGAGGGTCGTCGTCAGGATGAGCAGTACGACGGTGGCCACCAGGTTGCCGGCCGGAACGCCGGCCTGCGGCCAGGAAGCCCAGAACCCACGCGACCGGCTGGGGCTGTGCTCGGCGACGAGCAGCACCGCGCCGCCCCATTCGCCACCTACCGCGAAGCCCTGGATGAAGCGAAGCGTGACGAGTAACGCCGGCGCCCAGTAACCGATTTGAGCGAAGGTGGGCAGGCAGCCCATGAGGAAGGTGGCGGTGCCCACGAGGACGAGGCTGAACTGCAGCAGCTGTTTGCGGCCGAACTTGTCACCGAAGTGGCCGAAGACGATGCCGCCGAGCGGTCGGGCGACGAAGCCGACCGCGTAGGTGACGAAGGCCGCGATGATGGCGTCGAGTTCGTTGTCTCCGGCCGCGAAGAAGACCTTGCTGAAGACCAGGGTCGCCGCCGTGCCGTAGAGGAAGAACTCGTACCACTCGACCACGGTGCCGGCCATCGACGCACCGACCACCTTCTTCAGCCCCGACGGTGGGGTCTCTTCCGTGCGTAGTGTCTCGTCGACGCTCATCTGCCGCTCCTTGCTTCCCTGTGACTGGGGACACATCGGGTGTTGTCTGCCGAGTATTGATGCATATTTGTGCGCACACAATGGCGCATGATGCAACCCCCGTGTGCAAATATGCAGACATGACTTCCGAAACGTCCATGCCCAGCGCAGATGACCTGCTCGTGCTGTTGGCGGTGGGACGCACCGGCCGCTTCAACACCGCGGCCGACGACCTCGGTGTAAATCACACCACCATCTCCCGGCGCATCACAAACCTCGAGAGAACCCTCGGCGGTCGCGTACTCGTGAAGGCCGCCGGCGGATGGGAACTCACCGAACTCGGACAGCAGGCCTTGACCGCGGCCGAGCGGGTGGAAGCCGCTGTGCACGGCCTCGTCGCCGAGCCAGGCGGCGGTGATGGCCTCAAGGGCGTGGTGCGCGTGTCGGCGACGGACGGGTTCAGTGCGTACATCGCCGCACCCGCGGGCGCGTTGATTCGCCGCCGGCACCCCGAGGTTTCCGTGGAGATCGTTGCGGTCACACGCCGGGCCTCACAGCACCGTTCGGGTCTCGACATCGAGGTGGTGGTGGGCAAACCGCAGGTGCACCGCGCCGAGGCCGTCTGGCTGGCCGATTACACCCTCGGTCTGTATGCGTCGAGGTCGTATCTCGAGCGGAAGGGCACTCCGCGGACCGTCGTCGAACTCGCCGATCATTCCCTGGTGTACTTCATCGACTCCATGCTGCAGGTCGACGAACTGGACCTGGCGCGCCGGCTTACCGTGTCGATGCGGGAGTCGGTGACCTCAACCAACGTGTTCGTCCATGTGGAGGCCACCCGCGCCGCGGCGGGGATCGGGCTGTTGCCGTGCTTCATGGCCGACCGTCACGACGACCTCGTTCGCGTGCTGCCCGGACAGGTGGAGGCGACGCTCGCGTACTGGCTCGTCGCGCGTCCCGAATCGCTCCGCAGACCCGAGGTGGCTGCAGTCGTGGCTGCCGTCCGCGAGACGGTCGAGTCGCAACGGGACGCGTTGGCCGGGCGTTGACGGTGTCACGCTAGCGTCGAGGTGTGCGCTCCGAATCTCAGCGATCCGACATTCAGACCTTCCACGTGATGGACGTGTGGAAGGCCGCCGCCGAGCGCGAACGAACCCACGGGGACGTGCTGACTCTCGCAGCGGGTCAGCCTTCGACCCCGGCGCCGAAGCCCGTGCTGAGCGCCACCCGGCAGGTCCTCGACGGACACCTGCTCGGCTATACCGAGACGTTCGGAATCCTGGGACTCCGCGACGCGATCGCCGAGTACCACTCCACCAAGTCCGGTATCGACGTCGACGCCGAGGACGTGGTGGTGACCACGGGTTCCTCCGGAGCCTTCACGTTGCTGTTCCTCGCCGCTTTCGATGCGGGCGACACCGTGGTCGTCGCTCGCCCGGGTTACCCGGCGTACCGCAATACCCTCGCCGCCCTCGGTTGCCACGTCGTCGAACTCGATTGCGGTGCCGACACCCGATTCCAGCCGACGGTCGCGATGCTCGAGGCGCTCCCCGAACCCCCGGCCGGTCTGATCGTCGCGAGTCCCGCCAACCCCACCGGAACCGTGATCGATCCCGAAGAATTGGCGGGTCTCGCTCGGTGGTGCGACGACCACGGCACCCTCCTGATATCCGACGAGATCTACCACGGCATCGGATACGGCGGGCAGACGATGACGAGCGCCTGGGAGACGTCGCGGGAATCCGTCGTCGTCGGGTCGGTGTCCAAGTACTTCTCGATGACGGGCTGGCGGCTGGGGTGGATGCTGGTACCCGCCGGGCTGAGGGGTGCCCTGCAGCGCCTGGCGTCGAACATGACAGTGTGCCCACCGGCGATTTCGCAGTACGCGGCGATCGCGGCGTTCACACCGGAGTCGCGGGCCGAACTCGATGCGCACGTCCAGCGTTACGCCGTGAACCGCGAACTGCTTCTCACGGGGCTACCGGAACTGGGTATCACCGAGCTGGCGCCCGCGGACGGTGCGTTCTACGTGTACGCCGACATCGGTCATCTCCTCGGTGGGGCCCATGGTGACACGTCGACGCAGTGGTGCTCGCGACTGCTGCAGGACACGGGTCTGGCACTGGCACCCGGCATCGACTTCGACACCGTCCACGGGGACCGGACCATCCGGCTCTCGTTCGCCGGGTCCACCGCGGAAGTGCGGGAAGCGCTGATCCGGCTGCGGCGCTGGCTCTAGCGATCGACCGAAGTCGGCCTACACTATGACCAGGATTACAGTGTTGCGGCGCACGCGGGCAAAAGGCGAAACCATGAGCGAAATCAGCAACCCAGACCCTTCCACTCCTGGCGGACTCCGCATAGGAACACTGGAGCGGGAGCAGGCCGCAACGGCACTCGCCGCACACTTTGCGGCCGGCCGCCTCGACACCGACGAGTTCGATGCCCGGGTCCGTCAGGCGTACCTCGCCAAGACCGCAGCCGACCTCGCACCTCTGTTCGCGGATCTTCCGGGCGAACAGCGCTTCGGGACCGAAGTCGAGTACGAGCCGGAGCCGAGCCGCCGGGATCCGGGACGTGAGGCCGCGGCCCTGCGCACGCTGCTGTTCGTGGTCGCGGTGCTCGCCGCGGTCCTGTGGGTGTTCGTTGTCCGCGTGCCGCCTCTCGTCTTCCTTCCCATCATCTGGCTCGTCCTCGCACGGCATCACCTCGGTCGCCGTTCGTGCCGAGCCTGGTGATTTCGCCCGGCGCAAACTTCGCGGTCTGTAGTCCAATCCGCTCTGGTGCGGCACCCCCGGCTGGCAGGATGAATTGGTGTCGACAGCGGCAACTCCCAAGGGCGAACGGCGCCGACAGGCGCTTGTCGACGCTGCCGCCGACCTGCTTCTGGAGGGCGGCTTCGAAGCGGTGCGGCACCGGTCGGTGGCCGCGCGCGCGAACCTTCCGCTCGCATCGACCACCTACTATTTCGCGTCGCTCGAAGAGCTGATCGCGAAGGCCGTCGAGTGCAACGGTGAACGCGACCTCACCGTCATGCGGGCGCGGGTAGGCGACGTCACCCACCGTCGTCGCGGTCGCGAGTCCACCGTCGACCTTCTCGTGGAACTACTCGTCGGGCCGGTACTGATCAGCGACGACAGTCGCGAACGCTTGATCTGCCGGTACGAGCGGCTCACCGCCTGCGCGCGGCGACCCGAACTACGCGAGGTTCAGCTGCGGTTGCGCGCGCAGCTCGACGACATCCTCACCGAGGCCCTGCGCCGTTCCGACCGCGACGTGCAGCAAGGACAACTGCGCCGCCTGGTCGCCACCGTGGACGGCGCCGTGGTGACTGCCCTCGGCGAGCACGACCCCGACCTTCGTGGGCTCGCCCGGGCCATGCTGCTCGACGTCGTCGACCTCGTCGCGCCGGCGCTGGACCGGCCGGACCACGTTCACCTCTAGCGCCGTCGTAAACTGAAGTCTCGTGACCCGCATCCCGAACGTCCTCGCCAACCGTTACGCCAGCCCCGAACTCGTCGAGTTGTGGTCGCCCGAGCACAAGATCGTGCTCGAACGCCAGCTGTGGCTCGCGGTGCTGCGTGCCCAGGCGGAACTCGGCATCGACGTGCCGGCCGAGGCGCTCGCCGACTACGAGCGGGTCATCGATCAGGTCGACCTCGACTCCATTGCCGCCCGCGAACGGGTCACCCGGCACGACGTGAAGGCCCGCATCGAGGAATTCAACGCACTCGCCGGTCACGAGCAGGTACACAAGGGTCTCACCAGCCGCGACCTCACCGAGAACGTCGAACAGCTGCAGATCCTGCGGTCGCTCGAGCACGTGTACGCACACGGTGTCGCGGTGGCCGCACGGCTGTCCGAGCGTGCCGCCGAGTACAGCGGCCTCGTCATGGCCGGTCGTTCGCACAACGTGGCGGCGCAGGCCACCACCCTCGGCAAGCGCTTCGCCTCCGCCGCCGACGAACTGCTCGTCGCCCTGACCCGGCTACGGGAACTGATCGACCGTTACCCGCTGCGCGGCATCAAGGGTCCGATGGGCACCGCGCAGGACATGCTCGACCTTCTCGACGGCGACGCCACCAATCTCGACACCCTCGAGCGGAAGGTGGCGCAGCACCTCGGTTTCGCTCACGTCTTCACCAGTGTCGGGCAGGTCTACCCGCGGTCGCTCGACCACGACGTGCTGTCCACGCTGGTCCAGGTCGCCGCCGGGCCGTCCTCCTTCGCTCACACCATCCGCCTGATGGCCGGGCACGAACTGGTCACCGAGGGTTTCCAGCCCGGCCAGGTCGGGTCCTCCGCGATGCCGCACAAGATGAACACCCGCTCCTGCGAACGTGTCAACGGACTGCAGGTCGTCCTCCGCGGCTACGCGTCGATGGCCGCGGAACTCGCAGGCGCCCAATGGAACGAAGGCGACGTGTTCTGCTCCGTGGTGCGCCGGGTCGCCCTGCCGGACGCATTCTTCGCCATCGACGGACTGATCGAAACGTTCCTCACCGTGCTCGCCGAATTCGGCGCCTACCCAGCCGTCATCGAGAAGGAACTCACCCGGTACCTGCCGTTCCTCGCCACCACCAAGGTCCTCATGGCGCTGGTGCGGGCCGGTGTCGGCCGCGAAACCGCGCACGAGGTCATCAAGGAACACGCCGTCGCCGTCGCACTGGCCATGCGCGAGCAGGGCAAGGAACCCGACCTCCTCGACCGGCTCGCCGCCGACGACCGGCTGCCCCTCGACCGGGCAGCCCTAGACGAGGCGCTCGCCGACAAGAAGGTGTTCATCGGCGCGGCCGAAGCTCAGGTGGCCGCAGTGGTGACCGAGGTACAGAAGCTCGTCGACGCCAACCCCGAGGCGGCTGCCTACCAGCCGTCCCCGATCCTGTAGGCGGCTTCGCCGCCCGTGAGTGGTTAACGAGTGCAGGGACTCGTCAACCACTCACAAGCACCGGAGGTGCCTACCCCATGAACTGCACTTTCTGCGAAATTGTCGCCGGTCGCGCCGAAGCGAGCGTCGTGTACGACAACGACGAGGTGATGGCGTTCATGGACATCCGGCCGTGGACCCCCGGACACCTGCTGGTGGTTCCCAAGCGGCACGCCACCGGACTGTCCGACCTCGACCCGGCCGATGGTGCCGCAGTGTTCACCGCCGGACAGCGGATCGCTACCTCGTTGCGGCACGGGTCGTTACGCGCCCATGGAGTCAACCTCTTCCTGGCCGACGGAATCGCCGCCGGTCAGGAGGTGTTCCATGTTCACCTCCACGTCGTTCCCCGCACGAACGGTGACGGTTTCGGGCTGCGCGGAATGCCGACGTCGCCCAGCCGGATGGCGCTGGAGCAGACTGCCGGCGTCATCCGATCGTCGCTTACCTGACCTGCGCCGAGTCGAACCGGACTTCGCCGGTGGCCCCGTTCGGGTCGAAGCGGCGTTCGGTGATGTCGTAGGTGCCGTCCGAGCGGACACGGAGGACGGTCGACGCCCGGGTGCCGTACTCGCCGTAGTGGATGAAACGCGACGACAGTGCCCGTTCGAGGTCCGGCCCGACCCCGGTGTCGGGCAGCGACTCCCACGCTGCCGGCTCGCTGTGGACGAGGACGGCGAAGTACGCCTCGAGGTCGGCGTCCGGCTTACCGTCGTCGGCGGCGAGGGCGGCGCCGAACAGGCGTGTGCCCTCGGTGACCTTCGGCCATGGGGTGTCGAGTTCGGCGTTGGACAACCCGTGGATGCCGGGTTCGACACGGTGCCGGCGGCCGTGCGGCCGGTTGGTGGACCACCACAGTTCCTCCCGGTCGGCGACGAGCAGGTTGAAGCTGCCGTACGCACTGCCGTCTGCGGCGACGCTGTCGGCATGAAAGGCCGCCGAGTCCTCGGAGACGAGGAAGTCGACGGGCAGCCGCCCGCGGGACAACGCCCCGGCTGCAGGGGACCCATCGCGGACGTTGGTCACGGCCGCGAACCGTAATCCGTCACTGATTCCCATCCAGGTGCCGCCCGCGAGGAGGTCCCGGCCGGCGACGAAACCCTCGTCCCAACGGTGCAGCGGTTCGGTGGGGCGGGCGTAGAACTCGTCGCGGTTGGCTGCCACGACCAAGGGAAGGTCGGGGTGGGTATGCCATGCGAACAGGACCAGACACATGTCTCGACAGTAGTGCGCGCTGGACCCCGAAGTAGTTCCAGCACGTTGTGACAACACCTGCCATCGAGAAGCGAGGCAATACGACAGCGGATACCTACGGTGTCACGAGCGTCTTCTCGAGGGCTCGGCGCAGTTCGGACTTGCTGATCTTGCCCACGCCTGTGACCGGGAAGTGTTCGACGAACATCACCTTGTCGGGGACCTTGTACTCGGCGAGGCCGCGGCCGCGCACGAACTTCTTGAGTTCTCCTTGCGTCGGTTGTTCGCCGAGGACGACGACGAAGGCGCAGGTGCGTTCGCCGAGGTAGGGATCGGGCATCGACACCACTGCGACGTCGGCGACGCGGGGATGTGCCAGGAGGTGGTTCTCGACCTCTTCTGCGGCTACTTTCTCGCCACCACGGTTGATTTGATCCTTGGCCCTGCCTTCGACGACGAGGTATCCGTCGTCGGTGAGGCGAACGATGTCACCGGTGCGGTAGAAACCGTCGTCGGTGAACGCCGTCGAATTGTGTTCGGGTGCTCGGTAATAACCGCGAATGGTGTACGGGCCGCGGGTGAGCAGGTGACCGGAGGTGGCGGCGGGAACGGGTACGTCGTGGTCGTCGACGACGAGCACCTCGTCGTCGGGGCTGATCGGCCTGCCCTGCGTGGAGACGAGGATACTCTCCGGGTCGTCGAGTCTGGTGTAGTTGACGAGGCCCTCCGCCATACCGAACACCTGCTGCACTGTGCATCCCAGTTCGGGCCGCACCCGCTTGGCCGCCTCGGCGCTGAATTTTGCGCCACCGACCTGTAACACCTCGAGACTCGACAGGTCGCGTTCGGTGCGGGCGGCGGCGGCCAACCATGCCAGTGCCAGCGGTGGGACGAGCGACGCCATGGTGATGCCTTCACGCTCGATGAGGGCGAAGGCCGTGTCGGGACTGGGATCCGGTGCCAGCACTACGCGACCGCCTGCGTGCAGGACACCGAGGATGCCGGGCGAGCTCATCGGAAAGTTGTGTGCAGCAGGCAGAACTACGAGCATGCGGGTGTGCTCGTCGACGCCACAGATGCGAGCCGATTCACGCACCGAGTACAGGTAGTCGGCGTGCGTGCGAGGAATCAGTTTCGACACCCCGGTGGTGCCACCCGACAGTTGCAGGAAGGCCACCGACTCCGCGTCGACCGGCGACTCGATGGTGATCGGCGCCGAACCCCGCAGATCGTCGAGCGCAACGAATTCCTGCGCGTCTCCGGCGACGATCACCGTCGGCGGCTGTTCCGAAGACGACACCACCTGGCGGGCCAGGGCGCGGTAATCGAAACCGGCGTGCCGGTCGGTGACGATGTATGCCGCCGCGTCGGTGAAGCTGCAGAAGTAGGAGACCTCGTGCTCGCGGTGCGCGGGCAACGCGAACACGGGCAACGCGCCGAGGCGAAAGAGCGCGAAGACCACTTCCACGTACTCGACGATGTTCGGCAACTGCACGACGACCCGATCACCGGGGTGGATGCCCGACTCGAGAAGCCCGGCCGCCAATCGACCGGCGCGGTCGGTGAGTTGGCGGTAGGTGAGGCTCGTTTCGCCTCCGGTGGCGTCCGGCCCTACCACCGCAACTGCATCCTCGAACTCCGCTGCGCGTGCGCCGAGAAACTGCTGGAACGTCTCGTCCGTCCAGTAACCGGCCTGCCGATACCGCTCGGCGAAGGAGGCGGGATATCCGGTGGTGTCGGAGAGGGGAGCGCGCAGGCTCGTGGTCATCGAAAGTCCTTTCGCAACTTGCTGTTCGGTCTCACGCCCGGAGGGTGGCGCCCCCGTCGACATACAGGGCCTGCATGGTGATGTGCCGCGCGCGATCGGAGAGCAGGAATTCGACGGAATCGGCGATGTCAGCGGCGTCCGCGATCCGGCCCAGGGGGATGCCGACCTTGAACGATGCGAGATCGCCGTCGATCGCGGCGCGGGCCCCCTGGTCGTCGGCGGGGTCGGACCACAGCGACCGCTGCATGGCGGTGTCGGTCGAACCCGGTGCCACGATGTTGGCGCGGATTCCGTACTCGGCCAATTCGAGTCCGAGGACCCGGACGATCATCGCGACTGCGGCCTTGGATGCGCCGTACGCGCCCATTCCTGTGCGCGGCACGCCGGCAGCATTGGAGCCCACCACGACAATCGAACCCTTTCTGCGCTGGCGCATTTCGATTCCGACGGCCCTCAGCACGTTGACCAGTCCGGTGACGTTGACGTCGAAGACGCGTTGCCAGCTCGCGGGATCGGCGTCGAGTATCGAACCGGTTTCGAGTATTCCGGCCACGTGCGCGAGTGCGGTGACGGGGCCGTGCCGGTCCTCGATGCGTCGTACGGATTCTGTGACGGCGTGGGAGTCGCGGATGTCGACGACCTCGGTGTCGAGTGGCGACCGGTCCAGGAGGGTGGCAGTGCTGTGCAACCCGTCACCGTCGCGGTCGATTATCACCAGGCGATGACCTCGCCGGGACAGAGTGACGGCGGTGGCCTGCCCGATACCGTGGGCCGCGCCGACGACGAGGGTGACTCCGTCGCTCACAGCTCCACTCCCAAACCGGCCAGGATCGTCCCCAACTTCGTTGTCGTCTCGGCGAGTTCGTGGTGAGGATCGGATGCGGCGATGATGCCACCGCCCGCGTGCGCGACGATCGTGGTGCCCCGGGCGTCGATCTCGGCGCACCGGATTCCGACCATCCATTCGCCGTCCCCGTCGGAGTCGGTCCAGCCCACCGCTCCGGCGTAGAAGCCGCGGTCGCCCTCGAGTTCGGCAATCAGCCGGCGTGCGGCGTCGGTAGGAGTGCCACAGACGGCGGGTGTCGGGTGCACCGCTACGGCGAGGTCGAGGGCTGTAATTGAGCGGTCCCGCAACCGACCCGAGACGGGTGTGCCGAGGTGCCAGAGCTGAGGGGTGCGGGTGAGGGACGGACTGTCGGGGATCTCGAGTTCGGTGCACAGCGGTGCGAGGATCGCCCGGAGCGCGTCGACGACCAGCGCGTGTTCACGCAGATTCTTCTCGGACGCGGCGAGACCTTCGCCTGACCGACGATCCGACCCGGGGTCGCTGCGGCGCGGTGCGGAACCGGCCAGGGGGTGGCAGCTCACCACGTCTCCTCGGCGCCGGATCAGCACCTCGGGACTCGAACCGACGAGGTGCTTTCCCGACCAGGCGCTTCCAGCCGCGCCCAGAGCGACGCTGAAACCGTTGCCGCCCTGGTCGTGTGCGACCAGTCGGGCGAGCAATGCATGGGGGTGCAGACGTTCGTCCGCGTGCAGTGTGAGTGACCGGGCGAGGACCACCTTCTCCAGAGTGTTGTCCGCCGAACGCAATTCGCGTAGCGCGGCTTCCACCCGGGCGACGTGCTCGGCCTCCGCGGGGATCGCTGATCCGATCCGGATGCGCGGGATCCCGCCGTACTCGCCGTTCCAGCTCCCGGGTTCGTGGCTCAGCGACTGCGGCGTGACGAGTGCGGCCGGGTGTTCGGGGTCGAAGGGGAGTGCGCCGACTACCGCGGTGGCACGGCCGTCGCGCAGCGCCTCGGCCGCCGCGAGGGTGGAGTCGTACTGCGCGCGGATTCCCACGGCCACGACCGTGCCGTGGGGGCGGGAAAGGATGAACGGTGTGCTCGACGGTGAATCCGTTCCGATGTGGGCGGATTCGGCGACTGCCGTCGATTCCATGTGTGATCCCCTCTCGATAACCGGCGAACTCACGTCAGACTATATGGTTAGCCTAACCTTTGGTTCGGTGTCGATTGCGATGCTGGTCAACGTCACCCGCACGCGGCGGGGAGGGCGGGCTTCTGCAACGAGGGGCCCGACGCGACCGTCATTCGCCGGCGGGCGGCGCGGCACTCGGCGCAGGCGCAGCGGCGGACTTCTTCGGCATCGCCACGGCGGCGAGCACGAGAATCACGGCGGCGCCGAGGGCGGCTACGAAGACCAGGTGCAGGGCGTCGGCGAGATCGGCGCGGGCGGGGTCCTCGGTGCCGCCGAGGTGGGCGTTGACGAGGGCTCCGAAGAGGGCGACCCCGACGGCGCTGCCGATGGACCGGGCGAACATGTTGGTGGACGTGACGACACCGCGCTCCGACCAGTCGACGCTGGCCTGCGCGGCGATGAGGGTGGGGCTGGCGACGAGGCCCATCCCGCCGCCGATGACGAAGCAGCAGAGCGCGACCTGCCACACCGCCGACTCGATGGACAGGACGGTCGTGAGGGCGGTGCCCGCGACGACCAGCAGGCTGCCCGCCGTGGCCGTGACCCGGAAACCGAAGCGCAGGTACACACGCCCGGACAGCGACGCGGCGATCGGCCAGCCGATGGTCAGGGTGGCCAGTGCGAACCCGGCCACCAACGCGCCCGTCCCGAGCACACCCTGGGCAAAGGTCGGCACATACGTGGTGAGGCCCAGGACGATGGCGCCGACCAGAAGCGAGACGACGCTACTCGCGGCGAGGACTCGTCGCGTCAACACCCACAGCGGGAGGATGGGTTCCGCGGCTCGCCGTTCCACCAGGACGAAGACGAAAAGGAACACGGAGCCGGCGGCGAAGATGCCCAGACTGACCGGCGAACTCCACGCCCATGCCTGGCCGCCTTCGAGGAGGCCCAGAATGAGGAGCGTTGCGCCCACGGCGAGCAGTCCGGCCCCCGTGTAGTCGATGGACCGGCGGGTCCGTGCCCGCTTCTCGTCGAAGTTGCGGATCAACATCACCGCGGCCAGGAGGCAGAGCGGAATGTTGACGAAGAAGATCCAGCGCCACGACAGATATTCGGAGAACACGCCGCCCAGCGTCGGTCCCACCACCGCCGACATTCCCCACACGCTCGCGAGGTAGCCCTGCGCTTTTGCACGTTCGGCGAGCGTGTAGATGTCACCGGCGATGGTCATGCTCATGGGTTGGACCGCGCCTGCCCCGAGGCCCTGCACGGCGCGGAAGGCGATGAGTGCCGGCATGCTCCAGGCGAGCCCGCAGAGGACCGACCCGAGCGCGAAGAGGCCGATCCCCAGGAGCATGACCGGTTTCCGACCGAAGATGTCGGCGAGTTTGCCGTAGATCGGCACGGACACGGCCTGGGTGAGTAGGTAGATGGAGAACAGCCAGGGGAACTGGGTGAATCCACCGAGATCGCCGACGATGGTGAAGACCGCGGTCGAGATGATGGTGGCGTCAAGGGCGACCAGGGAGGTCGTGAGCATCAGCGCCACGAGTACCGGACCCCGCTCCGACCGGAACCCCACATCGACGGGCGCTGTGTCGGTTGTCATAGCTCACCTGATTCGTACCTGGGATCACATCGTGTCGTAATCCACGGTAACGACCTGGCTCGGGAGAGTGCTCCGTGCGGTCGGCTCAGGGGCCTGACCTCACGGTAGAGCGCAACGATCGACCCCGGAACGCTGTGAGGGCCGCAAGGTCAGCGCCCGGGGTGTCCGGCAGGACCGATAGGCTGGCTCACCGTGCGCCCCTCACTCGATTCCTACGCCCATCTGGCCGGTGGCAAGGTCCGCGACCTCTACACGATCGACGACGAGCACCTGCTGTTGGTCGCGAGCGATCGGATCTCCGCCTACGACCACGTTCTCGGTACCACGATTCCGGACAAGGGCCGGGTACTCACCGCGATGAGTGTCTTCTTCTTCGGCGTGCTCGGGGGAAGCAACCATCTGGCGGGTGAGCCCGACGACAGTCGCATCCCCGAGGAGGTCCTCGGCCGCGCGCTTGTGGTGCGCAAGCTCGAGATGGTTCCGATCGAGTGTGTCGCCCGCGGTTACCTCACCGGTTCCGGCCTGATCGACTACAACGAGACCGGTTCGGTGTGCGGGGTGGCCCTGCCCGAGGGGTTGGTGGAGGCCAGCCGACTCCCTGATCCGATCTTCACCCCGGCCAGCAAGGCGGAACTGGGGGAGCACGACGAGAACATCACTTTCGACCTCGTGGTCGACAAGGTCGGTCAAGACCTGGCGATCAAGCTGCGGGACGACACCCTGGACATCTACGGCAGAGCAGCCAACTTCGCCGCCGACCGTGGGATCATTCTCGCCGACACCAAGCTCGAGTTCGGCCTCGACAAGAAGGGCAACCTCGTGCTTGCCGACGAGGTCCTCACGCCCGACTCGTCCCGCTATTGGCCCGCCGACGGGTACGAGGCCGGGAAGGTGCAGCCGAGCTTCGACAAGCAGTTCGTCCGTAACTGGCTCACCAGCCCCGAGTCGGGCTGGGACCGCGCGTCCGACACACCGCCGCCGCCGCTTCCCGCGGAGATCGTGGCGGCGACGCGGCAACGCTACATCGACGCGTACGAGCGCATTTCGGGATTGTCGTTCGCGGAGTGGGTGGGCTGAGCGATGACCACCGAGAACAAGGTTTTGACCCCGCCCGTTGCCAAGAAGGTTCCCACCGAGCGGGTCCATCACGGACACACCTTCGTCGACGAGTACGAATGGCTGCGCGACAAGGAAGACGCGGAGGTGATCGCCCACCTCGAAGCCGAGAATGCGTACACCGAGCAGGAGACTGCCCACCTGGCTCCCTTGCGCGACCAAATCTTTTCGGAGATCAAATCCCGGACACAGGAAACCGACATGTCGGTGCCCACCCGGATGGGGGAGTACTGGTACTACGCCCGGACCATCGAGGGTAAGCAGTACGGCGTGCAGTGCCGGACACCGATCGCGGGTCCCGACGACTGGACGCCGCCGGAGCTCACCCCTGGGGTCGAACTCCCCGGTGAGCAGATCCTGCTCGACGGCAACGCGGAGGCCGAGGGTCACGACTTCTTCTCCGTCGGAGCCTTCTCCCTCAGTCACGACGGCACGCTGCTCGCGTACTCGGTGGACGTGGTCGGCGACGAGCGCTACACGCTCCGGTTCAAGAACCTCGTCACCGGCGAATTGCTGCCCGACGAGATCACCGGCACCGCACCGGGAGTTACCTGGGCGATCGACCACCGGCATGTCTTCTACCTCACGGTCGACGAGTCCTGGCGCCCCGACACCGTGTGGCGTCACCGGCTCGGCACCGCCCGCGAGGAGGACGTCGCCGTCTTCCGGGAGCCCGACGAGCGGTTCTGGGTTTCCGTCGGATCCACCCGCAGTGAGAAGTACCTGATGATCTGGGTGGGTTCCAAGATCACCAGCGAAGCCCGGGTCCTGGAATCGGCGAACCCCGAAGGTGAGTTCCGGGTAATTCTTCCGCGGCGCGAAGGCGTCGAATACGGCGTCGAACATGCAGTGGTCGCGGGCGAAGATCGTTTCCTGATCATGCACAACGACGTCGTCGACGGTGAGAAGGCCGAGAATTTCGTGCTTGCCGAGGCGCCGGTGTCGGATCCGACGTCCTTGACCACTCTGATCTCGCATCGGTCGGATGTACGACTCGAGGAGGTCGACGCCTTCGCCGACCATCTGGTGCTCAGCTACCGGCGGGAAGCGTTGACCCGCTTGGCGATCTGGCCGCTCGGCCCGGAGGGGTACGGCGAGTTCACGGAGATCGTCTTCGACGAGGAACTGTTCAGCGTGGGCCTCGGCGCCAATCCGGAATGGCAGCAGCCGACTCTGCGGATGGCGTTCACCTCGTTCATCACGCCGGGGCAGGTGTACGACTACGTGTTGTCGACGGGCGAACTGGCGCTGCGGAAGTCGCAACCCGTGCTCGGGGACTTCGACGCGCGTAACTATGTGCAGCAACGTGATTGGGCCATCGCCGCCGACGGTACCCGGATTCCGCTGTCGATCGTGAGGCGTGCCGACGGTGCCCCGGACGAACCGGCGCCGACACTCCTGTACGGCTACGGCTCGTACGAGGCCAGCATGGATCCCGCGTTCTCCGTCGCACGGCTCTCGCTCCTCGATCGGGGAGTCGTATTCGTCGTCGCACACGTGCGTGGCGGCGGCGAGATGGGCCGGCATTGGTACGAGAACGGCAAGACGCTGACGAAGAAGAACACCTTCACCGATTTCGTCGACTGTGCACGTCACCTCGTGGACACCGGCCGCACCACTCCGAACCAACTCGTCGCGGACGGCGGCAGTGCCGGCGGTCTCCTGATGGGCGCAGTGGCCAACCTGGCTCCGGAACTCTTCGCAGGCATCCTCGCCAACGTTCCCTTCGTGGACCCGCTCACCTCCATCCTCGATCCGTCGCTTCCGCTGACGGTGATCGAGTGGGACGAGTGGGGTAATCCGCTCGAGAACCCCGAGGTGTACGAGTACATGCGTTCGTACAGTCCGTACGAGAACGTGGAGGCCAAGGATTATCCGGCCATCCTCGCGATCACCAGCATCAACGACACGAGGGTCCTCTACGTCGAGCCGGCGAAGTGGGTGGCCAAGCTTCGGGCCACCAAGACGGGCGACTCGCCGCTGCTTCTCAAGACCGAGATGAGCGCAGGCCACGGAGGCGTGAGCGGGCGCTACGAGAAGTGGAAGGAAGTGGCGTTCGAGTTCGCCTGGGTGCTCCACATCGTCGGGAGGGCCTGACGCCAGTTCCGCTCGACACGAGCGTCCTCGTGCCGGAACCATGGGCGAACTCGGGCCTGCCATTCGAGCGACAGGTTTAAGCTGATCGTCATCCTGGTTCCGATGCGACGAGGAGATGGCGCTCGTGACAGAGATGGCGATCGACACGGCGCTAGCGGTCGAGCATTTCGCGGCGATGCTCCGTGTCCCCACGGTGTCCACCCGGGACGACGCGAACACGGACTGGACGTTCTTCGCGCGTTTCCGGAGTCTTGTCGACGAGTTGTACCCGCTGGTGCGCGAGAATCTCGACAAGGAGATCATTGCCTCGCATTCGCTCGTGTACCACTGGGATGTCGGGGTGCCCGACAAGCCGATCGTGCTGATGGCGCACCAGGACGTCGTGCCCGCACACGACGAGGGATGGACTCATCCACCGTTCGGCGGGGTCGTGGCGGACGACGCCGTCTGGGGGCGCGGTGCCATCGACGACAAGGGCGTGCTGGTCAGCATTCTCGAAGCGGTCGAAGGGTTGCTGCGCAGTGGTGTCGTCCCGGCCCGTGACGTCTATCTAATTTTCGGCCACAACGAGGAGGTCGGAGGAGACGGTATTCCGCAGGTGGTGCACACGTTCCGGGAGCGGGGGATCGTGCCGGGTGTGGTCATCGACGAGGGCGGTGGAGTCGCCGGCGACGCGTTTCCCGGAGTCGACGCGACGCTCGCGGTCCTCGGAACTGCCGAAAAAGGGATCCTCGACCTGCAGTTGACGGCGAAGGACCCTGGTGGTCACGCGTCGATGCCGGGGAGGAAGACCGCTACCGCCCGGCTTGCCCGCGCCATCACCCGCGTCGACCACCACAAGTTCCCGGCCCGGCTCACCGAACCCACCGTCGACCTGCTCACCAACGTAGGCGTCCATGCGAAAGGTCCGCTGGGCACGGTGCTCTCCCGGACCGACACGTTCGGACCACTGTTGGCGAGGGTCCTGCCGCGCGCCGGTGCCCTGATGAACGCCATGTGCCGCACCACGGCAGTCGCTACCGTCCTGGAAGGCAGTTCCGCCAACAACGTGATGGCGGAGACGGCGCGTGCAGTGCTCGATATTCGCATACTGCCGGGCGACACCGTGAACGGCACCGTGGAACGGATACGGAAGACGATTCGCGACAACGACATACAGCTCGATGTCCTCGGCGCCACCGAACCGTCACCGGTGTCGCGGACGGACGACGAGGTGTTCGCCCGACTCCGGCAGGTGATAGCCGATACGTTTCCCGGAGCGATCGTGTCACCGTTTCTCCTGGTCGGTGCCACCGACGCCCGACACATGGCCCGGATCAGTGAGTACGTCTATCGCTTCTATCCCTTCGAGCTCGACGCCCGGAGCCGGGCGCTCATTCATTCCACGGACGAACGCCTGTCGATTACCGGGTTACGGCACGGGATCGAGTTCTTCAGCCGGCTGATCCGCGACTGGCGTTAACGTTCCGGTGCGTCGGCTCGCCGGCCGGTCGAGGTCGCGTGGGCGAGCACGTCCTCGGCCATCGCCACGAGTTCGGCGGCCACCCGATCGAGCGCCTGAGTACTGCGTTGCGCTCTCGACAGCACGAGTGCGCCTTCGATCGCGGAGATCGACATGGTGGCGACCGATTGGGCACGGGACATCCGTACGCCGTGCTGCCAGAGTGAGGCAGCGATGGTGGCCTCCCAGGAACTGAAGGCTTCACCCGCCGCATCCTTGGCGGTGGGGCATTCGCCGCCCGACAATGCGCCGGCGGCGACCGGGCATCCGGACGAGAAGTCCGTCTCCACGAGTTCCCGGCGGAACAGATCGATGATCAGGACGAGTGTCTCGACGGGGCCCTTGTTCGACAGGCTCTCGCTGATGAGAGAGCCCATCAGGCCGCCGGCCCGATGCGTGGCCTCCTCGGCCAGCTGACTCTTACCGCCGGGAAAGTGGTGGTAGATGGACCCGCGGGGCGCGTCCGCGTGCGCGACGACGTCGGCCAGCGACGTCGCGTCCACTCCCCGCTTGCGGAAGAGGGTGACGGCACTCAGCAGCATTCGGTCGCGTGCTGTCGTTCGCTTACTCATTATGTCGACCAGCATAGCTCTTCGACCCGCTGTCGGAAGTCGTACTCGAACTTCCTCCCGGGCTTTGTGGGGTAACACCGCAAACTACCCATTGACTGTAACTAGGCGTAACGCATATCCTCGCCGCAGGAAATATGCAGTTCCGCATAACAGCGACGAGGAGTCGATTCCAGTGCCACACACCACGGCGGTTCATCCAGCCGCGCCCCGAACTACCGACAGCGGCCTGAGTCGTCGAGCGCGCTACCTCGCGCTTCTCGTCATCTGCCTGGCCGAACTGCTCGTCGTTCTCGACAACACCATCGTCAACGTCGCACTGCCCTCACTCGGCGTCGAGTTGCATACCGACATCAGCGGCCTGCAGTGGGTGGTGGACGCCTACACCCTGACCTTCGCGGGCTTGCTGCTCGCGTTCGGCCACCTCGGCGACCGGTACGGGCGGCGGCGGGTGATGATGATCGGGCTGGCCGGTGTCGCCGTCATGTCCGTGGGCGGCGCGCTCGCGACCGATCTGGGGCAGGTGATCGCCGCCCGGGCCGCCATGGGTGTGTTCGCCGCCGCCGTGTTCCCGGCGACACTCGCGCTGATCATCAACATCTTCACCGATGTGAAGGAACGGGCGGTTGCCATCGCCGCCTGGACGGCAATGGCGGGAATCGCGATCGCGATCGGCCCGACCGCGGGTGGCTGGCTCCTCGAGCACTTCTCGTGGCATTCGGTGTTCTGGATCAACGTGCCGGTGGCAGTGGTCGTGCTGGTTCTCGCTCGGCTCCTGATTCCCGAGTCGAAGACCACACACGTCGGCAGGCTCAACCTCCTCGGCATCGCCTTCTCGCTGCTCAGTGTGACCACGTTGGTATGGACCATCATCGAAGCGCCGCACCAAGGATGGGTTTCGGCGATCAGCCTGTCCGGCTACGCCCTGTCGGTCGTGTTCTTCGCGGCGTTCGTGTGGTGGGAGTTGCGCACCGACTCTCCGGTCCTCAACATGCAACTCTTCCGCATCCGGCGTTTCTCGTTGCCGGCGTTGGCGATCGCGGTTGCCTACTTCAGCATGTTCGGATTCCTCTTCATGATCACCCAGTACTTCCAGGGCGTGATGGAACTGACGCCGCTGCAGTTCGGGATCCACTCGTTGCCCTTCGCCGCGGCGATCGCCGTCGGCGCCCCGCTGGCCACGCTGATCGCGCAACGGATCGGCACCACCGCAGTCATCGTGTTCGGTCTCGTCGTGATGAGTGTCGGAATGTTCATCGCCGGGCAGGTAAAGGTCGAAACCCCCTACCTGGGGGCGGTGGTCGTCTCGATGGTGTTGATGGGGCTGGGCCTGGCCATCGTGCAGGGGCCGGCCACCGAATCGATCATGTCCTCGGTGCCGCTCGAGGAGGCCGGAGCCGGTTCCGCTGTCAACGACACCACTCGTGAGGCGGGCGGCACCCTCGGCGTCGCAGTACTGGGGTCGATCGTCGCTTCGGTGTATACGACCAAGGTCGGACCGCGCATCGATGCCATCCCCGACTTCCTGATGACGCCCTACGAGAAGAGCTTTGCGCGCGAAACGGTGATCAGTGTGCTCGAAATCGTAAAGCGACCGACCGTTCCCGCGTTCGCGCAGCAGAAGGCCGACCTCGTCTACGCCATGAAGGCGGCGTCGCTGGAGGGCTTCCAACTGGCCTCCTACGTCACCGTGTCGGTCTCGCTACTCGTCGCTGTCGCGGTGGCCGTCTTCCTTCCGTGGAAGCCGGCCGCCGAATCCGTCCTGCTGGTCTGGAAAGAACCGTCCGCGAAGTAGTAGGGCCTCGAACAGAAGGAACCTCGTATGATCAACGACCCCACGGGAAAGAACATGAGCGCCGACCTGATCGACCCACTGGAGCTTCCTTGTGGTCAGCGTTTGCCCAACCGGCTGATGAAGGCGGCACTCAGTGAGGGACTCGCGAACAAGGACCACGGTCCCGACCCGCGCCTCGAACGCCTGTACACCCGCTGGGGCAGTGGCGGCTACGGACTGGTCGTCACCGGAAACGTCATGGTCGATCGCAGCCACCTGGGCGAACCGGGCAATGTGGTCCTCGACGACGACCGAGACCTCGACGGGCTACAAAAATGGGCCAAGGCCACCCAGGACGGCGGCGCACCCATCTGGATGCAGCTGAATCATCCCGGACGGCAGGCGAATCCACTCGTCACTCGCACTCGCCCCGTCGCTCCCTCGGCGGTGGCGTCGAACATCCCGGGAATGACCACACCACGTGCACTCACCGAATCGGAAATCGAGAACATCATCGATCGTTTCGCCGCGGCTGCGGGAATAGCGGAAACGGCGGGATTCGACGGTGTCGAGATACACGGTGCGCATGGATACCTGGTCTCGCAGTTCCTCTCACCGCTCTCCAATCAGCGCACCGACCGTTGGGGCGGCGATTCCGAACGGAGGATGCGGTTCGTTCTCGAAATTGTCCGTCGGATCCGGTCCGTCGTGGCACCGAGCTTCGCTGTCGGCATCAAACTGAACTCGGCAGATTTCCAGCGCGGTGGATTTACAGAAACGGAGTCACGCTCGGTGGTCGAGCAGCTGTCCTCGGAGAGCATCGACCTGATCGAAATCAGTGGCGGCAGCTACGAATCCCCGGCCATGATGGGCCGGAATGCGAGCGTATCCACCAGTACGAGGCAGCGGGAGGCCTATTTCCTCGACTACGCCGCGTCGGTGCGCAAGGCGGCGGGTGACGTACCGCTTGCGGTCACCGGCGGATTCCGGTCGCGCTCCGCCATGGCCCGTGCCGTCGATTCCGGAGTGTGCGACGTGATCGGTCTCGGCCGTCCGACGGTGACCACGCCCGACGCGGGATCGGCGCTTCTCGTGGCGGGCGGTGACCGAGTCGACGCGATCCCGGTCTCTTTCGGTCTGCGCGGCGGACTGTCCCGAATCGCAAACCTCCGGGCACTGGACGGCGCCCTGGATCTGCAATGGCACACCGACCAGCTGGAGCGGCTGGGTGCCGGCATGGACCCCGACGTCGATCGGCCGTGGTGGAAGACCGCGGCGTCGATGATCAACCGGAACGGCGTCGGCGCTCTCCGCAGCAAGCGGGGTGGCTGACGGAGGAGCACCGATACGGTTTCCTCAGCGCAACGCGTACCGAATCTGCGGTCGTCCCGCCCGGCCGTACTCCGTGTGCCGGGCGAGGACACCGTCGTCGGCCAATCGTTCGAGGTACCGCCATGCGGTCACGCGGGACACGCCGATCGCGGCGGCCACCTCGGCGGCAGTCAGGGGTCCTGCTGCGTCCCGGATGCACGCGGAGACGTGGTCGAGTGTCTGCGGAGCCACACCTTTCGGCACACTCGCGCGTTCATCGGAGGTGCGCAGGGCAGACATTGCCCGGTCGATGTCCTGCTGGCTCAACGCGTTACTGCCGGCCGGAAGCGCGTCCCGGAACTCGCGGTACCGTTCGAGTTTGTCGCGGAACGCGGCGAAGGTGAACGGCTTCAGCAGATACAACGCGATCCCGCGGGCCACTGCGGTACGCACCAACTCGAGGTCGCGGGCCGAGGTGACAGCGATGACGTCGGGGCTGGGCCGGATCCCGCTCAGCGCGGCCGCAACATCGAGACCACTCGAATCCGGCAAACCGAAGTCCAGCAAGACGAGGTCGATCGGATCCTCGGTGCTGCCGGCTTCCGCCACGGCGCGCATCGCACTGCTGCCGTCATGGACGACGGTATGCACGGAGAACCCGGGCACCCGCTCGACATACGCACGATGAGCCTCGGCGATCAGCGGCTCGTCCTCGACGATCATCACTCGAATCACGAAGCCGCTCCGGCGATCGGTATCTCGACGACGATCATCGAGCCCAGTGACGGTTCGGTGCGGATCGTTCCTCCGTGGCGTGTCACGACCTGCACGACGAGGGCGAGTCCCAGCCCACGCTGGCCGGATTTCGTGGAATAGCCACGGGTGACGGCCTTGTCGAACTCCTCCGCGGGAATGCCCGGACCACTATCCGCAACACGCACGACCATCAACGAATCCTCCTCGCATACAGTGACTTCCACCCAGGGTTCGTCGGCCGTCTGCTCCGCAGATCCGCGCGCGGCGTCGATGGCATTGTCCACGAGGTTACCCACCAGGGTGACCAGTTCCCGCGCAGTGAGCGGCGTGACGGGACCCAGTGCGGTGTCCTCGGTGACGATCAAGTCGACGCCCCGTTCCGCCGCAACGCCCACCTTGCCGAGCAGCAGCGCTGCCAGTGCCGGTTCGTGTACCGCCGTCATCAGCCGGTCGATCAGCTCCTGGGACAGGCGCAGATCATCCGTGGCGAACGCGATCGCGTCGTCGTAGCGGCCCAGTTCCACCATCGTAATGATGGTGTGCAGCCGGTTGGCCGACTCGTGGGCCTGTGAACGCAAGGACTCGGCGAACCCGCGCACCGAGTCGAGTTCACCCATCACGCTTTGCATTTCGGTGCGGTCGCGCAAGGTCAGCACCGTGCCGATGCGCTTTCCCTCCCATTCGACGGGTTCACGGCTGACGAGGAGAACGCGGTCGGTGGTCAGATGTATCTCGTCGCGCGGCTCGCCGGTGTCCGACGGGGCGGGGGCGGTGGCCGTACGCAGCGATGGTGGCAGGGCCGAAACGGGCACCGGGCCGTCGGGTAGGTCGAGTAGTCGGCGGGCCTCGTCATTCACCACCTCGGCGGTCGCGTCGTCGCCGTCGGTTCGACCGAGAACCACCAGACCCTCGCCGATCGAATGCAGAACGGCGGCGTGGTGCTCGTACATGCGGCGCAATTCGTCGGGCGCCATGCCGAGTGTCTGCCGTCGTAGACGCCTGCTGAGCAGGAACGAGCCGACCGCGGACACGCCCAGCCCGATAGCGGCGACGGCGAAGATGGTGGGCAGGCTCTTCGCCACCTGGCCGCCGATCTTCTCGCGGGTGACACCCACCGAGACGAGACCGACGATGCGGCCGCCGTCGTAGATGGGGGCCACCGCCCTGATGGACGGACCGAGCGAACCGGCGTAGGTCTCGGTGAACGTTTCCCCGGCGAGCGCACGCTCGATGTTTCCGGAGAACGTCCCACCGATGAGCTCCGGGCTGGTGTGCGTGAAACGCGTGCGGTCCGGGGCCATCACCACGATGAAGTCGGTTCCCGTGGCCGTGCGGATCCGTTCGGTCTGCGGTTGGAGAATCGCGCTGGGGTCGGGAGTGCGCAGGGCTGCGACGGTTCCGTCGGACAGGGCCAGCGCCGTGGCCACCGCCGTCACCGAACGCCGGGTGCTGTCGTCGCTGTCGCGTCGCTGATCGAGGACGGCAAGCAGAGTTCCCGCAGCAATCACCAGTGTCAAGACCACCAATTGCAGGAGGAAGAGCTGACGCGCCACGCTCATGGGCCGTCTCGGCAGTTGTCCTCGCACCGCAGCTCTCCTGAACGTAATGAACACAAACTTCTCCAACCGAGTGATCGCTTACAAGATTCTCTCCAAGACGTGATCGCGGTCACTACCCGGCTTATCGATCAGCTTGCCATTCGAACTGGAGGACCACCCCATGAGTACTGCGACAGGGAAAACGAAGAAACGCGACCGTACCCACTGGTTGTACATGGGGGTCATCGTCGCCGTGGTCGCGGGCGTACTCGTCGGATGGCTCGCGCCGGGGGCAGGCAAATCGCTCGGTGTCCTGGGCACGATGTTCGTCGACCTGATCAAGATGATGATCAGCCCGGTGATCTTCTGCACCATCGTGCTGGGAATCGGGTCGGTGAAGGCAGCGGCCAAGGTCGGGAAGGTCGGCGGGCTCGCGCTCACCTACTTCATCGGCATGTCGACCGTCGCCCTCGGCATCGGCTTGGTGGTGGGCAACCTCCTCGACCCGGGCAGCGGCCTGAACGTCAGCCCAGACACCGCCGGAACCGGTGCCCAGCTGGCCGAGAAGGCGCACGGCGCAGGCGGCACCGTCGAGTTCATCGGGTCGATCATTCCCACGTCACTGCTGTCCGCGCTCACCGAGGGCAACGTCCTGCAGACCCTGTTCGTGGCCCTGCTCGTCGGCTTCGGTCTGCAGGCGCTGGGTAAGCAGGGTGAGCCGATCCTGCGCGGGGTCGGTTACGTGCAGAAGCTCGTGTTCAAGATCCTGTCGATGATCCTGTGGCTGGCCCCGATCGGTGCATTCGGCGCAATCGCCAACGTCGTCGGACAGACCGGACTCGGCGCAGTCGTTCAGCTCGCGACCCTGATGCTGGGCTTCTACCTGACCTGCCTGATCTTCGTCTTCGGTGTTCTCGGATCGATCCTGCGCGTCGTCGCCGGAGTGTCCATCTTCAAGCTCGTCCGCTACCTGGCCCGCGAGTACCTGCTGATCTTCGCCACGTCCTCGTCCGAGTCGGCCCTGCCCCGCCTCATCGCGAAGATGGAGCACATCGGCGTCGAGCGCACCACCGTCGGCGTCGTGGTCCCGACCGGATACTCGTTCAACCTCGACGGCACCGCGATCTACCTGACCATGGCATCGATCTTCATCGCCGACGCGATGGGCCAGCCGCTGTCGCTTCCCGAGCAGCTGTCGCTGCTGCTGTTCATGATCATCGCGTCCAAGGGCGCCGCCGGGGTGAGCGGTGCAGGTCTCGCTACCCTCGCCGGTGGGCTGCAGAGCCACCGCCCCGAATTGCTCGACGGCGTCGGACTGATCGTCGGCATCGACCGGTTCATGTCCGAGGCGCGCGCCGTCACCAACTTCTCCGGCAACGCCGTCGCGACGCTGCTCGTCGGTTCGTGGACGGACACCGTCGACAACGACCGCGTCCGCACGGTCCTCGACGGGAAGCTGCCCTTCGACGAGGAGACCATGGTCGACGACGGTCACGGTGAAGTCGTCGAGCAGGAGAAGGCAACCCCTGCCCGCGAAGACGACTCCCGCGTGCTGCTCACCCACTGACACCACGAACGAACACGGAAGCGCTGTGCGCCCGGGCGGATCTCCGCTTGGGCGCACAGCGCTTGTTGTCGCTACGTTGGGTGTCATGACGACTCCTGTGCAGAACATTGCCATCAACACCCTGGGCGGCGTGCCCACCTCCCTCGGCGAATACGACGGGCGCGCAGTTCTCGTGGTGAACGTGGCCTCCAAGTGTGGGCTCACCCCCCAATACAAGACCCTCGAAAAGCTGGCGACCGATTACGCCGACCGCGGTCTCACCGTCATCGGGATTCCGTGCAACCAGTTCATGGGACAGGAGCCCGGGACTGCCGAGGAGATCGAGACGTTCTGCTCCACCACCTACGGCGTCACCTTCCCCCTGCTCGAGAAAATCGAGGTGAACGGCGAGAACCGTCATCCGCTGTACGAGGAGCTGACCAGGGCTGCCGACGCCGACGGGGAGGCGGGGGACGTGCAATGGAACTTCGAGAAGTTCCTCGTCGCACCCGACGGCACCGTCGTGAACCGGTTCCGTCCGCGCACCGAACCCGACGCCCCCGAGGTCGTCGCCGCCATCGAGGCTGTCCTGCCGAAGTAGGCCCTTCGGGCTCGTGCGCCTTTCTGGTGGCCCAGGCGACCAGAAAGGCGCACGACCTTTGCCTGGCGTTCACCTTGGGCTGTCACCCTGGAAGCCATGACCGGACAGCTGCTCGTGTCGGTGTCAGGACTTCGACAGGAAACGCGCGACTTCGCCGCCGCGTTCGCCGACGAGATGGACGCGCGGGGTGTGCCGCTGTCGCTGCTGGTCGCTCCGCGCCTGAAAGACAAATACCGCCTGGTCAACGACTCGGCGACGCAGGACTGGCTGCGTCTGCGCCGTTCCCGGGGCGACGCCGTTGTCCTGCACGGCTACGACCAAGCCGCCACCAAACGTCGTCGCGCAGAGTTCGCGGCACTCCCCGAACATGAAGCCCGACTGCGGTTGATCGCCGCCGACCGCGTGATGGAGCAGACCGGCCTGCGCACCCGGGTGTTCGCACCGCCGCGCTGGCTGGCGTCGCAGGGTGCCGTCGCGGCCCTGCCTTCCGCGGGGTTCCGCCTCCTCGCGAACATGACCGCTATCCACGACCTCGAACGGGGGTCATCCGTACGGTCGCGCGTTCTGGGCATCGGCGAGGGGTTCCGGGCGGAACCGTGGTGGTGTCGGGCGCTCGTCCACGGCTCGGGGCGCGCGGCGAAGCGCGGGGGAGTGGTCCGACTCGCGGTCACGGCCAAACAGCTGGGTACCCCCGGCCCGCGGCAGGCGCTGCTCGACGCCGTCGACCTGGCCCTTCAGTACGGCGCGGAGCCGACGGTCTACCGGTGGCAGCCGCGACATCCCCGGGTGGGCGCCGCCTGACCCGTGAGTACTTCTTAACAGCGGGCGGTTGAGAAGTACTCACAGGGGCGTTAGGCCACCTCGACGCTCGACTCGCTGGGAAGGGTGCGAAATTCGGTGCCCGCCGGTGCCATGTCGGTGTAACGACCGTAGAAGATGCCGGTGGCCTGGTCGGCGATGATCGCCTGATGAATGGGCACGGCGACCCGCGGCGCGACGGCACGCAGGTAGTCGATCGCCTCGGATATCTTCAACCACGGCGCCGCGGCGGGCAGAGCCAGCACGTCGACCTTCTGTTCCGGGACGAACAGCGAGTCGCCCGGATGCAAGAGCTGTGCTGGATCGCCGGAGTCACCGAGTAGGTAAGCGGTGTTGTCGATCATCGGGATGTCGGGGTGGATCACGGCGTGCGTACCGCCGGTGCCGGTGACATGGACGTTGCCGATGTCGAACTCGTCGCCGGCATGCACCCCCGTCCATCTACCGCCGAGCTGCGCCGCGGTCTGTGGATCCGAATACAGGGCTGCGTCGGGGTTCGCCTCGACGAGAGCCGGCAAACGCTGCTGGTCGACATGGTCGGGGTGCTGATGCGTGACCAGGATTGCGTCGAGCCCGGTGAGACCCTCGAATCCGTGCGAGAAGTTGCCCGGATCGAACAGGATGGTGGAACCGTTCAACTCGACGAGGACGCAGCTGTGGCCGAAGTGAGTCAGTCGCATGGATTCGAGTATGCGCGCCCTCCGTCCGATGCGGGCTGCACACCGGTGGCCCGGTAAACTCCCTAGTGCCCGGTGTTCCACTCTGGGCTCGCGCACTACTAACGAGGAGCAGCACGTGGCCCGTGTCGTCGTCGAAGTCATGCCCAAGGCCGAGATTCTCGACCCCCAGGGGCAGGCCATTGCCGGGGCCCTGCCGCGGCTCGGGTTTGCTGGAATCTCGGATGTCCGCCAGGGGAAGCGTTTCGAGCTCGAGGTCGACGGCAGCGTCGACGACGCGCAGCTCGAAAAGATCGCCGAGGCCCTGCTGGCCAACACGGTGATCGAGGACTGGACCGTGAGGCGCGTCGAAGCATGAGTGCACGCGTCGGAGTCATCACTTTCCCCGGCACCCTCGACGACGTCGACGCCGTCCGTGCGGTGAAACTCGCCGGCGGCGAGGCCGTGAACCTCTGGCACGGAGACGCCGACCTCAAGGGCGTCGACGCGGTCATCGTCCCGGGTGGTTTCTCGTACGGTGACTATTTGCGGGCAGGGGCGATCGCGCGCTTCGCGCCCGTCATGGGCAAGGTCGTTCAGGCAGCTCAGGGGGGCATGCCCGTCCTCGGTATCTGCAACGGTTTCCAGGTGCTGTGCGAGGCCGGTCTGCTGCCGGGCGCACTCACCCGCAACGAAGGCCTGCATTTCATCTGCCGTGACGAGTGGCTCAGGGTGGAATCCACATCGACGGCGTGGACCTCGCGTTACGAGTCGGGTGCCGAGATTCTCATTCCGCTGAAGTCGGGTGAGGGCCGTTACCAGGCTCCCAAGAAAGTCCTGGACGAGCTCGAGGGTGAAGGCCGGGTCGTCTTCCGGTTCGCGGGCGACAACCCCAACGGGTCTCAGGGCGCAATCGCCGGCATCTCCTCAGCCAACGGACGCGTCGTCGGCCTGATGCCACACCCGGAGCACGCCACCGAAGCTCTCACCGGTCCCAGCGACGATGGGCTCGGCATCTTCTATTCCGTCCTCGACAGCGTCATTTCCGCCTGACCTGGACGTTTCGCCCTACGCCGATGCCTTGTCGCTCTCGATGAGCGACTCGGCGTCGGCTTCGGTGTGCAGGGCCGTCAACGGCGTCAGTGCACCGATCTCATCGATGATGCGTTCGGGAGCGTCGTGCACGCTGATGCACGGAATGCCTTCTCTGCGGACTCGCTGCAACATGGTGGCCTCGGAAGGAAGACAGAGGCCATCGAGAACGTCTTCGGTGGCGACCGCACACACCACCGGCCCGCCGGCGAACGTCCTGGTGGTTTCCAGCCCGTGGCCGGTCGCCCACACCCGCATCGCGGCCCAATGAATCACCTCGATGAACTGGGTGGGGTTGCCGATGAACAACAACCGCCGCACAGGATGCTTCACTCTCGACGTCACACGCCCCTCCGTTGTCAGTTGCGGCCCTCTGTCAGTTGCGGTTCTCTGTCAGCTACGGTTCTCGGGGGCTTCGTCCTGCGCGAACATCGCTTCGATACGTGATTTGATCTCTTCGGTACTCATCGACGACCTGCTTTTCGCCGGGGTCGCCGTTGCGGGCACGGTGTGCGTCTTCGGTCCGGTCATTGTCGGTATCGGCTCTCTCAACTTGCGTGCCGGTTGGCGAGCATGGGTGCCCAGGTCTCGTCCAGGGCGGCCGTCTCGGCGCCGTGGAGCCGACTGGCCTCTGCTACTGCGCGAGAATCCGTCGCCGCGAGATCGATGAGACGTTCCGCGGCGCGGCGAACATCGACGTGGTGCCTGCGCGCCACATCCATCAGTTCGTCGAACGCTGCGTCGCCGCTGTATCCGCGGCACTCGATCAGGATGTGCTCCGCCGTGGCCAGTACGTCACGTTCGGTGCGCTGCTGTCGTAGGGGCTGTGATCGTAGATCGACTACGTTGTGGGACATCGGTTCTCTCTTCAAGATTGGTTGCAATCGAGCGCCGATCGAGGAATTGCCTCGACTCGATGCCGAATCATCGTGTGATAGCAGTATTCCCACTGAATGTCCGGTCGAATCCGGACGGAGACAAGTACATCGAGCAGCGAATAGTGGTGTGAGGATCCGACCGGACATTCCGGCCGATTCGCTGCAGGCGTCGTCGAGGTTGTGTGAGGGCAACATCGTCCACCGCGACACCCATAGTGTGGTCCTACCTTGCCTCGGGAAGGAAGGCGCGAAAATCGCGGAAGCCGAGTGGGGTTGAGTCTTGAAATTCCCGCGCGGCGGCGAATCCCGGCGTCGGCTGCGTGCTCAACCTTCGCTCAGGGTAGCGTGCCGCGCATGTTTCGGCAATGAAAACTGCCGAGTAACGAGTGGAAATGTGTTGTCACTCAGCAACCGGCATGCCGGTTGCTGAGTGACAACTTCTGTCGCCGACTACTTCGCGGCTCGAAACACGACGATCTGCTCGCGGGACTGACCGGGCTCGATGAGACCGCGCTCCTCGAGCATCTTCCGCCGTCCCTCGAGAACCGGCCCGAAGGGAATTTCTGCCGTGGCTGCTAACTCGACCCTCAGATTCTGCTCTTCGAGCATCGTCTGGGTCTTCTCGATCCCACTGAGCGCGGACTGGGCGAGGAGGAGTACCCCACCGGGCGCCAGCACGTCCGGTGATTGAGCGCAGATCCTGTCGAGCAGGGCGCGACCGTTCTTGCCCGCGTCCCACGCCCGGGCAACACCGCGCGCGGGAAGGGCGTCGTCGTGTGCGGGAACGTACGGCGGGTTGGACACGATGAGGTCGAATCGCTCGGACCGAATCGACTCGGTGAGGTCGCCGCGGAGAACGCGAATCGGGAGTCTCCTCGTCAGCGCGTTGAGCCGGATGCTGAGTACTGCCCGGAGCGACACGTCCACCGCGGTGACCGATCCGGCACCGGCCTCAGCTGCCCGGACGCTCAGGGCGCCGGTGCCTGCGCAGAGGTCGAGAACGCGTGAGGAAGGCCCTAGCTCCTCGGCTGCGATCACGTCAGCCAGCATCTCCGTATCGTCCTGTGGGCGATAGACTCCAGGAAGACGTAGCAGCATCTGGGCTCCTTGGTCGGTGAGAGTACGAGGTGAGTCCGAACTCTGTCACCGGGCACTCTCGGCAATGTCGAGTCGAACGGCAGTGTCGATTGGGGTCCAATTACCCGGGACGCGTCCGAATCAATCAGTTCCGTGTCCGCGGCGCGCGAGCGCACCGTCGACCTGGCACGATCGACAAGGTGAGCTACAGCCAGCAGTTGCGGAATCTAGCGGCCCGGCACGGCGTGGCGACGTCGTACGAGGGATGGGACGAGCAACGTCACGAGGTCGGGGACGAGACACTGCGCACCGTCCTCGCGGCGATGGATGTCCCGGCCGACACCGACGTCGAGGTCGAGGATGCGCTCGCAGAGTGCGAACTGGCTCCTTGGCGACGGGCACTGCCACCGGTCGTCGTCGGAGTGCAGGGCACCGAGACACGCTTCGTCGTCCACGTGCCGCACGGTGACCCCGTCACCGTCACGATCGTCACCGAATCCGGCGACGAGGTCGCGGCGCGGCAGCTCGACGTGTGGGTCGATCCGCGAGAGGTCGATGGCGCCCTGATCGGCCGGGCGACTTTCGCCGTCCCCGCCGACGTACCCTCGGGGTGGCACGAGATCCGCGCGTCGACATGGAGAGACGGGACGGAGCCGTCCGACGCTACGTCCGAGTCGTGCACGCTCGTCGTCACGCCGGCCCGGTTGTCGACATCGAATTCTCTCAGCGACCGGCAACGGTGGGGAGTCCTTGCCCAGTTGTACTCGGTGCGTTCCCGTCGTTCGTGGGGTCTCGGCGACTTGGGGGACCTGGGGGACTTGGCCACGATCTTCGGTTCCGTGCACGGCGCCGACTACGTTCTGGTGAATCCGCTGCATGCGGCGCAACCGCAACCACCGGTCGAGGCGTCTCCCTATCTGCCGACCACGCGCAGGTTCGTCAATCCGCTGTACATCCGCGTCGAGAACATCCGGGAGGCCGCGTACCTGCCCCGTTCGCACTACGCCCGTATGCGTGAGGCGGCGGCCCGTTTCGAGCGGGCCAACGGCAAGGCCGATCGGATCGACAGGGACAGGTCCTACCGCGCCAAACTCCGGACACTCGAGCGGGTGTTCCGAGTCGAGCGCAGCGCGAGTCGTCAGCAGGCGTTCGACGAATTCCGCCGCACCGAGGGGGACGGGCTCCGCGACTTCGCGACCTGGTGCGCCCTCGCCGAGAAATTGTCTCCGCGGGACCCGCGATGGCAGACGAAGGCTGCCTCGCCCGAAACCGAATGGGTGCGAGCGCAACGCGACAAGCTCTCCGACCGGATCGAATTCCATTCTTGGTTGCAGTGGATCTGCGACGAACAACTCGCCGAGGCTCAGCACGCTGCCCGCGCGGCAGGCATGGACATCGGTGTCGTGCACGACCTGGCGGTCGGTGTCCAGCATGGCGGAGCGGACGCATGGTCGCTCGGATCCGCTCTTGCGGAAGGCATTACGGTCGGCGCTCCACCGGACGACTTCAACCAGCAGGGCCAGTCCTGGGATCAGCCGCCATGGCGGCCCGATCGGCTCGCCGAATTGGGCTATGCCCCCTACCGCGACATGCTGCGCACCGTGCTCAAGCATGCAGGTGGGCTGCGCGTCGACCATATACTCGGTCTGTTCCGACTGTGGTGGATACCGAAAGGTGCGGCGTCACCGGCGGAGGGGACCTACGTCACCTACGACCACGAAGCCCTCATCGGGATCCTGGTTCTCGAGGCGGAACGCGCGGGGGCCGTCGTCATCGGCGAAGACCTGGGTGTTTTCGAGCCGATGGTGCAGGAGTATCTCGCCGAGCGCGGCGTGCTCGGGACCTCGATTCTGTGGTTCGAGCGCGACGAGGACGGCCCCATTCCGCCCGAGAAATACCGTTCCCTGTGTCTGACTTCCGTGACGACGCATGATCTTCCACCGACCGCCGGGTATCTCGCGGGCGAGCACATCGAACTGCGTTCGCGACTGGGCCTTCTCGAACGAGACCTCGAATCGGAGAAGGAACACGACACGCGTCAGCGTGAATCCGTTCTGCAGATGGCCCGGGACCGCGGGCTGTCGGAGGACGGCGCGTCGATCGAGGACACCGTGAAGGCGTTGTACGCGTTGATCGGCCGGAGTCCCTCCATGTTGCTGGGAGTTGCACTCGTCGACCTCGTCGGCGAGCACCGCATCCAGAATCAACCGGGCACGGGCGATGCCCAGTACCCGAACTGGAAGATTCCTTTGGCCGACGCCTCAGGTAAGGCGGTTCCTCTCGAGGACCTGGCGCGGGCCGACTACAGCTACGTCGAATGCGAGGCGGTCACAGCACAAGGGCACTCCTGACTCTGGCCTGCGTCAACACGTGCGTTCCTTGACGGGGGCTGCGGTGATGCCTGAACGGGGGCCGCCTCGGCGGCTCGCGGGATGGTGAGAGCGACGGTCTTCGGCGACGGTCTCTGGTGACGAGTGTCCGGTGCGGACCGGTCATGAGTGCCCCGCTCGGGGCGCGGTACGCATCCGTGGGCGAAAACTCGTGAAAGGTTGGCGAACCTGCGATTGCGGCAGTGATTCAAATACCGGCGCCGGGGTATTCGGATTCTGTCACCGGTCGGTCAGGAAGTGCGCCGACGCCGAAAGAGAGGCGTTGGGTGCGTGTGCCGCCCCACGCCTCACCGCGGAGGAAGTGGGGTGCGGCCGTGCTGATAGACATTCCGCGGTTCGTCGTGGGGGTGCGACGATGAGCTTGCGACCACTCGACAGCGCACGATCGGACGTACCCGGCTCCAGCCGGGGTCCGTCGGTCGGCGTGGAGGAAGAGTTCTTCCTCGTCGATGCGTCGACGAACCGAATGCTCGAGTGCAATCGGGAGGTCGTCGACAGTGCCCGAAGCCTGGGCGGCACGCTCGATCTGGAGCTCAAGACGAGCCAGGTGGAGACCAACACCCCGGTCTGCCGGGGAATGCGCCAGTTGTACGAGCAGATCGCGGGGGCTCGCGCGGTTGCGGCGGCTGCAGCGACCCAGCACGGGGCGGCCCTGTTGTCCTCGGGGGTGCCGCCGGTGTGCGGCGAGTTCTCGACGGTCACCGATGTACCCCGTTACCAGCGGATGGCCGAGCGGTACGGGTCTCTCGTGTCCGAGCACGAGGTGTGCGGTTGCCACGTGCATGTGGCGATCAGTGACCGCGAGACCGCGGTGCAAGTGTGCAATTATCTGCGGCTCTGGCTGCCGACTCTCCTCGCGCTGACCGCGAACTCTCCGATCCATCGAGGCCGCGACACCGGATTCGCGAGCTGGCGGGCGGTGCTCGGAGGCCGGTGGGCGTGCTCGTGGGCACCCCCGTACTTCACATCGGCCGATCACTACGACTCGGTGGTCGGCGTGATGATCGAATCCGGGGGCATTCTCGACGAGGCGATGGTGTACTGGGACGTCCGCCCCTCCGCGCACCTTCCCACCGTCGAGGTCCGGGTCAGTGACGTGCCCGGCACCGTCGACGAAACAGTGGTCGTGGCCACGCTGATTCGTGCCCTGGTCGCAGCAGCGGAGCGTTCGGTACATGCCGGACGGCTAGCGCTTCCGGTGGCGCCCGAGGTGCTGCGGGCCGCATATCTGCGCGCCGCGCGCGAAGGCGTCAGCGGACAATTGCTCGACGTCACCTCTTCGCGGTTGATCACCCCTGCGCGCCAGCTGTCCTCGCTGATCCGTCACGTGCAGACGGAACTCGACGAGTTCGGTGAGCGCAGCAGGGTGGAGAAGATGGTGAAGAAGATCCTGGCTCAGGGCAACGGCGCTACGCGGCAGCGGGAGGCGTTCTCTCGGCGACAGGACGAGGCTGACGTGGTGTCGGTTGCGGCTCGCCACATGCTCGCGGGTTCGTGGCCCGCTGCGATCCGCGAACGCGACACCGTTCATTGAAGACCGACACCGCACGCAATACACCACACGGTGACATCGGGGAAGGAATTCGACGTGGCCGAACGTAAAGCTTCCGTCTTCGAGGTGGAGCACGAAGTCGATGCAGACACGATCCGGAAGGCGCAGCGGGCGGTCGCGTCGCGTTCGCGCGATGCCCACGATTGCAAGGATCTGTTGTCGATCCTCGGGATCCTGCACATCACACCGGCTCCCGAGTGACCCCGCGGCTCGCGCAGGAGCCGAAAACGTGTCGGTGAGCGGGGATAGGTGCGCCCATGGCACTCGAACTCGGCATGATCACCTTCGACAGCACAGATCCCGGACCGCTGGCCACGTGGTGGGCGGAGCAGACTGCGGGCACGGTCGAGCAGGAGAACGACGGATGGTTCTATGTCGTCACGCTTCCGAACTCGCCGTACAAGCTCGCCTTCCAGAAGGTGGACGACCCCACGCCGGGGAAGAACCGCATTCACCTCGACCTGACGTCCGAGAATCTCGACGGCGAGGTCGGAAGACTGACCGCCGGGGGCGCGACGGAGGTGGCGCAACGCGAGATGGACGGATTCCGCTGGGTCACCCTCGCCGATCCCGACGGCAATCAGTTCTGCGTCTCGGGTCCACACAGCTAGCACCGCGTCCTGCATGATTGGCTCCATGCATTCCACTACGTGGGCCGACGCCCAGGGCCTGTGCACCTTCGTCGATGCGTCACCGTCGCCTTTCCATGTGTGCGCGACGGTGTCGATGTTGCTGTCCGGCAACGGATTCACGGAGCTGCACGAGACGGACTCGTGGCCCGGCGAACCTGGCCGCTACTTCCTGGTTCGCGGCGGATCACTCATCGCCTGGAGCACCGAGCGGGTCGGGCGGACGGCGCCGTTCCGCATCGTCGGCGGGCACACCGACAGCCCGAACCTGCGCGTCAAGCAGCATCCCGATCTGTGGTCGGCCGGGTGGCAGATGGTGGGTCTCGAGCCGTACGGGGGTGCGTGGCTCAATTCGTGGCTCGACCGCGACCTGGGTATCTCGGGACGCTTGAGCGTGCGGGTCGGCAACGTGGTGGAACAGAAACTCGTCCGCATCGACCAACCGATCCTGCGGGTCCCGCAGCTCGCAATCCACCTGTCGGAGGATCGCAAGGGAGTGCACCTCGACCCGCAACGACACCTCAACGCGGTCTGGGGTGTCGGTTCGGAGCGTCGATCCTTCATCGACTTCGTCGCGGACCGGGCCGAGGTGACCGCGGATTCGGTGCTCGGATGGGAACTGATGACCCACGATCTCGCGCCCAGTGCGGTGGTCGGGACGGAGGAAGATCTCGTCAGCGCGCCGCGGCTCGACAACCAGGGCACCTGCTACGCCGGAACCCAGGCGCTGCTCGCCGCCGCCGAGTACCCGGCAGGTGATCACGTGCCCGTGCTCGCGCTCTTCGATCACGAGGAGGTCGGGAGCATGTCGGATCGCGGGGCGTTCTCGGATCTGCTCAACACCGTTCTCGAGCGCATCGTGCTCGGCCGGGGTGGCGGGCGCGAAGAGTTCCTGCAGGCGATGGCCGGCTCGGTGTGTGCGTCGGGCGACATGGCGCACGCCACCCACCCCAACTATCCGGACCGCCACGAACCCGCACACCAGATCGCCGTCAACGCCGGGCCGGTACTCAAGGTCAATCAGAATCTGCGCTACGCCACCGACGCGGCGGGCGCAGGAGCGTTCGCGCTGGCGTGCGATCAGGCCGGCGTGCCGTTGCAGAGGTATGTGCACCGCGCCGACCTGCCGTGCGGGTCGACCATCGGCCCGATCACCGCCTCACGAACCGGTCTGAGCACCGTCGACGTCGGTGCCGCTCAGCTGGGCATGCACTCGTCGCGGGAACTGATGGGTGCCCGCGACGTGCGGGCATACTCCGACGCCCTTGCGGCGTTCCTCACACCGACAGCCTGACGCCGGGCAGGCCGGTGAGCGCCAGGTCGATGGCGGAAGAAGGTGCCGGATAGACTGACGTACGGCTCGTCGCCACCCGGCTCACCGGCCGGCCCTGACTCCGGCTTGCCGCTCTTGACTCCCGTAGGGAAGGGACCACACCTCCAGTGTCAGCACACCCGGTCGATACCGTCACCGCCGCCGCCGCGAACCCCGAAGTCGCGCAGCCTTACAAGGAGCTCGGCCTCAAGGACGACGAGTACGCCCGTATCAAGGAGATCCTGGGCCGGCGCCCCACCGAGGCCGAGCTGGCGATGTACTCGGTGATGTGGAGTGAGCACTGCTCGTACAAGTCTTCCAAGGTGCACCTGAAGTACTTCGGTGAGACCACCACCGACGAGATGCGCTCCTCGATGCTCGCCGGTATCGGGGAGAACGCCGGAGTGGTCGATATCGGTGACGGCTGGGCCGTCACCTTCAAGGTCGAGAGCCACAACCATCCGTCCTACGTCGAGCCCTACCAGGGTGCGGCCACCGGTGTCGGCGGCATCGTCCGCGACATCATGGCCATGGGCGCGCGTCCCATCGCCGTCATGGACCAGCTGCGTTTCGGTGCGGCGGATGCACCCGACACCCGGCGCGTGGTCGACGGTGTGGTGCGCGGTGTCGGTGGCTACGGCAACTCGCTCGGGCTGCCCAATGTGGGCGGCGAGACCGTGTTCGACGAGTCGTACGCGGGAAATCCCCTGGTCAACGCGCTGTGTGCTGGTGCCATGCGCGTCGAGGATCTGCATCTCGCCTTCGCCTCGGGCGCCGGTAACAAGATCATTCTGTTCGGTGCCCGCACCGGACTCGACGGCATCGGCGGCGTGTCCGTGCTCGCGTCGGAGACGTTCGACGGCGACGAGAGCGGGGAGGAAGCCGACGGCGGAGCATCGAAAAGCCGGAAGAAGCTCCCGGCGGTGCAGGTGGGTGATCCGTTCACCGAGAAGGTGCTCATCGAGTGCTGTCTCGAGCTGTATGCCGCCAAGCTCGTGGTCGGTATCCAGGACCTCGGCGGTGCCGGACTGTCCTGCGCCACGTCCGAGTTGGCCGCGGCCGGCGACGGCGGCATGCACATCGACCTCGAACAGGTCCCGATGCGCGCGACGGGTATGACGGCGGCGGAGGTGCTCTCCAGCGAGTCGCAGGAACGTATGTGTGCCGTCGTGACGCCCGAGAACGTGGATGCGTTCATGGCCGTGTGCAAGAAGTGGGACGTTCTCGCCACGGTGATCGGTGAGGTCACCGACGGTGACCGTCTCACCATTTCCTGGCACGGCGAAACCGTCGTCGACGTGCCGCCGCGCACCGTCGCCCACGAGGGCCCTGTGTACGAGCGTCCGGTGCAGCGGCCCGCGAGCCAGGATGCGCTGGTCGGGAACACCACGGCGGGGCTGAAGCGGCCCGAGTCCGCCGAGGAGCTGAAGGCGACGCTGCTGAAGATGATCGCGTCGCCGGCGCTGTGCAGCCGGAAGTGGATCACCGAGCAGTACGACCGTTACGTCCGCGGCAACACGGTACTGGCCGAAAATGCCGATTCCGGTGTCATCCGCATCGACGAGAAGACAGGCCGCGGCATCGCCCTGGCCACCGACGCGTCCGGCCGCTACACAGCACTCGACCCGTACACCGGAGCGCAGCTGGCACTCGCCGAGGCGTTCCGCAACGTTGCCGTCACCGGAGCCACCCCGAAGGCCGTCAGCAACTGCCTCAATTTCGGATCCCCGGAAGACCCGGGCGTGATGTGGCAGTTCCAGCAGGCCGTGCGCGGTCTGGCCGATGGCTGCGCCAAGCTGGGCATTCCCGTCACCGGTGGCAACGTGAGCTTCTACAACCAGACCGGTTCCACACCGATCCTGCCCACCCCGGTGGTCGCAGTGCTCGGCGTCATCGACGACGTGCACCGGCGCATCCCCACGGGCCTCGGTCTCGAGCCCGGTGAAACGCTGATCCTGCTCGGCGAAACCCGCGACGAATTCGACGGTTCGATCTGGTCGCAGGTCGAGCACGGACATCTCGGCGGCGTTCCCCCGCGGGTCGACCTCGACCGCGAGCAGCTTCTCGCCGACATCCTCCTGGCGTCTTCGCGTGACGGCCTGGTGTCTGCCGCACACGACCTGTCGGAGGGTGGCCTCGCGCAGGCTGTCGTCGAGGCCGCGCTTGCCGGTGAAACCGGTTGCCGCATCCTGCTTCCCGACGACGCCGATCCGTTCGTCACCTTGTTCTCCGAGTCGTCGGGTCGCGTGCTCGTCGCCGTTCCGCGTACGGAAGAAACTCGCTTTACCGGAATGTGCACGGCACGTAACCTCCCGTGGGTGCGCATCGGTGTGGTGGACGAAGGCTCCGACTCCGTGGAGATCCAGGGACAATTCTCGATCACCCTTGCCGAACTGCGCGCGACGTCAGAAGCGACCCTGCCGGCGTTGTTCGGGTGATGCGTGGTCGAATCGGGGGCGCTGGACAGGATTGACACCGAGCCGCGGGAACGCCCGCGGCTCGGTGGATCGATCCGTCTTCGCGACTCCCGGCTCGAAAGATTGTGGCGTCTCCTGCGTCTCGACGTCACCGGCATCGCCTGTGCGACGCTGTTCTTCTGCTGGTCGCTCACGCCGTCGTTGCTGCCTCGTGACTGGTTGTTCCAGGGTTTGATCGGGGGGATCAACGCCGCGATCGGCTATGCGTTCGGTACGGCGCTGGGTTGGGCCGTGCGCCGGTACTTTTTGCGACGCAAGACCTGGTGGCCGCTGCCGGAATCACGGTCCACCACGATCACGGTATTCGTCACGGTCACCTCCGTGGTGGTGAGCCTGGTGATGCTCGGGTACTCGGCGGCGTGGCAGCGAGAGATCGCGGGCCTGATGGGCGCCGAGGGCACCACGACCACGGGATACATCCGCACCGGTGGGCTCAGCTTGCTGGTCGGTGGGGCCATCGTCTCGGGGTGGCGGCTGCTGCGCGAGTTGGTGCGATGGATAGCGGGCCGTCTGATCCGGCGCTGGCACCTCGCCATTCCCACCGCCACGACAGCGGGCATCCTCATCGTCACGGTGTTGTTTCTCCTCCTCGTCGACGGGGTTCTGGTACGCGGCATCTATTCCGTCGCCAATCTAGGGTTCAGCCTGCAGAATTCGTCCACCCGGGACGGTGTCGTCCAGCCGGTCGACCCCGAAAAGTCGGGCAGCCCGGCGTCGTTCGCGCCGTGGGACACGCTCGGGTACGAGGGCCGCAATTTCGTCTCCCGGGGGTTGGACGCAGCCGGTCTCACTGCAGCGAACGGCACACCGGCCGTAAACCCGATCCGTGTCTATGCCGGCCTCGAGACGGCCGAGGACGCGGAGGCCCGCATGGACATCGTCATCGACGAACTCGAGCGGACCGGGGCATTCCAGCGCGAGGTGCTGGTGGTCATCCCGACCACGGGAACGGGATGGGTGAATCCCACTGCAGCGCAGGCTATCGAGCTCGTCCACAACGGAAACACCGCGTTGGTGGCCAGTCAGTATTCCTTCCTGCCGAGTTGGGTGTCCTTCCTCGCCGACCGAGACAAGGCCGCCGAGGCGGGACGACAACTCATCGGCCGGGTTCACGAACGTTGGCTCCAGGAGCCCGAGGCGACCCGTCCCAAGTTGCTCGTCTACGGCGAGAGTCTCGGGACTCAGGCGGGGGAGGGTGCCTTCGACACGCTGACCGACATCCGGCAGACCGTCGACGGTGTGCTCTGGGTGGGCCCGCCGAATGCAAACCGCTTGTGGGGGCAGTTGATCGAGCGTCGTGACCCCGGCACTTCTGAGGTGGATCCGGAGTACGCCGCGGGTCTGGTGGTGCGATTCGCCGACGACGCCGCCGACATGGTCGACAACACCGGGGAGTGGCTTTCTCCCCGGATCCTGTACGTGCAACACGCATCCGATCCGGTGGTGTGGTGGTCGCCGGACCTCGCGTTCACCAGACCGGACTGGTTGAAGGAACCGCCGGGCGACGACCGCTCACCGTCGATGAAATGGTTTCCCTTCGTGACGTTCTGGCAGGTGTCGGCCGATCTCACCAACGCGGCCGGAGTACCGGACGGGCACGGTCACAATTACGGGACGCTGGTGCTCGACGGGTGGGTCACCGTTGCTCAGCCCGAGGGATGGACACCGCTCGACACCATGCGGGTCCGGACGGCTCTCGACATGCTTGCCGGTAGCGAGGGTCCCGAGAAGTGAGCAGATCCTCGTCCGTGTTGGTGGCAACGGCGGTCGTGGTGTGGAACAACGGGATACTTCCGCGGTGCGGGTGGGGGCCGTACGGGCGCGCGGTCGCCGGCGCCGCAACGGCGCTGACAGCGGTGGGAGTGGCGCGCGCCGCCGGGTACAACCGGAACGAACTAGGGCTGTCCCCTTCCGCAGTGCCTGCGGGACTGCGATACGGCGCGGCGGCGGCGCTGATCCCGGTGGTCGCAGGTGCCACGGCCGTAGTGGCGCAGCCGTGGCGAAGTGGGATACCGCGCGCAGCGCATTCCGCGGACTTCTACGGCTGGGTCGGTTTTCGGATTCCCGTGGGCACGGTGGTCGCCGAGGAACTGCTGTTCCGCAGCGTCCTGAGCGCCGTTCTGCAACGGGTGTGGTCACCGCGGACCGCGCGTGCGTTGCACGCGGTGACGTTCGGACTCTGGCACCTTCGGGCCGCCCGACTCGCGCACGAGAGTGTCCTCGGCACGGTGATCGTCACCGCCGCATCGGGGGTGTTGTTCGAAGAGCTGAGGCGCCGGAGCGGCAGCGTCGTAGCGCCCGCACTGCTGCACCTTTCGGTCAACGTCGCCGGCGCGGTGGCCGCCCGGGCCGCGGAACCCGGACCAGTAGATTGAAGGCATGCCGCGTCGAGCCGTGAACCCAGCCGAGATGAGGGCGGCCGTCCTGGAAATCGGCCCGTGGTTACGCGAGGACACCGCCGAGAAGCCGTCCCGAACCGTCCTCGCTGCGGCGGTCCGGCTCAGCGCCCGAACTCTCGAGCAGGTGGCCCCCGGATCGAGTGTCGAGGTGAGGGTTCCCCCGTTCGTGGCGGTGCAGTGCATCGAGGGGCCGCGCCACACGAGGGGCACACCACCCAACGTGGTGGAAACCGACCCGCGGACCTGGTTGCTCCTCGTGACGGGCCTGATCGACTTCGATGAGGCGACTCAGGGCGGCGGGGTCACCGTGTCCGGAGCCCGCGCCGGCGAGATCGCCCACTGGTTGCCGCTGCTGCGGGTGTAGTCAGCCCAGCCACAACGAACGGGTGCGTGGCAGCCCGCTCGACCCGTCGTCGGACGGACGAACGGCGAGCACCTGATGAATCGTCAGCTGGTCTTTCTCCTCGAAGCCCAGCGCGCTGGTGGCGAGATAGGGCAGCCAGGTACGGGCGCGTTCACCGCCGCGCCCATTGGCACTGCTCACGGCTCAGCGTGATCCCGACGACGGACACGTCGTACTTCTCGGCGGCACGGAGCGCCATCGACCCCCAGCCGCAGCCGACGTCCAGCAGTCGCATGCCCGGTCCGAGTCCGAGCTTGCGGCAGACCAGATCCAGTTTGTCGATCTGCGCGTCGTCGAGCGTTCCGGTGTCGCCGGAACTCTCCGGCTGCCGGTCCCAGTACCCGCACGAGTACACCATCGTCGGGCCCAGGAAGAGCCGGTAGAAGTCGTTGCCCACGTCGTAGTGGTGTGAGACGGATGATGCGTCGCGCGCCTTGGTGTGCTTGGCGCCGCGGCGTCGCGACACCTCCAGGGACGGCGGCCGCGGTGGCAGGCCGGGACCGGCGAGGCGGAGGAACGTGGCCAGTGACCGCCCGGCGATTCCGGAACACGACGGTGAGGTTCGCATCGGCCCCCGCCTCGGAGCCGTCCCAGCATCGGACGCGCACCGGAAGTGGTATTCCGATGACGCCCTCGAAGGCGTCGAGGAGGCGTGTGGCCGCGGTCGGAGCCGTGGTGCGGACAGTCAACGGAAGACCCCCATTCTGTCGATCCCAGCTTTCGATCGGTACCGAAACTAACCGATGTGGGCCCGTCCATCCCGGATCTGCACACACGCATGGGGCACCGTGGCCGAGCCGACCGCCAACGGCACGTAGACTGTGGGTGCCCCTCACACGCCCATCCCCAGGGAGCACCCCGGTGACCAGAGCCGATCTGTCGGTCAACAGTCCTAATCTCCTCTCTTCGAACCCGTCCGACGAGGACGAGAACGAACCCCGCGAAGAATGCGGCGTCTTCGGCGTCTGGGCGCCGGGAGAGGATGTGGCGAAACTCACGTACTACGGGCTCTATGCTCTGCAGCACCGTGGACAGGAAGCGGCAGGCATTGCCGTCGCGGACGGCTCCCAGGTGCTGGTGTTCAAGGACCTCGGTCTGGTCAGTCAGGTGTTCGACGAGCAAACGCTGGCCGCCATGCCCGGGCACGTCGCCGTAGGGCACTGCCGGTACTCGACCACGGGATCGACCACGTGGGAGAACGCCCAGCCGATCTTCCGGACCACCGCCGCGGGCAGCGGCATCGCTCTCGGACACAACGGCAACCTGGTGAACACCGCGGAGTTGGCCGGACGGGCGCGGGAAGCCGGGCTCGTCAACGACAAGCGCCCGGGCGGCGCCACCTCCGATTCGGATGTCGTCGGTGCCCTCCTCGCGCATGCCGCCACGGACAGCACCATCGAGCAGGCGGCCATGAAGCTGCTGCCGACGCTGCGCGGAGCGTTCTGTCTCACCTTCATGGACGAGCACACTCTCTACGCGGCGCGAGACCCGCACGGCATCCGCCCACTCTGTCTCGGCCGCCTGGACCGCGGCTGGGTGGTCGCCAGCGAGACCGCCGCCCTCGACATCGTCGGTGCATCCTTCGTCCGCGACATCGAGCCCGGTGAACTTCTCGCCATCGACGCCGACGGAGTCCGCTCCTCTCGCTTCGCGAACCCCGAGCCCAAGGGCTGCGTGTTCGAGTACGTGTACCTGGCGCGCCCGGACAGCGTGATCGCCGGTCGTTCGGTGCACTCCACCCGCGTCGAGATCGGCCGTCGACTCGCCACCGAGCATCCGGCCGACGGTGACCTCGTCATTCCGGTTCCGGAGTCGGGCACCCCCGCCGCGGTCGGGTACGCGCAGGGGTCGGGAATTCCGTACGGCCAGGGGTTGATGAAGAACGCCTACGTGGGCCGTACCTTCATCCAGCCGTCCCAGACCATTCGTCAGCTCGGTATCCGGCTCAAGCTCAACCCGCTCAAGGAAGTCATCCGAGGTAAACGTCTCGTCGTGGTGGACGACTCCATCGTCCGCGGCAACACGCAGCGCGCACTCATCCGGATGCTGCGGGAGGCGGGTGCTCTCGAAATCCACGTCCGGATCGCCTCACCGCCGGTCAAATGGCCCTGCTTCTACGGCATCGACTTCGCCTCGCCTGCCGAGCTGATCGCCAACGGCGCCGGTGGCGGAGCCGAACCCGGAAGCTTCGACGAGATGCTCGAAGGCGTCCGCCGATCCATCGGCGCCGACACCCTCGGCTACATCTCCACCGACGGGATGATCGCGGCCACCGAGCAGCCCGCCACGCGGCTGTGCACGGCGTGCTTCACCGGCACCTATCCCATCGCACTCCCGACGGAAACGTCGATCGGCAAGAACGTCCTCGAGGGAATGCTCGAGAGCGCGGCCGGCGGTCCCGCCACCCGGGACAACGACAACGCGCACGCGCTCAGCCGACCCTAGGCCAGTACATCGGGTCGGCCGTCGAATGTGCTCCGGTACCGTAAGGGCGCAATCACAGCACTCGATTGCCCGACCGACACCACATTGACGAGCAACAGAAGGCTGGAGTAACAACCACATGACCGAGGATCCGACAAGTCGCCCTGGAGCGTCCTACGCCGCCGCGGGAGTCGACATCGCCGCAGGCGATCGGGCGGTGGAACTCTTCGCGCCCCTGGCCAAGAAGGCCAGCCGTCCCGAGGTTCTCGGTGGTTTGGGTGGATTCGCGGGTCTGTTCGCGCTCAAGGGTGATTACAAGGAGCCGCTGCTCGCGGCCTCCACGGACGGTGTCGGCACCAAGCTCGCCGTCGCCCAGGCGCTCGACAAGCACGACACGGTCGGACTCGACCTGGTCGCGATGGTCGTCGACGATCTCGTGGTGTGCGGTGCCGAGCCGCTGTTCCTCCAGGACTACATCGCTGTCGGACGGGTCGTCCCTGAGCGGGTCGCCGAGCTGGTCAGCGGCATCGCCGAGGGCTGCATCCAGGCCGGCTGCGCGCTGCTGGGCGGCGAGACGGCAGAGCACCCCGGCGTGATGGCCGACGGCGACTACGACCTGTCGGCGACCGGCATCGGCGTGGTCGAGGCCGACCAGGTACTCGGTCCCGACCGGGTCCGGCCCGGCGACGTCGTGATCGCCATGGGCTCATCCGGGCTGCATTCCAATGGTTACTCGCTCGCCCGCAAGGTGCTGCTCGAGATCGACCACATGAGCTTGACGGCACACGTCGACGAGTTCGGCCGCACGCTGGGCGAAGAAATGCTCGAGCCCACGAAGATCTACGCGAAGGACTGCCTGGCTCTCGCCGCCGAGACCGACGTGCGCACGTTCTGCCACGTCACCGGCGGGGGACTCGCCAACAACCTGGCACGAGTCATGCCCAAGGGGCTCGTCGCGGAACTCGATCGCGGAACCTGGAGCCCCGCTCCCATCTTCGCGATGATCGCGCAGCGCGGTCGCGTCGAGCGCAGTGAGATGGAGCAGACGTTCAACATGGGTGTCGGCATGGTTGCCATCGTGGCTCCCGAGGACGTCGATCGTGCGCTGGCCGTCCTGACGGCACGGCACATCGACTGCTGGACGTTGGGCAGCATCAAGAAGTCGCACGACGCCTCGGAGCTGCGGGCTCAGCTCGCCGGGGACCACCCGCGATTCTGACGACGATCTGACAAAGCCGGACGGGGCGAGCTAGCGGCCCTGTCCGGCTGAAGATGTGGAAATGAGGGGGAGCCGGACTCGGCTCCCCCTCATTTCGTTGTCGCTACTATCAACGCCGCCAGTCGTCATCGTCCTCCAAGGAGTACCCCTCCCTGTCGGCACGCTGGTCAGCAAAGACCTCGTCCCGATGCGAGTTGGACGACCCACCTGAGAGCTCTCGTTGCAGGCTGTCAAAATCCGTGGTCGGTACGCTGTACTTCAACTCGCGTGCAACCTTGGTCTGCTTTGCCTTAGCCCGGCCGCGGCCCATGGCTGACCCCCTCGCGCTTTCGCGGGGCGGCCTGGGGAATTTGGCGGCCCCGTTTGAGTGTGTAAGTTCCTGCCCACACTCTAGCGTGGAAAAGTCGCTCGCGCTTCCATCCACCGCCTGTCGTGGTGTCTGTTGTGTCTCACCCAGTGCGCGAGCAGCCAGAATGCCGAAATTATTCGGCTCAGAACACTCCGGGAATCGCGCGGACCGTCCCCACCCGGACGCCGCCACCGAGCACGGGCTGCGAGGCGAGGGCAGCGAGGTCCTCCGTCCACTCCGCGCCCATCCTGTGCAGCAGGGCTGCCGCCAGCGGCAGGCGGGCCCGCTCGTGGCCGTCCTCGATCTTGAACGCGAACGCCGAACCGTCCGGCAGTGCTCCGGCGTAGACGCCCTCGGCGCCGGCCTTCGACACCAGGCCGGGCACCACCGGCATCAGCCGGGCGTCGTCCTTTCCGGTGCCCGAGATCAGATAGGGGTGCTCCCGAATGGCGTCGGCGACGGCGCGCTCCGGTGAATCGGGCTCGGCCGTGACGAGCCGCGCGAAAGCCCGCGCCAGATGTGTCAACGACAGCGGGACGATCGGGAGGCCGCAACCGTCGATCCCCAACTCCGCGTCGACCTCACCGCTGATCGACCCGAGGGTCTCGACGACCGCGAGTTGCAACGGGTGCGTCGGCTCGAGGTAGCTGTCCAGCGGCCAGTCGTTGACCAGGCAGGTGGCGAGCATCGCGGCATGCTTGCCCGAGCAGTTCATGTAGACCGGCCGGGGGAGTTCTCCGGCCGCCAGCAGTTCGGCGCGGGCGAGTTCGTTGGACGGGAGGTCCGCGGGACAGCGGAGCTGATCCTCGTCGAGTCCGTGGCGGAGAAGTAGTTCCTCGACCAGTTCGACGTGGTCCGATTCCCCTTCGTGCGAGGCGGTCGCAATCGCGAGTTCCTCCGCACTCGTCGGCGCGAAGCCGTTCTTGAGGAGCGTCACCGCTTGCCAGGGTTTGTTGGACGAGCGCGGGTAGATCGGCGTGTGCACCTCGCCGACCGCGACGGCAATATCGCCGTCCGGACGCAGGATCACCGCGGATCCTCGATGGACGCACTCGCGGAACCCTGATCGAACCACCTCGACGAGTTCGATGCTCACGTCGTCACCTTGTCCTCCGGTTCGGCGATGCCCGCTCGCTCGACGATGCGCCGGGCCATCTGGGCGGCGGCCGGCGAGAGGTCCTCCTGCTGCGCGAGCAGAGCGGCGCAGCGCTCGGCGTCGCGGCCGGTGAAGAGATCGCGCACGGTGACACCGTGCGCGGGTACGTGGTGGCGGTGCACGGTGTCACCGGCACTGATCGACCCTTCCGTCACCACCCGCAGGTAGGCACCCGTGTCCCCGCGCCGAGTGAAGCGCTTGACCCAGTGCTCCTCGCCTGCCCACACCGCAAAGGTGCGGCAGGGCGTTCGGGGGCTGTCGACTTCCAGGACGGTGGTGCCGATCCGCCAACGCTCCCCGATCACCGCGTCGCTCGTCGGGACGCCGCGTAGCCGCAGATTTTCGCCGAACCAGCCCGGTGGTAATTCGCGGCCGAGCTCCGCCTCCCACCGCCGCGCCTCGTCTTCCAGATACGCGTACACGGCTTTGAACGGGCCGCCGTGGTACTTGGTGTCGCAGACGTAGTCGCCTGCCAGCCCCGTGGCCGTCACCCGTATCGGACCGTCCACGGGACGCTTGTCGATAGCCGTGCGTTCCACGCGTCGGACACCACTGTCCCGCTCGGTGTGCAAGACGCAGACGGCCAGCACCTCGCCGGCCGCCCCGGCGCCTGCGCTCACCGTCCGCGCAGCCGCTCGACGGCGGCCCGGCCGGCCTGCACGGTCTCCTCGGTGGGAACGGAGTCGGGATCGATGGAGGCGGCGCACGGTCCCGTGACCAACTCGGTGTCGACGGGAATGGAGCGTTTGATCAGGGCGAGGGCGATGGGACCGAATTCGTGATGGTCGATCACCGTGCCCACACGGCCCACTGTGCGGCCGCCTGCGGTGACAGGGTCACCGGTTTCGGGGCGACCTTCGGCGCTCCCGTCGAGGTGCAGCAGCACGAGGTGTCGGGGCGGCTTGCCGAGATTGTGCACACGGGCCACCGTCTCCTGCCCGCGGTAGCAGCCCTTCTCCAGGTGGACGGCCCCATGCTCGGCAGGACCGCCGATCCACCGGACTTCGTGCGGGATGGTGCGTTCGTCGGTGTCGAGTCCGAGGCGGGGCCGCAGGGCCGCGACCCGGAGCGCCTCGAAGGCCCACGTTCCGGCTGGTGCGGCTCCCGCCGCCGTGAGCCGGGCCCACCAGTCGGTCAGCTGCTCGCGGGGAACCAGCAGGTCGAACGAGGAGTCGGTGGGCCATGGCATGCGGCGAACGAATCCGCCGCCCGCCAGTGCGACGGCGGCGTACGGCTCGGTGGGTGCGGGGGCTCCGGCCCCCTCGAGTGTGGCGGGAGCGTCCGGTCCGATCACGGTGAGGACCGCCAGCTCGTTCCCGTCGCGGGGGTCGGCCTTGGCCCAGAACACCATCTTGGTGAGGAACGACAGGAGGTCGGGTCCGCGACCGGTCTCGGTGTCGATCCAGGTGACGCCGGCGAGCTCGGTCTGCACGAAGTGGTGTTCGACGCGGCCGTTGACGTCGAGGCTGAGGTTCTCCGCGCCCTCACCGTCGGCGAGGGCGGCGATGTGCTGGCTGGAGATGGTGTGCAGCCAGGTCAGTCGTTCGGCACCCGCGACGGCGAGGACGAAACGGTGGGACCGATCGATGACCACGGCGGAACGCTCGGCGCTGCGCTGTTCCCCGAGGGGGTCGCCGTGGTGCCATGCGACCCCGGCGTCCGGCGAGTCGTCGGGCGCGCGGACAGCGCCCGGGGTCGTGAGAAGTGGACTGGGTGAAACGGGCAGTTTGTCGACCACGAACCCAGTCTAGGGACCACGGAGGGGGTAGGGCGGCAGGCAGGGTGGATAGGCTGGCTCCATGTCTGATGCAGTGCTGGTGACGCTGGACCACGAGGTACGCGATGCGAACGCCCCGCTCCTGTACGCGGACGATCTGGCGGTGGTGCGCGGCGACGGTGTCTTCGAGACGCTGCTCGTCCGCGGCGGCCGGGCGCTCAAGGTGGAACCGCATCTGTCCCGGCTCGTGACGTCCGCCCGGGCCCTCGCCCTGCCGATGCTGGATCTCGACGAGTGGCGCCTCGCCATCGAGCTTGCCGTGGAACAGTGGGGCTCCGAACGTGAGGGTGCGATGCGTCTGGTGCTCAGCCGGGGGAGGGAATCCGGGGGTGACCCGACGGCGTTCGTCACGATCGGTGCGGTGTCCGATCGCATTCTCGACGCTCGTCGCGACGGCGTGGCGGTTCTCACACTGGCGCGTGGGTACTCCGTGGACCTGTCGGCGAGTGCGCCGTGGCAGCTGCTCGGGGCCAAGACCTTGTCCTATGCGACCAACATGGCGGCTCTGCGCTATGCGGCGACGTTGGGCGCCGACGATGTGATCTTCGTCAGTAGTGAAGGCAATGTGTTGGAAGGGCCACGTTCCACCGTCGTCATCGCCCGGGAGAAAACGCTCCTCACGCCGCCGCCGGAGCACGGCATACTGCCGGGGACCACGCAGCAGGCGCTGTACGACGTGGCGTCCAAGAAAGGCTTCCGCTGTGAGTATGCCGCGCTGCGTCCCGCGGATCTTATTACCGCAGAAGGTGTTTGGCTGATCTCCAGCGTCACCATGGCAGCGCGGGTGCGCAAGATCGACGGACTGGTGCTTCCGGAGCCCCCTCTCGCTGACGAGATCGTGAAGCTGGTGGACCTTGCGGTCGAGACCGCCGGCTCGGGGTCCGCCGAGGCTTGACAGGCCTACTACATTCAGTAGTAGCTAGGTCCCGTCGGGGAAGTCGTGCGAGGGAAGCGTCTCGCAAAAAAAGGACTGCCTCGACAGGATCACGCGCACAGGGATCGAGCGGATGCCCACGCCTCGAACCCGAAGCCTGTCCTAGGGCCCAGTTTCGGAGTAGCCATGGATACCCTGGATGTCTCCCGGTGGCAGTTCGGCATCACCACCGTTTATCATTTCATTCTCGTCCCGCTGACGATCGGGCTCGCGCCTCTGATCGCTGCAATGCAGACGATGTGGGTGGTCACCGGTAAGGCCCACTGGTATCGGCTCACCAAATTCTTCGGCAAGCTCTTTCTGATCAACTTCGCGCTCGGGGTCGCGACCGGCATTGTGCAGGAATTCCAGTTCGGCATGAACTGGAGCGAGTACTCGCGCTTCGTGGGAGACGTGTTCGGCGCCCCGCTGGCGCTCGAGGGGCTCGTCGCATTCTTCCTCGAGTCGACCTTCCTGGGGCTGTGGATCTTCGGCTGGGGCCGGCTGCCGAAGCTCGTCCACCTGGCGACCATCTGGCTGGTCGCGGTCGGGGTGAATGCGTCCGCGTACTTCATCATCGCGGCCAACTCCTTCATGCAGCATCCGGTCGGCGCCACGTACAACCCCGACACCGGTCGCGCCGAGCTCACCAGCATCTGGGCGCTTCTCACCAACAACACGGCGATGGCAGCCTTCCCGCATGCGGTGGCAGGGGCGTTCCTGACCGCCGGAACGTTCGTCGCGGGTATCTCCGGATGGTGGATGGTGCGCAACATGCGACGGGCGCGGACGGCCACCGCACCCGAGGCGGCGAAGCTCGAAGGTGACGCACGGAGCATGTTCCGTCCGGCCGCGCGCCTGTCGCTCCTGGTGGTGATTGCCGCCGGTGTCGGACTCGTCTACACCGGCGACGTGCAGGGCAAGCTGATGTTCGAGCAGCAGCCCATGAAGATGGCGTCGGCAGAATCGTTGTGTCACACCGCGACCGACCCCGACTTCTCCATTCTCACGGTCGGCACCCACAACAACTGCGACGGTGTGAAGCATGTGCTCGAAGTGCCCTTCGTCCTGTCGTATCTCGCCGAGGGCGAGTTCACCGGAGTGACGTTGCAGGGCGTCGAGGATCTGCAGGCCCAGTACGAGGAGCAGTTCGGTCCGGGCAACTATCGCCCCAACCTGTTCGTCACCTACTGGTCGTTCCGCGCGATGATCGGTCTGGCCGCCGGTTCCGCTCTGCTTGCGGTGGCCGGGTTGTGGCTCACCCGCGGCAACCGTGTCCCCGACCAGAAGTGGTTCTCGTGGCTCAGCATCGCCGCGATCCCGACACCCTTCCTCGCCAACAGCGCCGGCTGGATCTTCACCGAGATGGGCCGCCAGCCCTGGGTGGTCGCGCCCAATCCCACCGGGGTGGACATGATCCGGCTGACGGTCGACCAGGGCGTGTCGCATCACTCGGTGTGGACGGTGTGGTTCTCGCTGATCACCTTCACGCTCCTGTACGGCGCGCTGGGTGTGGTGTGGTTCATGCTGATTCGTCGCTACGCCGTCGAGGGGCCACTCGAGCACGACGCCCATCCGCCGGGTGACGACGACGAGGAACCCGAAGAACCGGGCACGCCGAAGCAACTCTCGTTCGCCTACTAGGAGAGACGGTCATGGGACTGGTAGAAGTGTGGTTCATCCTGATCGCGGTGCTCTTCACCGGCTACTTCGTGCTGGAGGGATTCGACTTCGGCGTCGGGATGCTGATGCCGGTGCTCGGCAGGCGCAAGGATGCCGACAGCGACACTCGCCGGCGAGTCGTCCTCAACACCATCGGTCCTGTGTGGGACGGCAACGAGGTGTGGCTCATCACGGCGGGCGGTGCCTTGTTCGCAGCGTTCCCCGAGTGGTACGCCACCTTGTTCTCCGGTTTCTACCTGCCGCTCCTGCTCATTCTGGTGGCCCTCATCGTGCGGATCTGTGCCATCGAGTACCGCGGCAAGATCGACGACGACACCTGGCGCCGGCGTTGCGACTGGGGCATCGTCTTCGGGTCGTGGGTCCCCGCGGTGCTGTGGGGTGTGGCCTTCGCGAACATCGTGCGGGGAGTGGACATCAATGCCGAGAAGGTGGTCACCTCCAGTCTTCTCGATCTGCTCAATCCCTACGCGCTGCTCGGTGGCCTGACCACGGCGCTCCTGTTCGCATTGCATGGTGCCGTCTTCCTGGCGCTGAAGACCGCCGACGAGGTCCGCGTCGACGCCGTCGAACTGGCAGCGAAGCTGGCACTGCCCACAGTTCCGGTGGCCGGGGCGTTCGTCTTGTGGACACAGTTGGCGCACGGCAAGGGATGGACCTGGATCCTGGTGGCCGCGGCAGCCGCTGCTCTCGCCGGGGTGGTCGCGCTCACCCGGGCCGGACGTGAGGGCTGGGCATTCGCACTGACGTCGATCGCCATCATCGCGAGCGTGGTGCTGCTGTTCGGTTCGCTGTTCCCCGACGTCATGCCGTCCACCCTCGACGCCGCGTACAGCCTGACTGTCGACAACGCGTCCTCGACTCCGTACACGCTGACAGTGATGACCTGGGCGGCTGCCTTCCTCACTCCGGTGGTCCTCCTCTACCAGGGCTGGACGTACTGGGTTTTCCGGCAACGTATTTCGACCAAGCAGATCCCGCCGTCGATCGGTCTCCCACTCGGGCGCAGATGAGCGTCGACGCAGGAAGCGAACTTAGTCTTCCCGGTGAGCGTCCCACCGGGAAGGCCGGTTCACGGCCGCCGATCGACCCCCGGTTGTGGCGCTACTCCGCCGCGGCTCGCGGTTATCTCGTCCTGACCGTCGGCCTGTCGGTCGTCAATGTCGCGATGGTCGTCATCTCGGCCCTGGCCCTCGGGCGGATACTCGCGGGAATCATCGTCGACGAAGTCACCGACGTTCGCCGATGGACCACCGAACTGTCGGTTCTCCTGTTGGCGATGGGAGTTCGGGTCCTCGGCACCTGGTTGCAGTCGAGGTTCGCCCATCGCGCGGCCAGTCGGGTCGTGGCAGAACTGAAGGGTGAAGTGCTCGGTGTCGCCGCCCGGATTCGGCCCCGCGACCTCGACGTGCGTCGGGACGAGATCGCAACCGTACTGACGCGCGGGATCGACGGTCTGCTGCCCTATCTCACGGGGTATCTCCCCGCCCTGGTTCTGGCCGCCACGCTCACGCCGGCGACCCTGGCGGTCATCGCCTTTCAGGACCTGACGTCCGCGGCGATCATCTTCGTCACGTTGCCGTTGATCCCGATCTTCATGATCCTCATCGGGCTACTGACCCGAGGCAAGGCTGCGAAGACGTTGACCGCGATGACGGCACTGTCGTCGCAGCTGCTCGACCTACTCGCCGGTCTGCCGACGCTCCGCGCGCTGGGGCGTGAGCAGGGCCCCGCCGCACGCGTGCGCGAACTCGGTCACGCACATCGCCGCACCGCGATGTCCGCCCTGCGGGTGGCGTTCCTGTCGTCCATGGTGCTCGAACTGCTTGCGACACTGTGCGTCGCGTTGGTCGCCGTCAGTATCGGTCTGCGTCTGGTATACGGCGAGATGAGCCTGGAGGCAGGAATTGTGGCGCTCATCCTCGCGCCCGAGGTGTATCTCCCACTGAGGATGGTCGGAACACGCTTTCATGCCGCGGAAGACGGAATGGCGGCCGCCGACCGGGCATTCGCGGTGATCGATACCGAACTGCCCGGCAACGGTGGCGGCATCGGCCGCATCGACGCACGAGGGGCGAGCATCGAGTTCGACGGCGTCAGTGTGCAGTCGCGCCGCGGGATGGCGCCGCATGCCTTGTCGGGAGTGCTCGAGCCTGCTCGGGTCACCGCGCTGACCGGACCGAACGGCTCCGGGAAGTCGACGGCCGTGCAGGTACTTCTGGCCCTCACGGACGCGGATGCAGGTGAGGTGCGGGTGGCCGGAACGCCTGTCCCGCAACTCGACCGGACCGCGTGGTGGGCGCAGGTGGCCTGGTTGCCGCAGCGTCCCGTCCTGGTACCCGGCACCCTCGAGGAGAACCTTCGGTTGATCGGCGACGTGGTTGATATCGAGGAAGCCTGCGCTGCAACCGGTTTCGATGCGGTTCTCGCCGAGCTTCCGGACGGGTGGGCCACCCGTGTCGGGGCAGGCGGAGCCGGCTTGTCGCTGGGCCAGCGTCAGCGGCTCGCGCTGACCCGTGTGCTCGCCACCCGCCGTCCCGTCCTGATCCTCGACGAACCGACAGCGCACCTCGACGACAGGTCGGAAGACACCGTGCTCCACTCACTGCGCAGACTCGCGGCGGCGGGAAAGACAGTCGTCGTCATCGCGCACCGGGCCAGTGTGCTGGCAGCCGCCGACTCTGTGATCGAGGTGCGCGCCGATGTCGAATGACCCGCTCCTGCGAGCTCTCCCGCTCCTCGAACTCGAGCCGAAGAGAGTGCTGCGGGCCGTCGCCGCCGGCGTAGCCACCCTGGGAAGCGCGTTGGCACTCGCCGCGCTCTCGGCGTGGCTGATCACCAGAGCCTGGCAGATGCCGCCCGTCCTCGATCTGAGCGTCGCCGTGGTGGCGGTCCGTGCCCTCGGAATCTCCCGCGGCGTGTTCCGTTACCTCGAGCGGCTGGCCACCCACGACACCGCCCTGAGGGGAACGACGTCCGCCCGGAGTCGGCTGTACCAGCGGCTGGCCGCCGGCAATCCCGCAGCCGCGGCGGGTTTGCGCCGCGGCGACCTCCTTGCTCGCACCGGGGCCGACGTGGACACTCTCGGCGATGTCGTCGTGCGTGCGCTGGTGCCGATCGCTGTCGCGGTCGTCCTGTCGGTGGCCGCCGTGGGCATCCTCGCTGTCATCTCGCCCGCCGCGGCGCTGATCCTGGCGGTCTCGCTCGCCGTGTCCGGGATTGCGGCGCCGGTGCTGTCCGCCCGCGCCGCGCTGATGTCCGAAAGGGACAGCGCCGCAGCGCGGGCACGCTTCAGCGAAGAGGCCGTCACGGTGCTCGATCACGCCGCTGAACTGACAGTGGCAGGTCGACTCGACCGCACCGTCGACGGTGCGATCGCTGCCGAGCGGACCGCCGTCGCCGCGACCGACCGGGCCGCTGTGCCCGGTGCCTTCGCCGACGCCGCGACCCCGCTCGCGGTCGGGGCCAGCGTGATCGGGGCACTGCTGATCGGCATGACCCTGTACTCGTCGGGGACCATGAGCCCGATGGCCCTGGGCATCCTCGTCCTCGTGCCGCTGTCGGCGTTCGAGGCGACCAGCGCCCTTCCCGCGGCCGCGGTCGCGCTGACCCGGGCCAGGATCGCGTCACGTCGGATCCTCGCGCTGTTCGATGCCGCCACCCCGGACCCACATCCCGGGAATCGGGAACTGGACGGGCCCGTGCACGTACACACGACCGGTCTCCGATGCGGATGGCCCGGCGGCAGGACAACAGCACCGATCGACCTGGACCTTCCGCCAAGCGCCCGGGTCGCGATCGTGGGCGGCAGCGGCTCCGGTAAGACCACGGCGCTGATGACACTCGCGGGACTGCTACCTCCGGTGTCGGGGGCGATCGACGTCAACGGTGCCGCGCCGGCCGACATCCGGCCCGACTCCCTGCGGCGCCGGATCGGATTCTTCGCCGAAGACGCGCACCTCTTCGACACATCCGTCCTCGAGAATCTGCGCGTCGCACGCGGCGATCTCCAGGAGGATGAGGCGCTCGACGTCCTGGAGTCCGTGGGACTCGGTGACTGGGTTTCGCGGTTGCCGCAGGGCCTGGCCACCACGCTCGCCGGCGGCGCCCGGGCGGTGTCGGGCGGGCAGCGTCGCAGGCTGCTGCTCGCCCGCGCCCTCCTCTCACCCGCCGACGTGCTGTTGCTCGACGAACCCACCGAACATCTCGACGCGGAAAGCGGAGCGCAGCTGCTGCGGGATCTCCTCGCGCGGGACGCAAAGCTGGTGTCGGGAGAGCGCACCGTCGTCGTGGTCACTCATCAGCTGCCGGAGGATACCAGCGCTGACGTGGTGATTCACGTCGAGAACGCCGAGAGCGAAAATACGTTGCCGACGCTCTGAGGGCGGCGTACTTTCTTGAGTACACGAGGAAGGAGGTGGTCTGAAGTTGAATGACAAACGGACACGTGAGGTGGCTGCCAGCTAGCCGCTACCGCTGACGGAATTCACTGACCGCGCGAGCGGCGAGCGAATCCCAGGCAGCTACCCGGCCCCCGAGCCCCCGGTCTGGTCCAGATCGGGACCGGTGCACCCGCACCGGAAGGCTCGGGGGCCGTTCTGCGTTCCGCGCCTGTGAGTACTTATTAACAATCCATTGTTAATAAGTACTCACAGGCGGTTATCCACAACCTCACATCTATCCACAGGCCAGTTCCGATCGTCGGCTTTCGCCCGTAGCTCTGTCGGTGACGCTGCGCACCGTTCGGACCATGACCACCGCGACATCCGACTGCACACCCGAATTTCAGCGCGTTCTCGACTACCAGCACGGGGTCGTCACCGCCAAGCAGGTGCATGACCTGGGTTTTTCGACCCGCCAGATCCAGCATCGCGTCGAGTCGGGGCAGTGGCCGGCCGTGCTCCACGGCGTGTATGCGGTGACCAACGGACCACTCGACCGCTCCATGACTCTGTGGGCGGCCCTGCTGTTCGGTGGTCCGAGGGCGGTCCTCAGCCATCGCACGGCGGCAGAGGAGTGGGCGCTCGAGTCCGTGGACGCCACTGCGCCCATCCATGTGACCGTGCCCTACGGACTGTCGGCGGAGTCGCAGGCGCCCAGGTATCGGCAGGCCGGTAGCCGGTCCGAACGGCTCGTCCCGAGGGAGGGCGATCTACTCCATCCCGGTGTCGTCGTGCATCGCTCCCGAGCACATACCCACATCACTGTGCCGACAGTGCCACCTCGGACTTCGCGAGCGGACACCATCCTCGACCTCGCCGTTTCCGAACCGTCGGCAGCAACTGGTGCCCGGGTGGTCGTGGCAGCAGCGACGACTGGCGGTGTTCCGGTGCACGATCTGCTCCGACGGATCGAGGAGCGGCCACCGCGCCGATATCGTCGGGCTTTGACCGAAGCGCTCGTGTCCGTGTCGGACGGCGGTGTTCAATCGCTCCTCGAACACCGTTACGCCGCAGACGTGGAGAAGGCGCACGGGCTACCGGCAGCGCGTCGACAGTCACCCATTCTCGTCGACGATCGCACCCTGTACGAGGACGTGGACTACTCGGACATCGGTATTCCACTGATCGTGCGACTCGATGGATTGCGGTACCACTCCTCACGCGTGGTTGCTCTGCGCGACCGGCGCCGCGGCAACGCGGCGGAAATCGCAGGAAAGCCGACGCTGGTGTACGGCTGGGAAGAAGTGACTCGGCGTCCGTGCGTCGTCGCCGCGGAGGTTCGAACGGTGCTCGGACGCGGTGGCTGGAGTGCCCCCAACCCGTGCCCGCACTGTGCGCACTTATCAACCGCGGAGTGTTAACAAGTACTCACGGGTGGGGTCAGCCGATGTAGCGGGTAAGACGCGCCGAAAGGCGGGGAAGAAGTTCTCCGTCGGCGATGATGCGTTCCTCGACGTACGCCAGGTCGCCGCCTTCGACGATGCCGTACAGACGCTTGGCGCCGCCGACGAGGGCACCGGAAGTGCTGCGGATGACGACATCGGTGGCGAGTTCCCACGACGACTGCGTGAGGGCGCGACCGTAGAACAATTCGACGATGCCGGAGCTGTGGGTGAGAAGCAGCTCGACGACTTCTTCGTTGGTGCTGCCGGGTATGCCGTCACCGCTGATGCGCCAGAAACCGGATTCGCGGAGATCGGGACGGACGTATTCACCTTCGCTGTCGAGCACCCAGGACTGGGACTCCCAGCTCAGGTAGTTGCCGCCGTTGTGAGAGACGATGATCTGCTGCCCGAATCGATAGTCGCCGGTTTCGGGGTCGTGGCCTTCGCCTTCACCGCGCCACACACCCACGAGGGGCAGTACCGCCAGGAGTTCGTTGTTGAGGTCCGGCCCGAGCCGCAGATTCGCGGTGTCCTCGGGCAGCGGAAGATCCGGAAGCAGGGGAATGTTGCGTGACGCCGTCGACTTGGAGCGCTCGATGGCGGCCGCGACAGCTGCGTCTCCACTTCCGCGACGCACGGTCGCGGAATCGCCGGCCTGCTCGTCGGAAGCCGGCCGGTCGGGAGACGGATCTGCGCCTGCGTCCGGGGAGGAACTCACGACTCGTCGGTGACCAGGCGGTAGATCGTGTACAGCGAGAACCACGTGATCAACACGGCGGCAAGGACAAGAAGTACCTCGAAGAAGATAACCACGCTGCCATCTTAAACCGACGCATTCGAACGGTCGAAACGGGAGCGGCGTTCGCGGACGGCTAGTACCGTTCTCGCGTCGCCGGCCTTCGTGGCCGGGATTCTCCTTTCTCTATCCGGCCAGGTCGTTCCGCAATATTCATGGAGGTTTCATGCTGCGCCCATGCCCTGATCTACTGATAAAAGGTGTGATCATCGCCACAGCAACTCTTCTCGCGTCGGCGATGCCGGTGGTCGCGGTGGCGGCGCCGGACACCGGAAGTGTCGGCTCGGGGAGTGCCGACACGAACCGGGTGGATCCGAACAACTACGCCACCGAGTGCCCGGACGTCCTGATCGTTGCGGTGTCGGGCGCCACCGATTCGACGGAGGACCGCAACCCGCTCACGGACGAGGAGCGACAGCTCTGGTCGAATTGGGTGGGCAACGTGACGGTTCCGACGGGGGCGCGCAACGCCGACGAACCGGGGAAGGTGGGATGGATGTACGTCCCCTATCCCTCCACCTACGGTGTCGGGCTCCTCGAACCCGTTCCTACGTACCAGGATTCGATGGCGGCGGGTGTTGCCGCGACCAATCGGATCCTCGACGAGAACAAGAAGAAGTGTGGTGACGCCACCGAGTACGTTCTCGTCGGGTACAGCGTCGGCGCCGAGGTGGTGGAAAGGGTGGCCCGCGAACTCGGTCACCGCGACTCCACCGCGCTGGTGACCGCGGACGACATCGCCGGCGTGGCCTTGATCGGCGACCCGTACCGGCCCGCGGGAACTCCGTCGCTCGGTGATACCGGCCCGGCGGGTGGGGGATTCATGGCGTCCGAGCCCGCCGACTACGGCGCGCTGGACGGGAAGATCACCTACGCCTGCAGGCCGTACGACATCGCGTGCGACGCGCCTCAGGACATCGCGGTTCTCGAGCTCGCGTTGGGAGTGCTCGGTCAGATGCACTTCACGGTGCTGAACCCGGGCCAGACGTTCTCCGACTTCGCGACCGCGGTGTCGGGCATGGCTGCGCGCTCCATCGTGCACATCATCACCCATGGGGACTGGTTCGCTTCGGAGGAATCATTTCTCGATGTGCTGCGAAAGGTGGCCGACCTCAGCTATGACCCCGACGGTCCCGACCGTGACATTCAGCTGACCGACGAGCAGGTTGTCGAGGCGCTGAACTGGGCGACGGGGCCCGGCGCAGACGTGGTACAGGCCAAGCTGGCCGACGAAGGCGCCGGATTCCTCGAGGACAACAAGGACATCTTCGACCTGGTGGTCAAGCCGTACATTTTCCTGGGGTTCATCCAGCACTTGCTCTACTGGAACAACAATCCGAACGACCCCTGGTACTGGGAGAGCGAGAAACTGGTCGATTGGATCACCGACCTGGCCCACGCCGAAAAAGGCAGCGATACAGCAGCGCAGCCGGACACTGCAAACCCGGGCAGCTAGGCCCCCGCAGCCGGGAAAGGCCCCGCTCCGTGAACGGAGCGGGGCCTTCGTGGTGCGGTGAAACTACTCGCCGACGGTGACGTCGACGTTGTGAACGCCTGCGCCGCTCGGGCTCACCGTGGCGGTGCCGTTGCCGGAGCTGGACAGTGCACGCACGGTCCAGTCGCCGGGAGCGGCGAAGAAGCGGAAGTCGCCGGTACCCGAGGCAACGACCTCGGCGGTGAACTCGCCGCTGCCGTCGAGGAGGCGCACGAACGCTCCACCGATCGGCTGACCGTCAGTGGCGAGGACACGGCCGGTGATGACCGTTTCCTTCTCCACGTCCACGCCTGCGGGCAGGGTCTGGGTCTGTACGGGTGCTCCACACATGATCAGTGAACCTCCAACTCGATCGGGGCGCCGACGAGTGAGCCGTATTCGACCCAGCTGCCGTCGTAGTTCTTGACATCGGACTTGCCGAGGATTTCCTTGAGCACGAACCAGGTGTGGCTGGAGCGCTCACCGATGCGGCAGTACGCGATGGTGGGCTTGGACTCGTCGTAGCCCTTCTCCGAGTACAGCTTCTCGAGGTCGTCGTCCGACTTGAAGGTGCCGTCCTCGTTGGCGGTGGTGCTCCACGGGATGTTCAGGGCGCCGGGGACGTGTCCACGCTGCTGCGCCTGCTCCTGCGGAAGGTGCGCCGGGGCGAGGATCTTGCCGGAGAACTCGTCGGGGGAACGAACGTCGATCAGGTTCTTGTTGCCGATCGAGTCGATGACCTCGTCACGGAACGCGCGGATCGACAGGTCGGGGGCCTCGGCCTTGTACTGGGTGGCTGGGCGGGTGACGGTCTCCTTGGACAGGGGGCGTCCGTCGAGTTCCCACTTCTTGCGTCCGCCGTCGATCAGCTTGACGTCCTGGTGGCCGTACAGCTTGAAGTACCAGTACGCGTAGGCGGCGAACCAGTTGTTGTTGCCGCCGTACAGGACGACGGTGTCGTCGTTGGCGACGCCCTTGGCGGACAGGAGGTCGGAGAACTGCTGCTGGTTCAGGAAGTCACGACGGACGCCGTCCTGCAGGTCCTTCCGCCAGTCGAGGCGGATGGCACCCTCGATGTGGCCGCCGTCGTATGCGCTGGTGTCCTCATCCACCTCGACGAAAACGGTCTTGGGGGCATTGAGGTTCTGCTCAGCCCAGTCGGCGGAGACTAGGACATCGGAGCGAGCCATGGTGTTCCTTTCGATGTGTACTTACTCGGTTCGGGTGGATGGTGCAGTGGTGTGTGGCGGTCAGGCGCTGGCGCGCACTCGTGCGACCAGGGGATAGATCTGGCAGCCCAGACAGAAGCCGAACGCCGCGTTGAGGAACGCCGCGAACAGGGCGAAACCGGTGGCCACGGCGCCGACGATGCCGGATCCGGCCAGGAAGCCGATGGTTCCGACTGCTGCGAAGACGAAACCGACGAGCTGCGCGAATCGCAGCGGTGCGACGGGTTCCTTCTCGGTCACCGGGGCGAGCCGGGGAGCAACGAGTGCGCCGAAGATGCGGCCGTAAGGGCTGCGGCGCGGCCCGGTGGCCGCACCGACTGCGAAGACGACGGCCTGCAGGGCGAGCAGGACGCCCGCGGCGAGCAGCGAAAATGCAGAGAGAATGAACACGGCGACCAGGACGGCGGTGGTGGCCCAGGCGGCGAACCGGGGGCCACGAACGTCGACCTGCTCGACTTCGAGGGTTGTGGACATCAGAAGTGCTCCTGCGGTGAGTGCTGAATGCTTGCCTGGCTCCGACGGGCGACGAACATCGTCGTCATCGGGTTTCGATCACGTGAGCGGAGTCCGCGGTGTCAGCAGAAAGTGACAGCCCTGGTGATCAGCAGCAGGTACAGCAACAAGCCCCGAGGCGGCACAGGTCAACCGTGCGGCGTCGGGTGAGCATGAGCTCGTGGCTGGATTGCACGTCGGTGAGTTTACCCGGTTCCTCAGGAATTTGAAGCGGGGGGCCGGGAGAGGGGTTCCAAGGCGGCGCGCAGGTCGGCTGCGGCAGGCACACCGGACACCCGAAAACGTTCGCGCAGGTCGCTGTCCAGAATGAACGTCGTCGGCAGGGACAGAACGCCCAGTTCCTTGGCGAGAGCGGGGTATTCGTCGATGTCGAGTTCCACTTCGGCCGGTGGGTGCGGCTCGTTGCCGAGGTCCTGGACGACCTGTCCCACCACCCTGCGCACGGCGGCGCAAGGGCCGCACCAGTCTGCGGAGAAATGCAGCACGGTCGCCGAATGGTGAGATGCTGCCGCTTCGGGGCCCACGCCGGCGGCCCCGAGGAGCCGTCGCCGTTCATCGGTCACGGGGGAATCAGTCGACCCGCTCGTGGTGCGAACCTTGCCTTGCCTGCGTTGCCACCAGAGCCCGAACGCGACAGCGACGAGCAGTGTGACGATCAACAATGTGATTCCGGTCATCTGTTCTGCAGTTCGTCGAGGTCGATCGTCACGTCGTTGCCCACGCCTTCGATGACTATCTGTGAACCCTCGGCGTATACCTCTGTGGGCTGGACCCCGAAGGGTAGTTCCCTGGGGTCGATCGTCCGGGTGAAGAGTCCGAGGATGGCGGGAGCCAGGGGATCGGGGATGCTGAAGTCGGCGTGACCTTCCGGTCCGAAGTAGAAGTCGCTGGCCACGATCTTCACCTGGCCGCCCTCGAGAACGAGGTCGGCCTGCACGCTGACCGTCGTCTCGATCGGCCCGACCGGAACCGTGCCCGTGAGGACCACGCCCCCCGCCGTGGGCATGCCCGAGCCGCCCGATCCGCCGGTGCCGTCCGATTTGCTCGCCGGCGGTGCCGACACCTGCAGGTCAGGTATGCCGAGGAATCTGCCCAGGTCGGTGGCGTCGATCAGCATCCGGCCTGTCAGGTGATCGACGGGAAGCGCCTGGACCGAGCCGTCCACCAGATCGGACAGCGGGGCCGAGACGCCCTGGAGGGTGGACTCGATCGTCACCTCGCCCACCACATCACTCTGTACCCCCTGTGCGCGGATTTCGATGTTGTCGTACTCGCCCTCCCAGGCCTGGGTGAGGAACGGGAACCCGTGAACGGTGACCTCCGGATCCGCCGTGAGCGAGGCGCCCGCCCGCAGCTCCCTCGACACCCGGTACTCCGCGTAGGCCGCCGCCCCGAAGTCGACGACGAGACCGAGGGCGACGAGGAAGACGATTCCCATGATGAGTTTCCGCACGGCCCCATTGTGACCGACACGGTGACCGTGGGCGCCGGTGCAGCCATCGGCGCCGGGCCGCGGGGGTTCGGTGCAACGAACAGCTCTGGTGGCGCGCTACTCTGTCACCGACAAAAGTGTCGATACCTTCAGGGTCGATCTACCTGCACCGGCTGTCTCACCAGTCGGCCGGTCGGGTACGACGGTGACGAGATGGGAGGCTGTGTGGAGCTACTGCTTCTTACCTCCGACCCCAACCCGGAGGCGGTCTTACCGGCCCTCTCCCTGTTGGCGCATTCGGTGCGGCCTGCTCCGACGGAGGTGTCTTCGCTTCTGGAAGCGAGCTCCGCTGATATCGCCCTGGTGGACGCGCGGACTGATCTTGCGGCCGCCCGTGGCCTGTGCAGGCTGCTGGGAAGTACCGGTTCTGCCGTACCGGTGGTCGCCGTGCTGACCGAGGGTGGCCTGGTGGCCGTCAATTCCGACTGGGGATTGGACGACATCCTTCTGCCCGGCACCGGACCTGCCGAGGTCGACGCACGGTTGCGTCTGCTCGTCGGGCGCAGCGGTGGAGTTGCCAGCCCGGAGGCCTCGGGCAAGATCACGCTGGGCGAACTCGTCATCGACGAGGGCACTTACACGGCCCGGCTTCGTGGCCGTCCCCTCGACCTCACCTACAAGGAATTCGAGCTCCTCAAGTACCTGGCGCAGCACGCGGGACGCGTCTTCACCCGCGCGCAGTTGCTGCAGGAAGTGTGGGGCTACGACTTCTTCGGCGGCACCCGCACCGTCGACGTCCACGTGCGGCGTCTTCGGGCGAAGCTGGGCAGCGAGTACGAATCCTTGATCGGTACAGTCCGCAACGTGGGCTACAAGGCTGTTCGACCCGCCAGGACCAAGTCGGGTACACCGGTCGTGCCCGTCGACGACATGGATGCCGACGACATCGACTTCGAGTCGGCCGAGGGGCCGGCGATCTGATGAGTGCTTCGGTGCAGTCCTGGCAGGATCGACTCGACGCGACGCAGGCCGTCGAAGTGTCCGCGCTGTTGGAGCGGGCAGCGGAGACGGATGGGACCGCCGCGGTGTCGGAGCAGGGAATCCACGCGCTGGCCGGTGTCGGCGAGGCGCGGCATCTCGTATGGACCGACGAACATCGTGTGCTCGGGTACGCGCAGTTGCAGCCGGGTCACGGCGAGCACCCTGCAATGGCGGAACTCGCGGTCGACCCGCAGGCCCGTGGCCGCGGGATCGGTGGCCGCCTGGTCGTCGAGGCGCTGGACGAGGGTGGCCCTGACTCGCGGGTCTGGGCTCACGGCAATCTGCCGGCCGCGCAGGCGGTAGCGCGGCGTCTCGAACTGACCGGTGCACGTGAATTGTTGCAGTTGAGGCGCCCGCTTGAGGGTGCCGATCTGCCGGAACTCGTTGCGCCGCAGGGTATTACGCTGCGCGCCTACCGTGGAGTCGAGGACGACTCCGAGGTGTTGCGGGTCAACGCCGCCGCATTCGCCTGGCATCCCGAGCAGGGTTCGTGGACCGCGCGCGAGATCGCGGAGCGTCGCGCCGAGGACTGGTTCGATCCCGCGGGGCTGTTCATGGCCTTCGAGGCGTCGGACGAGAGCACCTTGCTCGGATTCCACTGGACGAAGGTGCATCCGGCGCAGGGCGAGAATCCGGCGATCGGTGAGGTCTACGTCGTGGCGATCGACCCGTCGGCGCAGGGGCGTGGACTCGGCCGATTCCTCACGCTCGCCGGACTGCATTATCTGCGCGACCGGGGAATCGGTGCAGTAATGCTCTATGTGGAAGGCGACAACGCTGCTGCCCTCCATACCTATGAGCGTCTGGGCTTCGCGCCGTTCCACGTCGACGTGGCCTACGCGCGCCGCTGACGGCCTCCACTACGTTCCGGTCGGCCGTACGTCCGGGAAATCTGGGCGAATGCGTGGTCTGTTCACTTTCCGTTCACCGATCATGGTCCTACTGGACATTCACTACCCCTAGGTTTCTCCATGGGCAGCGCCGTGTTGCCTGGTGCAGGATTCAACCAGCGATCCGCGCCTCATGTCGCCGCCCGATCGTGGGCGAGACGATATTTCCGGAGGACTAGGTGAATTTCAAGCGCAATGGTGCCCTGCTCGGTGCAGTGGCCCTGGGTGCCATGACCTTGGCCGCGTGTGGCAGCGACAACAATGCCGCAACGAGCGGAGTCGACGTGTCGGCGTCCAACGCCACGTGCGAGGGCAAGGCCAACCTCTCTGCCGCTGGTTCCTCGGCGCAGAAGAACGCGATGGACCAGTTCGTGTCCACCTACATCTCCGTCTGCCAGGAAAAGGGCAAGACCGTCAACCTCGCGTACAACCCCAGCGGATCCGGTGACGGCCGTACGCAGTTCATCGCCGGCCAGATCGATTTCGCCGGTTCCGACTCGGCAATCAAGGCCGAGCAGGCCGAGCAGGCGAAGGCCCGCTGTGTCGGCGGCGAGGCCTGGAACCTTCCTCTCGTCTTCGGGCCCGTCGCCGTCGCGTACAACCTGGACGGCGTCGAGGACCTCGTGCTGAACGGCGAGGTGACGGCCAAGATCTTCAACGGCACCATCAAGAAGTGGAACGACCCGGCCATCGCCGCGCTCAACGAGGGCGCCACCCTGCCGGATCAGGACATCACCGCGATCATCCGCTCGGATTCGTCGGGCACCACCGACAACTTCCAGCAGTACCTCACGGCCGCCTCGAACGGCGCCTGGACCACCGGTGCCGGCTCCGACTTCACCGGTGGTATCGGTGAGGGTGCCAAGGGTTCGGCCGGTGTCGCGCAGGCAGTGGCCTCCGCCCCCGGTTCGATCACCTACGTCGAGAAGTCCTTCGCCGACCAGAACAAGCTGTCGGCCGCGCAGATCGACAACGGCTCCGGCCCCGTCACGCTGTCCGACGAGTCCGCGGCGAAGGCGATCGAGGGTGCGCAGTTCAAGGGTGAGGGCACGGGCGACCTGACCCTCGACCTCGCTTCGATCTTCGGTACCCAGGAGTCCGGCGCGTACCCGTTGGTGCTCGCCACCTACGAGATCGTGTGCTCCAAGGGATACGACGCCGACACCTCGGCTGCGATCAAGTCTTTCCTGACCAGTGCCGCGAACGAGGGTCAGGCCGACCTGGCCGAGCAGGGTTACGTGCCGCTGCCCGACACGTTCAAGGAGAAGCTGAACGCGTCGATCGCCGCCATCGGCTGATAGCACGCAGTTCGTTCGGACCGCTCATGTCTCTATATCCTGACGAGAAAGAATGCGAGCGCAGATGAGTGAAGCGCCCACCGAATCAGCACCTCGCACCTCCGGCTCCGCTTCAGGCGGGGCCGGGGTGGGCGGTCCGAACGGCACCCCGGAGGCCGAGTTGAGTTCTACCCAGGCCGAGACCCCGACCCCGACTTCGGCGGGAGGGACCCCCGGCAAGGCGGTCACCAGGCCCGGAGACCGGGTCTTCCGCTCGCTCGCGACCAGTTCGGCGATCTTTGTCTCCGTTCTCATCGGGGCGATCGGCATCTTCCTCGTGTGGCGCGCGGTTCCTGCTCTGAGCCGGAACGAGGTGAACTTCCTCACCAGCCGTGAGTGGGTCACCGTCGACATCAATGCGATGGCGTTCGGTGTGCTCGACCTCTTCCAGGTGACCCTGCTGGTGTCGGTGTTCGCGCTGGTGCTCGCAATGCCTGTTGCTCTCGGAATCGCGATCTTCCTCACGGCGTACTCACCGAGTTGGCTCAAGCGCCCGCTGGCATACGTCATCGACCTGCTGGCCGCGGTGCCGTCGATCGTGTACGGGCTGTGGGGCCTCCTCGTCTTCGCCCCGGCCATCAAGCCGTTCGCCATCTGGCTGAACGAAAACCTCGGCTGGTTTCCGCTGTTCGCGACCGGCAGCGGATCCATCCTCGGCGGCGGCACCATCTTCACCGCGGGCATCGTTCTCGGTGTGATGATCCTGCCGGTGATCACCGCGGTCACCCGGGAAGTGTTCGTCCAGACGCCCACCGCGCACATCGAGGCGGCGCTCGCGCTCGGTGCCACCCGGTGGGAGGTCGTCCGGACCACGGTCATCCCGTTCGGCAAGTCCGGTTACATCAGTGGTTCCATGCTCGGCCTCGGCCGCGCTCTCGGTGAGACCATGGCGCTGTACCTGATCTTGCGGACCACCTCGCAGTCGTTCTCCTGGTCCTTGTTCGACGGTGGCGCCACCATCGCCTCCAAGATCGCTCTCGGCTACGCGGAGTTCAACAACGACATCCAGGCCGGCGCCTACATCGCCGCCGGTCTCGTGCTCTTCGTGCTCACCTTCGTCGTGAACGCCGCTGCGCGCGCCGTGATCGCAGGAAAGAAGGACTGATCCCATGACCGCGACCCTCGACAAGCCGGTCAAGGCGCCCACCTTCCGGGGTGTCGGTACCCGGCGCCGTATCACGGACGTCACCGCTACCGTGCTCGTCACGCTGGCCGTGCTCATAGCGTTGATTCCGTTGGTGTGGGTGCTGTTCACCGCGATCGCCAAGGGAATTCCCGCCCTGACCTCGGCCACCTGGTTCACCCACTCGCTCAGTGGCCTGACGTCCTCGGCGGCCGGCGGTGGCGTTTACCATGCGCTGATCGGCACGATTCTGCAAGGACTCGTCTGCGCGCTGCTGTCCATCCCGCTCGGCCTCTTCGTGGCGATCTACCTCGTCGAGTACGCCGACCGGCAGTCGCGGCTGGCCAAGCTCACCACCTTCATGGTCGACATCCTCAGCGGTGTCCCGTCGATCGTGGCCGCCCTGTTCATCTATGCGCTGTGGATCGCCACCTTCGGCTTCCCGAAGTCGGGATTCGCGGTGTCGCTCGCGCTGGTGTTGCTGATGGTTCCCGTCGTCATCCGCAGTACCGAGGAAATGCTCCGCATCGTCCCCCAGGACCTGCGGGAGGCGTCCTACGCACTCGGTGTTCCCAAGTGGAAGACGATCGCCAGGATCGTGCTTCCCACTGCGCTTCCCGGCATCATCACGGGTGTCATGCTGGCCCTCGCCCGCGTGATGGGAGAAACGGCTCCGCTGCTGATCCTCGTCGGCTACGCACCGTTCATCAACTTCGATCTGTTCGGTGGTGAGATGGGGACGCTGCCCGGCGTCATGGTGTCCGAGATGAACAACCCCACCGATGCGGGCACCAACCGCATCTGGGGCGCGGCGCTGACGCTGATCCTGCTCATCGCCATCCTCAACGTTCTGGCCAAGGTCATCGGCCACTTCTCACAGGTTCGTAGCAAGTGACACATACACATACATCAGTAGGGAGCCGGTAATGGCCAAGCGTCTGGATCTCAAGGACGTCAACATCTACTACGGCAAGTTCCATGCCGTCGCCGATGTCGGGCTGTCGGTTCCCCCGCGGAACGTGACTGCCTTCATCGGACCGTCCGGCTGCGGCAAGTCGACTGTCCTGCGCACCCTCAACCGTATGCACGAGGTGACTCCCGGTGCGCGCGTTGAGGGTTCGATCCTCCTCGACGGTGAGGACATCTACGGTTCCGGTACCGACCCGGTCGGTGTCCGCAAGACCATCGGCATGGTGTTCCAGCGTCCCAACCCGTTCCCGACGATGTCCATCAAGGACAACGTGGTGGCCGGTCTCAAACTGCAGGGCGAGCGCAACAAGAAGCGACTCGACGAGGTGGCGGAGCGCTCACTGCGCGGCGCAAACCTGTGGAACGAGGTGAAGGACCGTCTCGACAAGCCCGGTGGCGGCCTTTCGGGTGGCCAGCAACAGCGTCTGTGCATTGCCCGTGCCATCGCGGTATCGCCCGACGTGCTGTTGATGGACGAGCCTTGCTCCGCTCTCGACCCCATCTCGACGCTCGCGATCGAAGACCTCATCACCGAGTTGAAGAAGGACTTCACCATCGTCATCGTCACCCACAACATGCAGCAGGCAGCGCGGGTGAGTGACCAGACGGCGTTCTTCAACCTCGAGGCGACCGGCAAGCCGGGCCGTCTCGTGGAGATCGACGACACCGAGAAGATCTTCTCGAACCCGACGCAGAAAGCCACCGAGGATTACATCTCCGGCCGCTTCGGGTAGAGCTCGAAGACGAACGCCCCGACCGTAACTCGGTCGGGGCGTTCGTGTTGGAAAGGCTCTTACAGATCAGGGTAGGTGGTCAGGTTGTCGGCATCGGCCACAGGCCCGGTCTCGTCGGGCAGCTTGCCGGTGACCAGGAAGATGACGCGACGGCCCACCTCGACGGCATGGTCGGCGAAACGCTCGTAGAAACGGCCCAGCAGCGTGACATCGACGGCCGCGGCTACGCCGTGCTTCCATTCACGATCCATCAGGACGGTGAACAGGTGGCGGTGCAGGTCGTCCATCGCCTCGTCCTCCTCGCGGAGGCGTGCGGCCCGCTCGGGGTCCCGGGTCTCGAGAACCTCACGGGCTGCTGCACCGATGGAGACGGCGATGCGCCCCATCTCGGCGAAGTATCCGTTGACCTCTTCGGGCAGAACGTGATTGGGATGTCGGCGGCGCGCGATCTTGGCGACATGGAGGGCGAGGGCTCCCATGCGGTCGATATCGGCGACGATCTGAATTCCGCTGACGACGGAGCGGAGGTCGCCGGCAACAGGTGCCTGAAGGGCGAGGAGGGCGAACGCACGCTCCTCGCAGATGGTGCTGAGATCGGTGATCTTGTCGTGCTCTCCGATCACCTGCTCGGCAAGGGAGAGGTCGGCCTGGAGCAGTGACTGGGTGGCCCGCTCCATGGCGGCCCCCGCAAGCCCCGCCATCTCACCGAGCAGGTCGGCAAGCTCGGTCATTTGTTCGTTGTAAGCCACGCGCATGAGGTCACAGCCTACGGTGCACGGGAGTCCAAGTCACGATCGCAGGGTGAACGCGGGGTGAACGACGTGCCTGATCAGCGCTCAATCACAGGACGCGTCGCCGGCATTGACCACCGCAAGATCGGCGGGGATCTCGACGTCCTCCGGCTGGCCGACACGCACCCCGGACATGTCCAGCGGGGTGTCGATCGCGCTCGGTGCCTGCACGGTCCCGGAGAAGTTCGACCCGACGGCAACCTCGGTCACCGTGCCCAACCCGGAGGTCGACTCGAGGATCGCGCCGGGGAAAGCCGACGCGAGGGTGGCGGCTTCGGCTTCGTGCCCGGGGGAGAACCGGACGACCGTCTCGGCACTGGTGGCGGTGTAGTTTCCGACGTTGTAGATCTGAAAACCCTGCGCGGCCAGCGCGTCCGCGGTGGTCGCGGCCAGCCCCGATTCGCCGGAAGCGTTCGATACCTGCACCGACACGCTGGTCGGGTCGACCGCGAAAACGGAAAGTGGTGCGCTCGGCGTCGGAGTGGGGGCCGAGGCTGCAGCCTCGATCGGTTCGGCCCGCTTCTCCCCGGGAAGCGGGGCGTCGTCGATGATGGCGCGGAAGATGGCCTTGATGTCATCGGTACGGGGAATCTCGTTTCCCCAGTCGGTAGTTCCTGCGGTCGGGACCGTCAGGAAGGTGACCGCGCCGGCGTCGACGTTCTGTAGCGAACGGCCGAGTGTGACCAGGGACTTGGTGTCGATGTTCTCCACGAACGTGTCCCGCGTGAAGGCGTTGATGAACCCGTTGAGCTTGCCGGGGTTGAGGAGAACCTGACTGGACAGTGCTCCCCTGAGAAGCGCAGACAGGAACCGCTGTTGACGGTTGATGCGGCCGTAGTCACCGTTGCCCTCCGCCTCCACGTGGCGGGCGCGGACGAAGTTCAGCGCTGTCTTTCCGTCGAGCACCTGGGTGCCGGCCTCGGGAAGCACGGTGCCGAGGACGAAATCCTCGAGCGGCTGTGTGGTGCAGATCTTGACGCCACCGATCTCGTTCACCATCGACTCGAAACCGGCGAAGTCCATGCCGACGAAGTGGCCGATCTTCAGGCCCGACATCTTCTGGATCACCTTCACCAGACACTTCGGCCCGCCCAGGGCGTAGGTGGCATTCAGCTTGTCGCCCTCGGCGGAGGGGAACGTTTCCTCGGTGTACGTCCCGGTGGCGTTGTCCCAGCCCTGGCAGACAGGGCGCTCGACGTCGAGGTCGCGGGGAAAGGAGACCGCCACGACGCGGCTGCGATCAGCAGGAATATTGACGAGCATCACGGTGTCGGCGCGCGAACCCTCGGCGTCCTCGACCGTTCCGGCGCCGATCGTGCCGCTGGCACCGGCTCGGGTGTCGGTGCCGACGATGAGATAAGTCTCGTCACCGGTCTGCCCACTTGCGTCGACGATGTCCGTCGACTCGGTGTCGAGGGCGGCGATCTGATCGAACTTGCCTTCGGTGGAACGCAGGTAGCCCCACACGATTCCTGTTCCGGCGAGCGCGATCACTGCCACCAACGCGACGAACGCGCGCCCCACCGCCCGCAGGCGGCGGCGTCGACGGCTCTTGCTCAACGCCAGACGAGTCAATCCCGGATTACCGACCACCTGAGGAGTCGCGGTGGTCTCGGCGTCGACATGCCAGCCGGTCTCTGCGTCGCCGGTGGCGAGCTGTGAGGGCGGAGGACTGAACGTCGGCTCCGGTGGCGCGACGGCACCGGGTGGGGGATGTCGCTCGTCGACGGGGGCGATCGTCTCGGTCTTGTCCGGATCATCCGGTCGCTGTGGTTCGTCTCCGGCGACCTTCTTGACGAGGTCTGCAACGGAGAGGCCTTCGGTGGGTCCGCCGGCCGCGCGCCGGCCGATGCGCCCGCTGTCCTGGCGGATGGCGTCCGTGCGCTCGATCGGGGGACGACGGTCCGACGGAGCCGGACGTTCGGGAGGCCGCTGTTCCGGAGGTGTCTGGCGTGGAGGCAGCCGACGTTGTCGTCCCGACTGCGCTTCCCGATAGCGTTGATCGGCGAGAGGGCGTTCCCAGGGGGCGCGCGATTCGGGCGCCGGGGCGTCCGAACTGTGATCATCACCCACCGATACAACCTGCCCTTTCCGCCGACCCGGACCTCCGTCGGGGCCGACGGATTCCAGTCATAGTACTTATCGAACGTCGGCGCTCCACTCGGGAAGCGATGCGACTCGCCCCCTGCTGCTAACCGCCCGAGTGCATCATGTCCGCTCCAGCCGGAACCAGGCAGTCCTCGGGATCGTCGAGCCAGCCCTCGGGGAGGGCCACGGTTCCCGGCGAGCCCTGTCGGCCCCGGGGTCCCTCGGCGTCCTTGGGGAAGGGGATCGACGGATCGAGCTGGGCGAGGAGCCCGTCGAGTTCGGTGAGGGTGCTGACGAGGGCCATGGCCACGCGCAGATCGGAGCCGGCCGGGAATCCGCGCAGATACCAGGAGACGTGCTTGCGTAGCTCCCGGAGGCCTTTGTCTTCGCCGTGGTGAGCAGCGAGGAGTTCGGCGTGGCGCCGGATGATGGTCGCGACTTCACCGAGGGTGGGCGGCGTCGGCAGTGGTAGTCCGTTCAACGCGGCGCTCAGCTCGGCGAACAGCCACGGCCTGCCGAGGCATCCGCGGCCGACGACGACGCCGTCGCACCCGGTCTGGTCCATCATGCGGGCCGCGTCCCCGGCGTCGAAGATGTCACCGTTTCCGAGCACCGGAACGTCCGTGACGTGTTCCTTGAGCCGTGCGATCTCGTTCCAGTCGGCCGTACCCGAGTACCGCTGGGACGCCGTGCGCGCGTGTAAGGCGACAGCGGCGGCGCCCTCGGCCGCGGCGATGCGGCCGGCGTCGAGATGCGTGTGGTGCTCTGCGTCGATGCCGACACGAAATTTGACCGTCACCGGGATGTCGGTGCCCTCGGTGGCCTTGACGGCGGCCGCGACGATCCGGCCGAACAGGTTGCGCTTATACGGCAAGGCCGCGCCGCCACCCTTGCGTGTCACCTTGGGCACCGGGCAGCCGAAGTTCATGTCGATGTGGTCGGCCATGTTCTCGTCCACGATCATCTTGGCCGCCGCGTATGTCGTGTCGGGATCGACCGTGTACAGCTGCAGCGACCTCGGCGTCTCCGTCGGCCCGAACGTGGTCATGTGGAGAGTTGCGGGTTGCCGTTCGACGAGTGCCCGGGCGGTCACCATCTCGCAGACGTAGAGGCCGGACGTGCTCCCCGCCCGCTCCGTCTCGAGTTCCCGGCACAGCGTGCGGAACGCGACGTTGGTGATGCCTGCCATGGGGGCGAGCACCACCGGGCTGCGCAGCTCGAGCGAACCGATACGAAGGGTAGACATTGACGACCTCTGGGAATGTGCTGACAAAAAGCGTGCCCGGCACCGAATCCGGTACCGGGCACAGGATAGCTGTTTCGGCTAGGAAGCCTTCTGCTCGCGCTTCTTGGCCTCGCGAGCAAGCATGCGGTCGCGCTGCTCCTCGAACTTGGTGGCCTGGCCCTCGAGGTTCTCGAGGAAGGCGCCGAGCGACTCGCGGATTTCTTCGCCACGTGCCGTGAAGTCGGACCGCTCGAAGATGTTCCACTTGCGCAGGACCGGCATGACGACCTCTTCGAGGTGCTGACGGAGGTCGTAGATGCCGTGCTTGGCCATGAGCACGCCGTTGCGGCGGAAGTTCGGCATTCCCGCGCCCGGCATCTGGAAGTTCTGGACGATCATGTTGATGGCCTCGAGTGCCTGGTCGGGCGCGAGATCGAGGGCTGCACCGCACATGTTGCGGTAGAAGATCATGTGCAGGTTCTCGTCGGCCGCGATGCGCTGCAGCATTTTGTCGGCGACGGGGTCTTTGCAGGCTTTACCGGTGTTGCGGTGGCTCACCCGGGTGGCCAGCTCCTGGAAGGTGACATATGCCACCGAGTGGAGGAAGCCGGCATCGACGTCGGCGGGGGAGGCGAAGCCGTTCGTCATGTGCTCCATGCGGAAGCGCTCGAGCTGGACGGGGTCGACGGCGCGGGTCACGACGAGGTAGTCGCGCATCACGATGCCGTGACGGTTCTCCTCGGCGGTCCAGCGGCCGACCCAGGTGCCCCACGCGCCGTCCTGGGAGAAGTTCTCGGCGATCTCACGGTGATACGAGGGAAGATTGTCCTCGGTGAGCAGGTTGGTGATCATGGCGGCCTTGGCGACCTCGTCGAGCTGTGACTGCTCCGGATCCCAGTCGATTCCGCCCATCGCAGCAAAGTTGCGGCCTTCGTCCCACGGAACGTAGTCGTGCGGATGCCATTCCTTGGCCATGGAGATGTGGCGGTTGACGTTCTCTTCTGCGACCGGCAGCAGCTCCTGCAGCAGCTCGAGTTGGGTCAGATCCCTCGCCATGTGTTTAGCCTCCATATAGCTCACTGTGACTGTCGTTCAGCCTACGGCACCGTAAGTACGTCGGTAAACGCTTTCGGTGCGCCGGAGACCGAGGAAGTTACCGATCCGTAATCGAATCTCCGGGGTCTGTCGCCGCGACACGGCCGACCGTTACAGACAGTGTACTGGGAGACGCCGATGGGCAGTGACCTGCGCGGTTATGCGGGAAAGGTCATCACGTCGGCTGCCCGGCACTGTGGGCGGTCACAGATTGCGGCGTTTGCCGAGGTCGTCGTTACGTGCCCGAGTCGTGGGCGGTGCTCTCGTTGACCGTTCCGTGTCCGATTTCTTCGGTGTGTCGTGCCGTGATGTGAATCCCGACACGCCGTGCAGCTTCTCCACGAAACAACAGGCTTCGTCACGACGTCGGCGCACGTGGTTGCGCTGGACCCCGGCACAGCCAACAATCGGGTCATGGCAACTGTGCCGACGCAGGGGGACGAACGATGACGGCAGACATCAGCGGTTCCACCACACCAGCGAAGCCGGGCTTGCCCGCCTGGGCGAAGAAGGCTATCGCTGTCGCTGCGGTCGTCGTAGTCCTGGTCATCGCCTATTTCATTCTGGCGGCCTACCTTCCGCGGGCGTGGGCGCAGAACGTCGGTGGGCTGGCCGACGGCAGCTTCGGTGCCGGTATTCTCTGGGGCTTGTTGTTCGGATTCCTGTGCACTCTCATTCCACTCCTGCTGTTCCGCGGAGCGTGGCGATTGTTCCGCCGGCGCCGATTCAAGCCGGTGCAGGTAATCATGCTGGTGGTCGCCGTGATCGTCGCGTTGCCCACTCTCCTGACTCTCAGCGTGGTGCTCGGCGGAAACAGCGCGGCACATGCGGGCGAACGGATCATGGATGTGGACGCGCCCGGGTTCCGTGGAGCGTCTCTGGCGGGCGCGATCATCGGCGTCGTCGTCTTCCTCGGCGTTATCGGCCTCACCTACACCTATCGCAAGCGCGGCGAGGATCTGGCCGAGCTCCGTGCCGATGCAGATTCGAAGGGCTCGGCGACTGGACCCGGCGAGGCGCCGTCCGCACCCTGAGGGTTGCCGATCACCACACCAGTACCGGTTTGACGATGATGCCGGAGGTCTGATCGGCCACGGCGCGATCGATGTCTGTGAACGGGTATCGGGTGACGAGCCGGTCGACCGGGAACTTCCCTTCCGCGTGCAGGGCGAGGAGCCGCGGAATGAAGGTCTGCACCGACGAGTCACCTTCGATGCACCCTCGCAGAGTCTTGCCCTTGCGCATCAGGTCCTGGATGTTCACCATCACCTCCGGTGCGCCGAGTCCCACCACGACGGCCGTGCCCCTTTCCCGCAGTGCCGAGACGGCCTGGCCGATCACTGTCGGAATTCCCGTCGTATCGAGCGTATGGGTGGCACCGCCGCCGGTCAGTGCCCGAATCTCGGCGACGACGTCCTGGGTGGCCGGATCGAGGGCCATGGCACCGAATTCCTCGGCGAGTGCGCGTCGCGCGGGAACGGTATCTACGGCGCACAGCGTCGCAACTCCGCTCGCGCGGGCAGCGAGAAGGGCTGCGAATCCGACGCTTCCGGCGCCGAAGACCACCACGGTCGAGTCGTCATCCGGAGCAAGCACATTCAGAACTGCGCCCGCCCCTGTCTGGAAACCGCATCCGAAGGGCGCCGCAAGGGTGAGATCCACGGACTTGTCCACCACGACCACGTTGTCCGCCGTCGCCACCACGTACTCGGCGAAGCTGGACTGGCCGAAGAAGGCGGCCCGCACCTCTCCACCGTTCTGGGTGATCGTCGTCGATCCGTCCGGGCGGCGTCCCGAACTGTTGAGCTGTTGGGCGCGTTCGCAATAGGCGGGATGCCCGCCGCGGCATTGCCGGCAGGCGCCGCAGTGCCGATAGCTGAGCACCACGTGGTCACCTGGTGAAATGTCCTTCACCAGTGCGCCCACCTCCTCAACCACTCCGGCGCCCTCGTGCCCGAAGACGGCCGGCCCCATCGCGGCGGGAAGCGTCGACTTGGCGAAGAGGTCGGTGTGGCACAGCCCGGTGGCAACGATGCGCACGACCACCTCGTCGGGACGCGCACGATCGAGCTCGACCGTTTCGAGCGAGAAAGACGACTGCGGGCCACGGGTGAGTGCGGCCTTCATCTGCATGGGGGCGTCCTCGGTGTCGAGGGGGCGATTCGTCGATTCGTCACCGGGTCAGTCTCTTTCGAGCACGAAGTAGTAGTGCCGGCCACCATCGAGGACGAGTGCGGACTTGCCGTTCATGATGCCCATCAAGGTTGTGTCGTCGACCCGTTTGAAGTGATCGAAGATGGGCGCGCCGTCGTAGACCATGGTCGCGGTCACCTCACCCCGGAACTCGATGTTCCACAGGCTTGCCTCCCCGTTTCCGCTCGCGATGTCGGAGAAGAGGTTTCCGTCCGCGTCGCGGCAGATCAAGGGTTTCGCGTCTTCGAGCGAATTGAACGTCTTTCCGTGCCAACGGCTCGCGGTAAGTTTCTCGTGCAGGCGATGTCCGGTGGCGAAGTCGTCGCCCTTCCACTGCCCGAGGATCTCCTCGGCGCGCACCGGGTCGAGCGCTGCCCACGCTGCGTCGAGGTCGTCGGGGGATACGCCGCTCTCGAGCCGGCGGAGTGTGCTGAAGGTGCTGCGTGCCTCATCGATGTCCATGGAGAGTCCTCCGGAGAGAGTGCGTGGAGTCTGCGCTCGGCGTGATGTTCGCGAACCATTTGGTTCGCCGAGACGGAACCCTACGCCGAACCAAATGGTTCGGCAACGGTCAACTTAGGATGATCCGTATGCGTTCAGCCGGTGAAGCCACGAGGGAACGGATTCTCGCTGCGGCGAAGGAGGAGTTCGCTCGCCACGGAGTGGCCGGGGCCCGGATCAATCGCATCGCGGCGGCAGCCCGGGCGAGCAAGGATCGGTTGTACGCCTACTTCGACAGCAAGGAAGCGCTCTTCGACGCGGTCTCGCACCAATGGATTGTCGAAACGACCGAAGTGACCGCGCTGCGCGGAGACGACCTGCCCGGGTACGTCGGTCGACTGTTCGACAACTATCTGGCTCATCCCGAGAACGCGAGACTGCAGGAATGGGCCGATCTGGAGATGGGCGAGCTGGACGACGAGAACGACATGCGGATCCGCGCATTGCGGCCCAAGATCGCCGAGATTCGTCGCGGCCAGGAGGCGGGGTTCATCGACCCGTCTTGGAACCCCGCTGAGTTGCTGCTGGTAATCACCGACATCGCGCGCACGCTGGCGGCGACACGTCTCGCGTTTCACGGCGGAAGATCGGGCCAGCGCGGCGCTGCCGAACGAAGACAGACGGCTGTCGAGGCTGCGCGGCGACTGATCGCGGTGCCGGGTACCGGGCCCTGAACGGGCCGCTGACCCCTTACCCGGCGAAGGCGCCGAGTAAGGGGAGTGGTGGTGCCCCCAGTAGGGCTCGAACCTACGACCTGCGGATTAAAAGTCCGTAGCTCTACCAACTGAGCTATAGGGGCGCGGAGCCAGAGTCTAGTGCGCGGACGGCCGGGATGAGAACTGGCCCCCCCGACACGCCGTCACCTGTCTCGAACCGACGGATGGGCTCGGGTGCGCACCCCCTGCAGCGCACCCGAGCCGACCCAAATTATACCACTCGGTGTGTTTTTGGCAGAGGTCTGTTTAGCGCCCCATAAAAATCCTTGGGTCGGCTCGCGCGGTAGTTTTCATGGCGGACAGACTGTTGTGTCGGTTTTTTCAAAACGGGCATACTGTTATGTGAGACTTCGCGTCCTGGACGTCGGAGCCCGGAACAGCCGGAGAGGGATCTACCGCCATGGCACGTCAACAGGAGCGTGCGCGACGTACTCGCGCTGCACTGGTGGAGTCGGCCGCGATCGAATTCGCCAAGCGCGGTTACGCCGCTGCGTCGGTGAACACGATTCTCGAGGGCTCGAACGCCACCAAGGGGGCGATGTACTTCCACTTCCAGTCCAAGGAAGAACTCGCCCGAGCGGTTCTGCAGGCTGGGGTCGAGCAGTTCACCGCCCTGACGGAACGCTGGACGCGTCGCAACGACCTGGACCCCTTCGAGGCACTGCACTGCCTCGTCGTCGATCTGGCCGAGCTGTTCCGCACCAATGTGATCGTGCAGGCCGAATTCCGGCTCATTATCGAGCCCGAGTTCTACGCGGACGTGCAATCCGGTGGTTCGCAGGTGTGGGGCGCCACCGCTCGCCAGTTCGCCCTGCGCGCGCAGAAAGAAGGGCTGCTGCGGGAGGGTGTCGACACGGAGAAGTTCACCCGGGTGCTGGCGGCCTCGTTGGCCGGTCAGAGGTACATGGCGGATCTGACGGAGCTGAGGGGCGACCTGGCCGACCTATTCGAGGAATCGCTCGAGGTGGTCCTCGCTGCGATGGCATCCGAGCAATGGCTCGAGAAGTTTGCCAGGCAGGGGTGGCCCGAATGTCGGTCAGATCTGCCCGAATTATAGTTTGACCTGGCGATTTGGGATTTTCTCGATCTGTGTCCTAAGCTATCCAAGCTCCCAACGGAACGCCGTTGAGGTACTGGTTCGGAGAAATCCGACGGGCCCCCTTCGTCTAGCGGCCTAGGACGCCGCCCTTTCAAGGCGGTAGCGCGGGTTCGAATCCCGTAGGGGGTACGTTTGACCGGTGTCGAGCATGCGGTATGGTTCGACAGCAGTAAAAGTGGGACAGCAGTAAAAGTGACATGCAGTATCGCTTCACTTGTGAAGCACAGCAGGACAAGCAAGGCCCTGTGGCGCAGTTGGTTAGCGCGCCGCCCTGTCACGGCGGAGGTCGCGGGTTCGAGTCCCGTCAGGGTCGCAGATGCGTATCCGATACCCGGTATCGGATACGCAATGCGATAGGCATTCGGTTCGGGTGCCGTCCGGCCAGGTAGCTCAGTTGGTACGAGCGTCCGCCTGAAAAGCGGAAGGTCGCCGGTTCGATCCCGGCCCTGGCCACACACTGTTTCTGCGGGTCAGGAACGTTCTTGCTGATCCAGCTCTCATTCGGGACACGTGGGGTCAGCTCTTATGGGGCCACTGACGAATGTGCCGCCGCGGTGACCACCGCGCCCCGCACCCGCAGATCCACCCATATCCAGCGCACGCATCGGCGTAAGTCCCCATCGCTCGACCGGACCATCCGCTCGGTCGACGATGCAAGAAATCGCACAGGATCCACCGACCGGTCGCGCATGCGCACCGTTTAGGTGTTAGATAGCGCTCGCTATACTTGGACTATGTCAGCCAAAACCGTGTCCCCGCGTGATCGCCTGTTGGCTGCCGCGGACGATTTGTTCTTCAAGGAAGGCATTCGCGCCGTCGGGATCAATCGCATCCTTGAAGAGGCGCATACGCCGATTATGACTCTTTACCGCCACTTCGGCTCGAAGGACGGGCTGGCGGCGGCATATCTGGAACGTCGGGGCGAGCGCCTTCGCGACGAGGTCGGCGGTGAAGTCGAGCGGCGCGCGAAATCGCCGCGGGAGGCGATTCTTGTCACCTTCGACATTCTTCGTGAGGGACTCGAGGAGGCAGATTTCCGGGGCTGCCCGTTCCTCAACGCGACGGTGGAGATGGCGTCGCCGGATCACGAGATCACTCGAATAGCGCGTCGATACAAGGATGCCGGTCGACAGGGGTTCGCCGAACTCGCGGCGGAGCTCGGCGTGTCCGATCCGGCAGGACTGGCTATTCAGTTGACGCTGTTACTCGACGGCGCCAGCGCATCCGCCGTCCTGTTCCAGGATTTATCAGGCGCAATGCACGCCCGTTCGGCGGCTGAAATCCTGATCGACAGCGCCTTGGCTGGTCGCCCGCGCGACGCTGCCGAGACGTAGCAGGAAGCTGTGCAGCCATAGAATATTTCTGACGCCAACTCCGCTGCCTGACGCCTTCGGCTATTCGGCGACCGTAGAAGCTGGCAGGCGGCAGTGTCGACTGGCCGCGGCCAACCGTTCCGGATTTGGACCGATCGGCCGCCGGCTGTTGCTCGCGCAGCTCGCTGAGTTGGAGATCGCCAGTGCGAAACCGCCGGTCGTGCCCACTGTCCTGTCGCTGCTCCGACTGGCGATTCGGTCTGCCGGGCGTGTGACGGTCGAGCCTGTGCTGCCAACCGAGCGATCCCGGTGCGAGACCGATCGAGGCGTCGAACCAGCCCGGAGTCCACCGTGGTGGGGGATCTCCGAGCTGGTTCGTCCTCAGGCGCAGGTCACAGCTCGACAGCGCGAAATTCACTGTCGATGACCGTGTCGAAGTTTGGCATTGCCGGTTCAACGAGTCACGCCGACTTCGCTTCAGGCCTCCTATCTATCGGTTGCGCGCCCTGCGAGTGACCGCTGCCGATGGCGGAGAGGCGGCCGGCCGCGACATCGTCAATGGCTTGACTGATGGGGTGGCTCATCAACTCCGGTGAACACGCGAGGAGCTGTCGTAGGCGGGCGAAGAACACCGCTTCGGTGATTCCGAATTCCACCATGATGTCTTCGGGATTCCCGCCACCGAAGCGATACCACCGCTCCGCCAACGCCATCATCCGGCTTCGCTCGTCACTCACCGATCTGCGTGGCGCTGACCGTGTTACGAGCCTCGAAGGCGTTGAAGGCCGAGAAACCAGGCGGTGTTTGATCCACTCGGCGTCGGCAGTCCGCGGTCGGGTCGAAGCCGAGCCGGCGGCCCTCAACGTCGACGCGGGTTTGGCGGTGGTGTTCGAACTCGGTGCGGATGGTGCTGTCGTGCATAACGGCACAGTCAGATATCGAAATTGTCCGACACACCTGTGTTCATCGGTTTTCTGGTCTCCGGCTGACGTCATCGGCGTAGTTGGTCCAGTCGCCGGCAGAGGCTTGTTGCCATTGGACTGCGACGGTGATGTGGATGTCGAGCATGCGGGCCAGGACGGCGGCGGGTAGTTCGGTGGCGTCCTGGAACGGGACGGTAGATCAGGCTGTGGCGGGGCGGAGTCCGATTAGGCGCAGGCGTGCGCCGAGTCTGTCGGCGCTTCCTGGGCGGCCGGGTTGTCCTTCTGGGAACAGCCAGGGGATGTTCCCTGTTCGCCGAGGGCTGTGCGACCACGCCGGACGGTGACCAGGTCTCGGAGGAGTGTCGAGAGCGGCTCGGGGCGCGTTATGGACTCACGCCCGAGGCGGAGTTCGACTGTGCCGTCGGTGATGTCGATGTCGTCGATGGTGAGCCGACTGATTGTCGCGGGTCGTTGAGCATATAGCAGGAGCAATGGTCCAGCGACCCGGTCGTTGTCGAGGGTGTCATCGTGTTCATGTGTTCGATGGCCGCCGGCTACGCCGGGGTGCAGAACCCCTCTCCGTCCGCGACAACAGCCGGATGCAGTTCGGTGATGCGAAGCAGCGGGTCGACGACATCCTCGGTGTGCTGTGACCTTCGGGGACGTGTAGACGCCGCCGAACGGTGAATACGGGCCCCGCAATCGGCGCGCTTTGATCGTGTCGTAGAGCGCGGTGGACAGCCGCGTTCCGCGCAGCCGCGACCGCCGACGCCACAGGTGACTCGCTAGGCTGACCCCATGAGCACTGCTGAAGAGCCGTTGACTGCGGGCCGCGACGGGCTGTTGTCATTGCTGCGGCACGGCCAACTCCCCTCACGGGCGGCGAAGGCGCCGCAGCGGGAGCGTTATCAGCGCATCGTCGCGGCGGCCATGGAACTCGCTTCCGAGGGTGGTTACGACGCCGTGCAGATGCGGGCGATCGCAGATCGGGCCGGCGTCGCCCTCGGCACGGTGTATCGGTATTTTCCCTCGAAGAACCACATGCTCGTCATGGGGCTCCTCATGGTATTCGAGGGAATGCGCGCCCGCTTCGAGGACGTCGTGATTCCCGGCGACACGCCGTCCGAACGGATTCTGTTCGTTCTCCGCAAGAACACGGAAGTGCTGGAGAAGGACCGACCGCGATACGAGGCGCTGGTTCGGGCGTTCATGTTCGCCGACGCGTCGGCATCGGCTGAACTCGATGCCTTCGGCGCGCTGATGACGGAGATGTTCGCCAAAACCATCGGTGTCGAGAAGATCTCGGACGACCAGTTGAACGCGATACGCGTGATCGGTGACGTCTGGATGTCGAGCCTGGTGTCGTGGGTGGCTGGCCGCATCTCGGTGGACGAGGTCATGTCGCACCTCACTCTTGCTGTCCGCCTCGTGTTCCGGAGACTGGGCGGCTGAAGGTCGGGCTACTCCCGACAACGACCGTCGCTGACGGATGTGCACCTCGGCGACGCCCTGCAGGCACCGCTGCACACGCGCGAAGCTCGGGCATTGAACCGGTAGTCACCAGCGGCGCTGCCGCCATACTGTTTGGGGATCTCCAAGCCTAGGTAGCCGTCGGCGCCGGCCTCGAGCCAGATCTCGCGATCGATGTAGCGCTGCTCGATGAATTTCTCCTCGTTGGGCACCAGATGACGGTTGAGGAACTCGCGTACCAAATCCCGGAATGACCTGCTCGGCCCGGGCGACCGGTGATGTAGACCGCCTCGCAGTGTCCGCGCTCGCAGCGCGAAATGCACAGGAGCCTTGGCGGTGCTTGCTGACTTCCGAGACGCCGTCCCTTCCGTCATCGCCACTCGCCGTACGATAGAGAACGATAACTATCGACGCAATACTGCGGGCATTGGACTTGAACTTGACGCCAGATTCGACTATACAAAAAGCGATGCGAGTCACAACGCACGGCGAAGGAGAGGAAGCCTCGTGAAGGTTGCACGGAGAGTCGCCATCGTGACCGGCGGTGGAAACGGGATCGGCGGAGCGATCGCCGAATGTCTCGCCGAACGGGGTGCCAAGGTGCTGGTGGCCGATCTGGACCCGGATGCAGCCGCCGCGGTCGCGGACCGCATCAATGAACGGCACCCCGGATCGGCTCTCGCGGAAGGTGCAGATATCGCAGATTCCGAGCAGATTCGGCGCGTCATCGAGCGGGCCGAGACCGACTTGGGTCCGGTCGACCTCTACTTCGCCAACGCCGGCATCGGGGGAGCGCCGGGCCTCGACGCCGACGACGCCGACTGGGATCGGGCCTTCGATGTCAATATCCGCGCCCACATCCGCGCCGCCCAGCAGTTGGTGCCCACGTGGATCGAGCGCGGCGAGGGTTACTTCGTCACGACGGCGTCTGCAGCGGGCTTACTCACCCAGATCGGCTCCGCCACCTATGCAGTCACCAAGCACGCGGCTGTCGCGTTCGCCGAATGGCTGTCGGTGACATACGGAGACCGAGGAATCCGGGTGAGCTGTCTCTGTCCGATGGGAGTGGAGACGAAGTTGATGCGCTCGGGTGAAGACTCGGGGAATCCGCTTGGTGTTGCGGCCACCCGGGCCGTGATCTCTGCGGGGGACGTGCTCCAGCCGGCGGAGGTCGCCGACATTGTGCTGGACGCCGTCGATCGCGAAACGTTCCTGATCTTGCCCCACGAGAGAGTCCTCACCATGTACCGGCAGAAGAGTTCCGACTACGACCGCTGGCTGCGCGGGATGCGCCGCTACCAGAGCTCGCTGCTGGAACACGCATGACGGGTGCGCACGAGGACCTGGTGCTCGCCGAGCGCCGCGGACAGGTGCTGGTTCTGACGTTCAACCGGCCGTCGAAACTCAACGCCTGGACGAACGAACTCGAGGACCGCTATTTCGACCTGCTCGACGCCGCCGAAGACGACCCGGACGTGCGTGCTGTCGTCGTGACGGGGGCAGGCCGCGGGTTCTGTGCCGGTGCCGACCTGACGGATCTGCAGACGGTGGGTGATGCCACCGACCTGCTGAAACGTCGGCCGCGTGACGTGTCGCTGCAGCTCCGCAAGCCGCTGATCGGTGCGGTCAACGGCGTCGCGGCAGGGCTCGGCATGGTCGAGGCGCTCTATTGCGATGTCCGGTTTGCTTCACGGGCTGCGCGTTTCACCACCGCCTTCGCTCAGCGTGGGCTGATCGCCGAATACGGCATCTCCTGGCTGCTGTCACGGTTGGTCGGAGGAAGCCGCGCGGCGGATCTGCTGCTGTCGAGTCGGATGGTCGACGCAGAGGAAGCGCTTCGGATCGGACTCGTCGATCACCTGATCGCCGACGGAAACGTGCTCGCCGCGGCGGTGTCGTACGCACAGCAGCTGGCCACGCAGTGCTCACCGACCTCGATGGCCGTAATCAAACGACAACTACAGGCCGATGCGGACGGCACCTACGCCGACTCCGTGTCCCGCGCAGAAGGTCTGATGTTCGACTCCTTCCGAGGCGAAGACCTCGTTGAGGGTGTACAGAGCCACCTCGACAAGCGCACACCCACATTTCCCTCCCTACCTACAAGGAGTTCCCGTGTCCCTGTTCGACATCTCTGACCGCGCGAAGAAGTACCAGGCCGATCTACTGGAGTTCATGGACTCCCACGTGTATCCCGCGGAGGCGGTGTACGAAGAGCAGATGCGCGAATCGGGCGATCCGCATTTCCAGCCGCCGATCCTCGAGGAGTTGAAGGCGGAGGCACGTAGCCGTGGGTTGTGGAACCTCTTCCACCCGCATCCCGACTCCGGGCCGGGGCTGACGAACCTCGAGTATGCACCGTTGGCGGAGATCATGGGCCGCAGCCACATCGCCTCGGAGGCGTGCAACTGCAACGCACCCGACACCGGAAACATGGAAGTGCTCGAACTCTTCGGAACCGACGAGCACAAGGAGAAGTACCTCGAGCCGCTGCTCGCCGGGACGATGGCCTCGGCATTCGCGATGACCGAGCCGGCGGTGGCGAGTTCCGACGCCACCAATGTCGAACTCTCGATGGTCCGCGACGGCGACGAGTATGTGCTCAACGGCCGGAAGTGGTTCGCCTCCAACGCCTTGCATCGCAACTGCAAGGTGCTCATCGTGATGGGCAAGACCGATCCGTCGGCGGCGCCGCACCGGCAGCAGTCGATGATGGTCGTCCCCATCGATGCGCCTGGTGTCACCGTGATGCGAGGCTTGCCGGTGTTCGGATACCAGGACCGGGAAGGGCACGCGGAAATCGACTTCGCCGACGTTCGGGTTCCGGCCAAGGATGTGCTCAAGGGTGAGGGCGAGGGTTTCGCGATCTCCCAGGCGCGACTGGGGCCGGGACGGATCCACCATTGCATGCGGGCGATCGGGATGGCCGAGCGGGCGCTCGAGCTGATGTGCCGGCGGGCGTCGTCGCGGGTGACGTTCGGGAAACCGGTCAGCGACAACGCCAATATTCAGGACTGGATCGCCGAGGCCCGGATCGAGATCGAGATGATCCGGTTGCTCACGCTGAAGGCGGCCTACTTGATGGACACCGTCGGGAACAAGGAGGCGCGCACGGAGATCGCGGCGATCAAGGTGGCGGCACCGAACATTGCGCTGAGGATCGTAGATCGGGCGATTCAAGTACACGGCGGTGCCGGGGTGACCGACGACTTCCCGCTTGCCATGGCCTGGGCGCACCTGCGCACACTGCGACTGGCGGACGGCCCCGACGAAGTACACAAGCGGTCCATCGCCACCCAGGAACTACGGCGGTACCGGGATGGCGCGCCCGCGCCCTCGACCAACGGACACAAGGTTGCGGTGAGCTGAGATGACCGGACTCGACCTCACCGGGCGCACCGCCATCGTCACCGGCGCGTCCCGCGGGATCGGCCTCGCGGTGGCTGAGGCCATCGCGGCCGCAGGCGGCAACGTGGTGCTCACCTCTCGTTCGCAGGACTCGGCGGACGCCGCTGCAGCAACGGTCGGAGGAACCGCGATCGGCGTCGCTGCCCATGCCGTCGACGAAGACGCCGCCCGGCGGTGTATCGATCTGACGCTCGAGCGATTCGGCAGCGTGGACATCCTCGTCAACAACGCGGGCACCAACCCGGCGTTTGGGCCGGTGATCGATCAGGACCATGCCCGCTTCGCGAAAACCTTCGACGTCAATCTGTGGGCGCCGGTGCTCTGGACGGGGCTGGCCACGAAGGCATGGATGGGTGAGCACGGCGGCGCCGTCGTCAACACCGCCTCCGTCGGCGGGATGGCGTTCGAGGCGAACATCGGCGTGTACAACGCGTCGAAGGCGGCGCTCATTCACCTCACGAAGCAACTGGCTCTGGAACTTTCACCGAAGGTGCGGGTCAATGCAGTCGCTCCCGGTGTGGTGCGGACCAAGCTCGCCGAAGCGTTGTGGAAGGAACACGAGCAGGCGGTGTCCGCGTCCACAGCCCTCGGACGCATCGGTGAACCCGAAGACGTCGCCTCGGCGGTCGCGTTCCTCGTCTCCGACGCCGCCGGCTGGATCACCGGCGAAACTCTGGTCATCGACGGCGGGCAGGTGCTCGGTGACGTTCTTCCCTTCCGGCAGGGGGTCCAGCTCGGTGTCTAGCGTGGGTATCGTCGGAATCGACACCGTCGCCGTGGCCCGATGGTTGCACACCATCGGCGTCGATTACACGGGCACACTGACCTTCGACCGGATCGGTCTCGGACAGTCGAACCTCACCTACCTCGTTCGCGACAGCGTCGGTGGACGGTGGGTGCTGCGGCGCCCACCGCTGGGGCACCTTCTCGCGTCGGCACACGACGTGGCTCGTGAGGCCCGAATACTCTCCGCACTGGAGGAGACCGCGGTGCCGACCCCGCGGGTGTACGGCTTCACCGAAGACCCGGCGGTCACCGACGTGCCGCTGCTGCTCATGGAGTTCGTCGAGGGGCAGGTGGTCGACCGGATGTCGGTCGCGCAGGCGTTGGTACCCGAGCGGAGGCGGGCGATCGGCCTATCCCTGCCCCGCACCCTTGCGAAGATTCATGCGGTCGACCTCGAGCAGACCGGACTGATCGATCTGGCCAGCCACAAGTCGTATGCGCAGCGTCAACTCAGACGGTGGGCGGGACAATGGGAGCAATCGAAGACCCGCGAGTTGGCCGCCCTCGACGATCTGACGCGTCGGCTCGTCGAGTCGGTGCCCGAACAACACGAGCTGACATTGGTGCACGGGGACTTTCATCTCCGCAACGTCATCACGTCCACTGACACCGGCGACGTCACCGCGGCACTTGACTGGGAATTGTGCACCCTGGGCGATCCACTCGCCGATCTCGGCAGTCTGCTCGCCTACTGGCCGGAGCCCGGCGAGACGTTCGGTGGTGAATTCCCGGCTTCGACCCTCGTCGGCTTTCCCGACCGAGCCGGGATCGCCCAGGTGTATTTCGAAGAGACGGGGCGCGACCCGGAGGCGCTCGGATTCTGGCATGTTCTGGGTCTGTGGAAGGTCGCGGTCATCGCCGAGGGTGTCATGCGCCGGGCGCGAGACGAACCGCAGAACAAAGCACCAGCAGGAACGCCGACGGTGGAGCGTATCGACGCGCTCGTGGAAAAGGCGTGCGACATAGCAACCCGAGCCGGAATCTGACTCGGGTTCTGGGCTGGCGAGTGATGACTACCAAGACCACGCCGTTGGTCAGCGGCCATCTCGGACAAGCACTGATCACCTGCAGGAGAACAGGTTTCCGGTTCACCTCAACAGGTTTGAGGCATCACTCGGATGCTAGCTGTCGAGGTTGAGCGGGAGACCGCCGAATGGAGTCGGTCCGCGGTTCAACACGGACAGACTCCATTCGTCAATCGATTACTTTCCCCCGAACGACATCGAGGCCGCGGATACGAGTGGGAGTTCCACGTCGAAAACGCGCCGGCAGAGACCTGGAGTGGCTGGCGCGCGCTCTGGCCTGGCTGGCGCGGCGCCAGCTCGACCAGTGCCAGACATGTACGAGGGCGTGTTCGACCGGACAGGCGACGCGGTTGAACAATCACCGTATCTCGTTGATTTTCAAAGGTATTAGATCTCCAGTACCGGCTGGAACTCCCCTCTTCGGTGACAGCCATTCTCGAATCCTGCAGAGCAGGAACATGTGTCAAGAAGGCTTGTCGAGGGGTTGCCGGTCGGCGCACCCGACCATTCGAAGGGCAAGTTCGACGTAGCGAGCCGCAATAATGCGTGGGTCGGAGTAGGCACGGGAGGGGAACCACCTGCTGACATCGACGCCGAGGGACGTGATCGCCAGCGCGGCGGCCTCGATGTCGAAGGGGTGAAAGTCGCCTGCCGTTGCGCCGGCTTCGATGATCCGCTTGAACACCTTCGTGGTAGACCGGCGGATGTCCGCAATGATTGCGAAGTGCACAGGCGAGAGCGAACGTAGTTCGTACTGCGCGACTCGGGCGCTGGCGCGGTTGTCCGCGTGCCAGATCACGTAGGCCGTCACGGTCGACGTCAGCCGGTCGGGCGCCGCGACGTCGGGACTATCAGCGGCGGTGATGGCCGCCAGTAACGAATGGTGGCCCTCGAGGCTGATGGCGTAAAGAAGGGATTCCTTGGTCTTGTAGTGCGGGTATACGGCTCCTGGGCTCATGTCGAGGCTGGCGGCGATCTCCCGGGTAGTGGCGGCGCCGTACCCCTTTGCGGCGAACACCTCGATGGCCGCGGCGCGTATCCGCGCAGCGGCTTTCGAGGTACCCAGTTCGCTGACCGCTCCGGTTGGTGGTGCGTCCGTCACGCTGTTGCCTCTCGGTTGGCGGGGGTTGACATGTCTCCTCCGACACGGTCAGTATATGCAGACGCATAGTAAATATGCGGTTGCATATTTTTTGCTACAAGGCTTTCCCATCACGTCGCCATACGACCCGCACCCAGGAGTTCCTCATGCCCGAGGCCGTCATCGTTTCCATCGCCCGTTCGCCGATCGGTCGCGCCATGAAGGGATCGCTCAAGAGCATGCGCCCGGACGACCTGGCCGCGCAGATGGTGCAGGCGGCGCTGGACAAGGTGCCCGCCCTCGATCCCACCGACATCAACGACCTGATCCTGGGTTGCGGGCTGCCCGGCGGTGAGCAGGGCTTCAACATGGGCCGTAACGTCGCGGTCCAGTTGGGCTACGACTTCATTCCCGGCACCACCATCACCCGGTACTGTTCCTCGTCTTTGCAGACCACCCGGATGGCGCTGCACGCGATCAAGGCCGGCGAGGGGGATGTGTTCATTTCCGCCGGTGTCGAGACGGTGTCTCGGTTCACCGCGGGCAGCTCCGACTCGCTGCCCGACACCCAGAACCCGCTCTACGCCGACGCTCAGACCCGCACCGAGAAGCTCGCCCAGGGCGGGCAAGCCTGGGTGGATCCGCGGGAGGAGGGCCTGGTCCCGGACACCTACATCGCGATGGGCCAGACCGCCGAGAACGTCGCCCAGATCACCGGCATCACCCGCGAAGAGCAGGACCGGTGGGCCGTGCGCTCACAGAACCGGGCGGAGGAAGCCATCAACAGTGGTTTCTTCGAGCGGGAGATCACCCCGGTCACACTGCCCGACGGCACCGTCGTATCGAAGGACGACGGCCCCCGCGCCGGCACCACCTACGAGGCGGTGTCGCAGCTGAAGCCGGTGTTCCGGCCGGACGGCACGGTGACCGCCGGCAACGCGTGCCCGCTCAACGACGGTGCCGCTGCCCTGGTGATCATGTCCGACACCAAGGCCAAGGAACTCGGGTTGACCCCGCTGGCGCGGATCGTGTCCACCGGGGTGTCCGGGCTCTCGCCGGAGATCATGGGGTTGGGCCCGATCGAGGCCACCAAGCGGGCCCTGGCCATCGCCGGGATGGGTATCTCCGACATCGACCTGTTCGAGATCAACGAGGCGTTCGCGGTGCAGGTGATCGGGTCGGCGCGGGAACTCGGCATCGACGAGGACAAGCTGAACGTCTCGGGCGGTGCGATCGCCCTCGGTCACCCGTTCGGTATGACCGGTGCCCGGATCACCGCGACCCTGCTGAACAACCTGCAGTCCAGCGACAAGCAGTTCGGCGTCGAAACCATGTGCGTCGGAGGCGGACAGGGCATGGCCATGGTCCTCGAACGCCTCAGCTGAGAAGAAAGACAGGAAACACGATGGGCAACATCACGTACGACTTCACCGGCAAATCCGTCATCGCCACCGGCGCCGCCCGCGGCATCGGCCAGGCCCTGGCCCGCCACTTCGCCGAGGCCAAGGCGACAGTGTTCATGGTGGACTTCGACAAGGACGAACTCGACAAGGCCGCCCGCGAAATCGGAGCCATCGGTATCCCCGCCGACGTCAGCGACACCGGTGACGTCGAGAACGTTGTCTCTACCGTGATCGCCGAGACCGGGCGGGTGGATATTCTGATCAACAATGCCGGGATCCTGCGCGACAAGGTGCTGTGGAAGCTGACCGACGAGGACTGGGACCAGGTCCTGAATGTCCACGCGGGCGGCACGTTTCGGTTCACGAGGGCATGTGTTCCGCACTTCCGGAGCCAGGAATTCGGGCGGGTCGTCAACATCACCTCCTACACCGGGCTGCACGGCAACCGCGGGCAGGCCAACTACGCCACCGCGAAGGCCGGGATCATCGGGTTCACCAAGACCGCCGCGAAAGAGCTCGCTGCTTTCGGGGTCACCGTGAATGCGATCTCTCCGAACGCTGCGACCCGGATGACCGCCTCCATTCCGAAGGAGAAGATCGCCGAGGTCACCGGTCCGATCTCGCGGTTCGCCGATCCCGTCGAGATGGCCGACGCCATCTGCTTCCTCGCGTCGGAGGAAGCCGGCTACGTCACCGGCGTCGTCCTCCCGGTCGACGGCGGCATCTCCATCTGAGCGGGCTCACCTTTGAACGGAACTGATTCTCATGACTGATGTACTTTCTCGCCGCGATCTCGATTTCCTGCTCTACGAGTGGCTCGACGTGGTCGCGTTGACCTCGCGTAAACGCTTCGCCGAACATTCGAAGGACACCTTCGACGCGGTGCTCGACCTCAGTGCGGACCTCGCGCACAGGCATTTCGCCACCCACAACAAGAAGGCCGACGCGCACGAGCCGACCATGCGCCCGGACGGCACCGTCGAGATGATCCCGGAGGTCAAGACGGCGCTCGACGCTTACGCGGCGGCCGGTTTGATCGCCGGATCATTCGACGAGAGCGTCGGCGGGATGCAGCTGCCCACCACGGTGGCGCGAGCGGCGATGGCCTGGTTCCAGGCGGCTAACGCCAGCACCTCGTCCTATCCGTTCCTGACGACCGCCAACGCAAATTTGCTCGCCAAGTACGGCACCGAGCAGCAGATCGACGACTACGTCCGTCCGATGCTCGAGGGCCGCTGGTTCGGCACCATGTGCCTGTCCGAGCCGCAGGCCGGATCATCATTGGCGGACATCACCACCCGCGCGGTCCGCCAGGACGACGGCAGCTACCGGGTCACCGGAACGAAGATGTGGATCTCCGGTGGCGATCATGAACTCAGCGAGAACATCGTGCACCTGGTCCTGGCCAAGACCCCGGGCGGCGGCCCCGGCGTCAAGGGCATCTCACTGTTCATCGTGCCCAAATATCTCCCCGGCTCCGACGGCGGGCTCGGCGACCGTAACGATGTGACGCTGGCGGGTCTCAACCACAAGATGGGCAACCGCGGCACCACCAACACCCTGCTCGTCTTCGGTGACGGTACCCACACCCCCGCAGGCGATGCCGGGGCAGTCGGCTTCCTGGTCGGCGAAGAACACCGCGGCCTGTCCTACATGTTCCACATGATGAACGAGGCTCGGATCAGTGTCGGGTTCCTCGCGATCGCCCTCGGCTACGTGGGATACCGCAAGTCGCTCGAGTACGCGACGGTGCGGACCCAGGGCCGCCCTCTCGGAGCCAAGGACCCCTCCTCGCCGCCGGTGCCGATCATCGAACACGCCGATGTCCGCCGCATGCTGCTGGCGCAGAAGTCCTACGTCGAGGGCGCGCTCGCGCTCGGCCTCTACTGCTCGCGGTTGGTGGACGAACACGACACGGCCGACGACACGGCCGACGATGCGGCCACCGGCGACCAGGCGACGTTGCTTCTCGACGTGCTGACTCCCATCGCGAAGAGCTGGCCATCGCAGTGGTGCCTCGAGGCGAACAGCCTCGCGATCCAGGTGCACGGCGGTTACGGCTACACCCGCGACTACGACGTCGAACAGTACTACCGCGACAACCGATTGAATCCGATCCACGAGGGCACGCACGGGATCCAGGGGCTGGATCTGCTGGGCCGCAAGGTCATCATGCAAGACGGTGCCGGGCTGCGGTTAGTCGGATCGAAGATCGCTGCCACCGTCGCGCGGGCTCGGTCTCTCGGTGGCGACGCCACCGGTTACGCCGACGCCCTCGACACCGTCTGGAACCGGGTCGTCGACATCACCGCCGCCTTGTGGGCGGCCGGTGACGCGGCGGCCGCGCTGGCAAACTCGTCGGTTTATTTGGAGGCGTTCGGACACACGGTCATCGCGTGGATGTGGCTCGAACAGCTCATCGCCACCGAGGGTAAGAGTGGTGACTTCTATAACGGAAAGCGCATGGCAGCCCGCTACTTCTACACCCACGAGGTACCCAAGGTCGGCCCGCAACTCGATCTGTTGGCCAGCGGAGACCGGACCACTCTCGACATGAACCCCAGCTGGTTCTGACCCAGGAGACATCACACATGAGTGTGCTCGAGAAATTCCGCCTCGACGGCCGCGTCGCCATCGTCACCGGCGCCTCGTCCGGCCTCGGTGTGGCCTTCGCTCAGGCCCTCGCCGAGGCCGGCGCGGACATCGTCCTCGCGGCGCGCCGCGTCGACAAACTAGACGACACAGCCGCACTTGTCCGTGCCACCGGCCAACGGGCACTGCCGGTGGCTACCGACATCGCTGATCCGGAGCAGTGCGCCGCTCTGGTCGACGCGGCAATGACCGAGTTCGGCCGCGTCGACGTTCTCGTCAACAACGCCGGCGTCGCCACCGCCCACCCCGCCACCCGCGAAACCCCGGACCAGTTCCGCTCGGTGATCGACATCAACCTGTCCGGCTCCTACTGGACCGCCCAGGCGTGCGGGAAAGTCATGCCACCCGGCAGTTCCATCGTCAACATTTCCAGCGTCCTCGGGCTCACCACCGCCGGCCTGCCCCAGGCCGCCTACAGTGCCAGCAAAGCCGCAATCATCGGTCTGACCCGAGATCTCGCCCAACAATGGGGCAGCCGCAAGGGAATTCGCGTCAACGCGCTCGCCCCGGGCTTCTTCGCCTCCGAGATGACCGACCAATATCACGACGGCTACCTCGACAGCCTCGCGTCACGGATGGTGCTCGGGCGCACCGGCGATGCCGCCGAACTCGCCGCCGCCCTTATCTGGCTCGCCTCCGACGCCGCCGGCTACGTCACCGGACAAACCCTCGTAGTCGACGGCGGCATCACCATTACCTGATCGCATGGCGCGCTCCCGACATCACACCACCCGCTGATCTCTTCACTCTCCGAGAGAAGGTAACCATGCCCACCACAATCGACGAGGTCGACGCCCTCCACGGCCTGCTCGGACAGCAACTCGAAAGTAGCGACTGGTTCGACATCACCCAAGACCGGGTAAATACCTTCGCCGACGCCACCGACGACCACCAATGGATCCACGTGGATGTCGAGCGCGCCAATAGCGAAAGCGCCTACGGTGGGCCCATCGCCCACGGTTACCTCACGCTGTCGTTACTCAGTGCCATGTTCTCGCAGGTGCTCGAGGTTCAGCAAGCGTCGATGGCGGTGAATTACGGTCTGAACAAGGTCCGATTCCCCGCTCCGGTTCCGGTCGGGTCCAAGGTCCGACTGAGCGCGGAGCTGTTTACCGTCGAAGACATCGCCGGCGGCATCCAGATCGTTCTTCGAGCAACAGTGCACTGCAGCGCAGTGGACAAGCCAGTGTGTGTGGCCGAACCGGTATTCCGGTTCTATCGCTGAGTCGCTCGAGGCCCACAAACTCGAACCGACATATTCACGGGAATATCGGGATAGTGGTTGAACTGGGACTGTCAACGCTGGATCTTTGGTGGATTCGAATCTGGCAAGGTACACCGGCCGCACGGACGACCACTCACTTTCGATGAAGTACCGATAGCTTGCGCCCCCAAAACCGGCGAGGTGGTCATGCTCAGCCCACGGTGGCCGTGCGACCTCTCACTGGAAGGTTCTGGGTCGATGAGGACTGGCTCCGTCATCCCGGCGACTGGTATCGGCTGACAACGCGGAGGGAAACCGATCGGCCCCGGGTGGTCGTGGCGGTTGTCGCGTGTTCGACGCGTATGGAGGGGTACCGGTTACACCCCGTTGCAGACCGATCACCGTGTTCTACAGGTATATCCGCTGCACCGCTGGCGCGGCGTCGTCCGGGTGTCCTCCGCGTCGGTCATATGCCTCCATTGCACATGGCAGCCTGTTACGCCGTGTATCCACCGTCGACATCGAGTTTCTGTCCGGTGATGAACCCCGCACGGTCACTCGCCAGGAAGCACACGGCCTCGGCGATGTCCGTGGCCGTGCCGAAACGGCGAAGCGGGATGCGGCTCATGGCCACGTCGAGGGCGCGCTGGTCGAGATCGGCTGACTGGATGAGGCGCTGCGCCATTCCGTCGGTGAGCATGCCCGGGCCGACGGAATTGAAGCGGACCCCGAAGCGACCCTCCTCGGCCGCGAACCCCTTGACCAGTTGCTCGACAGCACCTTTGGTACCTGCCGAGAGGCCGTCGCGGACGGGGTAGCGGCTGGTGGCAGCGGTCGTGACGGCGACCACGGAACCTGCGGATTCCCGCAGGGCCGGGAGCGCGGCGCGGACGACGGTGAAAAACGCGACAGCTTCCTGTTCGAGATGGACGGCGTATTCCTTCGGCGTGATCTGCGAGAGGTGGACCATCGGAATGTGCGGTCCCGCTGCGTGAATAAGGATGTCGAGCCCGCCGAAGTGCTCAACCGTCTGCCGGACGACCTCGGCGACGCGAAGTTCGTCGACGAGATCCGTGGAGAAGGCGGCGCAGGTGACACCGGTCTGCTCGAGTTCGGTCACCAGGTCGGCCGCGACATCGGCGTGGGACCGGTAGGTGATGGCCACGTGGTGCCCGAGGTCCGCGAGTTGGCGCGCCACGGCGGAACCGATGCCGCCCGTGCCACCGGTGACCAGAGCGGACAGTCGCCGCGGGGGAGCGCTGTTACGGGGTGCCGCCATAGGGACTCCAATGATCGGGGACGAGCCACATCATCAACCTAGCAACTGCTTGGTCGCGCTGTGAACCGAGCGGCAGCGCAGCGAACCGGGCGAGAGCGCAGCCTTGCCTCGCTATCGGGCAACGCAGCGCGGACCTAGCCTGAACCCATGTCCGCAGAACGCGCTGAGTCCTCGCATGCCGCCGTGGAACCGCACGGCCCCACCCTGGCCGGTCGCCTCAACTGGTTGCGTGCCGGGGTTCTCGGAGCGAACGACGGCATCGTGTCCACCGCCGGTCTGGTGGTCGGTGTCGCGGCGGCCACCACCGAGCGATCGGCGATCTTCACCGCAGGCTTCGCCGGTCTGGCGGCCGGAGCGGTGTCCATGGCTCTCGGCGAGTACGTGTCGGTAAGCACGCAGCGCGATACGGAACGGGCGTTGCTGTCGAAGGAACAACAGGAACTTTCCGAAACCCCGACGGCCGAATTCGAAGAGCTCGTGGCGATCTACGAGCGGAAAGGGTTGCGCGAGGACACTGCCCGCACGGTGGCCCGCGAACTCACCGAACATGATGCCTTTGCCGCGCACGTCGACGTCGAGTTGGGTCTCGATCCGGACGAACTGACCAATCCGTGGCAGGCGGCCGGGTCTTCGGCGCTGTCCTTCACTCTCGGCGCTGCCATTCCCTTACTCGCGATTCTTCTCACGCCGGTGCACCTTCGCGTCCCTGTGACTTTTCTGGCCGTACTGTTCGCACTCGCCCTGACCGGGTCGGTGAGTGCCACTCTCGGCGGCGCTCGGCGGACCCGCGCCGTCCTGCGGGTGGCGCTCGGCGGCGCACTCGCCATGGGGGTGACCTATGGCATCGGTCAGTGGGTGGGGACCGCCATCACGTAGCGCCGGACGAGTCTCAGCTTCGACAGATCATGACCGGAGTGGTGGCGTGGTGGAGCAGGTTCTGGCTCGTCGATCCCATCAGCGCGCCGAGCAGCGGTCCACGGCCATGGCTGCCCACGACGATCAACTGGGCGTCGGCGGCGTGCTGGAGAATGACGTCCGCAGCGGCGCCCTGCTGAGCCACCTTCGTCACGGCGACGTCCGGGTACCGCTCCGACTCTCCGGCCAAGCCCTCCGACAGGACGGCGGCTTCCTCCTGTTTCACCGCCTCCCAGTCGACGAGCATGCCGGTGCCGCCCGCTCCGAATGTCGGCGAGCCCTGCCAGGTGTGGACCGCAACCAGGGGCGCGCCGAAGAAGGAGGCGAACTCGAATGCGTGGGACACCGCGTCACGGCTGAGTTCGCTTCCGTCGACTCCGACCACGACGGGACGACCGTCCGGCGCACTCGCCTCGCCGCGCAACACGACGACCGGACACTCCGCACGGTTGGCCACGTGCAGCGCGGTCGATCCGAGAAGGACCGACCGGAACGCCCCTGCTCCGGTCGAACCCAGCACGATGAGCCGGGCCCAGTCGGCGGCTTCGAGCAGCGCCGTGCCCGCCGGTCCGGGACTGATCGTCGTCTCGATCGTGAGATCCGGGTAGTGCTGTCCCAGTAGCTTCTTCGCGGTGTCGACGATGGCCTCGCCGTCCTCTCTCAATTGGCTGAGAAACTGCGATTCCAGCATGATCGACGCCGGGCTGTACAGCGGGCCGTCCTGCGGCAACGCGTGGACGAGTGACAGTGTGGCGCGCCATTTCGCTGCTACTGCGGCGCCCCACGTGGCGGCGGTCGTGGACGCGTCGGATCCGTCGAGGCCGACGACGACGGAATGGCTTGAAGAAGTGCTCACGTCTGGTTCCCTTCGTCGGGCTGTACTCGTCCGGTGTCCACAGTGCCTTATGTGCGTACTTTGCGGACCCACCTCCGGCAAGTAACGGACTCGTCACGACACGGCGACGGATCGGCGTCGAATCTTCGGAATACCGAAGATTCACCTGTCACAACACAATAGTCGTACACCTGTACTTTACTTCTGCCTCAGAGGTATCGGGAGGAGGTCACAAAGGGGAGAAGCCGACCATGTCCGCGAGCGCGGAGAGGAAGGACTCAGCATGACCACATGCCACATCGAGAGGCGCACCCTGGGCTGGATTGCCACGATCGGCGCAGCCGTGACGGTTCCACTGGGCCTGAGCGCCGGCGTTGCGTCTGCCGCACCGCACAACTGGGACGCCGTCGCCGAATGCGAAAGCGGCGGCGACTGGACGATCGATACCGGAAACGGTTACTACGGGGGCCTGCAATTTCTGCCCGAGACCTGGAAATCGCATGGCGGAAAAGGAGACCCGTCCGAAGCGAGTCGAGCGGAACAAATCCGTATCGCCGAAAAAGTGCTCCAGAGCCAGGGGGTCGGCGCCTGGCCGGACTGCGGCCAATACCTGACAGACCCCGTCGAGGTGCCGGAAACGGACGAGGTACCGGAAACACCGGAAGTGAGCGAGGTGCCGGAAGTGGCTCCGTCGTCGCCTGTGCCCGAAGTGGCTCCGTCGTCGCCCGAGGATCTCACACCCGCCGAAAAAGCGGCCGCGGTGAAGGCCGCTGCCCAGGAGGCTCTCGACAGCGCCCGCCGCCTCGCCGAGCAGAACGGGTCCGGTCAGGTTCTGGAGCAGAGGGTGGCGGCCTCGCAGGAGTAGTTCGACGTCCCTTCGCTGAGTGTCAGTGCGCCGGAGGGGTGGACGTCGGCCACGTCAGGGTCCGCTCACTGACGAACCGGCGGTGCGCACCCGACAAGGGATCGGTGAATTCCACCGAGCGTGCGAGTAGGCGCAACGGAGTCGAATAGTCGTCCGCGGCAACGTCATAGAAGTCGGGGTAGAAATTGTCACCGAAAATCGGGATGCCGAGTGCGCTCATGTGCAACCGCAGCTGGTGCGTCTTGCCGGTGTGGGGGAGCAGTCGATAGCGCGCGGCACTACCGCGGATTTCGAGCAGTTCGATGTGACTCTCGCTGTTCGCGGGCCCCTCCGTCTCGAAAGCCTTCAACACGCCGCGTTGCTTGACGATGCGGCTGCGGACCGTTGCCGGAAGGGTCAACTCGGGGTCGTAGCGGGCAAGTGCCTCGTACTCCTTGCGCACTTCCCGTCGATCGAACAGCGATTGGTAGTCCCGCCGGACCTCGCGTCGCACGGTGAAGATCAGAACTCCTGCAGTGAGACGATCCAGCCGGTGTACGGGCGTCAGGTCGGGAAGTCCGAGACTCCTGCGCAACCGTACGAGTGCGGACTCGACGATGTACGCGCCTCGTGGTGTGCTGGCCAGGAAATGGGGCTTGTCGACGACGAGCAGATTCTCGTCGCGATGCAGGATCTCGATCTCGAACGGCACCCGCGATTCCACCGGAGGATCCCGGTAGAGATAGACGTCTCTCCGCGGGACGAACGCCGTCGACTCGGTGACGGGGTGCCCCCGCTCGTCGACCACCTCCCGCGCGGCCACCTTCTCGCGGAGCCGTGTTTCGTCGTGGGGAAAGCGGCCGACGAGGTACTCGAGGACGGTGGGCCACGGTCCGTCGTCGGGCGTCCTCAGCCGCGTCGGGTTGAGGCCGTCACGAACGGGAAGCGGGGCGTCGGGCACACCGTCGACGGTAGTGCAGCTTGTCTGTAACTCGACGTTGACCTGGCGCGAACCCATGGTTACTATCCGGTAAGTTTGTGACGCGGGCCACCCTGGCCGCTGAGGCGCGTCATCGGAAAGTTCACGGGGGTTCTTAGGTGATCGTGCGTCGCTGGGCGTTTCGACCAGGTGTATTGGCAGTCGCGGTAGCAATGTCCATAGGGCTCGCTGTAGCGCCCACGGCGTCCGCTGACCCGACCGGAGGACCCGCGGCCGCACAGTGGCTGGCTGCCGTCGATGCACCGCCGGCCTACCCGGTCGTCGCCATCGACTGGGACGTGCCCATCACGATGAGTGACGGGACCGTGCTGAAGGCGAACGTCTATCGGCCCGCCGACGCGGCAGGCATTCCGGTCGACACCAAGATGCCCTCGGTTCTCAATGTCACGCCGTATACCAAGTTGATCGGCAACGTCGTCGACTCCGTGCTCGCGGTCCCGGGGCTCGAAGACACCGTTGTCGACCTGGTGAATTCCTACAACCTCGCCGGGACGCCGTTCGACGGCATCACCGAGGCCGCGAAGGTTCTGTCAGGTGGCGGCATGCGTGTTTTCGGTGTCAACCGCGACCTCGTGCAGAACGGATACACGCAGGTGGTCGTGGATGCGCGGGGCACCGGCTTCTCGCAAGGCGAATGGCAGGCGCTCGGCCCGGTCGAGCAGCGCGATTCCGTCGAGGTGATCGATTGGATCAGCAAGCAGAGCTGGTCTGACGGCAGAGTCGGGATGGGCGGCGTGTCCTACTCGGGCATCAACTCCCTGCAGGCCGCGGGTCATCAGCCGCCTGCCCTGAAGGCGATCTTCCCCACCGAACCCGGAAACGATCTGCTCCGCGACATCGTCGGGACCGGCGCCGGACTGGGTGTCGGTTTCATGCCCCTCTGGCTCTCGCTGGTGAACGGTCTCAAGTTCGTTCCGGACGTACAGGCGCTCGCGCAGGGCCGCTTCGACCAGACCTGGCTTCAGGATCGGCTTCGGGATCCCCTGACGCTGTTCCCGGCTCTCCTCGAGGCCATGACAGCGCCCACCGTGAACGACCTGGATCCCGGCACGCTGCGGGTAGCGCAGGATGGGGAGTTCTACGAAGAGCGCAAGGCCCGGGTGGACGACATCGAGGTGCCGACGATGCTCTACGGCGCGTGGCACGACATCTTCGCCAACAGCGAGCCCCGGGTCTACAACGACATCCCCCTGCCGCCGGGCGAGAAGCAGCTGATCATGAGCGACGCCTACCACATCAACTTCGGCGGTGGGTTCGGTGAGCCGGGCGCCCCGCCGCGCCTCGACGTTCTCGAACGCGCCTGGTACGACAAGTGGCTGAAGGGTGTCGACAACGGAATCGACGGCTACGGCCCGGTCACGCTGTATCAGCAGGGCAACGGATGGACCACTACCGATTCGTTCCCTCGGGCCGGCGTCGACTACCAGCGGATGTATCTGTCCAACGCGCCGAGCGGCACGGCGGGGCATGCTGCGCACGACGGCAGCCTCGTCCCGGCGCAGCCCGCCGATTCCGCGAATCTCACGGTGGCGCCGGGCCTGCGGGCGCTGTGCTCGCGTGACGGTGCCCAGGGCACGGCCGGGGCGGCCGTGATCTTCGGATCGGCATGCACCAAAGACTCGCGTTTCAACGAGGCCGAGGGACTCGCGTTCACCAGTGCCCCCGTCACCCGGCCCACGGAGTTGTCGGGACCCGTCAACCTGCATCTCGAGACGGTGCTCGACGCCACCGACGGCTTCTGGGCGGTCACACTCAACGACGTCGCGCCCGACGGTACGTCGACGACCTTGACCAATGGGGCGCTCACTGCGTCGATGCGTGCGGTGGACGATGCGCAGAGCACGAAGTCTCCCAACGGCGACTACACCGAACCGCATCACTACCTGACGGTGGCGGCGCGCCAGCCCCTCGTTCCCGGGGAGGTCACACCCGTGGACATCAACTTCGTGCCCACCGACGCCGTCCTGGCGCCCGGACACCGGTTGCGTGTCGACCTGTACGCGAGCAGCTTTCCGCGTTATCTGCCGCTCGGACCGATGCTCGCGGACAGCCAGTTGAAGCCGCAGCATGTCCGGTTGTCACCGGACAGGCCGAGTTTCGTCAACCTCCCGCTGGTCGGAGCAACGGCGTGGTGACGGGTGTTGGCCGCGTCCCGACTTCCGTAGGGTTGCTCTCATGACCAAGTGGACAGCAGCGGACATCGCGGATCAGCAGGGCCGGACGTTCGTCGTCACGGGCGCCAACAGTGGATTGGGGGAGGTGGCTGCGCGCGCACTCGCCAAGGCGGGCGCCCACGTCGTCCTCGCCTGCCGCGACACCGTGAAAGGCGACGCGGTCGCGCGCACCATCGGTGACAACGCCGAGGTCCGCCGACTCGACCTCGCCGATCTGGCTTCGGTGCGAGACTTCGCCGCGGGCATCGGTTCGGTCGACGTGCTGGTGAACAACGCCGGAGTGATGGCAGTTCCCCGGCGTAAGACCGTCGACGGCTTCGAAATGCAGATCGGCACAAACCATCTCGGCCACTTCGCGCTCACCGGCCTGCTCCTCGCCAAGATCACCGACCGGATTGTCACGATGTCGAGCACCGCACACAAGATGGGATCCATCGACCTCGACGATCTCAACTGGGAAAACCGCAAATACAACCGGTGGAGCGCGTACGGACAGTCGAAACTCGCGAATCTTCTGTTCACCTACGAGCTACAGCGCAGACTCGCCGCGGCGGGGTCATCGGTCAAGGCTGTTGCCGCGCATCCCGGTTACGCATCGACCAATCTGCAGGCCCACACCGAGTCGGTACAGGACAAGCTGATGGCCGTCGGTAACCGAATCTTCGCGCAGTCAGCGGAAATGGGTGCGCTGCCCATGCTGTACGCGGCCGCCGTTCCCGAAGTGGCGGGCGGGAGTTACCTCGGGCCGGACGGGCTGTTCGAGCAGCGTGGCCACCCGAAGGTCGTCGGTTCCACTACGAAGTCGCGGGACGAGAAGACCGCGGGTGCCTTGTGGTCGCTGTCCGAGAACCTGACGGGCGTCGAATACACATTCGCATAACCGACGCCCGCCGGTAGGTTCAGTCCTCGGTGACGTCGAGGGTGACCTCGACATTTCCCCGAGTTGCGTTGGAATACGGGCAGACCTGGTGCGCCTTCTCGGTCAATTCGAGGGCCTCGTCGCGCGAGAGATGGGGCAGGGACACCTCGAGGGTCACGGCGAGACCGAAACCGCCGCCGTTCGCCGAGCCGATTCCGACGCGCGCACCGACCGCCGAGTCGGTGACATCTGCCTTGGCCTGGCGGGCCACCATCTGCAGTGCCGAGTGGAAGCACGCGGCGTAGCCGGCGGCGAACAACTGCTCCGGGTTCGTGCCGTTGCCCGAACCGCCCATCTCGACGGGGATGGCAAGGTCGAGATCGAGTCGGCCGTCCGAGGTGCGGGCGTGGCCGTTGCGGCCCTCTCCGGTTGCCAGGGCTTCGGCGGTGTAGAGAATCTGCACGGGATTACTTCCTTTTCAGGGGATCGGTTGCGGTGTACTGGTGTAGTGATTCGGTGAGACGACTCAAGGTGTCGCGGAGGGCGACGAGCTCGTCGACGTCCATGCCCGTCGAGCCGGCCAGTGCGGCCGGAATGCCTACGGCGGAATGCCGCAGCTGGGTCCCGGCCTCGGTGAGATGGATACCGACCCGCCGCTCGTCGGCCGAGTCGCGACGACGCTCGACCAACCCGAGCGATTCGAGTCTCTTGAGTAGCGGTGACAGGGTGCCGGTATCGAGATCCAGGGCGTCGCAGATGTCGCGCACGCCGCGGCCGTCCTGCTCCCACAGCACCAGCAGAACCAGGTACTGCGGGTACGTCACACCCAACTTCTCGAGCAGCGACCGGTAGGTCGCCGTCATGGCCCGCGATGCCGAGTAAAGGGCAAAGCACAACTGGCGGTCGAGGGTGAGAGGATCGGTCACCCCAGAATGGTTGCACACAACTTAATTGTGCGCAACAAAGACGGGTGCGGCTTTCTCTTTTCACGGCAGCGCTTAGACTGTCGCCAGTGACACGGGGTGCTGCCCGGCGAAAGCTGGGCGGCTGAGAACACACCCGTCGAACCTGAACTAGGTAGTGCTAGCGAAGGGATGTCGCGCCGACCGCTGATGCGTGCGGTCGTCCGGCGTTCCTCGCGGCCGGACGAAAGGTGCGCAATGCAGATCGACAAGCAGATCGTTCTCGTGACCGGGGGTGGACGCGGCCTCGGTTCCGCCATCGTGCGCTCGTTCGCCGAGCAGGGCGCACGGGTGGTGGTGAACTACCGTCGTAGCCGAGACGCGGCCGAGGACCTCGCGGCGGAGGCGGGCGCCGGGCAGGCCATCGCGCTACAGGCCGATGTCACGGACCGCGAACAGGTTGACGCCCTGTTCGGCGCGGCGGCAGACCACTTCGGCTCACCGGTCACCACCGTGATCAACAACGCCCTCGCCGATTTCTCCTTCAACGGCGACGCCCGCGACAAGGCCGACGCCATCTCGTGGGACGCCTTCGACGCGCAGCTGCAAGGGAGTGTCAAGGCGACTCTGAACACCACGCAAGCCGCACTTCCGGGCATGCGCTCAATCGGCTTCGGTCGCATCGTCACCATCGGAACCAACTTGTTCCAGAACCCCGTAGTTCCCTACCACGATTACACGGCGGCCAAGGCTGCAGCACTGTCACTGACCCGCACGCTCGCCGCCGATCTCGGTCCCGACGGTATTACGGTGAACATGGTGTCGGGGGGGCTGCTGCGCACCACGGACGCGAGCGCCGCCACTCCGGACGAGGTGTTCGACCTCATTGCGGCGAGTACGCCCCTGCAACGCGTCACCACTCCGGAAGAATTCGCCGACGCGGTGCTGTTCTTCGCCTCTCCGTGGTCGCGTTCGGTGACCGGTCAGAATCTCGTCGTCGACGGGGGATTGGTCAAAGACTGATGGCAGCACGTAAGCAACTGCACCTCAACGCATTTCTTTTCGCCTGCGGACACCACGGCGCCGCCTGGCGGCACCCGGCGTCGCAGGTCGAACGGCTCACCGACATCGCCTACTACGAAGAGTTGGCGCAGACCGCAGAACGTGGCTGCTTCGACGCCGTCTTCTTCGCCGACGGACACTCGGTGCGAGAGCCCGCCGCCGGCGGACTGTGGTTTCTCGAACCGTTGACGGCGTTGTCGGCGATGGCCCGGGCGACGGAGCGAATCGGGCTGGTCACCACCGTGTCCAGCACCTTCTACACGCCCTTCCACGCCGCCCGGATGCTTGCATCGCTCGACCACATCAGTGGCGGCCGGGCCGGGTGGAACGTCGTGACCTCCATGTTCGACGCGGAGGCCCGTAACCACGGACTCGAGGAAATGCCGCCGCACGACGAGCGGTACTCGCGCGCCGCCGAGTTCGTCGACGTGGCACTCGCGCTCTGGGATTCGTGGGACGCGGACGCGTTGGAACTCGACCGAGGCGGGGTGTTCGCCGACCCGGCGAAGGTCGTCCCGATTCATCACCGCGGCAAGCATTTTCTGGTGGACGGCCCGCTGAACGTGCCGCGGTCGCCGCAGGGGCGTCCCGTCCTCTTCCAGGCCGGTGCCTCCGAGCAGGGCCGCGACCTGGCGGCCCGTTGCGCCGAGGGTATCTACGCCGTGGCGTACGACCTCGAATCCGCTCAGAATTACTACCGAGACGTCAAGCGGCGCATCCGAACTGCGGGCCGCGATGCCGACGCCGTGACCGTGATGCCCGGTCTCGTCACCTACGTCGGATCGACCACCGAGGAGGCACACAGGAAGAAGGCCGAACTCGACGCCCTGCTGCCGGTCGAACAGTCGATCGCGCAACTGTCCCTGTTCACGCATCAGGATTGCAGTGAGTGGGAACTGGACGCGCCCGTCCCCGACCTGCCGCCACTCTCCGAGTTCACCGGACCGCAGGGCCGCTACGACACCATCCTGCGCATCGTCGAGAAGGATCGGCCCACGGTCCGCGCGCTGCTGGGAACACTGGCCGCCGGTGGTGGGCACTGCACGATGATCGGCACGCCGGAGTCGATCGCCGACGACATCGAACGGTGGTTCCACGGAGGTGGCGCCGACGGCTTCAATCTGATGCCGCCGATCTATCCGGACGCTCTCACCGACTTCGTCGACGAGGTCGTTCCCGTACTGCAGAAGCGCGGACTGTTCCGGACCGAGTACAAGACGGCGACGTTGAGGGAACATCTGTCTTCGCCACCACAATGAACACAACCTTCTCTACGTCCGTAACAGTGACTGTGAGCGCCCACTCGATCAACACTTGCTGTTGTCGCGATCACATTGCGACTTTTCAGGTGCGGACGAGGAGTGGCAATGCTGGTAGCACTCGGCTTTCTGATGGTGGCCGTGTTCATGTTCTTGATCATGTCCAAACGGGCCACCCCGGTGGTCGGGCTGATTGCCGTCCCGGTCGCGTTCGGTATCGCGGCCGGGGCCGGCCTCGGTATCGGCGACATGATCACCGACGGGATCAAAGCGCTGGCACCCACCGCGGCACTGCTGTTCTTCGCGATCATCTTCTTCGGGATCATGATCGACGTCGGGCTCTTCGACCCACTGGTGAAGGTGATTCTGAAGCTCGTCCGCAACGATCCCATGCGGCTCGTCGTCGGCACGGCAGTCCTGGCCATGGTGGTGTCGCTGGACGGTGACGGGTCGACGACCTTCATCATCGTCACCTCGGCACTGCTCCCGCTCTACCTGAAATTGAAGGTGAGCCCCGTCGTCCTCACCGTCGTCGCCGGGCTCTCGAACGGCGCGATGAACATCATCCCGTGGGGTGGGCCGACCGTCCGAGCTGCTGCGGCCCTCGGGATCTCCCCGTCCGACGTCTTCGTGCCGATGATTCCTTCGCTCGTTGCCGGACTCGTCATCGTGCTTCTCTTCGCCGTGCAGCTCGGCTACTCCGAACGACGACGCGTCGGCACCCTGGTTCTCACATCCGAGCGTCTGCTCGTCGGCGCGGGATCCGGTCGGACTCGGCTTGGTTCCGGCGGCGCTGACGGTGGCAGCGGCAACGCAACCGGCGGTTCCGGAGATTCCGGCTCGGACGACGGGCTCGACGGCTTCGTCGAAGGACTGGACCCCGAGCGGCCGACGCTGCGACCGAAGCTGTTGTGGTTCAACGCTGCTCTGAGCGTGGGTCTGCTGGCCGTGCTCGTGATGGACGTCCTGCCCATCCCGGTGCTCTTCATGGTGGCGGCATCGATCGCCTTGATGGCGAACTTCCCGCGCGTCAAGGAGCAGCAGGAAGCCATCACCCGGCACTCGTCGAGCATCGTCTCGGTGGTGGCGATGGTGTTCGCCGCAGCCGTGCTCACGGGAGTCTTCCAGGGCACGGGCATGGTCGAGGCAATGGCGCAGTGGTTGCTCGAGATCATCCCGGCATCGCTCGGACCACACCTCGCCGTCATCACGGGTGTCCTGAGCCTGCCCTTCACGTTCTTCATGAGCAACGACGCTTTCTACTTCGGTGTGATGCCCGTGCTCGCCGAAACCGCGTCCACCTACGGCATCGAGCCCGTCGAGATGGCCCGCGCTTCGATCACCGGACAGACCTTCCACATGCAGAGCCCGTTGGTCCCGGCCATCCTGCTGCTCGTCACCCTCGCGGGGGTGTCCCTGGCCGACCACCACAAGAAGGTGCTGTGGCGCGCCGCGCTGGTGTCGCTGACCATGCTGGTGGTCGGTGTTCTCGCCGGTCAGATTCCCTGGTAGCCGTCAGTCTCAGTCGTCCGTGTCGGTGGCGGGCCCCTCCGGGGTCGCGCCACCTTCGCTGCTCCAGTCCGCACCCGAAACCTTGTCGTCCTCCGCGGGATCGGACACCACGTCTTTGTGGGCACCCGACTTGCCACTCTCCGTACTCGTCGTCGCCGGGCCGGGTGTGTTCTCGTGCTGCTCGGTGTCCTTGTGCGTCATGTCCGACGGTTACCCACACGGCTGCATGTTCAAAAATCGGGAGCTCGTCTGCCTCCAATTTCCGCGGCGGCCAGGCATACTGATCGAAACTCGATCCCTCCTGGTGAGGCGGTGTCTTCGTGGTGGATCCCGAGGTATTGGTGGTCGGAGCGGGTCCGGTAGGACTGACTGCGGCGATCGAACTGCGCAGGCGCGGCATCTCCTGCCGCATCATCGATCCGCTCCACGAGCCGCCGCAGTACGCCAAGGCGGTGGGGATCCAACCCCGGACCCTCGAAGTGTTCGAAGGTATGGGCGTGCTCGGACGAGTGCTCGACGCGGGGGTTCCATTCCGCGGGCAGATCCTCTACGTCGACGGAGTCGAGGTCGGGCGAATGGAGTTGGCCTTGCCCGCGGATGTGCCGTTCGGGTTCATCGGACTGCCCCAGTACGAGACCGAACGCATACTCACCGAACACCTGGCCTCCCTGGGCACCAGGGTCGAGCGCGGAATCGGCCTCGTCTCGTTCGAACAGGACGAGGGCGGGGTGGTCGCCACGGTGAGCGGGGACGGCGGCGGCACCATCCGGTCGCAGTACCTCGCCGGATGCGACGGCGCGCACAGTGTGGTGCGCAAGGGTCTCGGTCTCACGTTCGAGGGCGGCGCCTTCGGTGAGCAGTACATGCTCGGTGACGTCGAAGTGGACTGGTCGTTGCCGCGCGGCTACAACATTCGTTCGGTCCGCCGCACCGAGGACGGACCCGACGATGTCCTCGTGTGCATTCCCTTGCCCGGTCGTCGTCGGTACCGGATGTCGATGCTGGTGCCCGCGGAACTGTCGAACACCGGCGCCTCGGCCGGCGACGACATCCGGCACGGATTCGAGTCGGGGCCCACGCCGCAACTCGGGCACATTCAGGCCGTACTCGACAGGCTGGCTCCCGAAACGGCCCGGGCATCGAACCTTCGGTGGTCCTCCGTGTTCCGCATCAGCCACCGCATCGTCGACTCCTACGGACGTGGACGCGTGTTCGTTGCCGGCGACGCCGCCCATATCCACCCGCCCACCGGGGCGCAGGGCATGAACACCGGGATCCAAGACGCCCACAACCTGGCATGGAAACTTGCGCTCGCCGTGTCCGGAGTCGCGGCCCCCGACCTGACGGACAGCTACGACCTCGAGCGGCGGCCGGTCGGCGAGGAGGTCGTGGGTCGCACCATCCGCAGCGCCCGGGAAGGGATCGGCGCGGGTACTTCGGACCCCGAACTGGTCATGCGCCGCGAAGCGCAGCTGCTCATCGACTACGGCGACAGCCCTATCGTGACCCGGACCGAGGACGCGACCACGCTGCGGCCCGGTCAGCGAGCGCCCGACGCGCGTGGGTTGACCCGCGCCGCCGTCGCATTTCCGATCCGGCTGTTCGGGTTACTGGGACGCGACCGGCACACACTGCTGCTGTACGCCGACGACTCGGTCGACGCGCGGGGTCTGGCCGTGCTGGAGGCTGCTGCGGCGTCGGCCGTGACCGCGGCCCACGGCCTGCTCGACACCTATCTGATCGCAACTTCGGGTGCCGAGGTCGGTGAAACGATTCTTCCGCTCGTGCGGGACGAGGCCGGCGAATTCGCCGCGGCCTATGGCGCCGAGGGTTGCGCGGCGTACGTGGTCCGTCCGGACGGCTATCTGGGTTTCCGGATGTCGCCCGTCTCGATCGAGGGTCTCGCCGAATACCTGAAGTCGACTTTCCGCTGACCCCGCCGGGAAGAGTGGGTCCATGTCCGGTGTTGTAGGGAGTCCCTCGCGCCGGGCAGCCGTCCGCATATGACGGCCATCACAATGAATGGACCCCGCTGCGGGAATTGATCGGAGCACCGGCACGTTAGTTGAGTGAGTAACGCTCAACTTCTTAGGAGGCTTCGGAATGCCAGCATTCTTCGGGCCGGAGGGCCCTGGTCGCATCGACATCAGCCGTCTCATGAGCCGCTCCACCCAGGAACTCATGGCAGCGGCCGCGCGGTTCGCCGCCGGTCGCGGTGACTCCGACCTCGATGCACTGCACGTTCTACGCGTCATGGCCGAACAAGACCCGGCCAAGACGCTGATGCAGCGAGCAGGCGCTGACGTGTCAGCCGTGTCGGACGCCGTGGAACTGCGTCTTCCGCAGGGCCGGAACTCGTCCGGATTCGCCGTGCCCTCGCTGAGCGGTGCGCTCAAGACCGCGCTACTCGAGGCGCATCAGCTCGCCCGCGCTCTCGGGTCGACGTACATCGATCCCGAGCACCTGTTCCTCGCGCTCGCCGCAGATCAGGACCATGCCGCAGGCCGCCTGCTGGCCTCGGAGGGTGTCACCCCGGAACGTCTACAGACCGCCATCCAAGGCGGGTCGGCCGAGCAGGCGCCGGACTCCGACACTCCCACTCTCGACAAGTACGGTTTCGATCTCACCGAACGCGCCCGCAGCGGCGGCGTCGACCCGGTGATCGGCCGGGCCGACGAGATCGAACAGACCATCGAGATCCTGTCGCGGCGGACCAAGAACAATCCCGTCCTCGTCGGTGAGGCCGGCGTCGGCAAGACGGCGATCGTCGAGGGCCTGGCTCAGCGGATCGTCGACGGCGACGTACCCGACCGTCTGACCGGTAAGCGCATCGTGCAACTCGACCTGTCGAGCATGGTGTCGGGAACCCGGTACCGCGGCGACTTCGAGGAACGCCTCACCAAGGTGATCGACGAGATCGCCGCCCACAAGGACGAGCTGATCGTCTTCATCGACGAGGTCCACACCATTGCCGGCGCCGGTGGAGGAGCAGAGGGCGCGATGGACGCCGGAAACATCCTCAAGCCGAAGCTCGCCCGCGGTGAACTGCACATCGTCGGCGCCACCACCCTCGACGAGTACCGCAAGCACATCGAGAAGGATCCGGCGCTCGAACGCCGATTCCAGCCGGTCACGGTGGCGGAGCCGAGCATCGAGGACGCAGTGGCCATTCTGTCGGGTCTCCGCGACCGATACGAAGAGCACCACGGCGTGCGCTACACCGACGACGCCATCACCGCCGCCGTCGAGCTCTCTGCCCGGTATATCGGTGACCGCTTCCTGCCCGACAAGGCGATCGACTTGATCGACCAGGCCGGGGCCCGGCTACGGCTGCGCATGCCGAGCGTCGACGTGGAGGCTCTGCGGAAGCAGGTGGAGGAGTTGGAACAGGCCAAGAATCAGGCTGTCGCCGATGAGCAGTACGAGAAGGCGTCGGGACTGCGTGACCAGATCACGAAGCTGCAGGCCCGCATCGGTGGCAAGGCCGACGCGTCGGACCTCACACCGGACGTGACCGCCGAGCAGATCGCCGAGGTCGTGTCGCGGTCGACGGGTATTCCCGCAAGCCAGATGACCCAGGAGGAGAAGGAACGCCTCCGCCGGCTCGAAGACGAACTGCACCGGCGGGTCATCGGGCAAGACGACGCCGTGCGGGCCATCGCCCGGGCGGTGCGTCGCAGCCGGACCGGTATGAACGATCCCGACCGCCCCGTGGGCAGCTTCCTGTTCCTCGGCCCGACCGGTGTCGGCAAGACCGAACTGGCGAAGGCTCTGGCCGCCACCCTGTTCGGTGACGAGAACAAGATGCTGCGACTCGACATGAGCGAGTTCGGTGAACGGCACACGGTTAGTCGCCTGGTGGGTGCCCCTCCCGGATACGTCGGCTACGGGGAGGCGGGACAGCTCACCGAGCAGGTCCGGCGCAACCCGTACTCCGTGATCCTGCTCGACGAGATCGAAAAGGCGCACCCCGACGTGTTCAACACGCTGCTGCAGGTACTCGACGACGGACGGTTGACGGACGGTCAGGGCCGGACGGTGGATTTCAAGAACACCGTTCTGATCATGACCAGCAACCTGGGATCCGACATCATCTCCAGCAAGTCGGGCGGACTGGGCTTCACCACCGGTGACGCCGAGGCGTCGGAGAAGCCGCTGCGAGACCGGGTGATGGGCCGGCTGCGTGAGTCGATGCGGCCGGAATTCCTCAACCGGATCGACGAGATCGTGATCTTCCGCAAGCTGGACACCGAACAGCTGCACCGGATCACCGACCTGCTATTGGACGACAGCCGGAAGCGGCTCGAGGCCAAGGGCATCGAGATCTCGTTCAGTGACGCCGCGGTGGACTGGATTGCCGAACACGGACACCAGCCCGAGTTCGGGGCACGCCCGCTGCGCCGGTCGATCCAGCGTGCGGTCGACGACCGGATCGCGGACCTGCTGCTCGACGACATTCTGGTCGAGGGTGGCAGCGTGACGGTCGGTGTCAACGACGACGAGCTGGATCTGGTCGTCGGCTGAGCCCGTGTGAGTGGCACAGTATGCTTCGGCGTACTGTGCCACTCACGTGTGTGCTGGGAGCCCCTTTCCCGCCCTCGCCGTCTTGGATCGGCACCTGGTGATGAGCTGTGCGTCGTGCGCAGTCACCTGTGCAATGTGCTGGGCTACACTGTGATCCGGGTGTATGCCCGGGGTGCGCCGCCTACCACGCAGGAGGTGTGGCCGGATTGCCGCCGACCGCGGTGTGTGCCCGCCTCTGAAACGGTTACCTACTGCCCAGCAGAATTCAGTCGAGCAGCTCGACCTCCCAGTTCGCTTGCTGCACTCGGAGATCGACTTCCCGGATTTGCCGCGCCAGATCATCGGCAGTACGCCTGAGATCCCGAACCGGCAACGCCGCGACGAAGACGAGCTCCGAGCGTAGTTGTCGGCCGTACCGGTCCTGCTCACGACCGGAGGCGGCATCCGCGGCGGCGGACACCACCCGGTGCCGGATACGCAGCATGTCCCGGCGAGCCAGGGCGTCCGTGATGCTCTCATCACCAAGGGGCGCAGAGGTATTCGTTCGATTGATCCTTCGGACGAGAACCTCCAGGCGGTCCAGGACCTCCTCGAGTTCGGCGAGTAGCGCCGCGGCGTCCTCCGCCGGCGACTCACCCTCTTGGTGTCGCGCATTCGTGAGGATGCGCGATTTCAGGTGCTCCACCCGACGCGTCAGATCGCCGCGTTCGGCCAGTGCCGCTGCTAGTTTCATCTCTACCTCCCCACCCTGTTCGATTGAATGTTCCCCTCGTCTGCGCGAATGTGCGCCAACGATTTCGAGCGTCGACGGACACGCAGGGTGGAGGGGTCACGACATCGGAGGGGTGCCGATCGAAGCGTGGGGAGCGGATCTCGGTGGGCGCTCATGCGCCTTTCGTCGAGTCGCGATTCAGCATCCTCAACAACTACCACATCCCGGCGCTCGGCGCGAGCAGCAATGTCCTCGGTGGGCGGTGGCGACTATCGTTGAGGCATGCGAGCGGAAGACGGCGAATTGACCTCCAAGCACCAACCGTTGCTGGTCTTGAGCAAGATCACGGAGATCCTCGATGCGTTCAGCCTGTCGCGTCCGTCGATGACGCTGGGCGAGATCCAGCAGGCGACGGGTCTGCCGACCTCGACAGTCCAACGGCTCGTCAGCAACCTGGTGGCGCAGGAATTCCTCGACCGGTCCGGCGACCAGATCCGGATCGGCGTGAAGATGGCGTTCTGGGCTGCTACGGCCACCAAGGGACTCGACGTGCTGGCTGTCGTCACGCCGGTGCTGAAGGATATCCGCGACGCCACCGGCGAGACCGCCAGCTTCTTCCGGGTCGAGCAGGGCTACCGCGTGTGCGTGGCCATCGCGGAGACCGAGCACGCGCTGCGCCGAAACATGTACGTCGGAAAGATCGTCCCCTTGCCCGCGGGATCGGCGGGCCGGGTGCTGCTCGCCTGGAACCCGGAACTCACCGAACAGGTCCTCGCCGGCCCCATCGAGCCGATGACCGAGGGCACTGTCACCGACACCGCGGTGCTGCGTGAATTGATCCACCAGGCCCGGGCCGACGGGTACGCCATCACCGCCGGGGAGCGGGAAGACAGCGCGTCGGGATTGGCTGCGCCCGTGTTCGATTCGTCCGCCGACGTGATCGGTGCTTTGGCGATCAGCGGGCCGACGCTCCGCATGCCGCGCGAACAGTGCGAGAAGTGGGTGGATCTGCTCGTCGGCAGCGCCGAGAAGGTCACCCGGACGCTGGGTGGCCGCTACCCGTCATGAGCTGCGCCGCGATCGCGCGGCCGGCTTCGTGCATGGCCACGGCGTCCGTGGCGACGAAAACGCCGGCGATCCGGGACCGGTAGTCGCCGCCGACGCTTCCGCGGCGAGGGTGTCGAAGCCGATCACGTCGAGGACGTACTCGGCGCCGGAGCGGAGTTCGGCGTCGTACCGTGCCCACATGCCGCCGGAGAACCCGCCTGCCGCGCCGGTGCCGTCGACTTCGGACGGGTCGCGGGGGCCGTCGTGCGGCGTGGTGATCCCGCCGGCGACGGCGTCGGCGACCTCGCCTGCGGTGTAGGTGCCCTTGAAACTGTCGGGGGCGATCAGAACCGTCATGGGTTCCACGCTTCCGGGTTGACCGGATGCGGGGGAATCCGGTTCTGCGCCATGGCCACAGCATTCTCGGCGCACAGCCTCGCCATCTCGGCGCGCACCGACACCGTCGCACTGCCGAGGTGGGGGAGCAGGACCGTGTTCGACTGTTCCGCGAGTCCCGGCGCGAGCGCGGGTTCGTCCTCGTACACGTCCAGCCCGGCGCCGGCGATCTCCCCGGACTTCAGGGCGGCGACGAGGGCGGCTTCGTCGACGACGGGACCGCGGGCCGTGTTGACCAGGATCGCGGAGGGTTTCATCGCCGCCAGCACGCCCGCGTCGACCAGGTGGCGGGTCTGCGCGTTGAGGGGCACGTGCAGCGACAGGTAGTCGCTGGTGGCGACGAGGGTGTCCCAGTCGGTGTGGGTGACGAGTCCGGCGAACTCCCCGAGTTCCTCGTCCGTCACCGGCCGGTCGCCGGGAGGCCGCGGGCAGAACTGCACCTGCATGCCGAAGGCCAGTGCCCGTTTCGCGGTCGCCCGCGCGATCCGACCGAACCCGGCGAGACCGAGCGTGCGTCCCGAAACATCCTGACCGAGGAGCAGGTTCGGCTCCCATCCGGTGAACTTTCCGGCGCGGACGAACGTGTCGGCCTCCACGGCGCGGCGGGCGGTGGCCATGATCAGCAGCATCGCGACGTCGGCGGTGGCGTCGGTGAGCACACCGGGTGTGTTGCCGACGAGGATCGAGTTCGCGGTTGCCGCCCCGATGTCGACGTTGTTGAACCCGACCGCATAGTTGGAGATCCCGCGGATCTTCGCGGCGGCCAGGAGGTCGGCGTCGAACGTGTCGCGCAGCTGGGACACCACCACGTCGTAGTCCCCGGACACGCACGCGTCCCGTAGTTGCGCGGCGTCGGGCAACGCGTCGGGGACGTGGACGCTGCCCGCGGTGCGCAGCAGCGTGAGACCGGGTTCGGGGATCGGGGTGGTGACGTAGAACCGGGCGCCGTTCATCGGCCGCCGCCGATGACCCACTCGAACGCAGTGGCGTTGGAGCGTGCGCCCTGAGCGGCCTTGGACCGATTGGCCTCACCGAGTTCCGCGAGCGTCTTCTCGGACAGTTCCACCAGCGACCCGAAAACGGTGGGATTCAGCCAGTCCGGGCGGGTGGCGAACAGCAGGTCCTCGCTGGCGGTGTTGCCGCTGGCACCGGGCGCGAAGGGGCAGCCGCCGAGTCCGCCGAGGGCACCATCGACGGTCATCGCGCCGGCAGCAACCGCGGCGAGGCTGTTCGCGACCCCCATACCCCAGGTGTCGTGGCCGTGGAAGACGATTCCGCGCTGCGGGGTTTCGAGCCGGATCCGGGAGACGAGCGAGTACACCTGGGCGGGGACGGCCTGGCCGAGGGTGTCGCAGACGACGACGTCGACGGCGCCGTGGGCGCGAGGGTCGTTGGCGATGTCGATCACCCGCTGCTCGGGCACCCGGCCCTCGAACGGGCAGGTGAACGACGTCGCGATGCACAGTTGGATGCTGCCGCCGACCTGCTGGGCGAGTTCGATCGCTGCCGGCATCGAGGCGAGGCTGTCCTCGGTGGATCGTCCGATGTTCGCCTGGTTGTGGGAATCGGAGGCGGAGAAGCAGTACTGGAAATGGCGTGCGCCGGCCGCGGCGGCCTTCTCCACGTGCCGGGGCGTCGCCACCCACACCCAGCAGTGGTCCAGTTCCTCCTGGGTCAGTTCGGAGATGACCTCGACGGTGTTCGCCATCGGCGGGACGAGGTCGGGACGGGCCATCGACCCGATCTCGAGCGCGGGCACGCCGAGTTCGAGGAGCCGGCGGGCGATCTCGAGCTTCCGGGCGGTGGGCAGCATCTTGCCCGTCAACTGCAACCCGTCGCGCAGGGTGACGTCGCGGAGCAGGGTGCGTGATTCGAAGGACTGCGTCATGAGAGGCCACCTACTGTGTCGTTGACGATGGAGTCGATCTGTTCCGGGGTCTTGCCGAGCAATGTTTCCAGGACCTCCCGGGTGTGCTCGCCGAGGTCCGGTCCGACGTGGCGGATGGGCAGTGACGTGCCGCCGATCACCGGGACGATGCCGGGGAAACCGACCTGCTTCGGCTCGGCCTCACCGGTGTCGACGGTGAACTGCTGGATCATGTTGCGGGCGGCGTACTGCTCGTCGCTGCAGATGTCGGCGGCGGTGTTGATCGGACCCGACGGCACACCGGCGGTGTCGAGGATCTTCAGCGCCTCCTCGCGGGAATACTGCGCGGTCCATTCGCCGATCGCTGCGTCGAGTTCGTCGCGTCGCTCCCAGCGGCCCGCGTTGCTCTGCAGACCCGGGTCGGTGCCGAGGTCAGGTCGGCCGATCGTGTCCATGTAGCGCTGGAAGATGGCGTCACCGTTGCCCGCGATGATGACGCTGTTGCCGTCGTTGCAGAGGTACGCGTTCGACGGGGCGATGCCTTCCATCCGTCCGCCGACACGTTCACGTTTGACGCCGTACGCGAGGTAGTCGGGGATCAGCGACTCCATCATCGACAGGATCGATTCGTTGAGCGCGACGTCGATGATCCGATGCGGCAGGGACGGGCCCTGCGTTCCGGCGACTTTCGCAGTCTCCCGCTGGAACAGGGCCATGACCGCCCCGAACGCCGCGTAGAGGCCGGCGATCGAGTCGCCGATCGACACCCCTACCCGTACCGGTGGTCGGTCCGGGTCGCCGACCAGTTCACGGAATCCGCCCGCGGCCTCCGCGACCGCAGCGAACCCCGGCCGCTGTGACATCGGCCCGGTCTGCCCGAACGCCGAGATGCGGGTGATCACCAGGTCCGGGTTGGCCGCGTTCAACGCGTCCGGTCCGATGCCCCACTTCTCGAGGGTGCCGGGCCGGAAGTTCTCGAGCAGGATGTCGCACTTGGCGGCGAGGTCGAGGACGAGCTGCCTGCCTTCCTCGGTCCGCAGGTCCAGCACGATCGACTTCTTGTTGCGGTTGATCGTGCGGTACAGCATCGAGGTGTCGCCGGAGTAGAGGCGCCAGTTGCGCAGTTCGTCACCAGTTTTCGGACGCTCCACCTTGATGACCTCGGCCCCGAAGTCGGCGAGCATGCGTCCCGCGGTCGGGGCGGCGATGTAGTTACCCAGCTCGAGTACCCGTACGCCGTCGAGGGGGCGGATCGTGTTTTCAGACATGATGTTCCTTCAGGGGTGCGAGGGGCGGTCAGAAGAACAGGCTCATCGGAAGGATGAGCAGGATGGCGACCACCGACGCCACCGATACTCCTACGGAGCACGTCTTCAGCGTGCCACGTGTGGTCTGTCCCATGAGGGATTGCAGGAGCCAGAAGGTGTTGCTGGTGACGTGCACGGCGAACAGTGAACCGGCACCGGCCGCCAGCGCGATCAGGACGGGATCGAGGCCGATGATCGGTGCGACGGGGGCGAGGACGCCGGCGGCGGTAATCGCGGAGATCGTCACCGAGCCGACCGCGATATGCAAGGCGGCGGCCATCACCCACACCATGAGCAGCGGGGCGGCGTGGTTGGCGGCGAAGTACTGACCGAGAATGTCCCCGAGTCCGACGGCCGCGATAGTGGCGGCGAGCGAGCCACCGACTCCGGTGAGAATCAGGATCTGGCCGCTTTCGCTGAAACCACTGGCGATTGCCTTCTGCACGCGATGCTGGCCGATGGTGAGCCGTCCGATGAAACTGGTGCCGATCAGACCGATCAACAAAGCGATGAGCGGTTCGGACACGAAGTCGATAACCGGATTGCTGACTTCGGCGATATCCAGAATGGCGCCGGTCGCGATAAGAAGAAGTGACACGAGCAGCGGAGCGAGCAGGACGATGAGCCGGCCCTCGTGCCGGGTCACGACATCCTCGTTCGTGATCGGGCGCAGGCTGGTGCTGGTGCGCTCGGCCTGGGCGACGCTGCGACCGGGCACGGGCCGCGGGCTCGAGGCACCTACGCCGCCGTCGGGAGTCGCGTCCTCTTCCTCGTCGTCCACCACTGTCTGATGGAAGTGCTCCTCGTCCTTCTCCGGGTTCCACCAACCATGGGTGAACAGGAACGACATGATCGCCACCGAGATCGCCACCGTCGGGATCACCAGGATCAACCCGAAGATCAGCATCTTGCCGAGCGGCACACCGAGAAGTCCGGCGAGCGCCAGCGCGCCCACACCCGGGACCATGAGCACGATCCCGCACTCGAGCCCGATCGCCAGCGCGGTGGCCATCCGTGCGGTGCCCATCCGGCCGATCTTCGGGGCGAGGTTACGTGCGAGGGGTGCGGAGATGACCAGCAGTACGTCGAGAAAGATGGACTGCAGCAACGTCGCAATAGTCAGCGACAGCGCGTAGGGCATCCGCTTGGGACCGAAGACCCGCAGCAGCGTTCCCACCAGACGTTGGATCGCACCCATTTCCCGCAGCATGGCGCCCATCAGGACGCCGAAGGAAATCAGCAACCCGACTTCGGCCATGATGTCGCCGAAACCGGTGGCGATCGTCTCCACAGTCTTCGCCGTTCCGAGCCCGGAAGTAAGGCCGAGATAGGCGGATCCCACGACCAGCGACACCACCGGGTTGAACTTGAAACGCACGATCATCAGCACCACGGCCGACACGGCGATCGCAGTGTTGATCAGGATTGCGAGGTCTGACATTGACGCGTCCTAACGAGGAGGCGGATAGTGACTGCAGTCACAAGGTCACCCATATTATGAACACAGACTCACAATATAAGCAACGGACCGGACGTCCTCAGGGGTGGGTGTGGCGCCGATCGGGGGTGGCCGCTACTGTGGGCGCCATGCAGCGCGTGTATTTCTGGTTTAGCAGGCCGGCCCCGGGTGGGTCGGTCGGCGTAACCACGCGCTGATCACTTCCACCCCAGAGCCGGATTACAGACCGGCTCGCGGGATTCTTCACAGTCTTCGAGGGTCGGCCTGAGAACAGGAACCCCAACCCATGACTGTCACTCTCGACACCGCGTCCCATGCTGATCGCCTCGACGACCAGCGCACGGTGAGCATCAGCCCCCTGGTCGCTCCGTCTGTCGTGCGCCGTGAATTCGCGCCCGACGATGTCGCGGCTGCGACTGTGCGTAGCGGCCGCGCCGACACGGTGAACGTGCTGAACGGCGACGACGACCGCCTGCTCGTCGTGGTCGGCCCGTGCTCGGTGCACGATCCGGCGGCTGCGATGGACTACGCGCGCCGACTCGCCGCGAAGGCGGAGGAACTGCGGGACGATCTGCACATCGTCATGCGTGTCTACTTCGAGAAGCCGCGCACAACCCTGGGATGGAAGGGCCTGCTCAACGACCCGCATCTGGACGGCACCTTCGACATCGACACCGGACTGCGGATGGGGCGGAAACTACTGCTCGACGTGTCCTCGCTCGGGCTTCCCGTCGGTTGCGAATTCCTCGACCCGATCATGCCCCAGTACATTGCCGACCTGGTCACCTACGGCGCAATCGGTGCGCGCACCGCCGCCAGCCAGGTGCATCGACAGCTCTGCAGCGCGCTGTCGATGCCGGTAGGTATCAAGAACTCCACGGAGGGTGACGTGCAGGTGGCGGTCGACGGAACGAGGGCCGCGGCGGCGAGTCATGTGTTCCCCGGCACGGATCTGGACGGTCAGGCCGCTCTGATCCGGACGATGGGCAACCCCGACTGCCATGTGATCTTGCGCGGCGGAACCGACGGACCCAACTACGACTCGGAGACGGTGTCCGACACACTCGCCCGGCTGCGGAAGTCGGGACTGTCCGAGCGGGTCGTGATCGATGCCAGCCACGGCAACAGCAGCAAAAATCACGAAAAGCAGGTGGAGGTGGTCGGCGACATCGCGGCGCGGCTCGAGGCGGGCGAGCGCGGCGTCGTCGGCGTCATGATCGAGAGCTTCATCGAGGCCGGCCGCCAGGACCTCACCCTGGGCCGCGCCGAGGACCTCACCTACGGGCAGTCCATCACCGACGCCTGCATCGACTGGGACACCACCGCCGCGCAGCTCGACCGGTTGGCGCAGGCGGTCGCGGCCCGGCGGGGGTGAGCGATCATCGGACTCCTCGCGTGCGGAACTGGACGCTGATGCGTGGCCCCACCGGGCGGCTGCTCTTCGGTACGCAATGCTCCCAAGTGCGTTGGCAGGATCCCCCCATCACCAGAAGGTCGCCGTGCCCGAGTGAGTACCGGATCGACCGCCCTCCACCGCGCGGCCGCAGCAACAGCGGTCGCGCGGTGCCGAGGGAGAGGATGGCCACCAACGTGTCCTCGGTGCGGCTACGGCCGGTGTCGTCGCCGTGCCAGGCCACGCTGTCGGAGCCGCCCCTGTAGAAGCAGAGACCCGAGGTCACGAACTTTTCTCCCAGTTCAGGCAGGTAATGCGTGCTCAACGCCTCGCGCGCCTCGACCAGGAGTGGATCGGGAAGCGGCTCGTTCTCCCCGTAGAAGCGGACGAGGCGCGGAACGTCGACCACGCGGTCGTACATCTGTCTGCGCTCTGCCCGCCACGGAACGGTGTCTACGAGCTCGGTGAACAGCTCGTCGGAGCCCGTCATCCAGCCGGGGCGCACGTCGAGCCAGGCGCCGGCAGTGAGGGTCCGGCGAGTGACCGTCGATCCGAGTTCGCCCAGTTCGACACCGCCCGACGCGTCGTCGAACAGCGAAGCTTGGAGCGCGTACCGCGCGTCCGCGGAAGTCATGCGGTCATACTACCTCGAGATTCGAACGTATGTTCCCCTCATTTCGGGGGTAGTGATCGCCGCTCAGACGCACCCGATTTCTGTAGCTGCACTACTTTTCGGGCCCTGAAAGAAGTGCGGCTGCGAAGAAGGGGTGCGTCTGTGTACAAAGAGCGCGCCACCGGTCCACCGAGGCCGGACTGGACGGTGACGGCAAGTGGCGCCGGTGGGATCGTCACGACCATGATCGATTCGACGGCAATACTCGGGGTGGCGGCGATCGCGCTCGGATTGGTACTGACGCCGGGACCCAACATGCTGTACCTGGTCTCGCGCAGCATCACTCAGGGCCGAGGAGCAGGTTTGATGTCGCTGGGCGGAGTCGCGATCGGATTTCTGGTGTATCTGGCAGCGACGACGCTGGGGATTTCGGCGGTATTCTCTGCGGTTCCGCAGGCATACACGGCATTGAAACTGGCAGGTGCGTGTTACCTCGGCTGGCTGGCGTGGCAGGCGCTCCGGCCGGGCTCGGCTACACCGTTCGCCCCGAGGCAGACTCTGCCGCGCGATTCGCCGGCCCGTCTGTTCACGATGGGACTCACTACGAACTTGCTCAATCCCAAAATCGCGGTGATGTACCTGGCGTTGATTCCGCAGTTCGTCGACTCCGACTCCGGACCGGTGTGGTCGCAAAGTCTGCTGCTGGGAAGTGTCCAGATTGTTGTCGCTGTGGTCGTCAATGCCGCAATCGTCTGCCTTGCAGCGTCTGTCGCCGGCTTGCTGCAGGGGCGGCCGCGGTGGATCCGCGCTCAGAAACTCATGATGGGCAGTGTGTTAGGCGGGCTCGCGGTACATCTTGCGTTCGATCGCGGTCGCCCCACGGTGGTCTGACGTCCGTCGTACAACTCCCGCGGTGTCGTACTCGCTTCAACCTGTCGGTACCTCGCTATACCGTCGGAACATGGGATACGAATTTCAGGTCACCGTCGATTCGGAGAACCCGCACAGCCTCGCCAAGTGGTGGGCGCAGACGCTCGGTTGGGAGGTGGAGCCGAGCAACGAGGAATTCATCCGCGGACTGGTTCAGGCCGGTCACGCGAAAGAATCCGACACCATGATCTTCGAAGGTGTTCTCGTCTGGCGGGAGGGTGCCGCCATTCGGGATCCGGCGCATTCGGAGCGGCCACGGGTGCTGTTCCAACTCGTTCCCGAGTCGAAGACGGTGAAGAACCGCCTGCATCTCGACCTGCGGGTGGGAGACGGGCGAGAAGACCTCGCCAGGGAACTCGAGGAATCCGGCGCGAAGGTGCTCCATCGGGGACGGCAGGGTCCGAACGAGTGGATCACCATGGCCGATCCGGAGGGCAACGAGTTCTGCCTCGCCTGACCGAGCAGGCCGGGGACGCAGTGGGCCGAAAACGCAGTGGGCCGAAAACACAGTGGCCGAGGTCAGCGGTACGTGCTGGGAGTGGTGCCGGTCCACCGCTTGAAGGCGCGCCGGAATGCGCTGGGCTCGGAGAATCCCAGGCGTGCGGACAGATCGTCGACCGTCTCACCGCGTCGCAGACCCGCGACTGCGGCGTCGCGCAGAACCTCCTCGCGGAGCTGATTGAGCGAGGTGCCTTCCTGCCGGAGTAGGCGCCGTAGGTGGGGCACGCTGATAGACAGCATCTCCGCGATCTCCTCGGCGGTGGACGTGCGGCCCTTCATGCCCAATTCGAGCACCCTCCGCACCTGGGATGACGCCGTGCTGTCGTAGTCGCGCTCGGACATCAGCAACGTCGGCGATTCGCGGAGGTACTCCTCGAGCGTGTCCTCGGTCTGGATGATCGGCAGCCGCAGCACTGCATTGTCGAATTCGATTGCGGGAATTGCGCAGTCGAATGTGACGGGGACACCGAAGATGTGGTCATAGTTTTCGGCGAGGCGTGGAAGCGGTGCGGGGTACGGCATGTCGACGGCGAGCAACCGGACGCGCTTACCCACCAGCCACGCTGCGAACCGGTGCAGGAGAATGAGGAGGAAGTCGGTGGTGACGCGCGCCGCCTCGAGCGACAACTGTGCGTCCTCGGCCGACTGGACCTTCGCGCCGGGACGGATATCGAGCGTCATGCGCGTTCCGCCGTGGTTGCCGGGGACGATGTGGAGAGCGGGAAGCGAGGGCAGCGCTCGGAGAATGTCTGCCATCCGCTCGAGCGCGGCAGAGAGGTCGGCGGTGTGGATCAACGCCAGACACACCAGCCGAAAGGTGCCGCGCGGCACCGGAGCCGGTCCGAGACCGAACAGTTCGTCGCCCGTGATCTGCCAGACCGCTTGCGTGAACGCGGTGACCTGGGTCGGTGTGAGCCTGGCCAATGGGTCCTGCAGCGATGCCGCCGTGATCCCTGCGACGGATAAGGCGGGGGAGAGGTCGACACCACTGCGAGCCGACAGTTCCAGTGATCGCCGGACGAAGTCGGCGGGGATGGTGCGAGCAGTCACGAGCGAGGCTTTCCGAGAGCCCGCAATCGCCGTGCGGCCTCGGCGAGCACGTGGTCTTGTTTGCAGAAGGCGAAGCGAACCAAGGGCTTCCACTGCTCGGGGTGGTCGGTGAACACGCTGACCGGCACACCGGCGACACCGATCCTCGCCGGAAGATTCCGACAGAACTCGATACCGTCGTGCTCGCCGATCCCCGTGATGTCGGCGCAGAGGTAGTAGGTGCCCCCGCCGGAACGGACTTCCAGGCCGGCCGCCACGAGAGCGTCGTAAAGAATGTCCCTCTTCGTTTGCAAGCTGTCGCGTAGTTGTGTCACCCACTGTTGTTCGTGCGTCAGCGCGTGAGCCACCGCCGGCTGGAACGGGCCGCCGCCCACGAACGACATGTACTGCTTCGCGGTGCGCACGGCGTCGATGAGTTCGGCGGGTCCGCATGCCCAGCCGATCTTCCACCCGGTGACGTTGAACGTCTTGGCGGCACTCGACACGCTGACCGTGCGTTCGTACATCCCGGGGAGGGTGGCGACGGCGGTATGGGTCCGGCCGTCGAAGACCAGGTGTTCGTAGACCTCGTCGCTGAGGACCAGCAGGTCGTGCTCGCAGGCCAGGCGAGCGATGGCCTCGAGTTCTTCGCGGGTGAACACCGTGCCGGTGGGATTGTGCGGTGTATTGAGGATCAGCATCCGGGTCTTGCTCGTAACTGCATCGCGGAGTCCGTCGAGGTCGACGGCAAAGCTTTCGCCCGCGGGAACGAGCGGCACGGTGCGGCGCACCGCGCCCGCCAGTGCGACGGAGGCCGCATAGGAGTCGTAGTACGGCTCGATCAACAGCACCTCCTCGCCGGGCTCCACGAGACCGAGAATTGCCGCGCTGATCGCCTCCGTGGCGCCAACGGTGATCAGCACCTCCGAGTCCGGGTCGTGGTCGAGGCCGTAGCGAGCCAGCCGGTCGGCGGCCACCGCACGCCGCAATACGGGCATTCCGGGCCCGGGCGGGTACTGGTTGAGGCCGTCGGCGATGGCCGCACGCGCGGTGTCGAGCATCGACGACGGCCCATCAGTGTCGGGGAAACCCTGACCGAGGTTGATGGCGTCGTGTTCCACCGCGAGTGCGGTCATCTCGGCGAAGATGGTCGATGCGAACGGCTGCAGGCGCGAGACGGTTCGATTACGCGGCGTAGCCGACAGGCGATTGCGCGGCGTTTCGGGCATTACTGCAGCGTAGTCGGTGTGCCACCGAACCTCGCACACGGCCGTGTCACGTTCTGCGGGGCTGTCTCGTCTTCTCTGTAGACGGCGCGCGAAGGGCGCCCGGTGACGATGGAGGACACAATGCCCCGCATTCCCGCAGTGGCCCCGGCGGACGCGAGCCCGCTGGTCAAGGTTGCGTACAAATTCGCTGCCCGCAAGTTCGACGAGGTGCCGGAGCCGTTCACCGTGCTCGCCCACCACCGCAAACTCTTCGTCGCCTCGGCCCGGCACGAGCTGGCGGTGCAGAAGGCGTCGACCGTGCTTCCGGCCAGTGTCCGGGAGCTGGCGGTGTACCGCGTCGCCTGGACGATCGGCTGCTCATGGTGCGTGGACTTCGGCACGATGCTGCAACGCCTCGACGGGCTGGACACGGCGAGGCTCGAAGACATCGGCAACTACGCCGACTCCCCGGCGTACAGCGAGGACGAGCGTGCGGCCATCGCCTATGCCGACGCGATGACTGCGACGCCCACGACGGTCACGGACGAACAGGTGGCCGACCTCGAACGCCGTTTCGGCAGGGACGGTGTCGTCGAACTGTCGTATCAGATCGGGATCGAAAACATGCGGGCCCGGATGTATTCGGCACTGGGCATCACCGAACAGGGTTTCAGCACCGAATCGTGCCGGGTGCCGTGGGCCTCGGAAGCCCCCGCTGCTGACCACCGAGGTGACGACACCGAGGTCACGAAGGGTGGTCCTGGAGTCTGATCCCGACGAGCTTCTCCGGATTCGCGATGTCGTAGGCGGCGTAGACGAGTCCGTCCCGGACGGTGAACCCACCCACTCGCGGAGGCGAGCTGCGGTGGGTCCCGCCGCCGGCGATCCCGGCGCTGAAGAAGCCGAGCTGACCGTTGACAAGGACCGGCTGCATGGTGGTGAAGGCGGCGGCGCCGTACTTTCGGATGAGGCCGAGATAGAAGCGAGCGAACTTGTCCGCTCCCCGGATGACGTTGACGGCGGTACTGGTCGTGCCGTTGGCGTCGCCGATGACGAGGGCGTCGGGGTGCAGTGCCGACACCACCGCATCGATGTCGCCGGAGGCGAGGGCTCCGAGAAGTCGCTGCACCGCGCGTGAATGCTCCTCGTCCGGGACCGCGGGAGTGGTTGCTGCCGCGGCCTTACGGGCGCGGGACGCGAGCTGCCGCGCCGCCGGGACCGCGATCCCCAACAGGTCTGCCACCTCGTCGAATGGCACCCCGAACCCGTCGTGGAGCACGAAGGCGACGCGTTGCTGCGGAGTGAGCGTGTCGAGCACGATCAACGCCGCCAACCGATTGTCTTCCTCCTGTACGACCGCTTCGAGCGGATCCGGCTCCGCAGACGGTCCCAGCCCGGTGACGATGGGTTCCGGAAGCCACTGCCCGACATACTGTTCCCGTCGCACGGCGGCCGATCGCAGCCGATCGAGGCAGATTCTGCCGACCACGGTGGTCAGCCAGCTCCGGAGGTCCCGTATGCCGGTGGCATTCTCTTCGTCGAGTCGCAGCCACGATTCCTGCACGGCATCCTCGGCGTCGCTGACACTGCCGGTCAGCCGATAGGCCACCGACAACAGATGCCGCCGGTGGCCCTCGAATTCGTCTACCAGCGTCGCTGACGGCATGCCGACATCGTACGTCCGATCCAGACATAAAATCCGTGGTGCGCGTAACCGTTGACCCTGGTGGGGGCACCGGACGTACTGTGGGACAACCACACGACGTCAGGGAGTTCTGCCATGTTCCAGTGTTGTAGCTGTCGCAGCTGACCTGGCTTTTCTGCACCCCTTCTCTTCGCAGGCACTGCTCGATCCCGCGGGACCGTCCCGGTCTCCGGTCGAACGGTGCGCATCACCCGACCCGCCACCCTTTCCGTGCGCGGGCATCACCCTGAGGAAGATCCCGATGATTCGTCCACGTCTGGCGCGGACTCTGGCCGCCGCGGCCGCCCTGCTCACCTTCGCCGGCCTCACCGTCGCCTGCTCGAGCGACAAGACCGTCACGACCGCCGACGGTAAGACCGTCCTGCGCTACGAGGGAACCACCGGCCAGGTCTCCTTCTCGGAATTGGCGGCCGACCTGGGTTACTACCAGAAGGTCGAGCTGAACTGGATCGGCGACAGCACCAGTGGGCCACAGAGCATCCAGAACGCCGCAACGGGACAGACCGATTTCGGTGGGGCGTTCAACGGGGCGGTACTGAAGCTGGCCGCCGCGGATTCACCCGTCACCTCGGTCGTCGGGTACTACGGCTCCGACAAGGAAACGTTCAACGGGTACTACGTGCTCGAGGACAGCCCGATTCGCACCGCCCGAGATCTCATCGGCAAGAAAGTCGGGATGAATACCCTCGGCGCGCACCACGAATTCCTGGTCCGTGAATGGCTGGCGCGAGAAGGGCTCACTCCGGACGAGATCAAGCAGGTGGAGCTCACCGTCGTACCCCCGGTGAACACCGAACAGGCACTGCGACAGGGGCAGATCGATGTCGGCACACTCGGGAGCGTGTTCCGCGACAAGGCCGTGGAGAAGGGCGGCATCCGCGCGCTGTTCACCGACGAGTCCATCTTCGGTTCGTTCACGTACGGCTCGCTGCTGTTCCGCAACGACTTCATCGCGAAGAACCAGGAGGCAGTGGCCGACTTCGTGCAGGGCACGGCCCGGGCGATCCGCTGGACACAGACCACGCCCCGCGATCAGGTGATCGCGAAGTACAAGGAGATCATCACCGAGCGCGGACGCAACGAGAACACCGACCTCGTCGACTACTGGAGGTCGCCCGGTGTCGCCGGCCCCGGTGGAGTGATCACCGACAAGGAGATTCAGACCTGGATCGACTGGCTCGTGCGCAATGGAGAACTCGAGGACGGCAAGCTCACGCCGGCCGATGTGTACACGAACGAGTACAACCCCTACGCCAATGGCACGTATCCGGCGGACAGCGGTCCGGACGGGCAGGCCCTGGCCACGAAATGACAGTACCGAGCAGAACTGACGGAGAAGTATCGGAAGGACAGACATGAGCACGACCGCTTCGGACCGAGGTCAGGTCACACCCCCCAAACTCCGCCTCGAACACGTCACCAAACAATTCGACGTGCGCGGGACGAGGGACAAGTTCACCGCCATCGAAGACATCGACATCGATCTCGCCGCCGGCGAGTTCCTCGTCCTCGTCGGACCCAGCGGTTGCGGAAAGTCGACGCTGCTGGACCTTCTCGGAGGTTTGAGCACGCCGACCTCGGGCCGCATTCTCCTCGACGGGAAGCCGGTGACGGGGCCGGGACTCGACAGAGGCATCGTCTTCCAGCAGTACGCGCTTCTCCCATGGCGCACCGCGCGGCACAACATCGAGTTCGGGTTGGAAGCCAAGGGGCTGCCCAAGAAGGAGCGCCGGAGCCTCGCCGAGTACTACCTCGAGTTGGTGGGCTTGCACGGCTTCGGTGACCGGTACCCGCACGAACTGTCCGGTGGGATGAAGCAGCGTGTCGCGATTGCCCGCAGCTTGGCCTTCGATCCCGAAGTGCTGCTGATGGACGAGCCGTTCGCCGCCCTCGACGCGCAGACCCGCGAATCACTCCAGGACGAACTTCTGCGCATCTGGAAGGCAACGGGAAAAACCATCCTGTTCATCACCCACGGCATCGACGAGGCCATCTACCTCGGGCAGCGGGTTGCGGTGCTGACCTCGCGACCCGGGCGGGTGAAGACGTTCGTCGACATCGACATCGACCGCAGCGGTGAGGACGTCCGATCCAACGAGCAGTTCCGGCAGTACCGGCACAAGATCTGGACGCTGTTGCACGGTGAAGTGGAGCGAGCACAGGTAATCGAGAAGGAGGAGGCTCATGTCTAGCGCACTTGCCACACCGACAGACCTCGACGAGGCACCTGTCGTCGCCGATCCACTACAGACCCGCGCAACATCGCCCGCACCGGAGGTCCGACCGGCGGCACCCAACGCCGCGAAGCGCGCCGGCGCGGTCGTGGGGCCCGTCGCCTGGCGAATCCTCAAGCCTTCCATCGCGATCGTCGCGTTTCTCGGGCTGTGGGAGTTCGCGCCCCGAATCGGGTTGGTGGACGAGGTGTTTCTGCCACCGTTCAGTACGGTGGTCGAAGCCTTTCTCGACCTGGCCGCCAGCGGTGAACTGTGGCAGCACGTGTCGGCGAGTCTTTCGCGGGCTCTGATCGGCTTCTTCGTGGCAGTCGCGATCGCGATCCCGCTGGGTATCGCGATCGCCTGGTACCGCCCGGTGTCGGACTTCCTGAACCCCATTCTCGAGCTCTTCCGTAACACGGCCGCGCTGGCCCTGCTACCCGTCTTCATCCTGATCCTCGGGATCGGTGAGGAGTCGAAGATCGCGCTGGTGATCTACGCCTGCACGTTCCCCATTCTCCTCAACACGATTTCCGGTGTGCGTACCGTCGATCCGCTGTTGATCAAATCGGCTTCGTCACTGGGATTGTCGCCGGTGCGCCTGTTCCAGAAGGTTGTGCTGCCCGCCGCTGTTCCCACCATCTTCACCGGTATCCGCATGGCGGCGGCATCCTCCATTCTCGTGCTGATCGCCGCTGAAATGGTGGGCGCCAAGGCCGGGCTCGGCTATCTGATCACCGCCTCCCAGTTCAACTTTCAGATCCCCAACATGTACGCGGGCATTGTCGCGATCTCTGTTCTCGGGCTGTCCCTCAACGCGATTCTCGTGTTGATCGAACGCAGGTTGTCGCGCTGGCGGGTCTGATCGGCCTGCTGCTCCTCTCGTAGAAAAGAAACTCGATGTCACAAGGTTCCCAGCACTTCCATCTCAATGCCTTTCTCATGGGCGTGGGTCACCACGAGGCGGCGTGGCGGCATCCACGCACGGAGGCCCATCGGGTTCTGGACGTGAAGCACTTCCAGGAACTCGGTCGGATCGCGGAACGCGGCAAACTCGACTCCGTGTTCTTCGCCGACACCCTGGCAATCGGTCCGCGGCTCGAGCACAACACGCAGGCGATCTTCGAACCCGTCACGCTGCTGTCGGCCATCGCCGTCGCCACCAAACACGTGGGACTGATCGCCACGGCGTCGACGAGTTACGGTGACCCCTACAGCCTGGCGCGGAAGTTCACCTCTCTCGACCACATCAGCGGTGGCCGGGCGGGGTGGAACATCGTGACCTCGGCGGGCGCGGACGAGGCGGCGAACTTCGGCGTCGACGGAATCCCGGCGCACAGCGGAAGATACGAGCGCGCAGCGGAATTCGTCGACGTGGCACTTGCGCTGTGGGACAGCTGGGAAGACGACGCCGTGGTACTCGACCCGGACACCGGCCTGTTCGCCGACCCGGCAAAGGTCCACACGATCGACCACGACGGTCCGCGCTTCCAGGTCAAGGGGCCGCTGAACTCCCCGCGATCGGCGCAGGGGCGTCCACTGCTGGTACAGGCCGGTTCTTCGGAGAGCGGTAAAGAGTTCGCCGCCCGGCATGCGGAGGCGGTCTTCACTGCGCAACGCACCCTCGCGCAAGGGCAGGAGTTCTACCGGGACCTCAAGGCGCGGGTGGTGAAGTACGGCCGCAATGCCGGCGATCTGAAGGTGCTGCCGGGCATCGTCCCGTTCATCGCCGACACCCAGGAGGAGGCGGAGGCGCTCGAACGGTCCTTTACCGAGCTGATTTCACCCGCGTACTCGCTGCGTCAGCTGTCCACGATGCTCGGCGTCGACCTCACCGAGCATTCCCTCGACGCCCCGCTCCCACCCTTGCCGCCGCTCAACGAGATTCAGGGGAACAAGAGCCGGTACCAGCTGGTGAAGGATCTTGCCGAAGACGGCTCGCTCACCGTGCGGCAACTGATCGGACTCCTCGGCGGCGGGCGTGGACACCGCACGTTCGCCGGAACCCCCGAGCAGGTGGCGGACGAGTTGCAGATCTGGTTCGAACAGGGTGCGGCGGACGGCTTCAACATCATGCCGCCGTACTTGCCGGGAGGTCTCGACGACTTCGTCGATCAGGTGGTTCCCATTCTCCAGGACCGCGGACTGTTTCGCACCGAGTACACCTCGACGACGTTGCGCGGTCACTATGGACTGGGCGAGGTCGGCAACCGGTTCGCACCCGGTGACGCGCTGGGCGGTGCCGTCGGCGAAGCGAGCGCATGAGCGGTCCGACCGGCCTCAAACCCTTTGTCACCACGGTCTTCGTCCCGGCCGCAATCTTCGGGATCGGCCAGGGCGCCGCGGCGCCGGTCATGGCCCTCACCGCACGTGATCTAGGTGCGTCGGTGGCGGTGTCGGGACTGATCGTGGCGGTCGTCGGGCTCGGCGCCGTGCTCGGTGACCTGCCGGCCGGGCGGATCGTAGCCAGGTTCGGCGAGCGGCGGTCGATCATCGGGGGCAGCTCGGTCGGCGCCCTCGGCGTCCTGATCTGCTTGTTCGCGCCGACGCCGGGAGTGCTAGGTCTCGGCGCCCTGCTGACGGGGCTCGCCAACGCAGTATGGGGCCTGGCCCGGCAGAGCTATCTGGCCGAGGCCGTGCCGCTCGGGCTGAGGGCACGTGCCATGTCGTCGTTTGCGGCGATGTGGCGGCTCGGCTTCTTCGTCGGCCCGCTTCTCGGTGCCGCCGTGATCCTCGTCGTCGGCACGCGCGGCGGGTTCGTCGTCCAACTTGTCGGTGTCGTGCTGTCGGGGTGGCTGATGTCCCGCGTCCCCGATCCGCCGAGTCGCACGGATGGCCCGGCGAAGTCGCATGTCACGCTGCCCTCGATTCTGCGGGGGCACCGAAAGCTGTTGTCCACCCTCGGCGCCGGCTCGCTGCTGATGGGTGCGGGGCGAGCGTCTCGGGAAGCGGTGCTGCCGCTGTGGGCCGCCCACCTCGGACTCGACGCCGCCCAAGTGAGCCTGGTGTTCGGTGCCGGAGCGGCCGTCGACCTGCTGTGTTCGTATCCGGCCGGCCACTTCATGGACCGGTACGGCCGGAGATTCATCGCCGTACCCTCCCTGCTGGTGATCGGGGTGTCGTACCTGGCGTTGCCGTTCTCACACGATCTCGTGTCGATCGGCCTGGTCGCCGTCCTCATGGGCATCGGCAACGGGCTCGGCAATGGCGTCATCATGACGCTGGGAGCCGACATCGCCCCACCCGCGATCCGCGCAGAATTCCTCGCCGCCTGGCGTCTGACCCACGACACCGGCATGTTCGCCGGGCCGTTGGGGGTGGGTGCGCTGGCCGCGGTGGTCCCGCTCGGGTTCGCCGTCGGTGCGGTCGGCGCGGCTGCGCTGCTCGGTGCGGGCCTGCTGTTCCGCTTCATTCCCGTCTATTCGCCGTGGCCGCCTCGACCGAGCCGCGATCCGGGTTCCGTCGCCCTCGAGGAACAAAGGACCTAGAACTCGGCCGGGCTCGGTGAGGCGGCTCCGGGCAGCTAACCAGCCATGGCCGATACCGGCGAGATCGCCCCCGCACGCCTGGCGGGAAGCAGTGCCGCAATCACCCCGCAGACCCCGCCGATCAACACGATGGTGAAGAGCTGCACCCACGGAATTCCGCTGAGCACCACATCGTCGTAGCCGAAAACAGACGCAGTTCCGGCGGTTCCGAAGATGAGACCGAACACGACGCCCATTCCGGACGCCACACCGGCCACCAGGAGGGCTTCCCAGATCAACATTGCGCGTACTCCTTTTCTCGTCAGGCCGAGTGCTCGAAGCAGTCCCGATTCACGACGCCGTTCGAGGACGGACAGTGCCATCGTGTTACCGACGCCGATGAGAGCGATCAGCACGGCTACCGACAGCAGGCCCGCGACCACCATGAGCATGGTGTCGAGCACCGAATCGATAGCCCCGCGCATCGCGATCATGCCTTGGACTTCGCTTCCGGGCGCCAGCTCACGGGCAAGCTCCGTCACCTGGTCGGTCGCGGCCAGCGACTGCTCGTCGGAGTTGCCCTCCGACAGACGAATCCAGTACGCGTCGATAACAGGGGACGATGCCGACGCCGCCATATCGGTGTGATCGAGGAGAGCCGGCTGACCGTCCCGGCCCTCCACCACCGTGACCGTGACGTCGCCGCGATCACCTCGGACCGTCGCCGTGCCTCCAGGGCTCAGACCGCTGTCCCGCAGTCCGGCGGGAGAGAGCACCAGCCGTCCCGGTGAGGGAAGGGTGATCGGGGTGCGCAGCACGGACTGCGCGGCACTGCCCGACACCCCGAAGGCCTCCAGTTCGCCACGTCCATCGATGACCAGGTCGGCCCGCTCGAGCGCCGAAATCCCCGACACGCCCGTTGTTGCCGTGATCCGCGAGCCCAACTCCGGTGGAAGTCCTCGGTTCCCTGCGCTGCTGACCATCACGTCCACCGGAAACTGCTCGTCCATCGCGGCGGGGGCCGACGATTTCACTGTCGCGATCCCCACCACCAAGGTGCTGGTCAACGCCACACCGATCAACAGAGCAGTGACTGTAGCGGCGGTCCGGCGCGGATTACGGCCTGCGTTGCCCGCGGCGAGCTCGCCGACCGGACCTGCCAGCCGTGCCAGAACGATGCCCGTCCGGCTGATCAGCGCAGGCACCGTCGTAGTGCTCAGTGCCGCGATGCCGAGGAACGAGAGCAATCCGCCCACAGTGGCTGCCGGAACTTGCTGTGCGAGGACGCCTACCACGGTCATCGCGATTCCGGCGGCCAGCATCACGAGGCCGAGAACCCTGCGGCCGAGTGATATTCGCGCACTCTCCGGCTTGGCCTCCATCGGTTGCAGCGCTGCGAGTGGCGACAGTCTGGTCGCCGCCCGTCCGGGGGCAGATGCTGCCACCATGGTCATCACGATCCCCACTGCCACACCGAGTGCGACCGACAGAGGATCGACATGCAACACCGACAACGGGATCGGTGCATCCGCCGCCGTGGCCACCCGTCCGACCACCCAGGCCAACGCGATCCCGACACCGGCGCCGAGAACGGACGCGATGATCCCTACTGCGGCCGCCTCCGTCCGGATACTGCGGCGCACTTGAGATGCGGTTGCACCGACACAGCGCAGGAGCGCAAGCTCCTGGGTCCGCGCCGCGAGCAGCACTGCGAAGGTATTGGCGATCACGAGCGCCGCGACAACGACCGCGATCGCGCCGAAGGACAGGAGGATGGTACTCAGTACCTCGGCCTGACCGAGATACTGTCCTGCAGCGTCTTTCGTGGCTGCGGCTCCGGTAGTCACGGTCGAGTCGGCGGGCAGGGCCTCGCGGATACGGGTGGCCAGCTCCTGCTGTGACAGGGACCCGTCACCGGCAATGCGTACCTCGTGGGTGGCGGCGTCACCGGCCCACTGAATCAGCTGGGCAGGTGTCGCGAAGACCGTGGTGCCGCGCATTCGCTGCGCCGTTCCGGAGAGGTCGACCAGCCCGACGACCCGCACACTGGTGGTCACACCGTCGCCCGCGTCGAGTGCGGTCACCGTGATCTCCGAGCCGACAGGGATTCCGGCGTCCTTACTCACCAGCGCCTCGCCGAGTCCCCTGGGCAGTTCTCCGTCGGAGACCTGCTGCCATCGCAACACACTGTCGTCCGCGATCGACACGGCGTCACCGTAGGACTTTCCGTCGATCGCGGAATCGACACGGACAGAGGCACTCACGTCATCGGTCGTCGCGGCGACGCCGGGGATCCGGGCGAGGTCAGCCGCCCTGGCGCCCGGCCCGGAAGCGACCGCGTCGGTGCCCTGATACTGCACAGCGAGCGAGTTGTCGATTCCGGCGCCGACGGTGGAGTTCAAGGTCAGCGTCGCCACGATGTACCCGACGGCGATGACCACCGCGAGAATCGAGGCCACGTACCGGCCCGCGTGCGCCCGGGCCTGCGGCAAAGCCAGCTCCCTCATCGTCGCACCGCCGCGAGGTCGTTCGCGCCGAGTGCACGCATCGACGCGATCACGGAATCTACGGTCGGCCGGAGAATGTCACCGGCGATCAGACCGTCTGCGATGAGAACCACCCGGTCCGCATACGACGCGGCAACCGGGTCGTGCGTCACCATCACCACCGTCTGCGACGTCTCCCGTACGCACGTTCGCAGCAGGCCGAGAACCTCTGTGCCGGAGTGTGAATCGAGGTTTCCGGTCGGCTCGTCGGCGAAGACGACGTCGGGCTGTGGAAGCAGAGCGCGCGCCACAGCAACCCGCTGTTGTTGCCCGCCCGACAACTCGTGGGGGAGATGATCGAGCCGGTGCGTGAGCCCGAGCTTGGCGACCACTTCCGCCATCCACTGCGGCGACGGGTTGCTGCCCGCCAGGCGCATCGGCAACATCATGTTGGCTCGTGCGCTCAGAACCGGTAGGAGGTTGAATGCCTGGAACACGAATCCGATCCGCTCACGCCGCAGTTCGGTCAGCTCCCCATCGCCCAACCCGGTCACCTCGGTGTCGCCGAGAAACACGCGGCCGGCCGTCACCGTGTCGAGTCCGGCCAGGCAGTGCATCAGTGTCGACTTGCCGGAACCCGACGGACCCATGATGGCGGTGAATTCGCCTCGTGCGAAATCGACGTCCACCCCGCCCAGCGCCCGCACCGCTGTCTCACCCGTGCCGTATACCTTCGTTACTCCGCTCGCGCGGACCGCAGCCTGCATCGTCGTCCCCACCTCCGTGTTGGTCCTTGTCATCACGGAATCGACGTTATTGCAGGTGAAGCGGTGTGCGCGTCGGAGCGCGGAGCCATCTTCCGGCCGCGGCCGTCATCCTCCGGTAGGACGACGTGGGCCCCCAGCGTCAGTCCTCGGTACCGAGAAGGTCCGAGCGGCGCACCAAACCGACCTGGAATGCGAACACCACCGCCTGCACCCTGTCTCGTGAGTGCGTTTTCGACAGAACGCGTCCCACATGCGTCTTCACGGTGGTCTCCGATATGTGGAGCTGCGCCGCGATCTCCGTATTGGACAGCCCATACGCCATGGCCTCGAGAACCTCCACCTCACGAGGTGTGAGTTCCTCCGGAAGCTGTGCGCGGTCCATCGAATCCTCGAGTAACGGCCCCACGTGCTGGAGTAGGCGGCGAGTGGCCCGTGCCTCGATCACGGCGTCGCCCCGGTGCACCGTCCGGATACCGTCGAGCAACTGTTCCGGTGGAACGTCCTTGAGGAGAAAGCCACTCGCCCCCGCCCGGATTGCGGACAGCACATACTCGTCGTTGTCGAACGTGGTGAGTACCACCACTTTCGGCGCATCTTCTGCGGCCAGCAGCTGGCGGGTGGTTTCGATGCCGTCCATGCGCGGCATCTGCACATCCATCAAAACGACATCGACGCGACGTGCCGCGAGTTCGGTCAGCGCTTGCCGCCCGTCCGACGCCTCGACTACCACCGACAGGTCCGGCTGCGAATCGATGACCATCCGGAATCCGGCGCGGACCAGTTGCTGGTCGTCGATCAGCGCAACATCGATGCGGCCGCCGTGTTCGTCCATGCACTCACCCTAGGTGTTTCCGTGAGGGAGGACGGCGCGGACCCGATAGCCGCCACCAGGTTTGGGACCAGCCGTCACCCGGCCGCCGTGGAGACGTGCGCGCTCCGTCATCCCGATCAAACCTTGACCACCTGCGGAGGGTTCGATGAGTGCCGCCGAAACGCCCCGGCCGTCGTCCACGACAGTGACAACCAGATCTTGCTCGGTCCAGCTCATTTCGACGTCGGCGTGCGCCCCCGGCCCGGCGTGCTTGAGCACGTTGGTCAGCGACTCCTGCACGATCCGGTACGCGGTCAGACTCGTTCCCGGTGGCAGTTCCCGCGGGTTACCTTCGATCTGCAGGTGCACGTCCACCCCATTTCTGCGAAGGTCTGCGACCAGCGACTCGATATCCGACGCACCGGGGATCATGGCGAAGTCCCGGGGTCGGTCCTCCCGCAACACAGACAGCAGTGCCCGCATATCCGTCAGCGCTTGCCTGCCTGTGGCGGCGATCGTCTCCAGCGCAGCGACAGCCGCTGCGGGATCCTGGGCGGCACCGTACCGTCCACCGTCGGCCTGAGCGATGACCACGGTCAGCGAGTGGGCGACGATATCGTGCATCTCCCGGGCAATCCGTGTGCGCTCGGTGATGGTGGCGATCTCGGCTTCCTGTTCCCGTTCGAGTTCGAGGAGCCGAGCTCGCTCCGCCAGCCCGTCGAGTTCCTTCATCCGAACCCGGCGCAGGTCACCGAACGCCCACACCGCGAGGACGAAGACGACGAAGGCGAGGGAGTTGTACACGATTATCTCGGACGACTTGCTGTCGGAGAAGTACTTCACCGTCGCGCCCACAGCCCCGACCATGGCGATACCGAGCGCGGTGAAACTGCTCCACCGCGGACCGTAGGCGGCGAAAGCGTAGAGCGCGATGGGGACCGCGACTACGGACAGCAGGAGGGTGTGTGCGATCACGACAAGATGCAGCACGGAGAACGCGGCGATGACGAAACCCGACACCACCGTGTGCGAACGACGCCAGGCCAGCGGCACCGTCATCCCCAAGGAAACGACCACCGCGGTCACGCTCGCCTCCACCGCGGTGAGGAGACTGAGAACGGTGACGACGCCGGCAACGCACACGTCGATTCCGCGACTGTGTTTCGCGCTCCATCGGTACCACTGTTCGGTGGAAGGAAAGCGGGCCATGCTGTGACGGTAGCGCCTGTTCACACGATCGGGCCGCGGGTGGCGCCGCACCCTGCAGGACTACCTGGACTGTGGGTACATTCTTCTCATGCGCTTCGGATTGTTCGTTCCTCAAGGCTGGCGCCTCGACCTCGTCGGTATCGATCCTTCCGAGCAGTGGGCGGTGATGCGCGACTTCTCGTTGCGTGCCGACCGCGGCTCCTGGGATTCGCTCTGGGTGTACGACCACTTCCACACCGTTCCGGCGCCCACCGAGGAGGCAACCCACGAGGCGTGGACCCTGATGTCCGCTCTCGCTGCCGTCACCTCGCGGGTGCGGCTCGGCCAGATGTGCACCGCGGTCAGCTACCGCAATCCCGCGTATCTGGCCAAGGTGGCCGCCACCACCGATCTCATCTCCGGCGGGCGAGTGGAGATGGGCATCGGAGGCGGCTGGTACGAGCACGAGTGGCGGGCCTACGGATACGGATTCCCCTCGCCCGGTGAACGTCTCGGTCGCCTCGAGGAAGGCGTTCAGATTCTGCGCCAGGCCTGGATCAACGGCAGCGCGACCCTTGCAGGCACGCACTACCAGGTGGACGGGGCGATCGTGCGGCCACTTCCCCTCCAAGAGGGCGGCATTCCCCTGTGGATTGCCGGTGGCGGCGAAAAGGTGACCCTGAAGATCGCGGCGAAGTACGCGCAGTACACCAACTTCGACGGCACTCCCGAAGGGTTCGCCCACAAGTCCGAAATCCTCCGCAGGCACTGTGAGAACGTCGGAACCGACTTCGATGCCATCGTCCGGTCGGCCAACTACAACGTCGCAATCGGAACCACCGAGGCCGAGGTCGAGCAACGACTGGCCACGCTGGTCGAGCGGGTCACCCCCTATGTCGGCGCCGAGGCGGCGGAGGGAACTCTCGGCGCCTTCCGCGGAATGCCGGGCGTGGGTACCCCGGATCAGATCATCGAGAAGCTGTCCGCTCTGAAGGCGCAGGGCATGACCTACGGCATCTTCTACTTTCCCGAAGCCGCGTACGACACGTCCGGTATCGAGCTGTTCGAGAAGGAAGTGCTCCCGGCGCTGCGTTGATCGACGGCTCGCAGGCCTACAGTGGCGGCATGTTCGTCGTCACCCTGAACACCGGCACCGTGTGGCTGAGCCCGCCGGTCGTCAGCGACATCGACGCGATCTGTGCCGCCTGTAGCGACTCCGCGATCGCCGAGTGGACCACCATGCCCTCGCCCTATGCACGATCGGACGCCGAGCACTTCGTGTGGCGGACCGTCCCCTCCGGATGGGCGGATCGCAGCCCGGTCTGGGCAATTCGCGAGCGCGCCGACGGACCGGCGGTGGGGATGATCGGACTACTCGCCCGCGACAGCTCGTCGGCCGAAATCGGATACTGGCTCGCCGCCGGTGCCCGCTCTCGAGGTCTCATGGCATCCGCGGTGGAGGTGGTGTGCGACTTTGCGTTTCGGCCGGATGGGATGGGTCTCGAACGCATCGAGTGGCGTGCCTTCGTCGGCAACCACGACTCCGCGGCGGTGGCCCGCAAACTGGGATTCCGGTTCGAGGGAGTGCAGCGCCGTGGGCTGCTCCAACGTGGAGTCCGGCGGGATTCGTGGATGGCAGCGCTGCTGGCGGACGACCCGCGCACGCCGGCAGACGGCTGGCCCGACTAGTTCAGCGCAGGCTCTCGGGAAGCTCGTGCTCGGACACGGCCACTCGCTGATCGGGACTCGTGCGCACGTGTTCCGACTCGGGGATCTTGCCCTCCAGAAATTCCCACTCCGCCTGATCGATGGCTTCGGCTGCGCGGGCGCGCACCGAGGAGTCGCGCGTCCCCCAGGCGATGGGCATCGGACTGACCATCTCCCAGGTGTCGGCGGCGCTGTGCGTGTTGCGGTCGCTCAGAAGCGCGACGGACGGCACCCTGTCGCCGACGTTCTGCTTCTGGTGTGCACGGATCGGAACGTTCCGGGTGACCAGCACGTACGACGGCCGCCCTGCCGCAGGCTTCGCTGCGTCGATCAGCGACAGCAGCGTGAGCGCACGCGGGTGCACCTCCGAGATCACGGCCGGGACCAATGGACTCTTCGCATACAGGTCTTCGATGCTGCCCACCTTCTTGGGCACCCAGAACGCCACCCACACCGACGTGAGAGCGACGAGCGCCACCACGACGCCGAGGATGATCGACCACGGATGCCCGAGCAGGATCAGCCCCACAGCCGCGGCCGCGAACAGCAGGGCAACGATGACCGCGGACACCTGGAGGCGTCGCATATCGGCGAACGTCTGATTCACAGACTTCGCGTAGGCCCGATCGACGGTGAACTCGAAATGTCGCACGGCACCAGCTTAGAGTCCGAGGCTCCGCGGCGGCGGAGTCACCCGATGGCGGGCCCGAGGAGGTCGTCGGCGTCGGTGATCCGGTACGCATAGCCCTGCTCCGCCAGAAAGCGCTGCCGGTGTGCGGCGTACTCGGCGTCGAGGGTGTCGCGGGCGACGACGGAGTAGAAGTGCGCTTGGCCGCCGTCCTGCTTGGGGCGCAGCAGCCGTCCGAGCCGCTGGGCTTCCTCCTGCCGCGACCCGAACGTGCCTGAAACCTGTACCGCGACGGATGCTTCCGGAAGGTCGATCGAGAAGTTGGCAACCTTGCTCACCACCAACGTCTGGATGTCCCCTGCCCGGAAGCTGTCGAAGAGCTCCTCACGTTCCTTGTTCTTGGTGGAGCCCTTGATGACCGGTGCGTTCAACGCCTCACCCAGCTCGTCGAGTTGGTCGAGGTAGGCGCCGATGATGAGCGTGGGTGCATCGGTATGCCGCTCGAGGATCGATTTGACCACTGCGATTTTCGTGTGTGCTGTTGAACACAGCTTGTACCGCTCGTCGGGTTCGGCGACTGCGTAGGCCATGCGCTCGGCATCGGTCAACGTGACCCGCACCTCGACGCAGTCGGCGGGAGCGATCCAGCCCTGCGCCTCGATGTCCTTCCACGGTGCGTCGTACCGCTTGGGGCCGATCAGCGAGAAGACGTCGCCCTCGCGACCGTCCTCACGCACCAACGTGGCGGTGAGGCCGAGGCGGCGACGGGACTGCAGGTCGGCGGTCATACGGAACACCGGGGCCGGAAGGAGGTGGACCTCGTCGTAGATCACGAGGCCCCAGTCGCGGGAGTCGAACAGTTCGAGGTGCTTGTACTCACCTTTGGTCCGGCGCGTGATCACCTGATACGTGGCGATGGTGACGGGCCGAATTTCCTTGCGCTCACCGGAATATTCGCCGATTTCCTCCTCCGTGAGGGAGGTGCGGGCGATGAGCTCCCGTTTCCACTGGCGTCCCGCGACGGTGTTCGTGACGAGGATCAACGTGGTGGCTTTCGCCTTGGCCATGGCCGCGGCACCGACCATGGTCTTGCCTGCGCCACAGGGAAGGACGACGACACCGGAACCGCCCGCCCAGAAGGAGTCGGCTGCCATTTCCTGGTAGTCGCGCAGATGCCAATGGCCGTCCGCCGATCCGGGCGACGTGCCGTCGTAGTCGAGGTCGATCTGGTGGGCTTCACCGTCGACATATCCGGCGAGGTCTTCGGCCGGCCAGCCCACCTTGAGGAGGAGCTGCTTGAGTCGTCCGCGCTCACTCGGATGAACTACGACGGTGTCGTCGTCGACACGGGCGCCGAGCATCGGGGCGATCTTCTTGTGCCGGGTCACCTCGGTGAGTACGGCGCGGTCCAGACTGACGAGAGTCAACCCGTGCGCGGGGTTCTTAACCAGCTGCAGGCGGCCGTACCTGGCCATGGTGTCGACGATGTCGACCAGCAGAGGCTGCGGCACGGCATAGCGGGAGAAGTTGACGAGGGCGTCGACCACCTGTTCGGCGTCGTGCCCGGCCGCTCGCGCATTCCACAGGGCCAGGGGAGTGATGCGGTAGGTGTGGACGTGTTCCGGCGCACGCTCGAGTTCGGCGAACGGCGCGATCGCCTGCCGGGCGTCGTTCGCGCGTTCGTGATCGACCTCCAACAGCAACGTCTTGTCGGATTGGACGATCAACGGTCCGTCGGTCACGGAAGCCTCCTTGTCACGCCGGATTCTGGCCAGCCTGTCCATTGTCCTGGTATGGGCGTCGGCGCGCCACGTCGCCACCCCTCACCTGGCTCGATACCAGCACATTCCGGGCGGTGGCCGCCTAAATTGAGAGGTGAGCCGGTGGTTCCCCCAGAGACGAGGCCTGAGATGACCCAGCCCCCCGACCCCCCACGTCCCGATCCGAACACCCCCGGCCAGCCGCCGAACAACCCGCAGCAGCCGTACCAGCAGAATCAGCCCTACCAGCAGGGCCAGTACCCGCAGCAGCCGTACCAGCAGGGCCAGTACGGTCCGCCGCCGGGACAGCAGGGCCAGTACGGTCCGCCGCCGGGACAGCCGGGTCAGTACGGTCCGCCGCCCGGACAGTACGGGCAGTACCCGCCCGGCGGTCAGTATCCGCCTCCGAAGAAGTCGCGCAAGGGCCTGTTCATCACCCTCGCTGTGGTCGCCGTGGTACTCCTCGCCGCTGTCGCCGCAGTAGGCCTGTTCGCCGTGCGTAGTGCCGACCAGAACAGCCTCGACGTCGGAGATTGCGTCTTCTTCGAATCCGCATCGACCACGGCCGCCGAGACCGAGCACGAAAAGCGGGACTGCTCCGACGACGACGCCACGTACGAGGTGGCCACCAAGCAGGACGGTGACGTCCAGTGCGGTGACGACTACTTCTCCTACACGCTGGTGGGGGAGGACGACACCGTCGAAAGCACGCTGTGCCTCGTCCCGAACATGGTGAAAGATTCGTGCTACCTCCTCGAGGACGACGGCAGAATCGTTCCGGGTGTCTGTTCCCAACCCGACACCGTCACAGTGGTCGAACGCGTCGACGGCCAGGACGACGAATCCCTGTGCAACCAGTTCGACGCCGCATTTCCCATCGCCTTCTCGGAACCGCAACGCACCTACTGCATCGAGGTGAACTTGACCGGTTAGCGACTTCGCAACCGTGAGTGCCGTTCCCGTCGCAACGAGGCCGTGCCGATGCGCTGTGGCGGGGAAAGTGCAGGCGTACCGTCGACGTCATGACCGACGACCAGGTTGCGCCGTGGGATGACATCTACCGAGGCGATGCGGAGAACTTTTCGGGACCGGTGCCATGGAACATCGGTGAGCCGCAACCCGAGATCGCCGGACTGATCGCCGAGGGCAAGTTCCGCAGCGACATATTGGACGCGGGCTGCGGACATGCCGAAACTTCCCTCCACTTGGCGGCCCAGGGGTACACGGTGGTCGGTCTGGACCTGTCGCCGACGGCCATTGGCGTGGCTCGGGCAGCCGCGGCGGACCGTGGACTGACGACGGCCACCTTTCAGGTGGCGGACATCAGTTCTTTCACAGGCTTCGACGGACGGTTCGCCACGATCGTCGACAGCACCCTGTTCCATTCGCTCCCCGTGGACCGTCGCCGCGACTACCTGCACGTCGTCGCCCGAGCGGCGGCGCCCGGTGCGCAGTACTACATCCTGGTGTTCGCGAAGGGTGCCTTCCCCGAGGGGCAAGGACCGAATCCGGTGACCGAGGAAGAGTTACGCGAGGCCGTCTCGGAGTACTGGAACATCGACGATGTTCGCCCCGCATTCATCCACGCGCTGCTCGGACCGGAGGAGGCCGCGAACTGGGAGCGCGACGACAAGGGCCGGGCCATGCTGCCTGCATGGCTACTGTCGGCTCACCGCGACTGATAATGGGTGGGGTGACACCGCGCGAGTCGTGCGGCGCAGCCAAGCGCAGCCCCTGCCAACGATCTATATCAGCTGGCAGGGGCGCTACACGGACAACCTGCTACGTGATGACGAGCGGCGCATGAGAAATTTTGGCGAGCACGGGTCTGGAAGTCCAGAGACTGTGATCCACGCCATGGCACAAATTTCAACCACCCTGAATGCCGGGTCGCGGCTGGTGCTTTCAGCCCTGTGAGTACTTGTTAACCGCGGGCGGTTAACAAGTACTCACAGGGGGGTGTCAGGCGCCGATCGAGGCCTTCATCATCGGGAGCATGGCCCAGAGCTGATCCTGCCAGTAGCCCCAGGTGTGGGTTCCGGAGGCGGGGAAGTCGTAGTGCGCGGGGATTCCCAGCGTGTCGAGCCGTACCTGGAAGGCGCGGTTCTGGGCGAGGGCGATCGCTTCGAGGCCCATGGCCGTGCTGGTGTTGAACACGCCGATGGCGGAGTCCGGCCGGTCGTACGCACCGGGCAGCCCGCTTCCCGCGGAGATCCACATCGGTAGCCCGCGGAGCAGGGGGGCGACGACGAAGGGGTCGTTGCGGAGCCAGGCCGGATCCCACGGCGGCCCCCACATGGAGTCGGAGTTGTAGCCGCCGGAGTCGAGCATCGACACCCGAATGGCTTCGCGCATGCCCGGTGCCGACAGGTTGAGATATCCGGACATCGAACCGGCGAACGTGAACTGGTCGCGGTGATATGCGGCGAGTATGAGAGCTGCGTTGCCGCCCATCGACAGCCCGGCCACGGCGTTGCTCGTCCGACTGATGCCGTACACGTTCGCGAGGAAGTCGGGCAGGTTCTGGGTCAGGAACGACTCCCACTTGTAGGTGTAGGGCTGTCCGTTGGTATTGCTCGGGGCGTACCAGTCCGAGTAGAAGCTGGACATCCCGCCGACGGGCTCGACCACGTTGATTCCGTGATCCGACAGCCACGCGGCGTTGGTCTCGTGCTCCCAGCCGCTGACGTCGTTGGGTGCGCGGAGGCCGTCGAGCAGGTATAGGGCCTTGTTGCTGCCGTTGTTCGCCAGCCAGATCCGTACCTTGATCTGCCCGACACCTCCCGGGGCGGCAACCCAGTGTTCACGCAGCCGGTCATACGGGTTCGCGGCAGCAGTTCCGCCTCCGGCCAGTACGAATGCCAACGGCAGAATGACCACAGCGACCATCAGACGTACGACTGCGCGCAGCATCGTCCGCCGGCCCGTTCCGGTAACACTCATGTTCCAGCCTCCTGGTAGTCGTCCCCGGCCAGGTACATACCCGTAACACGTTATTGCCCGGAAACCCTGAGTCCAGGTGTTTGGGCACAATCGTTATCCGAGGCGCCGTTCAGTCGACTCGTGCGACGGAGGTGATTCGGTGCAGTGTGAAGCGACGGACACTGCCACTCGCCGGGTCGAAAGCGTCGAGTTGACCACCGCCGACGCTCACGGGGTCGACGATGCGGTGCGTCGCGACGCCCTGCGCGTCGACGTAGCCGATGGACACGCTGCTCTTCTCGCGGGCGGCAGTGCTGAGCAGTGCGACGGTGGCAGCACTGCTTGCTCGCGACCCGTCGGCGCGGATGCTGCCGCGGCCGTGAGCCGATGCGGCCAGATCACCCGCACGCAGGGTGCGGACCACTGCGTCGAGCTGCGCTTCGGTGGCGACAGCCGGTGCTCGAGACCCGGGGGCCTTGCGACGGGTCAGCACCCGCGCGCCCCGCGGACGGAGGTCGACCAGCGCTCCCGAAGAATCCTCACCCGCGGGCGCGAACCCGGCGGCGCGCAGTTCGTTCAGTACCTCCCGCAGCGGGGCCTGCGACACCGCCACCGTCGGCGCCAGCGCGCGGAGCGCCAATGACGCGGCCACGGGCGACGCCAGCACCTCGGCGAGCAGGGCGGGATCCTCACAGCGGACGAAGGACGAGGCGACTCCGGCCCGCAGCCGTCCGTGCCGCCGGGCAACGTCGTCGATCAGGTACGACAACGACTGCGGCACGGGGGTGCGCGACCGGGTCGCAAAGAGGCTGTGCAGCTCGGCGGCAGTCATCCCTGCGTCGAGTGCCCTGCGCACGCTGTCTTCGCTGATTCGGTACATGGACGCGGCGCCGGCCGACTCGATGTCCGCGACCAGCGCAATCTGCTCGAGGAGGTCGGGTGTGAGCGGTCCCGGAGCGACGACGGTGAGGTCGGCCTGCACGAGAACGTGGTCGACGGGCTCGGGGAGTGAGGCATGCATCTCCGCCTCGGCGTCACCGCCGTGGATAAGCGCACGACCGGCAGAGCTGAGGGCGCCGCGCGCGACCAGACCGAGAGTCGCGGCCTCGTCGAGGGTCCGCTCCACCGCATGGACGCGCAGTCGGGCACCCCACCGCGGGCGACGCCAGGCGAGCAGTCGGCTCAATTCCGCGGGCGCGACGGACTGACCGCTCCCGAGTTCGGCGAGAAGCCCGAGGATCGTCTGCCGGTCGCGGGGTGCGGACGGCGCCCGCACCTCCTCCGACAAGGCGGCAACCGGTTTGTCGTTGGAATCGCGCATACCGATGAACCACGCCATGCGCGGCAACTCGAGCCATCCGGAGGCCAATGCGTGCCATCGCCGGGCGATCGGCGCATTCAGCCAGTTGTCGACGGCGGCCGTCGGAGCCCAGTAGCTGTCCCCACTGTCCGAGGGCGGAGCCGGATCAGGCGCGCCGCTCGCGATCAACCCGGCCGCCGAGAGAAGCTCGACCAGCAGACTCAGCCGGTTCTCGTCGATCCCGGACACCTTCGCGATGCGCCGTAGCTCCCGGACACCCAGACCGCCGGCCCGCAGGGCGGGCGCGGGTGCCTCTCCGAGAACCTTGACGACGTCCTCGCAGTGGCGGACCAGTTCGAGGGCCTCACCCGCCGCTGCGGCATTGATGTCGGCCGGTTTGTACTTACGGCCGGTCACGGCGGGCGGCGTCAGGGAGGTGGGGTCGAAAGCGGCTTCACCGCGCAGGACCTGACGCACCTGGAACGGCAGCTCCACCGTCTCTTCGTCGACCCAGCGCAGGAGTCCTGCGGCGAGAAGGCGCTGCACGGGCCGATCGGCAGGCGTTCCCGGGGCCGCGTCCCGCGTCCGACCGACGGACGTGGAGCGGGCGAGCGTCTCGAGGATGTCGCGTTCGACCGTCACCAGCTGTGCCAGAGCAGCGGTGATGCCGGCCTCGTCGAGCGTCTCCGTGGGCTCGGCGATACGTCCGACGCGCCACGGAATGGTCGCGACGACGGCGGGAACGATGCGGAGATTGTCGGCATCGCCCCACACCAGTGCCAGCGACCGCAGGGTATCGAGGGTGGCGTCGACCGTCTTCTTGGTCACCCTCGTCCCCACTGCGCCCAGGAGTGTGGCGCGGGAGACAGGCATCTCGTCCGCTTTGTCGAGGGCCAGTAGTTCGAGGATGCCGAACTCGAGCGAGGTGAGATTGTCGGCGGCACGGGCCACCGACGCCCGCTGTTCGGCACGTCCGGCGAGAACGACGATCGTGGCAGGCGGAGGGACCGCCAAGTCGGGGCGCGCACGAAGCAGCGCGATCAGGTGGGCGTCGCTGCGCGCTGCCAGCCAGTCGGCGAGACTTGCGCCGCCGGCGGTGCTCGTAGCGGCGCCGGGGGTCGTGACGGTGTCGTCGGTGTCGGTCATCGACTATCAGATTAGAGACCTGGGCTGTACGTCGCCGACCGCTCCTGTCAAAATGTCCCCGTGGCTAACAATTCTAAGAAGCAGTATGTGGATCCAGGGTGGCCCGAAACCGCCGATGGAGATCACGCCGTGACCGAACTGTCGTCGAGCCGGGCGGGCGGTCTGTCCCCGTTCGGCGAGGACACCGAGTTCCCGCTGCCGGCGGAGTCGTTGCCGTACGCGCATCCGCACACGGTGATCAACCGCTAGTACAACGGCAGAAGAGGGGCCCTGCACCGGAATGGTGCAGGGCCCCTCTTCGCTGTGCCGAGAGGACTTACTGCGGAAGCAGGGCCCGGTTGGCGTCGATGAGCTGCAGGATCTGGGGATCGATCTGGATACCCTGAGCCTTGACGGCCTCGATGGCCGAGTCGATGGCGTCCGCAGCCTGCGGGGCCGCATTGGTGCTCGGAACGCCGCTGGTGAGGTCGGGGAGCGCCGGGGCCTCCGGGACGTCGGGCACGGTGGCCGGCGCGTTGCGCTGGGTGGGGGCGCTGCTCAGGCCGAGGCTCGAGGAGCAGGACGGCCATGCGCCCCATCCCTGCGAGTCGAGAACACGCTCGGCAACGACGATCTGCTCTTCGCGTGAAGCCTGGTTGGCGGTGGCGGCGTACTGGCTACCGCCGTGTGCGTTCCACGTGCTGGGCGAGAACTGCAGGCCGCCCTGGAAGCCGTTTCCGGTGTTGATGCCCCAGTTTCCTCCGGACTCACACTGCGCGAGGCGGTCCCAGTCGGAATCGGGGGCTGCGTTGGCGGTGCCCGAGAAGGCTGCTCCGGCGACGCCCATGATGGCGCCGGTGACGGCGACCTTGGCGACGGTACGGCCGGTGGTGGTGGGCTTGCGATGACGTCCGCTCATAGTGGGTCGAGATCCTCTCCACACGCGCCTGCGAGGTCAGCTGTCGGGTTCGGGCTGAGAGGTCGCCCGGCCTCACCCCTCCTGGCTTGGAGAGGGTCTGGCTTCACCCCGAGGTCCGACTGTGCGTGGCACATTCGGACCGGTGTCCGCCTGGGAACTCGAGTTCCCTGGAGGACTTTGGGTCCCCCGTCCTCGTCCCTGGAATGCTTCGTCGGGACTCCGGTACCCGCGGGACGAGGCTTGGCGCGGCGGGCCGGATGTGGCCGATGTTTGCTCGACCGCTGACGACGGTAACGGTCCGAGGCCTCAGTGTCACCATTTGATAACGCCGCGTGTCCGTGCCTGATGCAGCCCACTATTCGGGGCCTCGCGGACTCTTCCCAGCTAGTAGCGGCGAGACGTGCCTATCGCCGACCCGTTGCTCTTCTGTTACCGGGCCGTTATGTGAGTAACGTCACATCAGCGTGGAGCGTCGACTATGTCCTTGCCGAGAGGCATGAGCGAGATCGGAATCATCTTGATGTTCGCCACGGCGAGGGGGATGCCGATGATGGTGATCGCCATGGCAACCGCGGTGACGACGTGGGCGATCGCCAGCCACAGACCGGCGATGATGAACCAGATGACGTTGCCGATCAGCGACGCCACCCCGGCCGTCGGTTTGTCGACGACCGTCTTCCCGAACGGCCACAGCGCGTAGACGCCGACGCGGAAGGAGGCGATCCCGAACGGAATGGTGATGATCAGAATGCAGCAGAGGATTCCGGCGACGAAGTAGCCCAAGGCGAGCCAGAGCCCACCGAAGATCAGCCAGATGATGTTGAGCAGAAGTCTCATGATCGTCCCGTCGTAGTGAGGGTCTGGATGTCGTCGCCGAGCGTGTGCACGATCAGCGTGTTCGTCGGCCCTGTCTCAGCGCCGCCACGATCCCGAGAAGGAAACCGATCGGGCACGCGAGCGCGATGAGATACAGGACGAGTCCGGGATCGCTGTCCGAGACCACCGGGGTGAGAAAGATCGCCACGATCGCGAGGAATCCGACCGCGAACAAGGCAAGCGCCACCCGCAGCAGACCATCGTGGGTGCGGGGGGTCCCGGGCGTGCTCGGGGGAGTCGATTCTGGGGGCACACCAGCAACGATAATGCCTGGAAACCCGAATGCCGGAGGCAGTGTGTGCAAGGTAGACTGTGGATACTGCGCGTCCCGCACCAAAGGTGGGGCGCGTTGTTTTGCATACCAATTGCACTTCAAGTGATGAGCGGGTGAACGCGGTGCCGACCGGCAAGGTGAAGTGGTACGACGTCGAAAAGGGCTTCGGCTTTCTGTCGCAGGAAGAGGGGGAGGACGTCTATGTGCGTTCGTCCGCTCTGCCCGAAGGCGTCGAGGGCCTCAAGGCCGGCCAGCGCGTCGAATTCGGCATGGCCGCCGGGCGGCGCGGTCCTCAGGCGTTGAGCTTGAAAGTGCTCGACCCGGCGCCGTCGCTGCGCCAGAACGCCGGGCGCAAGGAACCTTCCGCGAAGAAGCACACGCCCGACGAATTGCACGGCATGGTCGAGGACATGATCACGCTCCTCGAGGCGAAGGTGCAGCCCGACCTGCGCCGGGGCAAATACCCCGACCGCAAGACGGCTCAGCGCATCTCCGAGGTGGTCCGCGCCGTCGCCCGGGAACTCGACAGCTGACAGAACGCTTTCCGAAAAAGGAACCCCGCACCACGACACGGTGCGGGGTTCCTTTTTCGCTTGCTGTCGAATCAGGCCGTCTTGATCGACCAGGCGGCCCGCGCCTGCGTCAGCCCCTGCTCGTCGATGACGGCGGAGGGCAACTGGATCTCGACTCCGGCCAGTTGTAATTCTTCCGTCGACGGCACGGTCACTGCACGGGTCTCACCCGCGCGGTGCGCCCTCTCCTGCACGACGACCTGCCCCGAAGGGTCCTGATAGACGACGACCATGCGCCACGGTGCGTCGACGATCTCCTGCGGCAGCGACAACTGCAGCGCGGATCCCGGGGGCACGTTCAGCTCGGCAAGCCGGCCCGTCTCGCAGTTCTCGAGATACAGATTGCAGAACGCCAGTGGGGCCACTTGCTCCGCGTGGCCGTGCGCGAAGGCGGTGATCTCGGGCAGGCGGGGCTCGGAGTCCCGAATGAGCGTGTACAGAACCCCGACGAAGGCCACGGCTGCCACGACCAGTCCCACGGTGATCAGTGCCAGGGTCTTCTTGGTTCGCGCCTGCATACTCACTTACGTCACATTTCCCGTCGATCGGTCGGCCCTGTGGGTCGAGATTGGCTGAGTTACTTCCTGTTCGGCGAGGTCGGGCCGCTTTCCGCCGAGCCCTGGCAGCAGCGTGCTGCCCCGGTAGGTGAGGACCGTCTGCACCAGCCCGACGGTCATGACCGCCGACACCACGGTGAATCCGATCCAGTACTCGGTGGGGAGCAGGACGCCCAGCGCACCGCCCACAACCCAGCTGAGCTGCAGCACCGTCTCGGAACGACCGAATCCCGAGGCGATCGATTCTTCCGGCAGATCGTGTTGCAAGGATGCGTCCAGCGACACCTTGGCCAGGGCGCTCGCCGCCGACCCGACGAGGGTGGCAACGGCTGCGGTGAGCAGGTTGTCGGTGACGGCAGCGATCACGGCCACCACCCAGACGGCGCCCGTGCAGCGCAAAACGATCAGAGCGGGACGACCGAGTTTGAGGCGGGCGCCGGCGGCGTTGCCGGTGAAGTTCCCGATGCCGGCAGCCGCCCCGACCAAGCCCAGCATCGCGGCCTGGATCAGTGGTTCGTGGTCGGTCCGGGACTTCGCCACGAACGCGATGTACAGGGTGAGGAACCCGGTGAGCACGCGGATCGTGCTGTTGCCCCACAGCCCGGTGATGACCGCCCGTCCCAGCGGCTGCCTGCGCTTACCCGACTTGATGCCGGCGTCCGCCTCCGGCATCACGCGGGTGCGGTCGATGACCTCGGTGCGCCGGTCGTCACCGTGGTAGGTGAGGGTGGCCGGGACCTCGCCTTCGGTCACCTCCACCCACGACGGGATACGCATGCTCAGGTAGGCACCGAGAACGGTGATCACCGCGGCCAGCCACAACGTCGCCATGGACGATCCGGTGACCAGTGCGAGAGCGCCCGCGAGAGCGCCCGCGCCGATGGTTCCGCCGAGGAGACCGAACACCGTGAGCCGGGAGTTGACCCGGACGAGGTCGATCTCGGGCGGTAGCACTCGTGGTGTGACAGCGCTCTTGAGGACCGAGAACGACTTACTGAGCACCATCATCCCGAGTGCGGCGGGATAGAGCACCCAGCTGTCGAAGTTGAAGACCAGGATGATCGCGAGCGCGGTACGCAGTCCGAACGACGATGCGAGGGCGATGCGCCGACCGTGCTGAAGACGGTCGAGCATCGGGCCGATCAGTGGGGCGATGACCGCGAACGGGGCGATGGTGATCAGAAGGTACAGCGCGACCTTGGTCTTGTCCTCGCCCGTCGCCGCGGAAAAGAACAAGGTGTTCGCGAGCGCGACGGCGATGGCCGCATCGGTCGCGTTGTTGGTCATCACCGCATAGGTGAGCGCGGTGAGTCCCGATTTGTCCGCCCCGTCAGCTTTCGCTGCCCGGTGGAAAGTGGCGATCGTCCTGTTGGTCAGCTCGCGACTGCGCATGGCGGCTACCCGGGTGACCGTGAGCTTGCGCGGCATCGGCGGCGCCTTGGGTGCGTTCGCCCGGTCCTCCTCCGACCGGGATCGCTGCCCATCGCCCACCGGATGCAGGGGCGGCAACGGCGTACGTCGTCCTCCGGAGCGGGCAGCCGGAGGATAATTGTCGTAGCCGGGATGAGCGGTGGGCCCGGAATTGCCGTGGGGCGCCCGACTGCTGTCGGAGTCGAAGGGTTCGCGCGGTCCGGTCACTCCCCAATTCTGTCCTAGTCGGCGGACATCCGACCACAGCAACCCCGGGCAAGCTGGTGGGACCGGCATGTCAGGGAACGAATCGGACCTCGAACATGCGCGGCCAGTATTTTCCGGTGAGGAGGAAACGGTCGGTTCCCGGAATCTGGGCGACGCCGTTGAGGACGTCGACGTCCCGCGGCCCGGGCGGCAAGGCGTCGCGTAGTGCGCTTGCGTCTATCGCCGTGATGACGCCGCCGTCGGCGGGGTCGATACGGACGAGGGTGTCGGTGGTCCACACATTGGCGTAGATGGTGCCGTCGTCCGCGCACTCGAGTTCGTTGAGGTGCGTGACGGCAACCCCGTCCCGGCGCGCCTGGACGGAGCGCTGCGCTTCGAACGTTCGAGGGTCGCGGAAGGTGAGGGTCGACGAGCCGTCACTGGTTACGAGAGTGTCGGCAAGCGCGCATATGCCCCAGCCCTCGGCGTCCAGTGTGACCCGTCGCTGCTCGCTCAGGGTCTCCCGGTCCCGCGCGATGGCCACCCCGTCACGCCAGGTCAGCTGCCACACCGTGTCGTCGACGACCGTGATGCCCTCGCCGAACAGTGGGGGAGGGAGCTCGGCCCGAGCGCGGACGGTCCCGCTGCCCAGGTTCGTCGCACGAACCCAGGACTCGCCGCTTCGACCTGTCCCCTCGAAGAGATCGTCGCCGGCGATCTCGAGCCCCTGTGTGAAGGCATTCGGGTCGTGATCGAGGGTGCGCAGTATCTCGACACGCAGCTCGGCGTCGGGGGCATCGGCCGCTGTGGGTGCCTGCGCGGAGCAGGAGGTCACCATCATCGCGACCCCGAGGAGGGGCGCCGCGAGTGCGGGGACGAGGTGCCTTCCGCCGGTCATCGGACCAGCATGACAGCCCAGGTGGGCATCCACTTGCGGTGGTGCGGCAAACTGGTGGTGTGAGTGTTGCTTCTTCCGACGAGCGCGCAGTGTCGCGCCCCGTACTGACCGACGCCGTCGAGCTCGCCCGAACCGCGCTGGCCGAACTGCAGGACGGGGGAATCGGCGAGTACCTGGGTGTCACCACCGAGGACGAGTGCGCCGCGACTCACCGTTTCGTTGCCGACCTTCCGGGCTACCGGGGCTGGCAGTGGGCGGTGGTGGTGGCCGCTGATCCCGCGGCGGATCACGCCACCGTCAGCGAGATCGCCCTCCTTCCCGGACCCGATGCCCTCGTCGCCCCCGACTGGATTCCCTGGGATCAGCGCATCCGGCCAGGTGACCTGTCGGCCGGTGATCTGCTGGCACCCCCGGCCGGCGACCCCCGGCTCGTTCCCGGCTACGTCGCCAACGGCGACCCAGAGGTCGACGACGTCGCCCTCGAAATCGGGCTCGGCCGCAAACAGGTGATGAGCCTCGAGGGCCGTCTCGACGCCGCGCAGCGCTGGCACGACGGCGAGTACGGTCCGGATTCGGAGATGGCCAGGGCGGCCCCGTCCACGTGCTCCCTGTGCGGGTTCTATCTGCCGCTCGCCGGGTCGCTGCATCGAGCGTTCGGCGTGTGCGGCAACGAGTTGGCGGCGGACGGGCACGTCGTCGACGCCGACTACGGATGCGGGGCCCATTCGGACACCTCGCTGCCGTCGGGTGCCGGTTCGCCGCAGTTCGACGCCTACGACGACGGCGCCGTCGAGATGGTCGAGGGTCCGACCGGAACCGACTCCGGGAACGCCGACACCGACGCGGAGACAGTGACGGCCGAGGCGACCGCGGCCGGGAACTCCGACGTGGAGGATTCCGCATCGACCAGCTAGCCGATCCTTTCGGCACGGGTGCCCTTCGGGACTCGACGCTGCACGCGTGGCGCACCTCACCCACCCGGTTGAGGGAAGACGCCGCCGCGGAGTCCGATCTCGTCCATGCCGGTTACCGCGACCGGTTGCTGACCGAGCTGGCTCAGAACGCCGCCGACGCGGCAGCGCGCGCGGGCGTGCCCGGTGAGCTCTGGGTGCGTCTCGACGGACGCGTGCTGAGCGTCGCCAATACGGGTGCGCCGCTGGACGAGTCCGGGGTGCAGGCTCTCGTCGCCCTCCGCGCGTCGAACAAGTCGGCGGGCACGGTCGGCCGTTACGGGGTTGGTTTCACCGCGGTGTTGTCGGTGAGTGACGAGGTGGAGTTGCGCTCGTCGTCCGGTTCGGTCGTTTTCTCTTCGCGGCGCACGCGATCTGCGCTCGCGGAGTTCGACGGCGCCGATCCGGGTGCCGATGTTCCGGCGCTGCGCCTCGCGTGGCCCACCGCCCACCGTCCCGTCGCGGGGGCGACGTCCGAGGTCGTCTTGACCCTGCGCGACACCGTCGACGCGACCGCGTTGCTGGCCCACATGGCCCGCGAGGCGCCGGACCTGCTGCTCGAGCTTCCTGCCCTGGACTCGATTACCGTGGCGGGCAGGGAGTTTCGAAGACGGGAGCGCCCACTGGCATCCGGGCTGACCGACATCGCCATCGGCGACGACCACTGGTGGCAATTCGAGTCCGTGCGGGCCCGGTGGCTGGTCCGCGTGGTCGACGGCGTCGTGCGCCCCTCTGCCGACGACGTTCTGCGCGCCCCCACTCGCTCGGACGAGGAACTGTCGATCCCGGCAATGTTGATAGCGGACATTGCGATGCAGCCCGATCGCCGCCGCGTGCTGCCCGGCGCATCGCTTGCCGAGGTAACGGTCGGTTACGCCGACTTCGTGGCGGCATTGCCCCCGAAACAACGACCGGCGCTGGTCCCCTTGCCGGGTTTCGCTCGCAGCGAGGTCGATTCGGCTCTGCGGGAACGGCTGCTCACCGAACTGCGGGAGAAACCGTGGCTTCCCACAGTCGGTGGGAAGGACAGGGCGCCCAACCGGGCATCGGTCGTACCCGGACTCAGTGACGAACTCGCCGAACTCCTCGCCGACATCGTGGACGGCCTGGTGGTACCGGAACTGTCCGGACCGCGCTGGGCCCCCGCTCTGGCCGCCGTCGACACCCACAGGATCGGACTCGCCCGCATCGCCGAACTGATCAGCGGGATCGACCGCGAGCCGACGTGGTGGGCTCGCCTGTACGCCGCGCTCGAACCTTTGGCCATCGACGCACTCGCGGCCGAGGAACTGGCCTCCATTCCCGTGCCGCTGTCGGACGGGCGCACGGTGACCGGACCGCGAACGGTATTGCTGGGCCACGACATCGGAGACGTTCTCGGTGTCGACTGGACGCGGCTGGTCCACCCCGAGGCGGCGCACCCGCTGCTGTCGAGGCTCGGCGCCAAGACCGCGACCGCCGTCGACCTGCTGTCCGACCCGGCACTGCGGGCCGAGATCGAGGACCTCGATCACGACGACGTGGCGGCGGCCGAGGAATTGTCCACGGTGGTGCTCGCGCTCGCCGCACACGCCGAGCCCGGTGCCCTGCCGTCGTGGGTGGGCGAACTCCTTCTGCCCGACATCGACGGCGAGTTGCGCGGCGCCGACGAATTGCTCCTACCCGGTGCACCTCTCGCGGCGGTTCTGGTGGACGACTCGCCGTTCGCGTCGGTGGACCCGGATTTCGCCGAGCGGGTGGGCGAGACTGCATTGCGTGCCGTCGGTGTGGGCTGGGGCTTCACCGTGCTGCGCGCAGAACTGCCCACCGGGCCCGATCACGACCTCGACGACGAGAACCGCTGGTGGGACACACTCGAAGACGATCCCGAGACGATCGACGCCGTCCGTGACCTCGACCTCGTGGACGAGGATCGCTGGGCGACGGCTCTGACCATGCTCGCGACGGATCCGTCGACCCGCCCACTGCTCGCGGACCGCGGCGGCTACACGGCGTGGTGGCTTCGGCACAACGCCGAACTGGACGGCCAGGTCCTGGGATTGCTCCGCGAACCGGGCGATGACACGTTCACCGGGCTACTGGACGCCGTCGATCATCCGGAATCGGGCGTGTTCGCCGCGGCGCTCGCCTCACCCGCCGTCGATTCTCCCGAACTGGCGCAGCTCCTCCTCGATCGTCTCGCCGACTCCCGACGGCAACCTTCCCCGGCGGTGATCGTGCGCACGCACACCCTGCTGGGCGCGGCCGCTGCTGCGGGGGTCCTCGACCTCGACGAACTACACCTGCCGGACCATGTGCGCGCCGTCACCGGCGCGGTGATCGACGCCGGCGCGGCGCTGGTGCTCGACAAGCCGTGGTTGTCCGCCGCAGTCCCGCACGACCGTCTGGTCGCGGGGGCCCTCGACACCGGTGAGGCACTGGCCGACCTGCTCGATGTCGCCACAGCCTCCGCGGCGGTGCGGAGCGTCGTGACCAGCACCGGCCGCCCGGTGTCGTGGGAGCTCGAACCGACGGCAGTGCTCGCCCACGTCAGCATCGGCCGGCCCCTGCCCCACGGCAAGGTCGTGGTTCATCCGCAGCTCACCGTATCGCTCACCGGTGCCCTCGATGCCGAAGTGACCGTTCCGTGGTGGGTGGACGAAGACGGCACCACACACGTCTCCGAGTCCTGGGCGGCAGCCACCTGGGGTGTGCCCGATGCTCGTTGACAGCAGTGTCCTGAACGGGGTGATCGAGGACCGGCCGGTGTGGCTGGTCGACGTCGTCACGGCGATCACGAACAGCGGGGGAACCGTAGCCGCGTGGATCATCTCGGTCGTACTCACCATCACTCTGCTGCGGCAGGACCGCCGACGGGACGCCCTGCTCGTCGGCGGCGCGATGCTGTCCGGCTGGGCGGTGATGAGCGGCCTGAAACAACTGTTCCGGCGCGACCGACCACCGCTCCCCGAACGGCTGGTGAACATCTCGACCTACTCGTTCCCGTCCGGCCACGCCATGATGACCGCCATCCTGGCCTGTGTCGTCGGCACCCTGGTCGTTCGCCTCGTCGTGCTTCCTCGTGTCCGCGCGGCAGCGCTGACCCTGCTCGGGCTCTACACGCTGATGGTCGGGCTGTCGCGGGTCTACCTCGCGGCGCACTGGATCACCGACGTCCTCGCCGGCTGGGTCTTCGGGGCACTGTGGGCGGCCTTCTGGATCCTGCTGACCCGCTCACCCGCCCGCACCCGCACCTAGAGCAGACCCTGCTGTGCCCCCCGACTGCCGCGCCTCGCCGCCCGCCGCTGCAGCGCGAACAATCCGTAGCCGAGGAATCCGACGACGACGCCCGCGATACACGTCGGCAGCGCATCCGCCCACCGGTCGCCCGTGACGATCACCACGACCATCGCCACAACCCACGCAAGCGTGCCCAGGATCAGTGCAGGTCGCGGGTCGGCGAGGCGCCGCGTGAGGGGCTGTCGGTCTTCGGTCTCGTTCACCGAAAGAACGCTACCCTCGTCATCGTGCCCTAATCTCCAGTAGCGACGCGCGACTTCTGGCGATGGGGATTGAGAACATGGGTGCAGCTCCGACACTGCTCGACAACTACTTCAAGATCACCGAACGTGGTTCGACGGTGGGCACGGAAATCCGCGGCGGTGTGGTCAGCTTCGTCGCGATGGCGTACATCGTGGTCCTCAACCCGTTGATTCTCGGCAGTTTCTCCGCGGACGACGCCGTCGCCAAGACGGACGTCCTCGGCAACATCCTCCCCGTCAACCAAGTGGCGGCGGTCACCGCCCTCGTGGCCGGGCTGATGAGCATCGTCTTCGGCATCGTGGCCAACTATCCCTTCGCGATCGCGGCGGGCCTCGGTATCAACAGTCTCCTCGCCGTCACCATCGCGCCGCAGGTCACCTGGCCGGAGGCGATGGGCCTGGTGGTGATCGACGGAATCATCATCGTCGTCCTGGCGCTCACCGGTTTCCGGACCGCGGTGTTCAACGCCATTCCGCCCGAACTGAAATCCGCGATCGCCGCCGGCATCGGAATGTTCATCGCGTTCATCGGCCTCGTGGACGCCGGATTCGTGCGACGCATTCCCGACGCTGCCGGAACGACGGTCCCAGTGGGACTCGGCATCAACGGATCTATTTCTTCCTGGCCCACAGTGACCTTCGTGTTCGGTGTCCTGCTGATGGGCGTTCTGGTAGTCCGCAAGGTGCGCGGTGGATTGCTGATCGGCATCGTCGTCACCACCGTGCTGGCGGCGATCATCGAGGCGGTCGCCGGAGTGGGCCCGTCGCTCGGAGTGAACCCGAACGGTTGGAACCTCAGTGTGCCCGCGGCTCCCGATGTCGTCGCAGAACTCCCAGACCTGAGCCTCGTCGGCGACGTCAGCCTCTTCGGCGCCTTCGTCCGCATCGGCGTGCTGGCCGCGAGCCTTCTCGTGTTCACTCTCGTGCTCGCCAACTTCTTCGACGCCATGGGCACCATGACCGGCCTCGGCAAGGAAGCCGGTCTCACCGACCAGGAGGGCAACCTGCCCAACATCGGGCGGGCGCTCGTCGTGGAGGGAACCGGCGCTATCGTCGGTGGTGGCGCATCCGCTTCGTCCAACACGGTCTTCGTGGAGTCCGCATCCGGCATCGCCGAGGGCGCGCGCACCGGCCTGGCGAATGTCGTGACGGGACTGCTCTTCCTGGCCGCGATGTTCCTCACCCCGCTGTACTCGGTGGTGCCGATCGAGGCGGCCGCCCCAGCCCTGGTTGTGGTGGGCGCCATGATGATCGGCCAGGTTCGCGACATCGACTTCTCGAAGTTCTCGATCGCGTTGCCCGCGTTCCTCACCATCGTCGTGATGCCGTTCACCTACTCGATCGCCAACGGCATCGGTGTCGGCTTCATATCCTGGGTGGTCCTGAACGCTGCGAGTGGCGGTGTCAAGAAGATTCACCCGTTGATGTGGGTGGTGGCACTGCTGTTCGTGGCGTACTTCGCAGTGGACCCGATCACCGACGCAGTAACGTAAACGACGGCCCATCGGTCCCGTATTGTCATTCCCGTGACCACGGATACGCGCGCACTCGCCAGCGACCTCTCTTTGGCCGTCGTGCGCCTCACGCGTCATCTGCGTGGGCGTCGCGTCGACGCCCAGGTGTCGCTCACCCAGCTGTCTGCGCTGGCCACCCTTGCGCGTGACGGAGCCATGACGCCGGGCAATCTCGCCGCCCGTGAGAAGGTACAGCCGCCGTCGATGACCCGGGTCATCGCCTCGCTCGTCGATCTGGGACTGGTCGAGCGCGCAGCGCATCCCACCGACGGCCGCCAGATCATCGTCACACTCTCCGATGCCGGTCACGCGTTGATCGCCGACGAGACGCACGCCCGTGAAGCCTGGATGAACGAGCGGCTGTCCGGACTCGACGAGGACCAGTTGAAAACGCTCCGCGACGCGGTCGGCATCATCACGGCCATTGTCGCCGACTCCGAGTAGCCGCACCGGAGCGCAGGTGCTTCGGCCGCCGGGAGCAAGATGGAACGGTGCCACCCGAACCTGACGCCGCCTCACCCGCCCGGCAGAAGACCGGAATGTTCGCCGCCCTGCATACCCGCAACTACCGGTTGTGGGCCTCGGGGCAGATCGTGTCCCTCGTCGGGACGTGGATGCAACGGGTGGCGCAGGACTGGCTCGTCCTGACCCTGTCGGACGGCAACGCCCTCGCGGTGGGCATCGTGATGGCACTGCAGTTCGGGCCGACCCTGTTCCTGTCCGTGTGGGGTGGCGTGCTCGCCGACCGCTACGACAAGCGGCGAATCCTGATCACCACTCAGGTGGCGATGGCGTTGTGCGGCCTGGCGCTCGGCCTGCTTGACGTGGGTGGGGTGGTCGTGCTGTGGCACGTGTACCTGATTGCCTTCGTGCTGGGTTGCGCGTCGGCGATCGATGCACCGGTCCGTCAATCGTTCACCATCGAAATGGTCGGCAGGGATTTCCTTCCCAATGCCATCGCGCTCAACTCGATGACCTTCAACACCGCGCGCATCATCGGCCCGGCGGTGTCCGGGGTGCTCATCACCCTCATCGGCACGGGCTGGGTGTTCCTCCTCAACGCAGCCACGTTCACCGGGGTGCTGGTCGCGCTGGTGATGATGAATACGCGGGAACTGTTCACAGCGCCGCCCGCGGAACGCGGTAAAGGGCAGGTGCGGGCGGGCTTTCGTTATGTGTGGGGCCGCGCCGATCTGCGGGTGCTCATGATCGCGGTGTTCCTGGTGTCGACGTTCGGGCTGAACTTTGCCCTCAGCCTGGCTGTGCTCGCCCGCAACACCTTCGGGCAAGGCGCGGACGCCTACGGGCTGCTCTCCACCACCCTGGCCGTCGGCACGCTCGCGGGCGCCACGATCGCCGCGAAGCGCCGGACACCGCCGCGATTGCGTACGTTCCTCGGTGCCGCGGCAGCGTTCGGCGCATTCGAGATTCTCGTCGGACTCATGCCCACCTACCTTCTCGTGGCCGTCATGCTGGTGCCCACCGGGGCGCTCACCCTCACGTTCACCACGGCGGCGATGAACATTCTCCAGATGTCGGTGCCGTCGGAGATGCGGGGCCGGGTGATGGGTATCTACATGCTCTGCTTCCTCGGTGGCACTCCGCTGGGCAGTCCCGTTCTGGGCTGGCTCGCCGACGTCCTCGACCCGCGTGCACCCCTCGTGATCGGCGGTGTCATCTCATTGGTCAGCGGCCTCGGCGCTGCCCTGTACCTGATGCGGCACGCGAAGGTGCGACTGAAGGTGCGCAGACCGGATGCGGGCCGCTACCTTCCGGTGTTCGAGCTGCATAACGTCGTCGACCCGCACCCGGTCGTGGTGTGCGACGCCACCGAGCAGGCGGTGGAAGCCGGCCGCGACTCGCGGCCCTGACGGCTGCCGCGACCGTTCAGACGCCGACCGCCGTCGCCACGGCCCGCCGGGTCAGCACTCTCGCGAGGTGGCTGCGGTAGTCGGCGTCGGCGTTACCGTCGGTGACCGGGTCGGTGCCCTCGGCCGCGTGCTCGGCGGCCGCCCGGATCAACTCCGGATCGGCGGCATTGCCGACGAGCGCGTCCTCGACGCCGCGAGCGCGCACCGGCACGGAGCCCATGTTGGTCAGCGCTACCCGGGCCTGGAGGATGGTGCCGCCGTCGACCTGAATCGTCGCGGCCACCGCCACGATCGACCACGCCTCCGCGACGGTGTTGAACTTCTCGTACCGCGCCTCCCAGCCGGTGTGCTTAGGGATCCGCACATCCGCAAGTATTTCGTCCGGGTGCAGTGCCGTCGTGTAGTAGCCCTCGAAGAAGTCGGCGACCGGAATGCTTCGCCTGCCCGCGGTACCGACCGCGGTCAGGGTGGCGTCGAGTGCCAGTGCCGGTGCGCACAGGTCACCCGCCGGATCGGCATGTGCCAGAGCGCCACCCAGCGTGCCGCGGTGCCGGATCTGCGGATCGGCGACCGTGCGGGTCGCTTCGACGAGCAGCAGCGCGTGCTCCTGGACGAGCGGGTCTCGAATCATGTCGTAGTACGTGGTCATCGCGCCGATCACGATGCTGTCGCCGTCCTCGCGCACACCGCGCAACTCGACGATCCGGCCGAGATCGACGAGAGCGCTCGGCGAGGACAAGCGCAGCCGCAGCACCGGCAGCAGGCTCTGGCCGCCCGCGAGTATCTTGGCGTCGTCCCCGGCGTCGGCGAGTGCGGCCACCGCCTCTTCGACCGTGGTCGGGGCTACGTAGTCGAAGGTCGACGGAATCATCGGGCACCTCCCTGAGCGGACCGGATGGCGTTCCATACCCGCATCGGTGTACAGGGCATCGCGATGTCACGCACCCCGAACTGGCGGACGGCGTCGAGGACTGCATTGACGACGGCCGGGGTGGATGCGATCGTTCCCGCCTCACCGACCCCTTTGACGCCGAGCGGATTACCGGTGGCTGGAGTCTCGGTGCGGCCCGTGGTGAACTTCGGCAGATCCGCCGCGGACGGCACGTGGTATTCGGCGAAGGAACCCGACAGCAGAGTGCCGGACTCGTCGTACACCGCCTCCTCGTACAGGGCCTGCGCGATGCCTTGGACAAGTCCGCCGTGCACCTGACCCTCGACGATCAGCGGGTTGACCACGTGCCCGATGTCGTCGACGCACACATAGGACCGGATGCCGACCTTCCCGGTCTCGGTGTCCACCTCCACCGCGCACAGATGCGTGCCGTGCGGGAACGAGAAGTTCTCCGGGTCGTACGTGGCCTCGGAGTCCAGGTTCGGCTCCACCCCGTCGGGCAGATCGTGCGCGGCGAACACGGCGAGCGCGACGTCGGCGATGCCGACCGCCTTCTCGGTGCCCTTCACCCGGAATCGGCCCTCGGTGAATTCGAGATCGTCCTCGGCGCACTCCATCAGGTGCGCCGCGATGGGCCGGGCCTTCGCGATCACCTTCTCGGCGGCCTTCACCACCGCGATCGCCCCGACGGCCAGCGACCGTGAACCGTACGTGTCCATGCCACGTGGCGACGTCTGGGTGTCGCCGTGCAGCACCTCGACGTCCTCGAACGGAACCCCGAGCTGATCCGCGACCACCTGGCTCCACGCGGTCTCGTGTCCCTGGCCGTGCGCCGACGAACCGGTGACCACCTCGACCTTGCCGGTGGGCAGCATTCGGATCGCCGCGTGTTCCCACCCGCCGGCCCCGTAGGCCAGGGCGCCGAGGGTGCGCGACGGCGCCAGACCGCACATCTCGGTGAACGTCGACACCCCGATGCCGAGTTGCACCGGGTCCTTCCGCTCGCGGCGCTCCGCCTGTTCGCGCCGGAGCCCGTCGTAGTCGAACAACTCCCGCGCGCGCTCGGTGGCGGCCTCGTAGTTGCCGGAGTCGTAGGTCAGGCCCGCGACGGTGTCGAACGGGAACTCCTCGTGGGTGATCCAGTTCTTCGCCCGCAGTTCCAGCGGATCCATCGACAACTCGGTCGCGAGCTCGTCCATCATCCGCTCGATCGCGAACGTCGCCTCCGGCCGCCCCGCGCCGCGATAGGCGTCGGTGGGCACCTTGTTGGTGAACACGTTGGTGCACGTGAAGTGATACGCCGGGAACTTGTAGATGCCGTTGAACATGAACGCGCCCAAGATCGGCACCCCCGAGGTGACCAGGCGCAGGTACGCGCCCATGTCGGCGAGCAGTTCCACCTTCATTCCGGTGACGGTGCCGTCGCGGCGGGCGGCCAGTGTCAATTTCTGGATCTGGTCGCGCCCGTGATGCGCCGCGACCATCGATTCGCTACGCGACTCGGTGTACTTGACGGGCTTGCCGAGTCGCCGCGCGACGAGCAGCGCGATGACTTCTTCCGGCGTCACCTGAAGTTTGCCGCCGAAACCGCCGCCGACATCCGGGGCGACGACGCGCAGTTTATGTTCCGGTATGTCGAGCGTCATCGCCAGCATCAGCCGCAGGATGTGGGGGATCTGTGTGGCCGACCACATGGTGATCTGAGCGCCGGTCGGGTCGACCACCACCGAGCGGGGTTCCATGAACGCCGGGATCAGCCGCTGCTGCCGGAATGTGCGCTCGACGAGTACCTCGGCGTCGCGGATGGCCTGCTCGACGTCGCCGCCCGTGCCTGCCTCCGCAGAGTCGAAGGTCCAGGTGGCGCTGACGTTCGTCTCGAGATCCGGGTGCACGAGTTCGGCGCCGTCGGCGGACGCGGCCGCGAGATCGAGCACGACCGGCAGTTCGTCGTACTCGACGTCGATCGCTTCGAGTGCGTCGTGCGCCTCGTACGCGCTGCGCGCCACCACAACCGCGACGGCCTCGCCGGCGAAGTTCACCCTGTCGACCGCGAGGGACGGGGCGGGCGGCGACTTCATGTCCGGTGTGATCGGCCAGGCACACGGCAAGCTGCCCTGCTCGGCGGCGAGGTCGGCGCCGGTCAGGACCGCCACGACACCGGGCATCTCGCGGGCGGCGGTGGCGTCGACACCGGTGATGTGGGCGTGCGCGAACGGGCTGCGCAGGATCGCCAGGTGCTGCATACCCGGTAGCACGAGGTTGTCGGTCCAGCGGGTACGGCCCGTGACCAGATGCTCGTCCTCCTTGCGTTTGCGGGCCTTCCCGATTTCCGGTTCGGCGGTGGCGGTCATCGCACACCTCCCTGTGCGGTGTCGGTCTCCGGTGCATCCGCCGTCGTCGGTGTTTCGGTGGTGCTGCCGCCGCGCAACCGCTGCGCCGCATCCTGCACCGCACTGACGATGTTCTGGTATCCGGTGCAGCGGCACAGGTTGCCTTCCAACCCCAGCCGCACGGTCCGCTCGTCCGGGTCGGGTTCCTCGGCGAGTAGGTCGAGGGTCTGCATGATCATGCCGGGCGTGCAGTAGCCGCACTGCAGGGCGTGGTTGTCGCGGAACGCCTGCTGCACGGGGTGGAGGGTGCCGTTCCGGGACAGTCCCTCGATGGTGAGGACGTCGGCGCCGTCGGCCTGCACGGCGAGCACCGAGCAGGACTTGACGCTGTGACCGTTCAGGTGAACGGTGCACGCCCCGCAGTTGCCGGTGTCGCAGCCGATGACGGTGCCGACCTTGCCGAGCCGGTCCCGTAGGTAGTGGACGAGGAGTAGTCGTGGTTCCACCTCGTCCGTATATGCCGTTCCGTCGACGGTGACAGTGATGCGCATCGCGCCTCCAAAGCCGGGAGCCTCAGGTGATACGTCCTACTCTGCGCCGATGAAGCGCGAACAACACCCGAAATCGTGGAACCCGTTCCGTATCGGTCACGTTCGGCGCGCGACCTCGAGCAGTTCCTGCAGTGTCGCGAGACTGTGGCCGGCGAGCAGACGATCGACGTACGGCAGCGCGGCCGCGATCCCCGACTGCACCGGCTCGTAACCGTCCGCGCCTGCGTGCGGATTCACCCACAGCACGGTGCGGGCGAGTCGGCGCAACTGTGCCATCTGCTCCGCGAGCAGCGTGGGGTCACCGCGCTCCCAGCCGTCGGAGAAAATCACTACGACGGCGCCGCGGGCCACGCCTCGCCTGCCCCAGCGGTCCAGGAACGCGCGCAGCGTCTCACCGAGACGGGTGCCGCCCGCCCAGTCGGGCACGGCCCTGCCTGCCGCGGCGAGCGCCACTTCCGGGTCGCGGACCCGCAGCGCCCGGGACAACCGGGTCAGCCGGGTGCCCAGCGAGAACACCTCGGTGCCGCCCGGGTTGCCGCGGGCGACGACGTGCGCGAAACGCAGCAGTGCGTCGGCGTACGGGCTCATCGATCCGGATACGTCGATGAGCAGCACCATCCGGCGTGGCCGGGTGGCTTTGCGGTGGAGGCTCGGCCGCACCGGTTCGCCGCCCGCCGCGAGCATGCCCCGTACGGTGCGCCGCGGGTCCACCGTCCCACGGCGGGCCGGGCGCATCCGGATGGCCGGGCGGGTCGGGGGCCGCGGGCGCAGGGCGGCGATCAACTCGGCGAGGTGCGCGCGTTCGGCCGCGGTGAGGTCGGCGATGTCGCGGTGGCGCAATACCTCGGTGTCGTCCGCGGCGACCCGCAGTTGCGGCGCGTCGCCACCGGTGTCGCCGCCGTCCGTCGTGGTCAGGGCGGCGGTTCGCGCCCGGCGAGGCAGTTCCCCGGACGGCGGCACACGGACGGGAACGGTACCGCCGAACCAGGCTGCGAACGCCGAGTCATACCGGGGGATGTCGTCGGGACCGCGGCACAGTGTCGCGCGACCTGACCAGTACACCTGTTCGGGATTGCCTACTTCCACCTCGCGGAGTGCCCGGGTGAAGGCGGCGACGGCGTCCGACGCGACCGGCAGTCCCGCGGCTGCGAGGGCGTGGGCGAACCCGGCCAACCCCACCAGAGGATCGCCGGCGCCCTGTGCTGCGGGCATGCTTCTCACCCGGCCAGTAGCCGGTCCAGTCCGGCACGGGCGACCCGTTCGAGGTCCTCGCGGTACTTGAGGACGGCACCGAGCGTCGCGGCGGCTGTCTCCGCGTCCAGCACGTCCCGGTCGAGTTCGCGCAACGCGCGTGCCCAGTCCAGCGCCTCGGCCACCCCCGGCGGCTTGAGGAGTTCCATCTCCCGCAGGGAGTGGACGGCGTGGGCGACCTGCGTGGCGAGGGCGGGGCCGATGCCGGGGATGCGGCGTCGCAGGATCGCGACCTCCCGGGCCAGGTCGGGGTGCTCGAGCCAGTGGTACAGGCAGCGGCGTTTGAGGGCGTCGTGCACTTCGCGGGTGCGGTTGGAGGTGAGCACCACCAGCGGCGGTGTCGCCGCCCGCACCTCGCCGAGTTCTGGGATGGTGACCGCGTTCTCGTCCAATACCTGCAGCAGGAACGCCTCGAACTCGTCGTCGGCGCGGTCGATCTCGTCGACGAGCAGCACACAGGGGGCTTCGGTGAGCGCCCGCAGCAAGGGGCGGGCCAGCAGGAACCGCTCGGTGTACAGCGAGCGTTCGACGGTGTCGGCCTCGAGCAGGCCGTTGCTCGCCGCCTCGAGCGTCCGCAGGTGCAGCAGCTGCCGCGGGAAGTCCCAGTCGTAGAGCGCCTGCGCGGCGTCGATGCCCTCATGGCACTGCAGGCGGATCAGCGGCAGGTCGAACGCCTCCGACAACGCGGTCGCGAGCGACGTCTTGCCGGTGCCGGGTTCACCCTCGCAGAACAGCGGTCGTCCCATACGTATGGCGAGGAACGCGGCCATCGCGATGCCGTCGTCGGCAAGGTAGCCCGTGGCGTCGAGCGCCCGCGCCAGTTCCCCAGGCGAACCGACCGTCGGTGTGGAATCCCTCACCCACGCGAGCCTAGGTGAGTGCCCGCCCCCGGATACGCGACTCGGAGGAGCTTGCTGCCGTCAAGCGTCCGGCTCCACCCTGCCGCGGTCCTCGCTCAACCGCCGGAACATCGCGGTGGCGCCGAACCGCGCGGCCACCCGTTCGACCAGTCCCGGCGCGATCTGCCCCAGAGCGAGCAGCGGGCGGATCGGGGCTCCGCTCTCGACGATCTCGGGCCGGTCACGCTGGATTGCCCGGATCACGGCGGCGGCGACCTTGTCGGTGGTGGTCTCGCCCGTGATCCGGCCGGCCCTGATGCCGCGTTCCGTCATGCGCTGGTACATGCCGTCGCCGGCGATGAAGCCGGGGCACACGACGGAAAAGCCGACGGGCGAGCCCGCGTACTCCGCCCGCAGCGACTGGGTGAGACCGATCAGGCCCGCCTTCGTCGTGGCGTACGGCGCGCAGTACGCCGGACCGATCTTGGCTGCCAGCGACGAGATGAACACCACGTGTCCCCAACCGCGGTCGAGCATCCCGGGAACCACTCGGCGTGTGAGAAGCAGTGGTGCGGTGAGATTGACGTCGACCATTGCGGTGAGCTCGCCGGGGTCGAGTCGGGTGAAGGCCGAGACGTTCTCCACACCGGCGTTGTTCACCAGCAGGTCGAGGGGACCGACTGTGGCCTCGGTGCGTTCGATGAGCGAATCGAGCTGTTCCAGTCGGTTCAGGTCCCCGGGCACGGCCTCGGCGCGCACACCGAGAGCACGCAGTTCACCGACGACTTCCGCGAGTCGATCCTCGCGCCGGCCGGACACCGCGACGGTGACGCCTTCACGCGCCAGCGCCCGTGCGATGACGCGGCCGAGGCCGCCGGAGGCACCCGTCACCAGAGCTGTGCGTCCACGCAATTGCTTCATCCCTTCGAGCTTTCGCGTTCGGTGGTGGGGAGTCAACGGGGTGACTCCGCACATACGGCACGATGGACCAGTGGTTTCCGTCATCGACATAGCAGATCCGGCCGATTCGCGGCTGGACAACTTCCGCGATCTCAACTCCTCGGATCGCCGCCCGGATCTTCCCGAAGGTAAGGGCCTGGTGATTGCGGAAGGCGTGCTGGTGGCTCAGCGCCTGCTTGCCTCTCGTTTCGACCCGATTGCGCTTCTGGGCGTCGATCGCCGGCTCGGGGAACTCGCGGACGACCTGGCCGAGGTGGACGTCCCGTTCTACCGAACGACGGCGGATGTCATGGCCGAGGTCGTGGGATTCCATCTCAATCGCGGCGTACTGGCCGCGGCACGTCGGCCGGTGCCGCTCGACTTACCGGAGGTGCTCGACAACGCGCGAACGGTCGCTGTCCTCGAGGGAGTGAACGATCACGAGAACCTCGGTTCCATGTTCCGCAACGCTGCCGGGCTGGGAGTGGACGCCGTCGTCTTCGGCAAGGGTTGTGCGGACCCGCTCTACCGCCGGGCGGTGCGAGTGTCCATGGGCCACGTTCTGCGCGTTCCGTTCGCACACGTCTCGGCCTGGCCCCGCGACCTCGACGTGTTGCGCGAGCGCGGGTTCCAATTGATCTCGCTGACGCCGAACCCCGAAGCGATCACCTTGGCCGAGGCCATGACAGGGGAGAAGGTCGCCGTCCTGCTCGGCGCGGAAGGCCCAGGCCTCACCGAACATGCCATGCGTGCCACCGACGTCCGTGCCCGCATCCCGATGGCCCCGGGGACGGATTCGCTGAACGTGGCCACCGCCGCCGCGATGGCGTTCTACGAACGCGTCCGGACGGGTCGGTGACGGTGCCACCTGCACCACGGCAGGTGTCCGGCGCCGGGGTCCCGTGGTTCACCGGGCTACTCGTCACCGGATTCACGGCGGTCGTCGTGGCGACCGCGGTCATCGCCTTCGGCACCCAATTGGCCCGCATCAACGCGGTGCTCGCGGTCTTCCTGGAGCTGGTGGTGGTGGCGGGTGTCGCCCCGACAGCGTGGCGGTTCCGCCGGACGCCGGTGTGGCGGTGGGCGGTATACGGAATGGGCGTAGGAGTTTTCGTGGGATGGATCGCGGCTCTCGCGGGCGCCGGCTGACCGTTCAGAAACCGAAATACCTGCGCAGGCGTCCGGGCCTGCGGGTGGCGGAGGGTGGTTCGACGGCAACGGGGGCCGGTTCCGGCGCCGGTTCCAGCGCCGGTGCTGATACCGGTTCCGGCTCCGGCGTTTCCGGCTCCTCCACGTCCGCGGCGGGCCCTTCGCCCGGGCGATGCACGGTGAAGGCGAGCACCGGGAGGGACTTCGGGTCGAGCTCGGAGTCCTCTCGGGGTCCGGTGTACCGGAATCCCAGCCAGTTCCGGTTGGCGCCTTCGGCGAACTGTTGTGGGTGGAACGGCAGCGACTGCGGATCGGGAAGAACCCCCGGCGGATAGCGCAGCGGGAACTCGCCTGCCCAGTAAGGCCTTTCCCATACCAGGGGTAGGCCGAGGTCTTCATGGATGTGCACCGGTGTCGCACTGAAGGATCGGGCCACTTTGCCGTTCTCCCACATTGCGAACGAACCCCACGCGAGGTCGGGCTTGGACGCCACATAGTAGATTCGCTCGAATGCCGAGACCGGCAACCGGCTTTCGGGCAGTGTCGACGGGCGGGGAATCGCCAGATCGGCACTGCACACGACGGTGACACCGGGGTAGCAACCGATATACACGGTGCCGTCCTCATCGACGGCGGCCGCCTCGGACAGCGACGCCGAACCGGTCCGCGTGGCCACCAGATCGGGGTAGAGCCGGCTGGCGAGTGCCTGGGCGGCATCAGGATCGGATTGTGGGTGTCCACGTAGGACGGTGACCGGATCGGGGGCGTCGACGTACCAGATCGTTGATACCTTCGCCCCCACGGTCATCCCTCTCTTTCGGTGCTTACCTGAAAGAGTACGACCACGACCGTGTTCCCGGCCTGTTCACCGCGCCGGTAATCAGCGTCCGCTGCTGCGAACGCCGAGCAAAACGTCGTCCCACGACGGAAGCGACGGCTTCCCGCGCTTGTCCCTGTTGGAGGTCTGGTGCGGAGCGACCTTCGGTGCGGTGGGCTCGGGCTCGGTGTCTTCGTCGACCGGCTCGGGCACGTCGGTTTCGGCTTCGACGATGCGCTCCGGCTCCGCCGCAGGCGATGTGGACTCCGCCGGGTAGTCGACGAATTCGAGTTGCTCGGGCTCGTCGGACGCCACGGGAGCCAATCCGCGCAGTGGACGGCCGAAGTCGGGATCGATCAGGTCGAACGCGGTGTCGTCGAGTGCGACGATGGTGCCGCCGTGGGCATCCGGCTGGTACCGCCAGTGCGCGGCGTTGGTGGTGCGGCCCGCCTGCCACTGCAGTTGGGCGACCCAGTGGTTGTCCTCGTCACGCCAGGCGTCCCACGTGGCGTCGTCGATGTTGTGTCCGCGCGCCCGGAAAGCCTGGGTGACGATCTCGGCCAGCGTCGGAACGGCAGGGCCGTTGTCGCGGACCGGATGTCCACCCTGCGCCATCTCGGCGGCACGGGAGCGTTCGAGTAGAACCGGGTAGGCGAAGCGTTCCACCTTCGACAGCGGAATACCGGCCTCGTCGGCCACCTGCTCTACAGAAGCACCGGCGCGAATGCGGGCCTGGATCTCACGGGGTCTGAGCTGACTGTCCATTTCGATCTCAATCTGGCCGAGTCGAGCGATGTCCCCACGGGATGCTGCGCGGAGCTTGTCATCGGCGGGAAGCCGGAATTTCTCGCCGGTAGCAGCATCAGCGCACACGACGTGCGAACCATCTGGCTCGAGACCGATCACTCGAAGCTCTCGCACGTTGACCTCCTTATCGCGCCGGCTCGCGACGATGTACCGCGCCAACTGTAATTCATTCGTGACAGCCGATGCGGGAGGACACGCGCGGCCGTAGTCGCGGCACAGAGGATCATGTCCGCGTTACGCTTCGACGTTTCGGAGTCGCAATTCATCCGCTACACCCTCCATCACTCCGTCGGGATCGGCTCCCAGGACGTGGTCGTGGCGCGCATACTGATCGGCAGAGCCCGGGAACCGGGAAGTCGGAACAGAAGTGGATCCCCGACGATGAGCCATACCGATGTCGACGACACCGACCTCGCCCATCTGCGGCGCACAATCGAACTGGCCGATGAGACCGGAGACGCGGGCAACAGACCCTTCGGTGCGGTGGCCGTCGGCTCCGATGGACACGTCATCAGTGAGGGCGCCAATTCCGTCGCCACGTCCGGCGACGTCACCGAGCACGCCGAACTCGACGCGATCACCACGGCCTGCGCCGAGGGGCGGACAGAGCAGCTCGTCGGCGCCACCATGTACGCCAGCGGTGAGCCTTGCCCGATGTGCAGCGCCGCCATGGTCTGGGCAGGGATCAGACGGGTCGTCTTCGCCGCGTCGTCCGACGACTTCGGCCGAATCCTCCCGGACGGGCCGCGGTTCGGTTTGCGCTGCTCCGACGTAGTGGACTCCGCCGACGTCGAGATCGAGGTCAGCGGCCCTCACCTCGGAGACGAGGCTCTGGCTCCGTTCCACCGGTTCCTCGCCACCGACTGAAACCGACACCGCCTGAAAACGACACCGCCTGAAAACGACGTCAGCCCCCGGCAGCACATGCCGGGGGCTGACGTCGATTCAGTTCACTAGCCGAGCTGAGAGACGACCCAGTCGACGCACTTGGTGAGCTGCGTGACGTCCTCGGGGTCGACGGCCGGGAACATGCCGACGCGAAGCTGGTTACGGCCGAGCTTGCGGTAGGGCTCGGTGTCGACCACACCGTTGGCGCGCAGGATCTTCGCCACCTGAGCCGCGTCGATCTTGTCGTCGAAGTCGATGGTGCCGACCACCTGCGAGCGGTGCGCGGGATCGCTGACGAACGGGGTGGTGTACTCGGTCGCCTCGGCCCACTGGTACAGGCGCGAGGACGAATCCGCGGTGCGCGAGGTGGCCCAGTCGAGACCGCCCTGCTTGTTCAGCCACTCGATCTGGTTGGCAAGCAGCAGGAGCGTCGCCACGGCCGGCGTGTTGTACGTCTGATCCTTCGAGCTGTTGTCCACGGCGATGGGCAGCGAGAGGAAGTCGGGGGTCCAGCGACCCGAGTCCTTGATCTCCGCCACCCGTTCGAGGGCCTTCGGGCTCATCAGCGCGATCCACAAACCACCGTCGGCCGCGAAGTTCTTCTGCGGCGCGAAGTAGTAGACGTCGGCATCGGAGACATCGACCGGCAGTCCGCCGGCACCGGAGGTGGCGTCGATGGCGATGAGGGCGTTCTCCGACCCGGCGGGACGGGACACGGGGATCGCGACACCGGTGGACGTTTCGTTGTGTGCCCAGCCGATGAGGTCGACTGAGGGGTCGGACACCGGCTCGGGGGCGCTGCCCGGCTCGGCCGACACGACGATCGGATCACCGATGAACGGGTTGTTCTTCGCGACCGACGCGAACTTGGAGCTGAACTCGCCGTTCGTCAGGTGCAGCGACTTCTCCCGGATGAGGCCGAACGCCGCGGCATCCCAGAACGCGGTGGTGCCGCCGTTGCCGAGAACCACCTCGTATCCCTCGGGCAGGGAGAACAGGTCGGCGAGCCCGGAGCGCACGCTGGCGACGACGTCCTTGACGGGCTTCTGTCGGTGGCTGGTGCCGAACACCGAGGAGCCCACCTCCACCAGCGACTGAAGCTGTTCGGGGCGAACCTTGGAGGGTCCGCAGCCGAAACGTCCGTCGGCGGGCAGGAGGTCTGCGGGGATGATCGGTGTGGAGGTCATCGCTACTTTCTGTTCCTTACTGATATTTCCGGTGAGGGTGTTCAGCTGGTGTGGGCGATCTGGTCCCAGCCCTCGACGGACTCGGGGGTGCGGGGTGCGGGGCCGGTGTAGATGGCGGCGGGGCGGACGAGCTTGCCGAGGCGTTTCTGCTCGAGGATGTGGGCGCACCAGCCGGCGGTGCGGCCGCAGGTGAACATCGCGGGCATCATGTGCGCGGGAACCTCGGCGAAGTCGAGGATGACCGCGGCCCAAAACTCGACGTTGGTTTCGATGGCCCGGTCGGGGCGGCGCTCGCGGAGTTCGGCGAGGGCGGCCTGTTCGAGGGCGGCGGCCGCTTCGTAGCGGGGGGCGTTCAGGCGTTTGGCGGTGGCGCGCAGCACGCGGGCGCGGGGGTCTTCGGCGCGGTAGACGCGGTGACCGAAGCCCATCAGCTTGTCTTTGCGGTCGAGGATGCCCTTGACCAGGGCGCGGGCGTCGCCGGACTTCTCGGTGTCCTCGATCATCGGCAGGACGCGGGCGGGGGCGCCGCCGTGCAGCGGGCCGGACATCGCGCCGATCGCGCCGGAGAGGGAGGCGGCGACGTCGGCGCCGGTGGAGGCGATGACGCGGGCGGTGAAGGTGGAGGCGTTCATGCCGTGTTCGGCGGCGGAGACCCAGTAGGCGTCGATCGCTTCGACGTGGGCGGGGTCGGGTTCGCCCTTCCAGCGGACCATGAATCGTTCGGTGACGGTCTTGGCCTCGTCGATCCGTTTCTGCGGGACGGCGGGCTGGTAGATGCCGCGGGCGGACTGGGCGACGTAGGACAGGGCCATCACGGAGGCGCGGGCGAGTTGTTCGCGGGCGGTGTCGTCGTCGATGTCGAGTAGGGGCTGGTATCCCCAGATGGGGGCGAGCATCGCGAGGCCGGCCTGGACGTCGACGCGGACGTCGCCGGTGTGCACGGGCAGGGGGAAGGGTTCGGCCGGGGGGAGGCCGGGGCCGAAGCGTCCGTCGACGAGTAGTGCCCAGACGTTGCCGAAGGTGACGTGCTTGGAGACGAGGTCTTCGATGTCGACGCCGCGGTAGCGCAGGGCGCCGCCGTCCTTGTCGGGTTCAGCGATGTCGCTGGTGAAGGCGACCACGCCCTCCAGTCCGCTGACGAAATCCTCCGGTATTGCCGCGCTCGCTGACATAGCTCGTGGACTCTCCTCGTTCGAGTGCCCCCGGTCAGAGCGGCACTGCCTCGGCGTTTCGACAACTGCGCTGATCGTGCGTGCGGGATGGGCAGGCACTCGTTCGTCCGCGCAATCGGCCTCCCGCCCTCCTGGTGTCGCGCGGTGGAGGCGACGGTTCAGCAAAGGCGGGTTCGGTCCCCAAAACTTTAGCCGGTGTCACCGGAAGGGCAGTCAGTGCATACCCGGGAGTAGCGTTCTCCGCTGTGTCATCAGATGCAGAACAGCCGGGTCCGGCGAACCCCGACCTCGCGACGATGCGCGTCGGTTACGGACATCAGGGCATCGCCGGACGGTCCGAAGAGTCCGATCTGGACGCCGAGCAGCTGAATGACGGCTGGCTGCCGTTGATGCGTCGCTGGCTCGAGGACGCCGTGGAGGCGGGAATTCCCGAGCCCAATGCGATGACGCTGGGCACCGTCGACGAACACGGCCATCCCTGCACGCGCACCGTTCTCTGCAAGGGCCTGAGCACGGCCGGAGTGCTGTTCTTCACCAACTACGAGTCGGACAAGGGGAGGCAACTCGCCGCCGTTCCGTACGCGTCGGTGACCTTCACCTGGGTGCCGATCGCCAAGCAGATCACCGTTCGCGGTCCCGCCGAACGGGTCAGCGCCGAGGTCACCGACGAGTACTGGCACAGCAGGCCGCGGGGGTCGCGGCTCGGTGCGTGGGCGTCGGAGCAATCCCGGCCGATCGGCTCGCGGGCCGAACTCGATGCAGCGCTCTTGCACGTCGCCGAACGCTTCGGCGTCGACGTCGACATCCCGGTGCGACCCAACTGGGGTGGGATCCTCATCCGCCCCGAGGTGGTCGAATTCTGGCAGGGCCGGGCCAACCGGATGCACAACCGAATCCGGACTTCGAGGCACGGAGACCGGTGGACCGTCGAACGGCTGCAGCCATGACCGGACAGGTGACCCGGGATCGTCGGCCCCGAAGGTTCCTCGCAGATACGACCCCACTCGAGAACAAGGACTACCGGCGCCTGTGGACTGCCGGGATCGTCACCGTCATCGGGGGACAGCTCAGCGTGGTCGCGGTTCCCCAGCAGGTCTACGAGATCACGCGCAGCTCCGCGTACGTGGGCCTCACGGGAGCGTTCGCCCTGGTACCGCTGATAGTCTTCGGCTTGTGGGGCGGCGCCCTCGCCGACGTGATGGATCGGCGCATCTTGCTGACGATCACCACGGTGGGACTCGGACTGACCTCTGTCCTCTTCTGGGTACAGGCGGCGCTCGGCCTGAACAACGTGTGGCTGGTGCTGGGACTCCTTGCTTTGCAACAGGCGTTCTTCGCCGTCAATCAGCCCACCCGCAGCGCGATCATCCCGCGGCTGATACCGATGGGGCAGCTGGCGGCGGCCAACTCGCTGAACATGACGGTGATGCAGTTCGGCGCGATTGCCGGACCCCTGCTCGCCGGGGTCATGATTCCTGCCGTCGGCCTGTCGACGCTGTATCTCGTCGATTCGATAGCACTGCTGGCCACCCTGTGGGCCGTACTCCGGCTGCCCGCCATCCCACCGGTGGGGGAGTCGCGGCGCGCGGGATTCCGGGAAGTGTTCGACGGCTTCGCCTACCTGGCCACCCAGAAGGTGCTGCTCGCGTCGTTCGTGGTCGACATCATTGCCATGGTCTTCGGGATGCCCCGGGCGCTGTTCCCGCAGATCGCCCACGACACCTTCGGTGACCCTGCAGGCGGCGGTGTCGCTCTCGGTCTGCTGTTCGCGGCGATGTCCGTGGGGGCGGTTGCCGGTGGTGTGTTCTCCGGCTGGTTGCCGCGGGTGCGCCGACAGGGACTCGCCGTGATCGTGTGCATCGTGCTGTGGGGGTTGGCGATGCTGGGCTTCGGTCTCGTGGTGGGGGTTGCGTCCCCGGGCTCGAGTCCGGTCCTGTTGTGGGCGGCTCTCGCCTTCCTCGCTTTCGGTGGTGCCGTCGACATGGTGTCCGCGGCGTTCCGCAGCACGATGCTCCAGCAGGTGGCCACCGACGAGATGCGCGGACGGTTGCAGGGTGTGTTCATCGTCGTCGTCGCCGGCGGACCCCGCATCGGTGACGTCCTGCACGGCGCTGCCGCCGCTGCAGTCGGAACGAGCGTCGCCGCGGCCGGTGGCGGCGTCCTCGTCGTCGTCGGTGTGGTAATCGCCGCAGTGGCATTCCCGGCGCTGGTGCGATACAAGGTCGCTCGTTAGGTTCCTGTGCCCTGTCACAGATTTCGGGCACACTGTGGTGCATGGGTGAACCGCAGTCGTCGGAATCGAAGAGGTCCACAGCGGGCGGAGTGGAGATCCGAGGAGGCGGCTACCGGGCCGAGATCGCAGTCACGGGGGCTGGGCTGCGACGCCTCGAATGGCACGGCCCGGACGGTCCGCGGGCGCTGACCGAAACGTGGGAACTCGGGTCCAGGCCGCCGCTGTCCGCGGGGTTGATCCTCGCCCCGTGGCCCAACCGGATCCGTGACGGTCATTTCGTCTTCGACGGTATCGAACACCAGCTCGAGATCACGGACACGGAGTTCGGCAACGCCAGTCACGGCTTCGTCCGTCGCCGGGACTGGCGTGTCGTCAGCCGCGCCGAGAACCGTGTGGAGATGTCGATCGATGTGGGACTTCACAAGGGCTGGCCGTATCCGCTGCGGGTGACCGTCGAATATGCTCTCGACGCTTCGGGTCTGACGGTCACACACACCGCCACCAATACCGGGGCGATTCCGGCGCCGTTCGGCTTGGGAATGCACTCGTACGTCCGCGTCGGCGACGTTCCGCTCGACGACTGCACGCTCCGCCTGTCCGCAGGCACCCGGTTGCCGCTCGACGACCGCCGGTTGCCGAACGGTGGTTCGCAGGCTGTTGCCGGCAGCGACTACGACTTCACCAGTCCACGCCCCCTCTCCGGGGTGTCGCTCGACACGCCGTTCAGCGCGTTGGACGTCGACCCGGACGGTAGGTCCCGGCACGAACTGCGTGCCCCGGACGGCGCCGGAACTCTGTTGTGGGCTAGCCGCGAGTTCGGCTGGCTGCAGGCTTTCATCGCCGATCCGGCGGACGGCAAGCCCTATCCGGGCCGCGGACGGGCGCTGGCCCTCGAACCGATGACCTGTCCACCGGATTCGTTCAACTCCGGCATCGACCAGTTGGTGCTCGCTCCCGGGCAGCATTGGTCCGGCCGGTGGGGCATGACCGCAGTGGGTTCCTGACGGTCCGGTCCGCGACGACATACGTCCACAGAGTGAGACGGTGTAACACCGGCAGTGCATCGCTCGATAAGTTCCGTGGGGGTTCTTCTGTTGCCGTGACCGGATCCGGTGGAAGGCCGTATTACTACGGCAGGTCTCCTCACCGCTTTCCTGGCGTGATTGTGCGTTTGCGCATTGTCGACGCCATCGATGCAGGTAACGCCGCATCTTCTCACTCGGGCGGCCACCGGCCGTTAGTCTCGGCCGCTCGCACCGCACGAAATGTCTCATCCTCGTGGCGGTACTCCGCGCGTCGCCACCACGGTCTCGCCGCATTCGGCGGCGGGGGCGGGTTGCGGCCTTTCCGTGGACCCTCCTGCAGCATGCGGGCTGGAGTGGGACTAGTTTCTACCTGAATGAAGTTGTTACTCATTGGTTTGAGCTTGAGAGGGATGCTTCGTGCCTGACAATGACACAAAGCCCACGCTTACCTACCCTGGTGGTGAGCACACGATGTCCATTGCCAGGGCAACCGAGGGCAATGACGGTATCGAACTGGGCAAGCTGCTGGCCAGCACCGGGTACACCACCCTGGACCCGGGTTTCGTCAATACCGCCTCCACCAGCTCCGCGATCACCTATATCGACGGTGAGCACGGGATTCTCCGCTACCGCGGTTACCCGATCGAGCAGCTGGCCGGAAAGTCGACGTTCATCGAGGTCAGCTACCTGCTGATCTACGGTGAGCTGCCGACCGCAACGCAGCTCGAGTCGTTCACCGACCGGATTCGCCGGCACACGCTGCTGCACGAAGACCTCAAGAGGTTCTTCGACGGGTTCCCCCGCAACGCGCACCCGATGCCTGTTCTCTCCAGTGCTGTGAACGCGCTCTCGGCCTACTACCAGGACTCCCTGGATCCGGCCGATCCCGAGCAGGTCGAACTGTCGACCATCCGCCTTCTGGCGAAGCTGCCCACCATCGCGGCATATGCGTACAAGAAGTCCGTCGGACAGCCGTTCCTGTACCCGGACAACTCGCTGAACCTTGTCGAGAACTTCCTTCGGATGACGTTCGGCTTCCCCGCGGAGCCGTACGAGATCGACCCGGAGATCGCCAAGGCACTCGACATGCTGCTGATCCTGCACGCCGACCACGAGCAGAACTGCTCGACGTCGACGGTGCGCCTCGTCGGATCGTCGGACGCGAACCTCTTCACCTCCATCTCCGGCGGCATCAACGCACTCTGGGGCCCGCTGCACGGCGGCGCAAACCAGGCGGTCCTCGAGATGCTCGACGAGATCAAGGCCAGCGGCAGCAACGCAGGCGATTTCGTCCGCAAGGTCAAGAACAAGGAAGACGGCGTGAAGCTCATGGGCTTCGGGCACCGCGTCTACCGCAATTACGATCCGCGTGCGGCCATCGTGAAGCAGACCGCGCACACCATCCTCGACAAACTCGGTGGCGACGACGAGCTGCTCGACATCGCGATGGCACTGGAAGAGGCGGCGCTCACCGACGACTACTTCGTCGAGCGCAAGCTGTACCCCAACGTCGACTTCTACACCGGCCTCATCTACCGCGCCATGGGCTTCCCCACGCGCATGTTCACCGTCTTGTTCGCCATGGGCCGGTTGCCGGGGTGGATTGCACACTGGCGGGAGATGCACGAGGATCCCGCTACGAAGATCGGCCGTCCGCGCCAGATCTACACCGGCTACACCGAGCGCGACTACAAGGACGTCACAAGCCGCTGATCTGCGACCTGTGCCGAACAGACAGCCCTCACCGAGGAGGACACATGACTAAGCCCGAGATCGAGTTCCAGGAGGGACCCGCCCCGACCGACCTGGTCATCAAGGATCTGGTGGTCGGCGAAGGCGCCGAGGCCGTTCCGGGGGGCACCGTCGACGTGCACTATGTCGGCGTCGAGTTCGAGTCCGGCGAGGAGTTCGACTCTTCGTGGAGTCGCGGGGAGTCCATCCAGTTCCCGCTGCGCGGTCTCATCAAAGGCTGGCAGGACGGCATCCCCGGCATGAAGGTCGGCGGACGTCGTCAGCTCACCATCCCGCCGGAGCTGGCCTACGGCCCAGCCGGCGCCGGACACCAGCTGTCCGGCAAGACCCTGGTGTTCGTGATCGATCTGCTGGACGCCAAGGAATAGTTTCCCGCTTCACGTCACAAGTCCCGCTTCACCTCGGTGAGGCGGGACTTGTCGCATTCTGCGCCGGAAGGTGCGGCATCGGATGTGCGTCGGCCGAGTGCAGCTCCACGACCAACCGGGCACCACCGAGCGGGCTGTCCTCGAAGTGCGCCCGCCCGCCGTGTAGTGCTGCCTGTTGAGCAACGAGCGCGAGGCCGAGTCCCGATCCGCTGCTGGTGGCGTTGGTGCCGCGGTGGAACCGCTCGAACACCTGAGTCCGCTCGGCGTCCGGTACGCCGGAACCGTTGTCGTCGACCGTGATGACGGTGGCGTCGTCCACGGCTCTCAGCGTGATCCGCACCGCAGTCGCACCCCCGTGCCGGACGGCGTTGGTGATCGCATTGTCCAGTGTCAGCCGCAGTCCGCCGGGCATCCCGCGGACGGTCAGCGGGACGGCGTCGACGGTGACCTGCAGTCCGGGATGGTGTCGCATCGCATCGTCGGCCGCCAGATCGCAGATGTCGACGAGGTCGCAGTCTACGAAGTCCTGGTCGGTGGACAATTCTCCGCGGGCCAGCCGCTCCAGGTCCGACAGGGTCGATTCCACCCGGCCCTGTGCGCGAATCAGATCGCGGAAAATTTCGTTCTGCTGCGCGGACGTCAGCTGATGCGTGGTGAGCACCTCGAGGTCGGTGCGCATCGCGGTGAGCGGCGTGCGCAGTTCGTGGGCGGACACGGCGGCGAAGTCACGCGCGGTGGCCAGGGCGGCGGTGGTCGCGTCCTGCGCCTCGGCGACATCGCGCAACATCGACTCCGCCGCGGAGGCCAGTTCGTCTGCCTCGCGCACCCCTGAGGACGCGGGCGTCAACTCGGGGTCGCGGCGAACGATGCGGCCGGTGAGGTCGACCAGGGGTCGAACCGCCCGGCCACCGAACAGCCATCCGAGGCCACTGGCTGCGGCCACCGCCAGGACACCGACGAGGGCCACCTGGCGCTGCTGTTCGGTGGTGACGTCCTGGGCCTCCGAGTACGGGACGGCGAGTGAGATCCGGGTCCCCAGGAAGGGCGTCGTCGCCGTGAACGCCCGATACTTCGTGCCGTTGACGTCGACGGACTGCCACCCCGGTTCGAGCGGTGGCAGCCGGGTGGGGGTACTCACCAGAACGGTGTCGCCGCCTGCGGACCGGATGGTGATCGCGAAGGCACCCTTGTCGCCCAGCGCGCCGAGGAACAGTCCCGCTGTCGCCGCGTTGGGAACCAGCACGTCGGACGCCGTCTCGAGCCGGCGATCGAGTTGGGACAGGTTGTTCCTGTTGATCGCGAGTGCCACCAGGATGCCCAACGCCACGACGATGATGGTCGCCCCGAGCGCGGTGGCCGCCGCGACACGGGTCCGGAGGGAGAACGAGCGCTTCACGACGGTTCCCGCAACACGAACCCGACACCACGCACGGTGTGCAGGATGCGCGGTTGGCCCTCGGTTTCGAACTTGCGCCGCAGATACCCGACGAAGACGTCCACCACATTGGTGTCGGCCACGAAGTCGTATCCCCACACCAGTTCCAGCAGTCGTTCGCGGCTCAGGACGATGCCGACGTTGCGGGCGAGGACCTCGAGCAGTTCGAACTCCCGCTTGGTCAGGGTTATTTCGTGGCCTGCGAGGAAGACTCGGCGCGCCGAGACGAAAATCTCGAGGGACCCGACGCGGATCGGCGGAGCCGCGGGGGTATCGGCTGCGGGGGGCGTGGTCGCGCCGCGCCGCCGGAGCATGGCCCGGATCCGGGCGATCAACTCCGCCAGGACGAACGGTTTGACCAGGTAGTCGTCCGCTCCCGACTCCAGCCCGGAGATGCGGTCGTCGACGGTGTCGCGGGCACTGAGCACACAGATCGGGATGTCGTTGTTCATTGCGCGGAGCGCGGTCACGACACCGGTTCCGTCGATGACGGGCATGTTCATGTCGAGGACCATCGCGTCGGGGCGTCGCTCGCTGACCACACGGAGGGCGTCGGCTCCGTCGATTGCGGTGAGAACGGTGAATCCGGACAGGCGCAGACCACGTTCGAGCGAAGTCCGCACGTCCTCGTCGTCGTCGACGACGAGAACACTGGCTGAGTCGGTGGTGGTCACTCCTGCATTGTGCCGTGAGGAGGGGGTGGATGGCGGTGGTCCGGTCGTGTCCGTCCGTACACTCGGGTGCGATGTTTTCTTCCCTACTGGCATTCGAACTGACCGAAACCAACCGTGACTGGCTGATTCGCCGCCCAGCCGAGATCGCGATCTACGTCGTTCTCGCGCTGGCCCTGCGGTTCACCCTGCACCGGCTCATCGACCGAATGACCCGGCAGCGGACTGCCACCGACAAACCGGCGATGCTTCGCCCTCTGCGTGAGCGAGCGCCGAGAGGCATCAAGGAAGCGATGGCGAACGAACGCCGAGCGCAGCGTGCCACGACGATCGGGTCGGTACTCAAATCCGCTGTGTCGATCGTCGTCCTCATCTGGGGTGTGTTGCAGATCCTGGGGATTCTGGGGGTGAACGTCGCCCCGTTCATCGCGTCCGCCGGTGTGATCGGTCTCGCACTGGGATTCGGTGCGCAGAACCTCGTCCGAGACTTTCTGTCGGGCATGTTCATGCTGCTCGAGGATCAGTACGGAGTTGGCGACGTGGTCGATCTCGGTGAGGCCGTGGGAACCGTCGAGACGGTGGGCTTGCGGGTCACCACGATCCGCGACGTCAACGGCACGCTGTGGTACTGCCGCAACGGTGAAATCGTCCGGGTCGGCAACATGAGTCAGGGGTACGCGGTGGCGGTGGTGGATCTGCCGATCGCGCATGCGGCCAACGTCCAGCGGGCATGCGAGGTGGCCCTCGACGCCATCCTGGAGGCGTCGCGAAGTGACGCGATCGAGGCCGACGTGCTGGAAACGCCCGAGATGCTGGGTGTCAACGCCGTGACCGCCGAATCGGTGACGCTCCGCATCACCGCCCGCACCAAGCCGGGGCGGCAGTGGGCGGTGCAGCGCACGTTCGCGCGGGCGGCTCTCGCGGCGTTCGAGAAGTACGACATCGATGCGCCGTACCTGTCGATCGTGTCCGCGGCCCGCATGGACGCCTGACGGCATTGCATTTCAGTACCGTGGCAGGCATGGACACGGCACTGGTCTGGTTCCGGCGCGACCTCAGGCTCGGCGATCTTCCGACCTTGCACACCGTCGCCGAGGCGGGGGCTCGCGCGCTCGGCCTGTTCGTGCTCGACGACAAGCTGCTCCACCCCGCGGGCGGTCCGCGCCGGGATTTTCTCTACCGCAGCCTGACTGCGCTCGACGACCAACTCGGGGGGCGGCTGCTGGTAGTGCACGGCAATCCTGCCGACGTGGTCCCAGCGGTTGCCGAGGCGGTGTCGGCGGGTGACGTTCATGTGAGCGCCGACTTCGGTCCCTACGGCCGCGAGCGTGATGCTGCGGTTGCCGAGCGCATCGAACTGGTGGCCACCGGATCGCCCTATGCCGTGGCGCCGGGGAGGGTCACCAAGGCCGACGGCGAACCGTATCGCGTGTTCACCCCGTACTTCAGGCAATGGCTCGACCACGGGTGGCGTGCGCCGATCGACACCGGTGCCGCGACGGTCGACTGGATCGAACCGGACGACGTCCCCGTCCGGCGGGCAGCAATTCCTCAGCCGGAGTCCGAGGGCGTGGCCGCGGGCGAGTCCGAGGCGTCGCGAAGGTGGGCGGAGTTCCTGGAGGACGAACTCGACTCCTACGACGACGCCCGCAACCGGCCCGACCTCGACGCGACGAGCCGGATGTCGGTGTACCTGAAGTACGGCAACATCCATCCCCGCACCATGCTCCGCGACCTCTCGCGCCGCCGCGGTAAGGGGGTCGAAGCGTACCGGCGTCAGATGGCCTGGCGAGATTTCTACGCCGACATCCTTTTTCAACGCCCAGACAGTGCGCGCGGCAATTACGACCGCAAGTTCGACGCGATCCGACTCGACTCCGGTCCCGACGCCGACGAGTCGTTCGCCGCGTGGTGCGAGGGAAGAACCGGGTTCCCGATCGTCGATGCGGGAATGCGTCAGCTCCGAGCCGAGGCGTGGATGCACAACCGGGTGCGCATGATCGTCGCGTCGTTCCTGGTGAAAGACCTGCACCTGCCGTGGTGGCGTGGAGCGCGCTACTTCATGGACCGCCTCGTCGACGGCGATCTGGCCAACAATCAGCACGGCTGGCAGTGGACGGCGGGAACGGGCACCGATCCCTCGCCCTACTTCCGAGTGTTCAACCCCATCACCCAGGGCGAGAAGTTCGATCCCGACGGCTCCTACGTGCGCAAGTGGGTGCCGGAGCTTCGCGGCATCCCGGGCCGCGCAGTCCATTCGCTGAAAGCCCTTCGGCCCGAGGGCTATCCGGAGCCCATCGTCGAACACGGCCTCGCGCGGCAGGAGTCCCTCGCCCGCTACGGCGAAATCAAGGCCCCGTGAGTACTTGTTAACAGCGGGCGGTTAAGAAGTACTCACAGGCGCTGGGCGCACAAGGAGGCCGAGGAAGGCTGCCCCGGCGAGCAGGATGACGAGTCCGCCGTAGAGGCGGGTGGTGTCGACCAATCCGACCTCGCCGACCAGGTAGCCGGCGAGGAGCGCCGGGACACTGTTGGCCAGGTAGGCGATCACGTAGATGGTCGAGAGCAGGCCCGCCCGCTCGTGGGGCGCGGCCAGAGGCATCACGGTATGGATTGTGCCCTGGAAGCCGGCGCCGAAGCCGACCCCCGCGATGGCTGTTCCTGCCAGGATGATTGCTGCAGAGGATGTTTCGGCGCCGACGAGTGTGACGGCCACACCGGCGATCAGGGCGGAGGTGCCGACGAACAGCACTCGCCGCGCCGCCACGTTACGTAATACGAAGACGGCGATCGCCCCGGTTCCCGTCAGGGTCGCCACCATGATTGCGCCGATCAACGAGGTGTGGACGTCCAAGGCGCTGCGGGCGAGTGAGGGGCCGAGCGACAAGTAGAAACCGCCGAGTGCCCATACGGCGATCAGGCACGGCCCGGTGAGCACGAGCATGCCGAGAGCGGGGGACGGTATCGCGAGCGTCGGGCGCATCGAGGCCAGTGCGCCCTGCTGCCGCACGGCCGTTTCCGGTGCTGCCCATATACCCAGGAGCTCGAGGACGAAGAGCGCGAGGAAGACGAGGAATACGGTGCTTGTCGGACGCGGAAGGTGCTCGCTGATCAGACTCGATCCGATGGCGCCGACCGCGAGACCCACCGTAGGCGCGATGCTGTTGACGGTGGAACCGCGGCCGGGTCTGCGCTCGAGGTCGATGAGGGTCGATCCGAGGGCGCTGATCGCGGCGCCGGTCGCAAAGCCTTGCACGACCCGGGCTGCCAGGAGAAGCCCGAGGCTCTCGGCTGAGGCGAACATGGCCATCGCGACCGCCTCGAAGGCCAGCGCGGTGACGAGGACGGGGCGTCGGCCGATGTAGTCCGAGAGAGAACCGACGGTGAGCAAGGCCAAGAGCAGACTTACGGCATAGATCCCGAAGACGAGGGTGGATTGCAGGGACGAGAAGCCCCAGTGGCTCTGGTAGAGCTCGTAGAGGGGCGTCGGCGCCGCTGACGCTCCGAGCAGGGTGGCGATGACCACGGCGACGAGCGTGAACGCAGCGGCGCGGCCGAGTGTGGGTCGCGACTTCGGTGGAGCATCGGGTGCGGCAAGGGTCGTCATGCGGTACTCCCAGCTTTAAAGCAAAGCGTTTGCTTTACGAACGTACGCCGCCGTTGTTCTTAATGCAAAGATTTCGCGTTAGTATGGGCTCATGAGCCCGGTCACAGGTCCACGCCCCGGTGGGCGCAGCGCCCGCATCCAGCAAGCGGTGCATGCGTCCACGCGCAAGCTGCTCGCCGAGCGCGAGCGAGCGGACATCACCGTCCCGATGATCGCGGCCGACGCCGGCGTCACCCCGTCCACCATCTACCGGCGCTGGGGCGACATCACCGAGGTATTCGCCGACGTGGCGATCGAGAGGCTGCGGCCCGAGACGCCCCCGCGGGAGACCGGCAGTGTGCGCGGTGACCTCGTGGCGTGGGCTCAGGAGTACCTGGAGGAGATGTCCTCGCCGGTGGGCCGGGCCGCGCTACGCGACATCGTGATGAGTGGTGACATGGGCCGCCCCGACAACGGCACCAACCAGTACAAGTGCGCGGCATTCTGCCGGAGTCAGATCAACGCCATTCTGGTACGGGACGCACAGTTTTCAGGGGCGCCGGGTGCCGTCGAGGGCGTGATCGACCACGTCGTCGCGCCGATCGTCTATCGCATACTGTTCGATCAGGATCCGCTCGCGGAGGACCGCATCGAGGCACTCGTCGATTCCGCCCTCGATGCGGTTGTTCACGCCTGACGCGCGCCTTTCCTGGAGACGTCAGTCCCGCAGCTGCTTCTCGAGCGCCTCGAGCACGGCGACATCCTCGATGGTGGAGGGCACGGTATAGGGCTCGTGGTCGGCGATCTGACGCATCGTCTTACGCAGTATCTTGCCCGAGCGCGTCTTCGGCAGGGCTCCCACGACGGTGACGTCCCGGAAGGTTGCGACCGCGCCGATCTGCTCGCGCACCATCGCAACCAATTCGGCGCGCAACGTTTCCGGGTCGATGTCGACACCGGCCTTGAGGACCACGTAGCCGCTGGGCCGCTGTCCCTTCAGCTCGTCGCGGATCCCGACCACCGCGCACTCGGCCACGGCCGGATGTCCCGCGACCACGGCTTCCATGCTGCCGGTCGACAGCCGATGGCCGGCCACGTTGATGACGTCGTCGCTGCGGCCGAGGACGAACACGTACCCGTCCTCGTCGATGTACCCGGAGTCGCCGGTGAGGTAGTAGCCGTCGAAGGTGGCGAGGTACGACTTCACGAACCGGTCCGGGTCGCGCCACAGCCCGGTGAGGGTTCCCGGCGGGAGGGGAAGTCCGATCACGATATTGCCTTCGGTGCCTGCCGGAACGACGTGACCCTCACCGTCGACCACCTCGACGCGATAACCCGGCACGGGCACGGTGGGGGAGCCGGCTTTGACGGGCATGGGTTCGAGCCCACGCAGATTGGCGCAGATGGCCCAGCCCGTTTCCGTCTGCCACCAGTGGTCGACCACCGGGAGGTCGAGAACCCGGGTGGCCCACGTATAGGTGTCGGGGTCGAGGCGCTCGCCGGCGGCGAACAGCGTCTTCAACGACGAGATATCGTATTTGGCAATCTCTTTCGCTTCGGGGTCGGCCTTGCGGACTGCCCGGATCGCGGTCGGGGCCGTGAACAGTGCGGCTACCCCGTGGTCGGAGATCACCCGCCAGAACGCCCCGGCGTCGGGGGTGCCCACCGGTTTGCCCTCGTAGAGCACCGAGGTGGCACCGGCCAGCAAGGGGCCGTAGACGATGTACGAGTGACCGACCACCCAGCCCACGTCGGAGGCGGTCCACCACACATCACCCGGGCCGATGTCGTAGACGTTGGCCATCGACCAGGTCAGGGCCACCGCATGCCCGCCGTTGTCCCGGACCACGCCCTTCGGCTTGCCCGTGGTTCCGGACGTGTAGAGGATGTACAGCGGATCCGTGGCAGCGACGGGAACCGGCTGAGCGGGGGAGGCGTCGGCGGCGAGGGCGTCCCAGTCGAACCAGGAGGCTCCGTTGTTGCGGTAGTCGGCGGCCGATCCCGGTACCTGCTCGCGATTCTTGACGATCACCGTATGCGGTGGAGTGCTCGACAATTCGAGCGCCTTCGCCACCATCGGCAGGTATTCGACGGTGCGCCCCGGCTCGAGACCGCCCGATGCCGTGACCAGCACCACCGGTCCGGCGTCGTCGATCCGTGTCGCCAGCTCCTTGGCGGCGAAACCTCCGAACACCACCGAGTGGACGGCGCCGATGCGGGCGCAGGCGAGCATCGCGACGGCGGCCTCGGGAATCATCGGCATGTAGACGATCACCCGGTCGCCGGCCACCACACCCTGCCCGGCGAGGACGCCGGCGAACCGTGACACTTCGTCGAGCAGCTGTGCGTACGTGTATGTGCGGGAAGCCTCGGGTGCCATTGCCGAGTCGTAGATCAGGGCGTCCTGGTCACCTCGCCCGTCCCGCACGTGCCGGTCGAGAGCGTTGAAGCAGGTGTTCAGCCGCGCGTCCGGGAACCAGCGATACATCGGGGCGGACGAATCGTCGAGGGCGCGCGTCGGTTCTTCGACCCACTCGACTGCCGTTGCGGCCGCCAGCCAGAACTCCTCGGGACGTTCGACGCTCTCGCGGTAGACGTCTGCGTACGTACGTCCGGCGCTCGCTGTCGGGGAGCTCATTGATGTTCGTCCTCTCGCCGTTCACCTGTGACCTGAAACACCCTATGCGATGGCGGGTGGACGTCGATGGACGGCGCGGCGCGGGGTCAATCCATACCGCGCCAACCCACGACATCGGGGTCGTCGTCGGCTGGAGGTTCCGGATCCCGCCATTCTTCCGCGCGCGTGGGTGTGTTGCCGCGGATCATTCCTTCTGTCTCGTGCTTCATTTCGTCGTCCTGCCGAGGTCCGTGTTTGGCGCTCGCGCGTTCCATGTGCTCGTCCTTCCTCTCGGTCGGCGCCGGGTACCCGACGGGGCGAGAGGCAAAACGGGAGACCCGCCGGATCCGGCGCTAGATGCCGAGCGAGGACGCGATCATCGGCCAGGAGTTGTGCAGGTCGTCCTGCCAGTAGCCCCACGAGTGGGTGCCGGTGGGATGGAAGTCGAACGTGGCAGGGATTCCCAGTGAGTTCAGCCGGTCGGCCAGCCGGTAGGTGCACTGGTTGGTCCCCGCTTCGATGATTCCGCCCACGATCACCTGGTTGGCGAGGACGCCGACATCCCCGTTGACGTCCGGACCGTTCAGCGTGTCGTGGTGACCGGGCAGTCCGGAACCGTTGCTGATGTAGAGGTCGATGCCCCGCAACTTTTCGGCGTTGACGACGGGGTCGTTGGCCACCCAGTCCGGATCGCCCGGGGGTCCCCACATGTTCTCGACGTCTCCGCCGCGGGCGCTGACCACGAAGGTAACGTAATCTCGGCCAGGCTGGGTGCTCGTCTCGGCACACCCGCTGTAGGAGCCGACCGCCCGATACACCGAGGGGGCGGACTGCGCGAGACTCAGCACCGAAGTGCCCGACATCGACAGTCCCGCAATGGCATTCTCACCGGTCGTTCCCAGTGTGGCGTCGACGATCGGGGGAAGTTCCTCAGTGAGGAAGGTGGTCCATTTGTTGACGCCGAGAGTGGGATCGGGCTTCTGCCAGTCGGTGTAATAACTGAACGCGCCGCCGACGGGGGTGACGACATTGACGTTCTTGTCGGCGAAGAAGCTGACCACGTCAGTCTTGGCCTTCCAGGTTGCCGAGTCCTGCCCGCCACCGGCACCGTTGAGTAGGTACAAGGTAGGGCGGGGCACGCTGGTGTCTGCGGGACGAATCACCTCGAGGAGAATCACTTTCTCCATCGCCGCCGAGTAGACGTACATGTTCAGTTGACGGCCGTCGATCTCCTCGATGCGGTCGAGAACAGATCCGTCCGCCGAGGCCGGCTTGTCGGTGGGAAGAGTTCGCCACTCGTCGGCCGACGCCACGGCCACCTGACCGAACAGACTCGACGAGGCGACGACGGCGACAATCAGGAGTGCCCGACAGTGTCCGATCGCGCTCATGGCCGCTCCTCGTGCTCGACTGCAGTGCCCGACTACCGTTGGATCCTGATTCCCTCTCACGGTAACGGGGAAACATTCCTCTCGGCGGCCGAAACGGAAGACCCGATGTTCGCCGGCAACGGAAAGCTAGCCGTTCGGCAGGCCGAGGTTCCGGTAGCGGGCCAGCCGCGCCGCGAATCGCTCGGCGTCGGGCGCAGCGGTGAGCGTGCGCAGTTCACGGGAAATGGCCTCGCCGACCCGCTTCGAGAAGTCGACGGGTTCGTCGGCGGCGTCGGGTCGCTCGGGAATGATCGAGTCGATGACGCCGTCGCGCAGCAGGTCGAGGGAACGGATGCCCTGTGCGGCCGCCATCTCCGGGGCGTGCGTGGTGTCGCGGTGGACGATGGCACTGGCACCTTCCGGAGGCAGCGGCGCCAGCCAGCCGTTCTGTGCGGCGAGGACACGGTCCGCGGGAAGGAACGCCAGCGCCCCGCCGCCGGTGCCCTGCCCCAGCAGAACCGAGACGGTCGGAGTCTTCAGCGTCACCAGATCGGAGATGCAGCGCGCAATTTCCGGGGCCAGTCCGCGTTCCTCCGCCTCCTTCGACAGCGCCGCGCCGAGGGTGTCGATGACGAGGACCAGGGGTATCTGCAACTCCTCCGCGAGACGCATGCCCCGACGAGCCTCGCGCAGGGCGGCCGGTCCCATGGTGTTGAGCGCCGACTGTCCGGCGCGGTCCTGACCCAGGAGAACGCAGGGGGCACCGCGGAACCGCGCCAGCGACAACAACACGGTGCCCTCGGTTTCCCCCTGCCCCGTTCCGCTGAGCGGTACCTGCTCCGTGGCCGCGTGCCGGAGGAGGTGACGGATACCGGGACGGTCGGCGCGCCGCGAGAGCATCACCGATTGCCAGGCAGGGACGTCGGGAATCTCGACGTCCGGGACCTCGACGGTGACCGTCGGTGTGGCAGGAGGGTCGATCAGCACGCGCAGGGCGCGATGTACCAGGAGCCGTAGCCGACTGGCGGGGACCACGCCGTCGATGACGCCGTTGCGGTACAGGTTTTCCGACGTCTGCACGCCGTCGGGGAACTTCTCGCCGTAGAGCGCCGCGTAGACGCGGGGACCGAGGAACCCGACCAGCGCACCGGGTTCGGCCACGGTGATGTGCCCGAGTGAACCCCAGGACGCGAAAACTCCGCCGGTGGTGGGATTGCGCAAATACACCAGATACGGCAGGTGCGCCGCCTTGTGGGTCGCCACGGCCGCGGCGATCTTGACCATCTGCACGAAGGCCACGGTGCCCTCCTGCATCCGCGTGCCCCCGGACGTGGGGGAGGCGAGCAGGGGCAGCCCCTCGCGGGTGGCCCGCTCGATGGCGCTGACGATGCGTTCGGCCGCCGCCACCCCGATCGAACCCGCGAGGAACGCGAACTCGCAGGCGATCACCGCTACCCGGCGACCACGAACCGTGCCGACTCCGGTGAGCACCGATTCGTCGACGCCCGACTTCTCGGTGGCCTTCATCAGGTCCGTTCCGTACTTGTCGTCGGGCCGCACGTCCACCGGGGTGGTGTCCCAGGAGACGTAACTGCCCTGATCCAACACCAATTCGAGGACGTCGTGGGCGGAGATCTTGGCGGCCATGGCCCTGAGAGTAGCGGTACGTCCGCACGGAGCGATGCCTGCTACGGCGGGTGACGGCAGTCCATTCGGGGGGAACAGCGCAAACAGCGCCGACACACCGTCGCCGGTGTCTAGAGTCGAAGACGTCGATGCAGGTTGGGCATGAGAACGACACCTTCCCCCGAGGGGAGCAGTCCCATGGATCTCCACACTGTCACGGACGTCGTTCGACGACCATCCGACAGGCCGGAGGAGGCGTGGCGTGACGGCGACGCCTGGCTGGCCGGGGGCACGTGGTTGTTCTCCGTCCCGCAGCCCGACGTCCGCCGCCTCGTCGACATCACCACTCTCGGCTGGGATGCGCTGGTGGCTGGTGACGCCGGCTTGGAGATCGGGGCCACGTGCACGATCCGGGAGCTGTATGCGCTGGAGCCGCCGGGCGACTGGCTCGCCGGCTCGTTGCTGGCCACGAGTTGCGAGGCGTTTCTGGCGTCGTTCAAGGTATGGAATTCGGCGACAGTCGGCGGCAACATCTGCATGTCACTGCCTGCCGGCCCGATGATCACGCTGACCGTCGCGCTGGAGGCGACCTACACGCTCTGGAATGCCGACGGATCCGAACGCACCGTCGATGCCGCCGACTTCGTGACGGGAGATCACCGGAACATCCTCGCGCCGGGTGACATCCTGCGGCGCATCGACATTCCGGTGAGTGCCTTGCGTAAGCGTCACACCCACCGTCGTTTCACCCTCACACAGTTGGGTCGTTCCACGATCTTCCTGATCGCCACGCAGTCGCCCGGAACCGACGACATGCTACTCACCCTCACTGCGGGCACCACCCGTCCGGTTCGCCTGTCGTTCGACTCCATGCCCGATGCCGACGCGCTGCGCCGCAGCATCGACGACCTACCCGCAGACGTGTGGTTCGACGATCCGAACGGCACTCCCGACCACCGCCGTCACCTGGCGAAACACTTCGCCGAAGAGATTCGCAGTGAACTGGCACCGGGAGAACTGTCATGACGTACACCGTGAACGGCAAGACGTTCGACGAACAACCCGAGCCGGGCCAGTGCCTGCGCACCTTCGTGCGCGCACTGGGCCATCACGGTGTGAAGAAGGGGTGCGACGCGGGCGACTGCGGAGCGTGCACGGTATGGCTCGACGGCGTCCCTGTGCACAGCTGCATCACCCCTGCATTCCGGGCCGACGGCCACGAGGTGACCACCATCGAGGGGCTGGGCTCACCCGAAAACCTGCACCCGGTGCAGCGCTGCTTCCGCGATGCGCCGGGCTTCCAGTGCGGTTTCTGCACTGCCGGCATGATCATGACCTCGGCGACGTTCACGGAGGCGCAGAAGGCGGATCTGCCTCGCGCGCTGAAAGGTAACCTCTGCCGTTGCACCGGGTACCGGGCGATCGAAGACGCGATCAACGGTGTCACCGAGATCGAGGAAGCGTTGCCGGGCAAGGCAGTCGGCACCAGTGTGGGGGCGCCCGCAGCCACCGACGTGGTGACGGGCCGCGCCGAGTTCACCATGGACACCGAGATCGAGGGCATGCTGCAGCTGAAGGTGCTGCACTCCCCGCACGCCCATGCGCGCATCGTCTCCATCGACAAGACCGCGGCGCTCGCCGTTCCCGGGGTGCTGCGGGTGTACACGTGGCAGGACGTGCCCCGGAAGAGGTTCACGACGGCAATTCACACCGATCACCTCGTCGACCCCGACGACACCTACATTCTCGACGACACCGTGCGGTTCGCCGGGCAGCGGGTGGTCGCGGTACTCGCCGACACCGTCGCCGCCGCCGAGGAGGGATGCCGGAAGGTGGTGGTCGAGTACGACGAGCTGCCTGCGGTGTTCGACCCGGAGGAAGCGATGGCGGACGGGGCGCCTCGGCTGCACGGCTCGGACGACCCCTTCGTACGGGACCCCGACCACAACATCCTCCTCGAACTCCACGGGAACATCGGTGACCTCGAGGCGGGGCTGGCCGAGGCCGACGTGATCCACGAGGGCACGTACTTCTCCCCGCGCGTACAGCACGCGCATCTCGAGACGCACGGGTCGATCGCATGGATGGCGGACGGCCGGCTGCACGTGCGCACCAGCTCGCAGTCGCCGTCCATCGCCAAGGTCAAGCTGGCCCATCTCTTCGACCTGCGTCCCGATCAGCTGCGTGTGTTCTGCAAGCGTGTCGGCGGCGGTTTCGGTGGCAAGCAGGAGGTGATCACCGAGGATCTGGTGGCGCTCGCCGCCCTCGACACCGGGCGTCCGGTCTGCTTCGAGTACACCCGGGAGGAGGAGTTCACGACGGCATCGCCGCGGCACCCGATGACGTTGACGATCACCTTGGGAGCGCGGGCCGACGGAACGCTCACCGCGTTCGGGGTGCGCAACGTGTCGAACACGGGCGCGTACGGCAATCACGGGGGCGAGACCCTGTTCGCGGCCGGAGCCGCCATCTCGATGTACCGGTGCCGCAACAAGAAGTTCGACGCGTACTCCGTCTACACGAACACGGTGCCGAGTGGTGCGCTGCGCGGGTACGGCATGACTCAGCCGGCGTTCGCGGTGGAGTCCGCGATGCACGAACTCGCGATCGCCCTCGACATCGATCCGCTGGAACTGCGCAGACGCAACATCGTGCGCCCCGGGGATTCTCTCGTGGCTATCGACGACCGACCGGACGACGTCGCATTCACCGAGGACGGCCTCGGCCAGTGCATCGACCTCGTCGACGCTGCCCTCTCGCGCAGTGCGGACGGGAAGGCGCTCGGTGACCACTGGCTGATCGGCACGGGTACCGCCAGTTCGGTGCACGAGACCGCCCCGCCCACGGAGCACATCTCGGAGGCGTGGCTGACCCTCGGCGACGACTGTGTCTACGAATTGGCAATCGGCACGGTCGAATTCGGGGAGGGAACGTCCACCGCGCACGTGCAGATCGCCGCCAACCAGCTCGGCACCACACCTGCGCGGGTGCGGCTCGTGCAGTCCGACACCGACCGAACCGGTTTCGACACAGGAGCGTTCGCGAGTGCGGGCCTGTTCGTCGCCGGCAACGCCGTGCTGCGGGCATCCGACGCCCTGCGCGACCGCATCCTGGCCTTCGCGGCCGCACACACCCGAGCCGGTCTGTCCGAGTGCTCGATGGACGACGACGGCGTCGTCTGTGGTGGCGTCCGCGTTTCGCTCGGCGAACTCCTCGATGCGGCACACCGACGCGGCATCCGCTTCACCGCGGCGCGCAAGGCGTATGGCTCGCCGCGCAGCGTGGTGTCGAATACCCAGGGCTTCCGTATCGCCGTTCACCGGATCACGGGCGAGGTCCGCATCCTCTACAGCGTTCATGCCACCGACGCCGGCGTCGTCATCAACCCGGCCCAGGTGCGCGGCCAGATCGAGGGCGGCGTGGCCCAGGGCATCGGGTTCGCGCTGACCGAGAACTACCACGTCGACCACACCGGCACGATGATCAACCCGAGCCTGCGGAACTACCGCATCCCCACGTACGCCGACGTCCCGCGCACGGAGGTGTTGCTGGTCGACTCGACGGATTCTGTCGGCCCGATGCGGTCCAAAGGCATGGCGGAGTGCTGTATCAACCCGGTGGCGCCCGCTTTGGCCAATGCCCTGCACAACGCGACCGGTGTGCGCTACCGGGAGTTGCCACTGACACCCGAGCGCATCTACCGACGGCTCGGGGAGTCGACGAGCGTTGTGACGGCGCAGGGGTAGGGCGGAGGCGATGCGCGCGGAACGGATCGACAGCGGCGCCGCGACGGTGATCATCGGCCAGAAGGTCCGCGCCGGTTGCGAGCAGGCCTTCGAGACGTGGCAGGAGGACATGAATGCCGCCGCCTCGGATTACGCAGGGTTCCTGGGCGCCGAGATCACCGCACCGACCGACGTGCAACCCGACTGGGTGGTGGTCTACCGCTTCGATTCCATCGCTCACGTGCAGGCCTGGATCAACAGCGCCACCCGGCAGGAGCACCTCGACGCGGGGCAGCGGTACGTCGACGGTCCCGCCACCCAGCAGGTCCTCGGCGGGGACACCCGACCCCCCGACCCGCTCGTCACCGTCGTCGTGTCACATCGCGTCGCGCCCGGCAACGTCCCCGCCTTCCTCGAATGGCAGGAGCGACTGCGCCTGGAAGAGAGCAGGTTCCAGGGCTTCCGGGGCAGCGAACTCTTCCGTCCCGTCGAGGGCGTGCAGGACGAGTGGACCGCGCTGTACCGCTACGACACCGCGGCGCACCTCGACACCTGGCTCACATCGAAGAAGCGGCAGGAGCTGCTGGCGGAGGGCGAAGAGTTCTCCGATTTCGAGTTACGCACCGTCGACAACTCCTTCGGCAGTTGGTTCGCGTTCGACGAGAACGGCAAGGAGGCCCCGCCGCCGTCGGAGACCAAAACCTCCATCGCTGTCTGGGTCGGCCTGTATCCCACCGTCGTGCTGCTCACACTTGCGCTGTCGCCGTTGCGGATGCCGCTGTGGCTCGGAATGCTCGTCGGCAATCTGTTGTCCAGCTTCACCATGAGTTTCTTGACGATGCCCCACTACGTGAACCCGCTCCTGGGGCGGTGGCTGCGGCCCCCGGCGGGTGCGTCGAAGGTGAAGACCAACGTCAGAGGGATCGCGCTCGTCGCAGCCGCCAATGTGTTCTGGGTGCTCGTCTTCTTTCTGGTGACCACCCAGTTCTGGACGCTGCCCTGACAGCAGCGCCCCCGACACCGTCAACGGAAGGATCGATGATGACCGCGAAAACCGTGCGAGGTACGAGCCTGACCGCCCTTGCCATGGCATCGGCACTGCTCCTGGGAGGTTGTGGCTCGGACAGCGCTGACGACTCCGGTTCGCAGACCAGTGCCACGGCAGCCGCCACCACGACGGATTCGGCAACCACGACTGGCGCCGGCACCTCGCCCAGCGGGACGGCGGCCTCGACGGCGGTGGGCAAGCAACAGGCCGAACAGATCGCTCTGGCGACGGTACCCGGAGGCACGGTCGTCTCGTCCGAAGAGGTGAAGCGGGACGGTAAGACCGTCTGGCACGTGCATATTCGCGATGGCAGGGGTTGGGACTACGACGTGAACGTCGATGCTGCCAACGGCACAGTCGTATCCGAGGACCAGGACCAGGACCGGGACAACGACGACACTGCGACGACACCCACCGTGCCGGCCGCACCACAGGCGGTCACCCAGCAGCAGGCGGAGCAGACGGCTCTGGCGACGGTGCCCGGGGGCACGGTGGCGTCGTCCGAGGAACAGCAGCGGGACGGTAAAACGGTGTGGCACGTGCATATTCGCGACGGCAGGGGCTGGGACTACGACGTGAACGTCGATGCCGCCACCGGCGTGGTGGTACCCGACAACTGACGGACGATCTACCGCCCACCGAGCGGCACCGGTCCGCTCGGGGCGGGTAGGGGAGGCAGAGCGCCCAGTGGGGACGGCGCCAGGGTGCCGGCCTGCGGGTCGGCCCTGCCGAGCCCGAACTTGCGGACCTCGGCGCCGCCCGGTCCGGCACCACTGACGAGGAGATCTGCGCCCGTGGTGGTGCTCGTGGTGGCCACCTGCACGCCGCTGCCCGGGAACGGCACGAAGTCGGCGATCTGCGTGAAGGTGACGGGCCCCGAATGATGGTTGGGGCTCTCGAGATACATCGCAGGTTCGCCGTCGAGTCGTGAACCGCTCGACCAGACGCGAACCGTGCCGTCGCCGCCGAGCATGCCGGTGACGATGCTCTGCGCGCCGCCCTCGGCGCCCGCAACCCACCCGGTCGACAGGGAGACGCCACCGGTATAGCCCTCGTCGAAGGCCAGGAAGTCCGAGGTGGTCACAGGTCCGGCAGCGTGGCTGGCATGCTCGTCCGCCGATCCGTTCGCCTCGGCCGTTGCGGTCGGGGTGTACAGGTCGTAGCGAAATGTCTTGACGCGGGGTGCTTCACCCGGACCGGGCGCGGTGACGATGCTGTCGCGGCCCGAGACGGCGTCGACCATGCCGGTGGCAACTGTGACACCCGACGTCGATCCTGGGTACGGCGTGAAGCGCCCGAACAACCCGGGGGCCGTGCCCTTCTCGCCGGGAAGGCCGAAAATCTTCACCTCCGACTCGATTCCGGGACCGGAGCCGACGATGATGTTGTCGGCCAGGGCGTTGCCGTCGATGTCCGCGCCTGCGACGGTGACACCACCGCGGAATTCCGAATCGAAGGGCGCGAAACGGGTGAGCTCGGAGAGGAACCCGTCTGCTCCGTCGTAGGACACCACCTCGGGTGCCACCCCCGCACCCGTGCCGGCCACGAGGTCGAGCACCATGTCGCCGTCGACGTCGGCCATGGCGACGGTCGGCGTTCCCTCGAACGAGGGAAAGGGCGTGGCGGTCGAGACGAGCCTGTCACCGTTGCCGTCGTAGACCTGCACGGTCGCCGCCCTGCCCGGTGATCCGGGTACCGCGACCGCGTACGTCGACACCTCGGGGATCACGTTGACGGTGGCCATCAGTCCGTTGTCCTCGTGGTTGAGGCGATGGCAGTGGATGACGAAGGTGCCGATGTACTCGGTGAACTTCGTGCGCAGCGTCACCGAGGCCGGTACGAGCGGATTCTCGTTCGCGTCGGTCACCGGGGCCGGCACGTTGACGTTGTCCTCACCCCACATCTGCACCCCTGTCCTCGTTCCGGCGACCGGGTCCACGATCTCGGTGACCTGAAAGTCGTTGACGTGGATGTGCATCGGGTGTTCGTCGTTGTTGAGATTGGTGATCAGCCACTCCTCGACGGAGTTCAGCCGCGGCTGAATCAAGGGAATGTTGGGGAAGGTGTTGTCGTCGAACTCGTAGGTGAATGCCTTGGGGTCGCTGTTGCTGGCTTTCTCGTTGCCGAAACCGCCCGAGACGGTGAGGGTGCGTTTCACGTCGGGCGTCATCGCCGACGTGTCGACGAAAGACGTGTAGGCGTCGAGTTTCTGCCCGGGTTCGAACGGTGTGGTCCGTCCCTGGCCGTCGTCCGGGGTGGCCTGGATGAGCTTCTGCGTGGGAAAGGTGAAGAACCCGTCGGCGTAGCTGATGACCGACGGATCGACGGTGACGGTGCCCAGAACGGCGGGCGGGTTCTCGGTGCCGTCGTTCGTGTACAGCACACCGGGATTGCTGACCGGCTGTGCCTTCTCCAAGGGCGGCATGTCCAGCACCAGGTCGCCGGTCTGCGGCATCGTCACGGCAATCGCGTACCGCGACGCCGGCGGGATGACGAGCCGGGTCCCGTCACCGCCGACGGGCCTCTCGACCTGAGGGAAGGGATTACCGTCCTGGCCGACTACCGCAAATTTCGGGTGATTGCCCGTCGCCGTCTCGGTGAGGCGCAGCGGCATGTAGGCGAAGTCGCTGATGTTCGCGAGCACCCAGATTTCGGTCTGTCCCGGTTTCAGCTTCAGTTCCGGCTGGAACTGGCCGTTCACCGTGTACTGCACATCGCGCTGATTGTCCGGCAGGGACGGATCCGCGGGGATGTTCGCCTCGTCGCTGCTGAAACTCTGCAGGTTGCCGGGAACGAACTGGTTCTGTCCCCGGTGGTTGGCGGGCGACAGCGGTCCGGCGTACCAGTTGGTGAAGTACTGAGCGCCCTCCGACGTCTCCGAGAAGTTCACCGGGGCCAGGGTCGGCGAGTAGGTGCCGTCGGCAAGCTGGTCGCCTTCGGGAGGCGTCAGCGTGCTCACATACTGCGGCCAGTTCGGGTCGTTCAGCTGATGCCCGCCGCCCTTGCGGTCGAACACGAAGTTGTACTGCAACGCCATGTCCCGGATCGGGATGTCGTTCTCGGTCACCAGCGGCAGGTTGCCGTCGGGACGCCCGATTTCGAGGAGTCCCGCGAGCCCGAGATATGTCTGCTGCGCCGTGACCGTGTGGCGGTGGCTGTGATACCAGTACAGGCCGTTCGGCATGTCCTTAGGCACCGCGTAGTCGTAGACGTTGCCTTTGCCCGCCGGGATGTCGAGTAGGACGTTGTCGGCGTTGCCGTCCGGACTGACATGGAGTCCGTGGGTGTGGAGATTGAGCGGCGACGACGTCAGAGGCGGCGGGTAGATCGGTACGTCCCCACCTGCGGGTGTGAAGGCGGGGTCGTAGAAATCTTCGATCGTCAGGTTCTGCAGGTCGTTGTCGTAATGGATGATCAGACGCTCACCCGGATCGACCCGCAGTGTCGGGGCCGGGTAGACGCCGTCGGCCTCCGCCGAACCGTCGGAGGCCGTCCCTCGGAGAACCTCGTACCCGAAGAGCAGAAAATTCGATACCGGCGCCGAGGCGGTGTCGAGGTCGACGGTGCCCTGGCGGGCCGAGAGCCGCACTTCGAGGACCCCGCCGTCGCTCATCAGCTTCACCGGCTCCTGGTATGCGACCGGTGTGCCGTCCGGCCCAGAATTGCCACCGCCCACGGTGGTCGTCTCGGATGCGCAGCCGGTGAACATCAGAGTGAGCGACGTGACCATCGTGACAGCGACCAGGACGACCGGCCTTCTGCGACGGACGACCATGACGTTCCCCGTTCCACGACCGCACGTGAGCAGCGCCGATCGACATATCGAACGCTACACGGCACGCACGGCCGCAATCAGGGGATTCGCGCCTTCACCCACTCGCGGCCCAGCGCCACTTTCCACGGCAGGGCCTCAGCCCCTGTCGCAGTCGCGTAGGTACTCCGCCAGCGGAGCGTGCCGTTGTATCCGCGACACTGCGATCCGGCGCGCCACCACCCACATCAACGCGGAGATGACGACGGCGAGGACGACGCACAGCGCGAAAGCGGCGGTGTCGATCCGGGTAGGCGGATCCGCGGGTCGCACTGAGCGCCACAGCGCGACTGGGGCGACGGCAACCGCCACCGACAACGCCGGGAACACGCCGTAGGGAAGTACCAGTAGGATCAACCACCGGACGACGACGGTGCGCCACCGGGCCCGTTGCTCCCACCGCCACCGCAGGGACCGCTGATGGTAGGGGAAGAACACCCCGACCAGACTCGACCCGGCCAGCGGACCGAACGGACACAACGCCACAGCGACGACCACCACGGCAGTGAACATCCAGTCCCGCTCCACGAAACCGACAACGATCGCGATGGTCGCGCAGAGCGGCGCGATCAGCATCCACAAAGCCACCGCCTTGGCGCCGAGAATCCTGCGCAGCGCGGCGCGGTCGTCGAGCGAAGCGAGAACTTTCTCCCGGTCCGGTGCCAGCACGTTGGTCGCGGTGACATCGGCGTACATCCAGCCGGCCAAGGCCAAGGCGAAACCCGACGGCCCGGTCCACTCGAACAACCAGTTCCGCGGCAGCAGGGACCAGGCCCCGATCATCAGGACGGCGTTGAACGCGACGGTCGCAAGGGTGTCTGCGGGGTTGCTCCAGATTCTGATCCACTCCGCGTGAAGAGCGGCCACGACGTTCAGGGTAGAGCGCACGCCATCGGACGTAGGTCTGTTTCCCGTGCGTCGAGCGGTGGACGAAACCAACCGCAGTGAAGCGGAGTTCGGAGTACCGGGTACCGGCGCTCGAATATGGTTCTATTGATCTCGCACGTAGCCTGGTTTTCGTCGCGATGCCAAGAGCACCCTTTCGAAAACGGACCGAACTGACGCGGGAGAACAAGCATGAGCGCCGATAAACAGTCGACCATCATCTACACGCTGACCGACGAGGCGCCGTTGCTCGCGACCTACGCCTTCCTGCCGATCGTGCGCACCTTTGCCGAGGCCGCGGGCATCGAGGTCGAGTCCAGCGACATCTCGGTTCCGGCGCGCATCCTGGCCGAGTTTCCCGAGTGTCTGACCGAAGAGCAGCGTGTCCCGGACAACCTCGCCGAGCTGGGTCGTCTGACACAACTGCCCGAGACCAACATCATCAAGCTGCCCAACATCAGCGCGTCTGTGCCGCAGCTCCTGGCCGCCATCAAGGAGCTCCAGGGCAAGGGCTACCAGATTCCGGACTTCCCGGACCCCCCGAAGACCGACGAGGAACGTGAGATCCGGCAGCGCTACGGCAGGATCCTCGGCAGCGCGGTCAACCCGGTCCTGCGTGAAGGGAATTCCGATCGCCGCGCACCCAAGGCGGTGAAGGAGTACGTCCGCAAGCACCCGCACAGCATGGGTGAGTGGTCGATGGCCTCGCGGAGCCACGTCGCGCACATGCGGCACGGCGACTTTTATCACGGCGAGAAGTCGATGACGCTCGACCGGCCGCGCACGGTCAAGATGGAGCTGGTGACCAAGGGCGGCGAGACGATCGTTCTCAAGCCCGGGGTGGAACTGGGTGAGGGCGACATCATCGACAGCATGTTCATGAGCAAGAAGGCCTTGCTCGATTTCTACGAGGAGCAGATGGAGGATGCGCGCAAGACCGGCGTGATGTTCTCCCTCCACGTCAAAGCGACGATGATGAAGGTCTCGCACCCCATCGTCTTCGGTCACGCGGTGAAGACGTTCTACAAGGACGCCTTCGCCAAGCATCAGAAGCTGTTCGACGAACTGGGCGTCAACGTCAACAACGGCCTCGCCGACCTCTACGACAAGATCGAGAAGCTGCCCAGCACGCAGCGCGAGGAAATCAGTCGGGATCTGCACGATTGCCATGAGCACCGTCCCGAGTTGGCCATGGTCGACTCCGCCCGCGGCATCTCGAACTTCCATTCGCCGAGCGACGTGATCGTGGACGCCTCGATGCCCGCGATGATCCGCTCGGGTGGCAAGATGTACGGCGCCGACGGACGGCCCAAGGACGTCAAGGCAGTGATGCCGGAGTCCACGTTCGCGCGCATCTACCAGGAGATCATCAACTTCTGTAAGACCAACGGCGCGTTCGACCCGACGACGATGGGCACCGTCCCCAACGTCGGGCTCATGGCGCAGAAGGCCGAGGAGTACGGCTCGCACGACAAGACTTTCGAGATTCCGGAGGAGGGTGACGCCAATTTCGTCGATGTCGACACCGGTGAGGTGCTGCTCACCCAGCACGTCGAGGCGGGCGACATCTGGCGCATGTGCACCGTCAAGGACGCGCCTATCCGCGACTGGGTCAAGCTTGCGGTCACCCGGGCACGCAACTCCGGCATGCCGGTCCTGTTCTGGCTCGACCCGTACCGCCCGCACGAGAACGAGCTGATCAAGAAGGTCGAGCTGTACCTGCAGGATCATGACACCGAGGGCCTCGACATCCAGATCATGTCGCAGGTGCGCTCGATGCGGTACACGCTGGAGCGGCTCATCCGCGGGATGGACACCATCGCCGCGACCGGCAACATCCTGCGCGACTATCTCACCGACCTCTTCCCGATCCTGGAACTCGGCACGAGCGCCAAGATGCTGTCGATCGTGCCGCTGATGGCCGGCGGCGGCTTGTACGAGACGGGCGCCGGCGGGTCGGCGCCCAAGCACGTCAAGCAGTTGGTGGAGGAGAACCACCTGCGCTGGGATTCGCTCGGGGAGTTTCTTGCCTTGGCCGTCAGCCTGGAGGACCTCGGGATCAAGACCGGCAACGATCGGGCCAAGATCCTGGCCACGACGCTCGACGCAGCCACCGGCCGGCTCCTGGACACGAACAAGAGCCCGTCGCGCAAGACCGGCGAGCTCGACAACCGGGGCAGCCAGTTCTACCTCGCGATGTATTGGGCGCAGGAACTCGCCGCGCAGACCGAGGACGAGGAACTGGCACAGCACTTCGCCCCGCTTGCCGAGGCGCTGGCCGAAAACGAGGACACCATCGTGCGGGAACTCATCGAGGTTCAGGGCGAAGCGGTCGACATCGGCGGCTACTACAAGCCGGACAGCGACAAGACGGTCGCCGTGATGCGGCCGAGCAAGACCCTGAACACCACGCTGGCGGGCGTCCAACGCTGAGCCCGAACGCCCGGGCGGTCTTTCGGTTCAGGTCCGCTCTGCCACCGGTGGTGTGACCGCCAGGTCGTCGAGCAGCCCCAAGAATGCCCGGGCTCTGGGGAGGTCAGCGGTGACCGCCGCGACAGTGGGCCAGTCGACCTGCTCGCGTAGTGCGCGGGCCACCGGCAGCATCGGCACGAAGTTCCACCGATGAGCATCGAGATGACGAAGTTTGTCGATCATCAGATCTGTTGCGCTGAGGACCGGTGCCCAGATCTGCCCGATTCGCATCGTCTCGGCCGGTTCGAGGAGTCCGTGTCCGGTCCCGGTGGTACGGGACGGATACAGCAGGGTGATCCGGTGATCACCGTCGACCAGCAGGCGTGACCCGAGCCGGGGGGAAACGAGGGGCCGCATCCCGCCCGTCGCCAGCGCAGCCCTTGCCCCGGCCAGGTGGGTGTCCGAGGCGATGATGGTCACCGGGTGCTCGGCCGGCGGTCCGCCGCGGGCGTACACCGCGCAGTCCCCGCCCACCGCGAACGGCACTTCGGCGGCCGAGAGCAGGGACACCACCCGCTCCAGCGTTCGCATCAGCTGGGCTTCGCGGTTCGCAACCTTTCGAACGGTGGGGTGTTCCTTCGCCCACGGCACACGATGGCGCGACAGGTGTTCTGTGGTCATGACCCTGGATACCCGGCGCTCCGGACCTCAACCGTGCGACGGGTGTTCCCGGGAGATGCGCGACACTAGCGTCCCAGTGCCTCTTTCCACGACACGACCTTGCCGATACGCAGGATCGAGCGCTGGTAGATCTTGGCGGCCAGCACACTCAGCGCGGCAGTAACGGCGAGCATCAGTGCCACGGTTGCCACGACCTGCGTGGGTGATGCCACGCCGGCCGCGATCCGCAACGGCATCAGGATCGCGGAGAACGGCGGGATCCAGCTGAGTACGTTGCTCACTGTGCCGTCGGGGTCGCTCACCGAGGAGAACGCGCTGAAGAACATGATGACGATCAAGACCATCAGCGGTGACGCCGTGGCGTTGACGTCTTCCTGCCGGGACACCATGGAGCCTGCAGCGGCGTAGAGCACGGCGAAGAACGCGAAACCGAGGACGAACCAGCCGAGTGTGCCCACCAGGACCCCGAGTGCGGTACCGGTCACGGTGAGGGTGCCGGTGGCGAGGCCTGCGCCCACGCCGGCCACCCCGTACGCGGCCAGTTGCAGCAGACCGACGGCGCCGATACCGATGACCTTGCCCCACAACAACTGCAATGGCCGCAGGGTCGACAGCAGCAGTTCCACCACGCGGCTCGACTTCTCCTCGACGACGCCCATCGCGACGTACATCCCGAACATCATGATCTGCATGTAGAGCAGCACCACCACGGCAACCGACAATGCCACCCGCTGACCCTTCTCCGGGTCGGGCGGGTCCAGGGCGTCGACCGTCACCACGGCCTTGCCGGCTTCCTCCGCCAGTTGAGCGGGATCGACACCCTGCGCCGACAGTGCTTCGGCCTGTGCTCGTTGCATCACGGCGCCGTCGATCACGGCACGTAGGCCGGAGCCGATCTCCGATTCGGTGACCGCAGTGGCAGAGCCGTCGGCGCCCGGGATGAGGACCACGTCCAGATCACCGTTCTCGACGCGTTCGCGCCCGGCCTGTTCGCTGTCGATCGCCGACACCTCCACGGGGGTGCCCACAGCGTCCCCGGTCGCGACGAGAACCGGTGCGAGGGCCTGGTCGCCGACGACGCCGATCTTCGCCCGGTCGTCGCCGCCGCCCGAAAACAGCGAGTAGGCGACGATACCGCCGACGATCGCGAGGAGAATGATCACGTTGCTGATGACGAAACTCTTCTTGCCGACCTGTGTCAGAAACTCGCGGCGGGCTACCAAGCCGATGGCACGGACAGGACTCAGTGGGGCGCTCATGCCGTCACGACCTCTCGGAACATTTCGGTGAGGGACGGCCGGTGCAACGAGAATTCGTGCACCGGGCCGGTTTTCAACGCAGTGTGCAGTATCAGCTGATCGTCCACATGTGGTTCGAGCGACAGCAGGGTCCGGCCGTCGACGTGGCTGATCGTGGTCACGCCGTCGAGGTGGTGTGCCCACCCGACGGGAGCTTCCGGTGCATAGACGTCGAGTTGGACGTTGCCGGCGCCGCGTAATTCCTCGACGGTCCCGACCGCACGCATCTTCCCGGACGCGATGATGCCCACCCGGTGGCACAGGCGCTGAACCAGTTCGAGCTGATGGCTCGAAAAGATCACCGGCACACCGGTTCTCGATTTCTCCAGCAACACCTCGCTCATGACGTCCACGGCGACGGGATCTAGCCCGGAGAACGGCTCGTCGAGCACCAGGACCGCCGGATCGTGGACCAGCGCTGCCGCGAGCTGGACTCGTTGCTGATTACCCAGCGAGAGTGCATCCACGGTGTCACCGGTGCGGTCCGAGATGCCGAGGCGTTCGGTCCACCGGCCTACCGACTCGCGGGCGGCCGCGCGCGTGAGACCGTGCAGCTCCGCGAGATACGCGAGTTGCGCACCCACTTTCATCTTCGGGTACAGCCCGCGCTCCTCGGGCATGTAGCCGATGGTCCGTCGCACCTCGAGGTCCACGGGCTTGTTCCCGAGCCGCACCTCACCCGAGTCGGCGGACAGAACGCCGAGGGCGATACGCATCGTGGTGGTCTTTCCGGCGCCGTTGCTGCCGACGAATCCGAAGATCTCGCCGGGCCGCACGTCGAACGAGAGGTCGTCGAGTGCGACGACGTCACCGTACCGTTTGGAGATGCCGTCGATCGTGAGGGTGTGAGACATGGGTCCTTCCCATTTCGGAGGGCGAGAAGTTGTCATGGCGTCAGGTCTTCCGGTTCCGGATCGGGTTGTGTCCAGCCCAGAATCATGGCCGGGGTGCATCCGCCGACCATCAGCGCGGTGACCACGAGGAGACCTGCGGCGTACGGCACGTTGCTGTGATCGCCGTCCTGCGCGCCGACGAAGATCAGGTACAACCCGGGAACGAGCGTCAGCAGCTGGGTCACCGTGAGTCCGATCGACCGGGCGCTGTTCCGCTGCTGGATCTCCCACTCGTCGAGTGCATCACGGGGTGCGTCACCCTGCCGTCCGGAGACTATCTGCAACGTCGTCCACAGTGGGAAGAAGAAGAGGCAGGCGGGAAGCCACAGCAGTGGTCCCACCACCATGTCGAAGTGGCACACGATCCCCACTGCGACCATGAACACGAATGTGAGCGCAAGGAGCACGACGAGTAGCCGCCGGCGGCGCTGTGTCCGCCACCCCGGCAGCCACGTCCGATAACGTGCTTCGTTCTGCAAAAACCTTCGGGTGCGGAAACCCTGGTACCGCTCCAGCAGAGTCGTGTCAGGCAGAGTCGTGTCAGGCATCGGAACTCCTCTCGCTTCCTGTTTCGCGCGCCGGACGGGTGTTGCGGTACAACTCGGTGGACAGCGGACCGAATTCGGTCCGGGAGAAGATCGCCTCCACGGGTAGCTCGAACACCCACGCGATGCGGAAGGCGAGGTCCAGGCTGGGGTAGTGGTCGCCCCGTTCCAGCGCGCCGACGGTTTGCGGATTGACGTCGATGAGGCCCGCCAGCTGTGCCCGGCTCATCCCTCGCTCGGCGCGAAGAACTCCGATGCGGTTGTAGATGGGAAGAGACTCCCCCCGGCGAACTGGACTCACACAAAGAAGTGTTGTGAAAACCCAACGATTTGTCAATTGGGGGCAACGATCCGCGCGCCGAAGTCGACTTCGGTTGACCACGGGCAATTGAGTGGCAGAGTGGAGGCGATTCGCGCCGGACGGCAGGAAAGGCCAGGATTACTGACGTGACGTATACCATCGCCGAGCCCTGTGTCGACGTTCTGGACAAGGCATGCATCGAAGAGTGCCCGGTCGACTGCATCTACGAGGGTGGTCGGATGCTCTACATCCACCCCGACGAATGCGTCGACTGCGGCGCCTGTGAGCCCGTGTGCCCCGTCGAAGCCATCTTCTACGAGGACGATGTCCCCGATCAGTGGGTGGAATACACGAAGGCGAACGCCGACTTCTTCGACGACCTGGGGTCGCCGGGAGGTGCGGCAAAACTGGGCAAGGTCGACTACGACCCGCCGTTCGTCAAGGCCCTGCCGCCCATGGCCGAAGGCGACTGACCTACTCCTCGAACAGCCGGCCCGCATCCATCCGCCACCGGCGGGTGCTGCGGGTCGTCTCCAGCATCCGACGGTCGTGGGTGACGAGCAGCAGGGTGCCGTCGAAATTCTCCATCGCCTGCTCGAGTTGCTCGATCGCCGGAAGGTCGAGGTGGTTGGTCGGCTCGTCGAGCACCAGAAGATTGACTCCGCGGGCCTGCAACAACGCGAGCGCCGCCCGGGTGCGCTCGCCGGGGGACAGCGACGACGCGGAACGCAATACGTGGTGCCCCTTCAATCCGAATTTCGCGAGCAGTGTTCGCACGTCGGCGTCCGCCCAGTCCGGGACCTGGGCGGCGAAGGCGTCGGACACCTTCTCCGCGCCTTCGAACAGGCCGCGCGCCTGGTCGATCTCGCCGATCGCCACACCCGAGCCCAGCGACGCGCTACCCGCATCCGGAACGAGCTTGCCCAGCAGTACCTTCAGCAGCGTCGTCTTGCCCGAACCGTTGGCGCCGGTGATGAGGATGCGATCACCCCAGTCGACCTGGGTGGTCACGGGCCCGAATTCGAAGTCGCCGACGCCCTGGGTGATCGTTGCACCGTTCGCCGTCGCGACCACGGACCCGCTGCGCGGGGCAGCAGCGATCTCCATGCGCAGTTCCCACTCCTTGCGGGGTTCCTCGACCACGTCGAGTCGCTCGATTCGGCGCTGGGTCTGACGGGCCTTCGCGGCCTGCTTCTCGGTCGACTCGGTACGCAGGCCCTTTCCGATCTTGTCGTTGTCCTTCGCTTTCCGCCGCGCGTTGCGGACGCCGTGCTCCATCCAATTGCGCTGCATCTGCGCGCGGTCTTCCAGCTCCGAACGGGTGCCGGCGTACTCTTCGTAGGCCTCGCGGGCATGCTTTCTGGCGATCTCGCGCTCCGCGAGATACGACTCGTAGCCGCCGTCGTACACGGCGATCTGCTGCTGAACCAGGTCGAGTTCGACGATGCCGGTCACCGTGCGTGCAAGGAACTCACGATCGTGGCTGACCACCACCATCGCTGCCCTGCTGTCCGCGACGAAACGCTCGAGCTGTTCGAGCCCGAGAAGATCGAGGTCGTTGGTCGGCTCGTCCAGCAGAAGGACGTCGTAGCGGGACAGCAGCAGCGACGCCAGCCCTGCCCGCGCGGCCTGCCCGCCCGACAGGGCCGTCATCGGGGCGGTCAGCGGCACCCCTAGTCCCAGCTCGGCGACCACCTTCTCGGCACGTTCGGCGAGATCGGCGCCGCCCAGCGCCAGCCACCGTTCGAGAGCGGGGGAGTAGAGATCCTCCTCCGACTCGCCCAGGGTTTCGGCTGCGACGTTCATCGCGTCCTCGGCCACGGTGACACCGGTGCGCCGTCCCAGGAAATCGAGAACCGTCTCACCCGGCACACGCTCCGGTTCCTGAGCGAGGTAGCCGACCGCGGCGTCGGGTGGGCTGAGGATGATGCTGCCCTCGACGTCGGCCGATCCGACCCCGGCCAGAGCGGTGAGGAGGGTGGATTTGCCTGCGCCGTTGGCGCCGACCAAGCCGGTGACGTCGCCGGGGGCGACAGTCAGGTCGAGGCCGGAGAACAGTGTCCGCTCACCCCGCGAAGCCGACAATCCGCTGATGCGCAGTGTTGCAGTCACCTGGGCATTATCCCCCGTGCGCACTTGTGCACCGCGGGCGGTGGACAAGTGCGCACAGGGGTCAGCGCTTGACGAGGCGGAACCAGCGGGGGTCGGCCTTCTTCAGCGGCCCGGGCATGCCCGTGGTGTCGGCGTCCACGTCGGAAGTCAGCTTCCACGCCTCGAAGGTGCGCTCGACGTTGGAACGGGAGGCTCCGCGGGGGAGGGGCCCCCGGTGACCCGGGCCGAACGCGAACATCAGGAGAGTGGCTCCCGGTTCGGTGACGGTGGTGACGTTTTCTGCGTACGCGATGCGGTCGGCGTCGCTCATGCCGTGGTAGCACCCGACGTCGAGGACAAGGTGGTAGCCGCGGCCGACGGTGTGCTCGAGATCGGTGGCGTCCGCACGGAGAAACCGCGCGTCGACGCCCGCCTTTCGCGCTTTGGAGCGTGCCTTGTCCAGCGCCAGCTGGACGGTGTCGATTCCGGTCACGTCCCAGCCTCGCCTGGCCATTTCGATGGCATGGTCGCCCGTCCCGCAGCCGACGTCGAGGACTTTGCCCGGTGGGGTGTCACACGGGTCGAGCAGTCCTTCGATCTGATCGCCGAAGATTCGGCCCGCTTTTACCCAGGGTGTGATCTTGAACCGATAGGCCAGTTCGTACCCGAGGCCCATGCTCGCCCCTTCCGATGGGTGCGTCCCCACCTGAACACACCACTGGCGACCGATTACCCGCTCGCCACCGGACGACACGCAACGTCCACATCCTGAGACAGCGGAACATCCTCGCCGGGTGTCCGGTTGGATTCACCTATGGGTTTCAACACTGCACAGAGTCCTGTACCTGTACCTACGGTCACGCTGAGCGACGGGAACAGCATTCCTGCGCTGGGCTTCGGTGTCTGGCAGGTACCCGACGACGAGAGCTACGGCGCGGTCACCGAGGCGCTGAAGGCGGGATACCGCAGCATCGACACGGCGCGCATCTACGAGAACGAGGCCGGGGTGGGCCGTGCGCTGGCCGACTCGGGCATTGCTCGGGACGAACTGTTCGTGACCACCAAGCTGTGGAACGACGATCAGGGCTACGACTCCACGCTCCGCGCTTTCGACGCGAGCCTGGGCCGGCTGGGCCTCGACTTTGTGGACCTCTACCTCATCCACTGGCCGGTGCCGTCGGCTGATCGATACGTCGAGACCTTCAAGGCTTTCCAGAAGATCAAGGCCGAAGGGCGCGCCCGTTCGATCGGCGTCTCCAACTTCACCCCGGCCACCCTCGAGCGCCTGATCGCCGAAACCGGTGAGGTGCCGGTTCTCAACCAGGTGGAACTTCACCCTCGATTCAACCAAGCCGAGTTGCGGGCTTTCCACACCGGAAAGGGAATCGCGACCGAAGCGTGGAGCCCCCTCGGGCAGGGAACCATCCTCGAGGACGAGTCGATCACCACCATCGCGGCGGCACACGGTAAGTCGACAGCGCAGGTGATTCTCCGCTGGCATATTCAGATCGGGAACGTGGTGATCCCGAAGTCGGTGACCCCCGAGCGCATCGCCGCCAACATCGACGTTTTCGACTTCGAATTGACCCCCGACGAGATCAACACCATCGGCTCTCTCAGCCGCCCGGACGGCCGTCTCGGCGGCGACCCGGACACGTTCGCCGGCTAGACCAGCCGAAAATCCTCGAAGTCGAAACCCGGGGCGACGACGCAACTGACGAGAGTCGGTTCGTCGCCCGCCGGAGTGGCGCGCTGCCAGTGTCGGGGCGGGACCAGTAGCTGTGGCTGCTGGCCCGCCGCGACGTCGGGTCCGAGAATGTGCGCTGCCGGGGCATCGGGTTCGCCGCCGTCACCACCCAGATCGAGGAGCAGTGGGCTGCCCCGGTGGTAGAACCAGATTTCGGCACTGCGCACCGTGTGCCACGCCGACTGCTGACCAGGCAGCAGGAGGAACAGGATCGCGGTGCCTGCCGACCGCGGTCCCGGATAGTCGGCGGGCAGACTTTCGGCGGGGACGGTGATGTCGCTGCGCCACGTCTCGCGATACCACCCACCCTCCGGATGAGGAGTGAGATCGAGCGCGCGCGCCCAGTCCGGAAGATCTGTCATGAACCCATTGTGTTCTGCCGATGGCGCTCGGGATCATACGGCTCGAAAAACGACTCGCCGACCACGAACATGCCGCGCTGTGGCAACCAGAAGTCTCCCAGTCTCGCTTGATGATCGAGCGGTCCAGGCGGCCCGATGTCGACGCCGTCGACCATGGCACGGCTGTCGTCGACGGTCCACAGCATCCGTGGATTGGCGCGGAACCATTGGCCGTTCGACACCGTCCCGGTGAGGCCGACCTTTCCGGCGCGCAGCACTGGTCCCGCCGCCTTCGACATCGCGGACAGCACCTTCTCGCTCCGCCACCAGGCCGCAGGCATGAGACGGCCGATCCCGGTCATCGCCGCGGTGGCAACCGAGCGTCCGAGTTCGAGTTCCCACACGATCTTGTGCCGAATCTCCACGGTGAAAGCGCGCGGACCGGTCCACTGGACTGAAATGTCCTCCACCCGTGCGTCTTCGAGTTCCGAACCGAAGTAGCGCGCGCAACTCGAGCTGGGTGGGACGCTGCTGTAGATCACCCAGTTCCCGGCCGGGTCGCGATGCCACACCGAGTCGTACCCTTCCCCGACCGAGCTCGCCGGGAAGTGCCGGAACGCGAGGTAGTGCCCGCTGGCGAACGGCAGGCCCATCACCCCGTACCCCGCGAAACGCTCCTCGTTCAGACCGGCGGGAAGCGGCGTGTCGCGTTGGGCGATCGATCGTGGGCTGTCCGTCATCACGGCCTCCTCGGCTGTGCCCTGTCCGTTCATCATACTTTCGCTGTCGGGTACCCGAGGGTGGGTGAACGCCATCCCTCGGGTGCGTTGAATGGATGGACGGTAACCCCCAGAGTCGTAGGTGTTCGGAAGCCGGGAGCTCCAATTCCGGTACTCGACAACGACATCAGGCTACGCATCACTCGGTTGTGGGGCAGCTTGTAGCTCACGCCTGTAGCGATCCGGCCGCTTTCCTGCGCCGTACCAGTCTGCGCCGGAACCGCGTCCAGTTGGTCCTCTCCCAGATGCTCGGCGGCGTCCGTTCCGGGTCCATCAGTTCACTCTCGGCCAGCGGGCTGTCCTCACCCTCGACGGTGTCCGGCTCGAACGGCATCAGCGTCCGGCCGTCGCCGCGCAGCGCCTCGACGGTGGCCAACAACGAACCCTTCTCGGTGAGAAGGTCGTCGAAGGTGTCCGACGCGACGTCGAGGTGCTCGCACAACAGCTGACGCCGTATTCCGACGATGGTGTCGCGGAGTCGGTCGCCGTTCGCGGTGTCTGCCGTCACCTCGACCGCCAGGTCGCACTCCGAGTCGAAACCCATCGACCGGTTGTTGAGGTTCGACGAGCCGACCCGCAGAAGGCGGTCGTCCATCACCAGAATTTTGGCGTGCACGTAAATGGGGTTTCCGCCCGCGGTGACGGGGTAGTACACCCCGAGCTTGCCGCCGGCGTCGGCGTCCCACAACAGGTGCAGCAGTCGTCGGCGGGCCCCGTCCATGGCCAGCCGCTCGAGCCACCCGTCGGCGTTGCGGGGCAGCACCAGGATGATCTCCGGGCCGTCCGGTTCACGCAGTCGCGTGGCGATCGCCTCCGCGATGGTGCGCGACGCCAGGTACTGACTTTCGATGTACAGCGACCGTGCCGCGCCCGCGATCGCCGCCAGATAGAGAGCCTCGATCTCGCGAACCTCCCCCCGATCGGCGAGTTCGGGCAGAGTACGGGCGATGCCGACGTCGACGGAATGCATCGTCGGCTCCAGCCCGTCCGGCCAGGGTGTCGTGTGCGCGGTGTCGTCGAGCGCCGGAAGTTCCTTGCCGGTGGCGGTCTTCCATCGGGCGCGGGCCTGTTCGCTGACAGCTTTGGCGGCGTCACCGTCCACCGCGGTGGTCGCGTCGTGCCACGGCCCGTAGCGGTTGCCGTTCGGCTGGGTGCGGTAGTGGTTGTCGTCCCGGTGATCGGAGGTGTCCCAGCGGTCCACGGTCATGTCGATACCGCCGCAGAACGCGAGCGTGTCGTCGATCACGACAATCTTCTGGTGATGAGCGGACCCGACCGGGTGAGCTCCGTCGATCTCGAAATGCAACCGGCGATCCGTCACCCAGTTCACCATGAACACCGGGGTCATACCGCGCCCGATCGCCGCGAAGGCCCCGATGTTCCACTTCAGCAGATAGATCTCCAGATCGGGACGCTTCCGGGTCAGCCAGACGAGGAATCGTCCCAGCCGATTCGGGCCCTCGAGCGTCTTCTCGTCCGGCTCGAACTTGATCCGCGTGTCGAAGTCCCAGCCGATCAGGATGATGCGGTGCCGGGCCTGGAGCATTGCAGATTTGGCGTGGCGGAAGTAGTCGGCGGCGTCGACGATGCACGCCAGCCGATCGGCGTGCGTGACCTGCCAGCACGTGTCGCCCGGTGCGAGTATCGGGCTCTCGTCGCTCATGTTTCCGCTCTCCCCGTCCGGTGGGACCGCCCTACCCCCGAAGGCGGACGATTCACACTACTGCCATCCCTGCGCGGACTACCGTGGAGAGGTGCGGCATCGGTGGCGCATCGTGGCGTTACTCGCACTGGTCAGCGTGCTCTGGGCACCCACTGTCGGTGCGGTACCGGTGCGCTCCGACGAGCGTCCCGGAACGGTCATCGCATCCTCCGAACTCCCGGCGGAGCTCCGACTCCCGGGTGCAGGCGCTGCGTACCGGATGACCTATCGCACCACCGACCGGCACGGCGTCACGCCCTGTACCGGAATGCTGTTCGTGCCGGGAGGCCCACCGCCCGACGGGGGCTGGCCGGTGATCGCCTGGGCGCACGGCACGGTGGGGAACTCCGATTACGACGCTCCGTCGGTGACCGGCGTCGACACGGAGTCGCGAGACTATGTCAGCAGCTGGCTGCAGAGGGGCTACGCCGTCGCGGCGACGGACTACGTGGGGCTGGGCACTCCGGGGGTACCGCCCTACCTCGACGGCAAGGTTGCCGGACGCAGTGTCGTCGATTCGGTCCGGGCTTCGAGGGAGGTCGACGATACCCTGTCCTCGTCCTGGGTCACGGTCGGACTGTCACAGGGTGGGCAGGCCTCCGTGTTCGCCGCCCACGCTGCCACCACCTACGCGCCGGAGCTCGACTACCGCGGCGCCGTCGCGGGCGGTGTGCCCTCGAACATCGAGCTGGTGGCGCCGTGGAGTGGTCCCTGGTTTCCCCCGCAGGGGCTCGCAGGCCTGACGGTGTACATGTCCTATCTGATCGCCGGGTTCCGCGACGCGTATCCGGAACTCGACCTCGACAGTTACCTCACCGAGGTGGGTAGGCGATTGGTCGATGCGGCGCCGGAGTTGCCGTTCCGCGAGTTTGTGAGGCTGACGCGCAACGTCTCGGTGGCGCAGATGCTGTCGCGCGGGCTGGACGCGCCCGACCTGCAGTCGGCGCTGCGCGAGTATCTGGAAGTACCCGTCGCCGGTTACGACCGCCCGCTACTGATCGTTCAAGGTGTCACGGACCCGTCGGTGCCGTTCCCCCTGACGGACAAACTGGCCGCAGACATGCGCCGAGCGGGAACCCCGCTCGACTACCGCATGTACTCGGGCGGCCACTTCGCCAGCATGTACCAGTCCGCGCCGGAGCAGGCCGTGTTCGTGGCGGCGCTGTTCAGGCAGGCGACTCGAGGTACCGGGTGAGTTCGCGTGCGGCGGCTTGCCCCGCACGGTTGGCGCCGATGGTCGACGACGACGGCCCGTAACCGACCAGATGGATCCGCGGATCGGCAGCTACCTGAGTGGCCAGCCGCCCGGTCATCTCGATGCCGCCGCCCGGGCCGCGAAGTCGCAGCGGCGCCAGATGGTCGAGCGAACTGCGAAAGCCCGTGCACCACAGAATCACATCGACGTTCTGCTCACGCCCGTCGGCCCAACGGACACCGGTCGCCGTGATCTCGCTGAACATGGGCAACCGGTCCAGCACCCCGCGCTCGCGGGCGGCGCGAATAGCGGGAGTGACAGGGAGGCCGGTCACCGACACCACCGAACCCGGCGGGAGACCGCGCCGGACTCGATCCTCGACGAGGGCGACCGCGGCCCGGCCGATCTCAGGGGTGAAGGGCTCGTCCCGGAACTCGGGCGGACGCCGGGTAACCCACGTGGTGGTGGTGACCCGGGAGATCTCGTCGAGCAGTTGCACCGCCGAGATACCGCCGCCGACCACCAGCACGTGGCGTCCCGCGAACTGATCCGCCGACGAATAATCCTTGGTGTGCAGCTGCTGTCCGGCGAACAACTCCGCGCCCGGATATCGGGGGATGAACGGGCGCTCCCAGGTGCCGGTGGCATTGATCAGTCCGCGAGCGGTGAAGGTGCCCGCGTCGGTCTCGATCCGCAGCCGCTGCTCGCGGGCACACACCACGCGCGTGTGCACGGGCCGGTGCACCGGCAGTTCGAACTGTTTCTCGTACGTCGCGAAATACTGGGGGACCGCGGTCGACGCCTGCACCTGGGCCGCCGCCACGTCATCGCCGTCGACGCCGACCGCATCGGCGAAGGAGAGGCCGGGAAGATCGTGCACCCCGTTGACAGTGCTCAGGGTCAGTGACGGCCAGCGGAATTGCCAGGCGCCCCCGGGCCCGGCCGCATGGTCGAGAACCACGAACTCCGTCTCCGGCTCCACCCCCAACCTGCGCAGGAAGTAGGCGGCGGACAACCCCGCCTGACCGGCCCCGATCACCACCACGTTCACATTCCGACTCATGTTCGTCCTTACCTCCTCCTGGACAACTATCCGACCGGCTCCCGTGTTCCGGCCGTTCCGGCGTGTGGTTGGCTGGCAGCGGTCCAGTCGGGTGGGCACGTCAGCAACGCAACGGACAGCAAACACGGAGAAAGCGAGTGGACATGATCGGGACGAGTCGTGACGGCGACGTCATCACCCTCGAATTACAACGCCCCGACCGCCGGAACGCCCTGAACACCGAACTCTGCGAGCGCCTGCGCGAGGAGATGGAGACGTCCGTCACCGACGGCGGACGAGTGATCGTGCTCACCGGACAGGGCACCGCGTTCTGCGCGGGAGCCGATCTGTCGGGCGACGTGTACGCGGACGGGTTCACCGACACCCTGCTCGAGATGCTGCACACCATCGACTCGGTCCCCGTCCCGGTGATCGCCGCGATCAACGGTCCGGCCATCGGCGCAGGAAGCCAACTGGCCCTCGCTGCGGACCTGCGGGTGGTGGCCCCCGAAGCGCGTTTCGCCATTCCCGCTGCCAAGCTCGGTATCTCCGTCGACAGGTGGACCGTGCACCGGCTGGCGTCGCTGATCGGCGGCGGACCGGCCCGCACCATCCTTCTCGGAGCCGAGGAGGTCGGTGCCGACGAGGCCCTCGCCCACGGTCTCGCCAACAAGCGTGGCGACCTCGCAGTCGCACAGCGCTGGGCGCACTCCATCGCCCGGCTCGCCCCGCTGTCGTTGCAGCACCTCAAGATGGTTCTCAACGACGACGGCACCCAGAGCCCGCCGCCGCCCGAGCAGCTCGCCGCACTCCATGCCGCGTGGAAGAGCTACGACGCCCACGAAGCGCGGGTGGCACGCGCGGAGAAGCGGCCCCCGGTGTTCCGGGGCCGCTAGCCGGCCGCGTCACGTACGGCGCACTCGTGGTTACAGTTGTCGGGATGAACGCGAAACGCGCTGTGACGACAGTCCTGGCAACTGCCACACTCGGGTGGCTGATGAGGGCTGCGTGGGGTCTGCCCGCGCAAATCGGTGCGTCCCGCGCGCAGGTGCGTCCCTACGCCGCGGTGTCGCCGAGATACCGCAACCAGCAGTTCCACAACTCCGACCCCGGCAGCACGATGTTGCCGGGATCGGAAACCGGAATCCTGAAGGCGCTCGTCACCCGGGGCACCGCTGGACGACCGCGCAGGCCGATTCCGCTGGCCACACCCCTCGCACCGGTCGAGGCAGCCGACGTCGCGGTCACCTGGTACGGCCATTCGAGCGTGCTCGTCGAGGTCGACGGGTACCGGGTCCTGGCCGATCCGGTGTGGAGTCGCCGGGTGTCTCCGTCGACGTTCCTCGGTCCGTCCCGCATGCATCCCACACCGGTGCCACTCTCGGACCTGCCTGCCGTCGACGCCATCGTCATCTCCCACGATCACTACGACCACCTCGACATGGCGACGGTGCGGCAACTCGTCTCCAGCCAGAAGGCGCCGTTCGTCGTCCCGGTCGGGCTCGGCGCGCACCTGCGCCGGTGGCGGGTGCCGGAGGAGCGGATCGTGGAACTCGACTGGGACGAGTCGACCACCGTGGGTGCGCTCACGCTGACCTGCACGGAGGCGCGGCATTTCTCCGGTCGCGGGCTCGTCCGCAACACCACGCAGTGGGCGTCGTGGGTTCTCGCCGGCCCCGAACGCACCGTGTTCTTCGGTGGTGACAGCGGATACACCCCGAGGTTCGCGGACCTCGGCCGCCGCTACGGGCCGTTCGATCTCACCCTGCTGCCGGTCGGTGCCTACGACCCCCGGTGGGCCGACATTCACATGAACCCGGAAGAGGCGGTGCAGACACACACCGACCTCCAACAGGGAGACGCCACCCGCGGACTCCTGGTTCCCGTGCACTGGGCGACCTTCAATCTCGCCTTCCATGCGTGGTCCGAACCGATCGTCCGGCTCGTCGAGGCCGCGGAAGACACGGGCACGACGGTGGCCGTGCCGATGCCGGGCCAGCGCGTCGACGCGACGAAGCCGACGGCGCAGACGCCGTGGTGGACCGCCCTCGGCTGATCTGTGGAACGCGGTGCCGGGTGCTAACTTCCGGTCCATGAACACACGAACCCAGCGGCTGGACGAGCTTCCCTTCACCCGGAAGCACGGAAAGCTGCTGCTCGGCTCCGGCGTGGGGTGGGCGCTCGACGCGATGGACGTGGGGCTCATCTCGTTCGTGATGGCGGCGCTGGCCGTGCAGTGGAAACTGAGTTCGACGGAGCTGTCGTGGATCGGGTCGATCGGCTTCGTCGGCATGGCGGTGGGTGCCGCCCTCGGCGGGCTACTCGCCGACCGGATCGGACGACGCCAGGTATTCGCGGTCACGCTGCTCGTCTACGGCCTCGCGACCGGTGCTACCGCGCTCGTCGGTTCGGTCGCCCTGCTGCTCGTTCTGCGATTCGTCGTCGGCCTCGGCCTGGGCGCGGAACTTCCGGTGGCGTCGACGCTGGTCAGCGAGTACGCACCGCGCAAGGTACGGGGGCGCGTCGTGGTGGCGCTCGAGGCGTTCTGGGCACTCGGCTGGATTCTGGCCGCGCTGATCGGATACTTCGTCATCCCCCTCGGTGACAACGGATGGCGATGGGCCCTGGCCGTGGGACTCGTCCCCACCCTGTACGCGGTGGCGGTGCGGATCGGACTGCCCGAGTCGGTGCGGTTCCTCGAACGACAGGGCCGATACGAGGAAGCGGAAGCCGCGGTCCGCTCGTTCGAGGAATCGGCGGGCGTGACGGCCGCGGTCGATGGTGGCAACGCCGACAACGCCGCCGGTCCCGACAGCGCCACCCCGCAGCCACCGGCAGAGTCGATCTGGTCGCCGCGGCTGCGGTCCCGAACGGCCGCGCTGTGGACGGTGTGGTTCTGTATCAACCTCTCCTACTACGGCGCCTTCATCTGGCTGCCGAGCCTGCTCGTCAACCAGGGATTCGACCTAGTGAAGTCGTTTCAGTACACGTTGTTCATCACGCTCGCCCAACTGCCCGGCTATGCGGTCGCCGCCTGGCTGATCGAGGTGTGGGGCCGCCGCAGCACACTCGCGACGTTCCTCCTCGGCTCCGCGGTGGCGGCAGGGCTGTTCGGACTCGCGGATACGCCCGCCACCATCGTGGCCGCCGGAATGATGTTGTCGTTCTTCAACCTCGGCGCTTGGGGCGCCCTGTATGCGATCGGTCCGGAGCTGTATCCGACGTCGGTGCGGGCGGCAGGGACGGGTGCGGCGGCGGCCTTCGGCCGGATAGCGTCGATCCTTGCGCCGTTGATGGTTCCCTGGCTGCTCATCGGCGGGGGAAACGCACTGGTGTTCGCCGTGTTCGCGGCAGCATTCCTCGTGGCCGCCGGTGCGGCGTTCACGCTGCCGGAGCGTGCCGGGATGGTTCTCGAGGCGGGATGACCGCCTGTCGCCGCCCCGTTGCGTAGCCTGTGGACCATGGCGTACGACGAGACCGGTACGGACGGTGTTGCCGTCCTCGCTGCGCACGGCTTGACCGCCGACCAGGTCGCCGAGCGGGTGGCCGCAGGCAAGACCAACGACGTGCCGGACCGCGCCAGCCGGTCGATCCGCGACATCGTGCGCGCCAACGTCTTCACCCGGATCAACGCGATCCTCGGCATACTGTTCGTCATCGTTCTGGCGACGGGTTCGATCATCGACGGGATGTTCGGGCTGCTCATCATCGCGAACAGTGGCATCGGCATCATCCAGGAGATACGCGCCAAGCGGACTCTGGACGAACTTGCCATCGTCAGCCAGACCAAACCGGTGGTGCGCCGCAACGGATCGGCCGTTGCGATGGCGCCTCGGGAGGTGGTGCTCGACGACCTCATCGAGCTGGGATCGGGCGACCAGATCGTCGTCGACGGTGTCGTGGTGGAGGCGAGCGCGCTCGACATCGACGAATCGCTGCTCACCGGCGAGGCCGACCCGGTGCACAAGGCGGTGGGTGATCCGGTTCTGTCGGGGAGTTTCGTTGCCGCCGGCAGCGGCTGCTACCGGGCGACGAAGGTCGGCAGTGACGCCTATGCCGCGAAACTGGCGGAGGAGGCCAGTAAGTTCACACTCGTACATTCGGAGTTACGCAGCGGCATCGACACGATTCTGAAGTTCATCACGTACCTGATGATTCCGGCGGGGCTGCTCATCATCTACAACCAGCTGTTCTCGAGCGGTCAGGCGTTGCGACCGGCGTTGAACGGCATGGTGGCCGCGCTGGTGCCGATGGTGCCCGAGGGGCTCGTGCTGATGACGTCGATCGCGTTCGCCGTCGGCGTGGTCCGGCTCGGCCGGCGTCAGTGTCTGGTGCAGGAGTTGCCCGCCATCGAAGGGCTCGCCCGGGTCGACGTGGTGTGCGCCGACAAGACGGGCACGCTCACCGAGAACGGGATGCGCCTGTCCGAATTGCGTTGCGCCCTGGCCGAAGATGCCGGTCCGGCCGGCGCCGCACTCGCTGCCCTGGCCGCCGACGATCCACGCCCCAACGCCAGTGTCCTGGCGATCAAGGAGGCGTTCCCCGACGATCCCGGCTGGGGCGACGCCACGGCTGAGGCGCCGTTCTCCTCGGCGAAGAAATGGAGCGGACAGTCGTACGGTTCCCACGGGAACTGGGTGCTCGGCGCACCGGACGTTCTCCTGGACCCGGGCAGCGCCATGGCACGGGAGGCGGAGCGTGCGGGTGCGTCGGGACTGCGGGTGCTGCTCCTCGGCAGCGGCGACGTTCCGGTCGACCATCCGGCGGCGCCGGGGGTCGTCACGCCTCGCGCCCTCGTGATCCTCGAGCAGCGGGTGCGACCCGATGCGCGCGGCACCCTCGAGTACTTCGCGGGTCAGAACGTCACGGTCAAGGTGATTTCCGGCGACAACGCCGTGTCGGTCGGTGCCGTGGCCGGATCGCTCGGCCTTCCGGGTGGGAACCGACCCGTGGACGCCCGCACCCTGCCGTCGGAACCCGAGGCCCTCGCCGATGTTCTCGAGGAATCCACCACGTTCGGCCGGGTGCGGCCGGATCAGAAGCGGGAAATGGTGGCAGCGTTGCAATCTCGCGGCCACACGGTGGCGATGACGGGTGACGGTGTCAACGATGTTCTCGCGCTCAAGGACGCCGACATCGGCGTGTCGATGGGATCGGGAAGCCCCGCGACGCGGGCGGTGGCACAGATCGTGTTGCTGGACAACAAGTTCGCCACATTGCCGTACGTGGTCGGTGAGGGTCGCCGGGTGATCGGCAACATCGAACGCGTCTCCAACCTCTTCCTCACCAAGACCGTCTACTCGGTGTTGCTGGCGTTCCTGATCGGCCTGACGGGTGCGCTGTCGCAGATGTTCGATTTCGAACCGGTCCCATACCCCTTCCTGCCGAGGCATGTGACCATCGCGGCCTGGTTCACCATCGGTATCCCCGCATTCATCCTCTCGCTGGCTCCCAACAACGAACGTGCCCGCTCCGGCTTCGTCCCACGGGTGATGCGGCTGGCGGTGCCGTCGGGCGTCATCATCGGTGTCACCACGTTCATTTCGTACCTCCTGGTCTACGCCGGGCCCGAGCAGACCCAGACGCAGAAGGTGCAGGCGGGTACGTCGGCACTGATCACACTCATCATGATCGCGCTGTGGGTGCTCGCCGTCGTCGCACGCCCGTACGTGTGGTGGAAGCTGGTCCTGATCTTCGGGTCCGTCGCGGCGTACCTCGTCCTGTTCGCCCTCCCGTTCACGCGGACGTTCTTCGAGCTCGACCCGACCAACGTGGCTGCCACCACGTCGGCGCTCACCTGCGGTCTCGTCGGGGTGGTTCTCGTGGAGGTGGCGTGGTGGGTGACGGGCCGCCTCCACGGAGAGCATCGACGACTTTTCGCGCCACCGGCGGATCTGCCGGGCCGCCGCTGAGGGCGGTGGCTCGCGTCCTGTTAACGGGACCGTTGGCGTCCCTGGCTCGATGCTGTGAGACTGGGTGCGCTGCGAGTGTTCGATCTCGCGCAGACGCTATGTGCGCAAGCACAGAGGAGGAAGAACGATGAGTTTTGCCGACACACTGAAGGGCCTGCTGGGCAAGGGGAAGGCTGCGGCCTCGCAGAACGCGGACAAGGTTCACGGCGCCATCGACAAGGCTGCCGACCTCGCGAACAGCAAGACCGGTCGCAAGTACAGCGACAAGATCGACAAGGCTGCCGACGCGGCGAAGAAGGCAGTTCCTCCGAAGGAGTGACCACCCTTCCCACGAGACCTGTCCGGGCCCCGGTTCTCGAACCGGGGCCCGGACGCGTCCGCGGTGATGAGCCGCGAGCTCGGGGCGGGCACGGCACAATCGAACTGTGAACGGCGTCCTCGTGCTTCTCGTCATCATCGCGGCCATCGCGGTGACGAGTCTCGCCAAGCGCCGCGATCTGCAGCCGCCCCTCGTTCTGGTCACGATCGGCGCGATCGCCTCCTTCATTCCCGGCCTTCCGCGCCTCGAACTCGACCCCGAGGCCATCCTCGGAGTCGTGCTGCCGCCCCTGTTGTACTCGGCGGCCCTCAAATTCTCGGTGGCCACCTTCCGTCGCCACCTCGGGCCGATTCTGCGGCTCGGCATCTTCACCGTGCTGGCCACGGCATTCGCCGTCGCGTTCTTCGCCTCGTGGTTGTCGCCCGAGCTGACGTTGGGGGCTGCACTGGTACTCGGGGCGGTGGTCGCGCCGACGGACGCGGTCAGCGCTGTCGCCGTCGGCCGCCGACTGGGGCTGCCGAATCGGGTGATCGCCATTCTCACCGGTGAGGGCCTGGTGAACGATGCCACCGCTCTGACACTGTTCGCCGTGGCCGTCTCGGCCGTGGTCGGAACGGATGTACCGGTTCACCCGGTGTTGTTCTTCGCCTACGAGGTGATCGGTGGAGTGCTCGTCGGGCTGGTCCTCGCCAAGATCGTCGAGTGGGTGCGGCGCCGCATGTACGACTCGCCACTGGAAACGGTCCTGGGGCTGATGCTTCCCTTCGCGGCGTACCTCGCCGCCGGGCAACTGCACGCCTCCGGCGTTCTCGCGGTGGTTACGGCTGGATTCCTGATGGGCCACAAGGCAACCGACGCCTCGGTCTCCACCCGCATACAGGAGCGGTCCCTCTGGGAAAGCGTGGATCTCGTGCTCGAGATGTTCGTGTTCGCCTACATGGGGTTGCAACTCAAGTTCGTCATCGTCGACGTCCGCGACAACGGATTGCCGGTGCACCACATCTTCTTCTACGGGTTCGCGGTCCTCGTCGTGGTGATGGCGGTGCGGCCGGCGTGGATACTGCTGCACCGGTTTCGCCGCCACATCGGTCTGGTGGTACGTACACCGGGCGACACCGTGGAACTCGGCTGGCGCGAAAGCCTTGTCGTGTCGTGGGCCGGCATGCGCGGAGTCGTCACGATCGCGGCAGCGGCGGGGATTCCGATGACGGTCGCGAGCGGAGCCCCTTTCCCGGGACGGGAAGTCATCCAGGCCATCGCCTTCGTCGTCGCGGTGGGAACCCTGCTCATCCAGGGCGCCACCATGCCGTTGCTGATTCGAATGCTAGATCTGGCAGACCCCCTCGAACGTCAACGGGAAGAGGAACAGGTGAAGCACGCGCGCACCATTTCACGCGAGGCGGGCGAACGGTTTCTCGACGACTGCGCCGAGCATCCGCCCTCGGGAATCGACTCCGCAGAGGTGACCGACATTCTGTCGCGGGTACGCCGGTCGATGCGGGCACGCCTGCAGGCCGAAGAAGCGGAAGAGCCCGGCGAGAAGGCGCGGGCCGGCGTGGTGTTCGACGACATCCGCCGGGCAGCGCTGCGTGCGCAGCGGCAGGCGTTGATCGATGCCCGTGACGCGGGCAGTCTCGACGACGAGGTAATGCGTACCGTATTGGAAAGCCTCGACGTGGAAGAGGCTGCAGCAGAAGAGCGGGTCCGACGGCGTCGAGAATGGGGTGCGCGATGACAGGTCTGTCGAGGCCGCGTGCGGGATGGCCCGTGATCTTCGCCGTCGCCGGGGTCGTAGTGCTCGCAGCGTGCGGCGCAGACGGGGCGACCGTCCCGCCGCCCTCCGCTCCCGCAGCGACCTCCACCCCCGCGTTGCCGCCGGCCCCCACCGGGGACGACCGCGGCGCGCTCACCATGCAGACCCCCGTGGCCGGCATCGACCCGGCGATCACGAATCTGGGAGCAACGGCAACCCGCGTCGTCTATCGGTCGACGTCGGGAGTCGACGGGGCCGGTACCGAAGTGGTGGGCACCGTGTTCACACCGGCAGGACCCGCTCCCGAGGACGGTTGGCCGGTGGTCACCGTGGGGCACGGCACCACCGGGGTCACCGACGACTGCGCGCCGTCGGCGTCACCGACGCTGTCGGGCACCACCGGACTCGTCGTGCCGCTCCTGCAGAGGGGGTATGTGGTGACCGTCAGCGATTACCAAGGTCTCGGCACCGACGGCCCGCACCCCTACCTCGAACCCGTCACCGCGGCATACAACCTCATCGACGCCGTCCGCGCGGCCCGCAACGTGGTGCCCGAGGCCTCGACGCGCTGGGCGGCCCTCGGGGTTTCCCAGGGCGGTCAGGCGTCGTGGGCGGCGGCCGAACACGCGGACGACTACGGGGACGGGCTCGAATTCGTGGGTTCGGCCAACCTGTCGCCCGCGGCTGATCTGTCGGGCATCATGGCGGAGGGAACCGCAGCCCCGTTGTCGTTGCCGCAGAAGATGTTCCTGCCGTACCTACTCGAGGGGCTCTCGGTGCTCCATCCGGACCTCGATCCGGCCGACTACATGCGCGGCGCGCTCGCCGACAATCAGGAGATCACGCTGTCGTGCGTCACGGCGAGACTCTCCGAGAAGTGGACTGTGGCAACCCAGCTCACTCCGGTGGACACCGGACCGCGCACGGAGGCCGCCGCCGAACGGATGAACGGCTGGCTCGAGGAGATCGCACTGCCACGCGAGCGCGCCGAAGGCCCGATGCTCGTCGTGGTCGGTGAGCGAGACAATCTCATTCTGCCGCAATGGACTTCGGAAGCCGTCGACAACGCGTGTGCGCAGGGCGACGTCATCGAGTTCGAATCCCGACCCGGGGAGGGTCACGCCGACGGACGCGCCGTGCCCGGTGCGGTGCAATGGATTGCCGACCGCTTCGCCGGTGAGCAGGCGCCGAACACCTGTGACGGCGGCGCACGGTGAGCGGATCGGTGATCGACCGACTGCGGGCGTTGTGCCTGGCGTTGCCCGAGGCGACCGAACGCGTCAGTCACGGAGAACCCGCATGGTTCGTCCGCCGGTCACCCCAATTCGCGACTCTCGCAGACCATCACCACGACGACCGCTTGTCGTTCTGGGCCGCCGCTCCCGCAGGCGCGCAGCAGGACTGGGTTCGGCGCGACGAGGAGCGCTTCTTCGTGCCGCCGTACGTCGGCGGGCGCGGGTGGGTAGGCGTGTACCTCGACGTGCCGCAGGATTGGCGCGACCTCGCCGACATCGTCGAGGAGGCCTACCGCACCGTGGCCCCGAAAACGCTGGTCGCTCGACTGGACGCCGGACAATGAGCCGTCGCGGGCTGCTGCAATGGTTGCGGGCGAGGCAGGAGCTGACCACACCCACCGAACGAGCGGTCCACACCACCCTGCACACGGCGTCGCTGGCGGCCGGATCGTTGCGGCAGGGACTCGACGAGACCTCGGCGCAGGAGGCGGCGCCGCATCTGCGCCTGCTTACGGGTGCCCAGGCGCTCGCGATCTTCGATGCCGCCGGACACCTCCTCGCCTGGAACGGCCCCCACGAGGCGTTGGCGGAACAACTCCACGATGCGGCGAGCCGGGCGGTCGACGGGGAGCGCCGGGTGCTCGTCGCCTACGGCGGACTGGTTCGCAGCGCCGGTGACCACGGGGTGCGGGCGCTGATCGCCCAGCCCCTGCTCATCGAGGCCACCGGCGTGGTGGGAGTGCTCGGGGTGGTCACCACGGAGGACCCGGGGCCCGGCATTCTGGGCGCCGTCACGGAGGTGGCCCGGTATGCGTGCAGTCAGATCGAACTGGCCGACCTGGATGCGTCTCGCGCGCGACTCGACCGCGCCGAGGTGCGGGCGCTGCGCGCACAGATCAGCCCGCACTTCATCTACAACGCGTTGAACACCGTGGCGTCGTTCGTGCGCACCGATCCCGACCGGGCCAGGGAACTGATCCTCGAGTTCGCCGATTTCACCCGGTATTCGTTCCGGTCGGCGGGGGAGTACACCCTGCTGGCGGACGAACTCCGCAACATCGACCGATACCTCACCCTCGAACGTGCCCGATTCGGTGACACGCTGGCCGTCACCCTGCAGGTGGCCCCGGAGGTGCTCAATGTGGTGCTGCCGTTTCTTGCGCTGCAACCGCTGGTGGAGAACGCGGTGCGGCACGGCATCTCCGGCAAACCCGAGGGCGGCACCGTCACCATCGTCGCCGCCGACGAGGGTACGGACTGCGTGATCAGCGTGGAGGACGACGGAATCGGGATGGACCCGGAACTGCTGCGGTCGGGGTCGCTCGACGCGGTCGCCGAGTCGTCCGGCATGAAGGAGGCGGCGCACGTCGGGCTCGCCAACGTCGACGACCGGCTGCGCGCCGCCTTCGGCAACGACTACGGGCTGGTCGTGGAGACCGCGCCCGGGGCGGGCACCAAGGTGAGCATGCGCGTTCCCAAGTTCCGGCAGGGGATCCGCCCGTGACCCGGTGGGGTCCGTGCGAAAATCGGTTTCGTTGTGAATGACACTGACGACATGGCCCCCCGAGCGTCCGGAAGCGACGCGCCGCTCACCGTGCTGGCCGTCGACGACGAGAAACCCGCCCTCGACGAGTTGGCATTCCTGCTGCGCGCGCAGGACGCCGTCGGGGAAATCCGCACCGCAGGGGAGGCCACGACGGCGCTGCGCATCCTCCGGGACGGGAACATCGACGCCGTGTTCCTCGACATCAACATGCCGGGACTCGACGGCCTCGAGCTGGCCGGCATCCTGTCGAACTTCGCGTCGCCCCCACCGGTCGTGTTCGTCACCGCACACGACGACCGGGCTGTGGACGCGTTCGACCTCGGTGCCGTCGACTATCTGCTCAAACCGTTGCGCGAGGAACGTCTCGCCGAGTCCGTGCGGCGGATCGTCGAAGGCCGGCGGCGCCGAAAGGAACCCGCCGCAGCCGGGGCGGTGTCCGACGAGGTGATCCCGGTCGAGCTCGGCGGCGTCACCACTCTGGTACACCGTTCGTCGGTGGAGTGGGTCGAAGCCGACGGTGACTACGCGCGACTGCACACCGCCGACCGTTCACATCTCGTGCGCATTCCGATCTCCGCGCTGGAGGCACGCTGGGCCGAAGCCGGTTTCCTCCGCGTGCACCGTTCCTACCTGGTGTCCCTGCCGCTGGTCACGGGAATTCGCACCGTCGGCAACGGCCTCGTCGTCTGTCTACGCCCGCACGGTGATCTGCCGTCCGTCGAATTGCCGGTCAGTCGACGGCACACGCGAATTCTCAAGGATCGCCTGGTCCGGGCACCGAAACAGTCATGGACCGCGCGATGAGCTCGCCCGAACGGGTTCGAGTGGTGCTGGCGCAGCGGCGTGGGGCCCGCATCGTGCGTACCCGTGTCGAGGTCCAGGAACAGACCGAGGTCGGGGATGCCATGATCCGCGGGCTCGTCCGCGCCCAGCTGTGGCTCGCTGTCCGGCTCGCCGTCTTCGCCGCGGGTGTCCTGTGCGCGGTACCGGTTGTCCTGCTGTCCTTCCCCGCGGTGTCGGAGGCGACCGTGCTGGGGATTCGCCTGCCGTGGGTGGTGCTCGGCGCCCTGGTGTATCCGGTGCTCCTGACGACTGGGTGGGTCTACATCCGGCAGGCCGAGCGCAACGAGCAGGAATTCACCGAACTCGTGGACGACTGAGCACGCCGTGACCACCGACCAGCCGATTCCCTGGCTCACGTTGGCCGGTCTGGCTGCGGCGGCCGTCGCCACCGTGGCCATCGGAATCTACGGCGTGCGGTTGGCCCGCACCACCTCCGACTTCCTGGTCGCCTCGCGTAGCGTCGGCCCGCGCTGGAACGCCGCCGCGATCTCCGGTGAATACCTCTCGGCCGCATCCTTTCTCGGAGTCGCCGGGCTCATCGCCAAGTACGGTGCCGACGCCCTGTGGTACCCGATCGGGTTCACGGCCGGATACCTGGGCCTGCTGCTGTTCGTCGCGGCGCCGCTGAGGAGGTCGGGGGCCTACACGGTGCCCGACTTCGCCGAGTTCCGGCTCGGCTCGGCTCGGGTTCGTACGCTCGCCATGATCGTCGTCGCCGTCATCTGCGCGCTGTACCTCGTCCCGCAGTTCCAGGGGGCCGGCCTCACGCTGAACATCCTCCTCGGCGTCCCCAGCTGGGTCGGAGCGGCGGTGGTCGGGGTCATCGTCATCGCCAACGTGGTGGGCGGCGGCATGCGGTCCGTCACCTTCGTGCAGGCGTTCCAGTACTGGCTCAAACTGACCGCGGTCGCGATACCCGCGCTGGTGTTGTCGGTGTACTTCTTCGCCGACTCCCACGAGTTGGGTGCACCCGCACCGCCCACCGTCGACGAGCAGACCACCGTCGACATCACCACCGACGTCGTCGTGCAGGTTTCGGCTCCCGTGACGGTCGGGGGGTCGGGAACGATCGACGGAGTGGAGAACACGGAAGACGTCACCCTGGCACCCGGTGAACACCATCTCGGCGAGGGCACGTCGATGATCCTCGAAGCGGGGTCGCCGGTTCCCGTCGTCGCGGGCGCACCGGCCGACAACTCCGACTGGATTACGCCCGGATGGGGTTTCGGGGGCGGGCACCCGACATATCAGGTGTATTCGCTGATAGTTGCCACATTCCTCGGCACGCTCGGGCTTCCGCACGTCCTGGTCCGGTTCTACACCAATCCCGACGGACGGGCGGCGCGGTTGACGTCCCTCGCCGTCGTCGGACTGCTCGGGGTGTTCTACCTGTTCCCGACGCTGCTCGGCGTGTTCGCGCGGTTGTACGTGCCACAACTGCTGATCACCGGCACCTCCGACGCCGCGGTGCTCCTGCTGCCCGGCTCGGTGTTCTCCGGTTGGGGTGGTCAGCTGCTGGCCGCGCTCGTCGCCTCCGGTGCGATCGCCGCCTTCCTGTCCACGTCGTCCGGACTGCTCGTCAGCATCGCGGGGGTACTGAGCACCGATGTGCTGCGTGGACGGGTCCGCGACTTCCGGATTGCCGCGACCCTCGCCGGGGTCGTGCCACTGGCGCTGTCGTTGGCGGTGACGTCGCTCGACCTGTCCCGGACTGTCGGCCTGGTCTTCGCGGTCGCGGCGTCGACGCTGTGTCCCTTACTCGTCCTCGGCATCTGGTGGCGCGGACTCACCGCGGCCGGGGCGGGCGCCGGGATGACGGCCGGGGGACTCGTCGCCGGTACTGCCGCAGCTGTCGTCGTGGTGGGCGGCGTCCCCGACGACATCGCCGACGGTTGGCCCGCCGCGATGGTCGCCTACCCTGCTGCGGTCAGCGTGCCGCTGGCCTTCGCCACGATGGTGCTGGTCAGCAAGATGACGAAGCGTCAGATCCCCGCCGACCTCAGCCGGATCTTCACCCGCATGCACGCCCCCGAGCGCCTCGGTGTCGGCTCCGACCGCGAGAGGGAGCTCCGCTCCCCGTGAGTGCTTGACGAGTCTCTGCACTCCTCGAGCACGCACGAGGGGTGAAGCCGCTCGTCGCGGTCGGGTAACCGTTCGGCGCACACTCCGACAGTTCGGCGTGTGACTGCCGCCACACTATGTTGTTGTGACTCACCTCTCAGTACCGTCGATTTTCAGTTCACTTCATGCGTGCGACCAAGGAGTCAGCAGTGACCACAGCCGATATCAGCGAGGGAGCGTCGCAAAAGCGGCGCACCCCTGATGCGCAAGCCTTCCTCGACATGCAGGCGAGTCCGGAGTTCCAGGAGTTGCGGCGCCGCCTTCGTAGGTTCGTCTTTCCCATGACGGCGTTCTTCCTCGCCTGGTATGCGGCGTATGTGCTCCTGGCCACCTACGCCTCCGAACTCATGGCGACCAAGGTGCTCGGCAACATCAACCTCGGCATCATCCTCGGCCTCGGGCAGTTCGTGACCACCTTCGCGATCACCGCCCTGTACGTGCGGTTCGCGAACCGGGAACTCGATCCCCGATCCGCCGCCATCCGTGAAGAGCTGGAAGGACCCGTGAAGTGATCAACACCCTCGCGGCCGGTACCGACGTCGGCAACCCGCTCCTCAATATCGCGATCTTCGCGGCCTTCGTCGTGATCACGATGACCATCGTGATCCGTGCGAGCCGCACCACCAAGAAGGCCTCGGACTTCTACACCGGTGGCGGTCAGTTCTCCGGACCGCAGAACGGTTTCGCCATCGCCGGCGACTACCTGTCGGCGGCGTCGTTCCTCGGTATCGCCGGTGCCATCGCGGTGTACGGGTACGACGGATTCCTGTACTCGGTGGGCTTCCTCGTCGCTTGGCTGGTGGCTCTGCTCCTGGTCGCCGAACTCCTCCGCAACACCGGCCGATTCACGATGGCGGACGTGCTGAGCTTCCGGCTGAAGCAGCGCCCGGTGCGCATGGCCGCGGCGCTCTCCACGCTCGTCGTGTCGCTGTTCTACCTGCTCGCGCAGATGGCGGGCGCCGGCGGACTCGTCGCGCTACTGCTCAACATCGACGGCAAGGTAGGCCAGGCCATCGTTGTCGCCGTGGTCGGTGCGTTGATGATCGTCTATGTGCTCGTCGGTGGCATGAAGGGCACCACCTACGTGCAGATGGTCAAGGCGGTGCTGCTCGTCCTCGGTGCCGGTGTCATGTTCTTCCTCGTCCTGTTCGCGGTGCGCGGCAATTTCTCGCAGCTGCTCGCCGACGCGCAGGCCACGGCCGCCGGTTCCACGAACGAGGCGATCGCGGGCCGCGACATGCTCAGCCCCGGTGCCAAGTACGGCATCAGCTCGATGAGCAAGCTCGACTTCATCTCGCTCGGTATCGCGCTGGTTCTGGGAACCGCCGGCCTTCCGCACGTATTGATGCGGTTCTACACGGTCCCCACCGCCAAGGAAGCTCGCCGCTCGGTCACCTGGGCAATCGGGCTGATCGGCGCGTTCTACCTGTTCACGCTGGTCCTTGGTTACGGCGCCGCCAAGATGGTCGGACCGGACACCATCCTCGCCGCGCCCGGCGGTGAGAACGCGGCCGCACCGCTGCTCGCATTCGAACTGGGCGGCACCATCTTCCTCGCAGTCATCTCCGCGGTCGCGTTCGCGACCATCCTCGCAGTGGTCGCAGGCCTGGCGATCACGGCCTCGGCATCGTTCGCCCACGACATCTACGCCAGTGTCATCAAGCGCGGTAATGCCTCCGAGGAGTCGCAGGTACGGGTGTCGCGCATCACGGTCGTCGTGATCGGCGTCGTGTCGATCATCCTGGGCATTCTCGCGATGGGGCAGAACATCGCGTTCCTGGTGGCGCTCGCGTTCGCCGTCGCCGCTTCGGCCAACCTGCCGACGCTGCTGTACTCCCTGTTCTGGAAGAAGTTCAACACCACCGGTGCGCTGTTCAGCATCTACGGCGGCCTCGTCAGCTGCCTCGTGCTGATCGTCTTCTCCCCGGCGGTGTCCGGCAAGAAGTCGTCGATGTTCCCGTCCGCGGACTTCGACTTCTTTCCGCTGGCCAACCCCGGCATCGTGTCCATCCCGCTCGCGTTCCTGCTGGGCGCTGTCGGCACCTACATCGGTCGCAGCAAGGCGGAGGATCCCGCCAAGCAGGCGGAGATGGAGGTCCGTTCACTCACCGGTGTCGGCGTGGAGAAGGCCGTCTCGCACTGATCCCGCCTGTGAGTACTTCTTAACCGCCCGCGGTTAAGAAGTACTCACAGGCGGCTAGGCTGCAGCGATGGCGAAACTTACGGTCGAGACGGACGTCCCGCTGACTCCCCAGGACACCTGGGACAAGGCATCGAATCTGCAGGAGTTCGACAAGTGGTTCGTGGTGCACGACGGCTGGCGCAGCGAGCTTCCCGAAACGCTCACCGCTGGTACGGTTCTCAGCTCCGTCGTCACGGTCAAGGGGCTGCGGAACCGGGTGAAGTGGACCATCAAGGAATATGACGCTCCGCGGCGACTGGTCCTGAAGGGTGACGGCAAGGGCGGCGTGAAGCTCGGCCTCACGCTGGAAGTGAAGGCGAAGGGTGGCGGCTCCGAGGTCGTGTTCACCATCGAGCTGGGCGGCGCGCCGCTGTTCGGACCCATCGGCTCCGGTGTCGCGAAGGCACTGAAGGGCGACATCGAGAAGTCGCTGCAGACGTTCGTGGAGCTGTACGGCTGATCGACACACCTGCCGGACCCGGAATCGGAGCGAGGAAAATCCTCCCGCAGCGCACAATATGTATGTATTGGCGGCGGAAGGGTGTCGATGGCGAACACGGGAACCCGGCAGGTGACGGTCGACGGACATCGGCTGTCGCTGACCAACCTGGACAAGGTCCTCTACCCCGAGTCGGGCACCACCAAGCGTGAGGTGATCGAGTACTACACGCGAATCGCGCCCGCGATGATTCCCCACATCCTCGATCGGGCTGCCACCCGTAAACGTTGGCCGAACGGCGTGGAGAGCGACCCGTTCTTCGAGAAGAACCTGGCCGCTTCCGCCCCTGCCTGGCTGGAACGACGGGCCCTGGAACACTCCGACCGTTCCGTGCACTATCCGATTCTCAACTCTGTGGCGGCGCTCGCCTGGGCGGGTCAGCAGGCAGCGCTCGAAATCCACGTGCCGCAGTGGCGATTCGACGGGTCGCGGCGCGGGCCGGCCACCCGGATCGTCTTCGACCTCGACCCGGGACCGGGCGTGGGTCTGCCGGAATGCGCCGAGGTTGCCCGCGCCGTCCGGGACCTCGTAGCCGAACTCGGCTGGACCGCCTTCCCGGTGACGAGCGGCAGCAAGGGCATTCACCTGTATGTGCCCCTCGACCGGAAGTTGGAGGGGTCGGGGGCGTCGACCGTCGCGAAGCAGGTGGCGACGGGCCTGGAGAAGCTGATGCCCGAACTGGTCACCGCCACGATGGCCAAAGCGGTTCGCGCCGGGAAGGTGTTCGTCGACTGGAGTCAGAACAATCCGTCGAAGACGACCATCGCGCCGTACTCGTTGCGGGGACGACCGCAGCCGTTGGTCGCGGCGCCCCGCAGTTGGGACGAACTCGACGATCCGGAGTTACGGCAGTTGAGCTTCACGGAAGTGCTCGAGCGGTGGGAAACCGACGGTGACCTACTGGCCGATCTCGACCCGCCGTGGGAGAACGACGCGACGCTGGCCGACTATCGCCGCAAACGCGACCCGAACCGAACCCCGGAACCGATGCCGGACAAGGTCAACCCCGGTGCGGGCAACAGTTTCGTCATTCAAGAACATCATGCCCGGCGCCTGCACTACGACCTCCGGCTGGAGCGCGAAGGTGTTCTGGTGTCGTGGGCGGTGCCGAAGAATGTGCCCACCTCCACCGGTGAGAACCGGTTGGCCGTCCACACCGAGGATCACCCGCTCGAATACCTGACCTTCTCGGGCACCATCCCGAAGGGGGAGTACGGCGGCGGAACCATGACGATCTGGGACACCGGCACGTACGACGTCGAGAAGTGGCGCGACGACGAAGTGATCGTGCAGTTGCACGGCGAGCAGGTGGAGGGTCGTTTCGCGCTGATCCGCACCAAAGGTGATCAGTGGTTGATGCATTTGATGAAGGACCAGTCGACGGGGGAATCGACATCCGCCGAACTGCCACGGGATCTTTCACCGATGTTGGCGACGCCGGGCACCCTCGACGGGCTCGATCCAGCCGAATGGGCTTTCGAGGGTAAATGGGACGGCATCAGAGTGATCGCCGAGATCGGTGGGGGAGAACTGCGTCTGCGCAGCCGGGCAGGTAACGACAAGACCCGCGACTACCCTGGATTGGGCTGGCTTGCAGACGCTCTCGCCGACCACGACGTCGTGCTCGACGGTGAGGTGGTCGCCTTCGATCAGCACGGAATCACCAGTTTCGGCCTGCTCCAACAAGGAAACCAACCCCACTTCCTGGCGTTCGACGTGCTGTACCTGGACGGTGTGTCGTTGCTGCGGAAGAAGTACACCGACCGCCGTCGGGTGCTCGAAGCCCTCGCCGAGAAAGTTGACGACCTCGTGGTGCCTCCGCAGCTACACGGTACGGCGGAGGAGGCGCTGGAGGAGAGTGGCCGCCGCGGTTGGGAAGGTGTGGTGGCCAAACGTCGTGAGTCCGTGTACTTGCCGGGCAAGCGTGGGTCGAGCTGGATCAAGGTGAAGAACTGGCGGACCCAGGAAGCGGTGATAGGAGGTTGGCGGCGCGGGCAGGGCGGCCGTTCCCGGGGGATCGGTTCCATCCTTCTCGGAATCCCCCAGGACGGCGGACTGCGCTACGTGGGCCGGGTGGGTACCGGATTCACCCAGCGCGACCTCGACGAACTCGCATCCACCCTCGGTCCGCTCGAGACCGAAACCAGCCCCTTCGTCGACGACCTCCCGACCGCTGACCGTAAAGGTGCGGTGTGGGTGAAACCCACCCTGGTGGGGGAGGTGCGATTCATGGAATGGACCGGCGCCGGACGACTACGACACCCGAGTTGGCGTGGGTTGCGGGAAGACAAGCGTCCGGCGGATGTGGTGGACGAATCGTAGCGCTCCGATCCACTCACTCGCCGACAGTCGTTCCGCCCACGGACCCGCCCACTCCACCGGGGGCCTGCGGAACGCTCGGCGGCCGGGGCTTCGGTCCGCCACCGGCCGGGAAGGGATCGGTCGCGGGCGAGAGGACTTCGTCGTCGATCTTCCCGGGGAAGGGGAACGGGCGCTTCGGCGGCTTGACCGGATCCACCACGACCGGCGGTTCGACGACGGGCGGTTCGACGACGGGCGGTTCGACGACGGGCGGTTCGACGACCGGCGGTTCGACGACAGGCGGTTTGGCGACGGGCGGTTGTGCGATCGGCGGAATCACGACCGGGGGTGCTGCGACCTGGGGCACCCCGACCGGCGGCGCTGCGACTTGGGGTGCCGGCGCGAAGACGATCGGTGGGACGACCTCCGGTCCGGGCGCCGCGACCTCGATATCGGCCGCCGCAGTACCCGGATCCACCGCGACGGCACCGGGCACAGCAGCGATACCGGGAAGAACTCGCTGCTGCGAGTTGCTCCTGTCGGAAGTCGGTGAGGGTGCGCCGTCGATGTGTCCTCCGGTGAGGAGGACGACTGCCGTCCCCACGAACGAGAAGGCAATGGCGGCGGTGGTGCCGAGTGCGATGCGGGTTGCGGTGGTGGTCACGGTGTAGGCCTCCGGTGGGTAGGGGGTGTGCCGGGCTGATGACTCAAGCGTGCGCTGAAGACGAACGCCGCGACAGCGACCCCAGGGTGACGATCCACCACCCCGTGCGCGGGTAAACCTGCACAGAATCTTCACAGGCTCTGACGGGGATCCGCACGTGCGGGCAATACAGTCGGGGCATGAGCCAGCGAAGAGTGCTCGTCGTCGACGACGAGGCGACGATCTGCGAGTCGGTCGCCGCCAGGTTGCGTGCCGAGGGCTTCGACGTCGTCACGGCCTCGGACGGTCCGGGTGCCGTGGCGGAATGCGAGGCCTCCGAACCGGACCTGCTCGTCCTGGACGTGATGCTGCCCGGATTCGACGGGCTCGAGGTGTGCAGGCGGGTGCAGGCCGCACGGCCGGTTCCCGTGTTGATGCTCACCGCCCGAGCGGACGAAACAGACATGCTCATCGGGCTCGGGGTGGGAGCGGACGACTACCTGAGCAAGCCATTCAGCATGCGGGTGCTCGTGGCCAGGGTGCACGCGCTCGTGCGCCGCGCCGAACGGGCCACCGAGGCGGCCTCCAGCGGACAGGCGGGGATGTCGGTGGGTGATCTCGAGGTGGATCTCGTCGAGCGACGGGTCCGGCGCGGTGACGACGAAATACACCTCACGAGGACGGAGTTCGACCTTCTCGCGCATTTCGCCTCTCGCCCACGGGCTGCCATCTCCCGGGAGTCGCTGCTCGCGGAGGTCTGGGGATGGGGTGACGTGGCCGGCAGCAGGACCGTCGACAGCCACGTCAAGGCCCTGCGCCGCAAACTCGGCGGCGACCTCATCCGCACGGTCCATGGTGTCGGTTACGCGCTGGACGTGCAGAGGTGAGCGCCGGTGACCGGGTCGGTGGCGGACGGATCGTCGACAGGTTGCCCCGACCGCTCGATCCTTTTCGGTCGTTCAAGGTCAAGACCGGGCTACTCGTGGTCGCGGCACTGTTTCTCGCCTCCCTGATGTTCTGGGTGACGGCGCGCTGGCCCTTCCGATACGCGCTCGCCCTGGCGATGCTGGTGTCGTTAGCAGTGACCCAGATCCTCGCGCACGGGATGACCTCGCCCCTGCGGGAGATGACGGCTGCGGCCCGCGCGATGGCGACGGGCGACTACTCCCGCCGGGTCCGGTCGACGTCGAGAGACGAAATCGGTGAACTGGCCCGCGCATTCAACTCCATGGCCGAGGATCTCGAGGCAGCCGACCGCTATCGCCGCGAACTGATCGGCAACGTCTCGCACGAGCTCCGCACACCGATTTCCGCACTGTCGGCACTGCTCGAGAACGTGGTCGACGGTGTGGAAGAACCCGATCCGGCTCGGATGCAGGTGGCACTCGATCAGACCGAGCGGCTGGGCCGGTTGGTCGCCGAACTTCTCGACCTGTCGCGCCTGGAAGAGGGTGCCGTGCAACTCGACCGCGAGCGGTTCCCGGTTCGGGACTTCCTCGAGGATGTGGTTCGTCAGGCGGTGGGACCGGCAGGACCACGGCGGGTGCAAGTGGACGTGCAGCCGTCCGGCCTCTGCGTCGATGCCGATGTCGCGCGACTCCACCAGGCGGTGACGAACCTCGTCGACAACGCTCTTCGGCACGGCTCCGCCCGCACCCAGGTCGTAGTGCGCGGCCGCCCCGCTCCGGAAGAGGGTTGTGTGATCATCGAGGTGGAGGACGACGGCCCCGGCATCAGCCCCGGCGAGCGCTCCCGGGTATTCGAGCGTTTCACACGCGGGGGTTCGACGGATGGGGGAACCGGGCTCGGACTCGCGATCGCACGCTGGGCGGTCGAATTGCACGACGGCCGCATCGAGGTCGTCGACACGGTGCGCGGCTGCTGCATCCGGGTGACCCTGCCCGCCGGTTGACACGAACACACCAGATACGGGACCCACCGGTCCCGCGATGACGCCTGCCCGAATCCGGGTGATGCAACCAGGGAGGACACATGACAATCGCACCTGCCCAACCAGTTCGGCCACGGCGGACACGATCGTGGCCGGGGGGAGTGTGGCGGCGCGACCGCACGTCGATCGCTCCGCGCGCGATCGTCCTCGCCGCCGTCGGAGCCGGCGTGGTCGCTGCTCTCACTCTCCACATCACGGTGGTCGGTCTTGGTTACCTGCTGACCGGTACCGCGATCGCACTGGCGGTCTTCGCGACGCGCAGGGTGAGACCCACAGCTGCGCAGGCAGTTGCAGTAGTCACTGCACTCGCCCTGCTCGCTGTGCTCAGTGTTCGGGGCGCCGGCTGGCTGGCCGCCGTGTGTGTAGCCCTCAGCTGGGTGGTCGGGTCCTTCGCCGTGGTCGGAGGCAGAACCTGGACGGGTCTGGCCGCCGGTTCGTTCGCGCTGTGGTTCACCCCGCTGCGGGTGATTCGCTGGACACGACGCGGAGCCTCCCGCTGGAGTTCCACCGAAAGAGTCTCGCTGCTTCGTGTTTTCGGCGTGGCCGCCGTCAGCGCGGTCCTCCTGCTGGTGTTCGGATCGCTGTTCGCCAGCGCCGATGCGAAGTTCGCCGAACTCCTCGAGCAGGCGACACCCTCGGTGGAGGTGTCCAATCCGGTCGGCAGGCTCGTGCTCGGCACGCTCGTGTGCGTTGGGACGCTGGGTGCTGCCTATCTGCTGAGACGCACCCCACGGGTGGACGCACTCGCCCCCGGTCCTGGTCGACCCGTTGCCCGCTGGGAGTGGGCCTTTCCGCTCGCGCTGCTGAACTTGCTGTTCCTCGGTTTCGTCGCCGTGCAGTTGAGAGTGCTGTTCGGTGGGGACCGGCACGTGTTGACGACGGACGATCTCACGTACGCCGAGTACGCCCGGCAGGGCTTCTGGCAGTTGCTGGCCGTGACGGGGCTGACGCTGCTGGTGATCGCTGTTGCTCTCCGCAAGGCGGCGCGGAGGGAGGCGATCGACCGCACGCTGGTGCGAGTGCTCCTCGGCCTGCTCTGTGTTCTGACGCTCGTCATCGTCGCATCGGCGGTCGCCCGGATGTCGCTGTACGAGAGTCACTACGGGTACACACAGCTGCGCCTGCTCGTTCTGGTGACCGAACTATGGCTGGGATTGGTGTTCGTACTGTTGCTCATTGCGGGGCTGCGGTTGTCGGGGCGGTGGTTGCCGTGTGCGGTTCTGGGTTCGGCAGTGTGCGGGGTGCTCCTCCTCGCTGTGGTGGTCGATCCGGACGCCTATATCGCGCAGAAGAACGTCGAACGCTTCGAGGAGACCGGACGCATCGATGTGAGCTACCTGAGACAGTTGTCGGTCGATGCGGTTCCCGCTCTGGATCGACTGCCGGAGCCGGAACGCTCGTGTGCCCTGTATCGGCTCCAGCACGAGGTCGATGAAGGAGCCGAGTGGTACGAGTACAACGCAGCGCGGAACAGGGCCCGCGATCTGTTGGCCGCTCACCCTGTCGGGCGCTGTGATCGGGTCGCGTCGTAGATCGCTGGAACGGCGGATCGTCGCGTGCCGGAATGCGCGGGATTGATCCCACGTCGCTCGTCTTCGTTCGAGCACAGGTAGTAGTAGTCGGTGATGGCGTGGACCTGTGCGTACTGCGCCTGCGTGAGTTCGGCCTTCTGCTCTCGTAAGGCGTCGAGCGCCACGATGCCTGGTGGCGTCGCATCTGACCTGTCAGCCCGGGGCGAAGGACGCCAGCACTGTCTTGGTGATGTAGGACGCGGCGTCGCCCGGATCGAGCCGTCCGGCATCGACTTCGGTTGCGGCGCAGTGCACGACACTGTGGAGGACGGCGGCCAACCACGACGTGGGCAGGTCGGTGCGGAACACACCTTCGCTCCGACCGCGCTCGAGGAGCTCCCCGACGGGAACCAGCATCCCGTCGTGGGCGGCACGTATCTGTGCGGCGGGCAGGGTGCGTTCGGCGGCGGCCACCAGTGCACCGGCATCGGCAGTGAGTGACCAGGAGCCGGCGACGAGCCGGTGTATGGCGTCCCGTGGATCACCGGTGAGGTCGATGGCAGTAAGGGCGTGTTCGGCGGCGGCAAGTGCCCGCGTGACGACTGCGTCGACGAGGTCGGCGCGAGTCGGAAAGTGTCCGTAGAGCGTGACCCGCCCGACGCCGGCGGCTTTCGCGATGTCGCCGATGCTGGCGTCCGGGTCGGAGCTCAGGCATGTGTGAGCTGCGTCGAGGATCGCTTCGATGTTGCGTTCCGCGTCAGCGCGGCGTCGGCCGGACTTCCTGGGTACCTCGCTGGTGCTCGTGGCTCCTCTTCCTCTTGTCGAACAGTTGTGTACAGGTTACGCTGCAAATAAGTTGAACATGCATGTTCGACTTGAGGACTTTGGTCGCTGACACGCGAAGGGAAGTCGATATGAGCACCACGGTCACACGGCACGCTCACCACCCGGCCCATTCCGTCCTGCAACGCTGGCCGACCTTGGCTGCCGTCGTATTCGCGATGTTCGTCATGTTCGGTGGCGGCACCGATTTCGCGCCGGTCCTCGCCGCCGCCGCTCTCGTGTATCTAGGTGCCGCACTGCTGGGGCGCAGAAGCTCCGCGTGGCCGCTGTTCTTCGGGACGGTCGTAGTGATCACCGCGGGAAAACTGGCGGAGCGTGCCACGGACGTCGGCGTCGACGTCACGTGGGTGCTGTTGGGGTTCGGCGTCATCGGAATCGGCTACGCCGTGGGCCGAGCCGTCATAGGGCACACGTTTCGGGTGCAGCCTGCAGTACTGGCGATGGCCGCCTACGGTGCAGTGGCGGCCACGGCCGTCGTTGTCGCGCCCACGGTGGGGGCCGTCGTCGTCGGCTCCGGTTTGCTCGCTCATGCGGCGTGGGACCTCTACCACTACCGAGCGAATACGGTGGTCGACCGCTCCCTCGCGGAGTTCTGCGGTGTCCTCGACGCGCTGCTCGGGCTGGCGGTCATCGGCATCGCATGCGCGGCACTCTGAGATGTGAGTAACTGTGCGTCACAACTAGTTTCACTCACCGCTCGTTGGGGGTCAGATTTCGCGCTCCGGTCCCCGGTGACGACCGTCGCACTACACTCAGCGGATGAGAAATGCGATCGACGTTGCCCACGACTTGTCGCAGATCGCCGAGCCCTTCCTCGACGCCGGTGCGCGAAGTCGGGTAGATGAATTCCTGGACATGGGTGAAGGACGCATCGCTGTCGAGACCATCCTGCGTGCTGCAGTTGCCGGCATGTTCACCATTCCCCGCCCGCTGCTGCACGAAGTGACGTCATGCTTTCTGGTCGGCACCAGCTCCGAGCAGGGCGGGGAGGACCTTCGCTCGCTGGTCGACGCCGCACTGCGACACAACCGAGGAGTCGTAACAGATCGAGTCGCAACAGATCGAGTCACAACCGAGGCGTCATCACGCGTCCATTGCGAGCTGAGACCGGGCTGACAGTGCCCTCGGCAGGATTCGAACCTGCGACCTACCCTTTAGGAGAGGGTTGCTCTATCCCCTGAGCTACGAGGGCGCGTGTACACCCGTGGCGTACGCCGTGGTGAGTGTAGCGGGAATTGGGGTGCGCTCGCGATCCGGAGTGCATAGTCGGCAACAGATGTCCTGGCGGGGCTTGCCTGGCAGTCAAGAGACGGCGTGCCGGGCGCGGGAGGTGGCGTTCCGGTAGTCGAGGCCGCAGACCCGCATGACCTGACCGAGCGTGAGGTACCCGTCCATGGTCGTGGCCTTCGCGAACTTGCCGTCCGCGCGCACGGCGACGGTCACGGTAGAGCGGTCGCAGTCGATGCGTGCGAGTTCGTACTCGTCCACACCGTTGCTCGCACGGGCGGCGGTCCGCACGGCGCCCTGTGCGTACGCGATCTCGATGAGGTCGTCGATCATGAACTCAGCTCCTGCCTCGGTAAGTTCTAGGAAGGTTAGCCTTAGCTGGGTGTGGCCTGTCAACCCCTGCGTCTGAAGACACTGCCCTCGAACGCGGGTCTCGAGGAAATCGCGCGTAACGTGACCCACGCTTTTGTGGGGTGCGTTTCTCGGGCGCCAGACCCCGAGGGCGCGGCACGTACGACGAAAGGGTTGCGGGTTTCCATGGCTGACCGAACTTCCTCGACGGGCGCGATCGGATCGGAATCGGGCGAAACTCCGTCCACCGGATCAGCGGAAGCACCGCATCTGTCGCGGCAGCTGGCCAACCGTCATATCCAGCTGATTGCGATCGGTGGAGCCATCGGCACGGGCCTCTTCATGGGCTCCGGCAAGACGATCTCGCTGGCAGGGCCGTCGGTGATCTTCGTGTACATGATCATCGGCTTCATGCTGTTCTTCGTCATGCGGGCGATGGGTGAACTTCTGCTCTCGAATTTGCAGTACAAGTCCTTCTCCGACTTCGCGGCAGACCTTCTCGGCCCGTGGGCCGGATTCTTCACCGGCTGGACGTACTGGTTCTGCTGGATCGTCACCGGAATCGCCGACATCATCGCCATCTCGGGTTACGTGCAGTACTGGTGGCCAGACCTGCAATTGTGGATTCCAGCGGTCGTCGCTATTGCAGCGTTGCTTCTGCTGAACCTCCCCACCGTGCGGGCGTTCGGCGAGACCGAATTCTGGTTCGCTCTGATCAAGATCATCGCAATCGTCAGTCTCATCGTGGTGGGTCTCGTCATGGTGTTCGCCCACTTCACTGCCCCGAACGGTGCTCAGGCCGGCTTCGACAATCTGTGGAACGACGGTGGCATGTTCCCCACTGGCGCAATGGGTTTCGTCGCCGGATTCCAGATTGCGGTGTTCGCGTTCGTGGGCATGGAACTGGTCGGCACCACCGCGGCCGAAGCGAAGGATCCGGAGAAGAACCTTCCGAAGGCGATCAACTCCATCCCCATCCGCATTCTGTTGTTCTACGTGGTGTCGCTGATAGTGATCATCTCGGTCACGCCGTGGCGTGAGGTGGTTCCCGGCGAGAGTCCCTTCACGGCGATGTTCTCGCTCGCCGGTCTCGCGATCGCGGCGGGAGTGATCCAGTTCGTGGTGTTGACCTCTGCCGCGTCGTCGGCCAACTCGGGTATCTACTCGACGTCACGGATGGTTTACGGTCTCGCCCGCGAGGGTGACGCACCCGCCCGATTGGGCACGCTCAGCTCGCGCCGGGTGCCGGCCAACGCCTTGATGTTCTCGTGCACGTTCCTGCTGTCGGCCATCGCGCTTCTCTTCTCCGGCGATTCCGTGATCGAAGCCTTCACGACGGTAACGACGATCTCGTCCGTGCTCTTCATGTTCGTGTGGACGATGATCCTGGCCAGTTACCTCGTCTACCGGAAACGTCGGCCGGAACTGCACGAGGCGTCGGCCTTCAAGATGCCCGGCGGTGTGGTGATGTGCTGGGTGGTGCTGGCCTTCTTCGTGTTCCTGCTCTGGGCTCTGACGCAGGAAGAGGACACGCTCGAGGCGCTGCTCGTCACGCCCCTCTGGTTCGTCGTGCTGGGTATCGCCTGGGCGGTGGTGCGGACGCGCGCCCCACACAAGGCCCGCTATGCCGAATTCCGCGCCGAACTCGAGCGGCGCAAAGCATAAAGATTCGGTCACGGTGGCGCTGACCTATATCGTTTTGTTACATTCGTCGCCAGACAGAGGAGCCCACCCCACACGGGGCGTGCTGCAATCCGACGACTGACGAGGTATCAACTGTGGGTTCCCACCACCGCTCGAACGGCAATTCGCTCCGATTCGAGATCGATCCGGACGCGGCGCGCGGGCGCCATCGCACTGCGCAGACCGGAGCGGGAGTGGGCGTGAAGGCAGCAACGGTTGCGGCGGCCACCGGCGCCCTCGTCGTCGGCGCAGCCCAGCTCGGAGCGGGCAGCGCGGCCGCTGCCCCGGCCGACTCGCACGCTGTCGAGCCGGCAGCACCGCACACCGCTCCCAACCTTCCCTTCGAGATTCCGGCGGGCGTCCTCCCTGCCGGATTCAAATTGCCTGCAGATTTGGGGGCCGCCGTCCAGAACTTCGGCGGACCCGACCTGGGGGCGCAGGCACAGCAGTGGCTGAGCTCGGTCAACCCCGTCAAGCCGCACGCGGTACAGCCGGTCTCGGGCACCCTCACATCCAACTTCGGCTCGCGCTGGGGGGCGCACCACGGCGGCATCGACATCGCCGCTCCCATCGGTACCCCCGTCCTTGCGGCCGCCGATGGTCAGGTCATCGACGCCGGCGCTGCGTCCGGTTTCGGCCTGTGGGTGCGGTTGCTTCATGACGACGGCACCGTGACGGTGTACGGGCACGTCAACGACTACACCGTCGCCGTCGGGCAGCGTGTCTCCGCCGGACAGCAGATCGCTCACGTGGGCAACCGTGGTCAGTCCACCGGCCCGCACCTGCATTTCGAGGTCCATGACGCCGCCGGCAACAAGGTCGATCCCGCCCACTGGTTGAAGGAAAACGGCGTGGCTGTCACGTGGGGCGACGCCGGCGCCAACGCCTGAGTCTCATTCCGGCTCGAGATCCGGGTCGTTACGGAAGACGAGGGGCCCACCGTCGAGGGCTATCGCCCATCGGCGCGACACGGCCCAGTTGCGGCCGTAGGACTCGTCGGTGATGTCCTGGACGCCGCCGAACTCGTCGACGATGACGCCCGTCTCGAGTGGCCACTCCTTCTCGGGAAGCTCGGGATCGACCGAATGGCGGGTCTTCACCCGCGTTCCCACGCTGAACTCTGGTTTCTTCCTCGAGTCGGTGTGAGGTGTCATCTCGGATCCTTCCGCTCACCAGCGTCTGGTTCGAGGTTATCCCGCCACCCCGGTCTCGTGCCGACCGAACGGATATGCTCGCGGAACCGAAGTCGCAGAGCAGAGGAGTGGCATGGGCCGCGAGGTCACCTCTCGGACATTCAGCCGAGCAGATCGACGTTTGTTCCGCCAGAAGGTCCTGATGTGCGCCGACGCGCTCGAACGCATGCTGCAGGAAGGCGCTTTCCGGGACGACATCGATCCACCACGACCGATGTTGGGCATGGAGATCGAGTTCAATCTCGTGCACGCAGACATGACGCCGGCCATGTCCAACAATGCCGTGCTCGAGTCGATCGGTGACGACGCGGTGTTTCAGACCGAGCTGGGTCAGTTCAACGTGGAGATGAACGTCAAACCAGGGCCGCTTGTCGGTGACGGGACGTTCGACCTCGAGCGCACGCTGCGGGCATCACTGTCCGTCGTCGATGCCCGGATCCACCGCCACGACGCACAACTGGTCATGATCGGGATGCTGCCGACCCTCGAGCTCGAGCACCTGGATCGCGAGTGGATCTCGGCCAACCCTCGGTACGAACTGCTCAACGAGCAGATCTTCGCGGCACGTGGGGAGGACATCGAACTCGACCTCGAGGGTGTCGCTCTCGAAGGCCGTCCGCAGGAGCAACTTCGTGCCGACAGCAATTCTGTGGTCCCCGAGGCAGCGTGCACGTCACTGCAACTGCATCTGCGAGTGGCACCCGAAGAGTTCGCTGCACATTGGAATGCTGCCCAGTGCCTCGCAGGTGCGCAGGTCGCGCTGGCAGCCAACTCGCCGTTTCTCGCGGGGAAGGCGCTGTGGCACGAATCGCGCATACCGATCTTCGAGCAGGCTACCGATACCCGACCCCTCGAGCTCAAGAATCAGGGCGTCCGTCCACGGGTGTGGTTCGGGGAACGGTGGATCTCGTCGGTCTTCGACCTGTTCGAGGAGAACTCCCGGTACTTTCCGGCGCTTCTTCCGGAGGTGACGGATGTCGACCCCGCGGCCGAACTGGACGCCGGCCGCATTCCCGACCTGAGTGAACTGCAAATGCACAACGGCACCATCTATCGCTGGAATCGTCCGGTTTACGACTGTGCCGACGGCAAACCGCACCTGCGGATCGAGAACCGGGTGTTGCCTGCCGGCCCCACCGTGCTCGACATCATGGCCAACGCGGCCTTCTACTACGGCGCATTGCGAGGACTGGTCGAAGCCGATCAGCCCGTATGGGCGCGCATGTCGTTCGACGCGGCGGAGGAAAACCTACGCGCCGGTGCCCAGCACGGCATGGATGCCCAGATGTACTGGCCGGGTGTCGGCACGCTGGGAGCGGACGAGCTGGTACTGCGGAGGCTACTGCCGATCGCCGACCAGGGACTGGCGGCCTTCGGCCTGTCACAGAAAGCGCGGGACCGCTACCTCAGCGTCATCGAGGGCCGATGCCTCACCCGGCAGACAGGGGCAGCGTGGCAGCGCGCGCAGGTAGTTCGTCACGAGGACGCCGGGATGAACCGGCGGGACGCGCTCGCCGCCATGATGCGTCAGTACGTCGAGAACATGCGTGACGGGAGCCCTGTCCACACGTGGCGAGTGTGAACCCCGGACGGTGACGAATCTTCCCCGTCGACGGCCGCCGCTCGGTGCTTCGATGAGCTAACCATGGGTGACATCGGCGCGGCTCGGGAGGACGATGAAAACGGACCGGTCTCATTTCATCTGGTCCATTCATCTGCCAATCCGTACAAGGAATGATTGCAATGCCGGTTACCGAGCAGTCCGTCGTCATCGCCCGCCCTCCCTCGGAAGTCTGGAATTATCTGACCGTCGCGGAGAACTGGCCCTCGTGGGAATCGTCGATCGTCGAATGCGAGCAGCTCACCGACGGGGACCCCGGGGTAGGCACCCGGTGGCGCGGAGCAACGCGGATCCTGGGGAAGCGATTCGAGTGGGTCAGCGAGTTCGTCGAATATCAGCCGGCGAAGGCCGGTGTATCCAAGTCGGTGGAGGGCCAGATCGGATTCACAGCCTCGACGAGACTCGAAGAGGTCGACGGCGGCACCCTGTTCACCTATCGCGTCGACAGCGACAGTGGTCTCGGAGGCATCTTCGGCAAGCTGGCGGACCCCATCGTCAACAAGGCGTACTCCCGCACGGTGCGGGCGAGTCTGGACAACCTTGCCGACCTGCTCACCACCGAAAGCTGAACTCGGAAAGGTGCACCACCCCGACGTCGAACAGAGATGTGATGTCGGTGACAGCGGTGTCGATCAACGGTCCGTCGGTAGCGGGTCGCGCAGTCGTGATGTGCTCGACCAATGTATCTGTCCAACAACCCCTTTGAAATATACACACGGAACTATCCGCAGGGCGCCCGACCCGCGAAGGGGCTGGAGTCTATGGTGCGTGGTGATGCCGGCCCGTTGCTGAAAGATGAAGGGCGGCAGACCCGAATTGGCGACCGGGGATAGTGTGGAGGCATGAGCGCACGGGACCGCAACAGTGTCGTCGTCGGGGTCGACGGTTCGGACAGCTCCAAGGCTGCGGTGCGAATGGCGGCTGAACTGGCCACCGAGCGCGGACTGAATCTGAAGATCATCCACGCGCTCGATTTCGCCCCGTACGGTTTCGGTGGGCCCTACATGGACTCGGGGGGCGTGTACGAGTGGGTCGAGGCGAGCGGGAAAACGATCCTCGCCGAAGCCCAGGAACAGGCGTACGTGGTCAACCCCATCATCGATGTCTGCACCGAGCTGTCCATCGGCAGCAGCGCTCAGTGGCTCGTCGACCTATCCGAGACCGCGCGGATGGTGGTGGTCGGCGCGTCGGGGTCGGGGGCTGCGGCCACGGCCCTGCTCGGCAATACCGCGATCAACGTCACCAGTCACGCGCATTGCCCGGTCGTGGTGGTACGCGGTGACGCGCACTCCGGCGGCCCGGTCGTGGTCGGGGTCGACGGGAGTCGCACCAGCGAACGCGCCATCGCCGTGGGCTTTCATGAGGCCTCGTTGCGGAACGCGGCGCTGGTGGCCGTCCACGTCTGGAGCGACCTCGGCCCGATGACCTTCGACGACCCCCGCAACGCCGCGCTGGTGCCCGCCGGCCTCGAGGAGGACGAGCGGGCAGTGCTCGCCGAGCGACTCGCCGGCTGGCAGGAAAAGTACCCTGACGTGCAGGTCTCTCGGAAGGTTTACGTCGACAACCCGCGAGCCCGGCTGCTCGGATGGTCGAAGAAGGCGCAGCTCGTGGTGGTCGGCAGCCGGGGGCGAGGCGGGTTCACCGGGATGCTGCTCGGCTCGACCAGTAACAGTCTGGTGTGCGGTGCCCATTGTCCCGTCGTCGTCGTGAGGCCTGAACGCCCCTGACGCCATCGGCGGCAGTAGTGTGCTGAGTTAGAAAAGAACGCCAGGATTGGGGAGCGACGTGCGCATCGGTATGGGCTTGAACTACAGCGGCGGATTCGCCGAAACGGTCGCAGAGGTCGCAGACCTGGAAAGGGCGGGCCTCGACATCGCGTTCGTGCCCGAGGCCTACTCGTTCGACGCGGTGAGCCAGCTAGGCTACCTGGCCGCCAAGACGTCCACGCTCGAACTGGCCTCGGGAATCTTCCAGATCTACACCCGTACGCCGAGCCTGACCGCCATGACGGCCGCCGGTCTCGACTTCGTGTCCAACGGACGCTTCGTCATGGGTCTGGGCGCGTCGGGCCCACAGGTGATCGAGGGCTTCCACGGCGTCAAGTACGACGCACCGCTCGGCCGCACTCGTGAGGTCGTCGAAATCTGTCGTCAGGTGTGGCGTCGTGAAAAGGTTCAGTTCCAGGGCAAGTACTATCAGGTGCCGCTTCCTGCGGATAAGGGCACAGGCCTCGGCAAGCCGCTCAAGATCATCAATCATCCTGTGCGTGAGCGCATTCCGATCATCATCGCCTCTCTCGGCCCCAAGAACGTCGAGCTGACCGCCGAGATCGCGGAGGGCTGGGAGCCGCTCTTCTACCACCCGGAGAAGGCGGCAAGTGTGTGGGGCGAGCCACTGGCCAAGGGCAAGGCCAAGCGCGACCCCAGCCTCGGTGAGCTGCAGGTTTATGCGTCGCCGGCGCTCGCTATCGGTGAAGACGTGGAGCACATGCTCGACTGGGTTCGCCCGAGTCTCGCGCTGTACATCGGCGGCATGGGTGCCAAGGGCAAGAACTTCTACAACGACCTCGCGGTCCGGTACGGCTACGAGAAAGAAGCCGAGACGATCCAGGATCTCTATCTTGCAGGCAAGAAGGACGAGGCCACCGCGGCGGTGCCCGACGAACTCGTCCGGGCCGTCTCGCTGATCGGACCGGAGAGTTACGTGGCGGAGCGCGTCGCGGCGTTCGCCGAGTCCGGCGTCACCACTCTCACCGTGTCGCCGCTGGCCGCCGACCGAGCCGGCCGCGTCGAGTTGGTCGAGAAGCTGCGCAAGATCTGCGGGTAACCGAACCACCGAATTGCCGTGCCTGGAAGCAGGTGTGAAGGAGGGGAAGGCGATCATGACCGGACATAAGCCGATCATCGTGGGTGTCGACGGATCCGAGTCGGCGTCCGCCGCCGTCGTGTGGGCGGCCCGGACTGCAGCTGCGCTGTCCCTGCCACTGCACATCGTGACGGTGGTGCATATCCCCGCCTTCTACTACACCGAGCCCTATCTGGCCGAGAGCTTCAAGGAAGAGCTGGCCGACACTGCCAAGGCCCGCCTCGGCAGTGCCCGCGTACTGGCCAAGCAGACCGTGGACGGCAGCCTCGACATCACCACCGAGCAGCACGAGGGCAAGGTGAGTCAGACGCTGATCGCCCTGTCTGCCGACGCGCACATGGTGGTTCTCGGCTCGCGCGGGCACGGTGAGTTCACCGGGTTGCTGGTCGGTTCCACCACATCCTCGGTGGCGGCCCACGCACAGTGCCCGCTGGTGGTGGTGCGTGGCCGCACACTCGACGGGCGGCCGCCCACGGAAGGTCCGATCGTGGTCGGCGTCGACGGTTCGGAAAGTAGCAAGGCGGCAGTGGACGTCGCCTTCGCGCAGGCGTCGGCGACGTCGTCGACGTTGGTCGCGGTGAACGTGTGGAGTGATGTCAGCGTTCAGCCGTCGCTCGGTGCAAGCCCGGACGACCCCTTGTGGGGGGGTATCCAAACCGGGGAAGAGGTAGTACTTTCCGAGCGGCTCGCCGGCTTCCAGGAGCGGTATCCCGACGTCACGGTCGAACGCGTCGTCGCGCGGGATCGTCCGGTCCGTGTCCTCAGTGAATTCGCCGAAAAGGCGCAGCTCGTCGTCGTCGGAAGCCGTGGGCGCGGCGGCTTCACGGGCATGCTGCTCGGTTCCACCAGTAATGCCCTGATGCATACCGCCGACTGTCCGGTGATGATCGTGCGGGAACAGTAGAAAGCATGACCACACGAGTGTTTCTCGTCGACGACCACGAGATCGTTCGCCGGGGCCTGGTCGACCTATTCGGCAGCGTGCCGGATCTGGAAGTGGTCGGGGAGGCGGGTTCGGTAGCGGAGGCGTTGGCCCGGTTGCCCGCCAGCGGTGCGGATGTCGCCGTCCTGGACGTCCGGCTGCCGGACGGCAATGGTGTGGAGCTGTGCCGGGACCTTCGAGCCGCCCTGCCTGCGCTCCGCTGCCTCATGCTCACGTCGTATTCGGACGACGAGGCGTTGTTCGACGCGCTCATGGCGGGTGCGTCCGGTTTCGTCCTCAAGCAGATTCTCGGCACAGACCTGGTAGCCGCAGTCCGTACGGTGGGGCAGGGGGGTTCGCTACTCGACAGCCGTGCCACGTCGGCGCTGATGCAGCGCATTCGGTCCGAGCGGAGGGAAGATCCGCTCGCCCAACTGTCGGAACAGGAACGGGCGGTGTTCGAGCTGATCGGGGAGGGTCTCACCAACCGGGAGATCGCCGAGCGGCTGTTCCTCGCCGAGAAGACGATCAAGAACTACGTCTCGCGGCTGTTGGCCAAGCTGGGAATGCAAAGGCGCACTCAGGCAGCGGTATTGGCGACCGAGCTGCGGCGCCGGACCTAGGAGATGGGTACTCGCCATGTGACGAGTGTCCCCGAGGGGCCCGTCTCGACGGTGCAGGTGCCGCCGCACAACTCTGCTCGGCGATCGAGGTTGGCCAGGCCGCTACGTTCTCCTGGCGTGATGCCGATCCCGTCGTCCTCTACGGTGATGGCGAGTTCGTCTTCGGCTGCGATGCAGATGTCGATCGTGGTCGCGCGAGCATGCCGCAGCGCATTACTCAGGGCTTCGCGCAGGACTGCCTCGGCGTGTTGGTGGATCCGGCTCGGCACGAGTGTGTCGATGGCGCCGGCGAATTGAACGTTGGGAGCGATCGGTGACTGCGCCGTGAGATCACTGACCACGTCGAGGAAACGTCTGCGCAGGCTCGTCGCGGACGCGGCATCGGTGGCCTGAAGATCGAAGATGGTGGTACGGATTTCGCGCACCGTCCGATCGAGTTGCTCGACTGCGGTGGCCACGATGGAACGCACCGCCTCCGGCACATGTCCGTCGGCGTCGGTGCTCTGCAGGCTCATACCCGTGGCGAAGAGACGCTGAATCACGTTGTCGTGCAAGTCCCGGGCTATTCGGTCGCGATCGGCGAGTACCGACAACAGTCGCTGTTTGCGCTGTTGGTCCGCGAACTCGACTGCCACAGCGGCGAGGTCGGCCACCGACTCGAGCCGAGCAACCTCGTCGGGGTCCCAGGGCTCGTTCCCGCGGGCGGTGACCACCAGGACGCCGCCGACCCCAGATGCCGTCGACAACGGAAGAACGGCGGCGCGACCGGCATCCGGCGAGAACGGTGCCAGACCGGCCAATCCCGTCAGCAGAGCGGGAGTCCGGGAATGCTGGACCTCGGCCAGCGGCTCGGCGTGCGCAGCGATCCGATAGGCGTCGGGAAGGGGACGTGCGGCGGTCTCCGCTCCCACAACGGCGCCGTCGCCCTGCGTGACGACGATGAACACCTCGTCGCCGCTCGACAATTCGCGTACCTGCCCGGCGAGGGTACGTAGGGTCTCGTCGAGTGAGCCACCGATCATCAAGCGCGACGTGATGGAGGCGACCGCCGTCAGCCACCGCTCGCGCGTCCGCGACTCCTCGAACAACCGGGCGTTGTCTACGGCCACCCCGGCCGACGTGGCGAGTGCGAGCAGGATCACCTCGTCCTCTTCCGTGAACTCGGGACCGCTGCGTTTCTCGGTGAGGTAAATGCTGCCGAAGACGGTCCCGCGCATCATGATGGGCGCGCCGAGGAAGCTATTCATCGGTGGGTGGCCGGGCGGAAGGCCTACAGATGCGGGATGGCGGGAGAGGTTCGGCAGACGGACCGGGCGCGGGTCGTTGATCAGTAGGCCGAGCAGCCCGCGACCTTCCGGGAAATGGCCCATCCCGGCGCGCTCGTCCGGGGTGATGCCCCGAAACACGAACTCGGCCAGACCGCCGTCGGGGGCACGCACACCCAATGCGCCGTAGCGGGCGTCGAGCAGCGAGGTGGCCGAATCGACGATGCGCTGCAGGGTGGAATCGAGTTCGAGACCCGACCCCACCACGAGGACCGCCTCGAACAGACGCTGCAAACTCTGACGGGTGGGGACGACCTCGCTGAGGCCTCCGCGAGGCAGTCTGATCCTCATCCCGTGCTGGTCGTCCCGTCCCATGTCAGCAGCATAGGTGTGAGAGGGGGGTAACGCCCGGAACTGGGGTATCGATAGAGGCGCGAGAGTGTTTACTCATTCGAAGTAACGCTTATCCATGAAGGACGAGGAGAAGAAGAATGAATCGACGGCACTTCGGACGACGGATCGCGGCAGGCCTGACCGCTGCAGTGGCAGCGACGATGATGTTTACCGGGGCGGCTTCGGCGCAGCCCACAGATTCAGTTCCGGCTGTCGACCCCACCACGGCGATCGCCAAGCTGCGGACCGCTGCAGCAGGTAATCCGGACGCCGAGGCCGCCATCGAACGGCTGGCACTCTCACCGACCGATGCGGCCGCGATGGACATCGCCCTGCCGGGCCAGATCTTCCAGGTTCCCGCGTACTCCGACACCGGTCAGGGCGGACCCGTCCTCGGCCAGCTGTACGGCGCCGGAGTGGCAACCAACATGAGCAACCAGTTCCGCTTCGGGTTCTTCGGGGGACCGGGGACCATCGCTGCCGACCAGGCGGGTGCCCAGCTCGAGGTCGTGTATTACAGCTTCGCCACCGGTGCCAGTGGCGTCGTCAAGCTGGACCAGAACAACGTGGCGGTTCCCACCGTCATCTCCACCCCGCCGGTCGCGGGTCTCGGTGGTGGCCTGGTCGTGGCGGCCGTGTACGGGTCGCTGAATCATCAGGTCGGTCCGAACATCGTCAAGAGCACGATCTGGTGGCCCAGTTTGGGGACCGTGCTCGCCTGACAGTCGAGCAACTAGGTGGCGGGTCCGGCCGGCGGCCGGGCCTGCCACCACTCCGTCCAGCGCTCCTCCAGCTCGCGGAACTCTTCCTCGTCCAGGCCGTACACGGCCAGCAGTATCTGAGCACCACCGTGCGGGCGCGCAGAGTTGACCGGCTGCTCGCCGAACTGCAGCAGTCCAGGGCCGAGATCGTCGACACTTACCGCGGTCTGGTGCTCGCCGACGAAGCACACCACGCCGGACAGCAGATCGCCCGCCGCAGAGACGGCGCTGAAGTGATCGCCCGGCCTCGCGCCGGTGATCTTGTCGAGGCCCAGCAGATGCTGCGCCGAATCTCCCTGCGCGACTGGGCCTTCGAGAAACAGTGTGCGCCGCTCCGCCAATCCGTGCCGCTCGATGCCGAATTTCAGGAACTGCAGAAACGTGGTCCAGCCCTCGGTGACGTCGTCATACCAGTCGGCCGCGACCGGGCTGCTGTCGCGGGGTGGCCGGGTGATCCGCACGAGGGTAGTGCCCTCGTGTTCGTGGAGTGTGAAGCGGTCACCCCCGGCCAAGGCCAGGCTGTACGCGGCAGGATCCTCGGTCACGTCGCGGAAATAGATTTCCTCGATCTCGGCGTCGAGGCCGTCATAATCCCATCCGTGCCAGCGCCGGATCAGCTCCGGATCCCGCAGCGCGGGCCACACCACGGGCGGCGCCGCAGCCACGGACACCTCGATCACCGGTTGCGTGTCGGTCATGAAGACAGTGTCACACGGGGCGGGAGGTCACGTGCGGACGCTCATGTCACATGGCGACGGTGAGCAGGAAAGCCACGTCCTCCAGCGCTTCGACGCTGTGCCGATCACTCGGGAGAACCAGGAAATCGCCCGAGGAGCCTTTCCATGAATCCTCGCCCGATACCAGGGTCAGCTTGCCGCTGAGAATGAACAGAGTGCCTTCGCCCGGGCTCTCGTGCTCAGCCATCTTCTGACCTGCGGTGAGCGCGACAACGGTCTGACGGAGACTGCGCCGGTGGCCGCCGTACACGGTCTGCGAACTGCGACCGCTGGACGTCCCGCCTGCCAACTTCAGTTGCTGACGGGCAAGGGCGGTCAGTGACTTCTTGTCCATGAGTCGAGTATGACCCAACGCGCGCACCGTCACCCGGTGAATGGGGTAACGGTGCGGTCGTGGTGCTGTGGTCAGCGACGGGCGAGTGTCCACCCCTGCAGCGCCGCGAAGGCCCCGACCACGGCAGCCTGCAGTACAGCCCAGGCAGCTCCGGCAGTGGTGAGATGCTGCCATCCCGCGAGTACGAGTGCCAGGCTGGCGACCACCCACGCGGCATTGGCGACGATGACGGCCTCGACGGCCGCGGTTCGCGGGCGGTCGGGCGCACTCACCGACCACACGCCCACGGCGAAGGCGAGGAGGAACACCCCGATGACCCGCAGAAAACCCGTCGTCGGACCGAGCAGGCCGTCGAGTAGGCCGGCGGCAACGAGATAGGCAAGCCCGTTGACGCCCGTGACGACGGCGTCGAGGCGCAATACGAGGCGCAGCGGGGAGAGGGCGGTTCGGGCTTCGAGTGCGGCGATCATGTCGGCGATCCTCACGTGAGACGAGTGAACGGGTATGTCACTCAGACTCGCGCCGAAGCCGAATGCTCTCAATTACCTTGCAGGTAATGCCCGGGTGTAGGTAATCCACCGGTACCGGGTGCCGTTCTTCGCCGACGTGAGCCACTCACCGGTGTCCTCAGCGTGCCAGGAGTCGTCGATCGGCGGTGCCCAGGCATCGCCGTCGACCGTGACGTCGACTTCGGTGACGAACAACCGTGTGGCGAAAGGCATTGCCGCGTTGTAGATTTCGCCACCGCCCATGATACAGACGTCCTCGTTCGTCAGTGCCAGCGCCGATGCGAGCCCGGACGCGGTCTCCGCGCCCTCCGCCATCCAGTCCGGCTGCCTGGTGACCACGATGTTGCGCCGCCCCGGTAGTGGCCGGAACTTTGTCGGCAACGAGTCCCAGGTCTTGCGGCCCATCACCACGGGGTGTCCCTGCGTGACCTTCTTGAAGTACGCCATGTCCTCGGGCACGTGCCACGGAATCGTGTTGTCGCGACCGATGACGCCACCGTTCGCCTGCGCCCAGACCAGGCTGACCTGCCGTGCGCCCACTAGACGGCCACCGGAGCCTTGATGGCCGGGTGATGCCGGTAGTCGACGATCTCGACGTCCTCGAAGGTGTAGTCGAAGATCGAATCCCGCTTGTTCAGCTTCAACGTCGGATACGGAAACGCTTCCCGGCTCAGCTGCTCCGTGACCTGGTCCACGTGATTGTCGTAGATGTGGCAGTCGCCGCCCGTCCAGATGAAGTCACCCGGTTGGAGTCCGGCCTGCTGCGCCACCATATGGGTGAGCAGCGCGTAGCTGGCGATGTTGAACGGAACACCCAGGAACATGTCCGCGCTGCGCTGATACAGCTGGCACGACAACCGGCCGTCCGCCACGTAGAACTGGAAGAACGCATGGCACGGCGCCAACGCCATCTGCGGGATGTCGCCGACGTTCCACGCCGACACGATGATGCGCCGGGAATCCGGATTCGACTTCAGCGTCTCGATGGTCTGGGTGATCTGATCGATGTTCTCACCCGAGGGGGTGGGCCAGCTGCGCCACTGCACGCCGTAGACCGGGCCGAGTTCACCGTCCGCGTCGGCCCACTCGTCCCAGATGGTCACGCCGTTGTCCTGGAGCCATTTCACGTTCGAGTCGCCGCGCAGAAACCACAGCAGCTCGTAGACGATCGACTTGAGGTGCACCTTCTTGGTCGTGACCAGCGGAAACCCGTCCGCCAGATTCCACCGCATCTGATGACCGAAGACACTCCTCGTGCCGGTTCCTGTGCGGTCGGCCTTCGGCGTGCCGGTGTCCAGCACGAGTCGGAGGAGGTCTTCGTACGGGGTCGGCACAGTCACGGCGTTCAGTTTAGGCGGCTCCGCCGCCCGTGAGTGGTCTGCGGGTCCCTGGACTCCTCGACCACTCACGAGCGATAGCCTTCGCCCATGCGTGAACTTCTCGTGATCGGCATCGGCGCCGGCGACCCCGACCAGGTGACCGTCCAGGCGATCAAGGCGATGAACAAGGCTGATGTGTTCTTCGTCATCGGCAAGGGCGACGAGAAGCAGGACCTCGTCGATCTCCGCACCACCATTCTCGACGAACACGTCACCGGTCCGTATCGGGTGGTCGACATCGTCGACCCGCCGCGGAACCGCACGCCCGACGACTACGAGGGCGTGGTGGACGACTGGCACGAGCGCCGGGCGGCACTGTTCGAGGAGAAGTTCGCGGCCGAACCGGGAGTCGGGGCGATCCTCGTGTGGGGTGACCCGTCGCTGTACGACAGCACGTTGCGGATCGTCGAGCGAGTACTCGCCCGCGGAAATGTGTCGTTCGACTACTCGGTGATCCCTGGCGTGACCAGTGTGCAGTCGCTGGCGGCGGGACACCGGATGGTGCTCAACCGGATCGGTGAACCCATTCACATCACCACCGGTCGCCGGCTTGCCGAGGGACTCCCCGAGGGCGTCGACAACGCGGTGGTGATGCTCGACGCGAACACGACGTTCACCCAAGTGCCCGGCGAGGACGTGCAGATCTGGTGGGGCGCCTACCTGGGCACCCCCGACGAGGTTCTCATCTCCGGTCGCCTCCGCGACGTCGAAAGCGAGATCCAGCGGGTGCGGACCGAACTTCGCGAGCGCAAGGGCTGGATCATGGACACGTACCTGCTGCGGCGGTACGTCCGTTAGCCTGGTGCCATGCCCGAGCTGCCGGAGGTGGAGGCGTTAGCCGAGTTCCTGCGGAAACATGCCGTGGGCGCGGTCGTCGGACGGGTGGACGTGGCCGCGCTGAGTGTCCTGAAGACGTTCGACCCGCCGATCACGGCGTTGCAGGGCCGGGATGTGACGGGTGCTGCCCGTTTCGGTAAGCACCTGGCCCTCGACTGCGACGGGGTGTGGTTGGTCACGCATCTCTCCCGCGGAGGATGGTTGCGCTGGACCGACAACCCGTCGGCCGCCCCACCGAAGCCGGGGAAGGGTCCGCTCGCGTTGCGGCTCCACTTCTTCACCCCGGAGGGCGCGACACCGGCGTTCGACCTCACCGAGGCGGGAACGAAGAAGCGGCTCGCGGTGTGGGTGGTGCACGACCCGCAGGAAGTGGAGGGGATCGCGCGACTCGGCCCCGACGCCCTGGAGGTCACCGAACCGGAGTTCGCCGCGTTGCTCGAGACCTCCTCTGCGCGGATCAAGAACGCGCTGGTCGATCAGTCTCTGCTGGCAGGCGTGGGCAATGCGTACTCGGACGAAATACTCCACACGGCGAAGATCTCACCGTTCGCGACGGCGAAGACACTGCCGGAGGATTCCGTCCACATTCTGTACGACGCGATGCGCACGGTGCTGACCGATGCTGTCGAACGATCCCTCGGCCAGGATGCCGCGCGGCTCAAGGGGGAGAAGAGATCCGGTATGCGTGTGCACGCGCGCACAGGTCTGCCCTGCCCGGTGTGCGGCGACACGGTGCGGGAAGTGTCGTTCGCGGAGAAGTCTTTTCAGTACTGTGCCACTTGTCAGACCGGCGGCAAGGTGCTCGCGGATCGGCGGATGTCCAGGCTGCTGAAGTAGCTCTACGCACGCATATAGTTGTCGCCATGCGGAAACAGGCACCCGAGCGGTTCGGTACACCTCTGACGGCGGGCGCGATACGTGTGATGCTGCTCGGGTCGGGTGAGCTGGGCAAAGAAGTCATCATCGCCCTGCAGCGACTCGGCGTCGAGGTGATCGCGGTCGACCGGTACGACAATGCGCCCGGGCATCAGGTGGCGCACCGCGCGCACACCGTCGACATGAGCGATCCGGAAGCGCTGTTGCGTCTCGTCGACGCCGAAAAGCCGCACTTCGTCGTTCCCGAGATCGAGGCCATTGCCACCGACGCGCTGGCCACCGTCGAGGAGTCCGGTGCCGCCGTGGTGATTCCGACGGCGCGCGCCACCGCGCTGACCATGAACCGGGAGGGGATACGCCGTCTCGCGGCCGAGGAACTGGGACTCCCGACGTCGCCGTACGAATTCGCCGACTCGCTGGACGCAGTGCGTTCCGCTGTCGAACGCATCGGTGTGCCGTGTGTGATCAAGCCGGTGATGTCCTCGTCAGGGAAGGGGCAATCTACCGTCCGCGATCTCGAGGACGTTGACAAGGCTTGGGAATACGCACTTTCCGGCGGCCGGATCAATCACGGACGCGTCATCGTCGAGGGGTTCGTCGACTTCGACTATGAGATCACCCAGCTCACCGTTCGGGCCGTCGGCGCGGACGGTGAGGTGCACACCGCCTACTGCGAGCCCATCGGTCACCTGCAGGACGCCGGTGATTACGTGGAGTCGTGGCAGCCGCAGGCGATGAGCCCGGTAGCGCTCGCCCGTGCGCGGGAGGTAGCGGGAACGGTGACCGCGGCGCTGGGCGGCAGGGGAGTGTTCGGGGTCGAACTGTTCGTCAAGGGTGACGACGTCTATTTCTCGGAGGTCAGTCCCCGTCCGCACGACACCGGCTTGGTAACACTACGCACCCAACGCTTCTCGGAGTTCGAGCTCCACGCCCGCGCCATACTCGGGCTTCCCGTCGACACCACGCTCATCGCGCCCGGCGCGTCCGCGGTGATCTACGGCGGCAGGGACGCAGTCGGCATCGGTTTCGAGGGTGTCGCCGAGGCGATGGCCGTACCGGAAACCGACCTACGGCTGTTCGGGAAACCCGAAAGCTACGTCCGACGGCGCATGGGAGTGGCCGTGTCCACGGGACCCGACGTCGAGACGGCGCGCAGCAGGGCACGCGAGGCCGCGTCCCGCGTTCGTCCGGTCGAATGAGCACGGGAGCAGAGGCGCTCGTCGGCCTCGTTATCGTGATCGGGTTGATCGGCATCGTCATTCCGGTACTTCCCGGAACGATACTGATCTTCGCCGCAATTCTGGTGTGGGCAATCATGTCCGGCACCGCTACCGCGTGGGCCGTGTTCGCCGCTGCCACGCTGTTTCTCGTAGTGAGTGGCGTCGTGAAGTACACCTGGCCAGGTAAGCGGATGCGCAGTGCCGGCGTGCCCAACATGTCACTCGTCGCCGGTGGACTGACGGGGATCGTCGGATTCTTCGTTATCCCGGTAGTGGGCTTGTTTCTCGGCTTCATCGCGGGAACGTATGTGGCCGAGCTCTACCGGCTGCGGGCGCACAACCGTGCATGGGCGTCGACCTGGCACGCGTGCAAGGCAGTCGGGCTGTCGATGCTGATCGAACTGCTCGGCGCCCTGATCGCCTCCGGTATCTGGCTGGCGGCGGTGGTCGCGACTTAGGGGTATCCAGACGCGGTCGTCACCTGCAAGTATGGAATGCGGAACGAGATCTCCCACCTAGCGGAGGAACGCCCGTGCACACCAAGACGACCTGGATACTCGGTCCCCTCACTGTCATCGTCCTGGCCGTGAGCGGCTGTGGGGACGACTCGTCAGGCTCGTCGGCGGCGAGCGACACCAGCACTCCGAGCGCGAGCACCGCCGCGACCACCACCGCGGCAGCGGCCGCCCTGATGGAGCAGATTCCCTCCCCGTTCGAAGAAGAACCCCAGCTCGAGAGAACCTTCCTCGGCGCGGTGGACGATTCGGACGCCTATGTCGCCGTCGTCACGTCGGGTAGCGACGCTGTCGCATTCCTGTGCGACGGCGACGACATGTGGATGTGGATGTCCGGAACGATGGACGGTGACCGGTTGGCACTGACTGCGCCGGACGGGTCGGCGCTCACCGGCACGATGAGCGACGGAAAGGTGTCGGGGACGGTTACCGCTGCGGGCATGACCGACAAGGCGTTCGAGGCCGCACCCGCGGTGGCCGATGAAGGCCTCTACCGCGCCACCACCAACCGCGACGGTGCCGACTACACCCTCGGTTGGATCATGCGCACTGACGGGGTGCGGGGGCTCGAACGGCAGGCCAACGGATCGACCACAGGTGGTATCGCCGTCGACCGGAACGACGACATGGACGAACGCAATCGGGAGCGGCGGCAGGAGCGCAGGGACGACGATCAGGCCGCATGCGAGCAGATGGGCGGATACAACGACTGGCTCGCCTCACAACCGCAGACACCGCCGGTCAGCGAGATGATGTCGATGAACAGCATGCAGATGGAAGGCTGCTAGCAGCGTCCGTGTTCTAGCAGGGGCCCTGTTCGGAGCTGCAGCGGTACCACTCGCGTGCGTTGTCGCCCATGACGGCATCGAAATCGTCTCCGACCGCCTCCGCGACGATGTCGATGTCGCTGTCCTGGAACACTCTTCGGGAACGGCTGCCGGGGAGGTCGGTGCCGAACATCAGTGCCCGGGGATTGACGGCGTGAATTTGGCGGAGCACTTCGCACACGTCGTCGATGGTGGTTCTACCGAATCCGGTTGCTTTCACGCGTGCGCCGCGGTCGACGAGATCCAGTAGGTAGGGCAGCCCGCGGGTCGACATGCCGAGGTGATCGATACTGACGGCGGGAAGCTTGGCGAACACCGGCTCCAGCGACAACAGGAGGGTGGCGTCGACGTAGAACTCGGCGTGCCAGCCGGCGAGTTCGTAAGCGCGCAGCGCCTGCTTGGTGAGGAGCTTCAGATCGGTCGCGCTGCGGCGGAGGTTGAACCGGACTGCCCGCACGCCGGCAGAATCGAGACGCAGAATGTCCTCGTCAGTGGCGTCGGGCTCGAGGTGTGTGACGCCGACCCAGCTGGGGCCGAGTTCTTCCAACGCGGCAATCAGATAGCTCTGGTCGGTGCCCTGGTACGACGCAGTGACCACGGCGCCACCGTCCACGCCGAAACCTTCGGTCCGTGCCCGGTAATCGGCAATGGTGAAGGGGTCAGGCAGGTAGCCGTGATTCTCGAACACCGGGAACCGGGGATCGATGATGTGCACGTGGGCATCAAACACGGTTCACATTTTGCCTTGTCGCCGGCGTACCACGCGGGGAGGGACTGCGAAGGGAACCTCCCGTGGGAGGCTCCCTTCGCTGATGCTCGACGATCAGGCCTTGTCGGGCTCGCTGGCCTTGAGCATGTCTTCGCGTTCGACAACCTTGATGCGCTCGCGGCCCTCGGGCTCACCCAGGCTGCGCTCGTGCGCGTCGAGGCGGTACCAGCCCTGCCAGGTGGTGTACGGAATCTGCTTGCTCTCGAGGTACTCGATGATCCCGTCCTCGGACGGGTTGGCCGGTTCGGCGAAGGTGGGCCGGTCCTCGAGCAGGTTTGCCACGGTCTCGTTGGCGTCGCCCTTGGTGTGCCCGATGAGGCCGACGGGGCCGCGCTTGATCCAGCCGGTGACGTAGGTGGCCGGCATGAACCGGGCGGCACCCTCGGCCGAGTCGTCGGCGATGACGCGTCCGGCCTCGTTGGGGACGGTGCCGGCCTGCTCGTCGAACGGCAGCTTCGCGATGTTCTGCGACAGGTAGCCCACCGCGCGGTACACGGCTTGGACGTCCCAGTCGTTGAACTTGCCGGTGCCCTTGACGTTACCGGTGCCGTCGAGCTGGGTGCGCTCGGTGCGCAGACCGACGACCTTGCCGTCCTCGCCGAGGACCTCGGTGGGTGATTCGAAGAAGTGCAGGTACAGCCGGTGCGGCCGGTTACCGACGTCGCGGATAGCCCAGTCCTGCAGGGTGTTGGCCACCATGTCGACCTGCTTGGAGTTGCGGCGCGCCTGCTCCGAGCCCTCGTCGTAGTCGATGTCCTCGGGGTCGACGATGACCTCGATGGTCGGGGAGTGATCGAGTTCGCGCAGCTCGAGAGGCGTGAACTTGGCCTGCGCCGGTCCGCGGCGGCCGAAGACGTGGACCTCGACGGCCTTGTTGGCCTTGAGCCCCTCGTAAACGTTGGCGGGGATCTCGGTCGGCAGCAGCTCGTCGCCGGTCTTCGCGAGGACACGGGCGATGTCGAGGGCGACGTTGCCGACACCGAGGACAGCGACCTTCTCCGCGTCGAGCGGCCAGGTGCGCGGCACATCGGGGTGGCCGTCGTACCAGGAGACGAAGTCGGCGGCGCCGTAGCTGCCGTCGAGGTCGATGCCCGGGATGTTCAGGTCGCGGTCGGCGTTGGCGCCGGTGGAGAAGATCACCGCGTCGTAGAAGTTGTGCAGGTCTTCGAGGGTGATGTCGGTGCCGTAGTCGATGTTGCCGAGCAGGCGCACCGACGGCTTGTCGAGCACCTTGTGCAGGGCGGTGATGATGCCCTTGATGCGCGGGTGGTCGGGGGCGACGCCGTAGCGGATCAGACCGAACGGTGCCGGCATCCGCTCGAACAGGTCGATGCTGATCCCGCCGTCCGAGGCGGCATCAGATTTCATGAGTGCATCGGCAGCGTAGATACCGGCGGGGCCGGCACCGACGATCGCTACGCGCAACGGACGTGTCTGATCAGTCATCTGGAGCGAACTACCTTCTGATGGGCGGACAACGAATTTTCAGCTTAAGTTAAGCCCAGCCTAATCGGGTGGCCGAGGTGTTGCGTCACGCCCCTGCCCGGCCGGGCCCGCACTCGGTGGCGCCGGTGAGAGGTGGGCGGCTCCCATTGTCTGGGCTTGCGAATGTCGAGGGTAGTCGTCTCCCGGTTGGGGGGTCACAAATTAGATTTGTACGAGCTGCTCTATACACTGCTGACCACGCCGAAACGAAGGGAAGTCATGTCCGATCCGAGCGAATCGCCGCACAACGCCGCGGGGGACGACCCGGAGGATCCCCGGCGTACCACTGCCACACCGTTCATCGCCGCCGTCGCCCTCGTCGTGATCATCCTGGTCGCGATCGTCGTCGGCAGTATTCTCTCGCCCGCCGACGAGAACGTCACCGAGGCCGACCGCATCAACCGCTCGGTGGCCGATTACATCCAGGCCCGCAATCATGACGACGCCGACCTGCAGAAGTCGTTGGTGTGTTCTACCTGGTCGGACGACCGGTCACCGCTCGCAGGGCGCGAAGGGGAGATCACCCTGCAGGGTGTCGACTCCTCCGAGGTGAACGGCGACCGCGCCCGGGCAGAGGTGCGGATCACGGCCGAGGACGGTCGCGGTGAGGCGACGGACACCTGGCAGCTGACCCGCTCCGGCGACAAGTGGGTCGTGTGCAATTGATGCGGGCCCAGAAGAGGGCCGCTTGCCCGGGAGGGCATCGATAAGAGGGTTGTGAAAAGCTGACATGGTGAGTTACGCAGGCGACATAACGCCGGAGCATGCCTGGGAGCTGCTTCGCGACAATCCCGACGCTGTGCTGGTCGACGTACGAACAGATGCCGAATGGAAATATGTCGGTGTTCCCGATACGTCCGCACTGGGCAAGCAGCCGGTGCTGATCGAGTGGGTGAGCTATCCCCACGGTGCCCGTAACGACAATTTCGTGGATCAGTTGAAGGAAGCCGGGATCACCGGGGGCGAGGACGCACCCGTCATCTTCCTGTGTCGATCCGGTCAGCGTTCCATCGGTGCGGCGGAGGCCGCGACAGCGGCGGGCATCGGCCCGTCGTACAACGTGCTCGACGGTTTCGAAGGCGCCTTGGACGCCGACGGTCATCGTGGGGCGGTCGGCTGGCGGGCGCTAGGCCTGCCGTGGAGGCAGTGGTGAGTGCAATTCCCCAGGGCGGCGCGTTTCAGAAGGCGCTGCCGGACGGCATCGGTCAGGGCACGATCAGTGTGCGCGGCGGAACCCTCCGATCAGGCTTCGAAGAAACGTCCGAAGCGATCTTCCTGAATTCGGGCTTCGTGTTCGAGAGCGCGGGAGCGGCCGAGGCGTCGTTCACCGGCGACATCGACCACTTCGTCTACTCGCGTTACGGCAACCCGACCGTGAAGATGTTCGAGGAGCGGCTCCGTCTCATCGAGGGTGCGGAAGCGTGCTTCGCCACCGCGAGCGGGATGTCGGCGGTGTTCACCGCCCTGGGCGCCCTGCTGAAGGCCGGCGACCGCCTGGTGGCGGCGCGCAGCCTGTTCGGGTCCTGCTTCGTGGTGTGCAACGAGATCCTGCCCCGCTGGGGTGTCGAGACCGTGTTCGTCGACGGCGAAGACCTCGACCAGTGGGAGGAGGCCCTCTCGACGCCGACCACGGCAGTGTTCTTCGAGACGCCTTCCAACCCGATGCAAACCCTTGTGGACGTGCCGCGCGTGGTGGAGCTGGCGCATGCGGCAGGTGCCAAAGTCGTGCTCGACAACGTGTTTGCTACGCCGCTGCTGCAACGCAGCCTCGATCTGGGAGCTGACGTCGTCGTCTACTCCGGGACGAAGCACATCGACGGGCAGGGGCGCGTGCTCGGGGGTGCGATCCTCGGCTCACAGGAGTACATCGACGGTCCGGTCCAGAACTTGATGCGTCACACCGGTCCGGCACTCAGTCCGTTCAACGCCTGGACGCTACTCAAGGGCCTGGAGACGATGCCGATCCGCGTTCGGCACTCGGTCGGTTCCGCTTTGCAGATCGCGCGGTTCCTCGAATCGAATGCCGCGGTCGAGTGGGTCAAGTACCCGTACCTCGAGTCCCATCCCCAGCACGAGCTCGCCAAACGCCAGATGAGCGGCGGCGGCACGGTGGTCACCTTCGCGCTCGCTGCCGCCGAGAACGAGGCCAAGAAGCGTGCGTTCGAAGTACTCGACGCGCTGCGGCTGGTCAACATTTCGAACAATCTCGGTGACTCCAAGTCGCTCATCACCCACCCCGCCACCACGACCCACCGGGCAATGGGACCCGAAGGGCGTGCGGCAGTGGGAATTACGGACGGCGTCGTCCGGCTCTCCGTCGGACTCGAAGACACCGAGGACCTACTGTCCGACCTCGAGCACGCGCTGAGCTGAGCTGACGCAGCACCCGTGAGTACTTGTTAACCACGGAGTGTTAACAAGTACTCACGGGTGTCAGACGGAGGTTTCAGCCCGATCGAACGGGTCCGAGGTGCGCCCGACGAGATCGGCCACGGACTTGAGGACTGCCGTGGGGCGGTAGGGGAAGAGCTCGACGGAATCGCGCGTCGAGATACCGGTCAGCACCAGAATGGTCTGCAGCCCGGCTTCGAGCCCGCACACGATGTCGGTGTCCATGCGATCGCCGATCATCAGGGTGTTCGCGGAGTGCGCCCCGATGGCCCGGAGTGCCGAGCGCATCATCAGGGCGTTCGGCTTGCCCACGTAGTAGGGGTCGCGGCCGGTGGCCTTGCTGATCAATGCGGCAACGGAACCGGTGGCGGGTAACGATCCCTCCCGGGACGGTCCGGTGGGATCGGGGTTGGTGGCGATGAAGCGAGCACCTCTCTCCACCAAGCGGATTGCGGTGGTGATCGCCTCGAAGGAGTAGGTGCGGGTCTCGCCGAGCACCACATAGTCGGGATCGTTCTCGGTGAGGACGTAACCGATGTCGTGCAGTGCGGTGGTGAGACCGGACTCGCCCACCACATAGGCGCTGCCGTTCGGCCGCTGGCTCGCCAGGAACGTGGCTGTCGCCAACGCGGACGTCCAGATGGATTCCTCGGGAATGTCGAGTCCCGTGCGGAGAAGCCGGGCGCGGAGGTCGCGGGGTGTCCTGATGGAGTTGTTGGTCAGCACGATGAACGGGATCTCGGCCTCGCGGAGCTCGGCCAGGAAGAGGTCTGCCCCCGGGACCAGGTGTTCTTCGTGAACGAGAACTCCGTCCATGTCCATCAGGTACGTCCAGCCGGGGTTTTCTACATCTGTTGTGCTCACCGACCCAGTATGAGGCAGCACCAGGCTGCTTGCGCGACTACGCCAGGAGCCGGCCCAGCCCGATCAGGCCGACCACCACGATGGTCACCCGGAGCGCGGCGGGGGACAGGCGACGGCCGTAGCGGGCCCCGAGCACTCCGCCGAGGAGCGAACCGACCGCGATGAGGCCCGCGGCGGCCCAGCTGATCCGGTCGAAGGCGACAAGCGTGTACGCGAGCGCGGCGACGATGTTGACGAGCAGGGAGAGCAGGTTCTTCGCGCCGTTCATCCGCTGCAGACTCTCGGGGAGGATCGCGCCCATCACACCCATCAGGAGGATGCCCTGCGCTGCGGTGAAGTACCCGCCGTACACCCCGACCGCAAACGTGCCGGCCGTCAGCAACAGCAGACGCGGCCGGCTGAGGCCGGCTTCGTGGCTACCGCGCTCCTTCGCCCACGCCTGGATCCGCGGCTGCAACACCACGAGCACGAGCGCGAGGACCAACAACACAGGGACGATGAACTCGAACACCGATTCGGGCAGGTGCAGCAACAACCAAGCGCCGAGAATCGCACCGCACAGTGACGCCGGGATCTGCCAGCGCAGCCGGGATCCCTGCCCGGCCAGCTCTCGCCGGTAACCCCAGGTGCCGGAGACGCCGCCGGCGACCAAGCCCACCGCATTCGACATCGTGGCGGTCACGGGTGGAAACCCGAAGGCCACCAGGGTCGGGAAGGTGATGAGCGTACCGCTGCCGACGACCGCGTTGATCGCACCTGCGCCGATGCCGGCAACGAGGATCGCAATGGCTTCGAGTGGAGTCACCGGGGCGACGTTACAAGGGGCGCCTGGCACCCTGCGCCCGGGTTCCGGACACGCGCCCCGTAGAGAGGGTGCCCACCCCATCCAACCTCATGGCGCGGCCGGTGTCAGCATTTACACGCAGCCTGATCCGATTACGGGGTTTTTCGGGTTTCCCCTGTGTGGCAGGGGAATTCGCGTGTTGACGAGGTGGCGTGATGCGGATAGTGTTCGCGTCAACCATCCAGAGCGACCGAGAGACCTGGCTCGTCGACGTCGCAGCAACCCTTCCGACATTTTTTCGGGTGTGGGTGCTACCGCCAGGATCGATGGAAGGCATCACATGACACACACCGCACGCAGCACATGGCGCAGACGGCACATCGATCTGTGCCGCACCAAGTCCTGCGGTTGTTGACGTAGGTCCACCTCTCAGCTCACCGGGCGCAGTGCTCGGTGAGTGTCTGGCGCGTGTCCACGGGGAGCGTGGAAGTGCGCTTCCCTCTCGATCCCCGCCTCGATGAAAGGCCGTGTAGTGATGTCTGTCATAAGTGCGCCCCGACCCGTGGAGGACAGCCTCGACGACGGTCCACTCGGTGCGCACGCCTTCGAGAAGGCTGTGCCCGCCCCCTCGTCGGCGTCGAGGAAGTTCCAGTCGGCATGAAGTTTCTGCTGATGACTCTCGTCACGCATCAGCCCGACCCGGTAACCGGCGAGAAAGTCGACACTGCGACGCGATTGCGGGAAGTAGTCGATTCGGCGGTCCTCGCCGAACAACTCGGTTACGACGGGTTCGCCGTCGGTGAGCGGCACGAACACCCATTCCTGTCTTCGGCACCGCCCGTCGTGCTCAGCGCGATCGCGGCGCGCACAACCACATTGCAGTTGTGGACAGCCGTGACCACGCTCAGCCTGCTCGACCCGGTCCGGGCCTTCGAGGATTATTCGACGCTGGACAACTTGTCGGGCGGCCGCCTGCAGCTGATCATCGGCAAGGGAAACGGCACGGCCCAGGCCGAACTGTTCTCCGTGACCCCCGACGACCAGTGGGATCGCAATCGCGAGGGGTACGAACTGTTCCGGCAACTGTGGGAGAGCGAGGACGTGACGTGGCAAGGCAGCTTCCGTCCGCGTCTCGAACACGCTGTCGCACTTCCGCGACCACTCCAGCCCCGGATCCGGATCTGGCACGGCAGTGCCACGAGTAGGGAGTCGGTCGACTTGGCCGCTCGCTACGGTGATCCACTCTTTTCCGCCAACGTCACCAACCCTGTCGAGCCGTATGCCGAACTCATTCGCCACTATCGCGAGCGGTGGATCGACTACGGCCACGACCCCGCCGACGCTCTGGTCGGTGCCGGGACTGCGGGCTTCTATGTGACGCCGAAGTCGCAGGACGCCGTCGACACCTGGCGGCCGATCCATGCCGCAAGGATCGAGTTTGCGCGCAGGACCGGACTGCCCGTGGTGTTCGACACGGTCGAAGACTTCGTGGAGCGAAGCTCGGCGCTCATCGGCAGTCCCGAGCAGGTGATCGACAAGGTCGCTCGGTACCACGAGCAGTTCGGCCACGAAGTGATCCACCTCGGGGCTGATCGAGTGGGGACAAGCGACAAGCAGCACCGCGAAAGTCTCGAGCTCTTCCAGGCAGAAGTGGCGCCCGCGTTGCGCGCGACCATCCCGAGCCGATCCCTCACAACCCTTCCGTGCACGTGAGCGTCCCCGAATCCCGGGTGTCATTCGTGCCTGTCGTCGAATTTACGGAGCTATCGGTGTCCTCAGTGCTTGTGTCCTTGTCCCCGACCTTCCGCGGAAAAGCCCGTAGGGCAGCAGGTATCGGCGTCGCCGCCATAGTGGCGTCGATTCTCACCGCCTGCGGTGGCGGTTCCAGCAGTTCCTCCGCGGATGCGGGTCCCGCGCAACCGGGCGGCACACTCCGCTACGGCCTGTCCCAGGCGCCCACGTGCGCCGACCCCGCACAGTCCGGCACGAACCAGACGATCTACGTGACTCGTCAGGTGGTCGATTCGCTCACCGATCAGGATCCCCGAACAGGTGAGTTGACGCCGTGGCTCGCGGAGAGTTGGGAACTGAATGCCGACGCCTCCGCCTTCACCTTTCGCCTGAAGGAGGGCGTCACCTTCAGTGACGGAACTCCCCTCACCGCAGAGTCGGTGAAAAAGAATTTCGACGCGCTCGTCAACACCCTCACCGGGGCCAAGGCGCCACTGGCCGCCAGCTATCTGACCGGATACACCGGGACCACCGTGATCGATGCGCGCACCGCGCAGGTCAACTTCTCGGCACCGAACGCCCAGTTCCTGCAGGCATCGTCCACCCCGCAGCTGGGCATTCTGTCGGATGCGTCCGTCGCCAAGCCGGCGGAGGAGCGCTGCACCGGCAACATCTCGGGAACCGGGCCGTTCACGTACGCCGACTACCAGCAGGACAAGTCGGTGACCCTCGCCAAGCGGGCCGGATACAGCTGGGGCTCAGACGTATTCGGTCACGACGGCGAGGCCTACCTCGACACCATCGAGTTCAGCGTGGTGCCCGAATCCGGTGTCCGTACGGGCAGCCTGTCCTCGGGACAGCTGGACGCAATCAGCGATGCGCTGCCGCAGGATGCCCCGCAGATCGAAGGCGTCGGTGGGCAGGTGCTCACCACATCGAACCCGGGTACGCCATTCGGATTCCAGCCCAACGTGACTCGCGGACCGCTCGTGGATCCGGTCGTGCGCAGTGCGCTGGTCCCGGCGATCAACCGGCAGGAACTGGTCGACACCGTGCTCGGCCCCAACTTCACGCCCGCCACCAGCACGCTGGCCAGCCGCACCCCCGGCTACGTGGCGCTGCCGGACGTGACGTACGACCCGGAGAAGGCCAAGTCCATCCTGGATCAGGCGGGTTGGGTTCCCGGTGCCGACGGCATCCGGGAGAAGAGCGGTCAGAGGCTGAGCTTCCCCGTTCTGTTCAGCTCCGTGTTCGCCGGCAACCAGGCAATCCTCGAACTGGTGCAGCAGCAGCTCACAGCGGTGGGAGTGGATCTGCAGCTGAATCTCGTGGCCACTCCGGAGGCCACCGCTCGCCAGAATGCCAAGGACTTCGACGCCACCTACTACAACAGCACCCGCGCCGACGGTGACATCCTGCGTACCCAGTTCGGACTCGACGGCCGCAACCTCAACAGCCGTGGCCCGATTCCCGCGCTCGACGACGTGCTCGCGAAGCAACTCGCCACCACCGACACCACCGAGCGGAACGCACTTCTCGCCGACGCCCAGCAGCAGGTGCTCGACAACGGCCTGTGGATCCCCACCGTGGAGTTGTCGCAGGCGATCGGCGCAGGACCGAACGTGCAGGATCTGAATTTCGAGGCCTCGGCCCGGCTCCAGTTCTTCGATACCTGGATCAGTGGACGCTAGAAGATGACTCGATACCTCGGATCCCGCGTCCTGCAGGCGTTGGGCGTGCTGTGGGCAACATTCACCGTGTCGTTCGCAGTCCTGTTCCTACTGCCTTCGGACCCGGTGAGCATCGCGGTCGATTCCGCAACAGCGGGGACGACGGTCGACGCGGCGGCCGTTGCGGAGTTGCAGGCACGGTATGGCCTGGATCAGCCGGTATGGGTGCAGTACTGGAACTCCCTGAGCCACTCCGTTCGCGGTGACTTCGGATACTCGATCGCCACCGGGCAGTCGGTGACCGAGGCCATCGGGAACGCGGTGCCCAGCACCTTCGCGCTCGCGTCCGTGGCACTCGTTCTCGCCGTGGTGTTCGGGACCGCGGTAGCGTTCGTCGCCACGTACACCAAGGTGCGCTGGGTACGGAATCTGTTGTTCTCGCTGCCTCCGCTCGGTGTCGCGGTGCCGACGTTCTGGGTAGGTCTGATTCTGCTGCAGCTGTTCTCGTTTCGATGGAAAGCCTTTCCGGCGTTCGGCGACCAGGGGATCGCGACCCTGGTGCTTCCCGCGGTCACTCTCGCACTGCCGACCGGCGCCGTGATAGCCCAGGTGCTCGCCGCGAGTCTGCAGACCACGTGGCGGCAAGCGTTCATCGACACCGCCCGGGCGAAAGGAGCCTCCCGGTGGAGGATCCAGACCCGGCACGCGCTGCGGTTGTCGAGCATCCCCGCCTTCACCATCGCCGGAGTATTGGTGGGCACGCTGCTGGCCGGGTCCGTGGTCGTCGAAACCGTGTTTTCACGAGCCGGAGTCGGGCGGCTCACACAGACCTCCGTGATGGCGCAGGACATCCCGGTGGTCCAGGGAATCGTGGTACTGAGCTCGCTTGCCTACGTCCTCGTCAACCTCGCCGTGGATCTGCTCTACCCGCTGATCGATCCGCGAATCATCGAGGGCAGAGGCAGTTCCGGCGGCACCGGCGAATTCGCGGAAGTGGAGGAGAAGGTTCATGTCTGACATCCTCACGAGGGAGGTGACGGGCGAGGTCGTCGATGTCGATCCGTCTCCGCGCATACTCACACCCGTGGCCGGGCCCTTCCCTGTTACCCGTCGGCGCAGTGTCGCGGCCTGGTTGCGTCGCAATCTCATGCTCGTGGTCTCCGCCGTCGTGCTCCTGCTTGCTGTCGGGTGTGCGGTGGCGCCCTCCGTATTCGCCGGCGGCAACCCACTCACCGGCGTGCCCGCGCAGAAGCTGCAGGCCCCGAGCGCCGCGCACTGGTTCGGCACCGACAACATTGGCCGGGACGTGTACACCCGAGTCGTTCACGGTGCCGGACTCTCGCTCACCGCAACCCTGCTGGCGGTGGGAATCGCCCTGGTTGTCGGTTCGCTGATCGGTCTGCTGTCCGGTGCGGCCGGGGGAGCGGTCGATGCGGTGCTGATGAGACTCGTCGATGTGTTGCTGTCCATTCCGGCATTGCTGCTCTCCCTCGCACTGGTCACGGCCTTGGGATTCGGCACCGTCAACGTCGCTGTGGCCGTGGGTGTCTCCCTGATCGCGAACTTTGCCCGTGTGATGCGGTCAGAGGTGCTGCGAGTGCGCCGGTCACTCTACGTCGAGGCCGCATTCGCCTCGGGAGTCCGGTGGCACACAGTGCTCCACCGGCACATCCTGCGGAACTCCTACGCACCCGTCGTCGCCCTCGCCGCCGTGGAGTTCGGCATGGCGGTCCTCGCGGTGTCGTCGTTGAGCTTCCTCGGATTCGGGGCGGTACCACCGACACCGGAGTGGGGTTCGCTGATCTCCGAGGGCCGCAACTACCTCGCGACGGCGTGGTGGATGACCACCTTGCCCGGCCTGGTGATCGTGGCCGTCGTGCTGTCGGCACACCGCCTCGGGCATGCACTCGAACAGAGAGAGTCGCGATGAGCACGAACGACACCCCGCTGCTGCAAGTCTCCGGACTGCGGGTCGCGTACGGGAGCGTGAGCGATCCACTTCTGGCGGTGACGGGCGTCGACCTTACGGTCTCGCGCGGGGAAGTGGTGGCCGTGGTGGGCGAGTCCGGCTCCGGTAAGTCGACCACCGCGCACGCGATTCTCGGGCTACTGGCGGGGAGCGGACGCGCGATCGGCGGCACCGTCACCTTCGACGACGAGCGCCTCGACACCCTGTCCGAGCGCGCATTGGGGCGCATCCGCGGCGCGAGGATCGGGTTGGTGCCACAGGACCCGACGACCTCGCTCAACCCGGTGATCAGGGTGGGGGTTCAGGTCGCCGAGGTGCTGCGGGTGCACGGTCTCGCCGACCGGCGGACGGCCGGAATCGAGGCGGTGCGCATTCTCGCCGAGGCCGGGATCGACAAGCCCGACGTGCGTGCCCGGCAGTATCCGCAGGACCTGTCGGGCGGACAGCGGCAGCGCGTCCTCATCGGAATCGCGCTGGCCTGCAACCCCGAACTGGTGATCGCGGACGAGCCCACCAGTGCACTCGACGTCACGGTTCAACGCCGGATCCTCGATCACCTGGCTGCGCGTACCGCCGAGTCTGGCACCGCAGTCCTGTTGATCACGCACGACCTGGGTGTCGCGGCCGACCGCGCCGACCGGATCATCGTGATGAACCGCGGCGAGGTGGTCGAGTCGGGGCCCACCCGGGAGATCCTGACGCGGCCGCAGTACGCGTACACGCGCGCACTGCTGGCAGCCGCGCCCAGCCTGTCCGCGGCACCCCGGCGCAGAGAGCACTCGTCCACCGTGGCCGACCCGCTCCTGCGCGTGTCGGGCGTGTCGAAAACATTCCGGATCGACCGGAAGACAGCGATCGAGGCCGTCGAGGACGTGTCCTTCGAGGTTCCGCGCGGTCGCACGCTGTCCCTGGTCGGCGAGTCGGGATCCGGTAAGTCGACGGTGGCCCGTATCGCGATCCGGTTGGAGACGCCGTCTCGTGGCAGCATCGAGTTCGACGGAGAAGACATCACGACGCTGCGGGGTGGCGCGCTGCGTGCCCTTCGCCGGCGGGTTCAACTCGTCTACCAGAATCCGTACGCCTCGCTCGATCCCACACTTGCCGTCGCCGACATCGTGGCAGAACCGCTCGGTGCCTTCAGGATCGGGAGCAAGGCCGAACGAGCGGAGCGGGTCGCCGAACTCCTCGAGCAGGTGGCGCTGCCGCGCAGCTACCTCGCGCGGAAACCCGCAGAACTGTCCGGCGGCCAGCGTCAACGGGTCGCGATTGCCCGGGCGCTGTCACTGCACCCGGAACTTCTCGTGCTCGACGAGCCGGTGTCCGCTCTGGACGTTTCGGTGCAGGCGCAGATACTCGATCTACTGGAGACCCTCCAGCGCGAACTCGGCCTCAGCTACCTGTTCATCTCGCACGATCTCGCGGTGGTCCGGCAGATCAGTGACACGGTCGCCGTGATGCGGTCCGGTCGCATCCTCGAATCCGGCACCACCGCCGAGGTATTCGACACACCCCGTCACGACTACACCCGGGAGCTGCTCGACGCGATTCCCGGGCGGTCCATCGCTCGCCCACCGTCAGCACAGCTGGAGGAAGCCATTCATGCCTGAACATCGTCACCACCCCCTCATCGCCGTCGACCTGTACGGCACCGGTCTGCACCCGCAGGCGTGGCGTCGCCCCGACTCACGCGCAGAAGATCTCTTCACGGCTGGTTACTGGACCGGGCTTCTGGGAGTTGCCGACAGGGCCGGCATCGACCTCGCCTTCATCGGCGACTCTTTCGCTCTCGCCTCGGCGGGCCACGGCGAACAGCGGGGGCAACTCGATGCTGTCGCGATCGCGTCACGGGCTGTGACGAGCACCCGGACCATAGGTCTGGTCCCGACGGTGACCGTGACCCATACCGAGCCGTTCCACGTCTCGAAAGCCATCGCGAGTCTCGACCACGCCTCGCTGGGGCGCGCGGGGTGGCAGGTCGATGTGTCGGCCGGTCGAGCCCAGGCTCAGCTGTTCGGCCGTAAGGACCCCCAGGACGGCGAAGATTTGTGGTCGGAGGCGAGCGAGGCCATCGAAGCCGTGCGTCTGCTGTGGGACAGCTGGGAGGACGACGCCGAGATCCGCGACGTCGCCACCGGCCGATTCGTCGATCGGGACAAACTGCACTACATCGACTTCGAGGGAACCCACTTCTCCGTGAAGGGGCCGTCGATCACACCGCGCTCACCACAAGGCCAGTCGCTGGTCGTGCTCGGTGTGCACGATGAACATTCCCACCGGGTGGCCGCATCACACGCCGACGTGATCCGCATCAGCGGCTTCACCGTCGACGCGGCCGGCCGGGCTGCGGCGGACATTTCGCGCGACGTGGTCGAGGCGGGCCGCGACCGGAGCGCGGTCCGGATACTCCTCGATGTGGAGGTGTTGCTCGCCGCCGACCACAGCGGCGCCGCCCGGGACCTCGCCCAGCTCGAGAACTGGGCCGGGACCGGGTACGAACCACGATCGCTCCTCTACCGGGGGGATGCGGCGGGACTGGCCGATCTCGTCGTGAACGTGGCGGGGGTGGGCGAGGTGGACGGCGTGACTTTCCGCCCGCTCGCGCTTCCCTCCGGACTGGACACCCTCGCCGAGGCAGTACTGCCGCTCCTGCGACCCGACGACGGCGACGTGCGTTTACTGCGGGAACGCCTCGGCTTCGACCGTCCCACCAATCACTTCACCCGAACAGGACTTTCGGCATGACGACATCGCGAGCGGTGCCCCGCAAGCAGATACACCTCGCAGCGCACTTCCCGGGGGTGAACAACACCACGGTGTGGAGCGACCCCGAGTCGAAGAGCCAAATAGCTTTCGAGTCGTTCGTGCACCTGGCGCAAACAGCGGAACGCGGGTTGTTCGACTTCTTCTTCCTCGCCGAGGGCCTGCGGTTGCGTGAGCACCGCGGACGGATTCACGACCTCGACGTCGTCGGCCGGCCCGACACCCTGACCGTGCTCGGTGCGCTGGCCGGGGCGACGACCCACCTCGGCCTGGCCGGGACGATCAACACCACCTTCAACGAACCGTACGAATTGGCGCGGCAATTCGCGTCACTCGATCATTTGTCGGACGGCCGGGCTGCGTGGAACATGGTCACCTCCTCGGACGCGTTTACCGGCGAAAACTTCCGGCGCGGGGGATATCTCGATCGCAGAGACCGTTACGTCCGCGCAAGTGAAATGATCGAGGGCGCGCGGAAGTTCTGGGACAGCTGGGATCAGGACGCTCTCGTGATCGACCGGGAGCACGGGGTTTTCGCGCACGAGTCGTCGATCCGTGAGGTCGCCTTTTCGGGCTCGCAGTTCGACGTGCGGGGACGGTTCACGGTGCCCCGTAGCCCCCAGGGTCATCCGGTGTTGCTGCAGGCGGGGGATTCGGAGGAGGGCCGCGAGTTCGGGGCGGCTCAGGCCGACGCCATCTTTACCGTGCACGGCACACTCGAGGACGGCCGCACGTTCTATTCCGACGTCAAGGGCAGGCTGGCGAAGTACGGGCGCAGAGCCGAGGACCTCAAGGTGCTCCCCGCGGCCACTTTCGTTCTGGGTGATACGGCGGCGGATGCCGCCGAACGGGCCGATCACATCCGGCACCAGCAGGTGGGTCCCCAGACAGCCATCGCATTCCTCGAGCAGGTCTGGGGGCGTGACCTTTCCGGATACGACCCGGACGGCCCCCTTCCGGACGTCGAACCCGCCGACAATCCGGACATCACCCGCGGCCGTGTCCGGCACGTGAAGGATCCGCGGGAGATCGCCTCGGCATGGCGGACGAAGGCCGAGGCGGAGAAGCTCAGCATCCGTGAGCTGATCATCGCGGTCACCGCCCGGCAGCAGTTCGTGGGCACCCCGGCCCAGGTGGCCGAGGACATCGACCACTATGTGCAGTCGGACGCCTGCGACGGTTTCATCCTCGTGCCGCATCTCACACCGGCCGGGCTCGACGAGTTCGTCGAGAAGGTGGTGCCGCAATTGCAGGACCGTGGCAGTTTCCGCACCGAGTACTCGGGCACCACCCTGCGCAGCCATCTCGGGCTGAGCCATCCGCACCGCCGGAACGAAGGAGTACGAGCATCATGATCGCAGCGTCGGAAGCCACGGAATTCGAACAGGATCGGCAGTAGATGGTCACCCCGTTGTCCGTCCTCGACCTGTCGCCCATCAGCGAGGGATCCACCGCCCGAGCCGCGCTGCGGAACACCGTGGACCTCGGTCAGCACGCAGAGCTGTGGGGCTACAAAAGGTACTGGGTTGCCGAGCATCACTTCGTCGGCGTCGCAAGTTCGTCACCCGCCGTGCTGGTCGGCATACTCGCTGCGGCGACGAGCACATTGCGTGTCGGCGCCGCGGCCGTGCAGCTGGGGCACACCACGGCAGCAGCTGTGGTGGAAGCGTTCGGAACCGTTGATGCCCTGTACCCGGGGCGTGTGGACCTCGGCCTGGGGCGGTCGGGTCAACGCCGGGCGCAGGCACTGCAGGCTGTCGGCGAACGCCGACAGCAACCTTCGGTGCCGCCGTCCCGGACCGAGATCCGGGACGGCGTCGTGATTCCGGCGCCGTTCGACCCGTCCGAACTGCTGTTGTCCCCGCGGCTCACGGCGTCGATGTCGGTGCTACAGCAGCCGGGGGCACGGTCACCCGAGTTCGAAGAGCAGGTGGACGACATCCTCGCGTTACTCGAGGGCACGTACCGTACCGAGGACGGCATCGACCTCCACGCGAGTCCGGGGGAGGGCGCCGACGTCGAGCTGTGGGTGTTCGGGAGCAGCGCGGGCCCGAGCGCCGAACTCGCCGGGCGGCTCGGGCTACCCTTCGGGGCCAACTACCACGTGAGTCCGGCGACGACGATCGACGCCGTCGAGGCATACAGGGCCGCCTTCCGGCCGTCACGGGTACTGCGGGAACCGTATGTCGTCGTCTCCGCGGACGCCGTGGTGGCGGAGGACGACGCGGCAGCCCGGGAGTTGGCATCGACCTTCGGACATTGGACCCACAGCATCCGAAGCGGGCACGGTGCGATCCCGTATCCGGATCCCCGCCGTACCCCGCCGCTCGGTGAGGCGGAACGCGCCGCGGTGGAGGACCGGCTGATCACGCAGTTCGTCGGGGCACCCGCCACCGTCGCCGACCGGCTCGACAGCCTGCGGAAAGTCACCGCCGCCGACGAACTGGTGGTCACCAGCGTCACCCACGACCACGTCGACCGATTGCGTTCCTACGAGCTGCTTGCGCGGGAATGGGGGCTGCCCCGACTACTCGCTGCCTGACACCGCGATGGTTGAACGCTGGTCCAAGTGGGCATTCCCCGCTCATGGACACAGCACACGCTCCTGTGCCCGAGCCTTCTGACGGGTTGGTCGAGCAGCTACGGCAGTACCTCAGTTCGATCACGTCGACGGATCTCGGACCCGACGACGACTACTTCACGCTGGGCCTGGTGAGTTCTCTGCGGGCCCTGGAGATCGTCACCTACATCGAGGGCTCCCACGACGTCGTGGTCGAGGTGGAGGACCTCGACCTCGACAACTTCCGCACCGCTGCCCGTGTCGCCGAGTTCATCCGGAGGAAGCGGGGCGAGCAGGTTCGGGCCACGGACGGGGCGGCGCCGTGATCGGGATCGACACTCTCGTCGCGGCAGCGGAGACGGACGCGGTCGCATGGGACGAGTCGGGGCTTCCCACCGAGGTGATCGACGCCGCCGCCCGGGCCGGTGTCCTGGGTCTGGACCGGACCCCCGCCTGCAAAGGCCTCGGCCTGAGCGCAGCCGAACTGGGCTCGGTGGCAGAACGACTCGGAGCTGTCTGCACGTCGCTGCGGTCGCTCCTCACGGTGCAGGGAATGGTGAATGCCGCGCTCGACCGATGGGGAAGTGCCGAACAACGGGAGCAGTGGCTGCCGGTGCTGACCACCGGTGAGCTCCTCGCCGGGTTCGCGGCGACCGAGGCCGGTGCCGGAACCGAACTCTCCTGCGTGGCCACCACCTTCGACCCCGCCGGTTCCGATTACCGGGTGTCGGGCAGGAAGCTGTGGGTCACCTACGGCCAGGTCGCGGACGTACTCCTGGTCCTCGGCCAGACGTCCGGGGGCCTCACGACCGCACTTGTCGAAACGAGTTCGCCGGGGGTCACCGTGGAACCGGTACACGGGCAGCTCGGCATGCGAGGTACACGGGTGGCGCACATCGAACTCGACAACGTGTCCATACCCGCCACCCACGTCATTGCGCCGCCCGGATTCGGTCTGTCCCACGTCACCGGCACAGCTCTCGACCACGGCCGGTACACCATCGCGTGGGGGTGCGCGGGGATGGCCCGGGCGTGCCTCGCCGATGCGGTGGCTCATGCCTCGACCCGGGTGCAGGGCACTGCAGTGTTGTCCGAGCAGGACGCGGTGCGGTCGATGATCGGCCGCGGTTGGGTCGAGGTCGCCGGTGCGCGCGCCCTCTGTGAACGCGCCGCGCAGGAACGCGACGCACGCGAGCACACCGCCCTCTTCACCACCGTTGCCGCCAAGTACGCCGCTGCGCGCGCAGCCGTGACGCTGAGCCAGCAGGGAGTCCAGATCCTCGGCGCCACCGGATGCGCCGGAGACAGCAGGGTCGGCCGATTCTTCCGGGACGCGAAGGTCATGCAGATCATCGAGGGCGCCACCGAGGTCGCCGAATTGCAGATCGGTGAGTACGTGCTGGCCGGTGGTGTTCGATGATTGCCCCCGTCGCCCTGCACTCGATCGCGCTGTGGTTCCCGGACGACGAGGTCACCGTGGCGGGTCTGCCGGAACTCGATCAGCTTCCTGTGGCGCAGCGCGAGCACGCCCTGTCCCTCGGCATCGACACCGTTCGGATCGGCATCGGTCAGTCCGAGTCGGACATGGCTCACGCCGCCGCCACCGCGCTGCTGCGCGCAGCGGACATCGACCCGACCCAGCTCGATGTCCTCCTGCTCGTGCAAGGGAGGGTTCCGCAATATCTGCTCGCCTCCGAGGCCACCCGGCTGCAACACCGGCTCGGTGCAAATCAGGCCTTCACGACCGGTGTCGGTGACCTGGGCTGCGTCTCGATCTCCGCGGGATTCGCACTGGCATCCGCGCTACTTCGGGGAGACCCCCACTGCCACAATGTTCTGGTCGTCGCTGCGGCGAAGACGCCCACGCGAGCCCGCTACCGCTCACCGATGACGCTGCTCGGGGACGGTGCGGCCGCGGTGCTGTTGACGACGTCGGGGACCGGGCGATACGAACTCGTCGACCAGATCGTCCGCAGCGACGGGAAGTACTCCGACCTGTTCCGAATCGACTACCGGAACGTGCGCGAGGCCGACTGGACCGAGGAATGCACGGACGAGCCGACGTACTCGTTCCGGCTGGCCGTCGAGAGCCGGAAGCGCTTCACCGACATCAATGCTGCGCTTCTCGGACGCAACGGTGTGGAACACGACAGGGTGGGGACCTTTCTGATGCAGAACCTTTCGGCCGGTGCGTTCGCGTTCTGGCAGGAAGCCCTCGATGTGCCCATCGACCCGGTGTGCCGCGCGAACCTGGCCCGGTTCGGCCACCTCGGATCCGTCGACGTCGCGCTCAACCTGGAAGCCGCGGCTGCGTCGCAGCGGCCGGGCGACTATGCCGTACTCATGAACAGCAGTCCTGTCGCGGCGTGGAGCAGCGCGCTCCTGCGGCGACTGCCGGATCCGACCGGGAACGGGAAGTAAGCGCAATGGAGCAGACCGTCAAGTGCGTGGTCTGGGACCTCGACGACACCATCTGGGACGGGGTGGTGCTCGAGCAGGATGTCCCGGTGCCGAAGGCCGAAGTGCTGCGCACGCTCGACGTGCTCGACCGCCGCGGCATTCTGCACGCCATCGCGAGCCGCGGAGAGTTCGAACCCGCTGTCGCTCATCTGCGCGCCCACGGCCTCGAAGAACTGTTCTGCGCCATCGACGTCGGATGGGGGCCTAAATCCGGTGCAGTGCGGCGGATAGCGGACACCCTGAATATCGGTCTCGACACGGTGGCCTTCGTCGACAACGATCCGGTCGAGCGCGCCGAAGTCGCCGGGGCGTTGCCGTCGGTGCGGTGTTATCCGGCCGAGAGCATCGCTTCCTTCCCCGATCTGCCCGAGCTGACTCCGGAATCGATCACGGCCGAGGCAGCGGGGCGGCGCGCGCTGTACCGCGCCGAGCGGATCCGGCAGAGCAGTGAGGAGGTTTTCGCGGGATCGAGCGCCGAGTTCCTCGCCACGCTGGGCTTGGTGATGACCGTGCGCAGGGCAGAGGACGCGGACCTGGCGCGGGCGCACGAACTGACCGTGCGTTCGCATCAACTCAACACCACCGGTCGCACATTCGGCATCGACGAACTCCGCCGACTGTGCCGTTCGGATCGCCACGAGGTGCTCGTGGCGGCCCTGGAGGACCGTTTCGGTGGATACGGAACGATCGGACTCGCGGTGTCGGAGTTCCGTGGGGACGACTCGGTGCTCCAGTTGCTGTTGATGTCGTGCCGAGTGATGTCCCGCGGAGTGGGCGCGGCCCTGATTCAGCATGTCGTCGACCGGGCGCGGGCGCGCGGACAGCAGCCCTGTGCGGAATTCGTGCCCACCGAGGTCAATCGCGTGATGCTCGTGACCCTGCGTTTCGGTGGGTTCGAGGTCGCCTCCACGGACCCCGAGCGATTACTGCTGCGGCACAATGGCATTGCTCACGGTGGACCGAACACCGATCACGTCCGCATCGTGAGCGCGGTGCCATGAGCGCCTGGTGTCCGGGTGGCGAGGTGATCGCGGGAATCCTCGAGCAATGCTCACGAGTTCCCGGGCGGATCGCGATAGCGGTGGGAGAGCGAGCCCTGACCTATGCCGAGCTCGCTTCGAGGAGTGCGGAACTCGCCGCCGATCTGGTGTCGACCGGCGTGCGGCCCGGCCGGGTGGTTCTGATCTACCGGAAGCAGAGCACCGACACGATGGTGGCGATGATCGCCGCCCTACGGGCGGGCGCCGCCTGGTGCGTCATAGAACCAGGCCACCCGGCGATGCAACTGCGCGCCCTGCTGTCGGACGTCGACTGCGGCGCCATCGTGTTCGACTCCACGGATCCGGCCACCTCCACGGACGGTGTCGGCGCCCTCGCCCGTGAAGCCGGTGCCGGCGTGCCTGCATTGATCGACCGGCACCGGGAATCACCGCCACGGTCACGTGCGATCGGCCTTCCCGAACGCGTCCCCGCAGGCGCACCCGCCTATGTGATCACCACCTCGGGGACGACCGGTGTTCCCAAAGCCGTCGTGGTCACCCGCGCCAATCTGGCGAGCATGGTCGCGGGGCGGAACTACGACTACGACGAGTCCGATCTGGTCACCTTCTCCGCGTTTCGTCTGACGTGGGACGGCGCCCTGCTGAAGACAATCTGGGCGCTCTGCACCGGCGGCACCAGCGTGCTCCCCGACGCGGGCGGTATGCGCGATGCCGAGGCCGTCGCAGCGCTCGCAGGGAAGTGGCGGGCCACCCATCTGGCCGCGACACCGTCGTTCTACCGGCTGCTGCTGCCGCACCTCGCTCCGCTGCGCTCGCACCTGCAGTGGGTGACCCTGGCCGGCGAGGCGCTTCCCACGACGCTCGTCGAACGGCACCGCGCGGTGCTGCCTGGCGTGCCGCTGGCCAACGAGTACGGGCCCACGGAGACCACCGTCAGCTGCATTGCGCACCGGGTGCGTGAGCTGCCCGCGTCGATCGCCCCGATCGGCAGGCCGCTGGGTGCGACGACGGCGCACATCCTCGACGCGAAGCTGGTTCCCGTGCCGCCGGGAACGGTGGGGGATCTCTACCTCGGTGGTCCCCAGATCGCCGCAGGCTACGCGCATCGCCCGGCGGGCACCGCAGCCAGATTCGTGGCCGACCCGTTCGCCACCGATCCCGGTTCTCGGATGTACCACGCGGGTGACCTCGCACGCGTCGATGTCCACGGCGACATCGAATTCTGCGGACGGGTCGACGGTCAGGTGAAGGTGCGGGGAGCGAGGGTCGAGCGGCACGCGGTGGAGTCGGTGCTCGAGAGTCACCCGGCGATCCGTCAGGCGGTGGTGCTCGCGACCGTGGACGAGTACGGCGACACCGCCCTCACCGCATTCTGGGTTCCCGCCCCGGCGGCGACCCTCCTGCCCACCACCCGCGACCTGATCGCGCATTGCACCGAGCGTCTCGTCGCGCAGGCGGTGCCCGCCCATTTCGTGGCGCTCGGTGCCCTTCCTCTCGCGGCGAGCAGCAAGGTCGACGAAGCGGCGCTGCGGACATTGCTGGAAAAGTCCGAGATGAACGGCGGTGGCGGCGGTTGACAGTGTGCTGGATTGGAGGCAGTCTCGATCTTCTCGGGGATTTCGTTGCGTGGTCAGGGTGAGGGGCAGGTAGTCCGTCACCGTGGTTGGTTGCTCCCGGATGCGAAGGCGATGGGGGCCTTGGCTGGGATGCGATTGCGATGGAGCGACGAGCAGCGAGGGGGTCGGCCGGCGAACCCGCCTGTGTCGCCGACGCTCCCGCCCGTTTCCTCGCTTCACCAGCCTCACCGTTTCCACTGTCCGCCGCGCAGTACGAGGCCTGGCTGGCGCAGCAGCTCGCACCGGACGTGCCGTTGTGTATCGCGCAGTATGTGGAATTGCACGGAAACCTGGACGTCGATCTCCTCAGGTCCGCCACGGTGGCCGCCGCCGACGAGTTCGGGTCGCCGTTCCTGCGTCTGATCGAAGTCGAGGGCCGCCCGTTCCAGCTGGTCGACCCTTCGACGGACCGATCCATCGGGCTGGTCGACTTCCGCGGAGAGGTCGACCCGGAAGACGCGGCTCGCCGGTGGATGCGGGCGGACTGCGCCACGCCGATCGACCTGACCCACGACCGCCTCGTCGAATCCGCGATTCTGCGGGTTGGCGACGAGCACTACCTGTGGTACAGCAAGATTCATCACGTGGCGCTGGACGGCTACGGCGCAATGACGATGCTCAACCGGATCGCGGCCCGATACAGTGCCGCGATCGCGAACCGGGAGCCGCCACCGAATGAGGCTGTCGATCCCCGGTACCTCCTCGACGTGGACGAGCAGTACCGATCGTCGAGCCGCTTCGCCGCGGACCGCCAGTTCTGGGCCGAGCGGATCGCCGGACTCGGTCCTGCACCGAGCCTGGCTCGCAGGGCCGCACCCGCTGTGGCCGACAGCAATGACATCGGGGGACCGCTGCCCGAGACGGCCGAGCGTGCGCTGCGCGAGGCCGGGCAGCACGGCACGGCGAGAATCATCGCCGGGTTCGCCTGCTATCTCGCACGCATGACAGGACGCCGGAACGTGCTGGTCACTATCCCGGTGTCGGCGCGAACGACGGCGGTTTTGCGACGTTCGGGCGGCATGGTGGCCGGTATCGTGCCGCTGCCGGTGGAGATCCGGCCCGAAGACACGGTGGGCGAGTTGGTCGAACGAGTCCGGCTCGACTTGCTGGGTGCCCTGCGACACCAGCGTTTCGGGCTCGGGGACATTCGCCGCGACGCAGGGGCGGGCGCCGCCGACACGCTGTCCGGGCCGATGGTCAACGTGATGCTCTTCCATCAAGAGCTGAGGCTCGGCTCCCTCGTGGGCGAGTACCACATCGTCACGTCCGGGCCGGTGGAAGATCTGCTCGTCGACGTGTACCAGAGCGGTGCGCCGGTGAAGACCTTCGTCCACTTCCTGGCGAACCCGAATCGGTATTACGCCGAGGAGGTCGGTGCCCACCACCGCCGGTTCGTGGAACTGCTCGACGAGTTCCTGCGGGCGGACGCGGACGCCGTGATCAGCACTGTCCACGAAGACACAGCCAGATTGGATTTCTGGACGCGGACGCTGGCGGATGCGCCGCCGCTGATCGAGCTGCCTGCCGATCGGCCCCGGCCACCCCGGCCGTCCGGGCGCAGCGCCGCCGTGGAGGTGGCGATCGGCGCAGCTCTGCAGCATCGGCTGACGACGTTCGCGGCCGAGTACCGCACCGACGTGTTCACGGTGGTCCACGCTGCGCTCGCTCTGCTGCTGTCGCGGGTAGCGCGTACCGCGGACGTGGTCGTCGGAACCGCGGTGGACGCGGAGGTACTGGTGTCGCGGACCCGGCTGCGTGGCAGTGAACCGTTCACGGAGTTGGTCCAGAGGGTGCGGGACGCGGCACGAGAGGCGGCCGCTCACCGCGGCGTGTCGTGGAAGCAGATCGTGGACGCGCTCGATCCGCCGCGGTCCCGATCACACGCGTCACTGTTCCAAGTGCTGCTCGACTACGGAGACCGAGGCCGGGATCTCGGCGATCTCGACCTGGTGGTGACCGTGGACCACGAGCAGGTCCGATTCTCCTATGCCGCAGATCTGTTCGACGCCGGCACAGTCTCGGGCTTCGGTTATCGGCTGCTCCGACTCGCGGAGGCCGCCCTCGATGACCCGTCCGTCCCGGTCGGTGACATCGAGCTGCTCGCGCCGGCCGAGCACACGCTTCTCCTCGAGTGGTCGACGCGCCCCACGTCGCCCCCACGTCGGACGCTGACCGAGCTGTTCGCAGTGCGGGCCGCGGGCACACCTGATGCCACCGCGGTCGTGGCGGGCGGCGAACGGCTCACGTACGGCCGGTTGGATGACCGGTCCAATCGCCTTGCGCGGCAGCTTCTGTCGAGGGGAGTGGGTCCGCAATCCCTGGTCGCGGTCGCGGCACCGCGGTCGGCCACGCTGGTGGTCGCGCTGGTCGCCGTCGTCAAGGCCGGTGCGGCGTATCTCCCGATCGACGTCGATCACCCCGGTGAGCGGTCGGCGCTCGTGCTCGACGACGCCCGACCGGTGTGTCTTCTCGCCACCCAGGACACCGCAGCGGCGCTGGCGCCGTCGAACATCCCTGTCTTCCTGCTCGATTCGGAGGAAGGCGAGCTCGACACCGTTTCAGCGCTGCCGGTGACGGACACCGAGCGGGCGCCGATCAACCCGGATTCGCTCGCGTACGTGGTCTACACATCGGGATCGACGGGCAGACCGAAGGGCGTGGCAGTGTCACACGGAAACGTGGTGGCCCTCTTCGCGAGCGCCGAGCAGCTGTTCCGGTTCGACGGCACCGACGTCTGGACGATGTTCCACTCACCGGCGTTCGACTTCTCCGTCTGGGAGCTGTGGGGAGCTCTGCTCCACGGGGCGACGCTCGTGGTCGCCGACTTCGACACCACCCGTTCGCCGGCACAGTTCCTCGAAGTGCTGCGCCGAGAACGGGTGACGGTGCTGAGCCAGACGCCCACGGCGTTCGCCCAGCTGATCGAGGCGGAAGCCACGAACGAGAGCGCCGAACCACTCTCGCTGCGATACGTCGTGCTCGGCGGTGAAGCGCTCGACCTCGGGCAGCTCGCACGCTGGTACTCGCGGCACGACGACAACGCGCCCGTACTCGTCAACATGTACGGCATCACGGAGACGACGGTGCACGTCAGTCACCTTCCCCTCGACCCTGAGTTCGCAGCCGCCGCGTGGACGAGTGTGATCGGGCGGGCAATTCCGGGTTTCCGCGTATCGGTGCTCGACCCACGACTCCATCCTGTGCCGGTGGGTGTGGCCGGTGAACTGTACGTTTCGGGACCCCAAGTGGCGCGCGGCTATCTGGGCCGCGCCGGGCTCACGGCATCCCGATTCGTCGCGGACACGTCCGGGTCGCGTATGTACCGGACCGGTGACGTGGTGCGGTGGCGCCGGGACGGACATCTCGAGTACCTCGGGCGCGACGATCAGCAGGTCGCGATCCGTGGATTCCGCGTGGAACTCGGCGAGGTGGAATCGGTGTTGGGCCGCTGCGACGGGGTGGCGCAGGCGGTGGTGACGCTGCTCCGGAACGAGGTGACCGGCCCGGCCCTTGCTGGATACGTGGTACCCGGACCGGGGGCGCTCGTCGACCCGGGGGCAGTCCTCGAGGCAGCGGAATCCGCTCTCCCCTCGTACATGGTTCCCGGGTCGGTGACCGTTCTCACCCAGCTGCCGCTCACCGTCAACGGCAAGGTCGACCGGGCGGCCCTTCCGTCTCCGGTAGTGCAGGCCCGTGCCGACTTCGTCGCACCGGGCTCTGCCGTCGAGCAGGCGCTGGCGGCTGTCTTCGCGGAGTCGCTGAACGTGCCGTCCGTCGGTGTCGACGACGACTTCTTCGGGCTGGGCGGCAACTCGCTGATCGCCGCCAGGGCCGCGGCCCGAGTCCAGACCGAACTCGGTGCGGGTGTGGGCGTGCGCGACCTCTTCGAGGCCCCGACGATCCGGTTGCTGGCCACTCGCGTGGGTAGAGCCGCGACGACGACTCGGCCACCGCTGGTCCCGACGGATCGCTCCTCGCCGGTGCCGGTGTCCCTCGCGCAAACGCGGATGTGGTTTCTCGACCAGTTCGACACGACGTCGCCCGCCTACAACATTGCAGCGGCCTTCCGATTGCGCGGGCCTCTCGACTCAGCCGCGCTGGAGGCCGCATTGACCGATGTGGTGGACCGTCACGAGATTCTCCGGACCGTGTTCCCACTGGCCGGAGACACCCCCGTGCAGTCGGTGCTCCCGGTGAGGGACGCCCTGCCGGAACTCCGTGCGGTGGCAGTGACGGGAGAAAGCGAACTGCGCCAACGAATCTCGTCGGCCTTGGCGACAGGCTTCGATCTCACGACGCAGGTGCCCTTGCGGGCGGAACTGTTCGAAGTCGGGCCGAGCGAGCACGTCTTCGCTCTCGTGGTGCACCACATCGCGGCGGACGCGCTGTCCCTGGGCCCACTCGCCCGGGATGTGACGGCCGCCTACGCGGCTCGGGTGGCCGGCCACGCGCCGCGGTGGGAACCGCTGCCCGTGCATTACGGCGACTACACCGTGTGGCAACGGCAACTGCTGGGTTCGGAGGACGACCCCGACTCCCTGATGTCCCGGCAACTCGCATACTGGCGTTCCACGCTCGCCGATGCGCCGATCGTGGCGGATCTACCGCTCGATCATCCTCGTCCGGAAGTGCGGTCACTCGCCGGGGCGGGCGTGTCGTTCACCGTCGACGCACGCCTGCACGAGCGACTGCGGGACCTCGCGCGAGAACACGAGGTGACGGTGTTCATGGTGTCGCACGCAGTGTTCGCGGTACTACTCGGGAACCTGACCGGCACGAGTGACGTGGTGATCGGTTCGCCGGTCGCCGGTCGCAGCGAAGCGGTCCTCGACGACCTGGTCGGGATGTTCGTCAACACTCTCGCGCTGCGGACCCCGGTCCCCGGCTCCGGCTCGTTCGCAGACCTGCTCCACACCGTCCGGGACCGTGATCTGGAGGCGTTCGCCCACGCCGACGTGCCCTTCGAGCGGGTGGTCGAGGTGCTCGACCTACCGCGCACCACGTCACACGCGCCGTTGTTCCAAGTGTTGTTCGAGTTCCAGGACGTCGAACGGCCGACGCTGGCCCTACCGGGTCTCACGGTGGAAGAGATCGATCTCGGCGTGTCCGTGTCGACCTTCGACCTGCAACTGACGTTGATCGAACAGTTCGCCGAGGACGGCGCCCCGGCGGGAATGAGTGGTGGCTTCACCTACGCCACGGATATCTTCGACACTGCGACCGTGCACGCGTTCGCCGAACGGTTCGTGCGTCTGCTCGACACGATCGTGGCATCGCCCGACGTTCCACTGGCGCGCATCGATGTGCTCACGCCCGACGAGCGGGGGGCGCTGGTTCCGGTCGGCGGACACCCTGCCGAAGCGCCCCGGTTGCTGCCGGACGTTCTCTCTGCCGCGGCGCAACGCGATCCGCATGCAGTCGCGTTGTCCTACGGCAACGCGGTGATGTCGTATCGCGAACTCGACGACTGGTCGAATCGGCTGGCCTGGGTGCTGATCGATCGCGGCATCGGCCCGGAAGACCAAGTGGCGATCGGCCTCGTCCGGTCGGTGGAGTTGGTGGTGTCGGTGTGGGCGGTGGCGAAGTCGGGGGCATCCTTCGTACCGGTCGATCCGACTCTGCCGCAGGCGAGGATCGCCGACATCCTCGCCGATTCCGGCGCGGTCGTCGGTTTGACGGTCGCCGAACAGCGCGACCGGATGCCCGACGGTGTGGAGTGGCTACACCTCGACTACCCGGGTCCGTCGCGGCGGTGGCGGTCCCATCCCATCACGGACGGCGACCGGGTCGCCGCGCTGCGACCGGAACATCCCGCTTATCTGATGTACACGTCCGGGTCGACCGGAACGCCGAAAGGTGTGGTGATCACCCACACGGGGCTGCAGAATCTTACCGTCGAGCAGCACATCCGGTATGCCACGACCGCCGCCTCCCGGGTGCTCAATCTTGCGGCGCCCGGATTCGACGCGTCGATGCTGGAGTACCTCATGGCCTTCGGTGCGGGCGCTCGACTGGTGATCGCGGCCTCCCAGGTGTACGGCGGCGACGCGCTGACGGATCTCCTCGCCTCCGAACGCATCACGCATGCCTTCGTGACCCCCGCCGTGCTCGCCACGGTCGATCCGCGCGGCCTGCACCTCCTCCGCACCCTTGTCGTCGGCGGGGAACGCTGTCCACCGGAGTTGCTCGACCGCTGGGCATCCGGGCGCACCCTGCTCGTCGCCTACGGGCCCACGGAGACGACGGTGGTGTCCAACATCGGGGCCCCGATGGCGCCCGGCGACCCCGTGCGGATCGGGCGCCCGATCCGCGGCATCCGCGAACTCCTCCTCGACGAGTGGCTGCGACCGGTTCCCGTCGGCGTGGTCGGTGAGCTGTACATGCTGGGGGACGGGTTGGCGCGCGGTTATCACCGGAAGCCCGGTTCGACCGCCGCCTCGTTCGTGGCCAACCCGTTCGACCGCGCGGGCTCGCGAATGTACCGTACCGGCGACCTCATGCGGTGGACACCCGACGGACTCCTGGAGTATGTGGGCCGCAACGATTTTCAGGTGAAGTTGCGTGGACAGCGGGTAGAGCCGGGAGAAATCGAGGCGATGCTCACCCGTTGCCCCGGGGTCGCGCAGGCGGTGGTCACGGTTCGCCGCACCCCGGCCGGCCAGGCGGTGCTCGCCGGCTACGTCACGGCGAACGAGCATGCGGATCTCGACAGCACAGAAGTCCTGCTCTTCGCCGGATCCGTCCTTGCGCCGTTCATGGTGCCGGCCACGGTGACCGTCCTGGATCGAATGCCGCTCGGCCCCAACGGAAAGGTCGACAGGCGGGCACTCCCGGATCCCGAGCTCGCCCCGCGTGTCTTCCGGGCGCCCACCACGCCGTTCGAGTCGATCGTTGCCGGCATCTTCGCGGAAGTGCTTCGAAGCGGTGCCGTGGGCGCCGACGACGACTTCTTCGCGTCGGGTGGCAACTCCCTGACAGCGACACAGGTCGTCGCGCGGATCAACGCCGCACTTGGCGCGAGCATCGGGGTGCGCGACGTGTTCGAGGCCCCCACGGTGCGGGCCCTGGCTGGACGGATCGAGGGTAGAGGCGCTGCCGACCGGCCCAGGTTGACGGCGGTGCAACGGCCGGACCCGCTCCCGCTGTCGTGGGCGCAACACCGGATGTGGCTACTCAACCAGATCGACACCTCCTCGCCCGCCTACAACATTGCAATGATGGTGCGGCTCTCGGGAAAACTCGACGTGGACGCGCTCGCCGCCGCACTCACGGATGTGGTGATCCGGCACGAGACGCTGCGCACGCGGTATCCCCACGGGGTCGCGGGGCCCACCCAGGTGATCATCGACGCTCACGACGTCGCGGGGCTCACGGTGGTGACCACGGGAGAGGCACCCCTGTCAGAGTTGGTGTCGACAGGGTTCGACGTGGCCGCCGAAGTCCCGATGCTGGCGCGACTGTTCGAGTACGGCGAGCGGGACCACCTGCTCGTCGTCGTGGTGCACCACATTGCCGCGGACGGGTTCTCGATGGTCCCGTTGGCGCGGGATGTTCTCACGGCGTACAGCGCCCGAGCCGCGGGCCGCGCGCCGGAGTGGGACCCGCTGCCGGTCCAGTACGCCGACTACACCGTGTGGCAGCGGCAACTGCTGGGTTCGGAGGACGACGCCGACTCCCTGATGTCCCGGCAACTGGATTACTGGCGAGCCGTCCTCGCCGATGCGCCGGTGGTAACCGAGCTACCCGCGGATCGGGAACGACGGCCGCATCGATCCGGTGCCGGCGACCGGTGGACGTTCACCATCGACGCAAACATGCACAGGGATGTCGTAGCGCTCGCACGGTCGCGGCACTGCACCGTCTTCATGGTGGTGCACGCGGCGTTCGCGCTACTGCTGTCCAGGTCGGGGGGCACCCGCGACATCGTGATCGGATCGCCCGTCGCCGGACGCGGAGAGGCGGACCTCGACGACGTCGTCGGGATGTTCGTCAACACCCTCGTCCTGCGGACCGAGGTCTCGGGAACGTTCGCCGATCTCCTGGGGCGGGTCCGCGACACCGACCTCGCTGCATACACCCACGCCGACGTGCCGTTCGAGAGAGTGGTGGAGGCATTGAATCCGCCACGCTCGCAGTCGCATTCGCCGCTGTTCCAGGTGCTGCTCGAATTCCGGAACACCGAGTACCCCGCGCTTCCGCTCCCACACCTCGATGTCGAGGTGCTCGAACCCGAAGTCACGGTGTCCCTGTTCGACCTGCAACTGACCCTCCGTGAACGCCACGACGAGTCCGGGTCGCCGACCGGGATGACCGCTGCCTTCACCTACGCCACCGACCTGTTCGACGAGCAGACCATCCACACCCTCGCCGACCGGTTCACCAGAATCCTATCGGCCGCAGTCGCGGAGCCGGGTATCGCCGTCGACGAGATTGATGTTCTCGCCCCCGCCGACCGGCAGCAGCTCCGCGAATATAGCTTGGCGGCAGGCAATTTCGTTCTCGATTCCCGGCTGCATCTGGTGCCCGAGGGGGCGACGGGCGCGGTGTACCTGGCCGAGTCCGCGGCGGACGACCTGTCACCGCGGGCGGCGGCCACCACTGTCGTCGCCAATCCTTTCGGTGCCCCCGGATCCCGCATGGTCCGCACCGGCCGGCTCGCTCGGTGGACACGGTCGGGACGCCTCGTCGGCGTCGACGGCTCCCCGCTTCACTCGATTCCGGACATCATGAAGACTCACCCCGCAATCCGCGAGGCGGTCGCGCTGACGACGGCGGCGGGAATCACGCTGTTCTGGGTTCCGGCGGCAACTGCGGCGGTCCTGCCGATGCCCGAGGATCTGCGCGCATTCGGTGCCCAGCGACTCGAATCCCGACTCGTGCCCGCGCAGTTCTTCGCGCTCGGTGCAGTGCCGCGCACCCCCGAAGGCGAGGTCGACGAGGATGCGCTGCGCGCACTGATTCCGGAGGCGCAGGCACCCGACCGCACGTCACGACAACGGTGGACCGAGGTGCAACGCGCCGTCGCCGAGGAGTGGGCGGCCGTCCTGGGGCATGACGATTTCTCTCGCGAGGACGGGTTCTTCGACGTCGGCGGCAATTCTGTCCGTGTCGTGGAACTTGCGCGGCGGTTCGAGGACCGGTGGCCGGGCGCCCTCCGCGTGGGCCGGCTGTTCGACGTCGTCACGGTCGCCGCGCAGGCCGAGGTGATCTCGCACTCTGCCGGGGCAACGCAGGTCCGCGCACCCGCTACCTACGAATTCTGACCGAACTTCTGACCAACTCCGGGAGGCAACAGTGACCCAGCGACAACCGGGCGACGACGACGTCGTCGTGGTGGGCATCGCCGCGCGCTACCCCGAGGCCGACGACCTGGCGGAGTTCCGCGCGAACCTCGCGGCCGGCCGGGATTCGGTGCGCCCGCTGTCCCGGTCGCGGGCCGAGGCCACCGGACTCGGTCCGCCCTCGGACTACCAGCCGATGGGGTTCGTCGAGGACATCGCCACATTCGACTACTCGTTCTTCACGCTGTCGAAGCGGGAGGCGTCGCTGATCGACCCGCAGCAACGTCTGGCGTTGGTCCTGGCGTATCGAGCGATCGAGGAGGCCGGCTATTCGGCGACCGACTTCCGGGACAGTGCGACAGCGGTGATCTTCAGCGCCGCGACGTCCACGTACCCGGCGATGTGGGCGGAACCGGGCGTCCTGAGCACCCTGGGCAACGTTCCGTTCGCGGTGCCCGCCCGCATCGCGTACCAACTCGGGCTCACCGGGCCCTGTTACGCCGTCGACTCGGGCTGCAACGGTTCGCTGATCGCCGTGCACCACGCCTGCCGGGAGCTGCGCTCGGGAGACGCCGATTTCGTGCTCGCGGGCGGTGTCAGTCTGCGGGTGAACGGCATTCGCGCCGATCTGGCCGAGGGCTCGGCCGAGCTGATGTCACCCGGCGGACGATGCCGGGCATTCGATGCGAGCGCGGACGGTACTGCCGTCGGCGAGGGTGGCGCGGCGCTGCTCCTCACCACGATGGGGCGCGCGCGTGCCGACCATGTGCCGGTGCACGCGGTGATCCGCGGCACCGCAACGGTGTCGAGCGGTCATTCGTCGGCGACCATCAGTTCACCGAGCGCTCGGGCGCAGGTGGCCGTGATCGAGCGGGCCTGGCGCAACGCGGGGCTCGCACCGCGCGATGCCGGGTATCTCGAAGCGCACGGTTCGGGAACACCCTTGGGCGATGCCGTGGAACTGGAGGGAATCGCCACCGCATTCGAGGGTAGGTCGGGTGTTCTGCCCATCGGTTCGGTGAAGACCAACATCGGCCATCTCGACCACGCAGCAGGAGTGTCGGGCCTGGTGAAGGCGATCCTTGCCGTCGAGCACGGTGAGCTGTACCCGTCGCTGCATTTCGACAGGCCCACCGGCGGAGTAGATTTCGCCGGCAGCGGGATCGAGGTGGTCACCGAGGCCAGGACCTGGAGCGAGGAGCGCAGCCCTCGACGGGCCGGAGTCAGCTCGTTCAGTCTGGGCGGTATCAACGCGCACTGTGTGGTGGAGCAGCCACCCCGGCAGGACACCGCGCCCCGCGTCGAGGACACCGCGCCCCGCGCCGAGGACACTCTTCGGCTCGTGGGTGTGTCGGCGAAAAGCGCAGCGGCGCTGGCCACTCTGTGTGACGATCTGGCGTCGGCGGTGCGCGGGTATCACCTCGCCGACATCGTCTTCACTCTCAACCATGGGCGGCCGCATCACGAGTATCGGGTGGCGGTGCAGGCGCGCACTGTCGACGAACTGGCGAAGGCACTCGCCGCGCAGGCTGCGGACCTCGAGGATCGGAACGAGACTGCGCCGACCCGGCGGGCACCGTCTGTGGCACTGCTGCTGTCACCGGACCCGATGCCCGCCGCACTCCGTGGCCGTTCCCTTCCGCCGGCACTGCCGGCCACGGGTGACGAGGCGGACCTTCTCGCCGGCCAGATCGCCGTTCACCGGGAATTGCGGAACGCTGGGATATCCGTGGACGCCGTCCTCAGCGGTGGTGTGTCGCGCTATGCCGCGAGGTATCTGCTCGGCACGTTGTCGGAGGTCACCGCCTCCGAGATCGCGGCGGCCGCCGCCGACCCTGCGATCGACACGGGACGGTTCGTCGCCGTCGCGAAAGGAATGCTCGCCGACGGACCCGTCGTGTTCGTGGAGCCGAGCCCGGACGGGCGGCTCGGACGGTTGCTCGCCGACACGCTCGGTGACCGAGCGGATGCAGAGATCCTGCGCGTACCGGACACCTCTGGGGCCATCACCCATGTGCTCGCGGGATTGTACGAGCGCGGAGTCGACCTCGACTGGGCTGCCGTCGGTGCGGCTGACGAGACCGCTCGGCGGGTGCGGTTGCCCGGGCACCCCATGCTGGGCTCCCGGTGCTGGTACGACCTGCCCGGCCGGCCGGAGTGGGGTCGAACCCCCGAAGTCGTCGCGCAGGAACCGAAGCCGGAACCGGCGCGCGTCGCCCCGGCGGACAGCCTCGACTGGCTGCAGACGACACTGCGCGGTCTGCTGCACAGCGAGACGGCGGTTGCCGCAGACGACGACTACTTCGAACTCGGCGGCAACTCGCTGATCGCGATGCAACTCGTCGACAAGGTGGCCGAGCAGTACGGGGTTAGACCCAAGTTGATCGACCTCTACGAGCGGCCGAAGGTCGCAGATTTCGCGGAGCTGCTCGCGGCGGGCACGTCCGCAGCCGGTGGGCTGCCCCCGATCACACCACGCGGACGGCATGTGATGTCTTTCGGCCAGGTGCGCATGTGGTTCCACCACCAACTCGACGCCGCCACGACGATCTACAACCTGCCGATGGTCAGCGACCTGCACGGACCGATCGATGAATCGGCCGTCCGCGGAATGTGGGACGACCTCGCCGCACGGCATCAGGTACTGCTGTCCAACTACGTCAACGTCGACGGAGAGCCGCAACTGCGCATTCGCCCATCGCTGGGCGACTTCTTCCGGACCGCCGACGTGTCGAACGAGCCGGACCCAGTGGCTGCGGCCCGGGCACTCGTGCACGAAGCGGCGATCGCACCGTTCGACCTGGCAAACGACCCGCTGGTGCGTGCTCTCCTCGTCCGGATCGGCCCGGACGAACACGTCCTGCAGGTGACCACCCACCACTCCGTCAACGACGGTGGTTCGCCGCGAATATTCGAACGCGAACTCCCCGCCCTGTACGCCGCACGCCGGACCGGTCGCCCCGCGGATCTCCCGCCACTGTCCATCCAGTACTGGGACTACGCGCTGTGGCAGCGGGAACTGATCGCGAGCGCCGCACTCGAGCCGGAACTCGACTACTGGCGACGGGTACTCGCCGATGTCCCGCTGCTGCGGCTTCCCACCGACTTTCCTCGACCGGAACGGAAGAACTTCACCGGCGCATTCCACACCTTCACCATTTCGGCCGAACAGACAGCACGCCTACGAGCCGTGGCCCGGCGTGAGTCGGTGTCACTGTTCGTGGTACTTCTCTCCGCGTTCTTCCTACTCATGGCAAGCCGGAGTCGCCAGCGGGACATCGTCGTCGGGACCCCGACGACGGGGCGCAACCGGCCGGAACTCGCCGGCATGATCGGGTACTTCAACAGCACTGTGGCGTTGCGCGCCGACCTGTCCGGCGAACCGAGCCTGACGGAACTGTTCGGCCGGGTGCGCGACGTCGTGCTGGGCGCCCTCGAACATCAGGAGATTCCGTTCGACCGGGTCGTGACGGCACTCACCGGTGACCGAGACACGAGCCGTACCCCGCTCTTCGATGTCTGCCATGTCCACCAGGAACTGCCCGCGTTGCAGTCGCAGCAGGGGCTTACCGAGACGCTGTTCGATCAGGAGGATCCCTCGGCCATCGCTTTCGGCGGGGTGCCCTCCGGTACAGCGAAGTTCGACCTCACCCTCGTCACCACGGAGCGCGGCGGCGAAGACGACATGGCCGCCGGGCTCGAGTTCAGCACGGAACTCTTCACCGAGCAGACCGCCGCCGCGCTGTGCGAGGAGTACGTTGCCATCCTGACGGGCATCGTCGATTCTCAGGCGGCGCAGTCGATCTCAGCGTTGCTCACCGACTCGTCCGACGAGTTCCCGTCGCGCGAACTGCCGATCGCACCCCCGGTGGTACCGGCCGACCGGCCGCGGCCGACATCGAACGGCGCGGAACCGCTTCGCTACTCGATCGATCGGGTAACCGCGATGCTCGACGACGCCCCGGAATTCGCCGAGTTGCTCGCCGCGTGGATCACCCTCCTCGCCTGGTACACCGCTCAGGACGAGGTGGTCGTCGGCACCGCCGCGGCCCCCGGGGGCCCGCCGCGGCTCGTCGGTGTCGACCTGTCGGGTGAACCCTCGTTCCTCGAACTGGTGTCGACGGTCCGTACGGAACTGTGCTCCGAGAGCAGCATGCGGGATTCCGCAGCAGTACACTTCCCGGTCCGCTGCGACGGAGAACGCGCCCCGAGTGACGACCGTGCCGAGGCATCGTCCGCCGAACTGGCGCTGGCGTGGTCCCGTGGGCAGGGCCCGAATCTCACCCTCGAACTCGACTACGCGGTGGAACTGTTCGACCGCAGCACGGCAACCGCGATGCTCGCCGACCTCCGTCAGCTCATCCGGGGGCTGGTGACGCATCCCGACCTGCCGGCCCAGGAGGTGGCGATGGAGTACGTGCATCAAGACGACACCGGTCTCTCCTCGGAGGCGGCGCGATGAGCATCGGTGTGGTGGGCGCAGGCACCATGGGGGTCGGAGTCGCCGAGTGCTGTGCGCACTCCGGCCACGACGTGATCGTCGTCGAGTCGGATCCGCACGCCGTCGAAGTCGCGCGCAAGCGCATGAGCGACTCGCTGCGGCTCGCGATACTCCTCGGCCGCAGCGCGGGCCCGAAACCCGCCGAGGTGGCGGCACGTGTGCGATGGACCGATCAGATGTCCGAGCTGCACGACGCCACCGTCGTCGTCGAGTGTGTTCCCGAACGGATCGACCTCAAAGAGAAGATCTTCGCCGAACTGGACCGCTGGTGCGCCGCCGATGCCGTACTCGCATCGTGCACCTCGGGGATTCCGGTCGATCTCGTCGCCGCGTCCACCTCGAGGCCGGAACAGGTTGTCGGGCTGCACTTCATGAACCCGGCGCCGCTCAAGGACACCGTAGAGGTAGTGGCCGGACCGCGAACGTCCCAGCGCACCCTGGACCGCGCGCAGGAGTTCCTCACCTCCCTGAACAAAACCGGCATCATCGTGGGTGACGGACCCGGCTTCGTGTTGAATCGCGTGCTCATGCTGTGCATCGCGGAGGCGGCCGCCTCCGTCGACGCCGGTATCGCCGACCCGGAAACCGTCGACGCACTGTTCGAGGGCTGCCTCGGCCATCCCATGGGGCCGCTGCGCACCGCGGACCTGATCGGCCTCGACAACGTTCACGACACGATGACCACCCTCCGCGCGCTGACAGGCGACGACCACTACCGCCCGCCCGAGTCGCTCACCGCATTGGTCGACGCCGGCCACCTGGGGCGTAAGACCGGGCGGGGCTTCCATGACTACCGATGAACGACCGCCTGCCGATGAAGAGCTCACTGGCAGTGTGGAACTGCCCCTGACGTACGACCAACTCGCACTGGTCGAGACCGGACACCACAACCCCACTTTCGCGTTGTATCTCGAACTCGACGGCCCGCTCGTCGAGGACGCATTTTCTACCGCATTGCGGCAGACGCTGACCGAATGTGGTTGTCTACGCGTCACCCTCGGCGGTAATGGGCAAGAACTACGCCAGAGAACCGGGACCGGGCACGTGTCCGGACCGGACGTGATCGACGCGAGCACCTCGGCCGACGCCGACACCCTCGTCGCGGCGTGGATCAGCCGCGAACTGGACCGGACAATGGACGTCACCACCGGCCCGCTGTACGTCCACACCCTTTTCCGGTTGCCGCACGGACGGTTCGGCTGGTTCCAGCGCTACCACCGCCTGGTCAACGACGAACCGGGCATGGCGGCGATCGTCCGGGCCACCGCCGAAACCTACGAGGCCGCCCGCACCGCGCCGCCTCGGAGAGTGATCTGGCCGTTCACGTCCCCGTCGGCATTGCTCGCCTCCGATGCCCGCTACCGGGAGAGCGCCGCGTGGCTCGACGACCGCCGCTACTGGGAGGAACTCCTCGCCGGGGTCCCGAAAGCGAAAGAACTGTTGGATCAGGTTCCCGAACAGAAGGATTCACGCTACGAGAATGTATCGGTCGGCGGTGTAGCGGCGCGACTCGCACGCCGCAGCGGCGGCGGTACGGCAGCAGTTCTCCTCGCGGCTCTCGCGCTGTACCGGCAGAGCCTTACGGGCATCGACGACGTACTGCTCGGGTTCCGGGAACACGGGACGACGATGCCGGTCAGGGTGACCCTCGCCCCCCATTTCACGTTCGACGCGGTGACGCGGCAGGTGGGCCTGCAACTGCGGAGATCCCGTCGACGGCGCTTCCTCTCCACAACCGATGCTGCCGCAATCGGGCAGGACTGGTGCCCGCTGGCGGGTGAAGTGCGGGAACCGCTCGGCGTCGAGCGGATCGGGAACTGCGCCGTCGCAGTGGTGAAGCGTTGGGGCGCAACGGGGGAGCGCGCATCTATCGCCGTGGACGACGGGGACGGGACGTGGTCCGTCGAAGCACACGGTCCGGCCGATCTGCAGCGCTTCGTCCGAATCCTCACGGCCGCACTGGAATCGCCCGATGGGTTGTTGGCGGGGGTGGAGGTGTTGAGTGCGGGGGAGCGTGGGGTGTTGGTTCCGGTGCGGGGTGGGCGGGGTGTGGGTGTTCGGGTGTTGCCGGAGATTTTGGCTGGTGGGGTGGGGGTGGATCGGGGGGCGGTGGCGGTCTCGTGTGGTGGGGTGGAGGTGTCGTATGGGGAGTTGGATGAGTTGTCGTCGCGGTGGGCGCGGGTGTTGATCGGTCGGGGTGTGGGGCCGGAGTCGGTGGTGGCGGTGGTGGTGGGGCGTTCGGTGGAGTTGGTGGTGGGGGTGTGGGCGGTGGCGAAGGCGGGTGGGGCGTTTTTGCCGGTGGATCCGGTGTTGCCGTTGGTGCGGGTGCGGGAGATGTTGGTGGATTCGGGTGTGGTGGTGGGGTTGTCGGTGTCGGGGTGTGTGGTGCCGGATGGGGTGGAGTGGTTGTGGCTCGATGATTCGGGTGTGGTGGAGGGGGTGTCGGGGGGTGTGGTGTCGGATGGGGATCGGGTGCGGCCGTTGAGGGCGGGGTGTGCGGCGTATGTGATGTATACGTCGGGGTCGACGGGGCGGCCGAAGGGGGTGGTGGTGACGCATGAGGGTTTGGCGAATTTGGCTGTGGAGGAGCGGGTTCGGTTCGGGTTGTCGTCGGGTTCGCGGGTGTCGCAGGTGTCGTCGCCGAGTTTTGATGCGGTGGTGTACGAGTGGTTGATGGCGTTTTCGGTGGGGGCGCGGTTGGTGGTGGCGCCGCCGGGGGTGTTCGGGGGTGTGGGGTTGGTGGAGTTGTGGGAGGCGGAGGGGGTGTCGCATTGTTTTGTGACGCCGTCGGTGTTGGCGACGTTGGGGTCGGGTGTGGGGTTGGGGTCGGTGCGGGTGTTGGTGGTGGCGGGGGAGGTGTGTGCGCCGGAGTTGGTGGCGCGGTGGGCGCCGGGTCGGGAGTTTTTCAATGCGTATGGGCCGACGGAGGTGACGGTGCAGGCGACGGTGGGTGGGCCGTTGGTGGCGGGGGGTGTGGTGTCGGTGGGTGGTCCGGGGGTGGGGGTGGAGGTGGTGGTGTTGGACGGGTGGTTGCGTCCGGTGCCGGTGGGGGTGGTGGGTGAGTTGTATGTGTCGGGGTCGGGTGTGGCGCGGGGGTATCGGGGTCGGGCGGGGTTGACGGCGGTGTCGTTTGTGGCGAATCCGTTTTCGGGTGTGGGGTCTCGGGTGTATCGGACGGGGGATGTGGTGCGGTGGGTTGAGGTGGGGGTGTTGGAGTTTGTGGGGCGGGTTGATGGGCAGGTGAAGGTGCGGGGTCAGCGGGTGGAGTTGGGGGAGGTGGAGGCGGTGTTGGCGCGGTGTCCGGGGGTGGCTCGGGCGGCGGCGGTGGTGCGGGAGGGGGGTCGGTTGGTGGGGTATGTGGTGCCGGAGGTGGGGGTGCGGGTGGATCCGGATGTGGTGGTGGAGTGGGTGGCGGGGGTGGTGCCGGGGTGGGTGGTGCCGTCGGTGGTGGTGGTTGTGGGGGAGTTGCCGGTGACGGTGAGTGGGAAGCTTGACCGCACAGCACTACCCGAACCGGAACTTGTGCACCGACCCCAGCGGCCCGCGCGCACCGCAGTCGAAGAGACGTTGGCATCGGTCTTCGCGGAAGTACTCGGAATCGAACGGGTGGGGTACGACGACTCGTTCTTCGCGTTGGGCGGCGACAGCATCCTGTCGATCCGGCTTGTGTCGCGGGCCAAGGCCCGAGGACTGGTGTTCACTCCGCAACAGGTGTTCGAGCACCGAACGGTGGCTGCGCTGGCAGCACAATCGGACATCGCGGACCGCACGACGCCCGGACCTCTCACCGAACTCGCCGGCGGCGGTATCGGCACTTTCCCGCCCACACCTGTGGTGCGGTACCTGTTGGAGCGCGGCGGCCACTTCGAGCGGTTCAGTCAGAGCCTGCTGCTCACGCTCCCCGCCGGGATCGACGAAGACGGACTTGTCGCTGTCGTCACCGCAGTGATCGCACGGCACGACATGCTGCGGTCCCGGCTCTTCCGGGGTGCGAGCGGGCAGTGGCAGATGGAGACCCGCCCGGACACCGACGTGGATGCGGCATCACTGATCCGTCGCGTCAGGTTCGACGCCACTGTCGAGGCCGACCCGCCGGCGACACTCGTCGCGGCCGAGCACCAGGCTGCTGTCGAGAGACTGCGTCCCTCCGATGGTGTCGTCGTCCAGTTCGTGTGGCTCGATCCGGGACCGTCGAGCGTCCCCGCAACCTCGGGCCGATTGATCGTCGTGGCTCACCATCTTGCCGTTGACGGGGTGTCCTGGCGGATTCTGTTGCCCGACTTCGCGACCGCCTGGTCGCAGATCTCCGCCGGACACGGTGCGGAGCTGCCGGCGCCGGGAACGTCCATGCGCCGGTGGGCGCATGCCCTGGCGGAGGAGGCACAGCGCGGTGAGCGGGTCGCCGAGCTGGCGTGGTGGCGGAGCGTCGTGGACGGGCCGGACCCCCCGATCACCGACCGCCCTCTGGATCCCGCGGTGGACGTGGCGACGGCAATTCGTGACGTCGGCGTCGAGATGTCGACCGAAGACACCTCCGTACTGTTGACAACCCTCCCGGGGTTATACCACGGGGGTGCCCACGACGTGCTCGTCACCGCCCTGGCAGTGGCATCGTCGAGATGGCGACGCGATCGGGGAATCTCGTTGTCGTCCATGCTGATCCGCATGGAGGGGCACGGGCGCGAGCAGTATGTGGTGCCGGGCGCCGACCTGTCCCGCACCGTCGGCTGGTTTACCACAATCTTTCCCGTCCGCGTCGACCTCGCCGGTGTCGACCTCGACGACGCGCTCGCCGGCGGCCCCGCGATGGGCCGGGCGGTCAAGGTGGTGAAGGAGCAGCTGCGCGCTGTACCCGACATGGGCATCGGCTACGGCCTCCTCCGCTACCTGAACCCCGACACGGCCGACACGCTGCCGAAGACCGAACCGGGGCACATCAGTTACAACTATCTCGGCCAGGTCCCCGACGCACCAGCCGGCAGCACGGTGGCATGGGCACCCGCCGACGGATTCGGCGACCTGCAGTACGTTCCGGACCCCGACATGCCAGCCTCCGCCGCGCTCGAGGTCAACTCGATCGTGGTCGGCGGAAAACTTCGGGTGAGCGTGGGCTACCCGGACACCCTGGTGGCGCGCGACGATGCCGAGCGGTTCGCGATTCTGTTACGGGAGGCGTTGTCCGCATTGACAACTCATTCTCACCGTCCTGAGGCCGGGGGGGTCACCCCTTCCGATGTTCCGCTCGTCACCGTGACTCAGAGCGACCTCGACGCGTGGGAGGAGCGCTTCGGGCCGCTCACCGATGTGTGGCCACTCGCACCCCTGCAGGCCGGGTTGCTGTTTCACGCCCTCATGGCGAAACCCGCGATCGACGCTTACACGGTGCAGGTGTCGCTACATTTGAAAGGCGCCGTCGATCCGGCGCGGATGCGCCGCGCGGCTCAGGCACTGCTGGATCGGCACGCGAACCTGCGGGTGGCCTTCGTGCCGTCCGCCGACGGCACCTTCGTACAGGTGGTGCCGGCGACCGTCGACGTGCCGTTCCGCCAGGTCGACCTGACGGGTATTCCCGAGGAGGCGCGCGGCGCCGAACTGGACCGGATTCTGTCCGCCGATCGCTCTGCGGCATTCGACACCTCCCACGCACCGCTGATGCGATTCCTTCTCCTGTCCATCGGACACGACGAAGTCCGTCTGGTGTGGACCAACCACCACACCCTCCTCGACGGGTGGTCGATGCCACTCGCGATCCGGGATCTCCTCGCCCTGTATGTAGCAGATGGGGCGGGGACGCTGCCGAGTCCCCGGCCCTATCGGGACTTTTTGACCTGGCTGCGCCACCGAGATCCAGAGGAGTCGCGGGGGGTGTGGGCGAACGCGCTCGCCGGCATCGACGGACCGACGTTGCTCCTGCCGGATGCGTGGGGAAAACAATCGTCGGTCCCGCCCGCCCAGGTACAGTTTTCGCTTTCCGAGAGCCTTACCGCGGAACTCGCGACTCTGGCACGCGAGCGCAACGTCACTGTGAATACGGTGACCCAGGCTGCGTGGGCACTTCTGTTGAACGGGGCCACGTCCTCGTCCGATGTCACGTTCGGCGGCACGGTGTCCGGGCGATCACCGCAACTCGCCGGCGCCGAGTCGATGATCGGATTGTTCGTCAACACCGTCCCCGTTCGTATCACGCTCGATCCCCGGGAAACGGTGGGCGAGTTGCTCGAACGAACGCAGTCGGAGCAGGCGGCGTTGTTCGACCACCACCACCTGGGTCTCGCCGACATTGCGCGCGCGGCCGGCCCACAGCTCGGATTCGACACGGCAACCGTCTTCGAGTCGTACCCGATCGATCGAGGTGGGCTGACCGAGGACACCGACCTGGCCGGAATCCGGGTAGTGGACGTCAGCGGTGTCGATGCCACGCATTACCCACTCAGCGTGGCCTTCTCGATGGACACGCAGCTGCGCATGACCTTTCACTACCTACCCGACCTGATCGAGGCGGCCACGGTCAAGACGATCGCGGCACGGGTCACCCGGATATTCGAGGAGATGGCCACCGAACCGGATGGGTTGTTGGCGGGGGTGGAGGTGTTGAGTGCGGGGGAGCGTGGGGTGTTGGTTCCGGTGCGGGGTGGGCGGGGTGTGGGTGTTCGGGTGTTGCCGGAGATTTTGGCTGGTGGGGTGGGGGTGGATCGGGGGGCGGTGGCGGTCTCGTGTGGTGGGGTGGAGGTGTCGTATGGGGAGTTGGATGAGTTGTCGTCGCGGTGGGCGCGGGTGTTGATCGGTCGGGGTGTGGGGCCGGAGTCGGTGGTGGCGGTGGTGGTGGGGCGTTCGGTGGAGTTGGTGGTGGGGGTGTGGGCGGTGGCGAAGGCGGGTGGGGCGTTTTTGCCGGTGGATCCGGTGTTGCCGTTGGTGCGGGTGCGGGAGATGTTGGTGGATTCGGGTGTGGTGGTGGGGTTGTCGGTGTCGGGGTGTGTGGTGCCGGATGGGGTGGAGTGGTTGTGGCTCGATGATTCGGGTGTGGTGGAGGGGGTGTCGGGGGGTGTGGTGTCGGATGGGGATCGGGTGCGGCCGTTGAGGGCGGGGTGTGCGGCGTATGTGATGTATACGTCGGGGTCGACGGGGCGGCCGAAGGGGGTGGTGGTGACGCATGAGGGTTTGGCGAATTTGGCTGTGGAGGAGCGGGTTCGGTTCGGGTTGTCGTCGGGTTCGCGGGTGTCGCAGGTGTCGTCGCCGAGTTTTGATGCGGTGGTGTACGAGTGGTTGATGGCGTTTTCGGTGGGGGCGCGGTTGGTGGTGGCGCCGCCGGGGGTGTTCGGGGGTGTGGGGTTGGTGGAGTTGTGGGAGGCGGAGGGGGTGTCGCATTGTTTTGTGACGCCGTCGGTGTTGGCGACGTTGGGGTCGGGTGTGGGGTTGGGGTCGGTGCGGGTGTTGGTGGTGGCGGGGGAGGTGTGTGCGCCGGAGTTGGTGGCGCGGTGGGCGCCGGGTCGGGAGTTTTTCAATGCGTATGGGCCGACGGAGGTGACGGTGCAGGCGACGGTGGGTGGGCCGTTGGTGGCGGGGGGTGTGGTGTCGGTGGGTGGTCCGGGGGTGGGGGTGGAGGTGGTGGTGTTGGACGGGTGGTTGCGTCCGGTGCCGGTGGGGGTGGTGGGTGAGTTGTATGTGTCGGGGTCGGGTGTGGCGCGGGGGTATCGGGGTCGGGCGGGGTTGACGGCGGTGTCGTTTGTGGCGAATCCGTTTTCGGGTGTGGGGTCTCGGGTGTATCGGACGGGGGATGTGGTGCGGTGGGTTGAGGTGGGGGTGTTGGAGTTTGTGGGGCGGGTTGATGGGCAGGTGAAGGTGCGGGGTCAGCGGGTGGAGTTGGGGGAGGTGGAGGCGGTGTTGGCGCGGTGTCCGGGGGTGGCTCGGGCGGCGGCGGTGGTGCGGGAGGGGGGTCGGTTGGTGGGGTATGTGGTGCCGGAGGTGGGGGTGCGGGTGGATCCGGATGTGGTGGTGGAGTGGGTGGCGGGGGTGGTGCCGGGGTGGGTGGTGCCGTCGGTGGTGGTGGTTGTGGGGGAGTTGCCGGTGACGGTGAGTGGGAAACTTGACCGCACAGCACTACCCGAACCCGGCGCCGGGACGCGTCGCTTCCGGGCACCCGCCACCCCCCTCGAAGCCGTCGTGGCCGGTGTGTTCGGCGATGTCCTCGGAATCGAACAGGTCGGCGCCGACGACGACTTCTTCCGCTTGGGTGGCGACTCACTGTCCGCCACCCGAGTGGTCGCCCGGGTCGACGCGGCACTCGACGTCGAAGTCGGACTGCACGCCCTCTTCGAGGCGCCGACCGTCACAGCGTTTGCGGCGCGTGCCGCGAAAGCCACCGTGCGTACCGACCGACCGGTGTTGCAGGCCGGACCGCGTCCGGAACGAATCCCGTTGTCGCTGGCGCAGACTCGTATGTGGTTCCTCAACCAGTTCGACACCTCCTCTCCCGCCTACAACATTGCCATGGCGTTCCGGCTCACCGGCGCACTCGATGTCGAAGCGTTGCGCGCTGCGGTGGCCGACGTGGTGGCGCGGCACGAATCGCTCCGGACCCGCTTTCCGATGTGCGACGGTGAGCCGGTGCAGGTAATCCTCCCCGACGCGGCACCGGATCTGCCCGAGGTGACGGTGACCAGCGAAACCGAGTTGCGCGAGCGGCTCTCGGCGTCGGTGTCGGAAGGCTTCGACGTCACCAAGCAGGTGCCGGTGCGAGCCGCGCTGTTCGAGACCTCCGATGCCGAGCGAGTGCTCCTGGTGGTGGTGCACCACATCGTCGCGGACGGAGCATCGATGGTCCCGCTCGCCCGGGACGTGCTGGTGGCCTACACGGCCCGCACCCACGGGGGTGCCCCGGAATGGGAACCCCTGGCGGTGCAGTACGCCGACTTCGCACTCTGGCAGCGGCAACTCCTCGGTTCGGGCGAGGATCCGCAGTCGCTGGTGTCGGCACAGCTGGACTATTGGCGGAACGCGTTGGCCGGTCTTCCTGCCGCACTGGATCTACCGGCGGACCGTCCGCGTCCGATGCAACGGTCACCGGGTGGGAGCCGAGTGGGATTCGAAATCGACGCCGACCTGCATCGTCGGCTGACGGCGCTGGCGTCGGCGCACCAGTCGACGCTGTTCATGGTCGCGCATGCCGCCCTGGCCGCTTTCCTGGCCCGGATTTCCGGTTCCGAGGACATCGCCATCGGAACCCCCGTCGCCGGACGCGGCGAGGCCGCACTCGACGACATGGTCGGAATGTTCGTCAATACCGTGGTGCTACGCACCGTCATCCGGTCCGCGAACACATTCGCCGAACTGCTCGAGCAGGTGCGCGTCGTCGACCTCGGGGCATACGCCCACGCCGAGGTGCCGTTCGAGAAGGTCGTCGAAGCGCTCGACCCACCTCGGTCGACGGCGCATTCACCGCTGTTCCAGGTACTACTCGAATTCCAGAATGTGGAGCAATCCGACCTGTCGCTGCCGGACGTCGAGGTGACCGGCATCGACCTCGGTGCGACGATCGCACGATTCGACTTACAGCTCACCGTGTCCGAAGAGTACGACGACGAGGGGTCACCGTCGGGTATCAGGGCCGCATTCAGTTACGCCACCGACCTTTTCGATGCCGACACCGTGGCCGAGCTGGCCGACCGTTTCGTTCGCATGCTCGACGCCGTGGTGGACGACCCCTCGGTGCGGCTGGGGAACCTCGACATACTGGACGACTTCGAACGGGACGAACTCGCGCCGGTCCGGGGTGCGCCCGCGGTTCCGGAACGGACGCTGTCGGACGTGCTCGTCGCCGGCGCCGCCGTGGATCCGGAGGCAATCGCACTGTCGAGCAACGGCATCGACGTTTCGTACCGGACGCTCGACGAACGGTCCAACCGGTTGGCCAGAGCGCTCCTCGACCGGGGCGCCGGCCCCGACTCCTTCGTCGCCGTCGGGGTGCCGCGGTCGATCGAATCGGTGCTGTCGGTGTGGGCGGTCGCGAAGTCGGGCGCGGCGTACGTGCCGATCGACCCCGCGCTCCCGGCAGCCCGCATCACGGCGATGCTCGAGGATTCCGGTGCGTTCCTCGGACTGACCGTATCGGCGCACCGCGGGCATCTGCCCGGCGGGGTCGAGTGGCTGCTGCTCGACCACCCGGAGGTCGACAGCGCGTACCCCGGGGACCCGGTCACCGACGACGACCGCGTGCGACCGTTGCATACCGAGCACGCCGCCTTCCTGCTCTACACATCCGGCTCTACCGGCACACCGAAGGGTGTCGTCGTCTCGCACAGCGGTCTGGCAAACCTGGTAGTCGAGGAGCGGGAACGCTTCGCAGCGACGCACGGGGCACGGGTGTCACACCTGGCGTCGCCGAGTTTCGACGCGTCCGTCTTCGAACTGCTGATGGCGTTCACCGTCGGGGCGACGCTGGTGATCGTGCCCCCCACCGTGCTCGGTGGCCGCGAGCTGGCCGAACTCCTCGAGGCCGAACACGTCACACATGCGTTCTTCACCCCTACCATCCTGGAAACGGTGAGTCCCGAGGAGCTTCCATCCGTCCGAGTTCTGGCAGTGGCAGGTGAACGGTTCGCCCCCGAGCTTGCGAACCGCTGGACACCGGGCCGGTTCGTCTTCAACGGATACGGTCCCACTGAGGCGACGATTCAGACCACGGCCAGCGAGGCGCTGTCGCCGGACGAGCCGGTCACCGTCGGGGGTCCCGGCCGCGGCGTCGACGTGATAGTCCTGGATCCGTGGTTGCAGCCGGTCCCGGTGGGTGTGGTGGGCGAATTGTATGCGGCGGGACCGGGACTGGCTCGTGGATACCATCAACGCCCGGGTATGACAGCAGCGTCGTTCGTGGCGCACCCCTTCGGAGGTCCGGGCTCCCGCATGTACCGCACCGGTGACCTCGTGCGCTGGACCGAGATAGGCCGGCTGGAATACATAGGCCGCAACGACTTCCAGGTGAAGATTCGAGGACAGCGGGTGGAGCTCGGCGAGATCGAGTCGGTACTGGCCCGCTGCGACGGGGTGGGCCGGGCGGCGGTGACGACACACGCCGGCGCGATCGATCGACTGGTGGGCTACGTTGTCCCGGAGGGCAATGCGAATATCGATCCGGCGGAAGTGCTGCGCTACGCCGCCTCTCATCTCGCGCCCTACATGGTGCCCTCCCAGCTGGTCGTGCTCGACGAGCTGCCGGTCGGGCGCACAGGCAAACTGGACCGGCGGGCACTTCCCGCGCCGATGGTCTCACCCAGGCCGTTCAAGGCACCAGCCACTCCGCTCGAGCACGCCGTCGCGGAGGTGTTCGCCGACGTACTCGGGGTAGAACGCGTCGGAGCCGACGACGACTTCTTCGTACTCGGTGGGAACTCCCTGGTCGCGACCAGGGTGGCGTCCGCACTGCGGGACCGGCTCGGCACGGACGTCGCACTGCAGTGGATCTTCCGCAACCCCACTCCCGAAGGGCTGGCGCGCCGCATCGTCGACCCGTCCACGCCCGGCGCCGCGGCGACCGACGACGTGTTGAGTGTCGTGGTCCCGCTCCGGTCCGGTGGAACACGTCCCGCTGTGTTCTGCGTCCACCCCGCGGGCGGACTCGCCCTCGGATACGCCGGACTGATCCAGCACCTCGCGCCGGACAGGCCGGTGTACGGGCTCCAGCTGCCCATCCTGAGCGGAGGCGCGACGTTCGAGTCGATGGAAGAACTGGCACACCGCTACGTCGTCGAGATGCGGGCGGTGCAGCCCCGAGGCCCGTACCACCTGCTGGGATGGTCGCTCGGTGGCGTGATCGCACACGCGATCGCCGTCGAATTGCGGGAGTCCGGGGCGGACGTCGGCACGCTCGCGATGATGGACAGCTACCTGGCAGAGGAGGGCGATTTCGGTGACCTCGAGGTCGACGCCGAGCAATGGCTACACGGACTGGGCGTCGACTTCGAGGGCAGCGGCGACGACGACAGGTCGTACCGAGAGCAGTTGGTCGAGATGCTCGGCCGATCGTTCGGCCGCGACCCGGCGTTCGCGTCGACCCTCCTGGGCCGCATCAGCGCGGGCCTCGAGAACTCGAAGCGGATCTCGGCCGAACATCGGCCGCGCGTGTTCGACGGCGACTTGCTGTTCTTCGCCGCCGCGCAGGGCGCCGACGACGAAGGTGAACGACCCTCGCCGAGCGTGTGGCAGCCCGTGGTGACCGGCGTGATCACCGCGAACGAGGTGGAGTGCGATCACGTGCGGATGACCACACCGGAGGCCTTCGCGGTGATCGGGCCGATCCTGGAAAACGCACTGGCGCGCACGCCCTGATGGTCTCCGCTCATGCCCCGATCGCCGCTGTCTCCCCGATCGCCGCTATGCCCCGATAGCACTGCCGATGACGGGCCAGGAGTCGCGTAGCTCGGTCTCGAACAGACCCCAGGAGTGGGTGCCCTGCGGTAGGTAGGCGAACGTGGCCGGGATTCCGAGTTGCCGAAGCCGCGATTCGAAGGCGCCGGCGCACACATGGGTGACCATCTCGACGACACTGCCGCCGATCGTCTGCGGCACGGCCAGTAGTGGGTCGTGGTTGTCGACGGGCCCCGGCATCCCGTTGCCGGTCGACACGAACAGCGTTGTGCCGCGCAGGCGCTCGGCGCTCAGCATCGGATCGTGCCGCGCCCACGCGGGATCCCCGGGCGCACCCCACATGTTGGCGGCGTTACCGCCGCCCCGCAGTTCGACCATCGACCGCACCATCGCCTGGCCGAGCACGCCACTGGTCTGTGCGCACCCGCTGTACGAGCCCACTGCACGGTAGAAACCCGGTACCTGCGCCGCCAGGTCGAGTACCGCGCTGCCCGCCATCGAGACTCCGCCGATGGCTTTCGAGCCTGTTGTCGAAAACCGGCTGTCGATTGCGGCGGGAAGCTCGTGGGTGAGGTACGTCTGCCACTTGTTACGCCCGAGCACCGGATCGTCCGCGACCCAGTCGGTGTACATGCTGTACTGGCCACCGATCGGCATCACGACGTTCACATGCTTGTCGGCGAAGAAGTCCCGGACCCGCGTGTTGTTGAACCACGAGATGCCGTCCGATCCGCCGCCGATCCCGGTGAGCAGGTAGAAGGTGGGTGCGGACGCACCGGAAGCGGGCGAGATGACGTCGTTGGAAACCCAGCGGCCCATCGCCTCCGAGTAGACGTCCACCCGGGTGATCCGCGGCTCCGCCGAGGCGGGCGGCGGTCCGAGCGCCAGCCACGCGGACAACAGCAGAATCGTCACCACCAGTCCACGGAGAGGGGCCGAGCGTCGCAGAACGTCGAACGGTCGCATGATGCCCCCTGCCTGTGGCCTGCTCGTCCAATCTAAGACGCCGGGCTACCTGCTTGTCGCGGTTCCACGGAACCGGTGTATAGATGGATCGATGACGGACACCGACCGGCCCGACGAGCGATTCACACTCGCCAGTGAGCGGACGTTCCTGGCATGGATGCGAAGTTCGCTGGCCTTGCTCGCGGGTGGTCTCGCGATGATCCACCTAGTCCCCGAATTCAGCACCGGGTGGGTGCGGACGACCCTCGGCCTGATTCTGATCGGTCTCGCCGCGGCAGCGGCCCTCGTCGGACTGCGACGGTGGTCTCAGGTCGAGAAGGCCCTACGCGACGGCGCGCCGATGCCACCGCCCCACGAGTTGAGGCTGTTCGCCGTGGCTCTGACGGTGGTGGCGCTGGGAGCGGGGCTCGCCAGCGTCGTCGCCGTTCTCTAACCTGCAGAAGAGGTTTGCATAACGCGAACCGGACGTGACGACGAAGGAGTACACGGTGGCCCACGAGCTCAAGCTGGGATACAAGGCGTCGGCGGAGCAGTTCGGTCCGCGGGAGTTGGTGGAGCTGGGTGTGCTGGCGGAGGCGCACGGGATGGATTCGGCGACGGTGTCGGATCATTTCCAGCCGTGGCGGCACGAGGGTGGGCATGCGCCGTTCTCGATTGCGTGGATGACGGCGGTGGGGGAGCGGACGGAGCGGTTGCAGTTGGGGACGTCGGTGATGACGCCGACGTTTCGGTACAACCCGGCGGTGGTGGCGCAGGCGTTCGCGACGATGGGATGTCTGTATCCGGGTCGGGTGATGCTGGGGGTGGGTACCGGTGAGGCGCTCAACGAGATCGCGACGGGTTTTGCGGGGCAGTGGCCGGAGTTCAAGGAGCGGTTCGCGCGGTTGCGGGAGTCGGTGCGGTTGATGCGGGAGCTGTGGCTCGGGGATCGGGTCGATTTCGAGGGCGAGTATTTCTCCACGAAGGGGGCGTCGATTTACGACGTGCCCGAGGACGGGATTCCGGTGTACATCGCGGCGGGTGGTCCGGTGGTGGCCCGGTATGCCGGGCGCAGTGGGGACGGGTTCATTTGTACGTCGGGTAAGGGGATGGAGTTGTATACGGAGAAGTTGCTGCCGGCGGTCGCGGAGGGGGCGGCGAAGGCGGAGCGCGAGGTCGCGGAGATCGACAGAATGATCGAGATCAAGATTTCCTATGACACCGATCCGGAGTTGGCGTTGGAGAACACCCGGTTCTGGGCGCCGTTGTCGTTGACGGCGGAGCAGAAGCATTCGATCGATGATCCGATCGAGATGGAGAAGGCGGCGGATGCGTTGCCGATCGAGCAGGTCGCGAAGCGGTGGATCGTGGCGTCGGATCCGGATGAGGCGGTGGCGCAGATCAAGCCGTATCTCGACGCCGGGTTGAATCATCTGGTGTTCCATGCGCCCGGGCATGACCAGAAGCGGTTCCTGGAGCTCTTCGAACGTGACCTCGCCCCCCGGCTGCGCGGCTAGGCGGCTTCGCCGCCCGTGAGTGGTTAACGAGTGTAGAGACTCGTTAACCACTCACAGGCGCGGAGCGCCTCAGAGCATGTGCACCCGCTTGTACAGGCGCTTGGACGGCCCGCCCAGCAGGTCCGCGTCGGCGAGGAAGCGCATCAGTGGCTGCGAGCTTTCGCGTACCTTCGCGGCGCGGAACGAGTTGTTCTTCGCCTCGCGCAGCGCTCGCTCGGTGTCCAGCCCGGCGGCGGCGTAGACAGCGGGGTTGATCATGCTCGACACGATGAGGTTCGCCGCGATCGCGATGGCGCCGCGGCTGGCCGCCCGGCGAGCCTTGCTGGTGCCCGCTGCACGGCGCAGTGTCTCCTCACGAGCGAAACGCATGTGCCGGGCTTCCTCGACCACGTGGATCTTGCTGGTCACCCGAACGATCGGCTGAACACGGGTGTCCTTCATCCAGTCGCGCTGCATGACGTCGAGGATTTCTTCGGCGACCAGGATGCCGGCGTAGGCGACCTCTCCCGACGCGAGAGCTTTGAATCCGCGACCCAGGTTGACGACGGCACGGCGCGGCACGTACGACGGGCAGCCGAACTTCTCGGCGGTACGAGCGAACATCACGGAGTGCCGGCATTCGTCGGCGACTTCGGTGAGCGCGAACTGGAAGTGCGCCTGCGAGGCATCCTTGGCATACATGTCCCGGATGACCATCTGCTGCAGGATCATTTCGAACCAGATGCCGGTGCCCATGATCGAGGACACTTCGTGCTTGGTCAGGGTGATCTGCTGCTCGAACGTCATTTCGTTCCACAGCGGGGTTCCGAACAGTGTGGACCATTCCGGCGTCAGGCCGTACAGGTCGTCGGGGACCGGTGCATCCCAGTCGACCTCGACCATGGGGTCGTACGACATCCTCGCGGAGGATTCGAGGAGCCGTGTACCCGTGTCCTGGCGATCGGTGATCCTCGGGTTGCGAAGCTCGAGCGTAGAACGGGTCATGAGCGTCCTCCATATCAGTGTGACGAGACGTAACATGTAATATGGACCTCAGAATGATTTACGTCAAGGCCGCTCGTGTACAAATGCTGGACTCGCTGACGGATACGCCGCCCATCGAGCCGGTGGGTGATGATTCCCACACACGCCCGGAGTTGGCTTGCTGAATGTTTGCTGATGGTCTGTAGTGGGTGTGCCTGCAGTCGGCAACAAGCTCCCGAACCGCAACGCGCAGGGTTCGGGATCGGCCGGCGGTCCCTCCCCCGACTCGGGGTCGTCGGCTGTTCCCACACCCGCTCACCCCAGCGGGTGTGGGAACAACCAGGCCGCCCGCGGCCCTCCTTCGAAGAAAGTTGGATGAGCAATGCCCGAGCAGAACCCTGTGAAACCCGACATCGTCGTCGGAGCCCGTGTCCGGGTTCGGCGCGAGACGGAAACGACGGCGCAGGGTGTGGTGATCGAGGATTTCGCGGAACTGACCACGTCGGGGCAGTCACTCGGCCGCGACTGGGCTCCGGTGCACCGGTGGGCGGTCGCTCTCGACGACGGACGTCTCGTGTTCGCCCACGACGGCGAACTCGACGTCGACTCGGCGTCGAGCGGACAGTGACCGACGTCAGTCGACGCCGTGGAGACGTTTCATCGCTCGGTGCAGTTGGTCTCGCTGAGCGCGGGTACGCCCAGGCTGCTGTGGCCATCCCGGTTTGCGCGGAGACCGTCGAGCGCGAAGCCGGTGCTGACCGATCCGGCTGCGTGGTGCCTCGAATCTGGTGATGTTGATTTCTGCGGTAGGCATGTTCGGGATCTTTCTGTTCCTCACCTATTACCTCCAGCAGCTGCTCGGATACAGCCCGATCGCGACCGGTATCGCCTTTCTGCCGATGGTCGCGTCGATCGCCCTGAGCGCTTCGTTCTCGGGAGCGGTGCTGGCCAATCGATTCAGCCCGCGGATACTTGTTACGTCCGGTCTGCTCGTCTCTGCACTCGATGGCATTCCTGACCGCGATCGATGTCGACTGCGCCTACCTCACCGGCATCCTGCCGGGTCTTGGCGCGGTGGGGCTCGGTCTCGGATTCGTCTTCTCGAGCGCGATGGCCTCCTCCACGGCGGGAGCGCGGGCCGACGACGCCGGCGTCGCTTCGGCCACGGTGAACACCGCGCAGCAAGTCGGCGGTTCGATCGGGATTGTCCTCCTCAGCAGTGTCGCAGCCTCAGCAGCAGACAACTACAGCGCCGAGCAAGCCGTGTCTGGGGATCCGGCCGTCGTGGGCGCAGCAGCTCGCCGAGGGTGCGGCGCTGGCCGGCTATCACTCCGCGTTCTGGGTGGCCGCAGCATTTTCGCTGTCGGCGCGTTGGTGTCGATGACACTGTATCGCAACGAGATTCCGCAGCAGGACGCCGATGCGGGGCCAGTTCTGGTCCACTGATGGAGTGTGCTGATCGGGCCCTATCGAGGCGGTTCGCGCCGAACGGTGCGGGGGGTCGGCCTGGCATCTGGAGACCGCGCGATGGTGCGGATGCCGGTCAACCCCTCGATGGCCGCGGCCAGATCGTCGGCGGACAAGTCTCCTGATTCGGGGTCCGTATCTGCAGGCTCGTGGCCTCGCCGGGACTTCTGGTTCATATATCTGCCTGTCTTCGAGTCGACGTGGGGGGAGAACTCACTGATCAGGGTCGGGCGGATTCGGCTTCAGCGGCACAGGCGCCACCACATACGGGCGTAACTGTCTGGCTGCAAGCATGTTTCCCCCTTTCCCGGCGGTTGTCCGCCTCATCTCCTGGTTCCACCACACACCACGAGCAAACCTCTGGCAACTTGCGGCGCTGTGATTGTCCCCACGTAGATGGTACGGGCGGGAACAGATATCCCGGGGTAGCGCTGGCGAGCGGGTCGCGCTGATGACGCAATGACGTCTGGTCAGGTGGCAGTCAGTGCGAACACCCGCATGTTGCGATCGGTGCGGGTCTCGTAGACGCCGTAGACCCTGACCATGGCATCGAATTCACGATAGATGCGGGTTCGTTCCGGTTCGGTGAGGAGAGTGGCGGTCACCGGGATCGCCTTTCCCCCGATGGTCACCGTCGCGTGCGGCTCCGCGATGAGGTTCGCGGACCAGGCGGGGTGTTTCTCTTGCCCGAAGTTGCTGCCCACCACGTAAATTCGGTCACCCTCGCGGTAGTACAGCAGCGGGCTGGTCCTCGGCTTCCCGGACCTGCGGCCCGTCGTGGTGAGAAGCACCACCGGCGCGGCGATCGGGCCGAGAACAGTGAAACGACCACCGCTCTTCTCGAGTAGACGCCGGTCTACTCCGGCGAGCTTCCGAATCACCCACGACCCCGGCCGGGTAGCGGCGAAGGTCGCAGCGGGCTCACGCAGGAAGCTGTTTTCGCTGCCCCACCGCACGTCGGGAAAGGGTGATTCGGCCATATGTCATCTGACCGCTTCGCAGGATCCCTGTCAATCGTGGTGGCCGGAGGTGCCGACGGCGACGGCGCCGGCGCGGACCGCCGGATACGCTATGGCCATGGCTGCACCTGGAACCTCCGCACCAGTGAGTCCGCCGGGCCGTTCGGCGCCGTCGAGCATCTACATCGCCTCGCCGGAGGGGGACACCGGTAAATCCACCATTGCGTTGGGTGTCTTGCAGATGCTGTGTGCCTCGGCGGCACGGGTGGGTGTTTTCCGGCCGATCGCGCGATCGACGGAGGAGACCGACTACATCCTGGAGTTGCTGCTCGAGCACACCACCGCCGACGTCGGTTACGAGCAGTCCCTGGGTGTTACCTATGAGCACGTCCACGCCGACCCCGATGGCGCGCTCAGTGAGATCGTCGCGCGGTATCACACGATGGCCGAGCAGTGCGATGCCGTGGTGGTCATCGGTAGCGACTACACCGACGTGGCCAGTCCAAGTGAGCTCGGGTACAACGCGAGGATCGCCGTCAACCTGGGTGCGCCGGTGCTCCTCGCATTGCGGGGAGCACGCCGCAGTCCTGACGAGGTGGCCCAGCTCGCTGCGCTGTGCATAGGCGAATTGAAGGCACATCACGCTCATCTGATCGCGGTGATCGCCAATCGGTGCAACCCGGACGAACTCGGCGCGGTCACGTCCGCGCTGTCCTCCACCGGCGTGCCTGCGTGGAGCTTGCCGGAGATTCCGCTGTTGACCGCGCCGACCATGGCAGAACTGCTCGACGCCGTCGACGGCACCTTGTTCAGTGGGGATCCCGAGCTTCTGCACCGTGAAGCGCTGCGGGTGATGGTCGGCGGTATGACGGCCGAGCACATCCTCGAGCGTCTGAGTGATGGGGTGGTGGTGATCGCGCCTGCCGACCGTTCCGACGTACTGCTGGCGATGGTCAACGCCCACGACGCGGAAGGGTTTCCGTCGCTCGCCGGGATCATCATGAATGGTGGTCTGCTCCCGCATCCCGCGATCGCCGACCTCATGGCAGGTTTGAAACCGCGTCTCCCGATCCTCACCACGTCGCTGGGGACGTTCGACACGGCAAGTGTTGCCGCGCAGACGCGGGGCCGGGTGGCCGTCGGCTCGCAACGCAAGGTCGACACCGCGTTGAGCGTCATGGAGCAGCACGTCGATCCCGCTGTTCTCGTCGAACGGCTGAAACTTCCGATTCCCTCGGTGGTCACACCGCAGATGTTCGAGTATCAGCTGATCGACCGGGCCCGGCGCGGTCGCAGGCACATCGTCCTTCCGGAGGGTGATGACGACCGTATCCTCCGGGCCGCGGGCCGTTTGCTCCAACGCCAGGTGGCGGAGCTGACACTCCTCGGAGACGAGGGACGGGTACGCAGGCGTTCCGCCGAACTTGGTGTTGACCTCTCCGAGGCGCAGGTCCTCGATCCGCGAACCTCGGAGTACACCACCTCGTTCGCCGAGGAGTACGCCCGGCTGCGCGCGCACAAGGGCATGACCCTCGAGCGTGCACGGGAGGTGATGGGCGACATCTCGTACTTCGGAACCATGATGGTGCACAGGGGAATAGCGGATGGAATGGTGTCCGGCGCCGCGCACACCACCGCGCACACGATTCGGCCGTCGTTCGAGATCATCAAGACTCGGCCGGGTGTGAACACGGTGTCGAGCGTGTTCCTGATGTGTCTGTCCGACCGCGTCCTCGCCTACGGCGACTGCGCGGTAGTGCCCGACCCCACCGCCGAGCAACTGGCCGACATCGCGATCTCGTCCGCTGAGACTGCCGCCCAGTTCGGCATCGACCCGCGCATTGCGATGCTGTCGTACTCCACCGGCGACTCCGGGACCGGCGCGGATGTCGACAAGGTGCGCTCCGCCACCGCCGTAGTCCGTGAGCGGCGACCGGATCTGTTGGTGGAAGGACCGATTCAATACGACGCCGCCATCGAGCAGAGTGTGGCCGACAAGAAGATGCCCGACTCGCAGGTGGCGGGTAAGGCGACGGTGTTCATCTTCCCCGATCTCAACACCGGCAACAACACTTATAAGGCGGTGCAGCGCAGTGCCGGTGCCATCGCCGTCGGACCGGTGTTGCAGGGTCTGAACAAGCCGGTCAACGACCTCTCCCGGGGCGCGCTGGTCGAGGATATCGTCAATACGGTGGCCATCACGGCCATTCAGGCCGCGGCGCTCGAACCTCGGGGGGCAGACACGTGAGCGACGACACCGCAGGATCGGTACTGGTACTCAACTCCGGTTCTTCGTCGATCAAGTTCCAGCTCATCCAGCCGGACACCGGCGAGTCGATCGCCTCCGGGCTCATCGAGCGGATCGGCGAACCGGACGGTCACATCGTGTACCGACACCGCACGGGCGTGGAGGAACGACACGGTGTCATCGCCGACCATCGTGCGGGTTTGAAGACGGTCCTCGAGGTGGTCGCCGAGGTCGGCCGGCCGCTCGGTGAGGCGGGGATCGTCGCCGTGGGACATCGCCTCGTTCATGGTGGCAAGGTGTTCTACGAGCCCACGATCATCGACGACGACGTAGTGCGCGCCATCTCCGATCTGTCGAGCCTGGCGCCGCTGCACAATCCGGCGAACGTGATCGGCATCGAGGTGGCACGGGAAGTGCTTCCCGATGTCCCGCACGTCGGAGTATTCGACACCGCGTTCTTCCACACCCTGCCCGCGGCGGCGTCCACCTATGCCATCGATCGGAGCATCGCGCAGGAGTACGACATTCGCCGTTACGGCTTCCACGGGACGTCGCACCAGTACGTGTCGTCCTGTGCCGCCCAGTTCCTCGGCAGGGACACCTCCGAGCTCGACCAGATAGTTCTGCATCTGGGCAACGGCGCCTCGGCGTCCGCCATACACGGCGGCCGCGCCGTCGACACCAGCATGGGATTCACGCCACTCGAGGGCCTCGTCATGGGTACGCGCAGTGGTGACATCGACCCTGGAGTCCTCCTTCATCTGTATCGGCAAGGACTGACGGTCGACCGGATCGACGATCTGCTCAACCGGCAGTCGGGTCTGCGTGGGCTGTCCGGTGTCAACGACTTCCGCTCGCTCCGGACCCTCGTCGGTGAGGGAAACGCGGACGCCGCGCTCGCCTATGACGTGTATGTGCACCGGCTTCGCAAATACATCGGCGCCTACCTCGTGGAGCTGGGTGGTGCCGACGTCATCACGTTCACCGGGGGAGTGGGCGAGAACAACGTCGATGTCCGGCGCGACAGCCTGGCGGGGCTCGAACGTCTCGGCATCATCGTCGACGACACCCGCAACAGCTCGGAATCCCGGTCGGCCCGGCGCATCTCCTCGGACGACTCCGAGGTGGAAATTCTCGTCGTCCCCACCAACGAGGAGTTGGCGATTGCCCGGGCGGCAGTCGACTTGGTGGGTGGCTGAGCCGGTGACCGACTGCTAGAACAGGCTTTTCGGGCGAATGGTGTTGGCCCGGTCGACCAGTGCATAGCGGTGGGTGCGTTCGGGTGCTTTGCGGGCCAGTGCGCGCAGCGCCGCCTCGGCGCCCGTGCGTAACCCGTGTTCGGTGAACGGCACGCCGAGAAAAGGTCTTTGTTCGGTGGTCGACGTGTGGCCGCTGCGTATCCAGTCGAGTGCGGTACCCAGTACGAGGGTGCGCATCTGAAGTGCCCGGCTCTCTTCGTGCGGCAGCGCGGCGACACGAAGCGCCGCCTCGCGCAGCTCGGACTCCTCGATCTTGTCGATCGGCCGCCCGGACAGCAGCACCAGCACACCGGTCATCCGGGCCACGGTGAAGTGCCGGGAGGTGGGGGGAACCTCGTCGAGCGCCGCGAGGGCACCGGAAAGGTCTCCGCGCTCGGTGAGTTGCCGTGCCAGCCCGAATGCCGCACTCACAGCGTTGTGGTCGGTGCGCCACACCGACCGGTAGTACTTCTCCGCGAACGACCGCCACGGGGCCGGGTCCGAGGTATCCCAGTGCTGCAGGATCAACTCGGCGGTCGCGGCCAGGGCGAGCTTGGGTGCCGTCTCACCGGGCATCGCTTGCAGCACGCCTTCGAAGTGGGAGAAGGCTGCCTCGTAGTCGCCGGAGAGCAGTGCGGCGATTCCTGCATACCAGTCGATCCGCCAGTTGTCGCCGACGTCTCGCTCCACTTCCCCGAGCAGAGTGAGTGCCGTGGCCGCGTCACCGAGATCGAGGTGGGCCTTGATCTCGGCGAGCGTGAGTTCGCGGGAGAACGACACATCGGGATTTCCGACGAGGCGTTCGATGCCGTTGTCCCGGGCATGTCGCAGGGAGTCGAGCGTCTGCTGCGGTTCGCTGTGAACGGCGGCGGCCAGCAGGGGAGCGTTGGGGTCGGTGGGATCGATCAGCGGCACCGCCAGGGCCTGCGCCACCGAGCGCGCATCGAGTTTCTGCTCCCGTTGCACACCGTCGACGTAGACGTCGGTCTGTTCGACGGCCTCGTCGGTGCCGAATGTTGTTCGCTGCCTGCTGAACACCGTGGAGAGCCCGGGGTGTTCCTCGCCGGTCTGCTGCGCGAGTACCTCACGGAGTACGCCGGTGAGCTGGCCGGCCATCTCCTGCGCCGAGCGGAAACGCTTCGCGGGGTCGGGATCGGTGGCACGCAGCAGGAGTCGATGGAAGAACTCGTACTCGGCCAGCAGCGGCGCGTGATCCGGGGTCGGTATCCCGTCGAGGTACCGGCCCTTGTCGGAGGGCATGTCGAGCGTCAGCACCGCCAGCGTGCGGCCCACCGTGTAGATGTCGGAGGCGACGGTCGGGCCCGTCTTCACGATCTCCGGTGCCTGGAAACCCGGTGTGCCGTAAAGATAGCCGTAGTCCTCGATGCCCGCGACCGCGCCGAGGTCGATCAGCTTGAGCGAATCCTCGGTCACCATCACGTTGTCGGGCTTGAGGTCGTTGTAGACCAGGCCCGTGGAGTGCAAATAGTCGAGTGCCGGAAGTATTTCCAGCACATAGGCGATGGCTTGCTCGATGGGCATCCGTTCGGGGCGATGGTGCGTCGAGAGAACGTCCCTCAGAGAGTGCCCGCCCACGTACTCCATGACGATGTACCCCATCGGAGTCCCGTCGGATCGGGGGTGCTCGACGAAGTTGTAGATCTTCACGATGCTCGGGTGCGCCACCTCGGCGAGGAACTGGCGTTCGGCCAAGGCGACCGCCTGCGCCTCGGCATCACCGAAATGCAACAGACCCTTGAGAACCACCCATCGATCGCTCACGTTGCGGTCGATCGCGAGATAGATCCACCCGAGACCGCCGTGCGCGATGCATCCCTGCACCTCGTACTGGCCGCTCACCAGCTCCCCTGGCTGCAGAAGCGGCCGGAAGTCGAACGTGGCGGCGCACGAAGGGCATGTGCCGAACTCGCACTCTTCCGCAGTGGCGCACTTCCGGCCGACGGGATTGCCGCACTTCCAGCAGAACCGCTTGTTCTCGGGAACCGTCGGGTCCGACAGCACGGCCGAAGCCGGGTCGACCGTCTTCACCACCGGCACTTCGACGAGCCCACCACCCAGGCGCAGGCGGCCGCCGGAGCGACTGCGCGGTGACCGCGTCGAACGACCTGTCGTCGAGGCCCCCGATGGACGCGAAGCCTGCGTGGCCTGTTCCGGTTCGCGGGGTGCAGCCTGAGTGGCCTGTTCCGGTTTGCGGGGCGCAGCCTCGGTGGCGACGTCGGGATCCGGCGACCCCGTATTCTCCTGGGACATGGGCCTCAGTCCTGGTACACGGCGGCCGGAGGGACGGGCGACGGTCCCAGCATCGACAACCAGCGGTTGTATGAGTCGGTCCAGGTTCCGTCGCGGCGGATCCGCTCGAGGGTGCCGTTGACGAACCTCACCAGGTCCTCGTTCGATTTGGTGATGCCGATTCCGTACGGTTCGGCGCCCATGCTGTCCCCGACGAGCTCGAGGTACGGGTCCTGAGATGCCAGTCCGGCCAGAATCGTGTCGTCGGACGTCACCGCGTCGACCTGCCGTTGCTGCAACACCACCAGGCAGTCGGACCACATCGGCACGGTGAGGATCTCTGCCGTCGGCGCCACCTGCTGCAACCGCTCCAACGAGGTGGTGCCGCGCACCACACATACCCGTTGTCCGGCCAGATCCGCCGGACCGCGGATGGGCGAGCCCTTGACGACGAGGACGCGTTGTCGCGCCTCGAAGTACTGGCTCGAGAACGCCACCCGCTCTCGCCGGTCGCAGGTGATCGTCATCGTCTTGGCGACGACATCGACCAGCGATTGCTGCAGCGCCCGTTCACGATCGGCGGACGTGAGAATTCGGTACTCCAGGCGCTCCGGGTCACCGAACAGATCCCGTGCGATCTCACGGGCGATGTCGACATCGAACCCCTCGATCGTGCCGGTTGCCGGGTCGCGGAAACTCATGAGGTTACTGCCGGTGTCCAACCCGACGATCAGCCGGCCCCGCGCGCGGATGGCGTCGACGGTCGGGCTCGGTGGTGGTGCGCCTGCGTCGGAAACGGGGCGCAGACTGGCTGTGGGATCGCCGCAATCGCCGCCCGGCGCGGGAGCCGGTGTCGAACGGTCCGTCGGTGCCGGGGCGACGCCGGCGGGCAACGGCGGTTCGGTGTACGAGATGCTCGGCGAACCGACGTGCCCCGACGTCGACTGGGCGCAACCGCAGAGGAGCAACGCCAGCGCTAGCACCACGGGTGTTATCCGGTGCGGCCTCACTGATACTCCCTCAACCGCGGCCACAGTCCGATGATAATTCCGATCACGGCGATCAGCGTCAGGGCGAAGGCCCCCGGGCCCAACGCTGTCAGCACCCCGGATGCGGACGCCACATGGGAGCGAAGGTGATCACGGGCAGAGTCGATGCCTTCGGTGAGTGCATCGTCGAGAGCAGTGAACTGGGCGGCCGAATTCTCGTCTCCGGGTCCGATGGCGATGGCCGCGCCGGTGAGGAAATCGCCTTCGGCGAGAACGGTGTTCATCCGTTCGTGCGCCGCCGACCATCGGTTCCATGCTTCCTCGGCCCGGGTCACCTCGGCGTCACCGACCGGGTTGTCGTCCTCGCGCGCATAGTTCGACAGCACCGCACCGAGCTGAGCGGACTTGTCGTCGAACACCGCGTCGTAGTCGCCGTTCGAATCGCGCCGCACCAACCGGAGTGTCTCCTCGGTGCGCGCCTGCTGGGCGAGGATGCGGCCGGTGGTCAATTCGTGCAGCGGCCGGGCACCCTCGGTGAGTGCACGATGGGTGTCGAGAGCCGAGATCAGCCCTGCTATCAGCATCCATGCCAGCAGAATGGCGGTCGCCGACGATGCCAGGATCAAACCGAGATTGAACGTGCGCCGAGTGAGCCGGGCCAGCACTACCTGGGTGAGGACCAATCCCACCGCGGCAGTCAGCAGGAGCGCGAGAGCGAACCACGGAGGCCGTGAATAGTTACTCTGCGTCGACGCCACACGGGCCTCGTGCCCGGCGTGCAACTGCTGCGCCATCGGAAGCAGGCTCGTCTGCATCAGCGTCGAGGCCTCCCCGAGGTAGGCCGCCCCGACGGGGTTGCCCACCCGGTTGTTCGCCCGCGCGGTCTCGACGAGCCCGGTGTACACGGTGAGGTCGGTGGAGATGGAGGCGAGGAGTCGGCGGCTGTCCGCTTCGCTCGCTGCCAGCCCGCCGGAGGCATGGACGAGATCCGCCGACGCCGTGCCGATCGCCTGCGCGTACCTGTCCCGAAGGTCTCCCGGCTCGAGACCCCCCGAGATGAACGCCGTCGTGGCTGCGGCGTCGGCCACCGACAACGCGATATACAGATTCTGCGCCGAGTACGACAGCGGTTCGGCATCCACGAGGACGGCGTCGAGCGTGGCCGCCCTGCCGTTCACCGTGGAGGTGGCCACCAGACCGGCGGCCACGCACAGGAGCATGAGCAGAATGCCGAGACCGGTCAGTCTGGCCGGGGTCGAGTGGAGGAAGGCGCGCAACTCCCTACGGCGAGCCACCGCCGGATCGACCTCGTCGTCCCCGAGGGCCGACAAAGCTCGGCTACCGTGGGGTTCGATCGACGGTGCCTCACGCAGAACCACGTCGCACCCCTTCTGGAAACGGCCGCACTGTGTGGGGAGCATATAAGCTGCCGCGCCGGGAGGCGGTCAACCGGACGGAGCGCGGGATCGTGCCCCCGGCCGAACGGAGCCCGAACGGGGCCGTGAGCTGGCGAGGCCGGGAGAAACCGTTAGTGTGAGGGAACTGCAGGTGACCCATCAGGTCGGACAGGGGTAGTCGATGCGTGGTGACGGGGACGGCTGGGCAACCGGTCCGGACGGCAGTCGTCATTGGGGCAAGCACGGTGCGGCCGGATTGTTGTTGCGTGCTCCGCTCGCGGACGAGACGCCGGCGGTGCTGCTCCAACATCGTGCGGTCTGGAGCCATCAAGGCGGGACGTGGGCGTTGCCCGGCGGCGCCCGGGACAGCCACGAGACGACGACCCATGCTGCGGTCCGGGAAGCCCACGAGGAGACCGGCATCGAGAGCGCGGCCATCCGGGTGCGCACCGAGGTCGTGACGATGGAAGCCGCCAGCGGTTGGAGCTACACCACGGTGATCGCCGACGCCGAGCGCCCGCTCCCCACCGTTGCCAACGGTGAGAGCACGGAGCTGCGCTGGGTTCGTGAATCCGACGTTGCAGGGCTGCCGCTCCATCCGGGGTTCCAAGCGGGCTGGCAGATGCTGCGCACCACCGAGGTACGGCTCGTCCTCGCCGGGCACGACGTTCTGGGGGAGCACGCCTCGCTGACACACTTGTCAAAGGCGTTGCCTCGCACGATCCACTTGCCCGACGGAACCTACGGCTGGCTCCCGCGCATCGAGGTGCTCGACTCGCTCGAGGTGTTCGGTGGCACTGCGGAGCCGGCAGGCCATGGCACCACCGTCGGAACGGTGACCGCCGTGGTGACCGCTGACCCCGAACTCGTCGACCAACTCGCGGGCACCGTCCTCACCCTGGAGCCGTCGACCGTCCTGGGCTGGCTGGATCAGCCGTAACTCAGCTGTTGCCGCGGAGCATTCCGGCGAGTGAGCGCGCCGCCGCCTGAGGGTCCCGGGCCTCCGTGATCGCCCGCACCACGACGATGCGGGTGGCTCCCGCAGCCAGAATCTCCGGTACTCGCGACTCGTCGATGCCACCGATCGCGAACCAGGGTCGGGTGGGCTGCGCATCGGCTGTGGACCGCACCAGCTCGATGCCCGCTGCCGTGCGTCCCGGCTTGGTGGGGGTGGCCCACACGGGCCCGGTGCAGAAGTAGTCGACGTCGTCCTCGATCGCCGCGAGACTGGCCTGCGCCCGGCTGTGGGTGGACCGGCCGATCAGGACGTCCGGCCCTACGACGTTCCGGGCGTACGGCACCGGAAGGTCGCCCTGGCCGAGGTGCAGGACATCGGCACCGGCTGCGAGCGCCATGTCGGCGCGGTCGTTGACGGCGAGCAGGGCGCCGTGCCTCCGTGCGACGGCGGCGAGCACGGACAGTGCCGCAAGTTCGTCGCGTGCGTCCATCGGACCCAGCTCGCGCTCGCCGGCCGAGCCCTTGTCGCGGAGCTGGATGATGTCGACACCACCGGACAGCGCGGCTTCCGCGAACTGTGCCAGGTCACCTTTCTCGCGTCGAGCGTCGGTACACAGGTACAAACGCGCAGCTCCGAGGCGACGCCGACGTTCTGCATGGCTGGTGTGATGCGAGGTGGTCACGGCATGACGGTAGCCTCTACGGTGAAAGTGCAACACGGGAGTCCCGGGATCGTGGGGCTGAGAGGGGCTCACGCCGAGCCCGACCGTCATACCTGACCCGGATCATGCCGGCGCAGGAAGTGAGGTGGTGTTCGATGTCAACGGTTCTGAGACCACGGTCGGTGTCCGTCGTCGGCGGCGGGGTGATCGGGCTGTCGATTGCGTGGCGCGCCGCCCACGCCGGGTGGTCGGTCCGCCTGTACGACCCGGCGATCGGCTCGGGTGCGTCGTGGGTGGCAGGGGGAATGCTGGCACCGCTGTCCGAGGGCTGGCCCGGCGAGGAGAGTGTCCTCGAGCTGGGCAGTGCGTCACTGGACCGGTGGCCCGACTTCGGCAAGGAGCTCGAGGCCGCCGCCGGTGTCGAGCTGTTCACGTCGGCCAGTTCACTCACCGTCGCGCTCGACGCCGCCGATGCCGAAGATCTGCGCACCATCGCCGAATGGGTAGGTGCGCAGGGACGCGATCTGCAGATCCTGAGCCGCAGCGAGGTGCGCGAACTCGAGCCGATGCTCGGGCGTGGGGTTCGGCTCGGACTGCTTGCGGTCGCGGAACTCGCCGTCGACAACCGGTTGCTGCTGGCGGCACTGCGGACGTGCGCAGTCGACGCCGGAGTGGAGTTGATCGAGGAGAGTGTGTCCGACCTCGGCCTGCTCGACACCGACCAGATCGTCCTCACCGCAGGCGTCGCGTCGCCGTCGCTGTGGCCGGGTCTTCCGGTTCGCCCGGTGAAGGGGGAGATCCTGCGACTGCGTGCCCGTCCCGGGGTGACGCCGGCGCCGGGTCGCACCATCCGTGGCAGTGTGCACGGCCGTCCCGCGTACCTCGTGCCGCGGGCCGACGGAATCGTCGTTGGCGCGACTCAGCACGAATCCGGCCACGACACCCAGGTCACCGTCGCCGGGGTGCGCGATCTCATCGCCGACGCCGAAGCACTGATGCCTGCGATCGGTGAGTACGAACTGCGCGAGGCCTCGGCCGGTCTGCGGCCGATGACTCCCGACAATCTGCCCCTGATCGGGCGAGTGTCGGATCGGGTCGTGGTGGCGACGGGACACGGACGCAACGGCGTCCTGCTCACCCCCGTCACCGCTGACGCGACGGTGGCACTGTTGGAGGGATCGGCTCTCGCCGAGGTGAAGGCTGCCGATCCCGGACGTTTCGAGAAAGTAGCGAGGTAGAGATGAGTGAGCAGCAAGTCGTGGTGCCCGTCGGCATCACCGTCAACGGCGAGGACCACGAGTTCGCGGTAGCGCCCACCGTCGCCCAGCTGCTGGAGACGCTGAACCTGCCCACGAAGGGCATCGCGGTAGCAGTCAACGGTGCCGTGTTCCCGAAGGCCCGCTGGGACGAAGTCGTGGACCGCGGCTGGGACATCGAGATCCTCACGGCGGTGCAGGGTGGCTGACGTGACGCCGGTCGCGCAGAAGGGCCTGACCATCGCCGGCCGCACCTTCGACTCGCGGCTGATCATGGGCACCGGCGGGGCAGCCAACCTCACCGTGCTGGAAGAGGCGCTGGTGGCATCCGGCACCGAGTTGACGACCGTCGCGATGCGCCGGGTCGACGCGGCCGGCGGCACCGGCGTGCTCGACCTGCTGCGGCGGCTCGACATCGCTCCGCTGCCGAACACCGCGGGTTGCCGGGGCGCGGCCGAGGCGGTGCTCACCGCGCAGCTCGCCCGTGAAGCGCTGGAAACCGACTGGGTGAAGCTCGAGGTGATCGCCGACGAACGCACCCTTATGCCCGACGCGATCGAGCTCGTCAGTGCGGCAGAGCAATTGGTCGACGACGGCTTCGTCGTCCTGCCGTACACCACGGACGACCCGGTGCTGGCCCGTCGGCTCGAGGACATCGGGTGTGTTGCCGTGATGCCCCTGGGGTCACCGATCGGAACCGGATTGGGCATCGCCAACCCGCACAACATCGAAATGATCGTCGACGGGGCCGGAGTGCCGGTGATTCTCGACGCCGGCATCGGAACCGCGAGCGACGCCACCCTGGCGATGGAATTGGGCTGTGACGCCGTCCTCCTCGCCACCGCCGTCACCCGGGCCAAGGACCCGGCGCTGATGGCGTCGGCGATGCGCGGCGCCGTCGTGGCGGGATACGAGGCACGTCACGCGGGCCGGATACCCAAGCGATTCTGGGCCCAGGCGTCGTCCTGACCGCTTCCGTGCGGGTGGCGTTCTCAGGGTTCTGTCGGGGTGGGTCCAGGGACGGGTGGTACCACGGGACGAGTCGACAGTAGACCCACGGCGGATGCGCCTCACCCCATGGTTCGGGCATCCTCGTCACCATGATTGAAGTGAGGGGACTGACAAAGACCTTCGGTGCGACGAAGGCGGTGGACAACCTGACGTTCACCGTCCAGCCGGGTATGGTCACCGGCTTCCTCGGGCCGAACGGTGCAGGCAAATCGACGACGATGCGGATGATCCTCGGGCTGGACCGTCCCACCGCGGGCACGGCGCTGATCGACGGCAAGCCGTACCGCGAGCTGGTGCAGCCGCTCCGGACCGTGGGCGCACTCCTGGACGCCAAGTGGGTGCATCCCAACCGCTCCGCCCGCGCCCACCTGCAGTGGATGGCGGCCTCGAACTCGCTGCCGAAGAGCCGGGTGGACGAGGTGCTGCACCTCGTGGGCCTCACGGAGGTGGCCGGCAAGAAGGCCGGTGGGTTCTCGCTCGGCATGTCCCAGCGACTCGGCCTGGCCGCCACCCTTCTCGGTGACCCGAAGGTTCTGCTGTTCGACGAGCCGGTGAACGGTCTCGACCCCGAGGGCATCGTGTGGATCCGCAAATTCATGCAGCGCCTCGCGGCCGAGGGACGCACCGTGCTGGTGTCGAGCCACCTGCTCTCCGAGATGGCACTCACCGCAGAGCATCTGGTGGTCATCGGCCGTGGGCGCCTGATCGCAGACACGACGGTGTCGGAATTCGTGAGCAAGTCCTCGGAATCGACGGTGCGGGTGCGCAGTCCGCAATTGGATGCGCTGCGGAGCGCGCTGACGTCGAATGGGCTCACGGTCCGCGAGGACGGATCAGACGGGCTGCAGGCGCTCGTCGTGGTCGATTCGTCCACCGACGTGATCGGCGCGATCGCCGGATCGCAGGGAATCACCCTCCACGAGTTGGCGTCTCAGCGCGGTTCGCTCGAGGACGCCTTCATGAAACTGACAGGAGACGACGTGCAGTACCACGCAGAAAGCGTCGACGACGTGATGAGGGGTGCACTGTAATGGCTGTTCTCAATGCGGAACGCATCAAGATCACCTCCACCCGGTCGCCGTGGTGGTGCACCGTCATCATCGTCGTGCTGGGTCTCGGCCTGGCCGCGGTCATCGGGTTGAGCGCGAAGGCCAGCATCAACTCCTTCAACGACCAGTTGGCGGACGGGAAGGAACCCGATTTCGAACCCTTCCTGCCGCAGATGGCCGATGCCGTCGGCGGCGTCTCCGGATTCGGTGTCCTGGTCCTGATGATCCTCGCGACCCTGGCCGTGACCAGTGAATACCGCTTCGGGGTCATTCGCACCACGTTTCAGGCGATTCCGAACCGCGCCTCCGTCCTCGTCGCCAAGGCCGGCCTGATCGGCGCGTTCGGTGCCGTGCTGACCTTCGTCCTCACCTTCGGGGCGTACGCCATCGCGAAGGCGACCGCGGGCAACGAGGCAGGTGCTGCCCTCACACTCTCCGGTGGGGATGCGTGGCGGTCGATCTACGGAGTGCCTATCTACGCGTTCCTGTGTGTCGTGCTCGCCGTCGGGATCGGTGCGTTGCTGCGCCAGTCGGCGGGAGCGATCGCGCTACTGCTGCTCTGGCCGCTACTGATCGAAAGCCTGTTCAACCTGTTCGGATCGTTCGGTGAGAAAATCATGCCGTTCCTGCCGTTCCTCAATGCCAATCACTTCCTCGGGGCACCGCAGGGCGTGGACTTCCACTGGGGACCGTGGGGCAGTCTCGTGTACTTCGCGGTGTTCGTCCTGGTGATCTTCGGGGCCAGCCTGGTGGTGGTGAACAAGCGCGACGCGTGAGACCGATAGAGTACTTTCGCCCTGCCTCTCCGCCAGGTGAACGTCGGGAGACCTGGCTGGGATCGTAGGCAGGGCGGGGAGCCTGTGGGCCGGTGCGACATCCATTCGCACCGGCCCACAGGTGGTTCTGCGTTAGGCTCCCGACATGCGACTACGGGGACTTTTCACCGTCGGAGTGACCGGTGCGCTGGTGCTGGCCGGATGCTCGTCCACGAGCGAACCGGAGTCGCCACCGGTCGACGCGAGCGCACTCGCCGGATCGGTCACCGAGGACGCGCTGGTGGCGCATCTCGAGGAACTGCAAACCATCGCCGACGACAACGACGGCAACCGCGCCGCAGGCACCCCCGGATACGAAGCCAGCGTCGACTACGTGGCACAAGTTCTGACGGACAACGGCTTCGATGTCCAGACCCCGGAATTCGAGTTCCACAATTTCGATGTCGCCGCCGAGAAACTCAGGTCGCGCGATCGTGACCTCGAGGTACGAGCACTGTCCTACAGCCCGTCCACCGGACCCGAGGGACTGACGGCGCGATTGGTGCCGGCTCGCCAGGACGAGACCCCGGGGTGTGAGGCAACGGATTACGACGGTCTCGACGTCAACGGAGCGATCGTGCTGGTCAACCGGGGTATCTGCCCGTTCTCGGCCAAACAGCAGATAGCGGCCGAGCGCGGCGCTTCGGCCGTGATCGTGGTCAACAACGAGGACGGGCCGATGAGCGGCGGCACTCTCGGCGATCCGTCGGCGGGCAAAATTCCCACCGGCGGGGTGAGCAGGGCCGACGGCGACACGCTCCGGCAGGGCGGCGGAGACGTCACGCTGACGCTCGAAACCAGCACCGAGACCAGCACGTCCCGTAACGTCATCGCCCAGACCACGACGGGCTCCACCGACGATGTCGTCATGGTCGGCGCTCATCTCGACAGCGTTCCCGAGGGTCCCGGCATCAACGACAACGGCACCGGCGTGGCAGCGATCCTCGAAACGGCGGTCCAGCTCGGCAGTTCCCCGGACGCCGACAACGCGGTGCGGTTCGCCTTCTGGGGCGCCGAAGAACTGGGCCTGCTCGGCTCCGAGGCCTACGTCACCGGCCTGAGCGAGGCGGAACGCAACGACATTGCGCTCTACCTGAACTTCGACATGCTCGGCTCGGAGAACGCCGGCTACCTGACCTACGACGGCGACAACTCCGACAACGTCGGCGAAGGGCCCGGCCCCGAAGGTTCGGCGGGAATCGAGCGCACTTTCGTCGAGTACCTCGGTAAGAACGGCATTGCCGCGAACGGCACCGATTTCGACGGCCGCTCCGACTACGGTCCGTTCATCGAGCAGAAGATTCCGTCGGGCGGGGTGTTCAGTGGTGCCGACGACAAGAAGACCGCCGAGGAGGCCCAGAAATGGGGTGGCACACCCGACGCCGTGTTCGACAAGCATTACCACAGCCCGACCGACACCCTCGCGAACATCGACCGGGCAGCTCTTGCGAAGAATGCGTCCGCGGTGGCCTACGCAGTCGGGGTCTACGCGGAATCACTGGCCGGTCCCAACGGTGTCCCCACCGGCGCCGATCGGGAGAAGGCTCGGGCAGCGCAGTGACGTCCGATTCGTCACGGGCTTCTGCCTGTGACGCTGGGTTACCCTTGCGCTCGTGAGCGAAGACCCGGCCGACGACAGCGCTGCCGAACTCGACGCTGCGTCGGAGGAGAGTAGACAGGACAAGGTTCTGGGCTGGGTGGGGGCACTGAACCGTCGGCCCCAGCTGATCGAAGGACTGCGCAGGGTCCGCCGTGCCTTGCCGGGAGATCCGGCATTCGGCGACCCGCTGTCCACCGCAGGCCCCGGCACCGCACGCGCCGTGGCCCGCGTGGCGGACCGCTTCCTCGACCATCAGCCGGGAGCGTCCCGGGAGATGAGCCTCGGCGCCCTGCAGGTGTGGCAAGCGCTGCTCGAGCGCACCGGCCGCGGCCGGGGAACCCGGGAAGTGACCATCGTGTTCACCGACCTCGTCGGCTTCTCGAGCTGGTCTCTCCCCGCAGGCGATACCGCCACCCTCGCGCTGTTACGAGACGTCGCCAAAGCAATCGAGACACCGATGGTCGACCGAGGCGGGCACGTCGTGAAGCGGATGGGCGACGGCGTGATGGCCGTCTTCCCCAGCCCTGATCGCGCCGTCGACGCAGTCTTCGCCGCGCAGGACGCGCTCCGGAATGTCGAGGTCGACGGCTACCGTCCGCGGATGCGGGTCGGAATCCACACGGGGGTTCCCCGGCAGCTCGGCAGCGATTGGCTCGGCGTCGACGTCACCATCGCGGCCCGCATGATGGAACTCGGCGGGGACGGCAACGTCATGGCGTCGTCCGCCACCCTCTCGGCGCTTCAGCCGGGGACGCTCGAGGAACTCGGTATCAGCGTCAAACCGTGGCGCCGCGCCTTCTTCGCCCCCGCCCCCAGCGGGGTGCCGTCCGACCTCGGCATCTGGCGGCTGCGGCTCCGCCGCCCGTGAGTACTTCTTAACCGCCGCAGGTTAATAAGTACTCACGGGGGACGAAGTCGCCAGAGGGGGGAGACGGGGCCATGACCGGCTCCCAGGTCGTACGACGCCTCGAGGCACTTGGTGACCCATTCCTTGCCGAACGCGACGGCGTCGGGCACAGACCACCCGTGGGCGAGTGCGCTGGCGATGGCCGCCGCGAGGGTGTCGCCGCCTCCGTGGTCGTTGCCGGTGTCGATCCGGGGGCTGCTGAACTCCCGGAAGGTGTCCCCGTCGAAGAGCAGGTCGGTACTGACCTCCGACGTACGCAGGTGCCCACCCTTGACGATCGACCACTGGGCCCCGAGCGCGTGCAGAGCCTCGGCTGCGCGGCGCGCGGTGGCGTCGTCCACCACCTCGATCCCGGTGATGAGCCGGACCTCGTCGAGGTTCGGTGTCACCACCGTCGCGATCGGGATCAACGTGTTCCGTACGGCGTCGAGCGCTTCGGCGTGGAGCAACGGATCGCCGTGCATCGACGCGCAGACCGGGTCGACGACGAGCGGGACCGGATGCTCGCGCCCGATCCCCACTTCTGTGCAGACACTCGCGACGGCCTCGATGATGGCGGTGGACGCCAGCATGCCCGTTTTCGCCGCTCCCACGCCGATGTCGCCGACGACGGAGCGGACCTGCGCCGCCACCGTCTCGGGTGGAATTTCGTGGAACCCGCTCACACCGACGGAGTTCTGCACGGTCACGGCGGCCACCGCGACGCATGCGTGGACACCGCACAGAGCCATCGTCCGTGAGTCGGCCTGAATTCCGGCGCCACCACCGGAATCGGTGCCGGCGATGGTGAGGACTCGGACGGGGGTCTGGCCGTCGGGGGCCAGGGGCAGCAGCTTCACGGAGGGGACCTTACCGATTCTCTGAGGTGACGGATTCGACGGGCAGATATACGCGGCCACCTGCGCCGACGAACTCGTCCGACTTCTCGGCCATACCCGCTTCGATGGCCTCCACCGAATCGAGGCCGTTCTTCTCGGCGTACTCCCGGACATCGGCGGAGATCCGCATCGAGCAGAACTTCGGGCCACACATCGAGCAGAAGTGGGCCGTCTTCGCGGGCTCCGCAGGCAGGGTCTCGTCGTGGAATTCGCGGGCGGTGTCCGGGTCGAGGGACAGCGCGAACTGGTCGTGCCAGCGGAATTCGAAGCGCGCCTTGGACAAGGCATCGTCTCGTTCCTGCGCCCGAGGGTGCTGCTTGGCGAGGTCGGCCGCGTGCGCGGCGATCTTGTACGTGATCACGCCGGTTTTGACGTCGTCGCGGTTCGGCAGCCCGAGGTGCTCCTTCGGCGTCACGTAGCAGAGCATGGCGGTGCCCGCCTGCGCGATCATCGCCGCACCGATGGCCGACGTGATGTGGTCGTAGGCCGGGGCGATATCGGTGGCCAATGGGCCCAGGGTATAGAACGGCGCCTCTTCGCACAGTTCCTCCTCCAGGCGTACGTTCTCGACGATCTTGTGCATCGGCACGTGTCCGGGGCCTTCGATCATCACCTGCACGCCATGGGATTTCGCGATCTTCGTGAGCTCACCCAGGGTGCGAAGCTCCGCGAACTGCGCCTCGTCGTTGGCATCCGCGATCGAACCCGGCCGGAGTCCGTCGCCGAGCGAGAATGTGACGTCGTAGCGGTGCAGGATCTCGCACAGCTCCTCGAAGTGCGTGTACAGGAACGACTCCCGGTGATGTGCCAGGCACCAGGCCGCCATGATGGAGCCGCCGCGCGAGACGATGCCGGTGACGCGACGCGCCGTCAGCGGAATGTATCGCAGCAGCACCCCGGCATGAACCGTCATGTAGTCGACGCCCTGCTCGCATTGTTCGAGCACGGTGTCCCGGTAGATCTCCCAGGTGAGGGCGGTCGGATCGCCGTTCACCTTCTCGAGTGCCTGATAGATCGGCACGGTGCCCACCGGGACCGGTGAATTACGCAGGATCCACTCGCGTGTCTCGTGGATGTTCTTGCCGGTCGAGAGGTCCATGATGGTGTCGGCGCCCCAACGGGTGGCCCACACCATCTTTTCCACTTCTTCGGCGATCGAGGAGGTGACCGCACTGTTGCCGATGTTCGCATTGATCTTCACTGCAAACGCCTTGCCGATGATCATCGGCTCGAGTTCTGCATGCTTGCGGTTGGCCGGGATCACGGCCCGCCCCGCAGCGACCTCGGCGAGCACGGTGTCCGGTGAGACACCCTCGCGCGCAGCGCAGTACCGCATTTCCGGGGTGAGGACGCCCGCCCGGGCGGCGTCCAGTTGGGTCTGCCCGCGATCCCCGGACCACTGCTCGCGGATGCGGGGCAGTCCGGCGGCAACGTCGATCTGGGCGTTGGGATCGGTGTACGGGCCGGAGGTGTCGTACAGGTCGAGATGCTCACCGTTGGTCAGGTGGACGCGCCGGACCGGTACGCGGATGTCGTCGCTCCACTGCACGTATTCCTTGGTGCTGCCTGCGATCGGCCCCGTCGTGACGGACGTGGCCGTAGATACAGTTCTGCTCATCGAGATGCTCCCTACGCCGGCATTACCCGGACAGGTTCGACGGTCGACGGCCCTAGCCGTCCTCTCAGCCCGCTGGTGCGAGCCCCCGTGGATGTGTAGTTGTCGCACAGACTGTAACCGACATGTCTGTGAGAAATCATTCGGGGGAACCTTGGACAGCAGCCCGGTGAGTCGGTATAAATGGTGACGTACATCACGTTTTGATCACGAAGCAAACACCAGGAGGTCGCAGTGCTGACGGACTCGCAGGTTGTGGACGTGATCGACAATGCCGGCCAGAACCGCTTCGAGCTGCGGCTGAGTGGGGATCTGGTCGGAATCCTCGGATACTACGACCTCTCGGGGCCGCCGACCGGGGCCGGCGCCGGGGTGGGGGTGACGGCCGGTCGGCGCCCGACCGGCGTCCCGGCTCCGATCGTCTCGTTCATGCACACGGTGATCGTCGAGGACTTCGGGCATCGCGGACTCGCGTCGATGATGGTGGGGCGCTCCCTCGACCTGGCCAGGGGATACGGCTGGAAGGTGCGACCGGTGTGTACTTACGTCCAGCGCTTCTTGTCGGCCCATCCGGAGTATCGCGATCTGGTGGTACCGATCGAACGCTGACCGCTGGACGCGAAAAACCCGGCAACGAATCGATCCCGGTTACGGCGTTTGTGCTCCCCCAGTCTGCGACTTACTGGTTCCATGGTGGCATGGATCACATTTCGAAGTCTTCCCTGTCGGGCAGTGTCTCGGCGTCGGGCAATGTCTCGGCCGCCGACGTTCGTGTACTCGACAATCCGGCTCACGAACGCTTCGACTTGTGGCTCGGTGACGAACTCGTCGGGATTCTCGGCTATCGCGACGAGGACGACATTCCCGGCTTCACGGCGAAACCGGGGGAGGTTGTGGCGTTCATGCACACGGTGGTGAAAGAGGAATTCGGCGGACGGGGATTGGCGGAAACACTCGTCCGCGCAGCCTTCGACGAGGCACGCGCTCGCGGGTGGAAAGTGCGCCCGATCTGCACCTACGTCCAGCGCTATCTCTCGCGGCACCCGGAGTCCCTCGACATCCTCGTCGAGGACTGAACGTCTCTACGCCTCCACGCTCGTGCAGGTGCGTCAGTCTCCGAGGTCGACGATGACCGGCGCGTGATCGCTCGCGCCCTTGCCCTTACGTTCGTTGCGGTCGATCTCCGCCTTGTCGACCCGGCCGGCGAAAGCGGGCGAGCCGAGGATGAAGTCGATCCGCATTCCCTGTTTCTTCGGGAATCGCAGCTGCGTGTAGTCCCAGTAGGTGTACACGCCCGGACCCGGCGTGTGCGGCCGCACCACATCGGTGAAACCTGACTCGAGAAACGACCGGAACGCCTCCCGCTCGGGTGCGGAGGTGTGCGTCTTGCCTTCGAAGAGGGCAGGATCCCACACGTCGTCGTCGGTGGGCGCGATGTTCCAGTCGCCGACCAAGGCGATCTGCTCCTCGGGATTCTTCTCCAGCCACCGGACCGCATCCGAACGCAGCTTCGACAGCCACTCGAGCTTGTAGGTGTAGTGCGGATCCGCCAGCTCGCGTCCGTTCGGAACATACAGGCTCCACACGCGGACACCGTTGCACGTGGCACCGATCGCGCGGGCTTCCTCGACAGGGGCAACCTCTGGATCCTTGTGGAACCCGGGCTGATCGTCGAAACCGATCCGAACGTCCGTCAGCCCCACGCGGGACGCGATGGCCACCCCGTTCCACTGACTGATACCGACGTGCGCCACCTCGTAACCGAGCTCGCGGAAACGCTCGTACGGAAACTGCTCATCCTTGCACTTGGTCTCCTGCATGGCCAACACGTCGGTGTCGGTCCGCTGAAGCCAGTCGAGGATCCGGTCGGTACGGGCACGAACAGAATTCACGTTCCAAGTAGCGATGCGCACGCCGCCAGCCTAGTGCCCGCCGCCGACAGGTTCCGTCGCGTACCGGTACCGATGGTGTGCAACGAAGCCGAGGCCGCGATACATCGCCTGAGCACCCTCGTTCTCCGCGGCCACCTGCAGGCAGGCATGGGTCGCTCCCTGCTCGCGACCCCACGCGATCATCTCGCCGCAGATCAGGCTGCCGATACCGCGCCTACGGTGGGCCTGCGCCACCTCGACCGCGGTGAGTCCCACCCACAGGCGGCCGCCCGGGGCCGAGGTCACCGAACCGCGTGCGACTGCGAGGAGGGTGGAGTCGGCGGCGCCGATCCGGCCGAAGCCGAGCGTGCCGCCGCGGACGGCGTCGAGCACGTCGACCGCGAAGTCGGGGAGCGCGGACCCGCGGTACCGGTAGAGCGCGAGCCAATCGGAGTCGGGACGATCGGTGATCGTGGTCGTGCGAGGGCCCCGGGGAAGAGTGAGATTCGCGATATCTGCGGCCATCACCACTACCTCGTCGCTGAGATTCCATCCTGGTGGCACCCTTCCCAGCCGATCGGGAAGCAGAAGCCGCAACGGGCGCTCGCGCTCGGCGTACCAGTCGCGCAGACGATCGAGCGTGCTGCCGGGGGAGCTGTCTGCCAGGTCGCCGACCGTGCCCGGGTCACCGAGAGGGGCCGCCGAGTTCGCGCGCCCGGTGAATCCGTGACCGTACCGGGCCAGCCACCCGTCGATCCAGGCGTGTTCGACTCCCGGCCAACCGTCGGCGGAAGCCAGTTCGAGCGCTCGGATCTCGCTGGTGCGGACCGGCCGCGCGGGGACGGCCTTGAGTGCGATGACCCGGTCCGGTTCCACCTCGACGACCGAACCGTCCGCCGCACGGACGGTGACGAACGGCGCGACGCCCTCCAGAATCCCGACGACGTCGGTCATCGGATGGCTGTGGCCGGGAGGCAATGCGTAACGCAGCACCACCCGGCTACCGACAGGAATGTCAGTCGTCATGCCCGAAGGGGTCTTCGACCGTTCCCGGCACCCAGCTCAGGCCCGGGACGCCCCAGCCGGCGCGTTTGATCGTTTTCTTCGCTGCCCGCGCGTTGCGGCCGATCAGCATGTCGACGTAGAGAAAACCGTCGAGGTGTCCCACCTCGTGCTGCAGCATCCGGGCGAAGAATCCGCGCCCCTCGATGTCGACGGGATTGCCGTCGGCGTCCGTGCCGGTGACTCTGGCCCAGTCGGCGCGGCCGGTGGGGAACTGCTCGCCCGGCACGGAGAGGCAGCCTTCGACGTCGTCGTCCGGGTCGGGCATGGTCTCGGGAACCTCGGACGTTTCGAGCACCGGATTGACGACGCAGCCGCGACGGCGGAAGGCTTTGCCGCTGTCGTCGACGTCGGGGCAGTCGTAGACGAACACGCGCAGTGACTCGCCGACCTGGTTGGCGGCGAGCCCGACACCGTTGGCGGCGTCCATCGTGTCGTACATGTCCGCGATGAGTTCGGCGAGCTCTGCGGGTGACTGGGACACCGGCTCGGTCGGCTTGTGCAGTACCGGGTCGCCCACGATCCGGATGGGGAGGATGGCCATGGTTGTCAAGGATAGTGCGGCGCGCCCGCGTCGCCGGCACTGCCTGCGGCCTTCCTCATGGTTGAATAGTCGCTGAAGTACAGCTGTGTAATTCGTTGCTCGGTCGACCCACGCGATCGAGGAGCCGGGGGAACGTGGTTTCGCTGAATTCGAGCGAGAGCTAGTAGTCGAGGAGTGACATGGACGGCGCAACAGCGCGTAGTCGGAACCAGTCCGAGCGCACCGACAACGACAACTCCGCAGGGGTCGACGAGGTCGGGACCGACGGACTGAGCCGTCGGGAACACGACATCCTGTCCTTCGAGCGCCAGTGGTGGAAGTATGCCGGGGCCAAGGAAGAGGCAATCAAGGAGCTCTTCGACATGTCGGCAACCCGGTACTACCAGGTGCTCAACGCCCTGGTCGACCGCCAGGAGGCGCTCGCGGCAGATCCGATGCTCGTAAAGCGGCTGCGGCGTCTGCGCGCCAGCAGGCAGAAGGCTCGCGCCGCCCGTCGCCTCGGGTTCGACGTCACCTAGTAGCCCGGTCGCTAAGGTCGACACCGTGAGCAATCAGAATCCGCAATCGTCCGGCCCGCCGTTACGTGCCCTCGCCATGGTGCTGATTTCTCTCGCGATCCTCTTCGCCGGTCTCGGGTTCGCCTCACTCGGCGATTCGGACTCGGGGAACACTGCGGCCACCGTCACGACCGCCTCCGCGGCTCCGCCGGCTTCGCCCGCGGCGCGCACGACGACTGCGACCGCGTCGGCGTCGGGTGCCACCTCGACGTCCGCGTCGGCGAGCACCACGTCCGGCGCCTCGGGTACATCCGCGTCCGCCGACGCGTCGTCGGTGCCCGTGCGGGTGTTCAACAACAGCAACGTCACCGGACTCGCCGGACAGACGGCCACCGAACTCACCGAGGCCGGCTGGACGGTGGCCGAAACGGGGAACTACAGCGACGGAACGATCTCCGAAACCACCGTCTACTACGGCAATTCGCCTGCCGAGAAGGAAGCGGCGACGCAGATCGCCGCCGAACTGGGGGCTACGGCCAAACCCCGATTCGCCGGTATCGCGAACTCTTCCGCAGGCGTCATCGTCATCGTCACCGCCGCCGGGTAGCGCGAGCGCCGGGGCAGGCTGGACCGGAAGGCCGGTCCAGGGGCGTCGTGGTTATGATCAGATGCACTTCTTCGCCACCTCAAAGGAGCGGTATTGATGGCCTCGAGTACTACCCGTCGGATGTCCTGGCGCATTGTCACCCCCGTGGTGGCCATCGCTGCGTTGGGGCTGACCGCCTGCAGTAACAACGAGGAGCCGTCCGACGTCTCGGGTACCACGCCCCCCGTGTGGACCGGAGCCGCCGATCCCAGTGCCGCAGACGTTCCCGGCGATGCAGGCCACGGTTCGGCCGGCGGGCACAGCGAGAGCGGAAGCGACACCCTCACTGCGACGTTCAAGAATGCCGAAGGTAACGACGTCGGCACCGCCACCTTCACGCAGTCCGGCGAGCACGTCGAGGTCACCGTGTCCGTCAAGGACCAGACTCCCGGGTTCCACGGCTTCCACGTGCATTCGGTCGGCAAATGCGAGACGAACTCCGTCGCCCCCACCGGCGGTGCACCCGGCAACTTCCTCTCCGCCGGTGGACACTTCCAGGTCGAGGGACACTCCGGCCACCCGGCCAGCGGAGACCTCACCTCGCTGCAGATCCTCGAAGACGGTACCGGCGAATTGGTCACTACCACTGACGCCTTCACTGTGGAGGACTTGAAGAACAGCGATGCCGGGACCGCGGTCATGATCCACTCCGGCGCCGACAACTTCGCGAACATCCCCACCCGGTACGCACCCGCTCCCGATCAGGAAACCCTGAGCACCGGGGACGCAGGCTCACGTGTGGCCTGCGGTGTCCTGGGCGAAAGCTGAGATCTCCGACATCCCGGTTGACGCCGGGATGTCGGTGTACTGCCGCACCGTGCGGCCTGTGGTTGGATCGGAATCGTGGTAGTTCCCTTTCCCGGTTCGCCGCGGCCGACACTGGGTGTCGAGTGGGAGATCGCGCTGGTCGACAGGGTCACGCGGGATCTCTCCAACACGGCCGCCGAGGTGTTCGATGCGGTGGCGAATCTGGCGGGCCCCGAGGATCCGCGCATCACCAAGGAGTTGCTGCGCAACACCGTCGAACTCGTGACCGGCATCCACTCCACCGTCGGCGAGGCAATGAGCGATCTCGACGAGTCGCTCGATCTGCTGCGGCGGGCTGCCAACCCTCTGGGTGTCGACCTGATCTGCGCCGGCACCCACCCGTTCGCCCAGTGGTCCACTCAGTTGGTCACCCGCACACCTGACTACGACGAGCTGATCGAACGCACGCAGTGGTGGGGGCGGCAGATGCTGATCTGGGGTGTGCACGTTCACGTCGGTGTGTCGTCACCGCAGAAGGTGTTCCCGATTCTCAATGCTCTGCTGCAGCGGTATCCGCATCTACTGGCGTTGTCGGCGTCGTCACCGATGTGGGCGGGCGTCAACACCGGGTACGCCAGTAACCGTGCGCTGATGTTCCAGCAGTTGCCCACGGCCGGGTTGCCCTACCAGTTCGCGAATTGGGCGCAGTACGAGGACTTCATCAGTGATCAGATGAAAACCGGGGTGATCACCAAGATCGGCGGCATGCACTGGGACATCCGCCCGGCTCCGCGCTGGGGCACCATCGAGGTGCGGGTTTTCGACGGCATTTCGACCCGCGCCGAACTCGGTGCGCTCGTGGCGCTCGTGCATTGCCTGATCGTCGATCTGGACCGGCGTTTCGAGGCCGGCGAGAACCTGCCGAACCTGCAGCCGTGGCATGTCAAGGAAAACAAGTGGCGGGCGGCGCGGTACGGGCTCGACGCCGAGATCATCCTCGACTCGGACAGCAACGAGAGGCTCGTCACCGACGACCTGAACGATCTGCTCGAGAAGCTCGCACCCACCGCTGCGCGTCTCGGGTGTGCGGACGAACTGGCGGCTGTGGCCGATATCCCGCGCCGCGGGGCCTCCTATCAGCGCCAACGCCAGGTCGCGGAGGCCACCGGGGGCGATCTGGTGGCCGTGGTCGATGCTCTCGTGAAGGAGCTGGGCACCTGACACCGCGGTGCCGGGGTCGGACGCTTGTCCACCTTCCGTTCATGTGTTGTTTACACTTGCCGGGTGTCGATCGACGAAGTAGCCGTTGCACGGCCGGGGAGGTCCGTCGACCGGTCGCCCACGCTCGTTGCCGGTGGCGTGCTGGGGGTCGTGGCTGCGCTGGTGACGGTGCAGTTGCTCGCGTCGGCGCAGGGATTCCAGGGGCCACTCGAAAGCCTTGTTCGTGACTATGTTTTGACACCGAAGTCGGCGTCCGTCCCCTGGGCGGGGCTCGCGCTCGCGATGGTCGGGCTCACGTCACGGCAGCGGATCGTGGCCCTGTCGGCCGCGGCCGGCATCGATGTGTCCGTTGCGGCTGTGCGGTACGCGGCGGGGGGCCCACTCACCGTGGGAAACGGTGCGACGTGGGTCCTCACCGCGGTCGGTGTCTACGCCGCGGTCCGGTGGACCGGCGAGCAGCGGCACAGCGCGCTGAAGGGGGTGGCGCTCGGTGCCCTGCTCATTCTCGCGACCAAGTTCGGCGATGCGTGGTTGCAGATCACGATCATGGCCGGCCCGATGGTTCTCGATGAATACGCGCAGCTGGCCGACCATGCGCTGGGAAATCCGTCGTGGCACATGGGACAGCTGGTCGATGCTCTCGGTTCGGTCGGCTACGGGGTTCTGCACTGGGTCTACATCGAACTACCGGTCGCCGCGATCGCGGTGGCGATCTATCAGCTGAGAAACGGCTGGCCCACGCACTATCTCGTCCGCACGTTCCTGCTGATCGGCCTCGTCGGGCCCATCTTCTACCTTCTCTTCCCCGTGGTCGGGCCGATCTTCGCATTCGGCACCGACGGGCAGGGCTTTCAGGCCGGCAACTTCTGGCCGAATTTCGTTCCGACGCCCGACTTCACCCCTGCGCCGATGGCGTTCGATGCGGTGACACCCCGCAACTGCATGCCCAGTCTGCACACCGCCTGGGCGCTCGCGCTGTTCATCCATTCGCGCGGCGGCACCTGGTGGCTTCGGCTCGGCGGCACGTTCTGGCTGGTATGCACTCTCACCGCGACGCTCGGCTTCGGCTATCACTACGGAGTCGACCTGGTGGCGGGAGCCGTGCTCTGCCTGACCATCGAGTCGGCCCTGCGGGACCCCGAACGCGGGTGGGGCTGGTTCCGGATTCGGCTCGTCGGCGGCGGGACGATCGCACTCGTCGTACTGCTGCTCAGTTACCGCTATCTCGCCGTGCCGATGGGCCGCTTCCCCGAGGTCTCGGGACCGATCGTGATCGGTGTCCTCGCCGCTGTGATTCTCGGGTTCTACGCGACCTTCTTCGCCCGGGAGGACAGCGCGCTGCACCGCTGGGGCACCGTCGGTTCCCGGCCTGCGGTCACGGCCGCTCTGGAGGCTCCAGCTCGTTGATCATCATCAGCCCGTCCTGATCGCGTTGCTCCCGGTACGCGACGCGGCCGACGCTGTGCGCGATGACAGGAGCGGTGAAGAGGGTGAAGACGCCGACGAGGATCAACATCCAGATGTCGACGTTGCCCCGCAGTTCGATCACGGCGCCCACCAGCACCATGTTCAGTCCGACCACCTGCGGTTTGGTGGCGGCGTGCATGCGCCGCAGAGTGTCGGGGAAACGCACGATGGCGATGGCCGCGGTGAGCGCGAGAAGAGAGCCCGCCAGCATGAGACCGGCGCCGATGTAGTTCAGGACACTGGTCATTACTTGTCACTCACCCGGAAGCGGGCCACCGACACGGAACCGATGAAGCCGACCAGCGACAGGGCGACGATGGCGGGGACGATCGTGGTGTCGCCGGTGTAGGCGGCCCACACCGCGAGACCACACATGGCGAGTGCGATCAGGGTGTCGAGGGCGACGAGGCGGTCCAGCGAGTTGGGCCCGTCGAGAAGCCGAAAGGTGGTCAGCACGCCGGCGATCACCAGAACGATCCCGGAGATGACGGAGACGACTGTCATGTGGTGCCCTCCTGAGCGGGGTCCTCGTACTGCTCGTCGCCGAAGTGCCAGGCACTCGGCTTCCATTCGGAGTCGCGCTCGAAGGCGGCGATGAACAAGCGTTCCAGTTGCGCGACCGTGCGGTAGAACTGGCCGACCGCCTTCGCCGAACCCATGTCGAGTACATGGACGTACACGATCCGTCGAACCTGATCGATCTCGAGCACCATGGTTCCCGGAATGAGATTCACGACGTCGATGAACAGGGTGAGGACCAGATCCGATTTGATTCCGAGTTGGTACCGCAGAACGCCGGTGACCGGTGGCGGACCGGGGCGTACCGCCAGCCAGGCGATTTGCAGGCTCGATTCGAGCGAGTAGTACACGAATTTCCAGGCCAGCCGGAGGAGCGACAGGACGTGCACGCGCCCCTGGACCGGCACCCTCGGCAGGGGCATGAGCACCATGATCAGCACACCGACCGCGACTCCGCCGACCACGTTGGCGATGCTGAGGTTTCCCCACAGGAGAATCCATACGGCCGTCAACCAGACCAGTGCGCTGAGTTGGAGAAATCTCTCGCGTTTCATCGCGGCGCCTCCTGCGCTTCGGCCCCGCTGCGATCGCCCAGGACGGCGGTGATGTAGATCGAGCGGTCCTGCAGGTCGGTGGCAGCACGGTCGCTGATCGAGATGATCTGCCCGGCGAAGACCGTCATGGCCAGGCCCACCCCGACGAGCGCGACCGTGGGTAGCAACATCATCGCGGGGATGCGCCCCACGTCGGCGCGATCGTCGAACGGGATGTCGGCCTCGGACTCGTCGATCAGAGCCGACGGGCTCACATCGGCGAGGTCACCTTCCGGGGCGTCGGCGCGGGCCCGCCAGAACGCCTTGGTCCAGACACGGGCCACCACGTACAGGGTGAGCAGGCTGGTGAGGGTGCCGCCACCGACGAGGATCCAGGCCAGTACCCCGGCGTCCGCGGAACCCGCTTGCAGGAGGGCTACTTTGCCGATGAACCCGGAGAACGGCGGGATGCCCCCGAGGTTCAGAGCAGGGACGAGGAAGACGATGGCGAGGACGGGGCTGGCGGCGGCGAGCCCGCCGAGCCGGCGCAGCGACGACGACCCGGCCTGTCGTTCGATGAGACCGACGACGAGGAACAGCGTGGTCTGCACGAGAATGTGGTGCGCCACGTAGTAGATGGCACCCGAGAGTCCCGACTGCGTGGACAGCGCGATACCGAACACCATGTAGCCGATGTGACTGACCAGGGTGAAGGACAGCAGGCGTTTGATGTCGCTCTGCGCGATCGCACCGAAGATGCCGACGAGCATCGTCAGCAGGCCGCACACCATCAGAACGTTGTCGAGTTCGCCCTCCGGAAACAGCAGCGTGTGCGCGCGGATGATCGCGTACACGCCCACCTTGGTGAGCAGACCCGCGAAGACGGCCGTGACCGGTGCCGGCGCGGTCGGGTAGGAGTCGGGGAGCCACGTCGACAGGGGGAAGACCGCGGCCTTGATCCCGAACGCCACGAGCAGGACACCGAAGATGGCGGTGCGCGTGCCCGACGGGATGCCGTCGAGCCGGGTGGCCATGTCGGCGAGGTTGAGGGTGCCGGTGGCCGCGTAGGCGAAGGAAATGCCGGCCAGGAAGATCAGCGACGACACCATCGACACCATCACGTAGGACACGCCGGCGCGGACCCGCTCGGCGCTCGCTCCCAACGTCAGCAGGACGAAGCTGGCCGCGAGCAACACCTCGAAACCGACATACAGGTTGAACAGGTCACCGGCGAGGAAGGCGTTGGATATTCCTGCGGTGAGGGCCAGATACGTGGGCAGGAAGATCGAGACGGGCTGGTCTTCACTTCCGTCGCGGATGCCCTGACCGACCGCGTATGCCATGACGGCCAGCAGCACGATCGAAGAGACGACGAGCATCATCGCGGACAAACGGTCGACGACGAGGGTGATGCCGATGGGGGAGTCCCAGCCGCCCACTTGAATCGCCGTCGTACCGTCGCGGTCCGCGAGGTACAGGAGCAGTGCGGACACGACCAGCACGGCGATCAGTGCGGTGAGGGTGATCACCCGCTGGGCGCGGGGACGCCGGCCGAGTACCAGGGTCGCGGCGGCGGCGAGCATGGGCACGAGAACGGGCAGCGGGGCGAGTGTGGTGACGAGGTGCGGGGACAGGGTCACGGCTTCTTTCCGATCGTGGCCTTGTCGTCTTCGTCGTCGTCGAAATCGCCGGTGTGCAGCTCTTCGTAACCCTCGAGGTCTTCGAGGTTCCGTAGTTCTTCCAAGGGGATGGGATTACCGTTCCGGTCGAAGGCGTCACCGGTGAAACTGGGCTCGCCGGTGACGGGGTCGTCGGAGCGGTCGCGGTCGGGGGCTTCCGAGGGCGAACGCCGCAGCAGGACCCGGGTGTCTTCGGGATCGTTCTCGACGAGGTCGGCGGTGGTGATCTTGAACGACCGGTACGCGAGAGCCAGGACGAAGGCCGCAATGCCCATGGTGATGACGATCGCGGTGAGCACCATCGCCTGCGCGAGGGGATCGGCCATCGACTCGTGGATGGAGTCGCGGCCCACGATCGGGGGATTTCCGTCCGAGCCACCCGACGTGAGGATCAGAAGATTGATCCCGTTGCCGAACAGCAGCAGTCCCAGGAGCATGCGCGTGATGCTGCGCTCGATGAGCAGGTAGACGCCTGCAGACACCAGGACGCCGATGATGACGAGGAATCCGATGTTTGCGCTCATTTCTGGTTCACCTCGATCTGTGCATCGAGACGTGCGCCGAGACTGCGGAGCACGTCGAGGACGAGACCGACCACGATGAGGTACACACCCAGGTCGAAGAACAGTGCGGTGACCAGCTTGATGTGTCCCAGCAGCGGGACCGTCACCTCGAACACTGCGGACGACAGCACGGGTGCGCCGAGGAACAACGACACCAGGGCCGTTCCGGCGGCGAGTGTGAGGCCCAGCCCGAGAATCTTGCCGGCGTCGATGGGGACCGTTTCTCCCAGCTCGTAACGGCCGCCCGCGAGATAGCGCAACACAAGGGCGAGCCCCGCGGTCAGACCGCCGGCGAATCCGCCACCGGGTGCGTTGTGCCCGGAGAAGAAGAAGTACACCGACAGCACCATGATCGTCGGGAAGATCAGCCGGGTGGTCACCTCGAGAACCAGCGAACGGTGTCGGGGATCGATGAGATCTCCACCGAGCAGCCACGTCGTCTCCGACTGCGCGGACGCCTGTTCGACGGTGACCGCAGGGGCGTCCGACACGCGGGGCGCACTGCCGAAGCGGCGATTGCGGAACACCAGACTCGCGACACCCGTCGCGGCGACGAGCAGAACCGAGATTTCGCCGAGCGTGTCCCAGGCTCGGATGTCGACGAGTAGGACGTTCACGACATTCTTGCCGTTTCCGATGTAGTACGCGGCGTCGGGAAGTAACCCATGAATGGGCACCGTGTTGCGGGCGTTGATCGCGTAGGCACCGATCGTGGTGATGGTGGCGCCGACCGCGACCGCGAGCAGTGCCCGGGGCAGCTTGAAACCGATGGCCCTGCTCTCGTCGACCTCTGCGGGAAGCTTGCGGAACACCAGCACGAAGATCACCAGAGTCAGCGTTTCGACGAGGAACTGGGTCAGTGCCAGGTCCGGGGCGCCGTGCAGCGCGAACAGGACACCGCAGCCGTATCCACTGAGGCCGACGAGGATGACGCTGGCCAGCCGGTTGCGCATCACCGTCGCCGCGAGCGCGGCGGCCACCATCATCAGCCCGATCACGAACTGCACCGGCGAGTCCCACAGTCGGAGGTCGGCGTCGGTGCGGCTGCCGGTGAACAGCAGAACGAGCGGCAGCACGACGAGCGTGGCGAGAATGATCGCCTGGGTCCGGGGGAGCGAACCACGCTGGGTGGCGCCGGTCAGCCGCATCGACAGGGCGTCCATGAAGCGGAGTGTCGCGTCGTAGATGCGGTCGGCGTTGCCGAGAGGTGGATGTTCGAACCGCAACCGGATGACCCACCGCTGCGCCACGAACAGGGCGGTGCCGACGGCGAACACGACCACCGTCAACAGCAGGGCGGTGTTCACGCCGTGCCACAGCGCGAGGTGGTAGTCGGAAGCACCCTCGGCAGGCAGAGTCTGCGAGTACGGAACCAGCAGCTTCTCGAGTTGGGGTGACGCCGCACCCGCGGCCAGACCGAGCACCGAGAGCACCGCGGGCGCGGCCAGGAACATCGGGCCGGGTGCGTGCATTTTCTGCACGGCAACGGTGGGATTCTCGAGCCGCTTGCGCCCGAATGCCCCCCACATGAATCGCACGCTGTAGGCGAAGGTCAGGATCGATCCGACCACCACCACGGCCACGGCCACGAGGCGAGCGGGGTCCGCGAGCGCCGTGGTGCTCAGCAACGAGTCGAAGGCTGCTTCCTTGCCGACGAAACCCAGGAACGGCGGCAGTCCGGCCATGCTGGCCGCGGCAAGGGCCGCGAACACCGTCAGCGCCGGTGCGCGGGCGCCCAGGTGGCCCAGTTTCCGGATGTCCCGGGTGCCGGTGGAGTGGTCGATGATCCCGACCACCATGAACAGCGCCGCCTTGAACATCGCGTGGGCGACCACCATGGTCAGCCCCGCCAGCATGGCGTCCCGCGTACCCAGACCCACGAGCACCATGAGAAATCCGAGCTGACTGACGGTGCCGAACGCGAGGACGAGTTTGAGGTCGAAGGCCCGCAGCGCACGCCACCCGGCCAGCACCATCGTCAGCAGCCCGAGCGTGACGATGGTGAATCGCCACGGGGCGGCGTCGGCGAAGCCGGGGGACAGCCGGGCCACGAGATAGATGCCGGCCTTCACCATGGCCGCGGCATGCAGATAACCGCTGACCGGAGTGGGGGCCGCCATCGCTCCGGGCAGCCAGAAATGCAACGGGACGATCGCCGATTTCGACAGCGCACCGATGAGGACCAACACAACGCCGACACCGGCGAGCCAGCCGCGAGGTGCGACCTCGATCAGTTCCGACAGGTTGTACGTGCCACCGACCTGGCCGAGGATGATGATGCCGACGAGCATGGCCAGCCCACCCGCGGTGGTGACGAGCAGCGCCTGCGTCGCGGCCCGGCGACTCGAGGCGCGCTCGGCATAATGGCCGACCAGCAGGAACGACAGGACCGTCGTCAACTCCCAGAAGGTGTACAGCAACAACATGTTGTCGCTGGCGACGAGCCCGAACATGGCGCCGGCGAACGCCACCATCTGCGCGGCGAAAATGCCCAGCCGCGGCTCGTCGTCGGTGAAATACCGCGCGCAGTACATCAAGATCAGGGCGCCGATCCCGAGGACGAGCACCGACATGATGGCGGCCAGGGGATCGAACCAGAAGTCGATGTTCATCGACAGGCCGGGGATCCACTCGAGTGAGACGGTCTGCACCGTCCCCCAGTGCGCGATCACCCAGCCGAGTGATACCAGCGGGACGAGCGCGAGCGGATAGAAAGCGTTGCGGCCGAACATGCGCACCACAAGCGGAGCCAGAACGGCGGCGACAGCATGGGCGAGCAGAACAGCGAGCAAAAGGCACTCCGTCGTTGGTCAGCGGGCGGCGGGGTGTCGGAACGCAGCGAACCGAGTCGGTGTAGACCGTTCGCGAAGCTAGCGAGTTGGTCTACGACGTACATCTTACTGGTTCCAGGTTGCGGCCTCGAGTCCCGGCAAACCGGACGAAACGGGCGAGCCTGTCGCGCTCCGTCATTTCAGGGCCGCGGCGGGCTGTTCTATCTTGTGAGGCGTGCCCGCCGAGATCCGAACCGCAGCCCTCGCTCACATCCGCCAGAGGCGGCTTCTGCAGACGAGATCGGTCGGAAAGTCGGCGTTCTACATGGCCGGCGGCAAGATTGATCCCGGCGAGAACGCCGAAGAGGCGCTGCACCGGGAAATTTGGGAAGAACTCGACGCCGCGATCGTGGACGGCACCCTCGAGCAACTGGGAGTCTTCGAAGCGCCGGCGTACGGGCATCCCGAAGGCACCGCCCTGCACATGACGTGCTTTCTTGCAGAACTGAGCGCTGAGCCGCGGCCGACGAGCGAGATCGCGGAACTGCGGTACTTCACGGTCGACGAGTACGCGGCGATGCCCGACGTCGCGCCCGGTTCGATGCTGGTGTTTCGCCGGCTGCAGTCGCTGGGTCTGCTCGACTAGGTGAGCGGTGCTGTCTTTTCCAGCGGTGGGCGACGCGACCGTATCGAGTAGGCGCAGTACGCCACGACGGCCAGCATCGCGATCCCCGCGAGATGGTCCGATGCCGCCGAGACGGGCGAGGGGCCGTCGGCCTCGCCGGTGAACGCCGCCACAGCGCCGAGCGGTTCATAGGCTCCGGCGTACACGACCCGGCTGCCCGGGATGGTGGTTGCCGCCACGAAGACGAGCGAGGCGAACGGCAACGCCAGGCCCAGAACTGCGACCGGCGCCGACGCGGGGAGCGCGGCGGCCAGCGCAAACCCCATCCCGGTGCACAGGAGGAAGAGCCGGGCGAGAAGGAGGACGCCGTCACTGCCGAAGTCGGGCTGTATGGCGGTGGTCAGGGGAACGAGGGCGGCGAGCCCGAGCCCCCAGTACGGTCGTCGCAACGTCGGAGGAACCCGGACCGCGACCGCGATACCCAATGCCAACGCTGTGACACCGACGATCAGGACGGCGGAGGCGGGGGTTGTCACGCGCGGGGTCCGGAGGTCGTCGAGGACGGGCATGGCCGCGGCGGTGACTGCCGTGGCGGCCAGCAGGAAATGCCCGTCGGCACGGGGGAGCAAGCGTGCGGACACCTCCGTGCATACCAGCACCACGACGAGGCAGAAGCCGATGATGAGCCATACCGTCAGCGGTTCACCGAATTCGTGGTCGTCGATCCACGCACCGAGTAGCCGGTTGAGGAGAGCGAGAGCCAGTGCCGCGGCCAGTGCCGTCTGGAGGGTGCGACGTTCTGGACGCTGCACCCGGAACTGCTTCTGGGCGAGGGCGGTGGAAACGAGCGCCAGTACCAGCGTCCCGATCAGCAACCACATCGGTGGTTCCCCGATCGCGGACGTACTCCGGCTTGCCGGTTCGAGATACTCGGTGTCACCGCGTGGTAGTCGCGCGACGCTCGCGAGAACGAACGCTCCCGCCGCGCCGAGCGTCAGCGTCAGCTGCGGACCCCACCGTCCCCACACTGCGGCGACCGCGGCTCCGAGAAGAATCCCCGCGGTTGCGGTCTTCGCGAAGTGCAATGCGATCAGCGTGTCGACACCACCTGCCCCCGCCACCGCCGAGCGGGTTGCGATCAGGACGAGTGCACACGCCGCGGCGACGATCCACGAGGCGCGGCGTGAGCCCGACCGCTGCAGTCCGGCCACAGCGATCACGGCGAGGACGAGGGCAACCACGACACCGGTCGGCTGGCTGCTGAGCCACCGGTCGATCTCACGATCCGACGCATAGATGGCCCACGCGCGATTGCGGGGATTGGTGAGAACGAACCCGGCCAGTGCGCCGGAGGCGAGGGCCGCCGCCGCCGACAGGGGTTCGCGGAAGTCCATCCACTCACGGTACTCGAGCAGCGAGGAATGGACGGCACCCACCTCGCGTTGCCAACGAAGGCGTACCGAGAACGACTCCGTCCAACACTTTCCGAGGCGAGGAGCCCACCCATGACGTCGATCCACGAGAAGGCCACAACGCTGCTGCAGCTGCATCAGCCCGGTAACCCGGTCATCCTGCCGACGGTATGGGACGCGTGGTCCGCGAATTTGGCTGTCTCCGCGGGTTTCCGAGCACTCACGGTCGGTAGCCATCCGGTGTCGGACTCGATCGGCAAGCCCGACAACGAGGGAATCACCTTCGACGAGCTGCTGCATCGGATCGCCCAGATCACCTCCGCCGTGGACCTGCCCATCTCGGTGGACATCGAATCCGGCTACGGGGAGGAACCCGCTCGCCTCATCGACGGCTTGATCGGCGCCGGCGCCGTGGGGCTGAACATCGAGGACACCGTCCACAGTGAAGGCGGCCGGCTGCGTGAGCCGCAGGAGCACGCCGACTTCGTGGGGAAACTACGCCAGGCCGCCGACGCCGCAGGCGTGCACGTCGTGGTCAATGCGCGGACCGACCTGTTCGTCAAGAAGGTCGGCGACGATGCCGATCGCGTCGACCGTGCCATCTCCCGGCTGAAGCTCGCAGCCGACGCCGGCGCCGACGTCCTGTATCCGGTGGGCCGCCACGACGACGCCACCCAGAAACGTCTCACTTCGGAGCTGCCGCTGCCCGTCAACGCGATCGGCCTGCCCGACCAGGACGACCCGGCATCCTTCGGACCGCTCGGCGTCGCACGGGTGAGCTTCGGTCCGTTCTTCCAAGCTGCCCTCGCCGCGCACGCCGCGACGTTGCTCGGCCGCTGGTCCTGACCCGTGAGTACTTGTTAACCGTGGGCGGTTAGGAAGTACTCACGGGCGCGACAGCGCATAGGCCTTGAGGTGCGCCACTTGCTCGGGGTCGAGCGAGGGGCGCACCTTCTCGCGTGCTGCGGCCACGTCGGCGGCGGTGACGTCGGCGGCGTCGATGCTCCGGCGCATCGCGGCGAGCGCAGCTTCACGGAGGAGCGCCGAGCAGTCGGCGGCCGAGTAGCCGTCGAGGTTGTCGGCCAGGTCGTCGAGGGCGACGTCGTCGGCGAGCGGGACCGAACTGCCGGCGGTCCGCAGGATCGCCTTGCGCGCCTCCGCGTCGGGCGGCGGCACGAACACGAGTCGTTCGAGGCGTCCGGGCCGCAGTAACGCGGGGTCGATCAGGTCGGGTCGGTTGGTGGCGCCGAGCACCACGACATCGCGCAGAGGCTCGACGCCGTCGAGTTCGGTCAGCAGCGAGGCCACCACGCGGTCGGAGACACCGGAGTCGGAACTCTGACCGCGGCGCGGGGCCAGCGCGTCGATCTCGTCGAGGAAGATGAGGGACGGCGCAGAGTCGCGGGCCCGCTGGAACAACTCGCGCACCGCCTTCTCGGACGCGCCCACCCACTTGTCCATCAGCTCGGCGCCCTTGACGGCATGCACGCTGAGGTGTCCCGTACTGGCAAGGGCCCGAACAAGATAGGTCTTGCCGCAGCCGGGAGGTCCGTACAGCAGGACTCCGCGCGGAGGGTCGACACCCAGCCGTGCAAACGAATCCGGATGCTGCAACGGCCACAGCACCGCCTCGGTGAGGGCCTGCTTGGTTTCGACCATGTCACCGACGTCGTCCAGAGTGAGGCTGCCGATGGCCAGCTCCTCGCTCCCCGACCTCGACAAGGGGCGGATCACGTCGAGGGCGCCGAGCAGATCCTCCTGGGTCAGAGCTGGGTCGGCCGGTGATCTGGTGGCGCGGGAGGCGGCCCGCAACGCTGCCTCCCGGCACAGTGCTGCGAGATCGGCCACCACGAATCCGGGCGACCTGGCCGCGATGGCATCGAGGGCGATCCCGTCGGTGGGCACCTTCCGCAGCAGCAGTTCGAGCAGGGCGCGTCGGGTGGCGCCGTCGGGCAGTGTCAGGGCGAGTTCGCGGTCGCACAGTTCCTGGCCGCGCAGCCGGGTGTCGGTCGATTCCGGATGCGCGGTGGTCGCGACGAATGCGACACCGGCGGTGTCGACGGCACGGCGGAGTTGGTCGAGGATCAGGGCGGAGACGGGTTCCGGAGTCGCGGGCAGCAGGGTATCGATGTCGGTGACGAGTAGCACCCCGCTGCCGCTGATCGCGTCGACTGCTGCTGTGACCCGTTGCAGTCGTGCACCGGCTTCGAGAGCGCCGACGCTGGGACCGTCGAGTTCGACGACGCGCCGCGACGCCAGCACGGAGCGGGCCAAGGTGGCTTTACCGACGCCACCCGGCCCGGTCACAAGGACTCCCAGGTGAGGCGACGCCCCGAGCTTGCGGAGCAGTTCGGGTTCGTCGAGCGCGAGTCCCAGCCACTCGGTCAGTTTGGCGGCCTGGGTCTGCGCCCCGACGAGGTCCTCGACGGGCAGGGGTGGGACGGCCGCGGATTCGGTCACCGTCGCCGACAGGCGCGCCGGGGCAGACGAGACCGCGGTGCGCGTTCCCGCACCCCACCCGACCGCGGTGTTGGGTTGCACACTCACCGGGCCGCCCGCCGGGTCCACCCCGGTGACGGTGAGAAGTTCCGACGTCCATGCGACGCCGAAGGTCCGGGACAGTGCCTGGGTGGCGGGCGCCGTACTGGTCCCGGGGCCTAGGTCGCGGGGGAGCAGGGACACCGCGTCACCCACGCTGAGGACCTTCCCGAGGAGGGCTTGTCGCAGGGTGACATCCGAGATCGAGGTGACCGCCAGGTTGGAGCCGCTGACCGTGACCGTTCTTCCGCCGTACACGGTCACCGGCGTCACGACGACGGTGGCGTTCTCGGTGAGGCCGGCATTCGACATCGTCACGTCGTCGAGCAGCGCGGTGCCCGTGGGCGTTCCGGCCGGCGCGATACCCGCCACCGCTGCCGTCCGGCGCGCCCCCACCAACGCGATCGCGTCCCACTCGCGGAGACCGAGCGCGGCGAGCGCTTCCGGATGGAGCCGTACGACGCCGCGTCGCGTGTCGGCGGCCGAAGTGTTCAGTCGGACTGTGAGCGCGAGTTCCGGTGAGGTCACGCGTCGAGCCTACGTGCGCGAGTGCACTATCGGGCTCGTGGACGGCGCAACCCGAGCCGCGCCGCGGAGCGCCGTCCGCGGGTGTCGGGCTGTCGCCGGATGGCTCGCCGTTCTGCCGGTTTGATCTCCCAGGTCTCCGGCCGCGCCGCCACCCACCGCTGCGAGCGGACGGCGAACGGAATGTGCGCCAGGTACACGGCGACGAGGGCCATCAGCAGAATGAACGGATAGGTGACCAACGCAGCCGCTGCGAGCGCCACCAGCACCAGCAGACCTGCTGCCATGCGAGGCGGCACGGACACGGTCTTGAGCGCCAGAGTCGGAATGCGACTGACGATCAGGGCCGCGGAGAACACCGTCCACGCCACGACGACCGGATACGACGACCACCAGCCGTCGCCCCACTGCGCTGCCGCCGCCAAGGGCGTGAGCGCTACCAAGGCTCCCGCGGGTGCCGGGACGCCGACGAAGTACTCGCTGGCGTAACCCGGCATATCGTCGTCGTCGAGCAGAGTGTTGAAGCGGGCGAGCCGCAGCACGATGCTCACTGCGTAGATGAGCGCGATGATCCAACCGAAACTCTGCCCGTCCAGCAGGGTGACGTACAGCACGAGGGCCGGGGCGACACCGAACGAGATGGAGTCGGCCAGCGAATCGAGCTCCGCACCCATTTTGCTGGTGGCGTCGAGGAGCCGGGCGATCCGCCCGTCGAGGGAGTCGAGCACCGCGGCGGCACCGATCATCGCCAGCGCGGTCCCGAGATCGCCGTCGAGCGCGAACTTCACCGCGGACAGCCCACCACACAACGCGAGAATTGTGACGACACTCGGCAGCAAGCGCACCGCTTGCCGTGGTCTCCCTCTCCGCTGCTTCGTACTGGCGATCACGGCAGTTGAGCGATGACGGTTTCGGCACCGATCGTCCGCTGGCCACGCTCCACCAGCAAGGTGGTGCCCGCAGGGAAGTAGGTGTCGACGCGGGAGCCGAACCGGATCAGACCGTAGGTGTCACCGATGGGGAGGGTGTCGCCGACCGCGGCGTCACACACGATTCGCCGGGCCAGTAGGCCGGCGATCTGCACCACCGCGACGTCATGGCCGTCCGAGGTGTGCAGCAGCATGCTGTTGCGTTCGTTCACCTCGCTGGCATCGGCAAGGTCGGCGGACAGGAATTGGCCCGACCGGTGCACGACTTTCTGCACCACTCCGCCGACCGGGCTGCGCTGGACGTGGACGTCGAGCACGGACAGGAAGATGCTGACCCGGGGCAGGGGCTCGGAGCCCATGTCGAGTTCGGCCGGCGGCACGGCGGTATCGACGAGTGCGACTTCACCGTCGGCAGGCGCGACCGCTACGCCCACCCGGTTGGGAGGAACACGATGCGGATGCCGGAAGAACGCGGCGCACGCTGCGGCGGAGGTCAGCGCGCCACGCCGGACCCACTTGCGGTTGCGGCCGAGGACCGCCACACCGAGCGGTGCGAGAACGAAGGGCAGTCCGGCCGGATGAAGCGGTGGGACGGCTCCCCGGGCGAGATCGACGAAATGGCCGATCCCTGAGGTCTGCGCGGTTCCGGGTGGTCTGGGCTTACGGGCCACGGGCTCCTCTAACTGTGTCGGGCGGGACGGCTACCTGCCGTTGCGGCGCCCTCACAGGTTACGTGAGCGCGGCCGGCTGTAACGCATCAGGAGAGAGTACGCACTCACCGAGGCGGAGGAGGAAACGGACCGCGGACACATGGCGAGCGGTGCGATGGGGCCGCCGAAGCGAAACGTCAGCTGATCGCCGGGGAGGGCGGCGATCGCGTCGAGGAGAAAACCCGCGTTCACCTGTACGTGCGATCATCCGTCAGCGTGTCCGCGGCCTCGGGCGCACGCAGATCCCAGCGCAATTCCTCTGAACGTCGGCCATGTCGTGGGCGAGGGTCACGATGTGAAGCGGATCGCGATTGCCCTCAGGAAACGCCTCGAGGGCGCCCCACACCTCGGCGAAGAGATGTCGGGCGCCCTCGGCGTCGCCTGCTATCGCGAGTTCCTGACCTCGACCGATCTGCGCCCTCACGTCATCCGAGTTCTCCATGCGGTTCACGGTGAAGGCTCGACCAGGTCGAGAGTCAAGCGGGTTACCTGGCTTCGGCGGCCGCCTTGATACGGGCCAGGGTGGTGTTCATACCCTCGATCAGTTCGACCTCGAAGTCGTCGTTGCCGCCCAGCACGGTCTTCACCAGGAATTGCGACACCTTGGTCGTTCCGGTCGGCGCCTCCCGGCGTTCGATGACCTTGGTTCCGCCGGCGGTGGGCTGGAGTTCGTACGACCAGATGGTGCGGTTCTCGACGACGCGGAAGGCGATGGACTTGTTCGGCTGGAACTTGACGACCTTCGAGGTGGTCGGCCACACGAGCATGCCCTTGCGGTTGATGTTGATCGTCTTCGTGCCTTCTTCGACCACACCGCCCAGGACGCGCATCGTGCGGCACTGCGGGCTCCACTCACCCATCCGCTTCAGATCAGACACCACCGCCCACACATCCTGCGGGGTGGCGTCGATTTCGATGCTTGCTTCGAGGGTGTTTGCCATCGGCTGTCTCCAGTCAGGGAAGGTGGTACGGGTAGTTACAACTACTTTGCCGTCATCGTAGGCGCTCGGAGAACGAGGATGTGCGGCAGGTCACTTCTTTGTACCCCGATGAGTTCGTTGCGTCCGCTCCGGACAGGTTGTCGCTTCGCTCCGGAACGGGTTTGTCGCTTCGCTCCGCGCGCCTCACCGAAACTGTGTAACTCCCGAGGCACGATGAGCGATAGAAAAATCAGTGCAATGGTTCGGTGCCAGCGCATTGGCACGTCGTCGAGTCGGTGTTCGGAAGTGATCGTCGTGAATGTTCATTCGATCCTGCGGCGGGACCGCAGCCCTCTCCCTCTACTCGAATCTGCCCGATTGCAAGGACGTCCGTCCTCGTGGCCGAGTGAAAAACTCGAACGTCTCATGACGCCACGCGAAATCGAAGAGGTTCTGCGCGGCGACGTGTAATCGCCGTTGGCACCCCGCAATTCCCGACCTACACCCCGCGCCGGGGTGGACACTGAGTCTGTGGGTACCGAAGAGCCTGTCGTCGTCGGTGTCGGCCCGGTGTCTGCCGAAGAAGTGGTTCGGGTGGCCAGGCTCGGCGCCCCGGTGCGGATCTCCGAAGAGGCTCTGTCCACCATGGCGGAAAGTCGTCGGTGGATCGAGGCTCTCGCCGAGGACCCGAAACCGGTGTACGGCGTCTCGACGGGGTTCGGTGCCCTCGCGATCCGTCATATTCCGGTCGACAAGCGCGCGCAGCTGCAGCGCAGCCTGATCCGTTCCCACGCCGCCGGCAACGGGCCGGAGGTGGAACGTGAGGTGGTGCGTGCGCTGATGTTGTTGCGGCTCTCGACTCTCGCCACGGGCCACACCGGCGTTCGGCCGGAGGTCGCGCAGGTGTACGCGAACCTGCTGTCGGCGGGTCTGACTCCGGTGGTGTACGAGTACGGGAGCCTGGGTTGTTCGGGCGATCTGGCGCCGCTGGCACATGTTGCCCTCGCCGTGATCGGTGAGGGCACCGTGCGAAACGCAGAGGGCTGTCCTACCCCCGCCGCCGATGCGCTGCGAGCCGCCGGAATCGCACCGGTGTCGCTGGAGGAGAAGGAGGGTCTTGCCCTCGTCAACGGCACCGACGGCATGCTGGGCATGCTACTGCTGGCCTGCGAAGACCTGGGTCACCTGCTGCGTCTGGCCGACATCACGGCAGCGATGAGCGTCGAGGGCTTGCTCGGCACGGACCGGGTCTTCGCCGCCGACCTGCAGTCGCTGCGGCCGCATCCCGGGCAGGCCGCAGCGGCCGAGAACATGACACGGCTGCTGGCCGGCTCCGACATTGTGCGCAGCCACGCGGGGCCCGGGTGCACGGTGGTCCAGGACGCCTACTCGTTGCGCTGCGCCCCCCAGGTCGCCGGCGCCGCGCGCGACACCCTCGCCCACGCCCAGCAGGTCGCGGCGCGCGAACTCGCGAGCGCCGTCGACAACCCCGTGGTGACTGCGGACGGCCGCGTCGAGTCGAACGGCAACTTCCACGGAGCCCCGCTCGGCTACGTCCTGGATTTCCTGGCGATCGTGGTCGCGGACGTGGCGAGCATGAGCGAGCGCCGCACCGACCGATTTCTCGACGTCGCCCGCAACCACGGGCTGCCCCCGTTCCTCGCCGACGACCCCGGCGTCGACAGCGGCCACATGATCGCCCAGTACACGCAGGCCGCGATCGTGTCCGAACTCAAGCGCCTGGCCGCGCCTGCGAGTGTCGACTCGATTCCGTCGTCGGCGATGCAGGAGGATCACGTGTCGATGGGGTGGTCGGCAGCCCGCAAACTTCGCCGCGCCCTCGACGGGCTCACCAGGGTCCTCGCGGTCGAGGCGCTGACTGCCGCACGGGGACTCGACCTCCGTGCGCCGCTCGAGCCTTCGCCTGCAACGGGTGCCGTACGCGACGCGATCCGGGAGCACGTCGCCGGACCCGGAACCGACCGGTACCTGGCCCCCGAGATCGACGCGGTGGTGGCGCTCGCGTCGTCGGGCACCCTCCTTGCCTGCGCCGAGGCGGTGGTCGGCGCATTGGCCTGAGACGAAGGACGGGCTCAGCGCAGAGGGTCGAAATGCCGCAACACCGCGGACGGTTCGCCCCCCGTCATCGACTGGGCCACCAGGCGGCCCGTGAGGGGGCCGAGCGCGATACCCCACATTCCGTGGCCGCCGGCAACGTGCACGCGAGGCGAGCGGGTGGCCCCGACGAGGGGCAGCCCGTCCGTGGTGCACGGCCGTGAACCCACCCATTCCTCCTGGCGGGCATTCCAGTCGATACCGGTGAACAGGGGTGTCGCGGCATCGATGATTGCCTGGACCCGTCGGGGATCGAGCGGTGCGTCGGGACTCCGGAATTCCATCATTCCGGCGACACGGAAGCGGTCGTGCAACGGGGTGCACGCCACCCGCTGAGTGGGGAAGTACACGGGATTCTTGGGCATCTGCTGTGGCTGGACGCTGAAACTGTAGCCACGGCCGGCCTGGACCAGTGCCCGGACGCCGAAGGGACGTGCCAGTGTGCCCAGCCGGGCGCCGTTCGCGATCACGACCGCATCGGCCGACACCGAATCTCCGCGGGCAGAGGCGAGCCGAACGTCGGACGCGCCACGGTCCTGGACCGCGGTGACGTCGAATCCGGAGACGATGTCGCCACCCCGTGCGCGGACGGCGTCGGCGAGAGAATGCACAAACCGCGGCGGATCGATGAAGCGCTGGTTCCGCAGGCGGAGACCGCAGGGCACGCCCTCCCCGAGACTCGGTTCCAGGGAGTGGATCTCGTCGGTATCGAGCCGGTCGAACTCGACCTCGCCACCGATCGCCTCCACGTGGCGGAACTCGTCGACGAGCACCTCCCGGTCCGCGTCCGACGTGAACGCAGTCAGGAAGGGGTCGGCGAGATGGGTGTGTTCGGCGACGCCGCCCTCGGCGAGTTGGTCGTAGGCGCCCAGGGAAATCCGGTTCACTTCGGCGTAGACCTTCATCGCCTCCGCCCATCGTGCGGGAGTGCAGTGCCGGGCGAAACCGACGAGGAAACGGAGGAGGCGGAGGTCGGTGGTGAACGGAACATACACGGGGGAGGAGGGATTCAGCATCGCGCGGAGGCCGTACTTCAGGACGGCGGGCTCCGGGAGCGGCAGGGTGAGGGCAGGAGCAAGCCACCCCGCATTCCCCCAGGAGGCGTCGGCCGCAACACCTTCCCGGTCGACGACGGTGACGCGGACCCCACGCTCCTGTAGGAACCAGGCAGTGGACAGGCCGACGACACCGGCTCCGACGATTGCGACATGCTCCGGGCGCGCAGTTGTGCTCATGTGTCCATCATCGATCGACGATCACGCGGGGGGAGTAGCCGTTCGGCCAGTGCCGGACCGTCCACGTTGTGCAATCGGCCAGGGTGGGTCCACGGCTCAGTGCTCGCGCAGTCCGCGCAGTTTCAAATGCAGCATCAGGACGAGGCGGGTGTCCGCGTCGGAGAGGTCCACGCCGCACGATTCGACGCAGCGCCGGAGCCGGTTGCGCAGGGTGTTGGGGTGGACGTGCAGGGCTGCGGCGGCGTCGGCCACGTCGCCGCCATGGTCCAGGAACGCGCGTGCCGTGGCCACGAGGTCGGTGCCGTGCTGCTCGTCGTGCGCAAGGAGGGCGGCCAGCGGGGTGAGCGTGCCCAACCCGTCGAAGATGTCGGCCACGCGCAGCGCGAGGACCGACGCCAGCGTGTCCCGCATGGTTCCGACCACACCGCCACGGGAGGCGTGTTGCAGCGCCGCGAGTATCCGGTCGGCGTCACCGCGCGACAGATGCGCCTGTCCTGCCGTGTCGACCCCCCGCCCGACCGCGACGACGAAGGCATGTCCACTGCGCGCACGTCCGAGGAAATTCTCGGAGAGACGGCGAACCTCCTTCTCCCCGGCGGCGATCACCACATAAATGGTGTCGTCGAGTTGGGCTGCGACGGATTCGACGGCCAGCGTGTCCAGGTAGAGACCGAGGGAGGCCAGCAGTCCGGACGGCAGCGACGAGCCGAGCGTGACCGGGGCCGCCGCGGCAACCGTCATCGGACCGCTCCACCGCAGGTCGTCGGCGGCCCGGAAAGCGGGCTCGCCGCCGGTCAGGAGGGCACGGACCCGGTCGACCTGCAATCGCCGTGTGACATCGACCCGTTCGCGTTGCGCGGCGATATGTTCGGCCACGACCGGTACGGCGGACCGGAGGATCGCTTCCTGTTCCGGCGTCGGAAAGGCGGTGACGGCTGCCCAGATGGACCCCACCGGGCGCCCGCCGTCACGCACCGCGATCGCCGCCCGCGGTCGCATGTCGGGAACGTGCAGATCGACATAGATGACGTCGGTGTCGTGGTGAAGGCGTTCGAACACACCGGCCTCGGTGAGCAACTGCCGGTACCGTCCCGGCACCTGCCGGCCAAGGATGGTCCCGATCCGCGCTTCGTCCACCGCCTGCTCACCACTCGAATACGCGAGCACCGTCGAGTTCTCGTCCTCGATCGTGATCGGGGCGCCGATCAGCTCGGCCAGAGACCCCGCAACCGTGAACAGGTCTTCACCGCGCAGGTCCATGCTCGGAGCCTAGTTGGCCGGGACCGACTCGAATGGTTCCGACGAGAGGTGTTTCATCCGGCGCGGCCGAAGGTCGTCCGTCGTGGAGGAAGTTTGGGCTCGGGCGCTGAGGGCATAGCTGTGTAGCAGGGCATTGCGACGGTGATCCGTACACGTTTGTCGCACAACAGTCAGGAGAGGTCATGGAGAGAGCGTTGATTTTTGCAGCGGGGGCAGCCGTGGGTTTCGTCCTGGGCACCCGGTCCGGCAGGCAAACCTACGAGAAGATGAGGGATCAATCCCTCGAAGTCTGGCACAACCCCACCGTGCAGGAGAAGGTGAGCGGCGCGACCGAGGTGGTGAAGGAGAAGGCCCCGCACGTGCAGCACAAGGTAGGTGAGCTGGCGAAGAAGGCCACCCACCGCGACACCGACACCAGCACGGCCACCGCGCCCACCACCGGTGCGCCGCCCGTCGAAGCCACGGCTCCCACTCCCACGCCGGCTCCCACTCCCACGCCGGCGCCCACGGACTCGCCCGTTTCTCCGCCGGCGGGGGGCAAGCATACGCAGAGCCCGGGCTGACCGGGCCCGATGCGGCAGTAGGTAACCATCCCGGCGCGGCGTGCGGTCGCGACACTGCGGATTTCGTGGCGTCGGCGCCGCGCCGCGGGCATCCTGTGGGTATGGCGGCGACGCGACGCGGAATCCGGACGATGGGTGCGTGGCGCGCCGTCAGCCCCGGACCGATTGCGGGCACTCCGCTGCAGTGGGACATCGAAGCGCTCCCCGAGCCCGAGCCGGGTGAATTGCTGATCAAGGTACTGGCCTGTGGGGTGTGCCGAACCGACCTACATATCGCCGAGGGTGATCTTCCCGCGCACCGACCGCGGGTCGTTCCCGGTCACGAAGTGGTGGGAGAGGTTGTCGCAGTGGGCGACTCCGTCTCCGCGGCCTGTGCCGCCGGAGATCGCGTCGGTGTCGCCTGGCTGCGCCACACCTGTGGTCGGTGCCCGGCGTGCGGTCGCGGCCTCGAGAATCTGTGCCGGCAGTCGCGCTACACGGGGTGGGACGCGGACGGCGGATACGCCGAATTCACGACGGTGCCCGCCGACTACGCGCTGCAACTCCCGGACGGCTATCCGGACGCCGAGCTCGCGCCGCTCCTGTGCGCCGGGATCATCGGTTACCGGGCCCTCATGCGTGCCGAGGTGCCGGACGGCGGCGCCTTGGGTATCTACGGCTTCGGGGGCAGCGCCCATCTCACCGCCCAGGTTGCGCTCGCCCGCGGTGTCCGCGTGCACGTCATGACGCGAGGCGCGCAGGCACGGGCACTTGCCGAGGAACTCGGCGCGGCGTCGGTGCAAGGGGTGCGCGACACCCCACCGGAACCGCTCGACTCGGCGATCCTGTTCGCACCCGCCGGAGACTTGGTGCCCACGGCGTTGGAGGCGCTCGCCGACGGCGGCACGCTCGCCGTCGCGGGCATCCATCTGACAGACATTCCGCGGCTCGACTACCAGAAGCATCTGTTCCGGGAGCGGCAGGTCCGCAGCGTCACCGCCAACACCCGGGCAGATTCCGTCGCGTTCCTCCGATTCGCGGCGGACCATCGATTGAGGGTCGACACCCATCCCTATCCACTCGACCACGCAGATCGGGCGCTGCGCGATCTGGCCGACGGAAAGTTCAGCGGTGCAGCAGTTCTCGAACCATAGAGGGAGAGGTACATGAGTGAATACGCGGGCCCACCGGTGGTGGTCGGTGTCGACGGATCACGGCCTGCTCTCGACGCGGCACGCTGGGCCGCGGCGACGGCAGTCCGGCTCGGTGCCCCGCTGCTGCTCGCGCATGCCTACCCGGATGGGGCGACGTTCTACAACGGCACCGCAATGATGATCGACGCGCAGTTCATCCAGGAACTTCGGGAAGACGGAAACGCGATGCTGGACACCGCCCGCACGGCCGTGCTGGAAGAGCACCCCGGACTTCCTGTCGAGACAGACCTGCGGACCGGGACCGCAGCCGCCCACCTGATCGAGTTGTCACGCGCCGCCCGGATGGTGGTTCTCGGCGCGCAGGGTGCGGGTGCCATCACGGATTACCTGCTCGGTTCGACGGTACTGCGCACGATCAACTCCGCGCAGTGCCCGGTCGCCGTGTTCCGGGGTGCCCGCGAAGCCCCGTCACCGGACCAGCGCCCGATCGTCGTCGGTGTGGACGGCAGTGACGTCAGCGAACTCGCCGTCCGCCAGGCGTTCGCCCTCGCCTCGGCGTTCGGCGTCGGACTCGAGGTCGTGCACGCCTGGAGCAGCGAGCGGCGGCACGGGCTCGCACACGCGTCGAAATACGTTGACTGGGCGGCGTACGAAGAAGCGGAGCGGGCCGTCGTCTCCGACTGCCTCGCCACCTGGGCCGAGGACTACCCCGACGTGCAGGTGGCCGGGACAACCACGGAGGGCGCACCTGCCGACGTCCTGATCCGGCACGCCTCTGCCGCGCAATTGCTCGTGGTCGGCAGCCGCGGCCGGGGCAAGGTGCTCGGTGCACTGCTCGGATCGGTCAGCCAGAATCTCGTGCACCACGCTCCCTGCCCCGTTGTGGTCTGTCACGCTCAGCGGTCGCCCGGATAGGCTCGAACCCATGACTGCGGTCGAGGGAATCCTGTTCGATATAGACGGAGTTCTGGTTACTTCTTGGCATCCCATCGACGGCGCGGCCGACGCCGTGCGCGAGGTGCGGGATCGGGGACTTGCGTGTGCGTATCTCACGAATACAACGTCGCGGACGTGTGACGAGATAGCGGGTGCGCTGCGGAACGCGGGTATCGACACAGAGCCCGGCGAGATCGTCACCGCCGCTCGCCTCACCGCCGAGTACCTCCGCACCACCTACCCGGGCGCGCGGGCCTGGGTGCTCAACAATGGTGACATCACGCCCGACCTCGCCGGCATCGAACTCGACGAGGACGATCCGCAGGTCGTCGTGCTCGGTGGCGCAGGCCCCGAATTCACCCATCGCGCGCTCAGCCGGGTAGTGGAGTTGATGCTCGACGAGGTTCCGGTGGTGGCCATGCATCGGGGGACGACGTGGGCAACCCGCGACGGACTGTGCATCGACACCGGCGCCTACCTTCCGGGCCTGGAAGAAATTGCGGGAACGAACGTCGTCTCGGTCGGCAAGCCCTCGCTGGCCGCCTTCCTCACCGCAACCGAGCTCATGGGCACCGACCCCGAAGCGGCCGTCATGGTCGGTGACGATCTGACGGGTGACGTCCTCGCCGCACAACGGGTAGGCCTGACCGGTGCGCTGGTGCGCACCGGCAAGTTCCGGCAGTCGATTCTCGACCTTGCTGTGCAGCGCCCCGACCACGTCATCGACTCGGTCGCGCAGCTCCCCGAGCTGCTCGACGGACTCGCCTGAACACCCTCTGGGACTAACCGGCCGGGAGCGGGTACTCTCGCGGCGAATCCTCCAAATCGACGTTCCCAGAAGGAGCTTCCATGCTCGCTGTCTCCACGCCCGCCACGTCCACCGCCTCGGCCACTCGTACCCGCATCTCCTCTTTGTTCGGCCGCCGGCTGGCGCGTGCGGGAGCGGCGATGGTCGTCGGGCTGGGTGTCGCGGCGGGACTCTCGGTGGCCGGTGCCGGTGTCGCCGGTGCCGCCCCCGTCACCTGTGTCTCCCCGCCGTCCGTCAACGACATCCAGGTGTCGGACACGGCGAGCTGTGGTGCCAAGGCGACCGAGGCCGGTGTCGCGCGGGCGACGGCCATGGAGAGCGGGACCGCGGTGAGCGTCGCCAACGGGCACGGCTCCACCACCACCTATGCCAACGGGTTTGGAACATCTCTGGGTGCGTCGACGGGTTCGGGTCAGGCGTATGCCGTGTCGCTGGGCGGCGGCATCGCGCGGTCCGGGGCGGCTGACGGCACCACCACCGTGGCGATCGCCGGCTGGGGGTCGGGCGCCAGCTCCGACGCGAACGGCGTCGACTGCGTCGGTGCCCTGTCGCTCGCGTTCAACCTCAACACGGGCCAGGTCTGCGCCATGCGCTGATCCTCTGACCCGGTGGTCTCGTCCCGACCTTGCACTCACCCTGGTCGAGTGCTAGAAATGCACTTGGCACTCGCGACACGTGAGTGCCAGGTCGGGATGGTGAGACCGGGAACCTAGACACCCCTGGTCGTCCGTCGCGGGCACTGACCCCGGCCCAAGGCGTAAATGGGGCGACCCGGCAAGCGGCCGTCCTGTGTGTCACCCCCCAATCCGGAGGATCACTTCGCAATGGCCAAGATCATCGCGTTCGACGAAGAGGCCCGTCGCGGCCTCGAGCGAGGACTCAACGCCCTCGCCGACGCAGTCAAGGTGACGTTGGGCCCCAAGGGTCGCAACGTCGTGCTCGAGAAGAAGTGGGGAGCTCCCACGATCACCAACGACGGTGTTTCCATCGCCAAGGAGATCGAGCTCGAGGACCCCTACGAGAAGATCGGTGCCGAGCTGGTCAAGGAGGTCGCCAAGAAGACGGACGACGTCGCCGGCGACGGAACCACCACCGCAACCGTGCTCGCTCAGGCTCTCGTGCGTGAGGGCCTCCGCAACGTTGCTGCCGGCGCCAACCCGCTCGGCCTCAAGCGCGGCATCGAGAAGGCCGTCGAGGCCGTCACCGCGCGTCTGCTCGAGACCGCCAAGGAGATCGACACCAAGGAGCAGATCGCTGCTACCGCTGGTATCTCCGCCGGCGACCCGTCCATCGGTGAGCTCATCGCCGAGGCCATGGACAAGGTCGGCAAGGAAGGCGTCATCACGGTCGAGGAGTCCAACACCTTCGGCCTGCAGCTCGAGCTCACCGAGGGCATGCGCTTCGACAAGGGCTACATCTCGGCGTACTTCGCCACCGATGCAGAGCGTCAGGAAGCCGTCCTCGAGGACGCGTACATCCTGCTCGTGAGCTCCAAGATCTCCACCGTCAAGGACCTGCTGCCGCTGCTGGAGAAGGTCATCCAGTCGGGCAAGCCGCTGGTCATCATCGCGGAGGACGTCGAGGGCGAAGCCCTGTCCACCCTGGTGGTCAACAAGATTCGTGGCACCTTCAAGTCCGTGGCCGTCAAGGCCCCCGGCTTCGGTGACCGCCGCAAGGCGCAGCTCGCCGACATCGCCATCCTCACCGGTGGCGAGGTCATCAGCGAAGAGGTCGGCCTCTCCCTGGAGACCGCCGGACTCGAGCTGCTCGGCCAGGCTCGCAAGGTCGTCATCACCAAGGACGAGACCACCATCGTCGAGGGTGCCGGCGATTCCGACGCCATCGCCGGTCGCGTGAGCCAGATCCGCGCCGAGATCGAGAACAGCGACAGCGACTACGACCGCGAGAAGCTGCAGGAGCGCCTGGCCAAGCTGGCCGGTGGCGTTGCAGTCATCAAGGCCGGTGCCGCCACCGAGGTCGAGCTCAAGGAGCGCAAGCACCGCATCGAAGATGCCGTGCGTAACGCCAAGGCTGCCGTCGAAGAGGGCATCGTTGCCGGTGGTGGCGTGGCCCTGCTGCAGTCGGCCCCCGCGCTCGACGACCTCAAGCTCGAAGGTGACGAGGCCACCGGTGCGAACATCGTTCGCGTCGCCCTCGAAGCTCCGCTGAAGCAGATCGCCTTCAACGCCGGCCTCGAGCCCGGCGTCGTCGCCGAGAAGGTCCGCAACCTGCCCGCAGGTCACGGCCTCAACGCTGCGAACAACGAGTACGGCGACCTGCTCGAAGCAGGCATCAACGACCCGGTCAAGGTCACCCGCTCCGCGCTGCAGAACGCAGCGTCGATCGCGGCTCTGTTCCTCACCACCGAGGCCGTCGTCGCCGACAAGCCGGAGAAGGCCGGAGCGCCCGCGGGCGACCCGACCGGCGGCATGGGCGGCATGGACTTCTGAGTCCGTACCACCCGCTCCACCCGAACACCCCGAAGGCCCGGGACTCCCGCAAGGGAGTTCCGGGCCTTCGGCCCTTTGCCCCGTGCGCCTACTTGGCGGGCATCAGCATCCACGCTGCCACGTAGACGAGAGCCGCGGTGCCGCCGGTGACGAGTGTGGCGACGACGGCCAGGAGTCGGACGAGGTTGACGTCGGCACCGAAGTATTCGGCGATGCCGCCGCAGACGCCGGCGAGCATTTTCTGGTTGTCGGAGCGGGTGAACTGGCGAGGAGTGTTGCTGTCGAATGTCATGCGTCCAGTCTGCTCAGCCCGCTGGTAGGGCACATCGGGATGTACCCCGATCTCCACCCTGGTCTTTCACCCCGACATCGTGCTGAGAGCGCGTTTCCCGTTCACGCCCGGGTCACTTCGAGGACGCCTCACGCCGCTAGATTCCGCCCCATGACCGACATCGACGAACGCCCCGGCTTCCTCAGCGCGTACGCGGATCTGGCTACTGCCGTCGACCTCCGCGACACCTCCGCGTTCAGGGTCGACGACGAGGACGACGATGATCCCGTGCTCGTCACGCTCACCGACGGTCTGATCGTCGATACCTGGCGGGAGGGCTTTCCGTACGAGGAGCGGATGCCCCGCGACGAATACGAAGTTGCCAAACGGTTGCTCCAGATCGAACTGCTGAAGTTCCAGAACTGGGTGAAGGACACCGGACGCCGTCACGTCATCGTGTTCGAGGGACGCGACGCCGCCGGCAAGGGTGGCACCATCAAACGGTTCATGGAACACCTAAATCCGCGCGGTGCGCGTGTCGTGGCACTCGAGAAGCCGTCGGTGCGCGAGTCGACCCAGTGGTACTTCCAGCGTTACGTGCAGCATCTCCCTGCGGCAGGTGAGATCGTGTTGTTCGACCGGTCGTGGTACAACCGCGCCGGCGTCGAGCGCGTCATGGGATTCTGCAGCGCAGACGAATACGACAGGTTCCTGCATCAGACGCCGCTCTTCGAACGCATGCTCGTCGACGACGGTGTCAGCCTCACCAAGCTGTGGTTCTCTGTCTCACCACTCGAGCAGCGGACCCGTTTTGCCATCCGTCAGGTCGATCCGGTTCGCCAGTGGAAATTGTCCTCGATGGACATTGCCTCACTGGATAAATGGGGCGCCTATACCGCGGCCAAGGAAGATATGTTTCGCTTCACGGACACCGATATTGCTCCGTGGACGGTAGTCAAGAGCAATGACAAGAAAAGAGCGCGCATCAATGCAATGAAGTATGTTCTGTCGCTGTTCGATTACGAGAACAAGGACTTCGAAGTGGTGGGGACGGTAGATCCGCTGGTCGTGGGCCGTGCCAGCCAGGTAATTGGCGAATAACCCGATGATCTTTCTTCCGAACGCCAGGTAACTATTCGAGATATGTCCGCGAAATTTCTTTGGTCTTCGCCTTCGGTCGGGTACAAAGAGTGAAGCGCCGACCCATGGCGCAGATCGAAAACCAACACAGTCGATCGGGAGAGAAAAATATGTCCACTCAAATCCTTGGCCTGCTCGATATACTCACCGGACTTCTCGACTTGCTGACGGGGTCATCAGAGGCGTAGACAGCGCGTCTCCACCAACATCCAGTTGAGAACTGGAGCCCACATGACACACTGTGGGCTCCAGTTCTCGTCTCTTCGGAGTCGGGCAGGCGGCTTCGCAGCAAAGGAGAATAATGGGCAACCGCACGGCAGCGGGTAGGTACGGGGTTCGGCTGGCACTCGCGCTCGCCCTCGCAGCGGCTCTTCCGTGGGCGGGGGCGCAGGCTGTGTCCGCAGACCCGGTGGATGACGCGACCGTCGCCGACGGCAGCTCGCGACTCCTGCGTACCGAGAAGATCGACGATCGGCAGTTGACGATGCACGTCTACTCGGCGTCGATGGACCGCGACATTCCGCTCCGGGTGATCACGCCCGCGGACACCAGTGCTCCAAGGCCCACGCTGTACCTGCTCAACGGCGCGGGTGGCGGCGAGGACTCCGCAACCTGGCAGGCGAAGACCGACGTGGTCGATTTCTTCGCCGACAAGAACGTCAACGTCGTCACACCGATGCAGGGCGCCTTCAGTTACTACACGGACTGGCGGCAGGAAGATCCCGAACTGGGCAACAACAAGTGGACGACGTTCCTCACCCAGGAACTCCCGCCCATCGTCGACGCCGAGCTGGGCACCAACGGTGTCAACTCGATCGCCGGAATCTCCATGGCCGGCAGTTCCGTACTGAGCCTCGCGCAGTCGGCACCCGAGCTGTACGAAAGTGTCGGCGCCTATAGTGGCTGCGCCATGACCAGCACCGACCCTGGTCGCACGTATGTCCGGATGGTCGTCGAATCCCGCGGCGGCGGCGACACCAGCAACATGTGGGGCCCCGTGGACGACCCGGCCTGGACGGCCAACGATCCGTACCTCAATGCGGAGAAGCTGCGCGGCCTCGACATCTACGTCAGCAACGGTTCCGGCATTCCGGGGCCGAACGATCGCCTCGACGGTCCGGGGATCAACGGAAACGTCGAGACGTTCGCCAACCAGATCATCCTCGGCGGGGCCATCGAGGCGGCGACCAACCAGTGCACCCGGGCGCTGGCGGACAAGCTGAACGAGCTGCAGATTCCCGCCACCTTCGACTTCCGTCCCGTCGGCACCCACTCGTGGCCGTACTGGCAGGAGGACCTCCACAAGTCGTGGCCCCTCCTGGCGTCGTCGATCGGCCTGTAGCCACCGGGCCGGACACCACCGTCCTCGTGCACTGACTTGTGTCTCGACCCCTGCGGATCGCGAATCCGCGGGGGTCGAGCCGTCTAGTCTGGCGGAGTGGAGACAGTACCGATCCAGATGCCCGACGGAACGACCACCCCGGTTCGCCTGTTTGCCGGGCGGGACGACGCACCCGTAGTCGTGGTGTTTCCCGGCCTGGGAATTCCTGCCGGCTACTACGAGCCGTTCGCCGAGGAGCTGATGTCCCGCGGATTCAATGCGGCCATCGGCGAACTACGCGGACAGGGTGACAGCCGTCCCCGTCCGAGCAGTGCCAGCAGGTACGGCTACCACGAGCTGGTGTCGGTCGACTTTCCCGCCATCTTCGAGGTGGTGCGCGAACATTTCCCGGCTGCGACGCCGTTCCTGTTGGGGCACAGTATGGGTGGTCAGCTGGGCGTGATGTACGCGGCGCGGATTCGTGGCCGGCTCGGCGGAATCGTGCTCGTCGCGTCGGGGTCGCCATATCACCGGGGATTTCCCGGAATGCACTCGCCGCGAATGCTCGTCGGTGCGGCCGCGATGTCGATGACGGCCAATCTCGCCGGTTTCTGGCCGGGCGGCAGGCTCGACATCGGCGGGTTCGGCAGGCAGTCGAAGGTACTGATTTCCGACTGGTCCCGTTTCGCGCGCACCGGGAAGATCGAACCCGACGGCGCAGACATCGACTACGAGGAACGGATCGGCAGATTGAAGCTGCCCGTCCTGTCGGTGACTATCGAGGGCGACGACCTCGCGCCGGGCCCTTCGGCGAAGAATCTCGTCGCCAAACTCCCACATGCCGACGTCACCATCTGGCACAACCCGCGACCGCAGGGTCACAACGGGTGGATCCGGGAGCCAGTCGACACGGTCGATCGGGTCGTCGACTGGATCCATGACCACACCTAGCCGTGAGTACTTATTAACATGGGGTGGTTAAGAAGTACTCACGGGCGGGTGAGTGTGCGCCACAGGAACATGAACGTCAGCGCCGACTTGAACGCGGCCTGAGCGTTGTCCGCGGCCCCGCCGTGTCCACCTTCGATGTTCTCGTAGTACCAGACTTCGTGGCCCTGCTCCTCGAGGAGGGCGGTCATCTTGCGGGCATGGCCCGGATGGACCCGGTCGTCCCGCGTGGAGGTGGTCACCAGAATCGGTGGGTACTCGGCGGTGGCACTGGTGTTCTGGTACGGCGAATACTCGCTGATGAACTTCCAGTCCTCGGGATCGTCGGGGTCGCCGTACTCGGCCATCCACGACGCCCCGGCCAGCAGCAGGTGGTACCGCTTCATGTCGAGGAGCGGTACCTGACACACGATCGCCCCGAAGAGTTCGGGGTAGCGGGTCAGCATGACGCCCATCAGGAGACCGCCGTTGCTTCCACCTTGAGCCGCGAGTTGCTTCGTCGTGGTGATGCCGCGCGCGACCAGGTCGCGCGCGACTGCGGCAAAGTCCTCGAACACTTTGTGACGGCCTTCACGGACGGCCTGGGTGTGCCACGACGGGCCGTATTCGCCGCCACCGCGAATGTTGGCGACGACGTACGCACCTCCGCGTTCGAGCCAGGCGAAGCCGACCGACCCGCTGTATCCCGGCACCATCGAGTTCTCGAACCCGCCGTATCCGTACAGGAGTGTGGGGCACGGGCCGTCGGCGTCGTCGCGGCGTACGACGAAGTACGGGATCTCCGTTCCGTCGTCTGATGCGACGAAGTACTGGGACGCCGAGATACCGTCGGCGTCGAAGAAGGAGGGCGCCTGCTTGACAGGTTCCAGCGGTCCGCCGACGGTGCCGTAGAAAAGAGTTGCGGGAGTGGTGAATCCACTGCTGTTGACGAAGAAATTGTCCCCGCTGCGCGCATCCGTGCTGATGACACCACTGGCCGTGAGTTCCGGCACGCCGTCGAGCGGCTTCTCGTCCCAGCCGGTTTCGGTGGGCGTGAGCACCGACAATTTGGTCTGCACGTCCGAGAGGGTGACCAGAAGCAGGTGGTTGCGAGTCCACGTGCCCTGTTCCAGGGACGTGTGCTCGTCGGGTGTGAACAGCGGCGTCAATTCCCGCGAGCCGGCGAGATAGTCGGCGTAGTCGGTGACGAGCAGCGAACCCGCGGGATAGATGGTGCCGTCCACCTCCCAGTCGGTGCGCGGGCGGACCGTCAGCCAGTCGCGGTAGACGGACGTTCCCGCGTCGTCGGGCGTGTCGATGCGCAACAGCGAACCGTCCGGCAACAACTCGTACCGTTCGGAGTTGTAGAAGTCGATCGATCGGCCGACGAAGTGCCGCTCGTATCCTGGAGTGTCGTCATAGGAGGCGCCCACCGACACGTCGGTGCTCTCGCCCTCGAACACGGTGACCGCCTCGGACAACGGGGTACCGCGATGCCAGCGCTTCGCGATCCTCGGATAGCCGGAATCGGTCATCGAGCCTTCACCGAAGTCGGTGCCCACGTAGACGCTGTCCTCGTCGATCCAGCTGATGCTGGTCTTCGCTTCCGGGACGTCGAAAGGATTGTCCGTAACGAATTGCCGTGTGCCCAGGTCGAACTCGCGAACCACGGATGCGTCGGCGCCGCCCCGCGAGAACGACAGCAAAGCGCGCGTCTGTGCTGGGCGCAGGACACTCGCCCCTGCCCACACCCAATTCTCACCCTCACGCTCGGCGAGTTCGTCGACGTCGAGCAACACGTCCCACTGCGGATCCTCGGAGCGGTATTCCGCCAGGGATGTGCGCCGCCAGATTCCGCGCTTGTGCTCACCGTCGCGCCAGAAGTTGTACAGATAGTCACCGCGCAGGGAGACGTAGGGAATGCGCGCGTCGGTATCCAGCAACTCCAGGATCCGGCCCTCGAGCTCGGAGAACTCCGAGTTCTCGGTGTACTCGCCGACGGTCCGCGCGTTGCGTTCCCGCACCCAGTCGAGAGACCGGTCAGCGGTGACATCTTCGAGCCAGAGATAAGGGTCCGTCATGACGGCCATTGTTGCAGGAAGCACTCCGATAGCCTCGGCGGCGTGAGTACACCCGGGCAGTACCCGTTGTGGGAGCAGCACTGCTGTCTGCCGCTGACACCGTCGGCAACTATCGACGAGCTCCGCCGTTACCGCCGTCCGGCCGGCAGCTACGTGTCGGTGAACATCGGTTACTCCCCGCAGGACAAGGCGGCGTCGACGGCGATCGCCGAGAGCTTTCGTGCCCAGGCCGGTGGTGACATCGAGTTGGTGACACGACTCGACGACGTCGGCGCAGTACGCGGCGCCGGTGGTATCGCGCTCGCATTCGACCTCGAAGATTCCGCCCCGCTCGACGGCGACCTCGCAAACGTGGCCCATTTTCACCGTCTGGGCACACGATCGCTGCTGCCCACGTACAACCATGCGAATGCCGCCGGGTGCGGTTGCCTCGACGCCGACGACACCGGGCTGACCGGCTACGGCCGCGACCTCGTGCGGGAGATGAATCGGGTGGGGATGACCGTGGACGGCTCCCACTGTTCGATACGTACCGGACTCGACCTTGCCGCGGTTACCGAGCGCCCCATGATCTACAGCCACTCCAACCTGCGGCGATTGTGGGATCACCCTCGCAACATCACCGACGATCAGGCTCGCTCCTGCGCGGAGACGGGTGGCGTGATCGGGATCAATGGGGTCGGCATCTTTCTGGGTGTCAATGGGCCGGACGACCATGCCCGCCGGTTGTCGGCGATGGCCGACCACATCGAGGAGGCGGTCGATCTGGTGGGTCCCGCGCACGTCGGCATCGGCTCGGACTACTCGTTCGACGCCGCGGACTTCGTCGCGGAGATCACGAACAATGCGGGCTCGTTCTCGGACGCGTATACGGCGTGGGGTCCGCTGCAGTGGGTACCGCCGGAGGATGTGCTGACTCTCGATCGCGTTCTGCGGAATCGGGGGTTCGACGAGCCGTCCATCGAGGCCGTATACGGGGGAAATTTCGCCCGTGTCGCGGCGGCAGTCTGGGCTACTGGCGGGTAACACGACCGAGGTGAGACACCGAATCCGGACGGGACTACCCTGAACAACCGTGACCTCACACTATGACGTCGTTGTCCTCGGAGCCGGTCCCGGTGGGTACGTCGCTGCTATCCGCGCGGCACAGCTGGGATTGAGTACCGCCATCATCGAGCGGAAGTACTGGGGTGGTGTGTGCCTGAACGTGGGCTGCATCCCCTCGAAGGCTCTCCTCCGTAACGCCGAGCTTGCGCATCTCTTCACGAAAGAGGCCAAGTTGTTCGGCATCACCGGTGAAGCGTCCTTCGACTTCGGCGCCGCCTACGACCGCAGCCGCAAGGTCGCGGAGGGGCGCGTCAAGGGCATTCACTTCTTGATGAAGAAGAACAAGATTCCCGAGTACGACGGCAAGGGCACCTTCACCGACGCCAACACCATCGAGGTCGCACTGACCAAGGGTGGCACCGAGACGGTGACGTTCGACAACGCCATCATCGCGACCGGTTCGACCACCAAGTTGCTGCCGGGTACCTCGCTGAGCGAGAACGTCGTCACCTACGAAGAGCAGATCATGACCCGGGATCTGCCGGGTTCGATCCTCATCGTCGGGGCCGGGGCGATCGGCATGGAGTTCGGGTACGTCCTGAAGAACTACGGCGTGGACGTCACGATCGTCGAGTTCCTCGACCGGGCGCTGCCCAACGAAGACGCGGACATCTCGAAGGAAATCGAGAAGCAGTACAAGAAGCTCGGCGTCAAGGTCAAGACCGGCGCGGCTGTGCAGAGCATCGACGACGACGGCAGCAAGGTCACCGTCTCGATCAAGGACAACAAGAGCGGCGAGATCGAGACCGTCGTGGTCGACAAGGTGATGCAGTCGGTCGGCTTCGCCCCCCGCGTGGAGGGCTTCGGCCTCGAGAAGACCGGTGTCCAGCTCACCGATCGCGGTGCCATCGGGATCACCGACACGATGCAGACGTCGGTGCCGCACATCTACGCGATCGGTGACGTGACGATGAAGCTGCAGCTCGCCCACGTGGCCGAGGCGCAGGGTGTCGTGGCGGCCGAGACGATCGCCGGCGCCGAGACGCTGCCGATCGACGACTACCGGATGATGCCGCGCGCCACGTTCTGCCAGCCGCAGGTGGCCAGCTTCGGTCTCACCGAGCAGCAGGCGAAGGACGAGGGCTACGACATCAAGGTGGCGAACTTCCCGTTCGCCGCCAACGGCAAGGCACACGGCCTCGGTGACTCCACCGGCTTCGTCAAGCTCATCTCCGACACCAAGTACGGCGAGCTGCTCGGCGGCCACCTCATCGGCCCCGACGTCTCCGAGCTGCTGCCCGAGCTGACCCTCGCGCAGAAGTGGGACCTCACCGTCAACGAGCTGGCCCGCAACGTGCACACCCACCCCACCCTCAGCGAAGCCCTGCAGGAGGCCATCCACGGCCTCGCCGGGCACATGATCAACTTCTGATCCTCGACACGAAACGAGGCCCGCACAGATACTGTGCGGGCCTCGTTTCGTGTATGCGGGCCTAGTTCTGATCGGTCCGGCGTTGGGCGTACTTCTGCTGCGCCGCCCACACTTCGGGCATTCGCGACTCGACCAGTTCGATCAGGCCGACGAGATGTTCGGCGATCTCGGCACCGAGCGGTGTCAGGCTGTATTCCACCTTCGGGGGTATCGCCTCGAGTACGTCGCGGACCACGAGTCCGTCTCGTTCGAGCGCCTGGAGGGTCTGCGACAGCATGCGTTCGCTGACTCCGTCGACGCGCCGGCGTAGTGCGCTGAAGCGGTAGTTGCCCTCGGCCAACGCCGCGAGCGCGAGCACACCCCATCGGCCGGTGACGGTCTGCAGGGTTTCGCGAGAGGTGCACCCGCGGGCGAAGACGTCGGCTTCCAGGGTGGCGTCTGCGCCCTCGCGCGGTGTCTGTTCGAGCTCGGACATGCTCACCACTCTACCCCTCATCGGAGAAGTGCTTACCGTCAAACTTGCACTTACGAATAGTTAGTGCATAATGAGACGTGCGCACTTGAAACAACAACCCCCACGCTAGGAGTTCCCATGACCATCGCCGTCACCGGTGCAACAGGACATCTCGGCCGCCTCGCCGTCGAGGCTCTCCTCGACAAGGGCACCCCCGCCGGGGAGATCGTGGCGCTCGTTCGCACACCCGCCAAGGCCACCGACCTGACCGACAAGGGCGTCGACGTCCGGCAAGCCGACTACAGCGACCGTGCCTCGCTGGACAAGGCGCTCGGTGGTGTCGACAAGCTGCTCCTCGTGTCGGGTTCCGAGGTCGGGCAACGAGTGATTCAGCACGGCAACGTCATCGACGCGGCGAAGGCAGCCGGTGTCGGGTTCATCGCCTACACCAGCGTCCTCGATGCGCAGAAGAGCCCGCTCGGACTGGCTGCCGAGCACCGCGCCACCGAGGATCTGCTCGACGGGTCCGGAATCGACTTCGCATTGCTGCGCAACGGCTGGTACTGGGAAAACTACCTGGGCGCTGTGGCCACGGCCCGGGAGACGGGTTCCTTGTTCGGCAGCGCAGGAAACGGCATCATCGCCGGGGCCGCGCGCAAGGACTACGCCGAGGCGGCCGCCGCCGTCCTGGTCGCCGACGGGCAGGCGGGAGCGGTGTACGAGCTCGGTGGTGACGAGCGGCTGACATACGAACAGCTGGCCGAGGCCCTCTCCGTGGTGGTCGGTAGCCCGGTGTCGTACAAGGACCTCCCGCAGGACGAGTACGCCGCCCTGCTCGAAGGCGCCGGCTTGCCGGCACCGGTGGCGCAGATGCTCGCCGATTCCGATGCGGGAGTAGCCACCGGCGCCCTCGACACGCAGAGCGGCGATTTGCAGAAGCTGATCGGCCGCACCTCGACTCCGGTGGCCACCGTCCTCGCTGTGAGTACTTCTTAACCGCCCGCGGTTTGTGCTGTCTACGTTGATGTGAGACACGGGTGTCTGCGTAGATGCGAGACAGATTCTAGACGGGTTGACGTTGTCCTTGGTAGCGCTTGGTGTGGTCGAGGTGTAGGTGTCCGATCAGGTCGCCGTCGGCGGTGTAGGCGGTGACATGGTCGTCGTCGCGGAGCAGGGTGATGGTCTGCCCGGCTCTGCGCCGGCCGACGCTCAGGCGGGTGTGGGAGTCGACGTACACGGTGCCGGCGGAGGAGACGATCAGGGCGTGCACGGAACTTCGCGAGGCACCTACCAAATTTCATATCAGACACGAATGCTATCGAGAGCCTCAATGCACGGTACCGGCGGGCGATCCGGGCACGCGGGCACTTCCCAACGGACCAATCGGCGCTCGAGTGTCTACATCTCGCGACCCGGGCGCTGGACCCGACAGGGAAGGGCAGAGCACGATGGGCAGTGAGATGGAAGCCGGCACTGAACGCATTCGCGATCACGTTCGAGGGCCGGCTCACCCCGAGTGAGAACCTAAACCGATGTGCCAGATCCAGATTCACCGAATAACTGATAGTCCCCTACAAGAGTGGCTGTGTTGTGTCGACGTGAGTTGGTCGGACGAGTCGCAATTCCCGCCACCACGCGCTTGGACGAAGGACCGACGCTGGCTGGGTCATGCGACCGGTCATCAGGGACGATGTGCCGGTCTACTGGTCAGGTTGCCGAGCACCTCCCGGTGAAGGATTCCCCCTGGCGAGTCGGCGAGTGGCGGGTGTGGCAGTTCGTTGGTGCCGATCAGAATGCGTCGGATCGAACTTCTGGGTCGGGAAGGTTGCTCCCGGTGTCGGTCGTCAACCGGTCGACTTGGTCGGCCACCTCGTCGAGCAGGATGTAGCCGCCGAAGGACAGCCCGAGGGACGATAGGAAAAGTGCATAGAGTTTGTCGAGCATAACGACTCCCAGGGTGGAGGGTGCGGGATACGGGGCTGGTCTAGCGGCGGCCGACGCGCGAGGTGACGACGCCGTGGGCGATGATCAACAGATATCCGATGATGACCAGGCAATCTGCTGAACCAAGAATTCGAGTGGATCGAAACCCGTAGCGGTTGTCACCCTGACCTCCAGATCGAGACCGACCGACTCGATAGAGCCGCATAGTCGCTTGTTTTTGTGATCCACACACGTACGTAAACAGAATAAACATATTCATGTTATGCCCACAACCCTCGGCGGTCGTCGAGTCCGTCCCGTTGGTCTTAACCGCTGCAGAAGCGAAAGCCCTGCCCTTCTGGTGCTGCAGGTGAATCCCTGTGTGCAGTTTTGCTACTCGTGCTGCTTGGAGAACGTCGAGGCCAACGCCGAGCAATGGACCGGGTCCTGAGGCCAGGCGGAAGGAACTCGAGACCGAGGAGCGTGTTCGGCGGGAGCGCAAAATGGTGCGGACGCTCAACCTCGAGGCAGAGGCCGCGACCGTCTGAGAGCACCTGCATGTAGCGGGCGAGCACGGCCAGGTCCGCGTCGTATTCCGCGACCAGGTCACGCAGCCGGTCCTCGGCGGCCATCTTCGTATCGGCCGTAATCGGGATGACGATGTACGGGAGCCCTGCCGCCTCGGCGATCGGCCGCAGGTCCTCGTGGTTAGACACAACCGCCACGATCTCGCCGCCCAGCGTGATTGCGCGCCAACGGAAGAGTAGGTCATTCAGGCATTGTCCCGACTTCGACACCATGACGAGGATGCGCGGCGGCTCCGTGCCGTGGAACGCGAAGTCCACGTCGAATGCGCCGCAATCTCGGCGAACTCCGCTTCCAGGCGTGCGATGTCGACGTCTTCGGTGCCCGTGAACGACCTACGCAGGTGGAAGGTGTCGAGGTGGGCGTCGTCGAACTGGTGATGCTCCTCGATCTTGAACCCGCGCTCGTAAAGGAAGCCGGTGACCGTGCGAACGATGCCGGGCGATTGAGCACAGCTGAGGGTGAGCATGATCGGCGAGTCGGTGGATACGCCGGCAGACCGTGCGGATGTGGATGTGAGAGTCACGGGGAATCCTTCACTGATTCGGGGACGGGACGGGGACGGGGTGCAGCCGGCACACACTGTGCCTCGGACGCTGTGGGCGCTGCACCGTCGCGCAGAGCGAGGTGGGAGCGCGGCACCCCTCGAGAGGGCGCGTCGGCTCAGACGTTGTCGGTGACCGGCTTGTCGGAGTCGCGCGGCGGACCATCCGCAACGTCGCTCGCCAGGGCAGTGGTCGTGATCGCGGTCGTCGGTTGAACGTTTCCACGCGCAGGCGCGTTACCGCTCTGCGTGGAAGGCTCAGCGGGGTCGGCGGCGCTGGGCACCGCCGTGATCTCGATCGTGCTCAGGGTAAAGGGCTCGCCGGCGTGCGTTTCCACGCCGGCGGAGATGCTTTCCGTCAGTAGGTGCTGGGCGAGGTCGGTTCGGATCACGAGTGGGTCTCGCGAGAGGTCCTTCCACAGAGCGACGCACAGCAGCAGCATCACGATGACGAACGGCACGGCGGACACGATTGTGATGTTCTTCAGGCCGTTGAGAGCAGCTGACGGGTCCGATCCGCCGGCGAGCAGCATGACGGCCGCCACGCCTCCCGTCGCCACACCCCAGAAGATGATGGTCATACGGCGCGGGTGCTGGGTGCCGTTCTCGCTCAGCATTCCCATGACGATGGAGGCGGAATCAGCGCCCGTCACGAAGAAGATGGCGATGAGCACGACCGTGAGGGCGGTGAGGGCGATCGTGAGCCATCCCGGGAAGGGGAGCGCGTTGAGGAGCCCGAACAGTGCGGTATCGAAGTTGATGTCGGGGGTTCCATCGACGATCTGAACGATCGCGTTGTCCGTGTTCCCGCTGTGCTCGGCACGCTGCTGGATTCCGATGGCGCCGCCGCCGAAGATGGTGAACCACAGGGTGGAGACGATCGAGGGGACCAGGAGCACGCCGGTGACGAACTGGCGAATGGTGCGGCCGCGGGAGACGCGTGCGATGAACATGCCGACGAAGGGCGTCCACGAGATCCACCATGCCCAGTAGAAGACTGTCCAGCCCGACATCCACGCGGCCATGGACTCGTCGCCGGCCGCGGCGGTCCGGGAGGCCATCTCGGGCAGGTGCCCGATGAACGCGCCGATCGCGTCGGGGAGGACGTTCAGGATGAACAGCGTCGGTCCGCCCAGGAACACCACGATCGCGAGGATCACGGCGAGCACCATGTTGATGTTGGACAGCCACTGGATGCCGCGCTCGATCCCTGAGACAGCGGATGCGACGAACGCGGCGGTGAGCACCGCGATCACGCCGGCGAGAACGGGTGAGGTGACTGCGGGGATGATTCCCGACGACTCGATGCCGCCGCCGATCTGCACCGCGCCGAGGCCGAGCGAGCAGGCCGAGCCGAAGAGGGTTGCGAGGATTGCCAGGACGTTGATCACGCGGCCGCCGGCCCCGTTGACGACCTTGGCACCGAAGATCGACGTGAACATCGACGAGAACAGCTGCGTGCGTCCCAGCCTGTAGGTGCCGTAGGCCATGCCGAGACCGACGATGGCGTACATCGCCCACGGGAACAGGGTCCAGTGGAACAACGTCTGGCCCATGGATACGTTCAGCGCTTCGGGTGTCGAGGCCTCCACGGTGCCCGGCGGTGGGGACAGGTAGAAGTAGAGCGGCTCGGCAACGCCGTAGAACACGAGACCGATTCCCATTCCGGTGGCAAACATCATCGCGATCCACGACGACGTCTTGAACCGCGGCTGGTCGCCGTCCTTCCCGAGCGGGATGCGCCCGAATCGACCGAGCCCGACCACGAGGATGAATACGGTGAAGATAGTCGCAGCGATGACGAACAGCCAGCCGAGGTTGGTAATCGCGCCCTGGAGGGCCGATGCGGCGACGGAGCCGAGACTCGTCGGGCTGATCACGCCCCAGGCGACGAATCCGATGGCCAGGACCGCAGCGACGCCGAAGACGATCTTGTCCAGCCCATTTTCTTGGGGCTGATCTTCCAGGGAATGGGCGTCTTTGAGCGAATCGATAAGTGAGCGGGTCGTATGTGCAGAAGTCATCGCGTGTCGGCCGCACCGAACTTTGATGTGCTCGGTTGCGCGGCCGTCCACCTCCTTTCAAGCGAGCGTGGTCGAGGTTGTTTCAGGCGTCGATAACGACGTGTCCGCGAGGGCGGGTGCAGCAGGCGAGGATCTTGCCGTTGTCGATCTCGCGTTGGCGGATGCCACCGTTGTGGGCGATGTCGACGTCGCCGGAGATCTTGCCGGTCTTGCAGGTGCCGCAGATCCCGTTCTGGCAGGACGTGATGATGCGGATGCCGACGTCCTTGGCCGCGTCGAGCACGGTCAGGCCGTCCGGGATAGTGGTGGTCTTGCCGCTGCGGGCAAAAGTGACAGTGTGGGTTCCCTCCGCGGTGGGGTCGACCGCCACGTCCTCGGCTCCGGCGAGCACGAATGACTCCTGGTGGATGCGGTCGATCGGCACGCCGAGTCCCAGCAGCAGTGTCTCGGCGGCGACCATGTAGGAGTCGGGGCCGCAGATGAATACCTCGCGTTCGCGCAGGTCGGGGACGTGCTCGGTGAGCATGCCGACATCTAGGCGTCCCACCGGTCCGAGCCAGCTCCCGCCGGGATTGTGGGACACGGCTTGCACGACGCGGACATGGGGATTGTCCTGGTTGATACGGGCCAGCTCCTCGGCGAACGCGACGAACTCGGGTGCGCGGGAGTTGTGCACCAACACGACGTCGACAGACTCGGCGAGGTCGTGAATGGACTCCAGGATCGAGATCATCGGGGTGATGCCCACCCCGCCGGCGAGCAGCAGGAGCCTCTCGGCGGGATGGAACGCGGTGGAGAACTCCCCCGCCGGGCCGCTCAGCTCCGCCCGATCGCCGACCTTCAGGTTGTCGTGCAGCCACCGCGACATCACCCCATCGGGCTCACGCTTGATGGTCAGCTGCACCGAGTACGGGCGCGTGGATGGCGAGCTGACCGTATAGCAACGACTAACCCGCTGCCCGTCGATGTCGACGCTGATGGTGACGTACTGGCCTGGCTCGTGGGCAAATGCTCGACGATCGTCGGAGGCAAACTCGAACGTGGCGATCTGATCGGTGCGACGCACGATGCGAGTGCAGGTGAGCAGCCGCCCCGCGGGATCCTCGTCCCACCGATCGTGCTCGGCGAGGACCGCGCCGGGTCCGAACGGCCCCTTCATGCGTCGTCGCGTCCTTCGCCGGCGTTGATAAACTCGTTCACCCGGTCCAGGTACCAGTTGCAGAACGCGTCGACCTGGTACTCGCTGGGCACGTACGGCCCGGGGACATAGGCCGGGTCGGTCACGCCCTTCTGCGCGAGCGCGACGAAACCGGCGTCCTGGTTGTTCGTCTCACGCCATACGTAGGTCAGCTCGTCGACGTCATAATCCACGCCCTCGACCGCGTCCTCATGCACGAGCCATGTGGTGCGCACCAGCGTCTTGCCCGGCGCGATTGGCAGCACCGCGAACGTCATCGCGTGATCGGCCATGAAGTGGCACCAGAAGTTCGGCTGCGTGTGCATCGACAACCGGCCCAGCTTCGCGTCATCGAAGTCACCCAGCAGCTTCTTCACCAGCTTCGCGCCCGTCATCGAATAGGACTCACCCTCACCATCTAGCGCCTCACGCTGCACCCGGAACCCAAACGCGCGTGTGTCGAGCTCCTCCACCCCCCGGAACGCCAGGCCCCGCTCGGTGCACTTGTGCTCCAGCTCCGCCTCCGCGGCCAGGTAACGCTCGTGGACCTCCTGCAGGTGAGGCGGGATCTTGTCCTCTGGGTACCCCCACGTGATGAAATACGTGCAACCCAGCTCGGGATGCATGTCGCAGTGGTAGCACTCCCGGTTGTTCTCCAGGGTGAGTTTCCAGTTGCCCTCTTCGATCAGATCGATCTGCGCGGCGACCTTCGCCCGGGGCAGCTGGTGCTGATCGAAGTAGGGCTCGACCACCCTTGCGACCGCATCGATATCATCGTTCGGCTCGTCGGACAGGTTCACGTAGATCAAGCCCGCGATGTTGCGGAAGGGTATCTTGCGCAGGTTGTAGCAGGTCTTGTCGAATTCTTCGGCAGCCGACGCGGCCCAGATAAGTTCACCATCGGGACGATAGGTCCACTGGTGATACCCGCACACCAAGTTCCCTACCGAACCGGCCCCCGGCTGCAGAATCCGCGCACCACGATGACGGCACACATTGTGCAGCACTTGCACCTGCTCATCGTCATCGCGGATCACGATCAGCGATGTCTTCCCGAACTCGATCGTCACGTAGTCGCCCGGCTCGCGAATTTCCGCCTCACTGGCGACGAAGATCCACTGGCGCCCGAAGATCGCGTCCAGATCCAGGTTGAAAATCTCATCACTCGTGTAGAAATCAGCAGGCAGGCTGTGGCCGGCCATGCGCTCACCCACGAGTCGTCGAATCGCGGCATCGTTCTGGGGACGAATTACAGTCGCAGGCATCGGGAGTCCTTTCCGGAGTATGCGTCATACGCAACAGGTTGCGCTGTGCGCATCAGGTTGCACTGATCTTCAAGTGCCGAGACGTTCGCCGTCAACGTGAGACGGGCATCGGTAGGAAGTCTTCTCGGGCTGGAAACACAGCAGTTACACGCAGGCTCGATCGCCTCGTCGACGGGAGTGATGCGAACTGCAGTTCACGCCCCGTCGGTGTGCTCGTGGAGGGTGTGGATGAGTTTGCGTATGGAGATATCGAAGAAGTAGCGGAGTCCGCTGTATTGCCGCTCCCTCGGTGCCGTTCTTGCGAGCGGGCGATATCCCGGTTCAGCGTTCGATCGGGTCTTGGACCAGATCTTCTGCCGGTGCTCGCGGGATATGACCGCCAACTCATGTGGGTGAAGTTCGGGTAGTGCCTTTTCGGCGAGGTGGACCGGAGGTAGCTCGCCGGTCGCGGTGAACCGTTGCTGCTCGCGGAATTGCACGTGCCGCTCGGTAATCGTCGTGTAGGGATGCGTCGAGGATGTCGAAGCCGGGCTTCTTCACCCCAAGCATGCTTGCGAGCACAGCAGCGGCCATCATCGATGCCCCGTCTCGGCTGATGCTGAGGCAGATCTCGTTGATCTGAGGTATCCGCCCCAAGAGTCTCGGCAAGTTGAGGCATAGCCAGTCAGGCATGGTTGTGACTGCCGGCGCTATCTGGCGCGTTTGTGCCGGCTCTATGTGGCGCGGTGCCGGTCGGGCGAGGAGGCGCGGTACCAGGGATGAACCTGCGCCCCAGGCGCCTTGGTTTCTTTGCAATGGCACGACAAGCAGTTCGGTCTCGAGACCATGTGTGTCGGTGGCGGGCAGGGGATGACCATGATCCTGGAGCGCCTGAAGTAAGCATGAAGACGCATTCGGCGTGTTCCGAGTTCACCCGCACAGCGCAGCAAACTAATGCGCGCGGCGATCACACCCGCGGCCATGGGCGCTCGTGCACGGCGCGTCGTAACATTCGGTATAATAGGTTATCTATATAACATCTGGTTGTCGGTCGCTCGATACCGACGGGAAGAGGCGACATGAAGTCTGTCGATTGGGCGAACCGGTTCGATACGCTTTCGGTGAGCGAAGTCGGCGCGGTGCGCATCGTAAAGATGAACCGCCCTGACGAAAGGAATGCCGCCGACGCTGTGATGCATCGCGAACTAGCCGATATCTGGGCGGTTCTTGCCGAGGATCCTGGCTGCAATGCAGTCATTCTCACGGGTGCTGGACGGGCCTTCAGTGCGGGTGGCGACCTTCCACGCATGGTTGCCACGCAGCAGGACCAATCGATTCAAGACGAGGTCTTCGCCGAGGCTCGCCGAACCGTCCTGGGCATGGTGGATCTGCCGCAGCCGTTAATCGCAGCTGTCAACGGCCCGGCCGTCGGTCTCGGCGCCAGTTTGGTTTCGCTGTGCGACATGGCCATCGCGTCGGATCGCGCGTTCCTGGCGGACCCTCACCTCGGTATCGGATTGGTTCCGGCCGACGGCGCGGCGCTGCTGTGGCCGACGATGATGGGGCCGATGCGAGCGAAACGGTACGTTTTCACCGGTGAACGAATTCCAGCAGACGAGGCGGTCCGACTTGGCCTGCTCAACGAAGTGGTTCCGCCCGATCAGGTGATGCCTGCGGCGTTGGAGCTGGCAACGAAGTTGTGCGAGATCCCGGCCGTGGCTCTGCGCGACACGAAGCGCTTGATGAGCGCTCATGCTACGCGCGCACTGCGAGATGTGTTGGACGACGCTCTGTCCCGAGAGCGGGTCAGCGTCAATTCGGCCGACCATCTATTGCTCACGCGGAAACTGGTCGGCACAAATTCACAGGTCGACACGCGTAGATCCGCACGGGACATCGCACCGGAAGGTCTTCGATGAAAACCACCTTTGCCACCCCGGTGGCCGAGCTTCCAGCAGGTGCAGACGAGTTGCGTTCGGAAGTACGTGACTTCCTCGCTGCGGAGCGGTCTGCCGGATCGTTCACCCCGCAAGTCGATTCATGGATCGCAGGCTGGGACCCTGAGTTCAGTCGCAAGCTCGGGGCACGCGGGTGGCTCGGCATGACCGTGCCTGAGCACTTCGGCGGCCAAGGGCGGTCCTTCCTGGAACGGTATGTCGTCACCGAGGAGCTCTTGGCCGCCGGTGCACCCGTAGCCGCGCACTGGGTTGCCGACAGGCAGGTAGGACCATCGTTGATGCGGCACGGGTCCGATTACCAGAGGCACCGGTATCTCCCCGGAATCGCGAGAGGAGAGACCTATTTCGCGATCGGGATGAGCGAGCCGGAAGCTGGTTCGGATCTGGCCGGTGTGCGCACCCGCGCCACCAGAGTCGACGGCGGTTGGTCGATCAGCGGCACCAAGGTCTGGACGTCCGGCGCACACCACTGTGCCGCATTCTTCGTTCTGGCTCGCAGCGAGCCGCTCGACACCTCGCTCCGACACGCGGGACTTAGCCAGTTCATCGTTGACCTCAATTCTGAAGGTATCGACATACGGCCGATCCGACTGTTGACCGGACATCATCACTTCAACGAGGTCGTCCTCGACAAGGTTTTCGTCCCTGACGAGCTGGTCCTCGGTGCGCCGGGAGACGGGTGGAAGCAAGTTACGTCCGAGTTGGCCGTCGAACGCTCCGGTCCCGAACGCATCCTGTCGAGCATGCCCCTCTTCACGGACTTCGTGAGAACAGTTCGCAGCAACGGGTCCGATACCGAAAAGACGGGAGAGATCGGCAGAATGATCGCGCGGGCGGTAACGCTCCGCCAGATGTCGTTGTCCGTTGCGGGCGATCTCACGGCCGGACGTGATGTGGATGTGGAAGCGGCGCTTGTGAAGGTGCTGGGAACGAGTTTCGAGGGGGATGTCGTGGACACAGTATCGCGCCTGTCCGACGTTGCGGTCGATCCGGAGTCTGCCGACGAGGTGGTCGCGCGGGTCGCCGAGGGTCTGCTGCACGCGCCCGGGTTCACCCTTCGCGGCGGCACGTCGGAGATCCTCCGCGGCGTCATTGCAAAAGGATTGGGGCTTCGATGACCGGAAAGATTGCCACGTACGTGTTACCGGACGAGGAAGACGTCCTAGCCGTCGACGAACTGACCAGATCCATTGTGTCGGGCCCAGCCGACGCGGTGTTGGACATTCAGCGACTTGCACCCGAGTTCGACGCGGCGCTGTGGTCCACGCTCTCCGACTCCGGACTCACTCTGATGAGTACGCCGGAAACCTCGGGAGGCAGCGGAGCGGGGATCGTCGAATCGGCGACGGTCGTTCGGGTCGCGGCGGAACATGCAGTGGCACTACCTCTGGCCGAATGTGACCTGTTGGCGGCGTGGCTCCTCACGACGGCGGGTCGAGCAGTGCCGGCGCATCCGCAGAGCGCAGGGACGGGCCCGGTGACGGTAGGCCCGTCGTACAACGGGAATCGACGGGTGTCCGGTGCGTGTGACCGGGTGCCGTGGGCACGCGATGTCGAGTCGGTGGTGGTTCTCGGTGAGACGTCCGATGAGGAGTCGGTCGTGTTGTCGGTACCCATCGCACAGGCAACGGTGTTGCCAGGTCGCAACCTGGCACACGAGCCGCGTGACCGAATCGTATTCGACATCGAGGTGCCGGACGATGCCGTGACACCGGTTCCCGAGCGTACTGCCGCCGAATGGATGTACCGAGGTGCGCTCGCACGTTCGGTGCAACTGCTCGGCGTTCTCGAGACCGCGCTCGACCTGTCGGTCGAACACGTGACCGAGCGATCGCAGTTCGGACGGTCGCTGGCAAAGTTTCAGGCGGTCCAGATTCTGGTAGCCGATGCTGCAGGTGAGGTGGCGGCCACCTCGGCCGCCTGCACTGCTGCGGTGCAGCGGGCGGCCATGCACGGATTCGACTCGCCCGCTACTGAATTTGCGATAGCAGTTGCCAAGGCGCAAGCTTCACGAGCGGCCACCGCCGTGACGAGAAATGCACACCAGGTCCACGGCGCCATCGGATTCACACTCGACCACCGGCTTCGGCACTTCTCTTTGCGTGCGCGGGCGTGGCAGAGTGAATTCGGCGATGCTCGGTACTGGGAGCAACAGTTGGGTGCGCTCGCGCTCGATTCCGGTGGCGCCGATCCGTGGGCGATGCTCTCGTCCGGGATCGACGGCTGACGACATCTCCGCTGCTCGTCGGCACTGCGTCAACGAGCAGCGGAGATGTCGGGATAGCAAGTCTCATGAGCGATCAGCCCCCAACGACGTCGACCTGTCCCCGGTGACGAATGCAGGCGAACTCTTTACTTTACACCGTATTTGCGATACGGACTTGGGTCGGTCGAGTCGGGGCGGACGGGCCGATCGTATCGAAGCAAACGCGCACTCCGATCGTCGAACGCAGGTCGATTTGGTTGTAGCCGAACATGTACGAAAGGTGAGGCAATGCCACTGCGAGGCGTAGCCATCGTTGGGATATACGCGACGGAGCAGGGGCGACAACTTCCGCACCGCACCGCCCCTGACCTCGCGCAGGAGGCGTGTTCGGGGCGATTACCGACGCGGGGCCCGCGCCGGGCGACGTCGACGGGGTTGCTGCCGATTTGCCAGGTCCCGGCAGGCGGCAACCTTGTCGAATGCGGGCCGGACTCCGTGTTCATCGACATGAGGGTAGGGTGCAGCTTCGCTCCGTCGTCTGCGAGGAGGGGTCGTCTCGTACTTATGTTCGCGCCCTCCGGTCGAGCGTCCGACTCGACTGGGGTCGCACGGGGAACCACCGTCGGTGAGAGCGCTGTTCCGTGAGGACGGGGCTGTACTTCGACCTACGCAATCCGCTGCGGTGGGCTGTCGACCCGGCGCGGCTGGATGCGTTCACTCTCGAACTGTGCGAAGAGGCCGACCGGCTCGGTATCGACTCGTTGTGGTTCACCGAGCATCATAAGTTCGACGACGGATATTTGACGCAACCCATGACCTTCGCGTCCGCTGTCGCGGCCAGCACGAGCCGCGCTTGCATCGGCACAGCCGTGGTGGTGGCGCCCCTTCACAACCCCGTCCGACTAGCGGAGGGAGCCGCCCTCGTCGATCTGGTGTCGGGTGGCCGTCTGGGCCTGGATTGGGGCGCGGGCTTTCGGATTCCGGAGTACGAGCTGTACGTCGAGTCCATCGATCGCCGCCGGGCATGATGTTGCGCCGACCAGAATGGCCCGGGGGATAAAGGGCTGGGTCTCGGATGGTCCGGACTCGGATTGGCCGCGAACACTCCGGCTACCAATTGGATTCGTACCGCCGCTACATTTCGCAACTCCGGCGCCACTTGATTGCAGATCGCGAGCACGTTCGCCCGTGCTCGCTCCTACGACATGCCGCCGAGCGACGCCCAGCAGTACACCGTCTCGACCGACGCCCCGGCCGTGTACTTGCGACCCTTGTCGGTGACATCCGCGGGCGGCCCGTAAGAAGAAGTGATCGAGACTGTTACCGCGGTCTCGCCGTCGCACCCCAGGTCATACCGTTCTGGTCAGTCTGCAGCTGCCTCTCGATCGTCGGCAGACGGGCATTGTGAGCGATTTGAGCGGAGCGAACGCCGCGACCCAGATGGCAAGGACCGCGAAGGTTTCGTGACGGTTGGTGTGCAGCTTGCGCTCTGCATTCCACGACGACGCACGCCGCCGCAGTAAGGCAAGGGTGGTAGAGCGTTGTCGGGGTAAGTGGCCCACCTTCAGGCACCAGTAGTCATGACGACGCGCTTTCGGTTCGCATCGGATTGTTGTCCGAGCTGTCCACAGTCTTCTCGGAATCACGAGAGTATCTGTATGGGCCCATGCCGATCAGACAGACAATGGCAACGATCAGCATCCCGACGAGTGGTGCGATTCCGGCGGCGTAGGAGCCTGTCGTGCTGTAAATGCGAGCAAGCAACATGACGCCGAAGGCTGCCCCCAGGGTGTAGACGAACGTTGCGAATCCGAAAACACGACCATAGGAATGCTTGGGAAAGTATCGGCTCGAAAGATATGCATTGAGGTCGGTTTCGGCGCCGAGCACCACCCCGATAAGCACAGCACCGATCAGCAGCGGCGCGGAAGCATACGATGAAATCAGTAGCGCGACTCCTATGGCGCCAAGAATGAAGAAAAAAGAACCGACAAAGGGCGCGAAGATTTTGTCGAAGAGATACCCAGTCAGAAGACGGGCGAAAATCGATGAGAAGTTGATGATAGACAAAGCGAGAATGGCCAAACCCTGGTCGATACCTTTGTCGGTAGTCATCGGAACTACCTGGGACATCAATCCGAAGCTGGCCGCCGATACCAGAAAACTGATCGCGCTGAGCAACCACAGTTGGCGGGTGCCGCGTGCAATGTGTAGTAGCGACTGACCGCCGACTCGTCCTTCCGAACGTGCTCGCTCACGTTCGTCGTCGTATTCGTCGGGCATGCGGGTGATGAAAAAGTAGATCGCGGTCGGTATGGCCGCGCACATGGCGCCGATAACTATGAAGGTGGAGCGCCAGCCCGCAAGCGACTCGATCCATGCTGCCAACGGTGGCATCAGCACACCGCACGCACCTAGACCTGCCATCAGGATCCCCAGGGCCAATCCCCGACGGTCGACGAACCATGCACTGACGACTGCGGCGTGGGCGACCGGCGCGAGTGCGCCGGCGCACAAACCGATCAGAATGCAGAACAGGTAAAAGATGTTCTCGTTGTTCGGCATCGCTGCCATAGCCATCAGCCCGAGACCGAAACCGACGGCCATCGGGATTGCAGGCCGTCTGGGACCGAGGCGGTCGATCATTGCACCGAGTGCTACCACGCTGAGGCCGACCAAGATCGTTTCGATGGAGAAGCCGGTACTGATGACGCTTCGTTCCCAGCCGAACTCTTCTGCCATGGGCGTTCCCAGCACGTTGAACAATGCGTTTACCGTGTTGGATCCGAAGATGAGCGCTACAGAACCCGTGGCGACGTACCACCAGCGGTTTAGTCGAGGTGGCGACCCGAGTGTCATTTGTTGCACCCGACAGCTGTGTCGATGATTAGCATCTCTTTTGACTTTCTGTTGAGGAGGCAGCAGGAGATGGACGTTCAAACAATGGTGTTGCCCGAGTCCACGGGAAGAGCTACGCCTGTGATAGTTCGTGACAAGGACGACGCAAGGAAGAGCACCGCGTTCGAAACGTCCTCAGGTTCTGCAAACTTCAGGTGAGTGCAGTACTTGTTTGAAGCTGTCGACAAATGACGGATTGGCGGCCAGAGTCTCTTCGCCCTTCGGCGGCATCGCACCCATCGGCGTATTGACCACCCATGGGTGAATGGAGTTGACTCGGATGTCGTGCGGTCCGAGTTCGAGTGCCGCAGCCTTGGCGAGGCCTGTGACCCCGTACTTCGAGGCGGCATAGGCGATCATGCCCGGCATGGCTTTCAACCCGGTCGCGGAGCTTGTAATGATGATGGAGCCCCCGTTGCCTGCCTCGACCATGATCGGAGCGGACGCTTTCAGCGTGTTGTAGACCCCGGTGAGATTGACACCGATGGTGTCGTGCCACGGATCGTCCGCGGAGGTGTCGAGCAGTCCCGACCACATGTTGATTCCAGCGTTGGCGATCACGATGTCCAGGCTGCCGAGTGTGGTGCTGCCTGTTCGAACGAATTCAGCTAATGAGTCCAGATCTCGTACATCGATTTCGGCGGCAATGGCGGGACGTCCCAGCTCTTCGACCAGGTGGACGGTTTCTCGGAGTTCTTCGGGGGTAGAGGAGGCGTAGGTTACGGAGCCGACGGGCTTGCATATGTCCAAAGCCAATATCGATGCGCCGTGGCGGGCGAGTGTGGTCGCATGGCTGCGGCCTTGGCCGCGAGCAGCGCCCGTGATCAAGGCGACCTTGCCGTCCAGAAGGTCGCTTCGGGACTTCGATGTCATTGTATTCGGCCTCGTTCCGTGCTCGGTTGCGGTTGGACCACCGTTTTGATTGCGATGCCGGATCCTGCGGTCGCGATTGCGTCCTGGACACGGTCGATTGGGAATCTGTGGGTCACGAATTCGCTGAGTCCGAAGACGGAGTCGTGTTCGCCTGCAAGTTCCATTGCGCGGCCGTAAACTTCGACCGGACAACCCAAAGATCCAACGATTCTCAGTTCTCGGTTGTTCACGAGTACAGGATCGAATGGCGTTGTCACCGAGCCTGAATAAAGCCCGAGGATGAGCAAACGACCGCGCTTTGCCAGTAGAGGCAATGCCTCGTCGAATGCGGTGATGTGACCTGCTGCCTCGATGACCACATCGACGCCTCTTCCGTTGGTCGCTGTCATCAGATGTTCGTGACGATCAGCGCGGTCCGTTGTGGGCAGAACGAGGACGTCGGTTGCGCCGAGCTGTAGAGCCGCGTCCGCTCGTGTTCCGGGGTCGCCGATCACGAAGATCTCCTGTGCACCCGCAAGTCGGCACAGCATGGTTGCTGCGAGCCCCACCGGACCGTTTCCTTGAATACACACCGTCGCGCCGGTTATGGGACCTAGATTGCGCAGTCCACCCAGTGCTGTGGGAAGCGCGCATCCGAAAGCGATCACAGCGTCGGAGTTGGTCGAATCCGGTATCCGGAAGAAGGGTGTAGTGGACGAGAGCGTCGCGAAATCTTGATACGACGCCGAGGATGCGCGTCCAACGGATTGAGGCCAGTCCATACGCTCGCAAAGGGCTGTGGACGCCCCTGCAACGCAATGGATGCATTCGCCGCACGGTGTAGGAGGTGACCAGAAGATTCGATCGCCCAGGGCGATCGGTGTTCCCGACCGGTCGGCCGTGATGTCGCTGCCGACGTCGACAACCGTACCGATTCCCTCGTGACCGAAATACACTGGCCTCGCGTCAGCTGCCGGTATGTCGCCGGCGAGACGGTGTACGTCGCTTCCGCACACACCGGCATGTGTTGTCGCGACGATGATCTGACGTGCTTCAGGTGCGGCGACGTCGCGCTCGATGCATTCCAGATCGATACCAGGTCCGTGGAAGACAACCGAGCGACCCCGCCTCATGAACCGATTCCGGCCGACGCGTGGCGCTGCGTCGCCATGGACAAGAATTCCTCGACCGCTGACAGTGACGACTTCACGACAGCCGAATCGGGCTCTTTTGTGATGTGCCAGTCGTGCGGTTGGTCTGATAGTTCGCGGAACCACACGCGGACGCCGCTGGACAGGGCGCGCGCTGCGAGTTGACGTGCGTCGTCACGGAGTACTTCGGTGCTGCTGGTTTCGATGAAGATCGGCGGTTGGCCATGCCAGTCGCCCAATCCGGGCGACAACGTCTTCTCGGTCACGTCGAGGCCGGGACAATAAGCGTCGATTGCGTCTCGCGCGGCGCGAGCCGAGAACAGCTCGTCCAACGGCCCGCATTCGTCGAAGCTTTCGTTGACGATGCGCAGGTCCAGCCATGGCGACAGCAGAATCGTGCCGGAGTGCAGTGCACGAACCGGTTCGGACAGCGTCAGGGCTACTGCTGCTGCGAGCCCCCCTCCCGCCGAATCGCCTGACAGAACGAACGCGCCCATCGATTGCGACGCCCATACGGCTGCTGCTCGTGCGGCAGCGAACGCCGCAGGGTAGGGGTGTTCGGGAGCCAGGGGATAGTCGACGTTCAGGATGCGCGTGTTCGTGTTGTGAGCGAGATGGCTCAGGAATGGCGTCCATGCGGCCGCTGACCCCAGGCGGAATCCGCCGCCGTGCAGATGCACCAGCGTTTGGTGTGTCCCGGTCGTCGGGGGTTCGATCAGCAGAGCCGAAAAGTCAACTTGTTCTACAGGTGTGACGGTCGTTCCTCGTGCGAGCGGTGCCGCTGCCATGGCGGCAATTGCCTTGCGGCGTTCGACGAGTTCGGGATCAGCGAGAAAGGTCATCGACGTCTCCGTTTGGCGGTCATGAGGTTCCAATTTGTGACAGGTGGCTAGTACTTGGTGAGCCCGCCGTCTGCTGCGATGGAATTACCGGTGATGAAGCGGGCGTCGTCGGACACCAGGAAGCTGATCAGTCGAGCGATCTCTTCTGGTTCGGCGCGGCGATCGATCACACCGGGTGTGGCGCGAACGGAGGACCCGGGTTTGCCGGCCGCAACGTCGAGCATCGGGGTGTTGACCATCCCCGGCATCACCGATGTGCACCGCACCCCCGCGTCGGCCATTTGGTGCGCGATTGCCCGGGTGAGCGCGTTCACCCCTCCCTTGCTCGAGGGATATGCGGTGCTCGACAATCCCATGACGGCTGCGGCCGAAGAAACGTTGACGATTGCGCCCTGGCTGGCGACCAGCTCGGGCAGAGCGTATTTGCACATCAGGAACGTGCCGCGGAGGTTCACGTTGAGCACGCGGTCGAACGTTGCCGTCGATACGTCGAGTATCCCCGAGTCCTCGGCGAGAGTGATCGCGGCGCTGTTGACCACTGCATCCAGCCTGCCGAACGCTTTCACAGTGTGGGTGATCGCGTTCTCGACCTGCGCTTCATCGGAGACGTCGACGCGAAGCGCGAGGTGCTCGGTATCGTATCGTCCTGGGAGTACAGCAGGCTGGTCAATGACGTTGACATCGAACATAGCTACCCGCCAACCGCTTTCCGCCAGTTGACTGCTCGTGGCAAGACCGATACCCGACCCTGCGCCGGTGACGATGGCGCACTTGCGCGAGGTCGCAGTCATTTCAGTGCCACAGGATTGATCGGAGAACCGACGCCGCCGGAGATCCGCAACGGCGGGGCCACAACCTGGAACTCGTAGCGACCGTCCTCGGCGCAGTCCGCCGCGAGTGCTGTGAGATCCCAGAATTCCCCGAAGGACAGTCCCATTTCGCGCAGACACAACAGGTGCATCGGGAGCATGTTGCCGGCAATTCCGGACGCGACATCTTCGACACCACTGTTGTCCGCGGCCACTGCTGCCACCCGTCGGTCTCGGAACCATTCGGCCGTTCGCCAGTCCAGTCCCGCGGACGGGGCCCTGTCGCCCGTGCGGGTGAACTTGGTGACCCAGCCGGTATGCACAAGAACGACATCCCCTTCGCGAACTTCCACGTTCTGGGAGTTCGCTGCCCGCTCCAATTCCTCTGCGGTGATCGGATCCCCGTGCGGCACCGCTGTATCGGCACCGCGGAGGCGTACTATGTCGAGTAAGACTGCACGAGAGGTGATTCCTCGTACACCGACTTTGTCGATGCCGCATCGGTAAGCACCGACGCTGCTGACTGTGTCTGCTGGGAAGCCGTTGTAGAGCTTGTCGTCGTAGTATGCGTGTGCCAGCGCATCCCACTGCGTTGCCGACTGTGTGTGCATGATGATCATGTCGTCGGTGAATCTCAGAATGTCCGAGCCCATGAACGCGCCGTATTCCTGTGCCAGGCCGTTGGTCTCCCACGACGGGAAAGTTTCGGTCACAGCGTTTCGATCGCCGCCGTCGATGGTCATCACGTGCAGGGGATTTCGACGGAACAGCAGGTCACCCTGCGGCCCGGTGGGCGAAAAATCCATTCCCAGTTGGAAGACAGAGCCTTTGGTAACCAAACGTGCGCTGTCACACACGATTTCGGGCGTGATGAAGTTCAACGTGCCGATCTCGTCGTCGCTGCCCCACCTGCCCCAGTTCCGAACTCTGTCCGCCATCTCGTAGAACTCGTCCATGGACAACGTCATTCCACCAATCCATCGAGCTCTGCGGCGATCTGCAGAGCGAGAAATTTGCCGTACCGTCGTACTTCGATCACTCCACCGCCGGCGTACCAGAGGTGTGGGAAGCCGGAGGGTTGAAAGATCAATCCGCGCTCGTTGCGGGTCTCGTCGATTCCATAGAACGCACCCGTGCTGTCGACCACCGCGTCACCGAGGAACTTCCGCGAGCTCTCCCGCATGTCGAGGAAGCCGGTGGCAAGAACGACAAGATCAGCAGCCAACTCGGTCCCATCACTCAGCACCACTCCGTTTCGCGTGAAGCGGTCGAGCCCGACGCCTGATCTGACGGCGATTTTGCCGTCGATGATCAGTTGAGAAGCGCCGACATCGACGTAGTAGCCACCCGGACCACCGGGCCGGCAACCGAAGGACATGAGCCCGGATCTTTCACCGGTCCTCCGATCGCCCATGCACGTGGAGAATCCCGCAGCTTCCAGACCGTCGAGCATGTCTCTGTCTTCGTCAGCGATTGCGGCCGTCTGAGATTCGGCCATCTGCAACAGAAGCGGCCACGGGATCGAATTCGACTGCAGATCAGCGTAATCCAAAGGGAGCGAGTCTTCGCTGTATGCGGATTCGAAGAGGATCTTGTTTCCGCGGTCGCGGCTCAGCACATACGTCGGTCCGCGCTGCACCATCGTCACGTGAGCGCCACCGTAATGGAAGTCCTCGGCGACGTCATGTGCACTGGTGCCGGCTCCGACGACTACGACGTTACGGTCCTGCCAGCCTTGACCGGTGCGGTGCTCGCTGGAATGGATGACAGTGCCCGAAAATTCTTCGCGTCCTGGAATGCCCGGCACCCAGGGGACCGAGGACGTACCGGTCGCGACGACGAAGTGGCGAGGCCGCAGTGTTCGCTCGCCGGCGTCGGATCGAGTCACGACTGTCCACGCAGAGGCATCTCGGTCGTAATCGGCGGAAACCACCTCGGTGCCGTTCCACACGTTCAGTTCCATCGCCTCGGCATACGTTTCGAGCCAGTTGGCGAACTTGCGAGCCGGTGTGTACACGGGCCAGCTGTCAGGGAAAGGAAAGTGTGGGAGGTGGTCACTATAGACGGGCGCGTGCAGGACAAGCGATTCGTATCGGTCGCGCCAGACGTCGCCCACACGCTCGCTTTTCTCCACCACGAGAGTATCGACGCCCATCAGCCCGAGCGTCGCCGCCAACCCCAAACCGTTCTGCGCGCCTCCAATGATCAACACCTCGGGATCGGTGCGCTCGAAGCTCGTCGAGTCCGCACGGCGGTGGTGCCATGGCGTTTCTGTGGCATGTCCACTCGGGCGTGGACGACGATGACGAACGGCGAGTGGGCGGTTGTTGAGTTCGGCGCCTTCGGTCAGCACAGTCCACGCGCGCCATGACCCGTCTGAGTCCTCGATCAGACGCGCGTGGCCACGTCCACGAACCGTACCTGTTTCGAGGTGGAAGAATCCCTCGATCCATGATGTGCCCGGCTCGGGTGTGGTGTGCGACGGTGCGACAATATCGTCGAGAGTGATCTTCGCGATCGCTTGTGGGCTCGAGAACACAAAACTCGTGATGTCGGCGGTCCCGTGATGGCTGGACATCTGCCAATCGAGAGCAACCATGTCCCTCCACCACGCGTTCGGAGCGAGCACGTCGGAGAGTTCGCCTGCGTCACGGTTCAAAAGCGCTTTCGTGAACGTGTCGAGCCACGTGGTGAAAATCGTCATCGCTGCGGTGGCGTCAACCTCGGCCGTGTTCGATCGGCCTGCTACTTCTTCGGTAACGGTCATGATGTCACTGAGTCCTTTGTGGAATGGGGTGTCAAGGGATGCACGAATCAGAGGCCAGATGTGGGGTTCGCGCGCAGATCCATGTTGTTGAGGACACGGGTAGCGCGCAATGAACGCGTGACGTCGACGATTGTTTCGATCATGCGTCGAACAGCAAACAAAGACAGGACCGCCAACGCTGCCCATTTCATTGCACTACCTCCACGCGCGTCTGTGTTCTGAGCTTCTCGAATGGTTCCGGTTGCATTTGTGGCGGGCGATTGTCGTTCGATCTTCCTAGTCTGAACGAAAAGCGCCATAGCGGCCACCGCAGTAGTTTGGTGAGTATCGCGTAGACAATGACTCCTTCGGGCCATTGTGTCGATATACGACCGGACTTGCTGCGGTAGTAGTTGTTCTCGAAGTGAAATGTCGTCCCCTCGAGACGTCGTTGAATAGCGCGGTCGTAGAGATCCTGTGCGAGCGGCCGAATCTCGACCGCGGAGGCACGCCGCCGGTGCGCCGCTTCGATAGCACTGACCACGTACTTCACCTGCAGCTCCAGGTTGGTCACGATCGTTCCACCGTTAGTGTTCGGCCCGTAGAGCATGAAAAAATTGGGTACATCCTTTGCCATTATCCCAAGGAAAGCTGTCTCTTCACCCCTCCACAGATCATGCAGCGAAATCCCATTTCGGCCGATCACGTCGTAGGTCGTGAGAAAGTCAGCTTTGAAGCCGGTGGCAAAGACGATTGCGTCCACATCGTGTTGCTCGCCGTCGGAGTCGATCAAACCCGTTCGAACGATTCCCTTCACCGCCCGCGGAACCAACTTCACATTTTGTTTCAGCAGTGCTGGATAGAACCCATCGGAGATGACAGGCCGCTTACCCGCGAAGGGATGTGTGGGAGTGACCGCCTCGACTAGGTCCGGTCGATCGCCCAGAACCCGATCGATGTGCGCAAGTGCCCCTAGACGCGCCGCGGTGTTGACGGCCGTCCCTTCGCGCCACAGTGCCCCACCGATTTGGTCGCGTTCGCGCAGCAAGACGAACTTCGTCCGTAGGAACCTCTGTGCAAAACTGGAATTGAGGGCCCAACGCTCGGTGGGCGTGTACTCACGGGAGTGCTTGGGGACGATCCATCCAGGTTCACGTTGAAAGGTGAGGACTTCTCCCGCGATGTCTGCGAGCGCCGGGACAAGCTGAGCCGCTGTAGATCCGGACCCGACAACGGCGACTCGTCGACCGGTCAGATCGATGTCGTGATTCCATTGCGCCGCGTGGAAAACGGGGCCTTGAAAGTCCTCGAGACCCTCCCAATCGGGGATTTTCGGATCGCCGAGGAGTCCGACAGCACTGATGACGTGAGTGGCACGTAAAAGTATGCGATCATCGGACCAGACCGCGTACTCCTGCCGGTATTCGTCCCACACGACACGATCGACGGTAGTGCCGAAGCACATATCCTCCGCCAGGTCGTATGTGTCGATGACAGCTTCTAGGTACTCCTGCAGTTCCGACTGACGGACGTGGGTTCGGGTCCAATTCCACGGCATCCACGAAAAGGAATACAGAACAGACGGGGTGTCGACTTCAGCGCCGGGGTAGGAGTTGTGCCACCACGTCCCTCCCGGCCCGTCCGCTCTCTCGAGGATTGTGATTCGGGAGAAACCCGCCTCTTTTAGCTTCACGGCGGCCCCGATACCGCCGAAGCCGGCGCCGATGATGGCAACTGATGGCTGTCGCCGACGAGATGGCTTGGTGCGTAACAAGTTCGATCCTCCTGAGAGCGTGTGCCAGTTTCATTCAACGGCGACGCAGTAAATCTGAGATGCTCGGCCGTTCGTATAGTCGAACGCTGTGTCCTTATATTGGAATCTTAGGCGAGATCTGGATCACAGGCAAGGTCTTTGGTGGTTCTACTTCGATCTGAAAATTTCGCTACTAGCGGTTCGACCGGACGAAACCGATTCATGGCGAGGTCAGTGTCTCGGTCGTAAACGCCAGGGCGAGCGCCTGCAGATGAGCTCAGAGTTCCTGTAGTGAGTGTTTGACGCTGGCCCCACCGTCGACGACGAGCACCTGTCCCGTGATGTACGACGCCGCGTCCGATGCGAGAAACGCTGCTGCAGAGCCTACTTCGGTAGGATCGCCGCGCCGCTTCATCGGGATTGCGGCCACCAGTTGTGCGTCGGCCGCCCGGGAGGCGGTTGCGATCGCGCCGGGTGCCACTGCGTTGACTCTGATGCCATGCCGGGCGTTTTCGACTGCAAGTGTCTTGACCAGGCTGATCAATCCAGCTTTGGCTGCGCCGTAGGCGCCGTGTCGTGTGGATGCTGTCAGCCCGCTGACGGAGGCGATTGCGACGATGGCACCGCTGTTCATGATCGAAATTGCTTCTTGCGCCACTATCCGTTGTTGGTGGAGGTTCAGGTCGAACGCGAGGTTCCATTCGTCATCGGAGGTCTCCCGGGAAAGCGACCAACTCGATCCCCCGACGACGTTGACCAGCGCGTCGAGACGCGAGTACGAGTCGACGAGTTGGGTGAGGACCTTTCTGACCGATTCCCTTTTCATGACGTCGACCACGTGAGCTGACGCCGATCCCCCCAATGCCACGACATGGTCGACCGTGGCTTTCGCTGATGCTGGGTCGCGATCGAGGCACGCGATGTGGGTACCCGCCTGTATCAGGGCGGTTGCACAGCCCTGACCGATATCCGGGCCCGTTCCTACCACCGCAGCTACTCGGCTCACTTCGTGCGCACTGGACATTTTTCCTCCGAAACGGTGATGGTGAAGGATGGCTGCACATTGACCGAGCGAAGTCGGCAACCAAGGGACTGCTGCTGCACAGCGGATGCAATGTTCGAATAATCGAACGAGATGCTCTACTATACGAATATAGGATTACGGGAATCGAGCGTCAACGTTCGGCGAAAGATAACTGAGGAGGATGGGTGTCCAATCCGACCCACAGGGTTGTGGCAGTGCTCAATTGCCTCGCCCAGCGCCCGGGCAGAAGCTTGACCTTGTCCGATCTCGCGCGGGAGACCGGTATCAGTAAATCCACTTTGCATCCCTTGGCCGAGACGCTGTTGAACTCAGGTTACCTGTTGCGCGACAGCGACAGACGTCTGCACCTCGGGCCGGCATTGACAGGACTCGGTGAGGCAGCGTTGGGGGAGCGGGGTCACCTGGTGAGCTCGCTTCGTGCACTCATGAACGAGATTGCAGACGAACTGAACGCCCATTGCATCCTGACGGCTCAACTGGGCGAATGGGTGGTACCGCTGGCTGCCGCCGGCGAGCCTTCTCGGGTGACGACTCTGTTCCGCGTCGGTGAACGCACGCAGCCGTTCGCTCCGCCGCTCGGAGTGCTGTTCTTGTTCGGTCGTTCCATGGGCGAACTGCAGGAATGGCTGGGGCGAGCCTATCCGGAGCCTGACAGCAGAGAAGTTGACATGGTGATGGCCGCGCTGGAACTTCTGCGTTCACGGGGAGTGGCGGCGGCGGCTCGTTCTGGAACGAAGGCGCTAGCCGAAGGGATGATCTTCCGAGAGAATCGCAAGCACAGCGAGACTCCGGATCCGGAGTCCTTTCAGGAATGGATGACCGAACTCAGACGGGAACAGTATCTTATCGTCGATTTCTCCGATCCGACCCCTCGTGAGGTGGAATGGATTGGTACACCCCTGCTCAACCGAGCCGGGCGGGTCGATCTTGCCCTCTGCGCAGTCAATTTCCCGAAGCCATTGAGCGGTGAGGAGGTGCTCGAGATCGGCGGGTATCTGCGAACGAGGGCGGCTTCCGTTCCAGGAGTTCGCTTGACATGAGTCCGTGACACATCAGACCGGACGAATCGATCCTTCCTGGGCCACCGTGGCGGCCGGAATGGTCGAACAGGCGTCCATATGTCAAGGGTTTCGCTCCGAAGGCGCTGGGGGAGCCTGGTCATCAAAGCCAGTCGTCCATTCGAGGCGGGCGATGGAACCGGACTGCGGGATCGAGTGACGCAACTTGAAATCCATCGTGGATCGGTGAGATTCCGTGCGGAACGAAAGCGACAGAAAAAAGCGACAGGTTCCTGACACACGCAAGGACACAGCTGTGGAGAATTGGACCTCCGGTAGCGGTGCTGCGGTGCGAGAACAGAACTGCGCCTCAGAACCTTCCCCGTTGGAGTCGGTTCTGGACAGACATACGTTGATCGGATGAATGTCCCTCGAGCCCCGAGCGGAGTAGAAACCCGGGGCCGTTGTCTGGTGCACGACGCCTTGTTTCCGTCAGCGTGAGAACCCTGTCGGACGCCGGCACTCGGGGCGGATCGTAACGATGGTCAGGCCCGGTTTCGGCTGAGCCGAACAAACCATAGTTCTGGCTATATCGGCCGAATTTCTTCAATGCTCGCCCCGCAACAGTCGTATGGCAAGGAGCACGACCGTGGTCGTCGACACTGGATCGCGACGCGTGAGGGTGCCCAAAGCGGGAGAATTGGTAGCAGGCCAGCTCAGACGTCAGATCGTGACTGGCGAGCTGCAGCCCGGAGATCCGCCTTCCTAGCGAGGCATCGTCATTAGAGCATTCGGGGTGTCTCCGCCGACGCTCCGCGAGGCGTTCAGAATCCTTGAGAGCGAGTCGATCATCAGGGCTCTTCGGGGAGCCCACGGCGGTGCTCGAGTTCTCGCTCTCAGCGCCGAGGTCGCTGCAAACTTCACCGGGCTGCTGCTGCAGTACCAGGGCACGCCGCTGGTGGACGTCTACCGTGCGCGCACGTCGATCGAAGTGTCCGGCAGGCGGAGGTGGACAAGGGCGCTGATCTCGTCGGTGACGCCGTCCAATTCGCACGGTGGACGCGCGCGCACAGCACGATCGTCGAACTGGGCGACAACAAGGCGCTCACCGTAATCGCGAGCATGCTTTATTACATAATTTCCAGGCATAACGAGCAGTTCGTTGCTGCCCACGAGCCCGACCGTGAACGGCCCGCGCATCGGGCAGCGCACCGGGCGTACAGCAAACTCGTGACACTGCTGCGTGAGAGCGATGTATCTGCAGCCCAGGCGTTGTGCGCACGCACTTCGACGGCGTTGAGAAGTGCATGGTCGGAAGCTCCGAAGCAACGCTCGTTGAGATTCTGTCGTGACTAAAAGCTCATGAGTCAGATCACGCCTCTCTCGGACAGTGATACTAGGTCGGCGGGGGTATAACGGGCGACGGTGTATCACCCCGTCGCGCGTGCAGTGATCCAGATTCGGTGGAACATGCGAGGCTTCGATCGGCGTTTTCGAGATTGAGAACGGCCTCCGGGCAAGGTCGATTGGGTCAGCGTCCGGGTTTTGGAGTTCGTCGATTCATTCTGCGGCCGACTGTATTGCGAAAGTCGCGCCCAGGGTGTCGAGGACGAAGTCCATGTGCGCTATGAGCGCGACACCGAAGCGAAGCGCTCACGCATGACATCTCCTGGTCTCGAATGTTGGTTTTGCTGGTCCGGCATAGGCAATGAGCTCTGTGTGTTCTGTCCGAACGCGGGCATCAGAGCTGATTGCCCGATCAAGGATTTTCGATCGGAACAGCGGTGAGCCGAGCTCTCTGAAGCTTCCCCGTGTTAGTACGGGGAATCGCATCGACAATCCGAATTTCGCTAGGGACCTTGTACGAGGCAAGGCGTTCTGATGCGGCATCGCGCAAACGGTCCATATCGATCTGCTCGGACGTGACGATGTACCCGACAACGCGCTGCCCGGTTCGTTCGTCGGACTCCGCGACGACTGCGGCATCGAGTACTGCGGGGTGGCGGAGTAGTTCGGTCTCGACTTCGACGGGCGCGACCTGGAAGCCGGACACCTTGATCATGTCCTTCTTGCGGTCGACGATCCATACCCGGCCGGTACTGTCGATCCTTGCGATGTCGCCGGTTCGAAACCATCCGTCCTCGCTGAAGGGAGACTCTGCCGGAGCGGCGACGTCATCGGTCGCGAGCGTGTAACCGGTCGCTACGCTCGGACCGCGTACCTCGAGTTCGTTGTCGTCTCCGAGTCTGAGCTCGGTTCCCTCCGTAGCGAATCCGGGGGAGTCGAGACTCCATCGGGAAGGGTCGTCCACCGGGTTGAAGGTGACCATCATGGCTTCGGTCATGCCGTACGAACACAGAAAACCCACGCCTGTCGCATCGGTTATCCGTCGGGCCAGTTCCGCGGGGACGGGGCTGCCACCCCACATGAAGAATCGCAGCGCCGGAAAGTCGTCGACGGACAGGTCTCCTCGGCGGGACAGCCGATGTGCGACCGAACCTGCCAGCGGCCAGACGGTGACATTGCCGGTACGAAGTTGACCGATGCACTCGTCGAAATCGAAGCGTTCGAACAGTGTCACTCGCGCACCGACTTTCAGTGCGGCCGAGAGCATGGTTGTGCCGAAGATGTGGCACAGCGGAATCGATACTTGCAGGTGATCGTCCGGCCCGAGCTCGGTGTGGCGGATCAGCTGATCTATTGCACCGTCGACACTACCCACCGTGTGAATTACGCCCTTGGGGAATCCTGTTGTCCCCGAGGAGAACGGGATGAACAGTTCCGAAGTCGGACCGAGCCGGGAATCCCCGTCCTCCGCCGGTTCACTCTCGTTGGACCGAACGATGTCGGCAGTCTGGATGATCGATGAGCCGTCGAGAGAGTGCCGGCCGTGATCGGCGTCGACAATCGACACCCGGACGTTCGCGGCTTCGAGCGCATGCCGTGTTTCGTGGACAGTCCAACTCGGGTTCGGCGTAACAAACGTGGCGCCAAGGCGTGCGATGGCGAACTGACAGACCACATAGGTTGGTGTGCTCTCCAACAGAAGCGCAACGCGGTCACCCGGCTTCACTCCGAGGCGCCTGAGAGCGTTGGTTGCTTCGACGATCGACGTCTCGAGTCGCCCGTATGTCCAGGTTTCGTTCCGGAACTCGAGGGCGACGCGCTCGGGGCATTTGCGCGCCTGCGCTTGGACGATGGATGCGTATTCGGTCGACGAACTCACCTCGAGGATCCTCCACGGGTACTGGGATGCAGGTTACCAATCATCATCGTTCCTTCCGCTGTAAGGCCGACAAAAGTGCGCGAGCGGTGGTTGTCCGGCGGGACACGCCGCCTCGAAACGGACGGGTCGGGCAACAACTCTTGTTGACAACGCTCTTACAGTACAATAGGTAAACTGATTACAGAAGACGCAGGCAAGTCGCGGTCGATATTGCAGCTGCACCTTGTCGGTTACACGGACGATCGACATCATCGAGGGAAACATGGCGGGTAGGTTCGACGGCAAGGTTGTTGCGATTTCCGGGGCGGCAATCGGACAAGGGCGCAATCACGCGATCCGATTCGCGGCGGAGGGGGCGTGCCTCGTGCTCTTCGATGTGTGCTCCCCGATTCCGGAGGCGTCACACGAGATCGGAACCGAGCACGATTTGGATCGCACGGCAGAATCTTGTCGCGTCTTGGGTGCGAACGTTCTGACACAAAAGGTCGACGTTCGGGTGTGGGAAGACGTCCGGTCGGTGTTCGACGCCGCAATGCAGCAATTCGGACGCATCGACACCGTGGTCTCGAACGCCGGAGTCACCTCGGTCGGCCCGAAGGTGTGGGACATCGAAGAGGACACTTTTCGTGCCGTCGTCGACGTCAATCTCGTGGGGTCGTGGCACGTATTGAAAGCAGCGGCGGGACATATGCGAATTGGGGATGGTGCCGGGTCCATTGTCCTCATCGGTTCGGGTGCGTCCTTGAAGGGGCTTCCGAACGTCGGTGCGTACGTCGCGGCGAAACATGCTCTGGTGGGCCTGATGCGGTCCTCGGCCCGTGAACTGGCGTCCGACGGCATCCGCGTCAATCTCGTTGCTCCGGGCAACGTCAAGACCTCGATGTTGCTCAACGAAGGAATGTTCCGGGTGTTCGCCCCTGACCTTGACCAACCGAACGAACTCGATTTCGTCGAGCGTGCGAGATCGGTCAGCCCGATGGGGATACCCTTCGTAGACTGCGACGACATCACGGAAGCCGTGATGTTCCTGTCATCGGACACGGCTCGCTACATCACCGGCGCCGTTCTGCCGGTGGACGGAGGCTCGGCTATCCCGTAGAGTTCTCGCTCGGTGCAGTCAAGGCCGTCTGTACGCTCGACGTATGAACACCGGATCACGAGCCCCGGCAGGCGACGCCCGCACATCCGTCCGGGCATCCTCAGCGGTGGCCTCTTCGATTCGTCGTCGGATAGTTCGAGGGGAGCTGCAGCGGGGCGATGTGCTTCCCGCGGAGATGGAACTCGCAGCGGAATTCGGAGTCTCGAGGCCGACCCTCCGCGAGGCCCTCCGGATTCTCGAAGCCGAGTCGTTGCTTGCCACCCGGCGAGGCTCGCACAGCGGGCCGGTGGTTCAAGCGCCAGGCGTCGCGATGGTGGCATCATATGTGGGACTCGTACTGGAGTTTCAAAAGGCAACTGTCGACGATGTCTACGCCGCGGTGTGCGAACTGGAGCCGCAATGCGTGCGTCGGCTTGCCGATTTCCACACCGACGCTGATCTGGCTGCATTAGGCGAGGCACTGAAATCGGAGAGCCGGGCGGGCTCGCCCGAGGGATTGTGGGAGTGTCAGGACCAGTTTCACCGTCTCCTGGTCATACGCGCGGGGAACGGTGCAATCGAAGTACTGATCGAGTCGCTGCGGCACGTGATCGACCTGGCCAATCGCAAATATCTTCGAGAAGTCGCCGACCGCCCGGATGTCCGAGAGGAGGCTGCCTCCCGGAGCCGTGAAGCCCATAGGGCGGTTGTCAAGCTTATCGAGCAACGGCGCGCTGCGGAGGCTGAAGAACTTTGGCGGCAACACATTCTCGACACGGGACGGCGTTTGAAGGAAAGCGGGGCGATGCACTCCGTCCTCGACCTACTTGACGGTTCGTGACGCTGCAGACCGCTAACCTCTTGGCACGCGACTTTCGTTCGATATACCTGCCGTTCCGTAGTGATTTGGACCACTTCCATATACAGTGCAAATAGTCAACTATTCGCACTGTATATGGAGGACTGATGGAAAGTACTTCGGGTGCGGGCCCGGTGAAACGGGCCGACACCGCGCGTCGCCGTTCGCCCCGGCTCGCCGCAACTACTGGACTGTTCGGCACATTGGTCGAGTACTACGACTTCAGTGTCTATGCGTTTCTCGCCGTGTACTTCGCGACGTCTTTCTTCCCCTCGGAAAGTTCGACCACTGAGGTGCTGTCCGCGCTCGCCGTGTTCGGGACTGCATACGTATTCAGGCCTCTAGGGGGGATATTCTTCGGGTGGTTGGGCGACCGACGCGGGCGACGGCCGGCGTTGCTAGGCACAATCGCACTGATGGGCGCTTCGTCCTTCGTAATCGGAGTTCTGCCCACGCACGATCAGATAGGCCTGCTTGCACCGGCTTTGCTGATTATCTGCCGTGTGCTGCAGGGTTTCTCGGCAGGTGGCGAGATGATGGGCGCTGTCACGCTGGCCGCCGAATCGAGCGAGCCCAAACGTCGAGGGCTTGCAGTATCGCTCACTCCGGCTGGCTCGCAGCTCGGATTCGCTACTGCCACCGGAGTCGTTGCGGTGACGACGTACGTAGTCGGAACGGACGGCATGAACGACTGGGGCTGGCGCATTCCGTTCCTGCTCTGCCTGCCGCTCACGATCTGTTGCCTCTTGCTGCGCCTCCGGTTGGAGGACAGTCCCGAGTTCTCCAACGCGCAGGACCGTGAGCGCGAGCACAGCAATGCCTCTACGACGCGACTCCCGTTCGTCGAAGTGTTGAGGACGCACCGGTGGATGCTGCTCTTTGCATCCGGACTGACGTTCGCGGCGACCACCACCGGCTACGTCGCAAACACCTACGTGGTGACATTTCTCAAGACTGCTCACGACTTCTCGGCAGGGGAGTCCTACTCCATTGTGGCGGGCACACTCACGGTCGCCGCTGTTTGCGCGAGTCCGCTGGCGGGGTGGTTCACCGATCGGTACGGAAAAACGCGGGTGTTGGGTGCTTCGACGCTTGCCGTCGCATTGCTGTCCTACCCCTTGTTCCTCATCATGGAAGCGACAACCAGTCTTTTCGTGATCATCCCTGCGTATTTCGTCCTGCTTTCGCTTGTGTCTTTTCAGACTGTACCCATGCTCGGACTGGTCATCTCGCTGTTTCCGACCCTCGTGCGCTACTCGGCTGCATCCACTGCTCAGAATCTGGGAAACATCGTGGGCGGCGGGTTTGCTCCGCTGATCAGTTCACTTCTCGTTCTCCGGACCGACCAGCTCGTCTCGCCTTCGTGGTTCATCACTGTCGCGGCAGTGGTTGGATTGTTGTCGCTTGCCGGCGTCAATATCTTCCGTCGGGAGGCGCGTCAACGTGTCGCGGTGGGCGATGGGGTCGAGGGTGGAACCGTCACTCCCCGAGCGGAGGTGGCGAACATCCGTGATTGACAAATAGCTAACTAAGACAGATCATTAGTGTGAATCCAATCACTCGTACTGCAGACGCAACCGCGGTGCAGTAGTCGCATCATGCGTCCGCGCCCCGAATTTTCGTATCGGTCGTCGGCAGGTCTGCACGCGTCAATCGAGTCAGGAGAAAGATGAAAATAGGTTCGATGCTTATCGACTCGGTCATTGACGGGGAGAATCTGTGCACGCCGGAGTTCATCTACCCCGATGTCGATCCGGCCGAGTTCGAGAAGTACACCAATCACTACGAATCCGTGACGGGATCGTTCGTGGTGAGTATCGGTTCGTTTCTGGTGAGATACAACGACAAAGTCGTTCTCTTCGATGTGGGTCTCGGGCCCAAACCGATCTACCCGATGACCGGCGGTGCCCTGCGATCGTCGTTGATCGCGCTCGGTGTGGACCCTGCGGAGGTCACGGACATCGTCTTCACCCATCTGCATTTCGATCATTACGGATGGATCTCACACAACGGTGAGGCTGTCTTTCCCAACGCGACCCTGCACTGCGATAAACGTGACTGGGACTTCTTCGTCGACGGTCATCGTCATGTTCCCGAATGGGAGTCGATGGCGTCGACGCCCGAGACGGATGCAGCGCCGATCAAGTTCGCCCCATTTCGTGACAGCATCAGATTCTGGGAAGGGGGAGGGTGCGAAATCCTGCCCGGGATAACGACGATCGATGCCCCCGGTCACACACCGGGCACTGTAGTGTTCGAGTTGTCGTCCAGTGGCGAGCGTGGGCTGATACTCGGAGATCTCGTCCATACGATTCCCGAGTTTCTCGAGGTGTGGCCGTTCTTGGTCGCTGAAGACCAGGCCGCAGCACGCCGGTCGATTCTTGCGATCCGTGAGTTGGCCTGTCGTGACGAGCTTCCCTGTGTGGGCTCTCATTTTCCGGGGCTGCGGTGGGGCCGGATCAGTCGAGAAGGGGACGCGTACGCATGGAAAGGGATTGCTGATCAATGAGCGGTACGCAGCGACACCACAAGGTAGGCGAGTAGCTCAGCCCCACTAACAGACCGCCGAGAATCGGCGCGCCGAATCGAAAGGCTTCACCGTAGATGTCCACTGATGCCCGAGACCACCTGGTTCCTATTGATGTTCAACCATGGTTGGACGACTTCATCCGCGTCCTCGACGAATACGACGCGGAATTGTTCGCCGACTTGTTCTCTGAAGATGCAACGTGGCGCGACAACCTTTCCTTCACATGGACTCTTCAGCAGGTTCACGGACGTGAGGCGTTCGAGAAACTACTGTTGTCGCGATTGGCGGACACGTCACCCGCCGACTTGACCATCACCGATCGCTTCCACAGTCCTGGCGAGGTCATCTCGAGCGGACGTACTCTTCTGGAGTTCATGTTCGAGTACCGTACCTCTGTCGGACGCGGCCTCGGTGTCGTGTGGGCAACTCCGGACCAGTACTCGCGGTACGGGTTCCGTGCCTACCACCTGTTCACGAAACTCGAGGAGCTGGCCAATCACCCACCGGCGCCGCCGTTTCCTCGCGGACACGGGTTCACCAAGACGACGCCGAAGCAGAACTGGCTCGAAAACCGTAATGCCCGTCAGAAATTCGATGACCGTGACCCTGAGGTTCTGATCGTGGGCGGTGGGCACGGCGGCATGATGCTCGCCGCGCACCTCGACCGACTCGGAGTCGAGAACCTGATCATCGAGCGTAATGCACGGGTAGGCGACAACTGGCGTAACCGCTACCACAACTTGGCACTCCACAACCCTATCGAGATGAATCATTTTCCATTCGTTCCGTTTCCACCCACGTTTCCCCAGTACATCCCCAAGGACAAGCTGGCGAACTTCCTCGAGTACTACGCCGACAGCTTGGATTTGAAGATGTGGCTCGCCACCAGTTTCATCGGCGCAGAATGGAACCCATCCGATGAACGATGGGCGGCGCGGATTTCACGTGCGGATGGCACCGAACGCGTCCTGAGACCCAAGCACGTTGTGTTGGCAACCGGTGGAATCGGCGGGCTGCCCAACATCCCGGATCTGCCAGGGCTGGCGAGCTTCGAAGGGGTTGTCGAGCATTCGTCGACCTTCAACGGGGCTGCAGGCTGGGCGGGCAAGCGTGCCGTCGTGGTCGGCGCTGCTACGAGTGCTCATGACGTCGCCCAGGATTTCGCGGAGAACGGTTGCCCGGTGACAATGCTGCAACGTGGGCCGATCACCGTTGCGAACGTCAGCACTGCAAACCTCGCGTATGGCGACTACGACCTCGGTTACGACCCGGAGCTCGTTGATCTGCGGTTCTTCGCTGGCCTTGGACATCCTCGTTCGGCAGGGGACATGCGTGCGTTCCAGAAGATGGGCAACGAACTCGACGCCGATCTGCACGCGCAGTTGCGGGCAGCAGGATTCGAGATGGACGACGGAGACGACGGAACGGGCTGGCTGGGCAAGTTCCTCAATCGGGGCGGCGGCTACTACCTCAACGTGGGTGCCTCGGAAATGGTCGCAAGCGGAGCGATCGGCGTCACGCAATACCGCGACGTCGAAACATTTGTCCCCGAGGGTGTCCGCTTGCGGGACGGATCAATTCTCGAGGCCGACGTCGTCGTACTGGCAACCGGCTATCAGAACCGAGCCGCAGAGCTGGGGCTGTGGTTCGACAAGGAAATCGCGTCTCGATTCGACATCATCGGAACACCACTGGTCGACGGAGAGTTCGCCCACGCCTGGGTTCCGACACCCCAACCAGGACTGTGGTTCATGTTGGCCGGCATCCAGACCGCCCGACCGAATGTCCCGTTCCTAGCGATGTCCATCAAGGCCGACATCGAAGGTCTGCTACCGAAGTGGACTCGCGAGACCAGCGACCTGGCCGGTGAGCCCGTTCGTTGACGAAACCGAAGCCACCCGTCCTAGTGGGCGGGTGGCTGCGTCGTGTGTCATATATGGGTACGGCCCCCCGCCAGAAGCAAGGTGGCACCGCTGACGAAGCGGGATTCATCCGAGGTGAAGAACAAGAAGCAAGCGGCCGCGTCAGTCGGACTCCCCAGCCAGCCCATAGGAATCTTCGACACTTCGATCGCACGTTGTTCCGGAGTGCCGGTTCGTAGAATCGTGTTCGCGGTCTCGACCCCGCCAGGAGCCACAGCATTGACCCGGATCCGGAGGCGTGCCAGTTCGACCGACCACGCAGTGGTGAGGTTCTGTAGCGCAGCTTTAGCTGCGCCGTGAGCACCGAGAGAGCCGTCCGGTGCCAGCGCAGCAATCGATGTGTTGTTGATTATGCTTCCGCCGGTGCCCTGTCGCCGCATTATCTCTGCAGCCTGGGCACCTGCAGCGAACGCCGACGTTACATTGAGATCGAACAATTTGCTGACAGCGTCGAGCGGCGTCTCGAAGATTCCTTTGCTTCCGTTGTTCACCTAGGCCACGCTCCTCCCGCGTTGTTCACCAGAATGTCGACCCCGCCCAGACGCGATGCTGCACTGTCGACCACCGAAGCGCCCGCAGTGGGGTCCGTCAGATCGGCCGGCACGATGTGGGCCGACCCTCCGGATTCCTCTATTCGTTCGGCGACCGCAGTCAGATCATTCTCGTTGCGCCCGACGAGAGCCACCGAGGCACCGTGTTCGGCGAACAATTCGGCGACCGGAGAACCCATGCCTCGGCTCGCACCGGTCACGATCGCGCTTGCCGTTCAGCGAGAACTGCATTGTCATCGTGTGGACTCTGTGGTCTGGAATTCGGTCATGACGTCTCCACCCCAGATTCCGTCGGGCTGTCTCTGCAAATCGCCCACGTCCACTCGGTGACGACGCTTGACTTTCCACCGTCCTTCGACGCGCACGAAATCCCAATGGTTGTAGCCCGCGGTGTAGATGCCGAACTCGGCCTCTCCCGATCGAACCACGACCACCGAATATCCCTCTGCCCATGCGGTGTCACCGTCCACACGAACGACGAGGTTCAGGCCGGTGTGCTGGGAACCGCGGCCTTCCACTTGCTTCTTGTGCACTCCGTCGGGAGCGGTGATGAACTCGTTGAGTTCGTCGCGCCCGCGGAAGTTCCCGTTTCCGCCTGTCTCGTATACACCGTCGGCCACGAAGTTCTCGACGTAGCCTCGCGCAAGCCCCAGATCGGCATTGAAGCCGTACCGGGCAACGACTTCGCGAATCGATTCGACATCTTCCAGGTACGCGATCCGCTTTTCGAGGGTTGCCATCGTTTCGGTTCGGATTTCCACTCGGAGCCTCTCCTTGTCGTTTCGGGCTCGGGTCAGATCGAGTCATCTACCGCGAACTTCGCGGAGGCTGGTGTGGTGGTCAGGAGCGGTCCCAGCGACGTGGATCGGCCGGGTCCGCGGCGCCACTGGCTGTACGCAGCATTGTGTTCTTTGGTCTCCCACACTTCGTACAGACGTAGATGCCCCGGATCGTCCTGGTCGACGAGCACGTCGACACGTTCGCATCCGTCAAACGATCGCGTTTCCGAAAGCATTTCGCGGATGGCCGTTTTTGCATCGTCCGCTTTGGTCACATCGATGTGCAGTTCGACGATCGCGATCAATGGCACCATGTTCTCCTCTGTTTTCGTTGGGTCAAGTGCTGGACGTCACACCAGCAATCCGATTACTATGTGTACTAATTAAACTAGAGCTGTGAGCCGGATCACGCAAGCGTCCTGGGTCGTCGCCTCTAACCGAGAAGTTCAGTCTGGAAGAGGTTGTCGAGATGAACAGTCCGTCGAACATGCCCGTATCCAATCCCGCTGCGATCGTGACCGGCGGAGGGTCCGGAATCGGAGCGGCAATCGCGAGCCACGTCGCTCGAACCGGTACGCCGGTGGTCGTGGCGGACAATAATCTGGATCGAGCGCAGGAGACGACGAAACGAATAGCCGACGCAGGTGGGGAATCCACGGCGGTGCACACGGAGGTAACCGATCCGAAGTCTCTGAAGGGGGCAGTCGATGCGACGCTCGACCGGTACGGAGCACTCCGCTATGCGGTCAACGACGTCGGTCTCGGGCACGTCGGCCCGTTCATCGCTGAGCTTTCCGACGAGGATTGGCGCAAGGTCATCGATGTCAATCTCACCAGCGTTTTCTATGGAATTCGTGCGGTGATTCCCGCTATGGCCGCCGCTGGCGGTGGCGCGATCGTCAATGTCGCGTCGGTGGCCGGGGTGTGGGCCACCGCGGGGAACTCGGCCTATGTGACAGCAAAGCACGGACTGATCGGACTCACGAAAGCAGCTGCGCTCGAATACGGTCCAGACGGCATACGCGTCAACGTCGTAGGCCCGGGGTATGTCGACACACCACTCATGCGCCGCGACGTCAGTCCGGCTCGACGCGCCGCGATGTCGGCGCGGACTGCAGTCGGGCGACTCGGTGATCCCGAAGACGTGGCGGAGGTCGTCGGATTTCTTCTGTCCGATGCGGCACGGTTCGTCACAGGTGCGCTGTACATGGCGGACGGTGGATTTACGACCGGATACGAGGGTGCAGCCCTCGAATGGCTCTGAAAAAGACAGAGCAACAACACAACTCATCTGAGCGGTCGTGCTTCGGCTCGATACCGACGCATCGTCACCGGGTGGCCGGACAACGTGTGATGGAGAGACTTATGGCCAAGCAGACAAAGAGACATCGCGTCGCAGTGATCGGTGGTGGGCTGGGAGGTGTTGCGATGGGCACCAAACTGAAACGAGCGGGCATCGATACGTTCACCATCTTCGAGGCGCAGAGCGGCCCGGGTGGTACCTGGTGGATCAACGACTACCCGGGTTGCGAGGTCGATGTCCCGTCCGACATGTACTCGTACTCATTCGGTACCCGCACATGGAATCGCACGCACGTACGCCAACCGGAGTTGTTGGAGTACATCCAGAATACGATCGACGAGCAGAATCTACGGGGGCACTTTCGATTCGACACCCAAGTCGTCTCTCTCACCTGGAACGACGACACCCACGTGTGGAAAGTTGTCACTGATCGTGACGAGGAGTTCGAGTTCGACGTCGTTGTCAGCGCTGTCGGGTTCCTCAGTGTCCCGAAGATTCCGACGTGGCCAGGGATCGACCAATTCGAGCGAGCGCGTTTTCACACCGCAGAGTGGGACCACGACTACGACTACGAAGGTAAGACGGTCGCAGTGGTCGGCGTTGGATCGACTGCAGCTCAAGTTATTCCGACGATAGCTCCGAAGGTCAAACAGCTGTACGTGTTTCAGCGCGAGCCCGGATGGGTGTTGCCGAAGGGGGATCGCGACTACTCCGCGGCCGAGGCGCGTCGACTGTCGAACCCGTTGGTGTACAAAATTCGCAGGTATCTGGATTTCGTCCGGTTCGAGCGATCTCAGTGGGGCGGGGCGCTGTATCGGACGGGTTCGGCGGTGCACCGGGCTGCGGAGCGCGCTGCGCGAGAATATATAGATTCGACTTTTCGGGATCGACCGGATCTCAGGGATGCAGTCACGCCGAAGTACGTGTTCTCGGGCAAGCGACGAGTTCTGTCCGACGACTTCTACCCTGCACTGTTGCGAGACAACGTGGAATTGGTACCGACCGCAGTCGACAGCCTCACCGGAACGGGCATCGTGGACAACCGAGGTACAGAGCGAGAAGTCGACTTAATCGTCACTGCAATCGGTTTCACGGCATCGAACTACCTCAATACCCTGGACGTTCGTGGACGCGGTGGGCTTGATTTGCACGAAGTCTGGAAAGAGGGCGCCTTCGCTTTCCTCGGGATGACGGTCCCAGGGTTCCCCAACCTGTACATGCTGTACGGGCCGAATACCAACGGAGGGGCACCTGTCACCTACTTCCACGAGCGGCAAGCGGACTACGTGGTTTCCGATATTCGCCGTATGGCACGCGAGAACATCAGTGCCCTCGAGGTCAAGCAGGTCTACTCGGACATATACAACGTGTGGTTGCAAGATCGCATGAAAGGAACCGCGTGGACGCAAGCGAACAACTACTTCTCCGCCGAATCGGGTCGCATCGTGACGCAATGGCCCGACGGAATGCTCAAATACGTTGGGCTGCTGCGCATACTCAGACGATTGTCGTCCGCGCAGGTTCGGTCGAAGTAAGCACCGTGGGGACGGAAGCATTACCCCCTCCGACGGGACCTGGTGTAGTGCCGGCGGCCGCCTTCGTGGACTATACCCAGGCCCTCCGGCACGCCAGGACCATACGCCAGACCGACGGGGTGCGGCACGTAGTGACGGCGGTCGCGAATGTGAGAACGGTGCGAATTCTCGACCGTCTCGAGGTGCGAATCTACCGACCCAGCATGGACGGTCGACTACCGATCGTGGTGTATCTCCACGGCGGCGGATGGGTTTCGGGAAGTCTGGACACACAAGACGACGCGTGTCGACGATTCGCAGTGCATGGACAATGCTTGGTCGTCAGCGTCGACTACCGGCTAGCGCCGGAATTTCCGTATCCAGCGGCACTGGACGACGCTTACGACGCAATGGTGTGGGCGCGTGAACATGGCGCTAGCTGCGGTGGTGATCCACGATCGCTCGCGATTGCCGGTAGCAGCGCTGGAGGTACACTCGCCGCGGCGGTAGCGCTACGCGCGCGTGACACGGGTGCGCAAGGCCCAGATCTTCAGGTGCTGGCGTACCCACCGCTGGACTCGGCCATGGCTAGCGAATCGTATAGACACTACTCGAGAGGGCACGGTCTTACAGCTGAGATGATGCGCTGGTTCTGGAGACAGTACGCGCCCGATCTCGACGACCACCGGCTTCCATGGGTGTCTCCATGTTACGCAGAAGCTTTGGCAGGCCTTCCACCCGCCATCATAGAGGTCGCTGAACGCGATCCGTTGCGCGATGAGGGGCGATCATTCGCTTCGCGACTGCTCATCAGTGGTGTGGATGTCGACTTCAGGACGCGCACAGGGTTCGTTCACGGCTACTTTGGATCGACCCCGACGGTGTCGGCAGCCGCGGCGGCAGTCGATGAGCTTGCCTTCGAGGTGGGTAGGCGATTGAGACTTCTTCGTGCTTCGTACGTGGAAGAAGGCCTGAAAACCTCGACACCGCGCTCGATGGGAGACTCAGCCGCGAGTATACCCAGCCGTGAGTAGAGACCTCCGGACGGCATCGAGGGAGTTTCGGCCCAACTGCCACCGCCGTTTGATACGCACATCATGTCCAGTTTCTCCGGTTGGACCGCGATCCCCGACGGATCACCCGACGCCCTTTGATCGGCGTAGGCGACAATCGGTGCCGATTGCACCAAGCGTGCTGTGCTGCGTCCCGCGTAGGCGCACTTCGCGAACGTTCCATCCGAGGACGTGCCGTAACCGCGCCTCTACGTTGCAACCCGGCGTAAGTCCTCTTTCGAGTGGGTGGACATCGCGTTGCTCGAGGCTCTCGCCTCGCAGTCAACCGTTGCAATCGAGAACCGCCGGCTATACCGGCGACTGGATTCGTGAAGTATGGCCCTTGAACAGTCCGGACTTCCGCAGTCCGTAGGCATTACCGGGCCATTCCAGGAATGAAAGTGTGGGCGGTGTAGGGCGGCCGGAACGCGAAAATCTGTAGGCACACGACTTACGGCGCGTCCGCTGGTGAATCGGCATGCGGTGTGGTGTTGTGTAGGTAGGCATCGTCAACTTGGCTGGGCCCGGGGCTGCTGGGCCCGGGGCTGCTGGATGCGGGGCCGGGGGGCCTGTCGGAGTCGCATCGTTCAGGCTGCGGCAGAGACACCGGTGACCTCGTTCCACACGGCGAATCGGTCAGTCATCTCGCGTCGCCATCCGGAAGCAGTAAGCAGGTGTCGCCGCGCCTGAAAGTGCCGTGCGATGCCGCCGAACGCCGAGAGGAACCGCTGCGCCCGCCCGGGCGAGGCGAACCGTTTCATCCCCCGCTCGCGTCGTCGCGTGGGCTGATGGGAGTTCTCCGCCTGATTATTGAGGTACCTCGATCGTCGGTGCTCGACCGACGGCATCACCTCTCGATGCGCGACCTGGTAGCTGCCCAGTTTATCGGTGACGAGCACGCGTGGCACGTACTGCAATCGCTCGAGGAGCCGCCGGAAGAACTTCATTGCGGCCAAGGCGTTTCGGCGGGACTGGACCAGGACGTCGAGGACGTTGCCGTCCTGGTCGACGGCGCGCCCAGAGGTAGTGTTGCTTGCCGTTGATCCGGATGAACACCTCGTCGAGATGCCACTTGTCTCCCGGTCGGGGTCGCCGCCGGCGGAGCTGATTTGCGTAGACCTGGCCGAACTTGGCGTACCTTTGGCGGATCGTTTCGTGGGAGACCACGACGCCGCGCTCGAGCATCATCTCCGAGATGTCACGCAGGCTCAACGTGAAGCGGTGGTAGTGCCACACACAGTGGGCGATGATCTCGCTCGGATACCGGAATCCTTTGTACGACGCTGCAGTGGCCACGACCGCCGATCGTCGCAGAGACTCGGGCAAGCCAACAACTTGACGATGCCTCGGCGAGGATGCGTTGGTCTTACGGCCACGCCCTGGGTCGGTGTCGAACAGCTCCCGCAGGTGCAGGTCGGCTATGCCCACGTGGTGGGACTTCAACTCCTGCCACTCCGAGGAGCGAGTAATGTCAGATGTCGGAGTGGCTGCGGTTCAGGCGATCCCGTCGGTCTCGGCCAGCCGGTGAGCATGCCCGCCGAGCTGTTTTCGCAGCACCGGCACGGCTTTCATTGCCGGGGAGTCGTCCTTGCGGGACGCGAAGCGGGGAATAGTGCGGCTGAGATGACCTGTGCGGGAACCGCGTGTGCGATGGCTTCTTCGACGGTCCAGCGGCCTTCGCCGGAATCCTCGGTGTAGCCGGAGATCGCGGCCAGGCGGGGATCCTCGGACAGTGCCTGCACCATGAGGTCGAGCAACCAGGACCGCACCACGGAGCCCTTCGGCCAGGATCGCAGGACCGCGGGAACGTCCTCGGCGGCGAGCAGCGGCCGTCTAGTTGGCGGAATATTCGTTATTGGTGTTCCGAAGCTACTGTGGCACAGAGTATGTGGTCCTGTGTCAGTCAGTCAGTCTGCTATTCGCCGATAACGATTAAAGATGTTTCGGTAGTAGGTTGTGTCATTGCCGTTGGTTCGTGCTGCGCTGCTTGATAATTGACTGAGTCCTGGAGAGATCGTCCCAGTCGACATCGGACTGAAAGGCTCCGGTCCGCGCCTAAGAGCGTGTCTCATGTGGGGAGCTTCTTGAAGCAGGTGAGTGCGGCGGCGAGGTGAAGGAAGCCGGCGAAGTGTTCGCTGTGGCGCTCGTAGCGGATGGTCATGCGCGGGTAGCCGGTGGGCCAGGCGATGGTGCGTTCGATCTTCCATCGGTACCGGCCGAGGCGATCGTTTCGCTCGATGCCGCGGCGGGCGATCCGGGGGACGATGCCTTGTTCGCGCAGTCACCGTCGGTGAATGTCGTAGTCGTAGCCCTTGTCGGCGCGAAGCTTTCCCGGCTTGCGTCGGCGCGGCCCGCGCCGAGACTTCACGCCCGGAATCGCTGCCACCGATGGTTGCAGCATGGTGCTGTCATGGGTGTTCGCCCGGTCGCGCCCACGACCAGTGGGATTCCATTCTTTTCGGACAGGACGTGGATCTTCGATCCCTTCTAGCCGCGGTCGACCGGGCTGGTACCCGTCAGTGAGCGCGCCTTCTCGCCCGCACGCTTGCCGCATCCAGGATCGCTGCCGTCCAGTCGAGTTCGCCCGCGCTACCGAGTCGATCGAGCACCTCACGATGGAGTTTCTCGAACACCCCATCCCGCAACCACGCACTGAACCGTCGATGCGCGGTCGGCACGGTTACCCCGAACGAGGGCGGCAGGTGCCGCCACACACATCCGCTGGTGAGCACGTACACGATCGCGGTGAACACCGCTCGGTCATTGGCTGGCGCACTGCCACCTCCCTGCGGCCGGGCGGCAAAAGGAGGAATCAACGGTTCGACTATCTCCCACAATGCCACCGGAACCAACCTCAGCGACAACTCATCTACCACGAGTCACACCTGTCCCACAGGGCACTTCATCCACATGAAGACACGCTCTTAGCGGCGACGGTCTACGAGTGTCCGATGACGCTCGTCATTCTGTTCCGATGCGTTTGGGTTCGCGAATGGAAACCTCCGCAGTACTTTTGCGTTTGGACATCAAAACAGCCGCTGCTGCGGCAACGGCCAGCCAGCCGAGTGCCATATACCACCCGACGAACGATGGCCCAAGTGAAGTGAGCGCGGCCGACAGTGTGAAGGGAACTACGATGTTGCTCATCCGGCCTGCCCCGAAAGCGACGCCGCTGCCGGTCGACCGCAAGTTGCTGGGGAAGCTCTCCGCCATGAGAGCGGCGAGGAGCGGGGCAAACCAGGCAATCATGACGAAGTGACCGAATGCGGCGCCGGCGATGATGCCCGCTACGGGCACGGCTCCGTAGATGGCTGAACACAGAGCCGCGCCGACTGCGGTACCAACCATCAGGACTCGGCGGGAAAGACGATCGGCTACGAGGAAGGCGAGCAGGCAGCCCAGGGGCGAGCCGTAGATTGCAATCGCGTTGATGGTCAACAGCGACTCACCGCTGAAACCGCGAAGCTGCAGAATTGTAGGTAGCCAGCTACTGAATGTCTGCGTGATCGATGCGTACACAATCCAGATCAAGCACAGCAGGATAGTGGTGCGGAGGAGACTGCCGCGGAACAGGTTACGCCATTCTCCAGAACTGCTCTCGTCCTGGACCTGAACGGATGCGTTCGATTCGGTGGTCTCGACGGCGGGAAGTGACTGACCGTTCGCGGTGCCGATTTCCAGTCGGGCCAATGCCGATTCGGCGTCTTGGAGCCGGCCACGGCTGTGGAGCCACAACGGAGACTCGGGAATTCCGCGAAGTAGCGGAATGACCACTACGCCGAACACGCCAAGCGCGAAGAAGACGCGCCATCCGTCCGGTCCACTGGGAATGATGAAGCGGGACAACGTGGCGATGACGGCGGACCCGCACATTCCCGCGAAGTAGGTCAGGGCGGTCCGCGACCCACGGCGATGCAGAGGGCTGATCTCGACGACGTAGGTCAGGGCCGTGACGAACAGTGCGCCCATTCCGATGCCCGAGAGAAGCCGGAGTGCCATGAAAATTTGCAAGCTCTCCGTAAGGGCATGCAACCCGGATCCCAAGGATGCGGTGAGTAGTGCCGCCACGATGACAGGGAGCCGTCCGAGCCGATCCGCAGCTCGTCCTCCGAGCACAGCGCCGAGGAAGAGGCCGGTATAGGTGCAGGACACGAGGATTGCGATGTCGCCGAGTTCGAAACCCAACTGGGCGCGCAGAGTCGGGGCCACTATGCCCAGAATGCTCTGGTCGGCGAGATCGAAGAAGAAGGCCGCCCCCATCACCAGGAGAATCCGTCGGCTCACACCACTCATGGGTAGTCGATCGAGTCTCGCCGAGATTTGCTCGACGGTCAGATCCGGCGCGGCGTCCGGTGGGGTGTGAGCAGGTCCAGATGACATCGCATCTCCTCGGTTGGGACTAGCTTTCGGAAGGGGTCGAATGGGTGGAAAGGTCTGGTCTTAGGCTGGGTCAGAAGAGTCTGCCGCCGGCAGCGGACGCGGTTGTCCCGTGCCTTTCGAACGCCGCGAGAACCTTTTTGCCGACGCGCCATCGGTGTACTTCGTCGGGCCCGTCGACCAGGTGCTGCATACGCGCTTCCGCGTACCAGGCAGCAAGGGGTGTGTCCATCGTGTATCCCAGTGACCCGTGTAGCTGCAATGCGGTGTCGACGACCTTGCTCAGCATGTCCGCAATGAAATTTTTAGCCATCGAATTCTCCTGCGAGATGTCGATACCCTGTTCCATGCAGTAGGCGATGTGAAGGACCATCAGGCGTGCGATGTACAGGTCTCGCGCGCAATCCGCCAGCATCCACTGGACGCCCTGACGGTCAGCGAGAGCCTGTCCGAAGGTGCTGCGAGACAACACTCGTCCGGCCGCTAGGTCCATGGCCTGCTGGGCGCGTGCAATGCTCCACATTCCGTGCCGGATGCGTCCGTAACCGAGGCGGTGCTGTCCGGACTCGAAACCGCCCCCGAGTTCGCCGATGATGTTGGCGGACGGAACACGAACGTCGGTCAGCCTGATCTCGGCGTGCCCGGTCACGAATTCGCCCTGCCAACTCGGTTCGATCGCGTCGTGCAAAGTAGGAATGTCGCGCACGATCTCGAATCCATTGCTGGGAAGTTCGACCAGGAAGGTCGTGAACTGCCGGTGGCGCGGAGCGTCGGGGTTCGTCTTCGCCATCAACAGAACCAAATCCGACCGGCTGGCACCACTGGCAAACCACTTCTCGCCGTTGATGACCCATTCGTCACCGTCCTGCACCGCGAGGGTCTGCATCCCTGTCGCGTCGGCTCCAGCGGCTTTCTCGGTCATCGCGAAGCAGACGCGCAGTTCGCCGTTCACCAGTGGGCGGAGGTACTTTTCTTTCTGCTCGTCCGTGCCCAACTCGAGCAAGGTCAGCATCGTCGCGTCCTGCGGGCCCATGCAATTCATCGCCCAGGCGGCCAAGGAGGTTCTACCGACTTCCAATTGGATGACGGCGTTGGCAACATGGCCCAACCCCATACCGCCCCATTCGGTCGGAATGAACGGGCACCAGAGGCCTGCGGCGCGAGCGAGCTTTTGCAATTCGGCCACGATGTCGGCGAACGGGCGTGTGCCGACCTGCTCTTCGTAGGGGAGAACTAACTCGTCGATGAACTTCGCAACGCGCGCCCGCAGTTCGGTAGTCTCGGCTGGAATGGAAAAGTCGATCATCAAGTGACTCCGTGATGGTAGGTATGCGGTCTGTCGACCTCAACTGGTCTGGCGGTAGCGTCCGCCATCGATCCTGATCAGCGCCCCTGTTACGAAGGAGGAGGCATCACTTGCCAACCAGGTTGCGGCGCCGACGAAGTCGTCGGGTACGCCGATTCGAGCCAACGGTGTTCCGGTGATTGCCTCTTCGAGCATTCCTGGCGGCCAGTTCGCGGCTATGTCCGTTGCCACGCCGCCCGGAAGAATCGCATTCGTACGCACATGCGGTCCATATGCCTCAGCGAGGCCGACGGTCAGAGCATTCAATCCTGCTTTTGCGCAGGCGTAGACGAGTTCGTCCGCGCCGGGGCGAAGCGAGCCGATGGTGCTGACATTGATGATACTGCCGCGCCCAGTCCGCGTCATCGAATCGCCGAACAGAGCGCCGAGGCGGAACGGACCCTTGAGATTCACGGCAGCGACTTTGTCGTAGTACTCCTCCGTCACCGAGACGAGCGACTCGTATCGCGGTGACATCCCAGCATTGTTGACAAGAATGTCGCAGCGTCCGTATTCGGAGGTCACGCTGTCCAGCAGGTTCTGGCAGTCGTCCCAGCGACCGACATGACAGGCGATCGCCGACGTACGGTTCCCGGTTTCGGTCTGGATCGCAGAAGCAGCGCGTTCGCAAGCATCGATTTTGCGGCTTGCAACGACGACCGACGCACCCGCGCGCGACAGAGCCATGGCTATCGAGTGCCCGATCCCACGGCTTCCACCAGTGACAACTGCTACTCGACCGGACAGGTCGAACATGTCGGAGACCTGCCGCGCCATCATCGGCGTGCTCCCGCGGCGAATTGCCGACCGAAATCGACGAGCCGGTCTACCATGCGGGACCAGCCGGCCGCATCGTCCGGGGACTGTGCCCGTGAAACTCGACCTTCGAGAATCGACGCAAGCTTGAACAGTGCCAGAGCCTGATAGAACGGGAGGTAAGTCAGATCTCGACCGGATTGCTGTGCGTACCGCTGCGCCATCTCGTGCCGGGAGGGCAAGCCGTCGCGATGTTCTGCTGCTCCGTCACCGATGTCCCAGGTGCCGATGGCGGGTTCTTCGCCGGGCTCGGTCCAGCGCGCCAGCAGATGAGCAATATCGAGCAGTGGGTCACCGATCGTGCCGGTATCCCAGTCGACCACTGCAGCGAGTCTCGTAGTGTCGTGCTGCGACGCCATGACATTGAACGGGCTGTAGTCACCGTGCATCAGTCCGACGTCATTGGTGTGGGGCCGGTTGTCGTCCAGCCAGTTAGCCAGAGCGTTGTAACCGGGGATGTCACGCGTGCTGTAGCTATCCACCTGTTTGGTCCACCGTGAGACCTGGCGTTCGAGGAAGCCTGTGGGTTTTCCGAGGTCAGCAATGCCCCGCTCGACATAATCGACTTGTCCGAGGTCCGCGGCAGCGTCGACCATGGCGAACGCGAGCTCGCGACGCGCGGTGGGGGATGTATATGGGGATGGCAATCGTCCGACCGGGGTGAAACCGTCGACCGCACCCATGATCAAGAACGGCACCCCCATCGGGCTGTCGGTGGCAGTTCCCTGCAGCAACGGCGTCGGGTGCGGCACCGTGGTGCCCTCGAGTGCCCCGAGTATTCGCCACTCACGATTCATGTCCGAGGCCCCGGGGGTGTTGGTCACGGCGGGAGGGCGTCGCAGCACCCACACACTGGATCCGCGTCGGAGCCAGAATAATTCGTTGGCGACGCCGGTACCCGGCGCCATCCGCTCCACACGAAGTTCCGATCCGGAATCGGGAAGTCGGTCTCCGATCCAATCGTTCAGTGCGGCGGCGTCGAGTTCGGTCTGCACAGTCGGGTCTCTTTCGGTCAAATGTCGCGGCATTCTTTAATTGATATAACTATATGTCAGTCACTGTCAATAGCGGGTGCCGTAAAACAGTGAGGGCCGCAACCCATGCGGGTTGCGGCCCTGACTGTCAGGCTGTTCGTGTTTCGCGGGACGAACTAGGAGTGTTCGGCCCCGCGGTCCGCGGACTCCGCCCAGCGTGAGTTCGCGATGGCGAAAGCACGCCGGAGAGTATCGGCCGGGTTCGTTGAACCGCCGTTATCGACCCACGTAGTCCATGCTTCGGTGGCGACCGCAGACATGGCGACGGCGAGGATGCGCAATGCCCACTCGTCGTCGGACCCCTGGTTGATGGACTGCCGTTCCTGCAGAACGGCACTGATCGCGTCGACCCGCGACTGTCTTTCGCCCCACGCTCGAATCTGGAGACCGGGTGCCGCGGACATCAGTTGTCCGCGCCTGCGCACTTTCTCGCGGTACCGGGGCGGTGTCTCCGCTGTTTCGATGTACGCATTCATCAGCGCGTCCCGTGGGGGTTCGCCGGGGGGTCTGCGTGCCAACGCGTCGACGAGTCGGGCATCGAGGGCTCGTTCGTACTGCAGGACTACGTCATCTTTGGATTGGAAGTAACGGAAGAAGGTGCGCTCCGACATCCCCGCAGCCGAAGCGATATCAGCGACCGACACAGCATCGAACGACGACGCGTCGAACAACTTCAACGCTGTGTCGGTGAGGGCAACGCGAATCGCCTCGACGCGGCGTTCGCGTAGCCCTGCGGTGACGCTGTTCGTCGATCTGTCGGTGGAGCGTGGAGTCATACGGGAACGCTACCGCCAAGTGGAAAGCTGTTGTTCATAGTGTGACGAGCGTGTCTGATCCGGTGCGCTCGACCGTCCCCGTGAGGCCGGTCCCGAGATCGCCGAGGCCGGATGCCCGTTGCGCTGCCCCCGACACAAAGATGCGGTTCGCTCTGGAGGTGACCTGCCATTGGGTGCCGTCGACGTTCATGGCGTCGCCCGAGCCCGGGAGCCCGATTCCCAACGCCGGACCGATGAGTGACATCGGAAGGCACTCGACATTCTGCCGGCGCAGAGCGCGGTAGGCCGAGGGGCGAGCCCAGATCAGGCGTGGCTTGGTCGTGAGCACCGACATGGCCTCGCTGTCGGCGGTAAGGGCATCCAGTGTCTCCGAGGGGAGTCCGAAGATTACCGTGATGGGTAGCCGCTTCAACACTGAAAGGAATCGCGGTGTATCCCAACCGTGTTGTTCTACCGGAACGTACGTGGCACCCGCATCCCGAAATGCCCGAATGAACGGCCCCGTCCAGGGCAGTTCGTGGTTCGGAGTGATACTGAGAACGAAATCCTCCGCGCCGATGCCTACCCTGGCGACCATGGTGCGCGCCCATTCGCGATCACGTTCGTGATCTTCCCAACTGATCTCGTATTCCACCTCGGAACCGCCGATCGCGGTCGCTACCAGGCCGTAGATCGCAGCACGTTCGTTGGAATGCGTTGCCCGAATCATCGATGTGCGTGTCATTGCTTGGCCACCCTGGGGAATTTTGCGACGCTGGAACAGTAGGTGAAGATCTCATCACTAGTCATCAGATGCAGGTCTATCTCGAGTCCTAGCGATGACTCGAGCACCCGCACGATCCGAGTTTCGAGTTCGCTTGGATCTCCCGTCACTTCCGGGGCGTAACCCACGCGGATGCGAAGTCTATCCATAGTCGACGAATGCTTGATGATCTGGAAAAGGCCGTCGCTGGTCTCGGGAAGCGACTCCAGAATTCGCCATACCTCGCTGACCACCACAGGTTTGCCTGCAACGAGGATCTGGTCACCCATTCTGCCGATTACCCACATGCGCGAATGGTTGCGCCCGAGACTCGACGTCGATCTGGTCCGGCGTACCAAATCGCCGGACCTGAACCGGATGTACGGCGCCACACGATTGTCGAAATCGGTGCACACCAGTTCACCGATCTCGTTGTCGTCGACCCCGCGTAAGGACAACGGGTCGATGACCTCGGGAAGGATGGTGTCCTCCCACAGGTACATGCCGTCGCGATCAGTTCCCTCCCAGGCCAATCCGCAGTCGCCTGCACTGGTATACATCGCAATGCGTACGTCCCAGTCTTCGGTGACTTTGCGACGTAACGCATCGCCCATTGGTTGTCCGGCGAACGCCGCGAACTTCAGACTGGACAACATCTTTCGCATGTCGTATTTGGCTTCCAGCGACTCCAGCTCGCGCAGTAGGGGCATCACCAATTGGACGTACGACACCTCGTACCTGTGAATTATCTCCAGTAGTCGCTCACCATTGCCGATCCACGAATCGACGTAAACGGGAATCACGCCCATGGCGGAGTACAACGTGTCCCAATAATTCTTGAATGTCCCCGACGCGGCGATCACGCGATCCCCTGGACGTAGACCCCACTGCCACATGTCGCGCAAGCACACCGCGGGTATGGGCGGGATCTCGTCCCACACTTCCGCCATCAGCTCCGGTTCACCGGAGGTCCCCGAACTCGTGACCACGGAGGTCAGTTGCGTCGAAGGAACGCACAGTAGGCCTCCGAACGAGTCGCCGGTTCGATCGCGGTATGACCGGATATCGTCCTTCGTCACCAACGGTATTCTCTCGGAAAAGTCGGCGATGGACGTGATGTCGGCGGGCGTGACGCCTGCTGCGCCCCAGAACTCTCTGTAGAAGCCGGAGTTCGTCCATGCATAATCGACAAGTTCCAACACCCGCCGTTCTTGCTCGGCTTCGATCTCAGCGCGACTGGCCAGCTCGACGAGCGGTTCGAGGAAGCGCCCATCAGTCCCGGCGACATCGACTGCTCCGGTCGGGTCGTCGAATTCGGTCTCCATCGGCATCGCTCCTTCGTCTCGGGTGTGCTTCGAGTCGTAAGTCGACTGTGACGGTGACTGAACGACTCTTAGCGCCAATAAGTTGTATGATTACATTATATGTCAGTCGGTGTCACCTAAATCGCCGAACCACCGGACTTCGATGTCCGGCACACACAAGGAGCCGAACGAATGAGCAACCGTCTCGCGGGAAAGACCGCAATCGTCACCGGGGCCGGGTCCGGGATCGGACAGGCAATCACGCTGAGATTCGCGGCGGAGGGCGCGACGGTTCTCGCTGCCGACGTGAACGACGGGGTCGAGGCCGTTGCGCGAGAGTCGGAGCTCATCCTCCCGTTTCGGTGTGACGTCAGCGACGACAGCGACGTTCGACGACTGGAATCCGAGGCGCAGGCGAGGTTCGGTGGTCTCGATATTCTGGTGAACAATGCAGGTATCGGCGGAGCGTCCAACACGCCGTTGCACGAGTATCCGATCGAGGTCTTCGACAAGGTGCACAGCGTCAACCTCCGCGGGGCATTTCTCGTGCTTCAGGCAGGCCTGCGCCTGATGCTGTCGAGCGGTGGCGGGTCGGTCGTGAACACAGCATCCACTGGGGGGTTTCGTGCGACTCCCGGTTCGAGCGGTTACATCATCTCGAAGGGCGGGATGGTCATGATGACGCGGCAGGCCGGTTACGAGTATGCGGCGAAGGGTATTCGAGTCAATGCGATTGCTCCGGGCACCATACGCACGCCGATTCTCGACAGTGCTCCGGACGAGGTTGTCGCCAGCTTGGAGGCGCGGTCACCCGAGGGCCGGTTGGGTACCGCGACCGAAGTTGCGAATTTGGCGCTCTTTCTAGCGTCCGACGAGGCCAGCCACATCATCGGTCAGTGCTACGTCATCGATGGTGGACGAACTGCAGGTTGAAGTCGATGGTGGCCCATAGCGTCACCTTGGTGTGGAAACCGTCACCCGAATGCCGGCGTGGCACCCAAGGTGGTCTCGCTCGCGCTGAGGATGGTGCGGCAGAAAGAATTCACGGTGAGATGTTGATCGAGGGCGACTTCCCGCCCATCGGGTAGGGAAACAGTGCCTTCAGGGTCGAGAGTAGGTAGCAATACATCCGCGTGGCTCTGGCTGTCTGAAGTGGCCCCGGTCGGGCGGCTCGAGTTGGACCCAGCCGACCCTTATCCGGTGAGAGGTGTGACGGCTCGAAGTGGCCCCACCGCGACACGGCCGGGGTGGCTGTTTTCGTCGGTGTGAATCCCGGTGACAGGTGTGGGCGCGATGATCGAGACGACCACACCGCCGGCCGTGAGGGGTTCGGGTGGAGTCTCGGGTGCAACTGTTCGAGGACATCCGCCGCGATGCGCGTGATCTTCGACGGCCGGCGGGAGGCGGCCCGCTATCACCGCCTCGCCCGCAAGGGCGCGCAGGCCTTGGTGCTCGATCACTACCTCGAGGTCCTCGCCCGCAAACCCAGTGCCCTACCCGGGTCGACCCCGCTGTCCCCGGCGCGGGCGGCGGGGACGTTCACCGCCGACCACGAGGCGTTCTGGGCGCTGGCACGATCGGTGCACGGGGACGCCGACGGCACCCGCGCCCTGGTCGAAGTGCTGCTGCTGCACCGGAACATGGCACACGCCGATGCGACCGCCGGGCTCCGCGCCGCGGTCGCTGTCGGTGCCGCCTGCGCGGAAGTGGTCGCCGTCGAGGCCCGCACACCCCCGCCGCCCCGACCGACGGACCGCGCTGGGATCTGATCATCCTGTGCGCGGCGCTCGCAGGTATGACGATCCGCCGCGGCCGCCGCCACCGTGAGCGGGCTGCGCATGATTCTGGGTAGACATCATCTGTCTCACATGTCCCCAGACTCAACAAACCGCCCGCGGTTAAGAAGTACTCACGGGACGCGAAGCGGCAAGGTAGGCCACCCAACTACCGAATTCGGTGATGTCCGTGGCCCCGTCGACCGCGTCGTGGGTGCAGCTGAAGCCCACCACGGCGCGGCCGTCGGACAGTTCGACACTCGTCAGTGCCATCGGCGCTGGAAGTGCCGCCAGGAATCGTCCCAATCCGGCGGGGGAGACTCGGAACAACTCTCCGACGATGGGTGCGCCCGCGCCGGGGCCCCGGCGCACCAGCCCGGGTTTGGGGGGTGTGGTGGCGAGTGCGGTGAGCCGGTACGCGTCGGTGGTGGTGACGGTGTCCACGAAACGGGCACCGAGGTCCTCGAGTTGGAAATGGAGAGGCTGCCCGCGCAGGTGGGCCCCGAATACGGCGAGCTCGACACCGTCCTCGACCAACGCCGGCGCGGGAACATCGGTAAGCCGGGCAGCGAGGTCGACGGCAACCTGATCGGCGAAACCGGGCACCACGAACATCACCCCGAACGGTTCACCCGCCGCCGTGGGCATGCCGGGCACCGCGACGGCCGCCATGTCGAGCAGGTTGCAGAAGTTCGTGTATGTGCCCATTCGCCGGTTGATGTCGATCGGCTCGGCCTGGACCGCGGCGATGGTCGGGTGCTCGGTGGTGGTCGGCAGGAGTAGCCCGTCGAAGCCGGCGAGGAGATCCCGGGTCTGCGCCTTGACGCGAACGAGGGTGTCGAGGTCGGCCACCAACTCGTGCCCTGCCGGCCGCCTCGCGGACCCGACGATGGCGGTCACGACCGGATCCGCCCCGGCAGGCGCCGTGTCGAGGAACCGTCCGACGGCGGTGTACCGTTCCGCGACGACCGCTCCGTCGTAGAGCAGCCGGGCAGCGTCGAGCAGTGCGGAAATGTCTACCGTGTCGACGCGAAAGCCTTTGTCCGTCAACGCCTGAACCGTGTCGTCGAATGCCTGCCGGTAGTCGGCGCCGAGCGCGGTGAGGTCCTCGTCGCGCGGGACGGCGACCCGTGGCTGCGCAGGTGCCGCCAACCTCACGTCGGTAGGCCAAGCCCTGCTGCGCGGGTCCCTCGACGCCGGCCCGGCCATGATCCGGGCCGCGGCGGCGGCGGTGTCGAGTTCGGTGGCGAACACCGTGACACAGTCGTAGTCGACACAGGCGGGGACGACGCCGTCCGCGGGGATCACACCCAGCGTGGCCTTGATACCGACGAGACCGTTGAAGGCCGCCGGCACCCGACCCGAACCGGCGGTGTCCGTGCCGATCCCGATGTCGGCGATGCCGAGGGCCACGGCGACGGCCGAGCCGGAGCTCGAACCACCGGACACCCGCTCGGGGTCCCACGAGCAGCGCACCGCCCCATAGGGACTGCGCGTGCCCACCAGGCCGGTGGCGAACTGGTCGAGGTTCGTCTTACCGAGGACGATGGCACCCTGATCTACCAGTCGGCGGACGGCCGTCGCGGTGTGGTCGGGCACGTAGGCGAACTCGGGGCACCCCGCCGTGGTAGTCAGCCCCGCGACATCGATGTTGTCCTTGACTGCCAGGATCTGCCCGGCCAGCGGGAGGTATTCGCCTGCAGCGATTCTCGATTCGATGGCGGCCGCGTCGGCGTATACGTCCTCGGCGGGCCGTAGTGTGATCCAGATTTCCGGGCGGTCCACCGCGGCGATCCGCCGGAAGGCGTCGTCGACGCGTTCGGTGGGCGAGAGGGTAGTCCTGGTGGGCCCCAACTTGCTGGCATCGACACTCACGCTCATCAGTTCTCTGCTCCGATCACGAAGAGGGGGGCGCCGGGCTCGACGATCGATCCCGGTGAAACAAGCACCTGCAGAACCGTTCCGGAGGCGGTTGCAGGCACCGGCATCTCCAGTTTCATGGCCTCGAGCACCACGGCGTTGTCGCCGAGCCGGACACGCTGCCCGACCTCGACCCCGACTCGCCACACGCTGCCCACCAGCGGAGCTTCGACGACGACCGCACCGGGTGGCAGGTCGAGGGGCGGCTGTTCGGTGAGGGGTGGCGGTTCGACACGGTCGTATTCACCGGACGCACGCCAGGCAGACTTCTCGGCGTCGAACGCCGCCGACTGCCGGCTGTTGAACGCTGCGATCGACTCGGCGTTGTCGGTCAGGAACTTCAGGTGATCGGCGAGTGCGAAGGTGCCCTCGGAGATCTCGGTATCGAACCGGCCAGCCACGGCCTGCTCGCGGTACTTCCGCAGTTCCTCCGGGGTCGCCGGTTCCCAGACGATGCGGTCGAAGAACCGGAACATCCAGGGTGTGCCCTCGTGGAAGGGGCGGTGCTGCCGGTAACCGGACCAGATGGGTACCGTGCGACCGATCAACTGGTAGCCGCCCGGCGACTCCATGCCGTAGACGCACAGGTACTTTCCGCCGATGCCGACGGCGTCGGACGGCGTCCAGGTGCGTGCCGGGTTGTACTTGGTGGTGACCAGGCGGTGCCGGGGGTCGAGTGGCACGGCCAGCGGGGCACCGAGGTAGACGTCACCGAGCCCGAGTACCAGGTATTCGGCATCGAACACGGTGTCGCGCACGTCGTCGACACTGTCCAACCCATTGATGCGCCGGATGAATTCGGTGTTGGAGGGCAGCCAGGGAGCCTCGTCCCGGACGCCGCTGCGGTAGCGGTCGATCGCCTCCGCGATGGACGGGTCGTCGAAGGACAACGGCAACCGGACAGTTCGGCTCGGCACGACCAGGTCGTGCGTGGCGGGCAGCAGTTCCTCGATGTCCTGCAGGATGTCGAGTAGGCGGCCACCGGGCAGGACGTCCGGGTCGAAATGCAGGTGCAGCGACCGCACCCCGGGCGTGATGTCGATGATGCCGCGCACCCCGCGTCGGATCAACTCTTCCGACAGCGCGTGCACCCGCATCCGGAGTCCGAGGTCGAGTTGTTGTTCACCGTATTCGACGAGGATGTTGTCGTCCCCGCCGCGAAGGTATGCCACCGCGGGGCGGTCCAGTACGGGCCCGGTTCGCCCCAGAACGCCTCCGTCTGCCTGGGCAGGAGTCCGGATTCCTCGCGGAACATCCAGAGCGCGAAAGGAATCGGATCGTCGAAGTTCGTGCGCATCGGATTCGGACACCGCCACGAAGCGCACCCCGTCACCCGGCCGGATCTGCCCCAGTTTCCACCGGTGGGCGCTGACGACCGTGAGCGGGCAGGCGAAGCCACCGAGACTCGGGCCGTCGGGACCGAGGAGGATCGGCGTGTCACCGGAAACATTGAGGGCACCCACGCTGTACGGGTTGTCGTGCAGGTTCGACGGGTGTAGTCCCGCCTCGCCACCATCGGTTCGCGACCAGGTGGGTTTGGGTCCGTCGAGGCGGAGACCGGTGCGATTGGCGTGCGTTTGCACCTTCCAGGTGGTGCCGTAGAACTGCGCCATGTCGGATTCGGTGAAGTACGACGGCGCAGACTGCGGACCCTCGGTGACCGCCAGATGCCACAGGTGAGTGCAGTGGGGACGCGACTCCTTCGGAACGGGGTGTGGAGTGCCCAGGCCGCCGGTGTCGTCGACGATTCCGAGTACGTCCCCGGTGGCAACCGCCTTACCTGTGATGCCGCCGAAACCACCGAGCGGGAAAGTGGCAGCGCTGCCGTGAAAGAGCGGCGCGTCGATGCCGCCGCGGACGGCGAGGTACGTGCGCAGACCGGTGTCGGTGGGACCGCCGATGTCGAGAATGGAACCGGCGGGCACCTCGACCGGCTCCCACAACGGGACGGCATCGCCGTCGATCGTGACCGGTGCATCCGCGCCGCCGACACAGATCAGGGTGGCATCGGAGAACTCGAGTCGCGGACCCTGCAGGGTGCATTCGAGGCCCGGCGCCCCGGCAGGGTTGCCGACGGCGGAGTTCACGAGCTGGAACGAAAGGTCGTCCATCGGTCCGGACGGCGGAATGCCGACGCTCCACAGCCCGGTGCGGCCTGGATAGTCCTGCACGGTGGTCATGGTCCCTGCCCGGAGGACGTCGATACGACGGCCGGTGGAACGGAAGTCGGTGAGAAAGTCGGTGGTATGGACGGCGTCGAGAACGTCTGCGGCAGAACAGATTCGCCGCAGCTGCGGCAGGTTCGTCTGAATTCCGTAGATGTGCGTGTCGGACAGGGCCTCGGCCAACGCGGCGAACGCACCGGTGCGCCGATGCCCTCGAGTGATCACCTTGGCGAGCATCGGGTCGTAGTACGGGCTCACCTCGGTGCCGGTGTCGACCCACGTCTCCACCCGCGTGTGGGCAGGAAACTCGACTCCGGTGAGCCGCCCCGCGCTGGGGCGATAGTCGTGGCCCGGGTCCTCGGCGTAGATCCGGGCTTCTACCGCGGTACCCACGATGTCCGGTCCGGTGTCGGGGAGGCCCTCGAGCATCGACGAATCTCCTCGTGCGAGCCGCAGCATCCACTCGACCAGATCGATACCGGTGACTTCCTCGGTGACCGGATGTTCCACCTGCAAGCGGGTATTCATCTCGAGGAACGACGCCTCGCCGCGATCCACGTCGTAGACGAACTCGACCGTCCCTGCGGATCGGTAGTCGACGGACGACGCCAGCATGCGAGACGAACTCAGCAATCGCTCGACGACGTCATCGGGCAGTCCGGGTGCGGGAGCCTCCTCCATCACTTTCTGATGGCGCCGCTGAAGCGAGCAGTCGCGTGTGCCGAGGCTGAGGGTACGTCCGAGGCCGTCACCGAAAACCTGCACTTCGATGTGCCGCGCCCGGGCGACGAAGCGTTCGAGGAACACACCGGAAGACGAAAAGTTCGCCTCGGCCAGCCGCTGGACGCGGTCGTACGCTTCCGTGAGGTCGCCGGCGTCGAAACAGGCCTGCATACCGATTCCGCCGCCGCCACCGACTGCCTTGATGATCACCGGGTATCCGATATCCGAGGCTGCGGACAGCGCCGCATCCACCGAATCGAGGAGGCCGCTGCCCGGAACGAGTGGAACCCCCACGGCCAGAGCCTTTTCCCGGGCGGTGTGCTTGTTCCCGAAAATTCGGAGCTGTTCCGGTGTGGGACCCACGAAGGCAATGCCCGACGACTCGACTGCGGTGGCGAAGGCGTCGTTCTCGGAGAGGAACCCGTACCCGGGATGGATTGCGCCCGCGCCGGTGGCCAGCGCAGCCTCGACGACGGCATCGGCGCGTAGATACGACTCGGCTGCGGGAGCGGGTCCGAGTCGCACTGCCATGTCGGCCATCTCGACGTGCGCAGCCGCCACATCGGCGTCGGAATACACCGCCACCGTCTTGAGTCCCAGAATGTGCGCCGAGCGCATGATGCGACAAGCGATCTCGCCCCGATTCGCTACGAGGAGCGTGTCGAACGAGTACTCGACCGGCGGCGTATTCATCCCTGTGGACATGCTTGTATACGCTAAGGACGGCGTGTTGCGCGGAGATTTCTCGCGGTAAAGGGTGGGTTAGTAGAACCTCTCGCGCGCCGTCATGGCGTGGGTACTACCGGCGGCACGTAGTCGAATGTCATCCCGAGTAGCCACACCAGGAGCAGAACCACCGGCAGGTGGAACATGAACTGCAAGAATGTGAATCCCACCAGGTCGCGCGCGCGCAGCTTCAGCACCGCCAGGAGCGGCAGCATGAAGAACGGATTGACGAGGTTGGGCAGTGCCTCGGCCACGTTGTAGATCTGAACCGTCCAGCCCAGGTTCATCTGGACGTCGGTGGCCGCCTGCATGACATATGGGGCCTCGACCAGCCATTTTCCGCCGCCGGACGGGACGAAGACCCCCAGCACCACGGTGTAGAGGGCGATGACGACCGCGAAACTCCCGCCGCCCCCGATGTTCGTGAAGAACTCCGCAAGGTGTTCCGAGATGGTGAGACCCCCGTTGCCCTCGGCCTCGGTGAGGATCGCGGCCATCGCGGCATAGAGGGGAAACTGGACGAGAATACCGGCCGTGGCCGGTACAGCAAGAGTGACAGCTTGCAGGAACTTGCGGGGTGTCCCGTGCAGCACCAGCCCCAGCATGAGGAATACGAGCAGATATCCATTCAAACTGCTGACAACGGTGAGCACCGGCTTCGTGACGAGCTGAGAGACCAACCATCCCAGCGTCATCAGGGCGGCGAGGACCGGCAGGATACGGCTGTACTCGAGCCACTCTCCCGGCCGTGAGCGCGGCGCCACCTCGGCGGGCTGGTCGTCGACATCGACATCTAATTCTTCGGCAGTCTTGATGGCGGCACCCCTCGGCGCGGAGAAATGCGCAATAGCCACGGTCAGCGCGGTGATAATGGCACACATGAGCAATGACTGCCACGTGAAAATCGTGTCACCGAAGTCGAGGACGCCGGTGATCTTCAGCAGTGCCGGAGGCAGCGAGGTTGCAGTGGCCTGCAGTTGCGCAGCCGAAGAGGACATGCCGAGCGCCCACACGGCCCCCAGTCCCATGAAGGCCGCTGCGCCGAGCGCGCGGTAGTCCACGCGTAGATCGGTCCGGCGGGCGATCGCACGGGCCAGCAGACCACCGAAGACGAGACTCAGTCCCCAGTTCAGGAAGGACACCGACATCGACAGGAATGCAACGACACTCACCGCACTGCTGGCGGTGCGCGGCACGGTGGCCAGCCGGTCGATCAGCCTTGCAACCGGGGGCGAGGTGGCCACGACGTATCCGGTGAGCACCACCATGGCCATCTGCAGGGTGAAAGCCGTGAGATCCCAGAAGCCGTCACCGAAAGCATCGACGACCGCGTGCGGGGACGAGCCGTTGGCCAGAGCGGCGACGGCCACGATGACGACACCGGCCAGCGCGAAAACGTAGGCGTCCGGAAACCACTTCTCGGTCCAGGCGGCGAGTGACTGGGCGACCCGTGCCAGTCCTCTTTCGGAGCTGGTTCTCTGGGCGGTGTCCGTCATTCGTCGATCCCCATCTCTGTGCGATGTCCACTCGGTCGAGCTGTGGCGCGGTGCGTCACGCTCAGTCGGTGAGTATCGATGCAGACTTCAGCGCAGACAAGGCCGACATTCGCAGACACCGACTGCAGAAATGCAGAAACAGGAAAGGCGCCACCGTGGACAAGTACGACTGCAAGAAGGAGCGCAAGGCGCTGTACGCGCCGAGCGCCGGACGGTTCGCTCTTGTCGACGTCCCGGAGCTGACCTATATCGCAGTGGACGGACATGGCGACCCGAACACCTCACCCGAGTACGCCGCCGCCGTCGAGGCGCTGTATGCCACCGCCTACACGATCAAATTCGCCAGCAAGATCACCCACGGTCGCGATTTCGTCGTCGGTCCGCTCGAAGGTCTGTGGCGTGCCGCCGACCCACGCAGCTTCATCACCCGCGACAAGGACAGCTGGGACTGGACCATGATGGTCGTGCAACCCGACTGGATCACCACGACCGACATCGAGGATGCACGGTCGGTGGTCGCCGCCAAGAAGGAGCTTCCCGCTCTCGATCTGCTGCGCCCGCTCACGTTCGTCGAAGGCGCAAGCGTGCAGATCCTGCACCTCGGCTCCTACGACGACGAGGCGCCTACCCTCGCCCGACTACACGACGAGTTCATGCCCGAGCACGGACTGGTCTTCAACGGCGATCATCACGAGATCTACCTCAGCGACCCCCGGCGGACGGCACCGGCGAAACTCCGGACGGTTCTCCGGCAGCCCGTCCGCCCGGCGTAGCGAAGGGGAGCGAACCGGACCGGGGCGTCTACGAGTAGTCCCGCTCGATCCGCAATGTGCCGATGGTCGTGGCAAGCGCGTCGTATTGCGTGACCAGAAAACAGAACTCGATCAGCTGGCGGTCGTCGAAGTGGGCGCTGAGCGCCGACCACGCGGCATCGTCGAGATTGTCGGTGGTGACGAGTTGGTCGACGGCCGTGAGGATGGCGCGGCGGCGCACATCCCAGCCCTCGGCGTCCGGACCGTCGAGCACCTGCTGGAGAAGGGCCGGGGTGACGCCGGCGCGGCGTCCGAGACGGACGTGGTGATCCATCTCGTACCCGCACTTCCGCAGATGAGCTACGCGGAGAATGATCAGTTCGGTCTCGTGTCGGGAGATTTTTCCGCCCGGCATCAACTTGCTGGAGTAGCGCAGCCACGCCCGGAACAGGCCCCTCGCGCGGCCGACCGTGCTGAACAGATGCGCGTCGGGAACACCGGCGACAGTCGAAAGGATCCGCCACAACACCCAGTTGACCGGTCCGAGCTCCTTCAGCCGTCCTGGTGGAATGCGTGCGCTCATGCCGCTCCCTTCCGTCGAGACTGTGTTACCGAGCGGTAGCAAGACGCTAGCACTCGCTCGGCTTCTCGGTCGAGAAGAGGGATCCCACGCGAGGGGAACGCGGCTCAATCCCGAACGGCCCACGCCATCCGCGCCAGCGAAAGCGCCTGTTCGGCGCGTTCGATCACCACTTCTCGCGACTCGCTGATGTGCGCCAGCAGCGTGTCGTAGGCGGCATCGAGTTTGCGATCCAGCGTCAGTTCTGCCACCGAGATGTGCTCGTCGATGGTCGCAGTCATGCGGTCGGGGGTGAGGTAGTCGAACATCCGCACCGGTCGTACCTTCGCATTCACGTTGACGAGGGCGTCCGACAATGCTGTGTTGCCCGCAGCCCGCAGCAGAACGGTGTGGAACTGCTCGTCGAGTGCCACGAATCCGGCGTCGGGCTCCGGAGTGTCCTTGCGTAGGGCGTACCACTTGTCGAGTTCGGGTCCCAGGACGTCGGGGTCGTGCTGCCTCGACTCGTCGTCCCTGACCCGTGCGATGCCCTGCAGTTCGAGCGTGATGCGGAGTTCGTAGAGCCCGGCGAGTTCGTCGATGCGCGGACGGTACGGAAAGAGCCCACCCACATCGCGTTGCACGAGCCCGTCCGCCAGCAGACGAGCCAGAGCCTCCCGTACCGGCGTCCGGGACACGCCGTACGTCTCGGCGAGGCGTTCCTCGCCGAGACGCTGTCCGGGCGGAATTCGTCCGCTCATCAGATCCGTCCGCAGCGCAAGGTACACCTGGTCGCTGAGTGGACCGGCTGATTCTCGGCGAGCCATCAGATGGCCATTGCCGCGCGGACGTCGGACACCGCGGTACGCACGTCGGACTCGGGTGCGGCGCCACCGGCACCCGACGACGTGACCCGCCCCGACTCGAGCACGTAGTAGCGCTCCGCCGATTCGAGCGCAAAGCCGATGTGCTGCTCGACGAGCAGGACGCCGAGCCCGCCCCGACGCGTGAGCTCCATGATCGTTCGTTCGATCTCCGCGACCACGGACGGCTGAATGCCCTCGGTCGGTTCGTCGAGAATCAACATCTTCGGCTCGGTGATGAGCGCCCGGGCAATGGCCAGCTGCTGACGCTGACCACCCGAGAGGAGACCGGCACGTCGTTCGAGAAGGCCACGCAATGCGGGAAAGAGATCGAGTGCCTCCCCGATGAGTTCCTTTCCGCGCTTGCGGCCGTCGGCAACCACTTGGAGGTTTTCGGCGGTGGTCAGCTGCCCGAACGACTGCTGGCCCTGCGGGACGTACGCGAGGCCGCGCGCCACGCGGGCGCTCGGGCGCAGCGCCGTCACGTCCTCGCCGTCGAACAGCACCCGCCCGGAATCGACCTTGATCAGTCCGACCGCAGCCCGCAGAAGCGTCGTCTTGCCCGCGCCGTTGTGACCCATCACCGCTGCCACGCCGTCCGACGGCACCGTCAGCGAGACCCCGTGGATTACTTCGGTTCGGCCGTACCCGGCCCGGATGTCGTCAAGCTCGAGCATCGCTGTCCTCCTTCGAAACGTCGGGCTGCAACTCGGGAGCGGCGCCGGCCGCGGCGGTCCCGAGGTACACCTCCTGCACACGTGGGTCGGCCTGCACCTGCTCCACGGTTCCCTCGCTCAGCACCTTCCCGGCATGCAGCACGGTCACCGACGTCGCGAACGCGCGCATGAAATCCATGTCGTGCTCGACCACGACGACGGTCCGCTCACCGCCGATGCGGCGCAACAGGTTTCCCGTCTCTTCCCGCTCCTCGGAACTCATCCCGGCAACCGGCTCGTCGAGCAGGAGAACCGAGCAATTCTGCACCAGCAGCATGCCGATCTCGAGCCACTGCTTCTGCCCGTGCGCGAGAATCCCGGCAGGGGTGTCGCGGAGGCTGCCGAGACCCGTGACCTCGAAAGCCTCCTCGATGGCGGGGAGCACCGTCTTGCGGCGGCGCAGCAGGGTGAGTGCCGAGCGGCCCGCACCCGCGGCGATGTCCAGATTCTGGAGAACCGTCAACTCCTCGAACACACTCGCAGTCTGGAACGTGCGTCCCACCCCGAGCCGGGCGATGCGGTGCACCTTCTTGCCGATCAGCTCGACACCGGACTTGGTGACCGATCCCGTCGCAGGGACGAGCCCGGTGATGGCGTCGACGAGCGTGGTCTTGCCCGCACCGTTAGGTCCGATGAGAAACCGCAGATCACCCTGCAACAGAGTGAGATCGACGCCGTCGACAGCCTTGAACCCGTCGAAGCTGACGCGTAGATCGCGCACCTCGAGGTACTCGCTGGACATCCCGGCGTTGCCGCCGAGCACTGGTTCCTTGGACGTGGTGGACGTAGTCATCGCGCCATCTCCATTCGTTCCGTCGACTCCGTGTCGTCCTCCGGTCCGGGCGAGGAAGGTTCTTCGGGGGACGCCTTCTGCCTGCGTTTCAGCAGTGCGAACAGGCCGGCCACACCGGCCGGGAAGAATCCGACCACCACGATGAACAGCAGGCCCTGGGCGTAAATCCATCCGGAGGGGAAGGACTCGGAGAAGGCACTCTGCGCCCATGCGACACCGATCGCACCCAGAACCGGGCCGAGCAGGGTGGCGCGGCCACCGATGGCGACCCCGATCAGGAAGGCGATCGAGGGAACGATTCCGACGTCGGCGGGGGAGATGATGCCGACGATCGGCACGAACAGCGCACCCGCGATCCCGGCGAAGAAGGCGGCGGTCACGTAGGCGACGAGCTTGATGTTCGCCGGATCGTACCCGAGGAAGCGGACACGCTCTTCCTGGTCACGTACAGCGACGAGCAGTTCACCGTAGCGGCTGTTCATCAGTTGCCGCACGATCGCCACCACCGCGAGGAGAACACCGGCGGTGATGAAGAACAGCATCTGCTTGTTGGCGGGATCGTTCAGGTTGAAACCGAAGAAGGTGCGGAACCGGTTGAGGCCGTTGCTGCCGCCGGTGGTCTGTTGCCCGACGAGCAGGATCGCGAACGCGGCGGCGAGCGCTTGACTGAGGATCGCGAAGTACGCGCCCTTCACCCGGCGTTTGAACACGCCGAGACCCAGCGCGAAAGCTACGAGTCCGGGGATCAGCAGAATGCCCAGCACCGTCACGACCGGCGACGTGAACGGCACCCAGTAACCGGGCAGGGCGCGGATGCCGGCAATCTGCATGAAGTCCGGCACGGTGTCGCCGCGGAGTTGGGCGTCGGAAATCTTCAGATGCATGGCCATCATGTAGGCGCCGAGCCCGAAGAACACGCCCTGCCCGAGGGTGAGCATCCCCCCGCGGCCCCACGCGAGGCCGATACCGACCGCGACGATCGCGAAGCACAGGAACTTCCCGAGCAGGCTCAACCGGAAATCACTGAGAACGGCAGGGGCGACAACGAAGAGGAGAAGGGCGGCGATCGCGAAGCCCGCCCACGCACGGTAACGGCCACTCGTCAGGATGCTCATACGAGACTCCTCGTCTTGACGGCGAACAGGCCCTGTGGCCGAACCTGGAGGAACACCACGATGACCACGAACACGATGACCTTGGCGATCGACGCCGTGGTCGAGTACTCGATGAACGAGTTCAGCAGGCCGAGCGCGAACGCGGCGATCACCGCACCCTTCATCTGCCCCAGACCGCCGACCACGACCACCAGGAAGGCGTCGATGAGATAGCTCTGACCGATGGTCGGGCTGGTCGAACCGATCAGGGTGAGCGCCACACCCGCGACACCGGCGAGACCGGATCCGATGAAGAACGTCGTCACATCGGTACGGCGACTGGAGATTCCACTCGTTTCGGCCAGATCGCGGTTCTGCACGACCGCCCGAATACGACGACCCATCGACGATCTCTTCAGTGCCAGCGACAGCGCCACCACCGACGCGACGGCGAGCACGAGGATGAACAGACGTGTCTTGGGGACCACAGCTCCCAGAATCTCCACACCGCCCGAGAGCCACCCCGGTGCGACGACGTTGACCGCCGGCGCACCGAAGATGTCCCTCGCGAGCTGCTGCAGGATCAAGCCCACACCGAACGTCACCAGCAGGGTGTCGAGCGGCCGGTGGTACATGCGTTTGACCAGAGTGACCTCGAGGAGGACGCCCATGGCACCACCCACCACGAAGCCGACGAGTAGAGAGACGAACAGGGATTCGGTGGCGCTCGAGATCACCTGCTGCACCACGTAAGCGGTGTACGAGCCCGCCATGATGAACTCGCCGTGGGCCATGTTGATGACGCCCATCTGACCGAACGTCAATGACAGTCCCAGCGCTGCGAGCAACAGGATGGATCCGATACTCAGCCCGGTGAACAACTGCCCGATCACTACATCCATGGATGCATGTCCTCTCTCCCTCTACTCGTCGGACGTGGTGCTAGCTACCGAGCGACTCGGCCCAGGGGTAGGACGTCAGGTACGGGTCCGGCTCGATCGGGGTGCCGGAATCCCACACCGTGTAGATCAGGCCGTCTCCCCGGATCTCACCGATTCGGGCCGTCTTGCTGATGTGGTGGTTGGAACCGTCGATCGTGACCTTCCCCTCGGGGGCGTCGAACGCCACTCCGTCCGCATTTGCCTGAATATCGGCCGTAGCAAACGAATTCGCCTTCTCAACGGTGTTCTTCCACAGATAGACGGAGGTGTAGGCGGCTTCCATCGGGTCCGACGTCGGCTTGGCTGCGCCGTACCGCGCCTTGTAGGCGTCGACGAACGTCTTGTTCTCCGGCGAGTCGATGGTCTGGTAGTAGTCCCAGGCCGTAAGCTGACCTTCGATGTTCTGGACCCCGATACCGCCGACTTCCTCCTCCGCGATCGACACCGACACGACGGGCATGTCCTGGGCTGTCAGCCCCACGTTCTTGTACTCCCGGAAGAACGCGACGTTCGAATCTCCGTTGAGCGTGTTGAACACGGCATCGGCGTCGGCGGAGCGAACCTTGTTGATGATGGTGGAGAAGTCGGTGGAACCGAGCGGCGTGTAGTCCTCGCCCTTGATCTCGATGCCGTTGGCCTCGGCGTAGGCCTTGATGATGCGGTTCGCGGTCTGCGGGAACACGTAGTCGCTACCTACCAGGTACAGCGACGTGACGCCCTTCTCCTTCAAGTAGTCGAGGGCAGGAACGATCTGCTGGTTGGTGGTGGCACCCGTGTAGAAGATGTTCTTCGAATCTTCGAGGCCCTCGTACTGGACGGGGTAGTAGAGCAGGGAGTTGTTGTCCTCGAACACCGGAAGCATCGCCTTGCGGCTCGACGAGGTCCAGCCACCGAAAACCGCTGCGACACAGTCGCTGCTGATCAGCTTCTCGGCCTTCTCGGCGAACACGGTGGGTTCCGAGGCGCCGTCCTCGGCCACGATCTGAATCTTCTTGCCGAGCACGCCGCCCGCGCTGTTGATTTCGTCGACCGCGAGCGCGATCGAATCCCGGACGGTCACCTCACTGATGGCCATGGTGCCGGACAGCGAGTTCAACGACCCGACCTTGATCGTGTCCCCGGAGGTGTCCACGCAGGATGCCGCGGTGGACTCCGTGGCCGTGTCGGATGCCTTGCTGCCGCAACCGGTCAGCACGAGCCCGATGGCGGCGAGCGCGGTCGGTGCAGCGAGGGCGCGCTTGGAGAAGGTGCGCATGTACGGGCCTTTCCGTCGGAGGAGGTGGGAACCCCGTATTCCGGAACGGATGTATCCGCCCCACGTATACAGAGGTGTATTCGTGGGGCGAACATTAAGCCGCGGTTGTTGCGCCTGAATGTCTGTCGGTGACGTGTTCGTGTCGCGAATTACAGACGTGTGAACAAGCGCTCACAGGGCCAGCGGTGCGCGGCGGAAGGTGCAGTACCTCACCGAATGAGGTAGGGGGACACCGAACTGCGGTGTTCGCTGATGTCGAGTTGCTTGCCCAGGGGCGGGAACGCCCGTTGTGGGCAGTTGACCCGCTCGCACACCCGGCAGCCGGCTCCGATCGGCGTCCCGGGATTCGACTCGTCGAGGTCCAGTCCGTCGCCGTAGACCAGGCGGTGCGCGTGTCTGATCTCGCAGCCGAGCCCGATCGCGAAGATCTTGGCCGGCTGCCCGTAGCGGGCGGCACGACGCTCGACGGTGCGGGCGACCCAGAGGTACCGGCGGCCGTCGGGCATCTGCGCGATCTGGTTCATGATCTTGCCGGGGTATGCGAACGTCTCGTAGACGTTCCACAGCGGGCAGGTGCCGCCGCTCGTGGAGAAGTGGAAGCCGGTGGCGGATTGGCGCTTCGACATGTTCCCGGCGCGGTCGACGCGCACGAACATGAACGGGACCCCGCGCAGCTTCGGCCGCTGCAGGGTGGAGAGGCGGTGGCAGACCGTCTCGTAACTGACCGAGTAGAACGCCGACAGGCGCTCGATGTCGTAACGGAAATCCTCGGCGACGTCGTGGAACTGCCCATAGGGCAGCACCGTCGCGGCGGCGAAGTAGTTGGCGAGTCCGAGCCGGGCCAGCGCCACCGACTCGTCGCTGGTGAAGCCGCCCTCCGCCACCATCTTGTCGAGGAGGTCGCCGTACTCCAGGTAGGCCAGCTCGGTGGCGAACTTGAACACCTGCTGCCCGCCCGAGAGGTGCGGCGAGATCTCCAGCACCCGCGACTCGGGGTCGTACCGGTGCAGCACGTTCTCGCCCAGGTCGATGCGGCGAACGATCTGTACGTCGTGCACCGTTTCCAGCCTGCGGGCGATCTCACCACCCACGTCGCCGCGGTGGAAACGCAGGCGGGCGGTGAGCTCTTCCGCAGCAGTATCGAGCTCGTGCAGGTAGTTCTGACGCTGGTAGAAGTAGTCCCGGACCTCTTCGTGCGGCATCGTGATGGAACCGCTGCCGCTGCCGTCGCTGAACCGGTCCTCCGTGGCCGCCGCCAGCTGCGCGGTGGTGTTGCGGAACCGGCGATGCATGTTGACCATGGCCTTCGCCAGGCCTGGATGCGACGCCACCATGTCCGCGATCTCCTGAGCGTCGGCGTCGATACCCATCTCCTGATCGAGGGCAACCTCCCGCATCTCGGCGATCAGGCGGGTGTCGTCCTGGGAGGCGAAGAAGGTGGTGTCGACGCCGAACACCTCGCTGATGCGCAGCAGGACCGGCACGGTGAGCGGCCGGACGTCGTGCTCGATCTGGTTGAGGTAACTGGCGGAGATTTCCAGCGTCTTGGCCAGTGCTGCCTGGCTCATGCCTCGTTCGGTGCGGAGCTGACGCAACCGGGTACCGACGAAGGTCTTCGACATTTCCCCAGCCTACGAAGGGTTCGCGGGGTTCGCAAGAGGGGCTTCGCAGCCTTCGCGGGTGCTGCGGTCCGGGGGCGAACGTACCTTCCGGCGCTGTGGACGCGCCGAAAGGTACATTCGCCCCCGACGCCGGGGGCCGGCCATCGGACGCGAGCGCGGTAACGGCCGCTGAGCGCGGTACCCGGCCCGATCGGTGATTGCCATCACAACCGGCGCGTCGAGGGGTGTGCCGCCGCGGGGAGGTGCGGGCCGCAGGGGTGCAATTACCTGTGTACGAGGGGTTGCGTGCATTGTGTTCGCGACCTGCGCGTTCTTACTACTGGCGGGTATCTTTCCTCGCCGACAGGGCAGGTCGTGACCCATTCCTTCTTCGCAAAGTTTGCAAGGCTCGATGAAAAGCTAGCGAAGATTGGCAGTAGCAACAGGTAGACGGCACTTTTTGTGTGTGTCATTCTCGATGAGTAACTAGGAAGGGCCTGGCAAGGATGTGAAGCAGTACATCCGTACCGGACCAGCAGATCGAAGAGATGGAGTCTTGATGTCGACCACCGGCACCCCGAAGACCGCAGCTGAGATTCAGCAGGATTGGGACACCAACCCGCGCTGGAAGGGAGTAACCCGCAACTACACGGCGGAGCAGGTCACCAAGCTCCAGGGCACCGTTGTCGAAGAGCAGACCCTCGCACGCCGTGGTTCCGAGATCCTCTGGGACCTCGTGAACAACGAGGACTACATCAACTCGCTGGGCGCGCTGACCGGCAACCAGGCCGTTCAGCAGGTTCGTGCAGGCCTCAAGGCCATCTACCTCTCCGGCTGGCAGGTCGCCGGTGACGCGAACCTGTCCGGACACACCTACCCGGACCAGAGCCTCTACCCGGCCAACTCGGTTCCGCAGGTCGTGCGTCGCATCAACAACGCGCTGCTGCGCGCCGACGAGATCGCCAAGGTCGAGGGCGACACGTCCGTCGACAACTGGCTCGCCCCGATCGTCGCCGACGGTGAAGCCGGCTTCGGTGGTGCACTCAACGTCTACGAGCTGCAGAAGGCCATGATCGCGGCCGGTGTCGCCGGTTCGCACTGGGAGGACCAGCTCGCGTCGGAGAAGAAGTGCGGCCACCTCGGTGGCAAGGTGCTCATCCCCACGCAGCAGCACATCCGCACCCTGACCTCGGCTCGCCTCGCGGCCGACGTCGCGGACGTTCCCACCGTGGTCATCGCACGTACCGACGCCGAGGCCGCGACCCTCATCACGTCGGACGTCGACGAGCGCGACCAGCCGTTCCTGGACGGCACCCGCACCGCCGAGGGCTTCTTCGGTGTCAAGAACGGCATCGAGCCCTGCATCGCTCGCGCCAAGGCTTACGCGCCGTACGCCGACCTCATCTGGATGGAGACCGGCGTGCCGGACCTCGAGGTCGCCAAGCGGTTCGCCGAGTCCGTGCGCAGCGAGTTCCCGGACCAGCTCCTCGCCTACAACTGCTCGCCGTCCTTCAACTGGAAGGCGCACCTGGACGACTCGACCATCGCGAAGTTCCAGAAGGAGCTCGGCGCGATGGGCTTCAAGTTCCAGTTCATCACCCTCGCCGGCTTCCACTCGCTCAACTACGGCATGTTCGACCTGGCCCACGGCTACGCCCGCGAGGGCATGACCGCCTTCGTCGACCTGCAGGAGCGCGAGTTCAAGGCCGCCGAGGAGCGTGGCTTCACCGCCATCAAGCACCAGCGTGAGGTGGGTGCCGGCTACTTCGACAGCATCGCCACCACGGTCGACCCCAACACGTCGACGGCTGCTCTGAAGGGTTCCACCGAAGAGGGTCAGTTCCACTGAGCCTTGTCCACAACAAGGATTCGACCGATCACGGTGTGACCTGATCAATCCCGACCCCCGGGAGGGGCCTGTTCCAGGGCCCCTCCCGGGGCGACGACTCCACTAGACGAAAAAGGAGCTGACGACGTGACCAGCGACAAAATTCAGCGCGTCGGCGTTATCGGCGCCGGGATCATGGGCGCCGGAATCGCAGAGGTGTGCGCTCGCGCGCACGTCGATGTTCTGGTGTTCGAGCAGACCCGTGAGCTTGCGGCTGCAGGGCGCTCACGCATCCTGCGTTCGCTCGACCGCGGCGTGAGCAGCGGCAAGATTACCGAACGTGAACGTGAACAGGCGGCCTGGCGGCTCCGGTTCACCTCCGATCTCGGTGATTTCGCGGATCGCCAGCTCGTCGTGGAGGCCGTCGTCGAGGACGAGAAGGTGAAGAGTGACATCTTCGCCGAGCTCGACTCGGTCGTGACGGATCCGAATGCCGTGCTGGCATCCAACACGTCGTCGATCCCGATCATGAAGCTGGGCATCGCCACGAAGTCCCCGGAACGGGTCATCGGGATGCACTTCTTCAACCCCGTTCCGGTGCTTCCCCTCGTCGAGCTCGTGACCACGCTCAAGACGAGCAGGGCGGTGGCCGAGCGGGCCGAGGCCTTCGCGAGCGATGTGCTGGGCAAGCAGGTCGTCCGCTCCGCGGACCGTTCCGGCTTCGTCGTCAACGCCCTGCTGGTGCCGTATCTGCTCTCCGCCATTCGCATGGTGGAGTCGGGGTTCGCCACCAAGGAAGACATCGACAAGGCAACGGTGCTCGGCCTCGCACACCCGATGGGTCCGCTCGCGCTGACCGACCTGGTGGGTCTGGACACGGTCAAGTCCATTGCCGACTCCATGTACGAGGAGTTCAAGGAGCCCCTGTACTCGGCACCGCCGCTGTTGCTTCGCATGGTCGAGGCGGGACTTGTCGGCAAGAAGGCGGGGGCCGGCTTCTACGAGTACGCCGAGAACGGCCGGGCCAGCAAGAAAGCAAGCTAGTAGGTAGGTAGGCGACTACCCTGTGCGCCTTTCACGACCCCGGTTGTGAGAGGCGCACAGGTGCATCGAGTCCGCGGTGCTTTCCGCCCCCGGACTGAGCCCAGAAAGGTCGACCGCATGTCCAGCACCGCAACATACGGATCCAGCATCCTGGGGTATCCCCGCATCGGGCCGCACCGCGAACTCAAGCGCGCCCTCGAGTCCTACTGGCATGGCACCAGCACGAAGGCAGAACTCGTCGCCGTAGGGCGGGACCTGCAGGAAGAGACGTGGAGTGAGCTTGCCGCGACCGGTTTGACCCAGGTCCCGGGCAACACGTTCTCGTACTACGACCACGTACTCGACAACGCGCTGCTGTTCGGTGCGGTGCCCGAGCGGTTCGCCGCGCTCGAAAGCGACTTGGATCCGCTGGACTTCTACTTCACGATGTGTCGCGGCCGGCCCGACTTCCCGCCTCTCGAGCTGGTGCGCTTCTTCGGCACCAACTACCACTACCGCCAGCCCGAACTGGACGAGAACACCACCTTCTCCCTGCGTTCGGACACGCTGATGGACGAGTTCGCACGGGCGAAGGCGCGCGGAATCGAACTGCGTCCCGTCGTGCTCGGCCCGGTGTCGCTGCTGCTCCTGTCGAAGGTGGGGCCGACGTCCCGGCGGCACGGCTTCTCGACGCTCGACCTGCTGGACAAGATCCTGCCGGAGTACGAGCTGTTGTTCGAGCAGCTCGCGAAGGCCGGCGCCACGTGCGTCCAGCTCGACGAACCGTCGTTCACCGAAGATCGCACACCCGAGGAGCTGGCCGCGCTCGCGCGTGCGTACGAGAAGCTGTCGCACGCGCCGCTGCGTCCCCGCATCCTCGTCACCGGGCCGTACGGACACCTGGGTGAAGCACTCGCCCTCCTCGCTGCGACCAAGGTCGAGGCTCTCGGTCTCGACCTGGTCAGCCATCGGATGAGCGCCGATGACCTCGCGAAGATCCCTGGCATTCGGCGCAAGCGCATCTACGCCGGTGTGGTCGACGGCCGCAACGTGTGGAGGGTCGACCGGTACAACACCCTGACGTACCTGAACACGATCAAGGACGTCGTGCCGGATCTCGTGGTCTCGACGTCCACGTCGTTGCTGCACGTTCCCTACGACGTGCTGTCCGAGTACGACATCCAAGGCGATGTGGCAGACCGGCTGGCGTTCGCCAAGCAGAAGGTCGGTGAGGTCGTGTCGCTCGCGAAGGCTCTCACCGAGGGGCCGTCGGAGAAGTGGCGCAAGCGCCCCACCTCGGTGCACTTCAAGCTCAAGCACGCCGTGCGTGCCCGGGTCAATGCCATCACGCCGTCCGACCGTGTCCGGGTCCCGTACGAGGAGAGGCGCGTCGCGCAGCAGGAGCGGCTGAATCTGCCCCTGGTTCCCGCGACGACTCTCGGCTCGTTCCCTCAGACGACCGAGATCCGTCAGGCTCGCTACGAGCTGGGGGAGGGACGCCTGGAGTGGGACGAGTACTACAAGCGGATCCAGGCCGAAATCGAGAACACCATCCGGTTGCAGGAAGACATCGGTCTGGACGTGCTGGTGCACGGCGAGCACGAGCGCAACGACATGATCCAGTATTTCGCGGAGCTGCTCGAGGGTTACGCGTACACCCACAACGGCTGGGTGCAGGCCTACGGTTCGCGATGCACGCGTCCGCCGATCCTCTACGGGGACGTGTCGCGGCCGAAGCCGATGACGGTCGAGTGGATCTCGTACGCGCAGTCCTTGACGGACAAGCCGGTCAAAGGCATGCTCACCGGTCCGGTCACGATGATCGCGCGGTCGTTCGTCCGCCAAGATCAGCCGTTGTACGAAACGGCGGACCAGCTGGCGTTGGTGATCCGCGACGAGATCGCCGATCTGGAGGCCGCGGGTATCGCGATCATCCAGGTGGACGAGCCGGCCATCCGTGAGCTGCTGCCTCTGCGCGAGGACGGTCGTGAGGCGTATCTCGAGTGGGCTGTCGATGCGTTCCGCCTCGCCACCGGTGGTGCCAAGCCTGAGACGCAGATCCACACTCACCTCACCTACACGAGCCGCGCGTCGGTCGTCGATGCCATCGAGCGCCTCGACGCGGACGTCACTGCCATCGTGGCCACCCGGTCCATTACCTGGGTGCTCGATGCTCTCAAGGAACGGGCGCTGACTCACGGGGTCGGTCCCGGTGTGTACGAGAGCAGGTCGGCCCGGATACCCGATATCGACGAGCTGGACGAACTGCTCACCGAGGCCAGCGAATCCGTCTCTCTCGAGCGGCTGTGGGCCAACCCCGACGGGGGTCTCAAGACCCGTCACTACTGGCAGTTGGAACCCTCGCTGCGCAATCTGGTGGCGGCCGCGCGCAGGCTCCGCCGCCGGGCCGAGAAGGAAGAACTCGAGGACTGAGTCGATTCGTTTGGGCGGGCCGTTGTTCTCGGACACGGCCCGCCTGGACGCCGAGCGACGCGAACAGGTAGGCATGTGTGCATGGTTACCGCCGCCGCATATGCCGTCACGTCCGCTGAGGGCACCTTCGAAAAGACCACCATCGAACGTCGGGAGCTCGGACCGCTCGACATTCTCATCGAGATCAAGTTCGCGGGCATCTGCCACTCGGACATCCACACCGCCCGCAACGAGTGGGGCGGAACCCACTATCCCGTCGTCCCCGGCCACGAGATCGCCGGTGTGGTGACCGCCGTCGGTTCCGGGGTGACCCGCCACCACGTGGGTGACCGCGTCGGAGTCGGGTGCTTCGTCGACTCCTGCGGTGAGTGCGACGCCTGCCGCGCCGGTGAGGAGCAGTACTGCGCGAATCGCGTCACCGGCACCTACAACGCTCGCGGCCGCGACGGCGAGTGGACGCAGGGCGGATATTCGACGCACATCGTCGTGACGGAACGTTTCGTCGTCTCCATTCCGGACGGGCTGGAACTGGACGTCGCGGCGCCGCTGCTGTGCGCCGGAATCACCTTGTACTCACCACTCGCGCACTGGGGCGCGGGCCCGGGCAAGAAGGTCGCCGTCATCGGCATGGGCGGGCTGGGACACGTCGGGGTGAAGATCGCTCGTGCGATGGGCGCGGAGGTCACGGTTCTGAGCCAGTCCCTCGGCAAGAAGGAGGACGGGCTGAAGTTCGGAGCCGATCACTACTACGCCACCAACGATCCGGAAACGTTCAGATCGTTGCGGAGCCGGTTCGACCTGATCGTCAACACGGTGTCGGTGAACCTGGACATCGACGCGTACCTGTCGATGCTCGCGATCAACGGCACCCTCGTCGAACTCGGCCTGCCGGAAAAGCCGATCGAGGTACGCGCGTTCAGTCTCGCCGCCAATCGGCGCAGTCTCGCCGGTTCGATGGTGGGCGGTATGGCCCAGACTCAGGAAATGTTGGACTTCTGTGCGGAGCACGGCATCGGCGCGGAGATCGAGGTGATTCCGGCGAGCGACATCGATGCCGCCTACGATCGCGTCGTCGCCAGCGATGTGCGGTACCGGTTCGTGATCGACGCGGCAACGATCTGACTCACGCCTCCCCGAGCTGATCCCGCAGCGACGCCAGTGTTTTCGCCAGCAGCCGCGAGACGTGCATCTGCGAGATGCCGACGCGGTCGGCGATCTGGGTCTGCGTCATGTTGCCGAAGAACCGGAGCATCAGGACGGTCCGCTCCCGTTCGGGCAGCGACTCGAGCAGCGGGCGTAGGGTCTCGTGATTCTCGACTTCGTCCATCGCGGCGTCGTAGTCACCGATCGTCTCGACCATGGACAGTTCGCCGGACCGCTCGGACGACGTGTTGTCCACGGACACCGTCTGGTAGGCGTTGCCGGCGAGGAGGCCCTGCGCCACGTCCTCCTGGTCGATGTGGAGATGTTCGGCCAGCTCGCTGACGGTGGGGGCGTGGCCGAGGGTCTGCGACAGCTCGCCCACCGCGAGGCTCAGCGCGAGATGCAGTTCCTTCATGCGGCGCGGTACGCGCACGGCCCACCCGGTATCTCGAAAATGCCGGCGTACCTCGCCCATGATCGTGGGCACCGCGAAGGACACGAAGTCGGAACCACGGGTCACGTCGAACCGATCCACCGAATTGACGAGGCCGAGGCGCGCCACCTGTACCAGGTCGTCGTGCGCCTCGCCTCGCCCGTCGAATCGACGGGCAATGTGCTCCGCGAGGGGGAGGCAACGCGTCACCAGCGCGTCGCGGAGAATTCGTCTTTCGGGATCGTCCTCGTCGAGCGCGGCCTTCCGCTCGAACAGTGCTGCCACATCCTGATACTCGTCCGGCCAGCGTGCCGTCTGCCCCCCACCGCGAGTACCGGACGTCACAGAATCGAGCCGTTCTTCACCCTGGTGAATTCCATGGTGGTGACAAATCCCGACGAGGGCGGGTCCGGCTCGTGGCGCATATCGACCGAATCGGTCAGGGCCTGAAGTACGTGCCAGCCGAACGAGCGCGGCCCGAGCGAATCAATGCTCGTGGTGGTGCTCGACACGGCCACTCGCAGTGTGCCGTCGAGGTACTGCAGCCGGCACACCAGGACAGCATCGGGCGTCGCGCGGACGATCAATTGGGTGCAGATCTCGTCCATGGCCAGTTTGATGTCGGCGATGGAGTCGAGGTCGAAGTCTTCGTGAATGGCAACGGTGGCTGCCAGGGCGCGTAGAACGGACAGCTGATCGGGCGTTGCTCGCACGCGCAGTTCGACGACGGGATGAGTGTGATCCTGGTCGGGTTCGATTGTCTTGGCGATGGCCATGAGACCTCCGGGTCGGGCGTTACCGGGTTGACGGCGGGAGTGTTGCCGGCTCGCGGGTGGTGACAAGTCAGGGTAGCGATCCGGGGACACCGCAGGTGGGATACCGCAGAACAACCCCGATCAAACCAGTCCGCGCGGTACGTATGCGCAGGTAGGGTTGGCGCAAGCGATGAGCGTTCCTCAGGCTCTCGATGGGGCATGTGGTCAGAGGAGACGAGTGGGATGCGGAAGGATCTCCGACGGCAGACTGCGACGAGCGTCGACCCCCCCGCGGACGTCGATCCGGTCACCGTGTCGCTCGAGGCGGTGCTCCGGCTCCTCGAGACCGAAGACAGTGTCATTGCCCTCCTGAACAACTTGTGCAGGCAGGCGGTTCAGGCATTTCCCGGAGCGGAAATGGCCGGAATCACGCTACTGGGCGCAGCCGGACCGGCATTCGTGGCCGCAACATCGGACGAGGTGTTCCACTTGCGCGAGGCCCCGGCGTTCGGTACCGGCGGTAGCTCCCTGTCGGTGCCGTTGACCGACGGAACAGCACGGGCAGACTCCCGGTCAGGGGATATCGAGACGCTGGGTGCCTTGAACCTGTACGGCAGCCGCCCGCACGCCTTCGACGACCTCGATCAGTCGGTGCTCGGGTCGCACGTCGACGCGGCGACGGCCGCACTGCGTCAGGTACGACGATGCGAGGAAGCGAGAAGCCTGCTCGAACAATTGCGGATAGCAAATGATTCGCGGGCTGTCATCGATCAGGCCAAGGGCATCGTCATGGCGTTGCGGGGAGTAGATGCCGGGGCCGCTTTCGGCGTCCTCGTCGCGCGCTCGCAACAGGAGAACGTGAAGCTGCGTGTGGTCGCCGAGCAAGTGGTGCGCGCCGTCGCGAGACGCGCGCCCATAGGTAACGCTTTGTAATAGCTCACCTGCGCAGATGTCGGCAAGGGATCTGTTATTTCCTTGTGACACATCACTGCCGGGAGTAGTCTCGAACCGAGGTTGAACACACAGCCGATGTCGGGAAGCGCTGCCGTAGCAGACGGTGAGAGGTGTCCGAGGTCGGGTTTGTCTGCAGGTGCTCCGCTTCCCCTCTCAAAAGTTCGAGATGGGGTGAGCCATGTCTGTTGTTCCAGGGGTCCCAAAGCCTGAACTGGCCTGTTCGGGCGCGGGTACCGGCGTCGACTACACACCGAAAGTAGTCCTCGCAGCGGTCGATACCGTTCCGACACGCTGTGCGAGTGCGAAATTCTCTTCCGAGCGAATAGGTTCAGGAGTGATGGTTCTCGGAGTGCGCGGTGACATCGATCTGTTCAGTGCGCCCGTGTTCCACGAATACGTCTGCACCCAGATCTCGCCTGAGGGGCAATTCATCCTCGACATGTCCAAGGTCGACTTCATCGGGACGGCAGGACTGTCGGTCCTCGACAGCGTCCACGCATCGAACCTTCGGGACGGGCGGCATTGGGCAATGATCTGCGGGCGCCCGCTCTATCGGCTGTTACGGGCGGCGGGTCAGGAATCGAGTTACCCATGCTTCCCGTCGGTCGACAGCGCGCTCGGGGCGTGGCACGGAAGAACCGCCTGACGGAAGAACCACGGCCGGAACCGGTGCGGAGATCAGTGCGCACCGGTTCGACTCGTGCGCGGGGGAGCGGAAACGCAACGTCCGTACGCACGAAGTGTGTCGGTGGCGACTCGATCCCAGGAATACCGTGCGCGGGCACGGTCGCAGCCCGCCATGCCGAAGCCCGCACGCAGCGCATCATCGTCGAAGATTTGCCGTAGTGCCTCGGCCAGTCGCACCGGATTTCGGGGTGAGATCAGCCGCCCGGTGATTCCGTCGACGACCGTGTCCCGCATGCCGCCGACCGCGGAAGCGACCACCGGGGTGCCGCAGGCCATCGCCTCCAGGGGGACCATGCCGAATGGCTCGTACCACGGGGTACACACCACAGCGTCCGCGGAGCGCAGCAGGGACGGCATGACGTCGTGCCGAACGTGGCCGACGATCCGTACCCTGTTGCTCACCTTGCTCTCACGCGCGAGAGCCTGCAGTCGCATCGCCTCCGGATCGTCGGCGACCCGCTCGGCGGCCGGTCCGCCCGCAATGACCAGTTCGGTATCGGGAAGATGGGTAAGCGCCGCGATGGCGGTGTCGTAACCCTTGCTCGGCGCCAGCCTGCCGACCATCACGATGCGATGACGCATCCCCTTGTCGTCGGCGCGACCGTCCGGAGTGAATTCCGCGACGTCGACACCGGAAGGAACCACCGATGTCCGGGACCGCGGCAGACCGAGGTGGGCCAGTTCGAAGACCTCGTCAGTACACGTTGCCACCACCCGGGTGGCTCCGCGGGCGATCAACTGCTCGAGGTGAACTCGGTTGGACTGGCTCGTCATCGGACGTTGGAACCGCTCCTCGACGACGCCCAGGGCGTGGAAGGTCTGCACGGTGGGGATGCCGAGGAGGCGCGCCGCGAGCTGCGTCGCAATACCCGACATCCAATAGTGGGCGTGAACGATGTCGGGCCTTTCGGCCTCCCATTCGTTCTTCAGGAAATTGCCGAAACAACCCATCAGGGGCAGTATTTCGGCTTCCGGCATCGGCCGGGGCGGGCCGAGGGGTACCTGCACGACCGTGTATCCGCCCGGCATGGTGAAGCGGTCCGGGAGGGTCTCGTCGGCGCGGCGCGTGTACACGGTGACGTCGTGGCCCTCGCGGGTGAGGGCAGCGGACAGTTCCGCCAGATGGATGCTCTGCCCACCTCCGTCGCCGTCCGAATCGGTCAGCGGACCCGCGTTGCCGGAGACCATCGATATTCGTAGCCGCCGGGCGGTGACGAGAGGCGCGGTTCTGATCGGCTGACCGACGCAGGAGTCGGGTCTCGGCTGGCGATGAGTGGCGGTCATGCCAGGGGATTCCCGAACTGTGGGTTTGTAAACCGACCGGCTCGCACTCTGTCACAGGACAGGGTTCACGGGACCGGTCGGTGTCGCGATCTAGTACCAGTGGCGCCTGCCGCCGACAGCGCGTCCGGTGGAACCGAGAATCCACAGCACCGCGCCGATCACCAGGAGAATGATGCCGAGAACCCAGAGCCAGTTGAGATTGGCCAGCCATCCGATCAGGAGCAAGATCAATCCGAGCACGATCATGACGTTCCTCGTTTCTTCCTCATCCTCTCGACGCGGGAAACGTGTCCGCTGAGGGACTGCGCTCCACGTCGCCGACTCCTGCGCCCATTGCGTAGGTCAGATGTCCGCCCAGCGTTCCGCCGACGCCGACCGCGAGAAACCCGGCGACGCTCAGCGCGACAGCTTGCGCGTCGGTACCGCGGCGGCGGCGCAGGAACGACGCGGTGAAGGCGGCGATTCCCAGTGCGTTCGCACCCGCGTGAATGAGGCCGACACGGCGTTGCGTCGCATCGCGTTCGGCCCAGTCCACCCAGCCGGTCGTGAGGGTGGGCACTGCCGAGAGGAGACCGAATCCGATCAGCCGTCTGGCGGCGACGTGGTCGCGCAGCACGGTGTCCAGGACCAGGGACCCGGACCAGGCGCCGATCGGGACGGTGACGAGCACGGGATGCAGCGGGTGACCCAACCAGGAACCTCGCAGAACTTCACGGGCTCCGGTGCCGCTGAGCGTGCCGGCGATCCTGCGCTGCAACAGTGCGCTGACGTTGTCGAGGAAGTCGGCGGACTCCGTCTTGCGTAACAGACCGGGTACGTTCATTCGGCTCGATTACCCCGGCCGGACGGCGTGAAACCCCCGTTGACGCCACCGAGACATCTTGTCGCCGATTGCAGTGCGGCGTAGCGTCGGGAACAGATTCCACCAGGTGAGGTGAGTACTGATGAAACTCAATCTCTTCGCCGCGTGGACAAGCTTCGCGCTCGTCCTGTTCGCGGTGGTCTGCATCGCCGGGTTCCTCGTCGCTGCCGGATCCGGTGAGGGCGGCTGGGCGGTGATCGCCGGTTCGTTGTGCGTCGTCGCCCTCGCAGCAGCAATGGCGCTGTACGGCGGCACAGTGCGCCACGATCACCGGGTGCATCACGACACGCCGCACCTTTTCTGAAGCGACCGCGTTCGCCTACGACTCCGCGAGTCGGCGCTGCTCCGTGTCGATGTCGAAATCAGGTTTCGGCCATTCGAGGCGGAGGCGTTCGAATGCGTCGATCAGCAGCTCGGTGACCGCAATTCTGCTGTACCACTTCCGGTCACACGGAACCACATACCAGGGCGCGTCCTCGGTGGACGTCTTGTCGAGCATCGCCTGGTAGGCGTCTTGATACGCCGGCCACAACTTGCGCTCGGTCACATCGCCAGGGTTGTACTTCCAGTACTTGTCCGGGCGCTCCAGTCTCTTCTGCAGCCGCGACTTCTGTTCGTCGAGGGAGACGAACATGGCCACCTTCACCAGGGTGGTGCCGGTGCCGAGGAGTTCCTTCTCGAACTGATTGATCTCGTCGTAGCGGCTACGCCACACGGTCTCGGGAACGAAGCCGTGTACGCGCACCACCAGGACGTCCTCGTAATGGGAGCGGTCGAAGACGCCTAGTTGCCCGCCCCGGGGCAGCGCCTTCGTGACCCGCCACAGGTAGTGGTGCCGCTTCTCCTCGTCGGTGGGCACCCCGAACGCCACGTGATCGACACCCTGCGGATCGACGTGCCCGATGACGTGACGAACCATTCCGCCCTTGCCCGCGGTGTCCATGCCCTGAAGGACGAGCAGCACCGAGCGGTTGTCGCCGGATCGGCCGTTGGCGTAGAGCTTCTCCTGCAACGAGGAGAGGACCGTTCCCCGTTCGTGGAGGGCGCGCTTCCCGTCGGTCTTGCCGCTGACCAATCCGGGTGTGCTCCGACTGTCGAGATCAGCGATCTGCATGCCGGGCCGGAAGCGCAGCACTTCGGCGGCCGGTGTCTCCCACAACCCTGCTGCGTTGTCTGCCATCTACGAACAGTGTCACAGTCGGGGGCTTCGGACAGGCGAACTCGGCTTCACACTCGGCTGAAGGGTGGCGGGGTGACCCCGTCGACGAGGTGGCTGCCCCACAGATCCACACCCGTGATCCTGGCGGTGGCGGTACCTTGCGGTCCCGTGATCCGTAACTCCGTGCCGGGTGAGAGGTCGGCGTCCTCGCCCAGGGCGTCCGTCAGCGTGCGTACCCGCCCGTGCCAGACGTAGCGACCGCTGATGGGTTCGAAGTTCCCTGCGAGCTGGACCTGGACCGTCACGGCGGGTAGTGCACCCACCACGACCTCTGCCGGCCCGCGGTAACCCTCTTCTTCCTCGGAGTCGTTCATGACCCCGAGTTTACCTGTTACTTCTGGTCACACAATATTGAGTGGGCGTCTACTCGTCGGCTGTGGGAAGCAGCGGATGCGGTGCCGCGTTGAATCGCGCGGGGGAACCGTTGAAGGCAGCGATGCCGGTGATGCCTCCCCAGGTCATCATCGTCAGGTAGTTGATCAGATCCTCGACCGACATCGACCGGTTCGAGATCCACCAGTGGGTAGCCAACTGGACACCGCCGACGATGCCGTACGCCCACGGCACCGCGCCTCCGGAATCCATCTCCATCTGACGCAGTCGCTCGCCGAGCACCGTCGAGAGGACCTCGGCGATCATCCGTTCGGAATCAGCCACCGTGTCCCTGCCCGGCCCTGAACCGTTCGACATGATGTACAGATACACGTCGGGATCGGATGCCACCGTCTCCACGTAGGCGGTGATCGTGGCGCGGGTGAGTTCGAAGTCGTCGAGATCTTCGCCGATGGCCTCGTAGATCCGGGGTGCCAGCGTGGTTTCCACGTAGCGGGCCATGGTGGCATTGGTGAGATCGCTCTTGTCGGCGAAGTACCGGTACAGCACGGTCTTGGAGACGCCGATTTCCGAGGCGATCTCATCCATGCCGATGTCGCGCCCACGCAAGCGGATGGCGGCGATCGTTCCGTCGACGAGCTCCTCCCGGCGCGCGATCTTGTGCTCACGCCAGCGGCGCTTACGCCCGTCGGGCTTGGTCGCCTTCTCCAGCTTCGTCATCGACTCCGTCACCTGCTCGGCATCCTTCAGGTCGTCATTCGCCACTGAGCTTGTTCACATCCGTTTCGTATCGCAATTCTTCTCTCAGCTTAGTGCTCGTGTGTTGTCGGCTCGCACAATGCCGTCTGTGCAGCTCGCTCGTCACTCCTTTGGGAAGCGCCGCGTCATCGACCTTCGGCACAATGGCAACTGTGCATCAATCGAGTCTTTCTGCTTTCGACGACGGGGAGAAGCGGCGCGATCTCCGCAAGATGAAGACCGTGGCGACGGGTTTCCTCGTGTTCGCCACCGTGGTCTACCTCGTCTGCCGGTGGCAGGAATCGCGTGGCGCGGGGGAGTGGGTCGGCTACGTGCGAGCCGCGTCGGAAGCCGGAATGGTGGGCGCGCTCGCCGACTGGTTCGCCGTCACGGCTCTGTTCCGTCATCCCCTCGGCCTGCCCATTCCGCATACGGCGATCATCAAACGGAAGAAGGATCAGCTCGGTGCCAGCCTGAGCAGTTTCGTGGGTCAGAACTTTCTGGCGCCCGAAGTGGTGTCGGCCAAGGTCGAGGCCGCCCAGATCCCGCTACGGCTCGGCACCTGGATGGCGCAGCCGAAACATGCCGCGCGAGTCGCCGCCGAGACAGCGACCGTGCTGCGTGGACTCGTCGAGGTGCTGCGCGACGAGGACGTGCAGCAGATCATCGACAGCACCATCGTGCGCAGGCTGGCCGAGCCGGAGTGGGGGCCGCCGATCGGGCGGGTGCTCGGTGAACTACTCCGTGAGAACCGTCAGCTGCCGATCCTGGACCTGCTTGCCGAGCGCGCCCATCAGTGGGCCCTGGGAAGCCAGGAAACCATCGACCGCATCGTCACCCGCGACTCGCCGTCCTGGTCGCCCAAGTTCGTCGACCTGATGCTCGGCGAGAAGATCCACCGTGAGCTGGTCGAATTCACGTGGAAGGTGCGCTCGAACCCCGAGCACGAGGTCCGTCAGGCGGCCAACCGCTTCCTCGTCGACTTCGCCGACGACCTGCAGAACGACCCCGTCACGATGGAGAAGGCCGAAAAGATCAAGGCCGAGATCATGGGTCGCGAGGAGGTGACCGGGCTCGCCGCCGCCACCTGGAAGGTTGCCAAGCGCCTCATCATGGAGTCCGTCGACGATCCGGGTAGCACGCTGCGGACCAAGGTCGCCGAGAACGTCGTCAGGATCGGCGAACGACTGCGCGACGACGACGAGCTGAGACTCAAGGTCGACGGGTGGGTCATGGCGGGGACGCGATACGTCGTCGACAACTACACCGACGAGGTCACCGGGATCATCTCCGACACCGTCGAACGCTGGGATGCCGAGGAAGCGAGCAAGAAGATCGAACTGCAGGTGGGACGGGACCTTCAGTTCATCAGGATCAACGGCACGGTGGTCGGTTCGATCGCCGGGTTACTGATCTACACGGTCTCCTCATTGATGTTCGGCTGACCGCCCGGCACCCTGTGGCGACGGCCACGTGCCCACTGCTAGCAGAGCGCTTGCAATTGCTAGCACCCTCTCTTACACTCGGAATTGCCCAGCAATTCGGGAGGACTGATGGCCAGCGACGACCGCGAGGCAGCCGGTGCAGGAGATGTGGCCGCTCGCGTAGTCAGTAACGCCGCACACGACATCGGTGGCTTCATTCGTGCACAACGTGAAGCCGCCCAGGTCTCGATGCGACAACTGGCGCAACTCGCAGGCGTCAGTAATCCGTACCTGAGTCAGATCGAGCGCGGGTTGCGCAAGCCTTCGGCCGAAGTGCTGGCGCAGATAGCGAAGGGTCTCCGGGTGTCCTCGGAGGTCCTGTACGTCCAGGCGGGGTACCTCGAGCAACGACCCCACGGTCCTGTTCGCGACGCCCTGCTTGCGGATACGGCCATCACCGAGCGGCAGAAGCAAGTGCTGCTCGAGATCTACGAGTCCTTCTGTCGTGAGAACGACTCGGCAGAGTCCGCCGAATCCAGGATGTCCGAGGTTCGGACCCCCGAACCACATCGGTCCGGACCCGAGACGCCGGAACCCGACCCCCCCAACGTTGAACAGGAGATAGCCGATGACTGACCAGAAAACCATCGACAGCGTCAAGACCTCGCTGTACGCAGCCGTAGGTGCCGGTGACGTCGTGGTGCAGGCCGTGGCCGACGTCGTCGCCCAGGTCCGCTCGCGCGCCGAGACCACCCAGGATGATGTCGAGGAGCGCGTCGGTGGCGCCCGCGAACGCATCGCCGGTCTGCAGGAAGAGGTCACCGAGGGTGTCGAGCACCTCCGCGAGCGCCTCGCGGGCCTGCCGTCCGAGCTGCCCGAGGAGCTCGCCGAGCTCCGCGAGAAGTTCACCGCCGACGAACTGCGCAAGGTCGCCGAGGCTTACCTGAAGGTTGCGTCCGACCTCTACACCTCCCTCGCGGAGCGTGGCGAAGATGCAGTCGAGCGCATCCGCAAGCAGCCGGTCGTCGAGGAGGGTCTCGGCCGCGCCGAGTCGGCCTTCGGTGACGCCGTCGAGCTGACCGAGGAAGCTCTCGGCACCGTGGCACGCCAGACCCGCGCTGTGGGCGAGCAGGCCGCGAAGCTCGCCGGCCGCGCGTCCGTCCGGATCTCCGACACTGCCGAGGGTGTCGGCGAAGCGATTGCCGACGCCGGCGACGAGGCCGCGATTCGCGTTCTCGACCTGGGTGACCAGGCGGAAGAGGTCTCGAAGGAGGCTGCCGATCGGGTGAACGCTACGGCTGCCGACGTCCAGGCCCGCGCCGAGAAGGCAGCGCCGGCCAAGCACGCTGCCCCGGCGAAGAAGGCGACCCCGGCCCCGGCCCCGGCCCCGGCCAAGGCTGCTCCGGCCAAGGCTGCTGCAACTCCGCCCGCGCCCGCCAAGAAGACGGCTCCGGCCAAGAAGACGGCTCCGGCCAAGAAGGTCTGACCTTTTCGCGCTCTCGGCCCCCGCACTTTACGGTGCGGGGGCCGTTTGCGTCTTCAGCTCGTAGTATGAGCGTGTGATTCAAGTTGACGGCATCGTCTCGGTGATCTTGTTGGTGATTCGCATCGTCGCCCTCGGCGGCGCGGCGTTCGCCCTGTTTCACGCTGCTCGCCAGCGCAAAGACGCCTTCACGGCCGTCGACAAGCTGAGCAAACCCATCTGGCTGAGCATTCTCTCAGTGGCCTTCCTTGTGCTGCTGCTGTTCCCCGCCGTGCAGCTGTTCGGCATCGTCGCGGTGGTGGCAGTCTGCGTCTATCTCGTGGATGTCCGGCCGCGAGTGGACGACGTTCAACGCGGACCCCGCTGGTAGTTTGGCAACGGCTCGCCTGCGTTAGGCTCGCGTGATGGCCACGCTCACCACAGTCGAGCAGTCGCGGGCTATCCCGATCACATGCGCGCAAGCATTCGACGGGACCCTGTCGATCCCGCTGGATGCGATCTTCTCCCGCCGCTACGCCCTGCTGCCGCCCATCAAGCAGGTTCGCGGACAGGACGGAATGTGGGGCCGGGTCGGACAGTCCCGCACAGTGGTCACCACGGACGGCGGAACGATGCGCGAGTTGCTGACAAATGTCGATGCCCCACGCTCGTTCAGTTACCGGCTCAGCGACGTCACCGGCCCACTGCGGCCGCTGGTTGACAGCATCGACGGAACCTGGGAGTTCGTCCCATGCGGGACCGGGACCAGAATCACCTGGCGATGGGTCCTGCACCCGAGGGGCCCTGGGACACTCGTCATGCCGCTGATCGCCTCGATGTGGCGTGGCTACGCACGACAGGCACTGGAGGTGCTGTCCGAGCAACTGCTCATGCCGGAGCCCACCGAGCACACGCCGGACTGACACTTCGTTCTGTCATCACCGGCGGGCAGTGTGCGCCTGAACTTCAGCCGGCCCCGGCCGGACGCAACGTCGGTTGCAGAGGTTCGATCGGTGAATTCGCGTGTGGAACTGATGGTTACGACTATCTCAGTGGGCCGCAGCGAACATCGAATCGCTCACGCACAGTGTCCAGGGTGCGGCGGAGGTGATCGCGTCCGCGGCGGTGGGTGAACAGGAACCGCGTTGTTCCGATCATGCGGCGTGGCCGCGGGTACCAGCGATCGAGATCGAGTCCGCAATCGAGGAACACCTTGTTCGGCACGCTGTCGACGATGAGACTGAGGTTGTGCATGGTGAGCGATCCGAGCGTATAGGGAAATGCCGCCTTCGACTTCTTCCGTAGATCCGGCGCGTCGAGTTCATACAGCGGGAGGTCCTGGATCCTGTCCAAGAACAGTAGGTGGGTCAGGAAGTATCCCACATACGACGTCAGATGTAATGTGGCAGAACGCGGTTGAATCGACAGGACCGCACCGCTGTCGGAAACGTATGGCTCGTAGGGGTTCTCGCCGCGCAGCATGTATCCGGTGCAGTTCACTATCCAGCTGCCCGGTTGAATTGTCTTCGCTGAGCCGCTGCGGAATATCAAGTCGGTGTCGCCGTTGCGGTCGACGGCATCAACGACGTGATCCATGATCACCTCGCTGAGGCCGGCGGCAATCGTCTTGTTCTCCGCCTCGGACAGCAAACCCAGCAGGTAGTTGTCTGCGGTGGGGGTCAGCCAGGTGCCGTAGGTAGTGCGGAACCAGGTCGCGACATCGGTCTCGTTGGTCCCGTCGAAGCGCCGACCCAGTTCCGTGAAGATGCGAGTTACGGGCGTGCCGCCCCACCATCGTCGGCCGCCGGTAGGGAACAACCGGTCGCGGTTCGAAAAGAATGTGCCCGAGCCTGCCACTAGGTTCACTTCCCGACCGGGGTATTCCGTGACCAGCGTGTGAGCGGTGTCCATCGCGGTTTTTCCGCCGCCCACGACCCACACGGGGGCGTTGCTCGCCCGCATGTCGTCCCCTCGCATGTCGCAGAAATCGGGTGATACCGACAGGACGCGCGCGCTGGAGATCTCGAGCGGGTCGTTGGGCACGACTCCAAAACCGCTGGCTTTGATCAGTCGCTTCGCCTCGACGACCATGACGTGGCCGTCCGACGATGTGCAGGTGACGCGCACCATCCCACCTGACTCGTCATGCGACTCGAGCGTCCAGCCGAAGTACTCGTCCACGTGCACTCGTTGCTTGACAACGTCGAGGCAGTGTTCGAAGTGCGTGAGCACCTCGTCCTTTGTTGCCAGGTAGGAGCGATCCCGGCCGAGCGACCACTTGATGTTGCCGGCGGTGAACAGGCCATGCGGCTGGTGCAGTCGCACATACGCATAGGTGTCGACCCACATGCCGCCGGGACGATCGCGGCGGTCGACCAGGATGATCTTCTGCGAGCGAGACAAGTATCGACTGGCGACGAACAGGGCATTGACTCCGGCGATGCCCGCACCGACGATGCAGACGTCGCAGCGCTCTACCCGCACGGACGTCTCAGCCGACGCAGCACTGTATGTCACCGCAACCTCCTGGGGACTCTTCAATGCTAGCGACACCGGGCTGTGGTGATGTCGGGCTCCGCCTCATCTTGTGACGGCCCGGCCCGGGGATCGGAGATACGTTGGGTACGGCGCGTCAGCCGAGCTGCTCGAACAGGGACACGATGATCCCTTCGGGCCCACGCACGTAGGCCATCCGCACGCTGTTCTCGTACTCGCCGATGCCACCGATGAGCCCGTACCCGTCCGCAGCCACCGCGTCGACGGCCGCCTGGAGGTCGCCGACCTCGAACGACACGTTGCGCAGCCCGAGCTCGTTGGCCATCGCTTCGGGCGATCCGGGCACGTGATCGGGCGTGACGAAGGTCGCGAGTTCCAGCCGGGACCCGCCGCCGGGTGGCCGCAGCATCACGATCTCACAGCGCGCGCCGGGGATGCCGCAGACTGTCTCCACGAACTCACCCTCCACGGATCCGGTGCCCTCTACCTCGAGACCCAGTCCGACGAAGAACGCCGTTACCGAGTCGAGGTCCGCGACGGTGATGCCGACGTGGTCGAAGCGTTGTACGTGTGCCATGGGATCCATCCTCCAGTGTTGTCTCGCCGATTCGACCGTCTTGCCGATTCCACGCTGGGACGGAGCCGGGTCTGGATTTTCGACATCATGCGTGTCCGCAGGCAATTCCCGCCCGACGATGACAATGGGCATTGTGACAATGCTATTGTGGGTGAAGAAGGAGACCGAGGAGTGGTGATGTCCGTCGAGAGTGCACGGGACTTCCTCCGTGATGCCCCTGCGACGTCCCGGAAAATGAAAGTAAGTGACCGTCAGGACACGGCTGAGCGGCTACTCGCCTCCGCGGCACGCAAGTCCTACGACCCGCTGATCGAGGTCGACTGGGATGCGCCCATCCCCACGGACCGGTACGGCATGACCCCCGAGTGGTGCAGCCTCTACGGCACCGAACTCTGGGACACCATGACGGAGGAACAACGCGTCACCCTCACCAAGCACGAGGCGGCGAGCATCGCCGGTACCGGAATCTGGTTCGAGCTGATCCTCATGCAGATGCTCGTGCGGGACATCTACTTCCACGACCCGGCCACCCCGCACGTCCAGTTCGCGCTCACCGAGATTGCCGACGAGTGCCGTCACTCCACGATGTTCGCGAGGTCGGCGCAGCGCTTCGGGATTCCGTCGTACCGGCCCAAGTGGTGGATCCGTCAGGCTGCTCGCGCCTTCAAGGCGACCGCCACCGGATCCCTGGCGTACGGCGGGACGTTGTTCGCCGAGGAGATCCTCGACATGATGCAGCGCGACTTCATGCGGGACGAGCGAGTTCAGCCGGTGACACGCACGGTCAGCAGAATTCACGTCCTCGAGGAGTCGCGGCACATCAAGTACGCACGCGAGGAAACAATCCGGCGAATCCGATCGGCGTCCTGGTTCGCGAGGGCCCGGGTGCGTTTGGCGCTCGGCGTCATCGCATATTTCATCGTCACCAGTCTGGTGAACCCGCAGGTCTACGCGGCGGCGGGTCTCGACGTGGACGCGGCGAAGAGGGCAGCCAGATCGAATCGCCACTATCACGACAAGATCCGCGAGGGCTGCGCCAAGACCGTCGAATTCCTCGACGAGGTGGGACTCATCGGTGGTCCGTCGAGGCTTCTGCTCGAACGGGCGCACATCGTCTGATGAAGGAATATCGGATCGACGACCTCGCACGCGAGGCGCGGGTGAGCGTGCGCAACGTGCGCGTCTACCAGGACCGCGGACTTCTCCCGCCACCGCGGAAACAGGGGCGGACCGGGTGGTACAACGAGTCGCATCTGGCCCGGCTACACCTCATCGGCCGGATGCTCGACCGCGGATACACTTTCGCCACCATCAGCGAGTTGCTCACGGCCGCCCAATACGGACTGCACGTCACCGATGTGCTCGAGACCGACGATCCCGGCAGCCGGTGGAGGAAACGCAAGCGCGCCGCGCGACTCACCGTGGCGGAACTCCGGCGGATGTTCGGTGCGCAGACCACCGACGAGAATATTGCGCGGGGAACCGAGCTCGGCGTGCTCGTCCCCTCCGGTGACGACTACGCGGTGAACAGTCCTCGACTCGTGGAGGCGGCCCAGGTTCTCGTCGACGCGGGTATCTCACTCGAGGACGTGCTCGAACAGACCGCAGCCGTGCGCAAAGACCTGTCCGACGTCGCAGCTCGATTCGTCGCGGTCGTCGCCGATCGGTACCTCGCACCCGAGGGCGAGCAACTCGAGCTCGACGAGGCGAAGATCTCGGACATCGTGCGGCTCGTCGAGCAGATGCGGCCACTCGCACACGACGCCGTCCAGACACTGTTCACGCAGGCGATGGAAGAGCAGATTTCCCGCGCCCTCGAGAAAGCCGCACAGCAACTCGGAGATCCGCCGAGTTCCGCGCGGACGGCCGACAACGGCCGCGCAAGTTGACAACTCACGGACGTCGCCGCACGGCGGTGTCACCCAGATGACAGGGGTAAGAATGACCAGCAGTTCGCGCACCACCGCCCTGCGGGCACTCGCCGGCGTCGCGGGAGTGGGCGCTGCCTTCGCCGCAGCAGCGGCGATTCGGCACAAGCGCTCCACCCGTGGTCTGACGCTGACGACCGAGGTTGCACCGAACGACCTGCTGCGTACCCCGAGCCTGCGACCCGACGTCAACGAGATCGTCACCGACGACGGCGCCACCCTGTACGTGCGCGCCTATGGTCCGGTGGACGGCGACCCCATCGTGTTCAGCCACGGCTGGGCCTGCTCGACCGAGTACTGGTACCCGCAGGTGAACGCCCTCTCAGGCGAATACCGCGTGATCACCTACGACCAGCGCGGGCACGGTCGGAGCACCGTCGGCTCCCTCGCTCTCGGCCCCGACGTCCTCGCCGACGACCTGTCCGAGGTACTGAGGGCGACTGTCCGCGAGGACAAGAAGGCCGTCCTGGTCGGCCACAGCATGGGCGGCATGAGCATCATGGCCTGGGCCGGCCGTCATCCCGACGAGGTACAGAAGTATGCGTCCGCGGTCCTGCTCGCCAGCACCGCCTGCGACCGGCTCATCGCCGAGACCACGGTGATTCCCCTCCCGAATCGCTTCCCGCGAGTGCCGGTCCCGGTCGGCCGTGCGGTGCTGAGCGCCCCGATGCCGCTGGTGTCTTCACCGGTGATGACCCGGGCGATCCAGTACGTGGCGATGTCGCCGAACGCCAGTCCCGCCGAGGTCAGCTTCTGCGAGAACATCGTGCGCGAGTGCCAGCCCCGCATTCGCGGGGGCTGGGGTGCCGCGCTGAGCGGGCTCGACATCCACGAAGCTCTCGACCACCTCACTGTGCCGACCACCGTGCTCGTCGGGTCCATGGACCGGCTCACACCACCGGTCCACGCACGCAAGCTCGCTCGCGTGCTGGACGAAGCGGGACATCTCGACCGGCTCATCGTGCTCCCCGGTGTCGGGCACATGAGTTCCGTCGAGAACATCGACGAGTTCGACAAGGAGATCGTCCGGCTGCGCAACCTGTAGCCGCAGCGGTTTTTCAGCTGAAGACCACGGTCTTCCGGCCGTGCACGAGGACGCGGTCCTCGAGGTGCCAGCGCAGGCCGCGGGACAGCACGAGCTTTTCGATGTCGCGGCCCTGCCGCACCATGTCCGCGACCTCGTCGGCGTGATCGACGCGAATCACGTCCTGTTCGATGATGGGGCCTGCGTCCAGCTCTGCCGTCACGTAGTGGCAGGTGGCGCCGATCAGTTTCACTCCCCGTGCGAAGGCCTGGTGATACGGGCGGGCGCCGACGAACGACGGCAAGAAGCTGTGGTGGATGTTGAGGGCGCGTCCCGCCCAGTGCTCACACAGTTCCGAGGGCAGCACCTGCATGAACCGGGCGAGGACGACAGCGTGCGGATCGTGCGCGTCGACGAGTTCCCGGACCTGCTCGAAGGCCGGACCACGTTCGGCCGGATCCTTGGGGAAGGGCACATGGTGGAAGTCGATGCCGTGGCGTCGGGTGACGCTCTCGAGGTCGCGGTGATTGCCGATCACCGCGCAAATGTCTGCCGGCAGCTCGCCGCCCGCCGCCCGACCCAACAGGTCGTGCAGACAGTGCGCTTCCTTGCTCACGAGCAGCACCACACGCTTGCGTTCACCCGTGTCGGACACCGTCCATTCCGTGTCCGGGCCCAGCTCGGCCGCGACGGCAGCGAATCGTTCGCGCAGCTCGTCGATCGACATGTGCACCGACGACGCCCGCACGGCCTGCCGGGTGAAGAACCAGCCGGTGTCGGCGTCGGCGTGATACGCGGCCTCGACGATCCACCCGCCCACCTCGGCGAGAAACGTCGAGATCCGGGCGACGATGCCGGTGCGGTCGGGGCAGCCGAGGGACAGAACGTACCGGTGATCGTCGGAAGAAGCAGTGCTCATGGGCAACAGTCTTTCAGGTGGCCCGCCGGCCGGTCACGACTGCGGTACCCACCAGAGTTCCGGCGTCGACGTCATGGATCGCCCGCTCGGTCAGGAGCTGCAGGAAGTCCCGGCGAATCACTTCGACGGTGTTGTCGTCGAAGGGCGAGAGGGCTCCGCGCAGTGCCCCACCCAGCACGAGATCCCAGGCGAACTCCGGTGTCGCGGGGATCAGATTGGACAACTCACGGACCTCCGTGGACTCCGCACCGAGGTCGGCCAGCCACTGACGGAGACCGTCCGGGGTGTCGATGCGATCGAGAACGTCGAACCGAGACGCGCTCTGCTCCGGTGCCGGTTCCTGCTGCCGGGCGACTGCGGCCAGGAACGCGTCGGCGAATTCGCGCAGCGCTCCGCGTCGCCACACGGTGATCCCCACCTTCCCACCGGGTCTGACCAAACCGGCGAGCCGGGTGAAGGCCGCATCCATGTGTGGCAGGAAGAAGACGCCGTACGAGCATGCGAGCGCGTCGTAACCGGCCGAAGGCACCGTGCTCGGCGGCTCCCAGGTGGTGGCGTCCGCACACACGAACTCGATGTTCTTCAAGCCGCGTTCCGCGCTCTTCACCCGGCCCTGTTCGAGCAGTTCGTCTGCGAGGTCGACGGCATGGACCAGCCCGGTGGGCCCTACGGCGGTAGCGGCGGGGATGGCCGAAGCTCCTGCACCACAACACACGTCGAGTACGGCATCGCCGGGGTGCAGTCCGAGCTGGAAGACGAGGGACTGCCCGGCCGGGGACCACACTGCCGTGGTGAGTCGATCGAACTCCTGGCAGGCCTCGTCGAAGATCGCTCCGGGATTGGTCATACCGCGATGCTAGGCCGTGGACGCGGGTCCCCGGCGGCGTTGTGCGAAGCTCGGAGCATGCCGGACGTTGCACTGACCCGTTCCCAGGTGGCCGCCCTCGTCGACCACACACTTCTCAAACCCGAAGCGACCACCGCCGACGTCGACGCGCTCATCACCGAGGCCCGCTCGCTCGGCGTTCTCGCGATCTGCGTGTCACCGTCGATGCTGCCCGTCCGGGCCGCGGGTCTGGTCACGGCGGCAGTGGTCGGGTTCCCGTCGGGAAAACACCACTCACTCGTCAAGGGTGCCGAAGCCCGGCTCGCGGTCGATCAGGGCGCGCAGGAAATCGACATGGTGATCGACATCGGCGCCGCGGTGGCGGGTGATTTCAACGCCGTCCTCGCCGACGTGCTCACCGTGCGCGAGGCCATCGGCGACGGCCCGGTGCTGAAGGTGATCCTCGAAACAGCGGCCCTCACCGACCATGCCATCGTGGAGTCGTGCCGCGCCGCCGAACGCGCAGGTGCCAACTTCGTCAAGACCTCCACCGGATTTCATCCTGCGGGCGGAGCGTCGGTCGACGCCGTACGGCTGATGGCCCAGACCGTCGGAGGACGGATCGGCGTGAAGGCGAGCGGGGGCATCCGCACCGCCCAGGCAGCGATCGACATGATCGACGCAGGAGCGACGCGACTAGGCCTGTCGGGAACCCGCGCCGTCCTCGACGGGCTGCCCGACTGACCCGTCCGCTCGATCAGACGAGGAGCCCGCAGCTGCTCTGCTGCTGTTCCTGCTGCTGCTGGGTACCGGCTGCCGGCATCGTGTATGCGCCACCCTCGAGGGTGATGTCGATGGCGTCGTCGGTGACCTCCAGCGAGGTCGGCTGCATTCCGAGCGGGTAGGTCTGCAGGCTCGAGGTGAGGGTCTGCACGATTCCGTCGACCAGGTCGGTGGGAAGGCCGAACCCGAGAATCTCGGCGTTCACCGTCTTCACCTGAACGGTTCCGCCGCCGGCCTCGGGCCGGACGGTCAGCTCGGCGAGTCCGGCAGGACCGACCGAGAAGGTCAGGGTCCCGGCGTCCGCATCCGCCTTGACGGCGCTGACGAGGGAGCCGAACGCCTGCTGCTGCAGCGTCGCCAGGATTCCCTCGGTCGACCAGTGAATGTGGGCGTCCGAGCTGCCGATGGTGCCGCTGCTCTCGGGGGTGTCCTCGATGCGGATGTCGTTGATCTGGGCGTTGACCTGCATTCCCACTGCGGGACCGAACTTCGTGTCGTCACTGTCGATGGTGATGTAGGGAACGTTCTTGTCCAGCGATTGCAGCAACACGGGTTTCCAGCTCAGGCCCACGTCCACCTTGGACCCGAGTTGGCTCTCGAACTGATCTGCCATGCAGCTCTTCACGCTGTGGCGGACATAGAGTTCACCGCCGACCAGCACGGCGACGAGCGCGGCGATGACGATCAGCGAGATGACGAGCACACGGTTACTTCGGGATGCGGAGTTCGTTCGGGCTGCCATTGCACGGATTCTTCCCGACAACTCTGAACAATTTCTGTGAATACCGCCGCGGGGCGCACGCAAAGTTCGCGAGAAAGTGTGATTCACGACACAAGAGACCGTAATGTGAGGGAATGTCCGGATGGTTGGCTCCACGTCCCGGCGGCCCCGGGCGTGACGGTGTCGGCGAAGAACTGACACGTCTCGCTACGGCGCAAGCCGGATATTTCACCACGGCGCAAGTGCTGCGCCTCGGCTTCACGGCCGATGAGATCGGTGAACACGTCAGCGCAGGGTCTTGGGACAAGATCGAGCGAGACCTGTTCCGACTGAACGGCAGTCCCCACTCCGACCTCGACGAGTTCGCGAAGTGGTGCACGTGGTTCGGTGCCGCCGCGGCCGTCTCGCACCAGAGCGCGGCCGAACTGCACGGTCTCGGGCACTTGTACCCGCGGTTCATCCACCTCTCCACCGTGCTGTCGCCACCCTCGCCCACGCAGCAACTGGCGCTGCACCGCCGTTCGCTTCGCGCGGAGGACTGCGAGCAGGTGGGACCGCTGCGGATCACCACACCGACGTGTACCGCGCTCGACCTCGCCGCCAGCGGCATCTCACAGGAACTGCTCGACGAGGTGGTCTCCGACGGGGTCGCGATCGGTCGCCTGGATGTGCGGACCCTGCACGGCGAGTGTGGGTTGCTGCCCGCGCAGGTAGCTCAGCGCGTCGAGCATGCGCTGGCCACCTGCACCTGACGAAGGCCCCGCCGAACAATCCCGACGCGCAACGTCTTTCGGTGAGGAACGGGACGGGACGGCTCTGTGGGGCAGTAGGGGATTACCTCGGCGACTGCGCCGGCGCCACCAGGTCCCACGGAACGGTGAGCACGTTGTCGCGAATACGCCTGCGCTGCGCTTGCACCGGGACACCCTGCGCACGCAGCAGTTGCAGGGACGCTCGCCACCGCACCCGGGGACCGAACGAGCCGTGCGGTGCGGCGATGGCCCAGGCCCGGTCGACGGCGGCGAGCAGCGCGTGGATCGGTTCGCCGGGAACGTTGCGGTGGATCAGCGCCTTCGGCAGGCGTTCGGCGATGTCCGATGGAGTCTCGACGTCGAAAGGATCCCAGGCCAGCGTCAGCGACAGGGGGCCGGTGGCGTCGAGTAACACCCAGGCGCAGCGTCGGCCGAGTTCGTCACACGTGCCCTCGAGAATCAGCCCGCCCGGCGCAAGGCCGGCCTGCATGAGTGCCCAGGCCGGCCCGACCGACTCCTCCGGATACTGCCGCAGCACATTGAATGCGCGGACGAAGACCGGCCGCAGGCCGGACAATTCGAAACCGCCCCGCGCGAAACTCACTCCGTTGCCGCCCTCGACCACCCGTTCGGGATCGATCTCGAGACCCACCACCCGTCGATCCCGCCGCACCGAGAGGAGTCGGTCGGCGAGTTCGAAGGTGGTGTGCGGGCGATTGCCGTAACCGAGGTCGACGACGAGTGGGTCGGCGCTGTCCCCGAGCGTGCGGCGCACCAACGCGTCGTTCACGAGCCAGCGATCGCTGCGCCGCAGACGGTTGATGCCGGTAGTGCCCCGAGTGATGACACCCCGGGGGGTGAGGCCGGCCTGGGCACCACGGGGCCGCCTCAGCGTCGCTGAAGTCATGGGAGCTGTGTGCTGTGGAAGCTACTGCTGCGACAACCAGTTTTCGGTGATCTCGGCCTCGGCGCGGAAGAGGTCGATGAGGTTGACGAGCATCAGCTGCTCGAGCTTCCCGCCGATGAACGGCAGGTACACCTTCGCCTCGGACGACGTGCGGAACGTGCATCCGGTGTCGGTGGCGAACAGTTTCATGGTGCCCGTCAGGCTGCCGGGTCCGGCGGGGATCGATGCCTCGTACGTTCCGGTGGTCGGGTCACCGAACGGGGTGTACGACTCCTTACGGGTGATGACCATGTCTTTCTTCATCACGGTCTGCGCGATCTCCGGGAGTTCGGAGCGCGGCAGGATGTGGTGAAGGACGATGTCGATTCCGTCGTCGCTGACCTCGAAGTGCTCGATGTGGTTCTCGGAGTACTTCCGCATCTCCTCGATGCGCGCGTCCCAGTAGTCGCGGTTGGTGAACGCGCCGTACACCTCTTTCGGGGTGTGCTTGTAACGGGCTGAGTAGTCGATGCGGCGAGCCATGATCGTCAAGGTTACCGGACTGTGACCGAACACAATCGACGCCCGCCCCAGGTCGGGGACCGTCGAGACGCCGCTCGGCGGGCGTCAGGCGCCGAGCCACCGCTGCGTGAACTCCTGCTCCTTGTCGATCAGGCGCAGCACCTCGTCTCCGATGGCGCCTTCGATCTTGCCGCCGATCAACGGGATTTTGACCTCGGCCTTGCCGGTGACCTGGACTTTCGTGCCGGAGCCCTCGCTGGTGAGGGTTTGCGATCCCGAGATCTCAGCGGGTGCGCCGGTGACCCGAGCAGTGAAGGTGCCGGACGCGCGACCGCCGTCGAGCGCGTTCCAGGTTTCGGTGCGCGCGATCACGAGGTCCCCCGATCGGACCTTCGCGACGATGCTCGGCAGATGCTCGGCGGGAATCGACTGCGACATGGACACCGAGATGGTCCCGGGCCCGGTCGTGACCTCGTCGAGCGTGGCTCCCGGCCCGCCGACCTCGGCGATCCGGTCGCGCCAGTACTGCTCGGTGGTCAGGCCGGCGTGGACCTGTTCGACGGGGAAGGAGTAGGTCGAGGAATGCTCGATGCGGCGGCTCACGGTCCGCAGGCTACCGTTTGCGGATGTGTGGGATGTGAGCATTGTCAGTCAACTCGTCGATTCCGGCGCCTTCGTGTCCGAGAATCTCGACTTCTCGGAAATGACCACCCTGCGGGTGGGCGGGCCGGCGCGCATCGTGGCCGAGTGCCCGACCACCGAGGTGCTGGTCGATGTGATCCGCCTGCTCGACGCGAGTGGCATACCGACGCTGATCCTCGCGGGCGGTTCCAATCTGGTGGTCGGTGACGACGGTTTCGACGGCGTGGTGGTCCGTGTGTCGAACACCACCGTGGAATTCGACGAGGGATTCGTCACTGCCGAGGCCGGTGCCGAGTGGGATCAGGTCGTGGCGCAGACCGTCGCCGCCGAACTCGGCGGGCTCGAATGTCTGTCCGGGATCCCCGGCTCGACGGGTGCCACTCCGGTGCAGAACGTCGGGGCGTACGGCGTCGAGATCGGCACCATGTTGCGGCGCGTGCGGCTCCTCGACCGCCGCACCGGCGAGGTCCGATGGGTGCAGCCCGACGCACTGGGACTCGGGTACCGCACGAGCGTCCTGAAACACACCGACGCCGCTCTCGTGCTCGCGGTGGAACTGACAGTGCACCGGGACGGTTTGAGCGAGCCGTTGCGCTACCGGGAACTGTTCTCTGCCCTGGACGCGGAGGAAGGGGACCGGCGACCGTCGGTCGAGGTCCGCGACGCCGTCCTCGACCTGCGCAGAAGCAAAGGCATGGTGCTCGACCCCGACGATTACGACACCTGGAGTGCGGGGTCATTCTTCACCAATCCCGTCGTGCCCGACAGCGAACTGGCCGCCGTTCTCGCTGCCGTCGAAGCTCGACTCGGTGACGTCTCGGTGCCGCAGTATCCGGCCGCCACGGGCACCAAGCTCTCCGCCGGATGGCTGATCGAGCGGGCCGGGTTCTCGAAGGGGTATCCCGCCGAAGGCGCTGCAGCCCGCTTGTCCACCAAGCACACCCTGGCACTCACCAATCGCGGCGCGGCGAAGACCGAGGATCTCCTGGCCCTTGCGCGGGACGTGCGGGACGGTGTCCAGTCGGCGTTCGGTGTCCGCCTCGAACCGGAACCCGTCACGGTAGGCTGCGCGGTCTGAAAGGTCGGTCCGTAGCGCAGGTAACGTGTCAGTCGTGCATGAACTGGGTTCTCGGACAAGCCCGAAGCGGGTCGCGTATGTCGCGGCGGCGCTGATCGCTCTCGTCGCCTTGCTCGCCGGTTGCACGGTGGGCCCGCAATCCGGGACGCCCGTCGCCCCTCCCGAACCGGTGGTTCAGGTCACCCAGAATCCGGAGTCGGGTTCGCAGGACGTGAACCCGGTGTCGCCGGTCTCGGCCACCGCCACCGCCACCGAGGGCACTTTCACCGATATCGCTCTCGTCAATGCGGAGGGTCGTGCCGTACAGGGCGTCCTGTCGCCCGACCGAACCACGTTCACTGTCGGTGAGGCTCTCGGCTACGGAGCCACCTACACGTGGCAGGGCACTGCCGTCGGTACCGACGGCAAGACGGTCACTGTCGACGGCGGCTTCACCACCGTGCAACCCGAGCAGACGATCTCGGCCAACCTGAACATCGGTGACGGTCGAGAGGTCGGTATCGCCGCCCCCATCATCGTGCAGTTTCACGACACCGTCGAAGACAAGGCTGCGGTGGAGAAGGCGATGACGGTGACGACGACGCCGCCCACTCCGGGGTCGTGGGCCTGGCTGCCGGACGACAACGGGTCGCGTGCGCACTGGCGACCGCAGAACTACTGGGCACCGGGCACCACCGTGAATCTGGACGCCAGGCTGTACGGGCTCGACTTCGGTGACGGAGCCTACGGAGCAGAGGACCTGTCGCTCGACTTCACCATCGGCCGCAGTCAGACCGTGATTGCCAACGCGCCCAGCCACCGTATGCAGGTGGTGCGGGACGGCCAGACCATCATGGACATCCCGGTCAGCTACGGCGAGGGCAACGAACCGCGCAACGTCACGCGAAGCGGCATCCACATGGTGACGGAGAAGCACGAGGACTTCCTCATGTCCAACCCGCCGTTCTACGAGAACGTCCGCGAGCGGTGGGCGGTGCGCATCTCGAACAACGGCGAATTCATCCACGCGAATCCCGAGACCCTCGGAGTGCAGGGGTCGTCGAACGTCACCAACGGCTGCATCAATCTGTCGCTGGGCGACGCCCAACAGTATTTCGGCACGGCCATGTACGGCGATCCTGTGGAGGTCACCGGCACCTCCATCGAATTGTCGGCAGCCGACGGCGACATCTACGACTGGGCCGTCGATTGGCCGACCTGGCAGTCGATGTCCGCGCTCGCGTAGGGGAACCGAACCGACTCCCGCTGCGTCTACCTGAACGAGTCTCGATTTTCGGGACAGTTCGAACGGTAGGGGGCTGCGGTGGCGGGATGGATGCTGTTGGGATCGGTGGCGTTGATCGTTGCCGCGGTGTGGACCGTGGTCCTACTGCTCGAATATCAGGATCGCCGCGCCGACGGACGGGACCGGTGACGAGCCGCAGTGAGGCTTGTCGGTCACTGACGTCTCAGGTCACGTCGTGCGGTGGAAACGTCCCGAGGAGGCCTGATCTCGGGGCTTGACGACGATCTGATCGATGTTGACGTGCGAGGGGCGCGACGCCACGAACCCGATGATGTCGGCGACGTCGGCGGCCACCAGCGGAGTGATCCCCTCGTACACCTTGTCGGCGCGCTCCTTGTCGCCCTCGAACCGCACCAGCGAGAACTCCGTCTCCACGGCGCCCGGCGCAACCTCGGTGAGGCGAACGGGCTTGCCCAGCAACTCTCCACGCAGCGTCCGATGCAGCACGGCCTGTGCGTGTTTGGCGGAGGTGTAGCCCGCGCCGTTGTCGTAGGCCTCGAGCGCCGCCACCGACGTGATGGTGACGATCAGTCCGTTGCCCGAGTCGACGAGTTTGGGCAGGAGCGCCCTGGTCACCCGCAGGGTTCCCAGGACGTTCGTCTCCCACATCCAGCGCCAGTCGTCGAGGTCGGCGTCGAGGACCGGCGCCAGCCCCTTGGCCCCACCCGCGTTGTTCACCAGCACATCCACCCGGGGCAGGACTGCCGTGAAGGCGTCCACCGAGTCGTCGTCGGTGACGTCGAGCTCGAGCGCCGTACCCCCGATGTCTCCGGCGATCTTTTCCAGTCGATCCACCCGCCTCGCTCCGATGACCACATGAAAACCCTGGTCAGCCAGTGTGCGGGCGGTGGCTTCGCCGATTCCGGAGCTCGCTCCGGTGACAACGGCGACGCGGGTGTCGGGTGAGATGATCATGCGGCCATGGTAGGGCTCGAGCCTTACCCGCGAACGGGCGCGGGCTCGTCGATGACCGAGTAGCTGCTCGCGTCGCCTGCGATGCTGCGACTGCGTTCGCCGTGGATGTCGACGGGCACGTCCCCGGCCAGGGTGATGCGATTGAGCCGGCGGTACTGATCCCCGTAATCGGCGATGGCGTAGTGCTGCGTTGCGCGGTTGTCCCAGATGGCGACATCGCCCGGCTGCCAGTTCCACCGGGTCGTGTACTCGAGGGAAATGGCGTGATCCTGCAGAATCCGGAACAGCGCCTGCGATTGCGCAGAGCTCAGGCCGACGAGATTCTTCACGAAATGGCCGAGCAGCAGGGTGCGTTCGCCGGTCTCCGGGTGCACCCGCACCACCGGGTGCACCGTCTCGAAGTAGGTGGACTGGAACTCGGCGCGGTACTCCTGCGTCTTCTCGTTCTGCGCCCGCTCCGCGCTCGTCGCGGCGTAGTCGTAGACGTTGGTGTGGGTGGCCCACAGCTTCTCGGCGAGAATCTTGAGAGGCTCCGGAAGCGCGTTGTAAGCCGCGACCCCGGACGCCCAGGTGGTGGAGCCGCCGTAGGTCGGAAGTTGCACGGCACGCAGAATCGACGCCTTCGGGATGCGGTCGACGAAGGTCACGTCCGTGTGCCAGCTGTTGGCCTTGCCGTAGTCGGAGTCGATGGGCAGCACGGTGGTTCCCCGGGAGGTGACGGTGGGGTGCGCGGTGGTGGGGGAGCCGAGCAGCTGCGCGAACTCGTACTGGGAATCGTCCGTCAGGTGCTGCTGTCCGCGGAAGAAGATCACTTTGTGGGTGAGCAGCGCCCGATGGATCAGCGACACCGTGGCGGGGTCGAGGTCGCCGCCGAGCCGAACACCGTCGATCCGGGCTCCGATGTGTTCGCCCAGTTGTACGACGCCGGCGGCACCCGGAACGGCAGGGGAGTCGGCAACCTGATCGGGCGCGAAATCGATAGACATGATGGGCCTTTCGGGTATCGGAAGCGATGTGCAGTCCTGCAACCGAACCATCGGCGCGCCACCGCCGGAAGGTTTGGCGTCACTCTGATCGCAAGAGTCGCGGGGACCGCCGAATCGGCAGAGATTGGTGAAAGCGACCGAAGGTGCTATTTTTCTTGGCATGTCCTCAGGCCAGCCGACCGCTCCGCGGGTCACCTATGTGACTTCCGCGCTGGGATCGCGGCTGCCGTTGGCGCGGGAACTGTGTTGTCGCTGTTTCAGCGTCTCCAGCTGACCCGCGCAGTCTTCTCCTGATCAGCCGTCCGCGTCCCCGCAGGGACGACGCCGTGTTCGGACGAAGGTGCGCACCGCCTCCGTACGCAAGGACTACTCCGTGTCTACCCCCACTCTTTCCAGTTCGAATCTGAGCGCCTCAACGCGGTTCCAGCGTCCCCTGTCTCGTCCGCGCCTGACCATCGTTCCTCCCGACCTGCGGATCAGCGACGGTCCCGCCGCCGGTGTCCTGCGCGTGGCCCGTGCTCGCGGCCCCCTGTCGCGGGATGTGGCTGCCAAGGCGACCGGCCTCAGTATTGCGACCGTCAATCGTCAGGTGTCGGCGCTTCTCGATCTCGGGTTGCTCCGCGAGCGCGGCGATCTCACGCCCTCCGGTGCGATCGGTCGTCCCCGCGTCCCGTTCGAGGTGAACCACGAGCCGTACCTCACCGTGGGAATCCACATCGGCGCCGTGGTGACCAGCATCCTCGCGAGCGATTTGCGCGGAAAGGTGCTCGGGGCTGTGGAAGTTCCGACGCCGCGCGGTCCGTCCGCCGAGGCCCTGACCGGTATCGCCCGCAGCGCACGGGCTTTCGCATCCCGCTGGCACCGGCGCCGTCCGCTGTGGGCGGGCGTCGCCCTCGGTGGACGCGTCGATGCACAGACGGGTGTGGTCGATCATCCCCGGTTGGGGTGGAAGTCGGCGCAGGTCGGAGCCATCATCGCCGCCGGGCTCGGATTGCCGGTGTCCGTCGCCGCCCACGTCGAAGCGATGGCCGCGTCGGAACTGTTACTGAGCCCGGACAGTGAGGATTTCGTGGCGCAGGGTGAAACGGGGCTGTACTTCTACGCGCGCGAAACCGCGGGAATTGCCATCACCATCGACGGCCGGGTGCACACGCCGTCGAGTGGGCCGGGTTCCATCGCACACCTCCCCACCGGTTCCTCGGCGCAGTGCTCCTGCGGCTCGCGAGGATGCCTCGAAGCGACGATCAGCGATCGTGCAATTCTCGGCGCCGCAGTGTCGGCGGGCATCCTGCCGGAGTCGGCACGGCTGCCGTCGATGAGTGCGCTGTACAAGGTGGCGGCGGCCGGATCGGTTGCTGCGCAGGATCTTCTGGTCGACCGCGCTCAGGTGCTGGGTAGGACGGTGGCCATGCTGCGGGACCTGTTCAATCCGGATCGGGTGATCCTCGGTGGTCAGGCCTTTACCGAGTATCCCGCCGGGATTCCGCACGTGGCCGAGGCGTTCGCTCGAGCGTCGTCTTTGGAGCGCAAGGACATTCGCATCACGGGCTTCGGAAACCGGGTGCAGGAGTATGCGTCGACGGTGGTGTCATTGAGCGCTCTGTACTCGGACCCGGTCGGTGCGATGCGGCGTGTGTCTCTCCAGTAGGTGCGGATGGATTGGTCAGCCGCGCGCGTACAGGCCGCGCAGCTGACCTTTCCGTCGGCAACGGGGCGGTCGGACGGCGGTCAGCTGAGGGGCGGCGCCGAAGTGGCGTCCGGCGCGGCTCCCCGTCGCCCCAGTTCCTCGCGGGCGCGCTCGATGCCCCCGTGTTCGAGCGCTGCCAGAGGAGATTCGTCTGCCCACACGAGACGACCACGGCGACGGACCGTGACGCTCATCGACCCGGCGAGATGTTCGAGGGCGCCCGCGATGTTGCGACGTTCCTCGGGCAGCGGGACCGGCAGCACGTGTGCGGAGCCCAGCGGTGAAGTGCCCTCGATCTCGACGCTCCAGGTGCGGTTTCGCCCCCGCAGCGACCAGCGATCTTCGGTCACGTGCGCTCGTACCGGGGAGGTGACGGGATTGCCGAGGCGAAACACGGTGCCGTCGGGCAGGGCGACGACCACGGCGGTCACCTCGGTCCGCAGCGGACCTGCGGAGATCTCGCCGCCCGCGAACGCCACGCACGCCCGGCGGTCGGCGAATCCCTGAGCCTGCCCCCACCACCAGGAGTCGGGGAAACCGCCCTTGCCCCAGTTCTTCTCGGCGTACACCTGTGCGCCGCCGAGATCGATTTCGGTGTCGCCGAGCACCGCGGTGCCCTCGGCTCTGCCACCGAGCAACCACGGATGCCAGTACTGGTTGAGCGCCGGAACGCTCTGGAAGACGCTGGATCCGCCGAAGCGGCGATGCGGCCACCCGACCCGATCGGTCACCCGGACGTCGAGTCGCGCATCCGGTCCGAGATCTACCTGGACGCGGTCGGCGGTGCCGCGGAACGCCTTGCCTGCGAACGCTCCCAGCCCAGCGGACTCCGCGTGTCCCTCCGGGTAGGCGTCGGTGCGCAGGAACCGGCTGGGATGGGCGGCCAGGCCGAGCGTCGACCACTGGCCGTCCTCAGCGCGGTTGATGCCGGCCAGCGCGATGACCACTTGGCCCGTGGCCGGCTGGGTGAACCGCCAGAAGTAACCCTCCATTGCGACGCCGTGCGCTGCGAGGAGGTTGCCGAACGGCAGGTCGGCTCCCGTGGCGCGGTAGGAGCGCAGCAACGAAGACATCGGATCAGCGCGCCGGTCGCAGGACCGCCTGAGGCTGGCGAGGAGATCGGCGGGTCCCATACCCGTGGATGCTAGGCGCGGAGTCCGCTCCCCGCAGGCAGTTCACGCGTCGAGTTCCTCAGAGCGGGAGCGACGATTCCGCGAGACCGTCCGGCGCCCCGCGGCGGCGGAACCACTCCTGGCCGAACACCGCACGAAGCTGCTCGTCCGGCATGGCGAGGAAGGGCCCGAAATCGCCGATTTGGGTGGCGTGCGCATGCATCGCCGCCCGCTTGACCTCGAGAACCCCACTGACATCGACGACCGTGGTGATCTCCGACTCGGGTAGGCCGAAGCTGTCGAGGTCCGGCGGCTGCGCGTCCTCGGACCATTGAGGGTTGGCGGCCAGCAGACCCCGGATGTGGTCGCGGCTCACGGCAGCCTCGTACACGTGCGGCACACCGGCCATCTCTGCGGCGCGGACTCCCACGTGGTGCACCTGGACGTGGTCGGGGTGCCCGTACCCGCCGTTGGGGTCGTAGATGGTGACGACGTCGGCGGCTTCCTCGACGAGGACGGCGGCCAGCCGGGCGGCCGCCTCCTCGACGTCGGCGTTGCAGAACGCAGCCGGGTTGTCGTTCTCCGGCGTCCCGGCCATCCCCGAGTCCGCGTAGTGGAGCATCACTACCCGCGCGGCGCCGAGGAGGGCGGTCGAGTGCTCGAGCTCGCGCCTGCGCCGTTCGGCGAGCGATTCGCCTTCGCTCAGGATCCCGTCGGGAACCTCGCCGAGCGCACCGTCCGTGGCGGTGACGACGACCACGCGATGACCGGCATCCGCGGCCTGCCGCATCACACCGCCGGTCGTGAACACTTCGTCGTCGGGATGGGCGTGGAAACACACCAGGACACTCATGAGGGCAATACTTGCACGCGCCCGGCTGAGGCGGCGGCCCCCTAGGGTGGCCGCATGGCTATTCGTGAAACCTTCGGCGTCGACGGAACGCCGCTCGTCTACTCGGTCACCGGCGCCGAGGACGCGCGCCCCCTCGTCCTGCTGCACGGCTGGGCGCAGTCCTCGAAGTGCTGGGGCATCGAGGTGCTGGACGAACTGGCGGCCCGGTACCGGGTGATCGCTCCCGATCTACGCGGGCACGGGTATTCGGGCGTGCCCGCCACCGGATACGACGACTCCGCGGTCTGGGCCGGAGACGTGCGCGCGGTCCTCGCCGCCGAAGACGTCACGTCCGGGGCCGTCCTCCTCGGATGGTCGTACGGTGGGCTCGTCATCTGCGATTATCTCGCCACGCACGGGAGCGCTGCGGTCGACGGGGTGGTGCTCGTCGGTGCGATCACCAGCATCGGTCGGGGCGAGAAGGGCGGCAAAGTCGGCCCCGCGATGCGGGAAGCGGTTCCCGGTGCGATGTCGGAAGAGCCGCGCGTCGCCATTCGCGCGCTCGGCGCGTTCGGGACCGCCCTCACCGGCCCGCCCGAAGGAAAGGGTGCGCAGTCTCAGGCGTTGTTCGGTGCGAGCCTCAGCACCCCGCCGCGGGTACGTGCGGCGCTCTTCGACCGCGCTGCGAGCCACGACGACCTGCTGCGGCGGCTCGACGTCCCTGTTCTGGTGATCCACGGCACAGAGGACTCCGTCGTGGACGTCGCGGCAGGCAGGCACGCCGCCGACCTCGTGCCGAACGCGCAGGCGTCGTTCTGGGACGGCTGCGACCACGGACCGTTCGTCGAGGATCCGGCCCGGTTCGTCAAAGAGATCGGCGAGTTCGTCGGCAACCTCGATTAGAAGCCCCGCCGAGCGAGGGGGCAGTATGGAGTTCGTGACGCCCATGTACAACGACCTCGGCGGGCTCGGCCGGGGTGCGCGCCCCCGCAGGGTGGCCGTGCTTTCGGTCCACACGTCACCGTTGGCGCAGCCGGGTACCGGCGATGCGGGCGGAATGAACGTGTACGTCCTGCAGACCGCCATGCAGATGGCCCGGCGCGGGGTCGAGGTGGAGATCTTCACCAGGGCCACGTCGTCCGCTGATCAGGCGGTGCAGGAGGCGGCACCCGGCGTGCTGGTCCGCAACGTGGTGGCCGGCCCGTTCGAGGGACTGGACAAGCAGGACCTGCCCACGCAGCTCTGCGCGTTCGTTGCGGGTGTGCTCCGCGAGGAGGCGCGCCACGAACCGGGCTACTACGACGTCGTGCACTCGCATTACTGGTTGTCCGGTCAGGTCGGCTGGCTCGCCCGCGACCGGTGGGGCGTGCCGCTCGTCCACACCGCGCACACGCTGGCCGCGGTGAAGAACGCGTCGCTCGCCGAGGGCGACACCCCCGAGCCTGCCGCTCGCCAGATCGGCGAACAGCAGGTCGTTGCCGAGTCGGACCGTCTCGTCGCCAATACCGCCGAAGAGTCAGAGCAACTGGTCCGGCATTACGGCGCCGACCCGAGCCGGATCGATGTCGTTGCCCCCGGCGCCGACCTGACGCGGTACCGGCCCGGCGACAAGGGTGCGGCCCGGCGCGCGCTCGGCATCGACCCCCGCGAGACCGTGGTGACTTTCGTCGGCCGCATCCAGCCACTCAAGGCTCCCGATGTGCTGCTGAGTGCCGCCGCGGAACTCATCGCCCGCGATCCCGAGTCGAGCCTGCGGGTTCTCGTCGTCGGTGGTCCGTCCGGTACCGGGCTGGCCCGACCCCACGCACTGATCGAACTCGCCTCCTCGCTCGGTATCGCGGCCCACGTCACCTTCCTTCCTCCGCAGGCACCCGACCGACTCGCCGACGTCTACCGCGCTTCTGATCTCGTTGCCGTACCCAGTTATTCGGAATCATTCGGTCTGGTCGCCATCGAGGCGCAGGCCTGCGGCACCCCGGTGATCGCCGCGCACGTGGGCGGCCTCGGTGTCGCGGTACGCAACGGCGAGACCGGACTGCTCGTGGACGGGCACCGCACAGGGGACTGGGCGACGGCGTTGCACTCGCTGGTGTCCGATCCGCGGCGGCTGGCTGCCCTGGCCGCCGAGGCGCCGCGACACGCCGAGAATTTCTCGTGGGAGCACACCGCGGAAGGGCTTCTCGAGAGTTACCGGCAAGCGACAGTCAACTACAACTACGGAATCGGGCCGAGCGAGTTCTCCCCGCGCCGCGGACGCGGATTGTGGAAACTGCGCCGGGTCGGGGGAGTGCGCGCATGAGCGATCTTGCCGAAGTCATCGAGTCTGCCCTTACCGAGCGTGAGATGGAGTTCACCAGGAAGGACTCGACGCATTTCATCGTCGAGTTGCCGGGTGAGCGCAAGTTGAAGACCACCACCCTGCTGACCGTCGGCACGCATGGTGTTCGGGTGGAGGCGTTCGTGTGCCGCAAACCCGACGAGAACTTCGAGGGCGTGTACAAGTTCCTGTTGCGCCGCAATCGGCGGCTGTACTCGGTGGCGTACACGCTGGACAAGATCGGCGACATCTATCTGGTCGGGCAGCTTGCCGGCCACGCCGTGAACGAGGACGAACTGGACCGCGTGCTCGGGCAGGTCCTCGAGGCCGCAGACGGCGATTTCAACACCCTCCTGGAGTTGGGATTCGCCAGCTCCATCAAGCGGGAGTGGGACTGGCGGGTCTCCCGTGGGGAGTCGCTCGCCAACCTCAAACCGTTCGAGCATCTGATCGACGACACGGAGGAATGAGGTCCCGACAACCGCCCGCGGCAAAGAAATACGCGCGGGTAGAGTTGCTGCAGCCTGTGACTGTCATCACAGGATAGGTACATGTTTCTGACTTTCACAGAAACTTGTGTCGACAACTGCTGCTGCAACATTTCGAGGGAGAGGCCCCAGTGAGCTTCAAGAGCCCGTTTCCGGACGTCGAGATTCCGAACCTCAGCGTCTACGACTTCCTCTTCGGCCAGGTCGATGAGGCCGAGGGGGATCGGCCCGCGTTGATCGACGGCGCTTCCGGTGCGGTCACCACCTATCGGTCGTTGATCGCCCAGATCAACGGGGTCGCGGGGGCGCTCGCGGCGCGCGGGCTGGCCGTCGGTGAGGTGGCGGCGTTGCATTCGCCGAACGTGCCGGCGTTCGCGTCGGTGTTCCACGGGATCCTGCGGGCCGGTGGGGTCGCGACCACGATCAACGCGTTGTACACCGCCGAGGACATCGCCAAGCAGCTCACCGACTCGAAGGCGAAGTTCCTGTTCACCGTCTCCCCGCTGCTGCCGCAGGCGAAGGCCGCGGCCGCGCAGGTCGGGATCCCGGCCGCGCATGTGATCGTGTTGGACGGCGCCGACGGGCACCCGTCACTGAAGGATCTGCTGGCCGAGGGGGCGCCGGCGCCGGAGGTGTCGTTCGACCCGGGCACCCAGTTGGCGGTGCTGCCGTACTCCTCGGGCACCACCGGCCGGCCGAAAGGGGTGATGCTCACTCACCGCAACCTGGTGGCGAATGTCTGCCAGATCGACCGGCCGATCGGGATCCGCGCCGACGACAGAGTCCTCGCGGTGTTGCCGTTCTTCCACATCTACGGGATGACGGTGCTGCTCAACGCCGCCCTGCGTAAGCGGGCCGCCCTGGTGACGATGCCGAAGTTCGACCTGGTCGAGTTCTTGACGATCGTCGCGGAGCAGAGGTGCACGTATGTGTTCATCGCCCCGCCGGTGGCGGTGGCGTTGGCCAAGCATCCGCTGATCGATCAGTACGACCTGTCGAGTGTGCACTCGATCTTCTCAGGGGCCGCCCCGCTGGATCAGGAACTGGGCAAGGCGGTGGCGAACCGGCTCGGGTGCCGGGTGCGGCAGGGGTACGGGATGTCGGAGATGAGCCCGGTCTCGCATGTCATTCCGTTCGACCGGGATGACATTGCGCTGGACTCGGTGGGTCCGAGCATCGCGAACATGGAATGCAAGCTGGTCGATCCCGGGACCGGTGCGGAGATCGAGCAGCCGACCGAGGGGGTCAGCGCGGCGGGGGAGTTGTGGTGCAAGGGTCCGAACATCATGGCCGGGTATCTCGGTAACGAGGAGGCGACCGCGGAAACCCTGGATGCGGACGGGTATCTGCATACCGGGGACATCGCGACGGTCGATGCCGAGGGGGTGGTGACGATCGTGGACCGGATGAAGGAGTTGATCAAGTACAAGGGTTATCAGGTGCCGCCCGCCGAGTTGGAGGCGTTGTTGTTGACGCATCCGCAGATCGCCGACGCCGCCGTGATCGGCGTCCTCGACGAGGAGGGTGAGGAGGTGCCCAAGGCGTTCGTGGTCCGGCAACAGGGCGCCGACCTGGACGAGGACGCGGTGATCGCGTTCGTCGCCGAGAAGGTCTCCCCGCACAAGAAGGTCCGCAAGGTCGAGTTCATCGACCTGGTGCCGAAATCGGCCGCCGGCAAGATCCTCCGCAAGGACCTACGCGCCGCCGAGGCTGCGAAGTAGGCGCTCCCGGCCGGCCTGTGGGCGGGCGGTAGAGGGGTTCAGGACGCAAGGGTTCCGGGACGCATGCCAGGATGAACGGCATGAGTACCGGAACCCTTGTGCTGCTCCGTCACGGCGAGAGCGAATGGAATGCACTCAACTTGTTCACCGGCTGGGTGGACGTTCACCTGACCGATAAGGGCATCGCCGAGGGCAAGCGCGCCGGCGAACTGCTGCGCGAGCACGACCTGCTTCCCGACGTGTCGTACACGTCGCTGCTGCGCCGGGCGATCAGCACGGCCAACATCGCGCTCGACGCAGCCGATCGGCACTGGATTCCGGTGGTCCGCGACTGGCGTCTCAACGAACGCCACTACGGCGCCCTCCAAGGGCGCAACAAGGCTCAGGTGAAGGACAAGTACGGCGACGAGCAGTTCATGCTGTGGCGCCGCAGCTACGACACCCCGCCGCCGCCGATCGACGCGGGTAGCGAATACAGCCAGGACACCGACGCCCGGTACGCGGGACTCGACGAGGTACCCCTCACCGAGTGCCTCCTCGACGTCGTCAAGCGCCTAATCCCGTACTGGGAAGACACGATCTCCGCCGACCTGCTGGCGGGCAAGACCGTCCTCGTCACCGCCCACGGCAACTCGCTCCGAGCCCTGGTCAAGCACCTCGACGGCATCTCCGACGACGCCATCGCCGGGCTCAACATTCCGACAGGGATCCCGCTGCGTTACGACCTGGACGAGAACCTGACACCCCTCAACCCGGGTGGTACCTACCTCGATCCCGAAGCGGCGGCCGCGGGCGCTGCGGCGGTGGCGAATCAGGGCGGTAAGTAGTCCGTGTGGGCCGGCCGGGTGCCCCGTGCGCGGGGCACCCGGCCAACAACGGGTGAACGACGGGCGAAGAGTGCGGTTCCGACGTGTGACGTGCACGGAAATGGCTGAACCCTGCATCACCAGCGGTTCCCGCGAACGTACGATTCAGGCGTGAGCGTTGTTCAAGGCGTACTGCTTGCCGTCATGGGCGGCTTCGTCGGTTACCTGATCGGTGGTGTGCTGATTCCCATGCTGTCGACACGGCACTCGCAGCGGATGGCGGAGCAATCCGGGCTGACCATGTCGCAAGTGCTCGACCTGATCGTTCTGGCGTCGGAAAGCGGGATCGCCGTGGTGGACCAGTTCCACGACGTGGTCCTCTTCAACCCCCGCGCCGAGGAACTCGGCCTGGTCCGCAACCGGCTCGTCGACGACCGCGCCTGGGTGGCGGCTCTGCGCGTCCTCGAGACCGGTGAGCCCGTAGAAGTCGATCTCAGCACGAAGACCCCCCAACGCGGACGTGACCGGATCGCTGTGCGGGGTACCGCACGGCTGCTCAGCAAGGAAGACCACAAATTCGTGGTCCTGTTCGCCGACGACGATTCCGAACAGGTGCGGATGGAGGCGACCCGCCGCGATTTCGTCGCGAACGTCAGCCACGAACTGAAAACCCCGGTCGGGGCCATGGGACTGCTCGCCGAGGCACTTCTCGAGTCGGCGGACGACCCGGAGTCGGTGCGACATTTCGGGGAGCGGGTGCTCCACGAATCGGTCCGCCTCGGCAAAATGGTCACCGAACTGATCGCGCTGTCCCGGCTGCAGGGCGCCGAGAAGCTCCCCGACCTCGAGGCTGTGTCGGTCGACGAGGTGGTGGACGAGGCCCTGCAACGGTGCAAGATCTCTGCGGAGGCGGCCGGCATCTCTGTCACCACCGACCATCCCAGCGGCTTCGAAGTGCTCGGTGACCGCGCACTGCTGGTCACCGCCCTCACCAACCTGGTGCAGAACGCCATCGCCTACTCACCGAAGCGGACACCGGTGTCGGTGAGCCGCTCGATGCGGGGCGCCAACGTTGCGATCTCGGTCACCGACCGCGGCGAAGGGATCGCCAAAGCCGACCAGGAGCGGGTGTTCGAGCGCTTCTTCCGAGTCGACAAGGCCCGCGCGCGGGCGACCGGCGGCACGGGACTCGGACTCGCCATCGTGAAGCACGTCGCCGCCAACCACAACGGATCCATCGAATTGTGGAGCAAGCCCGGAACGGGTTCGACGTTTACCCTGCAAATACCTGCACACATCGAGACAGTAGATCCGAACGGCGGGGACGCCGACGGCGGAAACGTCGGAAAGAGAGAAATCGGTATGGAGGCCAAGCGATGACAAGTGTGCTGATCGTGGAAGACGAGGAATCCCTGGCCGACCCGTTGGCATTCCTGTTACGCAAGGAAGGGTTCGAGACGACCGTCGTCGGCGACGGCCCCTCGGCCCTTGCCGAGTTCGATCGTTCCGGCGCGGACATCGTCCTCCTCGACCTCATGCTCCCGGGTATGAGCGGAACGGACGTGTGCAAGCAGTTGCGTAGCCGATCCGGTGTGCCCGTCATCATGGTGACGGCGCGCGACAGCGAAATCGACAAGGTGGTCGGACTCGAACTCGGAGCTGACGACTACGTGACCAAGCCGTACTCCGCGCGGGAACTGATCGCCCGGATCCGCGCGGTGCTGCGCCGCGGCGTCGACAACGATCTCGACGTGGCGCAGGACTCGGCGGTCCTCGAGGCCGGCCCGGTCCGCATGGACGTCGAACGTCACGTAGTGCAGGTCAACGGCGAGGCGGTCACCCTGCCGCTCAAGGAATTCGACCTACTCGAGTACCTGTTGCGGAACTCGGGCCGGGTGCTCACGCGGGGTCAGCTGATCGACCGCGTGTGGGGTGCCGACTACGTCGGCGACACCAAAACCCTGGACGTCCACGTCAAGCGTCTCCGCTCGAAGATCGAAACGGACCCGGCCAAGCCCGAGCACCTGGTGACCGTGCGCGGCCTCGGCTACAAGCTCGAGGCCTGAGCCGACCTCAGAACGGGTTGTAGACGTAGACGGGCCGGAACGGGGCGAACATCACCTGCGTGATGGCGTGCTCGCGCGCCTGGTCGTCGAACTGACGGCACGACACGGCGACATAGTGTCCGTCGCCCTTGCACTCGATGACGCGGGACGTGCCGTAGGGGCTCAACACGATGGCCTTGTCGCCCCTGTCGCCGAATGCGCCGGGGTCGAGCGGTGCGACGAAGTTCGCGGTCTTGTCGTGATAGGTGTTCCAGCCGTACGGGTCATCGGCAGGGTTCGCGGCGGCGACCGGGGCGAGGGTCAGTGCGGCGGCGGCGGTCAACAGGGCAGCGGACAGAATTCGAGCAAGCATGTTCTCTCCCATCGTGGCTGTGCCCGCGAACGGGCCGTGCCGTGGCTGTGCCCGCAAGCGGGCCGTGCCTGGGAAATCGACCGCTGGGTCCGATCCGTTACCGGGCCGGGTTCCGTTGCGCGATAGAGGTGGCGGGATGGACGGCGATGAGACCGAGGCCTGCCCTGCGAGCACACAACTTCGCCAATTCGGCGTAGGCGGCCTTACCGAGCAGTTCCGCCAGTTCGGGCGCATACGACTGCCACACCGCCTTGGCGCCGACATGGGCGTCGGGTGAGCCGGAGCAGTACCAGGCGAGGTCCTCGCCACCCTCGCCCCAGCCGCGCCGGTCGTACTCGGTGATCGTCGTCTTGAGTATCTGCTCGCCGTCCGGGCGTTCGACCCATTCCTGGGTGCGGCGGATCGGGAGCTGCCAGCACACGTCCGGCTTCACTTCGAGGGGCTCGATCCCTCGCTTCAACGCCATCGAGTGCAGCGCACACCCGACGCCGCCCGCGAATCCGGGGCGGTTGAGGAAGATGCACGCGCCTTTGTATCGGCGGGTGCGCAGGGCGGGCTCGTCCTCGAGGTCGTCCTCTTCGACGTAGCCCTTCTTGCCGAGACCCTTGTCCATGAACTGCCAGTCCTCGGGTGTGAGCAGCTTCACCGACTCGTTCAGCTTCTCGAGATCCTCATCGTCGGAGAGGAAGGCCCCGTGCGAACAGCAACCGTCATCGGGCCGGTCCTCGAGGATTCCCTGACACGCCGGCGTGCCGAACACGCAGGTCCAGTGGGAGAGCAGCCACGTCATGTCGGCAGCGATGATGTGCTCGGCGTTGTCCGGATCGGGGAATTCGACCCACTCGCGAGCGAAATCGAGGGGAACTTCGGGGCTGGGCGTCATCTTGTGGGAACGCCCTGCTTTACCTGCTGTCACAAAGCCCGACGGTAGACCCAGTACCGTGTCAATGTGCGACTAGGGGTACTCGACGTCGGAAGCAACACCGTCCATCTGCTCGTAGTGGACGCCCACAGGGGCGGCCACCCCACACCGATGAGCTCCACCAAGTCGACATTGCGGCTGGCGGAGAACACGGACGAACTCGGTGACATCACAGCTGCGGGCGCAGACCGCCTGGTGGCGACGGTCGCCGACTTCGCGGCGATCGCGAAGACCTCGGGCTGCGGCGAGCTGATGGCCTTCGCCACCTCGGCCGTGCGTGACGCGAAAAACTCGGATGCCGTTCTCGGCCGCGTACATGCCGAGACCGGGGTGAGACTCGAAGTCCTGTCCGGCGTCGACGAAGCGCGGCTGACTTTCCTCGCCGTGCGCCGCTGGTACGGATGGAGCGCGGGGCGCATCCTCAACATCGATATCGGTGGCGGATCCCTCGAACTGACGAGCGGAGGCGACGAGGACCCGGACGTCGCGCTGTCGTTACAGCTCGGGGCGGGCCGCCTCACGCGTGACTGGCTCGAGGCTGACCCGCCGGGGAAACGCAGGGTCGCGGTGCTGCGTGACTGGCTCGATGCCGAACTCGCGGTCCCGTCGAAGGAGCTGCGGGCGGCAGGGGAATGGGATCGTGCCGTCGGCACGTCGAAAACCTTCCGGTCCCTGGCCCGTCTCACGGGCGCCGCGCCGTCCGGTGCCGGTCCCCGTGTGAAGCGCACGCTCACCTCGAGCGGTCTCAGGCAACTCATAGCTTTCATTTCGCGGATGACGGCGGCGGACCGTGCAGAATTAGAGGGAGTGAGCTCCGACCGGTCGCAGCAGATCGTCGCCGGAGCACTCGTCGCGGAGGCCAGCATGAGAGCTCTCGGGGTAGAAGAATTGGAAATCTGCCCCTGGGCTCTGCGGGAGGGTCTGATCCTCCGAAAGCTCGACACGGAAATGGGCGGTGAATTGATGGTGGGTGCTCGATGACCGAGGACAGTCAACAGATCTCTGTTTCAGAACTGCTCAAACGCAATGGGCAGCAAGTGGAGTCCCGTGGGGGAAGACGTCGTCGCGGCGTCAAGGGCGGAATCTCCGTTGCCGAGCTGACCGGTGAGATCCCGGTCGTCCGGGATTCGTCCGAGTCGCGGGCACTCGATTCCGAGCCGGAGCCCGAATCTGCGTCCGAGCCCGAACGTAAGCCCGAGCCCGAACGTAAGCCCGAGCCCAAACCTGCGGCGACGCCCACGCGGGCCACCCCGCGGTCGGTGACGGCAGATGAGCGCACTGCCGCATTCAAGGCACCGTTCGACGATGACGACGATGACGAGCCCATCGCCAGTCGCCCTGCCGCCCGTCGCCCCGCCGCCGGTCGCAATGGCGCCTCCGCCACGGCGACATCACGTGATCATCAGGGCGCCTGGGTGAGTCGGTCCGTCACGCAGGAGCGCCCGAAGCCGGCCGCCGCACCTGTCGCGCCGGCGGCCGCCGAACCCGCTTCGGTGACGAAAACGCCGGAACCGGCGCCCACCGTCGCCGCACCCCGCGTGCAGGCGGCTCCCGCCGGCAAGCCTGTTCCCGCCGGCAAGCCTGGTCCCGCCGCGAATCAGGCTGCTACCGCCAAGCCGGCCCCGGAGGCGAAGCCGCAGGCGGAGGCAAAGGCCGTCCCGAACGGCACGCCGGCGCCAGCCGGCACCGGCATGCTCGTCAAGACACCGAAGAAGCCCGAGACCGCATCCGAGAACAAGGCGGCCGAGCAGTCGGGAACGAAGCAGTCGGGAGCGAGGCAGTCGGGAACACAGCAGGAGCCCGGGCTGCTGTCCGGCTCGACGCTTGCCGGCGACCTGATGCGGCAGTCGCGCGACGCGGATGCCGCGAAGGCCGGTGAGGACACCGAGTTGATCGCCGCCGCCACCGACGAGGCGCCGGAGGCGGAAACCGAACAGGCCGCCACTCCACGTCGCTCGCGTAAAGAGGCGAAAGTGGAAGCCGCCAGAGCTGCCAAGGCCGCGAAGGACGTCGACGGCACCGAGCAGGAAAGTAGTGCCGCCCGCGAGTGGGCGGTTCTGGCGGGCCAGGGTGTGATCGCGGTGATCGCCGGCGCCCTGTTGTTCAAGGGCTTCGAGAAGCTGTGGGACGTGTTCCCGTGGGTCGCGCTGATCCTCGCCTTGCTCGTCATCGTCGGATTGGTGGCTATGGTGCGCATCCTGCGCCGCACCGACGACATCACCAGCTTCGTGATCGCCGTCGTGGTCGGAATGATCGTCACTCTGGGGCCGCTCGCCTTCATGCTTGCGTCGGGCTGAGTTGCTCATGGTCGGGGACAGTGGGTACGTGCAGGCGCGGCAGACACCGCGCGGGCGCAAGGTTCTGGTCGGGCTGTCGACGGCGTCGGTGTATCCGGAGAACACTGAGGCCGCCTTCCGATACGCGGCGGAGCTGGGGTACGACGGCGTCGAGTTGATGGTGTGGGCGGAGTCGGTGAGTCAGGATATCGGTGCCGTCGCCGCACTGGTTCGCAAGTATGCGATGCCGGTTCAGGCGATTCACACTCCATGTCTGCTGATCTCGCAGCGAGTGTGGGGCGCCGACCCGGTCGCGAAGCTCGACCGTTCGGTGCGCACCGCGGAGGCGTTGGGCGCGACGAGCGTCGTGGTGCATCCACCGTTCCGCTGGCAACGCCGGTATGCGGAGGGGTTCAGCGACCAGGTCGCCGCGCTGGAGGAGCGCAGCGACGTGATCGTCGCAGTCGAGAACATGTTCCCGATGCGGGCGGACGGCTTCTTCGGAAGCAAGGAGCGTTCGGCCGAGCGGCTTCGTCGTCGCGGCGGCCCCGGGGCCGCGTTGTCGGCGTTCAGTCCCTCCTACGACCCCACCGATTCCGGTCATGCCCACTACACGCTCGATCTTTCGCACACCGCCACTGCGGGTATGGACGCGATGAAGCTGGCGGAGCGGATGGGGTCGGGTCTGGCGCATCTGCACCTCGCCGACGGCCGGGGAGCCTCGATGGACGAACACCTCATTCCTGGGCACGGCGGACAGCCGTGCGCCGAGGTATGCCGTCACCTCGTCGACTCGGGCTTCGAGGGACAGGCTGTGATCGAGATCAACACTCAGAACGCGCGGACCCGGCGCGAGCGGGCGTCGATGCTCGGTCAGGCGCTGGCCTTCGCCAGGGAGCACCTCGGGACAGGCCGCGCCACGTCCGGTTCGGCACAAAGCCGCCCCGGCGGCGATCACGACGACACCTGACCTGAACCCGCGGGCGATGAGGCCATTCCTGCTGCGGTAAGCTGACACCACCATTGGATAGCTGGAGTATCCAACGATGGAGTCCCTGATCGAGTCGCGGTAGGAGGCACCGTGCGCGTGTCGGAACTGGTTGCCTGTACCGGCGTTCCTCTGGCGACCGTGAAGTACTACCTGCGCGAGGGTCTGCTGATGCCGGGCGAGGCGACGAGCGCGACTCAGGCCAGGTACGGCGAAGAACACGTTCGGCGCCTCGGGCTGGTGAAGGCACTCGCCGGGGCCGGACTCCCGATCCCGCGCATCCGAAAGGTCCTCCAGCTCATCGACCACCCCGACGGCTCGCTGTTCGAGGTGCTCGGCCAGGCGATCGGTCAACTACCGCCCTACCTCGACATTCCGGCCGATCCCGGTGACTATCCGCGGGCGCGCGCCGTGCTCGAGAAACTCGGGCAGATCTACGACCCCCGGTACGTGGCGGTCGCGCAACTCGAACGCGCGCTCGAGGCCTTGGAAGATGCGGGTATCCCGATGACCGATGAGCGCCTCGACGCCTACGGGCGGCACATTCGCGGTATCGCCGAGGTGGACATCGGGCTGATGCCCACCGGCTCGGCAGAGGATGCTGTGCGCTGTGCGGTGCTCGGGACTGCGATCTACGAACCGGTGATCGCCGCGATGCGCCGACTCGCCCATCAGGACATTGCCCAGAATTTCTTTCAGAAAACCGATGAACAGGACGTTTCGTGAGCTCTGCACCCTTCCGCGACCTCAACGCCCTCACTCCCGGCGGTGACGGGACGTTCAAGGCGCACATCGACCCCATCTGGACCATCGGGCCGAAGGTGCATGGCGGCTCCATGATGTCGCTGTGCGCGGCGGCCGCACGCGCCCGCCTGGCCGACGACGGCGGTGCAGGCGATCTCGCCCGGGTTCAGCCACTCGCAGTGGGGGCCAACTACCTTGCCGCTCCCGACCCCGGCGAGGTCACCCTCTCGACCACGGTGCGCAAGCGGGGCAAGCAGGTGTCGTTCGTCGACGTCGAGCTCCGGCAGGGCGACCGGGTCGCCGTCCATGCGTCGGTCACGCTGGGTGTTCCCGACGCGGGTGAACCTCACTACAGCGTCGATCATGCGTTGGCCCAGCTTCCGGTGGAGCCGCCCGCCGACGCGGTAATACTCACGCCCGACCACCCGATGGGCCAAATCGTGCACGTGGCTCAGGGATGCGACATGCGCGTCGACGGCACGTCCGCCCACTTCCTCGCCGGCAATCAGGGCGAGCCGGAGGTGCGCATGTGGGTCCGACCGCGTGCCGACGACGAGAACGACCCCGACACCGCCGCACTGTTCGCCATCATGACGGGCGACATCAGTGCACCCGTGACGATGAACCGCGGAATGTTCGGGTGGGCACCCACCGTGCAGCTCACCACCTATCTGCGCAGGCAGCCCGCACCGGGGTGGCTCCGCGTGATGGCCAGCAGCACGGTGCTCGGCAGTGCGTGGTTCGAAGAGGACCACACGGTCCTCGACTCGACCGGTGCAATCGTCGTGCAAAGCCGTCAGCTGGCCATGATCCCCCGCTAGAAACACGCCGCCACGGGTCGTGGCAGGCTGTCCGGCATGACGAGAATTGCGGTTATCGGAGGCGGCCGGATCGGCGAGGCGCTCATCTCGGGCCTCCTGCAATCAGGACACGCGGTGAAGGATCTCGTGGTGGCCGAGCAGCATCCACCGCGGGCTGCCGAACTGGCAGCCGAGTACTCCGTGTGTGTGAGCAGCCCCCAGGACGCCGCGGAGGGAGCCGACGTCATCGTGGTGGCCGTCAAGCCCGGTGACGTCGAGTCCGCGCTCACGGCGGTGTCGAAGGCCGACCTCGACGGTGAGCGTGAACAGATTCTCGTGTCCCTGGCGGCGGGCATTCCCACCTCGTACTACGAGAAGCGCCTGCCTGCCGGGTTCCCCGTCGTCCGGGTCATGCCGAACACGCCGATGCTGGTAGGGGAGGGCGTCAGCGTGCTCGCTCCCGGCCGCCATGTGAAGAAGGACCATCTCGACCTGGTACGTGGGGTGTTGTCTGCCGTGGGCAAGGTCGTGACGGTGCCGGAGTCGCAGATCGACGCGGTCACTGCCGTCTCCGGGTCCGGACCCGCCTACTTCTTCCTCGTCGCCGAGGCGATGATCGACGCCGGTGTGGGTCTCGGGCTGACCCGCGCGACGGCGAACGAGCTGGTCGTGCAGACGATGGTCGGTGCCGCGGCCATGCTCGACCAGTCGGGGGAAAGCACGACGGAACTCCGCGCGGCGGTCACCTCGCCCGGTGGAACGACTGCTGCCGCGATCCGTCAGCTGGAAAAGAACGGTCTCCGATCGGCGTTCTACGACGCGCTGGAGGCGGCGAAATCGAGATCGGCCGAGCTCGGCACTTCTACCGAATGATATTCGATTGCCCACACCCGTCGCAGTAACCCCATCCGTCCCGCTAAGCTCGAAGTAGCACGTGCGTGTCTGTTCCGCCGGAGGGGAAGCCGGCGGCGCGAGACGTGCCGGAGGTAAGTGTTTGATGACGTCTGGAAAAAAGCCGTCGAAGGGCTCAGCCCAAGACGGACAACCGGCCCTGGCCGGAACGCAATTTCTCACCGTCGCCGAGGTAGCGACGCTGATGAGAGTGTCCAAGATGACTGTGTATCGGTTGGTGCACAGCGGCGAACTGCCTGCCGTCCGGGTGGGCCGTTCGTTCAGAGTGCATGCGAAAGCGGTGCACGACTACCTTGAAACCTCGTACTTCGATGCCGGTTGACCGATCGGCACGAAGAGGGTGACCTCGGTTTCTCCCGGGCGAACCTCACCGGTACGATTAGCGACTGTCGTACCAGCCAGCTGGTGTCGTAAGGCGCTGAGCTAGTTAAAACGAGGCCCAGGCGCCAGAGAGGCGCAGGCGTACGTGACCGGCGTGCGCAGGAACGCTAGAGAAGAACGTGAGGGACACCCGCTATGGGTTCAGTGATCAAGAAGCGACGTAAGCGCATGTCGAAGAAGAAGCACCGTAAGCTGCTTCGCCGCACCCGAGTGCAGCGCAGGAAACTCGGTAAGTAAAGAGATACGCCGCGATGCCCGCCACCTCGAGTGGCGGGCATTTCGTCGTTTCGGACGGGTCGACTTCTGGGCGACCGACCAAATGTCGTTGTGCGAAGCGCTATCCGCCCGCTGCACGTATCGTTGACCTCACTCGCTACGTGATCGGGGGTTCTAGTGGTTGTGAGTGACGATGGCAGCTCTGAGCGTACGGCGCCGCCGCGCGTCGCGCTGGTCACCGGCGCGAGCCGGTTCCTCGGGGGATACCTCGTCACCAGGCTGGCACAGAACCCGGATATCGAGCGGGTCATCGCGGTGGATGCGGTGTCGCCGAGCAAAGACATGCTGCGGCGAATGGGCCGCGCCGAGTTCGTGCGCGCCGACATCCGCAATCCGCTGATCGGCAAGGTGATCCGCAACGCCGGGGTCGACACGGTAGTGCATGCCTCCACTCTGGCTCGACCGCCGAAAGCGGGCAGCCGGGCGGCGATGAAAGACATGAACGTGATCGGCGCCATGCAATTGTTCGCGGTCTGCCAGAAGGCGCCCACGGTGCGGAAGGTGGTACTGCGCTCGGCGTCCGTAGTCTACGGCAGCACGGCGCAGGACCCGGCGAAGTTCACCGAGGAGATGAGCGCGCGCCGCCGCCCCGGCGGCGCCTACGCACGGGACTGCATCGAAATCGAGGGCTACCTGCGCGGCATGGGACGCCGGCGTCCCGACATCGCGGTGTCCATCCTGCGCCTCGCCCCGCTGGTCGGTCCTCGCCTCAACGCGACGGTCGCGCGGTACCTGACATCGCCGCTGGTACCGACCATCCTGGGCCGTGACGCACGCCTGCAGGTACTGCACGAAGAGGACGCCCTCGCGGCTCTGGAACGCGCAACCGTGTCGGGTCCTGCCGGAACGTTCAATGTGGCAGGCGACGGCGTCGTCATGTTGTCGCAGGCGATCCGCCGGGCCGGACGTGTCGAGGTGCCGATGCCGTTCAGCCTGTTCCGCAATGTCGGCCGTGCGCTGATGGGGCCGGTCATGCGGTCGTATTCCAACGAGCAGCTCGAGTACTTCCACTTCGGTTGCGGACTGGACACCACGCGCATGCGAACCGAACTATCCTTCGAGCCACGGTGGACCACGATGCAGGCGCTCGACGACTTCGCGCGCGCCGCGGGGGTCACCGCCATCATCAAGAACGAATGGATCGACGCAGCAGAGAACGCACTACTCGCTCTGACCGGTACGGCGAAAGGGGAGAGGTGAACGAAGTGGCGAAGGTCATTCCGTTGCACGGTGCATCAACCGCGCGCGGGGCTGCACTGGGAAATTCGAGGCGCGAGCAGAGCGAGAGCCGACATCCGTCCGCAATGCCCCCACCGGCCGTGATCAGCCCGCCGGATCCCCAGCCCGACACCGGATCGTCGGCGGTCGACGCCGTCCGACGGGTCCTTGCCGATCAGATCGTCAACACCGCGGAGTTCGTGCGCCGACGCCTGTCGGGCGACTATCACGTCGACGACTTCGGTTACGACCCGCACTTCGCCGAGAACGTGTGGCTGCCGATTCTGCGGCCCCTGTTCGACAAGTGGTTCCGCGTCGAGGTCAGTGGTCTGGAGAACATTCCGTCGACCGGTGGCGCCCTGGTGGTGGCCAATCATGCCGGTGTCCTTCCCCTCGACGGCCTGATGACCTCGGTCGCCGTGCACGACCACCACCCCGCTCATCGGCCGCTGCGCATGCTGGCGGCCGATATTGCGTTCGAGATGCCTGTGGTCGGTGACCTCGCCCGTAAGGCCGGGCACACCCTGGCGTGCAACCCCGACGCTGTTCGCCTGCTCCAAACCGGTCAGGTCGCGGCCGTGTTCCCCGAAGGTTTCAAAGGGATCGGCAAACCGTTCAGTGAGCGCTACAAGCTGCAGAGATTCGGCCGCGGTGGGTTCGTGTCCGCCGCCATGCGGACCGGGGCACCGATCATCCCGTGCTCGATCGTCGGTTCCGAGGAGATCTATCCGAAGATCGGTGACCTCGGAACGCTCGCCCGCCTACTCGGCATGCCCTACTTCCCGGTGACACCACTGTTTCCGCATTTCGGGCCGCTCGGGCTGGTTCCCCTGCCGTCCAAGTGGTACATCGAGTTCGGCAAGCCCATCGTCACCGATACCTACGACGCGTCGGCCGCAGACGACCCCATGGAGCTGTTCGAGGTCACCGACCACGTTCGCGAGACCATCCAGCAGACGCTCTACCGGCTCCTCGCGAAGAGGCGCAACGTCTTCCTGGGCTGACACCGACACGTCGTAGCCGGGGTCGAAACCGGCGCAGTTACCGGTCAGACCGCGTGCTCGCGGCGGCGGGCGACCACGGCCGCCAGCGCGCCGCCGGCCGCGCCGAGCAGCAACGCGGTGGGCACGCCGATCTTGGCGGCCTTGCGGCCGGTGCGGAAGTCCCGGATCTCCCACCCCCGGTTCTTGGCCAGCTCGCGAAGGTCGGTGTCCGGGTTGATGGCGACGGCCGTGCCGACGAGCGAGAGCATGGGCACGTCGTTGTGGCTGTCCGAGTAGGCGGTGCAGCGTTTGAGGTTGAGGCCCTCGCGGACGGCCAGCGCGCGCACCGCGTGGGCCTTGCCGAGGCCGTGCAGGATGTCGCCGACCAGACGTCCGGTGAACACGCCGTCCTCGCTTTCGGCGACGGTGCCGAGGGCCCCGGTCAGGCCCAGCCGCTTCGCGATCACCTGGGCCAGTTCCACGGGAGTGGCCGTCACCAGCCACACCTGTTGTCCGGCGTCGAGATGCATCTGCGCGAGTGCCCGGGTGCCTGCCCAGATCTTGTCGGCGATGACCTCGTCGTAGATCTCCTCGCCGAGCCGGGCGAGTTCGGCGGTGGACCTACCGGCCACGAACGAGAGGGCCTTCTCCCGGCCGGAGGCGACGTCGACGCTGCTCTCCTTGCCGGTCACGCGGAACTTGACCTGCTTCCACGCGAAGTCCAGGAGGTCGGCGGACTTCAAGTACTTCCTGGCGGCTAATCCGCGGGCGAAGTGGATGATCGACGCACCCTGGACCATCGTATTGTCGACGTCGAAGAAGGCCGCGGCGGTCAGGTCCAGGGGAACCTGGGGCTCTTCGGTTTCTGTGCCTGCTTCGTGGAGGGCCAGCGCGGCATCGGCGCTGGCCTCGCCCGCAACGTTTGCACGTACCTCGGCCTCGCTCGGGCCCAGCGGATTCCTGAACTGCCGACGGCCCGGAAGGATCATCCCCGCCAGTCCTGAACCGAAACCCGAGCCGTTCGGTAGTGATCGCGCAGGCACTCGCACCTCCCCTATCGCTGAAGCCTCTGGACGCAGCCTATCCCGCGGTTCCGACCCTGGGCGGGCGGATGGCGGCGTGCACCGAATCGTGTGACGTTCATCTCCGAGCCGGGTGGCGTTACCGGTCCCGGAAACGGCACAGTGAGTCCCGCAGAGGTGGCGAAAGGAAAGTATCCGACATGAGTACCAGCGAACACGAGGTGACGCTTCTCACGCGGGCGGGCTGCGGGGCGTGCACGCCGGCACGCGAGCAGTTGCTGATTCTGTGCGAGGAGTTCGGGCTGGAACTGACGTGCATAGACGTCGACGAGGCGGCTTCCACGGACCCGGAACTGCGGGCCGAATTCGGTGACCGATTGCCGGTCGTCCTGCTCGACGGACGTGAGCACAGTTACTGGGAGGTCGATGAAGAGCGCCTCCGATCGGATTTACGCAAGTAAGGCGACCCTAAAACTGCGAACTTCGGATGCTGTGCAGGTAGGAGTGCATGTCGCGCAGTCGCAGCGACTTTGTGCATGGGTTCACAAGCAGTTACCGTGGTGTGAACAATTCCCCGGAGCATCGTGGAGAACGGCAGAGAATGCCGGTCGGACGAGGAGCCAACGACGTGACCGAAACGCACCAGACGCATGGGTCTGTGGCCCATGGCGTCACGGGCGCAGTCGGTCCGTCCGCCGTCCAGTCACCAGCCCCCGGATCGCCGCTCCCCGAATCGCGGGACATCCCCCAGGCTACGGTCACGCGGCTGGCGACGTACCTGCGGGTCCTCGGAATGCTGGCGGACCGCGGCACGATCATCGTCTCGAGTGAGGAACTCGCCGCCGCTTCCGGTGTGGGTTCGGCCAAGCTCCGCAAGGACCTGTCTTTCCTCGGCCCCAACGGGGTGCGGGGGGTCGGCTACGACGTGACGCGGCTGCGGGCACGCATCGAACGAGCACTCGGTCTGGACCGCGGGCACAAGGTGGTCCTCGTCGGTGTCGGAAACCTCGGCCAGGCCCTCGCGGGTTACGGCGGTTTCGGTCGCCGCGGATTTTCGATGGTGGGTCTGTTCGACAGCGACCCGGCTCGTGTCGGCACCCCGGTAGGCGACCTCGTGGTGCGCCACGTCGACGAACTCGAACAGGCCTGCGCCGAACTCGAAGCCACCATCGGCGTCATCTCGACTCCGGACGAGGCCGCGCAGGACGTATGCGACCGCCTCGTCGGCGCCGGGCTGCGGTGCATCCTCAGCTTCTCGCCGACCGCACTCGACGTCCCGGACCACGTCGAGATGCGCCGCGTCGACCTTGCGGTCGAGATGCAGGTCCTCTCGTTCAACAGCGCACGCAACACCGAGTCGGCTCCTGGCGCTCGGGCCGCGGACGTCGTACCCACGGCCCCGCGCGTGCGCATCGGACATTCGGCTGTCCCGTCCACCGCACCAAGAAACGGATCAGTGATCGCGCCGTGAGTGTTCTGCTTGTCGGGGTCTCGCACCGGACGGCTCCCGTGCCGGTTCTCGAGCGGGTTGCTGTCACCGAGACCGATCGACCGAAGCTGACGGACAAGCTTCTGGCGTCGACGCACATCTCGGAAGCGATGATCGTCTCGACCTGCAACCGGGTGGAGATCTACGCCGTCGTCGACGCGTTCCACGGTGCGCTCACCGAGGTCGGTGAACTGCTGGCGGATCATTCCGGGCTCGACCTCACCGACCTGCACCGCCACGCCTATGTGCGGTACAGCGAGGCGGCCGCGGAGCACCTGTTCGCGGTGGCCAGCGGACTCGATTCGATGGTGATCGGCGAACAGCAGATTCTCGGTCAGATCCGGACCGCCTACGCGTCCTCAGACGCCCAGCAGGCCGCCGGACGCACGTTGCACGAGCTCGCCCAGCAGGCGTTACGCGTCGGCAAGCGGGTTCACGCGGAGACGGGAATCGACTCGGCGGGCGCGTCGGTCGTCTCGGTGGCCCTCGACCGCGCCGCCGGCGTCATCGGCGCCGGTGGGCTCAGTGGCCGGACCGCGGTGGTCGTCGGCGCCGGCTCGATGGGCGGACTCTCGGTCGCATACCTCACCCGTGCGGGCATCGGCCGGATACTCGTCGTCAACCGCACCGCGGAGCGAGCGGAGCACCTGGCCGACACGGCCCGGTCGGGCGGTGTCGAAGCGGAGGCGTTCGAGCTCGGTCACCTGCCCACGGCGATGGCGCAGGCGGATGTGCTCGTGACCTGTACCGGCGCGGTCGGTGCCGTCGTCACACTCGCGGATACGCACCGTGCGCTGGCTCAGCCCGACCGCGACCCCGAACGTCCACTCGTCATCTGCGACCTCGGTCTGCCCCGCGACGTCGAGCACGCGGTCTCGGGACTGCCCGGGGTCACCGTGCTGGACATGGAGTCGCTGCAGCGCGACCCCGCCGCAGGGGCCGCCGCATCGGACGCCGATGCCGCCCGGGCCATCGTGGCGAGTGAGCTCGCCCAGTATCTCGCCGGCCAGCGGCTGGCCGAGGTGACGCCGACCGTCACCGCCCTGCGTCAGCGCGCCGCGGACGTCGTCGAAGCCGAGTTGCTGAGGCTCGATTCCCGGCTCCCCGGGCTCGACGACCCCGAGCGCGACGAGGTGGCACGCACCGTCCGTCGAGTGGTCGACAAGCTGCTGCACGCTCCTACCGTGCGGGTGAAACAGCTCGCGTCGGCGCCGGGTGGCGACTCGTACGCCGCCGCGCTACGCGAACTGTTCGAGCTGAGCCCCGGATCCGTGGAGGCGGTGGCAAAGCCGACCGATCTCGGTGCCATCGACATCACCGACGGATTCATCGCGGGTCAGGACCCCCGTCTGCGCCGTTTCGTCGCGGGCGACAACCAAGGGAAGGAACCGCAGGCATGAGCGCCGTCGGCACCCGCACCCTGCGGATCGGTACCCGCGGAAGCGAACTCGCCACCACCCAGGCCGGCACCGTGCGTGACGCACTGATCTCCGCCGGACACGAAGCCGAACTCGTCATCATCAAGACCAAGGGCGATCAGTCCATGGAGTCGGTGGAGAAGATCGGGGTCGGTGTCTTCACCGCGGAACTTCGGGAAGCGCTCGTCGACGGCCGCGTCGACGTGGCCGTTCACTCGTACAAAGATCTGCCGACCGCCCGGGACGAACGGTTCACCATTGCCGCGATTCCGCCGCGCGAGGACCCGCGTGATGCGCTGGTCGCCCGCGACGGACTCGTTCTCGGTGAACTTCCGGTCGGGTCGAAGGTCGGTACGTCGGCGCCGCGCCGCACCTCGCAACTGCGGGCACTCGGCCTCGGTCTCGACATCCGCCCTCTGCGCGGCAACCTGCAGCGTCGGCTCGGCAAGGTGGAGTCGGGCGAACTCGATGCCGTCATCCTGGCGCGGGCGGGGCTGGCGCGTATCGGCCGACTGGACCTGATCACCGAGTCCCTCGAACCCGTCCAGATGCTGCCTGCACCTGCCCAGGGTGCGTTGGCCGTGGAATGCCTGTCCGGCAACACCGCGCTCGTATCGATCCTGGCCGAGCTCGACGACCCGAACAGCCGCGCCGCCGTCACCGCGGAACGTGCCCTCCTCGCCGAACTCGAGGCCGGATGCACCGCACCTGTCGGGGCAATCGCGGAAGTCGTCGAATCACTCGACGACGACGGCCGCAGCTTCGACGAACTCTCCGTCCGGGGTTGCGCAGCAGCCATCGACGGTTCGGACGTCATACGCACGGGGGCAGTGGGCTCCCCGGACAACGCCGAAGAACTCGGCCGCTCGGTCGCACGGGAACTCCTCGAACTCGGGGCGCGCGAGCTGATGAACGTCACCGAGGCCGGTGATGCCGATGTTTGATGTGCGAAGGCCGACCGATCGGCCGGCCCGCCCCCTGTACCCATCTCGACACATGATCGCACTGGAGAATTACCGATGAGCCGAGTCCGAAAGAACACCCCCGGACGGATCCTGTTCGTGGGATCCGGACCGGGCGATCCGGCCCTGCTCACTGTGCACGCACGGGACGTCCTTGCCGCAGCGACGCTGGCCTTCACCGACCCCGACGTCGACAAGGGCGTCACCGTCCTGGTCGGCACCGACCTGGGCGTCGACGCGGAAACCGGTGAGCCGCTCGCCGAGGTCCGCCCGGCTCTCGGTGAACCGGCCGAGGTCGCGAAGACCCTCGTGCACGAGGCCCGCAACGGCCACGACGTCGTCCGCCTCGTGTCCGGTGACCCGCTGACCACCGATTCGGTGATCGCCGAGGTCGCGGCAGTGGCGCGCACTCAGGTGCAGTTCGAGGTCCTGCCCGGACTCCCTGCCGCGTCCGCTGTGCCGTCGTACGCTGGCATGGCGCTGGGCTCGGGACACACCGAGGCCGACGTCCGCGGTGAGGTCGATTGGGCGGCGCTGGCCGCGGCGCCCGGACCGTTGGTGCTGCACGCCACGTCGGGGCACCTGGCCGAGACGGCGAGCGCGCTCGTCGAACACGGTCTTGCTCCGCAGACCCCGGCCGCGATCACCGTTCGCGGCACCACCCGGCAGCAGCGCACCGTCGAGGCCACCCTCGCCACCCTCAACGAGGCCGGTTCCGAACTGGTCGGCTCCCTCGTGGTGACGGTCGGCAAGGTGGTGGCCCAGCGCAGCAAGATGTCGTGGTGGGAATCGCGTGCCCTGTACGGCTGGAAGGTCCTCGTGCCCCGCACGAAGGATCAGGCCGGGGAGATGAGCGACCGCCTGGTCACTCACGGCGCCATCCCGATCGAGGTGCCGACCATCGCCGTGGAGCCGCCCCGCAGTCCCGCCCAGATGGAACGTTCCGTCAAGGGCCTGGTCGACGGCCGCTACCAGTGGGTGGTGTTCACCTCCACCAACGCGGTGCGTGCGGTGTGGGAGAAGTTCGAGGAGTTCGGGCTCGACGCCCGCGCGTTCTCCGGCGTCAAGATCGCCTGCATCGGCGAGGCCACGGCCGCCAAGGTCCGGTCGTTCGGGATCAACCCCGAACTCGTGCCGTCCGGTGAGCAGTCGAGCGAGGGTCTGCTGGCCGAGTTCGCTCCGTACGACGACGTGTTCGATCCCGTCAACCGAGTTCTGTTGCCCCGCGCCGACATTGCCACCGAAACACTCGCCGAGGGTTTGCGTGAACGCGGCTGGGAAATCGACGATGTCACCGCCTACCGCACCGTCCGGGCTGCGCCGCCGCCGGCCGAGACCCGCGAGATGATCAAGACCGGTGGGTTCGACGCGGTCTGCTTCACCTCGTCGTCGACGGTCCGCAATCTCGTCGGTATCGCGGGAAAGCCGCATGCACGGACCCTCGTGGCCTGCATCGGTCCCAAGACCGCGGAAACCGCAGTGGAGTTCGGACTGCGCGTGGACGTACAGCCGGAGACCGCTCAGGTCGGCCCGCTGGTGGAGGCTCTCGCCGAGCACGCCGCGCGACTGCGCGCCGAGGGTGCACTGCCCCCGCCGCGCAAGAAGTCCCGCGCCCGGCGATAGGCGCTACGCGCCTGTGAGTGGTTGAGGAGTCCAGGCACTCGTCAACCACTCACAGGCCCGACGAAGGAGGGCCCTTCCGTGTTTCCGACCCACCGGCCGCGGCGGTTGCGCCGCACTCCGGCGTTGCGCAGACTCGTCGCCGAGACTTCGCTCGAGCCACGACATCTGGTTCTGCCGATGTTCGTGGCGGACGGCATCGACGAGCCGCGGGAGATTTCCTCGATGCCCGGCGTCTTCCAGCACACGCTCGCATCGCTGAGGTCGGCGGCCATCGAGGCTGTGGAGGCGGGTGTCGGTGGGCTGATGTTGTTCGGCGTGCCGCGTCCCGACGACAAGGACGCCGAGGGTTCCGGCGCCAGCGATCCGGACGGCATCTTGAACCGTGGGTTGCGCTCCCTTGCAGAGGAACTCGGTGACGCGACCGTCATCATGGCGGACACGTGCCTGGACGAGTTCACGGAGCACGGTCACTGTGGGGTGCTCGACGACAGCGGCGCGGTCGACAACGATCGGACGCTGCTCAGGTATGTGGACATGGCCGTTTCACAGGCCGATGCCGGTGCCCACCTGCTCGGTCCGAGCGGGATGATGGACGGTCAGGTTGCCGCCATCCGGAAGGCGCTGGACGCCGCGGGTCACACCGAAGTCGGTCAGCTGGCGTACTCCGCGAAATACGCCTCCGCTTTCTATGGGCCGTTCCGTGAGGCTGTGGGCTCGTCCCTGCAGGGTGACCGGAGAACGTATCAGCAGGACTCGGCCAATCGGCGGGAGTCGCTGCGCGAAGTGGATCTCGATATCGAGGAAGGCGCCGACCTCGTCATGGTGAAACCGGCGATGTCGTATCTGGACATTCTGCGCGAAGTGGCGGACAAGTCGCCGGTTCCTGTTGCGGCATACCAGATTTCGGGTGAGTACTCGATGATCACGGCGGCTGCGCAGAACGGCTGGATCGATCGGGACGCCGCAATCCTCGAATCGTTGACGAGCATCCGGCGGGCGGGCGCCGACATCGTTCTCACCTACTGGGCCACCGAAGCGGCGGGCTGGCTGGGATGAATGCGGCGCGGCGTCCGGTGGCGGATACGGTGGTGCCATGACTTCGCAGTGGCCGCACACCCCGCCACACCAGACACCGCCACATCAGACGGCGCAACACCAGATTCCGCCACAACAGGCACCGCCGCAGGGCCCGAACCAGTACGGGGCCTATCCGCCGCCCGCGCCGCAGCCGAAGCCCGAGCGCCCCGCACCGGTCGATGTGGGCACGGCGGCGCAGCTGCTGTGGGTGGTGGCCGTGCTCGGTGTGATCCAGGCGGTGGCGGCGATGGTCCTGGTCGTTCGTGAGAAGTCGACCTTCGTCGACGAACTGATGACCAATCCCAGCGTGAAATCCGGCGAGGTCGCGATGACGCGGGAGAACGTGGAGATGCTCTTCTACGTAGGTATAGCCGTCACTGGTGTCGTCATTGTGCTCCTGACGGGCCTGTTCGTCCTTTTCGTCCATTTCATGCGGAAGGGCAGGAACTGGGCGAGAACCTTGCTGACGGTCGTGAGCGTCACGATGGTGGTCTGGACGGTGCCGGTGCTGTTCGGAATCGGATCGGACGGCAGTAGTATCGCGCTCGCCGTCGGAGGTGTGCAGATCCTGCAGGCTGTGGTGGCGGTGGGTGCCGTCGTGCTGATGCACCGGAAAGACTCGAACAGTTATTTCTCGAAGCTGCCCGCGTCGTAGCTCGAGTTTGATCGTGAAACATAAAGATGTACCGTGAAGTACGTCACAACAGCACACGGCAGACTTCTTCTACCGAAGGGCTTTTCTACATGCGCGCTGAAGATCGGGCACACGGGTCACGCAGGGAAGCACTGATGTTCGCCATTATCGTGGCCTTCGTACTGCTGACCTTGCTGCTCGTCGTCATTCCCGGTGCCGTTTCCTGAGGTGATCCCGCCGGGCGTGGACCACCGCGCGACCGCAAGAAGCCGGGCAGTCCGTGGCTGAGGAGATTTTGTTCAGTGAGCCCGGCGCGCGCTGGCGGTTGGTGGCATTCGGCCCGGTGTTCTGCACTGTCGCGTTGGTAATCGAACTTCTGACAGGTCCGGTGGTGCACTGGTTCGCCCTGCCGTTGTTCGCCGCCCTCCTCAGCGGGTTCCTCTACGTGCAGGTAGTTGCCGCCCGCCGGCACGCGAGCGTGGAACTCACACCTACTCTGCTGCGGCAGGGCACCGAGGAACTACCGATCAGCGAGATCGTGAAGATCCTGCCTCCGCCGGACACCGAGACGTACACACCCCAGCCCTGGGAGACGGCCCGGACGCTCGGTGAGCTGTCCGCGGTGCCCCGGCGACGATCGGGTATCGGGCTTCGACTGCGGGGCGGCGCACTGGTGCAAGCATGGGCGAAGGACGACGAGGGGTTGCGGGCGCAGCTCGAGTCACTGCTCGCAAAGGCCGACGGAGGGGCCGAACAGTGAATCGACGCGCCATAGGGTCGGCGGCGGAGATCGCCTCGGCCATCGTCCTATCAATTCTGGCGGTGTGGTGCTGGACCTCGGCACGAGTTACCTCCGATTTCGGTCCGGTCGCACCGGGCGCCCCGTCCTACCAGGGAACCGAGTACTCGGGTTCGTGGATCGCCGGCGCCGCCGCCCTCGTCACCGTTGCGGGCCTGCTCGTGATCGACGCGGTCCGCAGGCGGGTTGCCGGCCCGACGGGTCACCCCGCCGAGCCGTCGACGTCACCGGAAGATCTGAGTCTTGCGGATCGTGTCGGTTCCCGGCCCGTCGATCATCGCGGAGCCGAGTAGCGCCTCCGGCACTCCCAGTCCCTCGACGAGCGTCGCCGCGTGGGGGCGCAGCTTCCGGCAACGGTCGTTGATTCCCCGCTGCACCGCTTTGGACCGCTCGACCGACAGGTGGCGGTGTTCCATGAACCACGCCTTGTCTTCCTCGATGATGCTGAGCGCGTAAAGGTCGCAAACGTCGCTCAGAAGGTTGCGTGCTTCCTCGTCCTGACATTCGTCGATACCGGCGATGAATGCTTCGAGCACCACCCGGTCGATGTGCGCCTGCGCGGCGTGCATTACGTGATCCTGGACGAAGTTGAACGCGTCGAACGGGTTTTCCTCACGCTTCTGCGCACCCTGGAGCCGGCGAGCCGCGGTCGAGAGCAGGTACTGCTCGCGGTCCTCGAACATGGTGAGCTGTGTCCCGCGGTTGAAGAGGCTGCCGTCCTCTTCGTTGTCCTGACGCGTGTCGAGGATGGTCTGAATGATCTGCTGCGCCGCTGTGCGGGTCTTGACGACGTCCGACACGGTCGTGGCGGCGAAACGCATCCACTCGACGGGACTCATCCCGCGGACCTCGTCGGCGTAGGACGTGAGCAGTTCCTTGGCAACCAGCTGGGTCAGCACGTGGTTGTCGCCCTCGAAAGTGGTGAACACGTCGGTGTCCGCCTTGAGAGCCGTCAGCCGATTCTCCGCCATGTACCCGGCGCCGCCGCACGCTTCCCGGGCTTCCTGGATGGCGCGGGTGGCGTGCCAGGTGTTCGCTGCCTTGAGGCCGGCCGCCCGACCCTCGAGTTCGCGCTGCTCCTGCGGATCGGCATCCTCGATGCTCTGGATGTCATGCATCTTCGATACCAGTTCGTTCTGCGCGAACTGCAGCGCGTAGGACCGTGCGATCAACGGGAAGAGCCGTCGCTGGTGCACGAGGTAGTCCATGAGCAGCACTTCGTCTTCGCTCTGCGGCGCACTGAACTGGCGGCGCTGCAACGCGTATCGGGTCGCGATCGACAGTGCGACGCGGGCCGCGGCGCCGGCTGATCCACCGACGGTGACGCGTCCCCGCACGAGGGTTCCCACCATCGTGAAGAAGCGGCGATTGGCGTTGTCGATCGGGGAGGAATAGGTGCCGTCCTCCGCGACGTCGGCGTACCTGTTGAGCAGATTCACCCGCGGAATGCGCACCTGATCAAAGGTGATGCGGCCGTTGTCGACTCCGGGGAGCCCACCCTTGTAGCCGCAGTCGGAGGTGTGAACGCCCGGAAGGTCGTTGCCGTCCTCGTCGCGAATCGGGACGAGGAAACAGTGCACGCCGTGGTGTTCACCCTGCGTCACCAATTGCGCGAAGACGGCCGCCATCGTCGCGTGTTGTGCGGCCCCGCCGATGTAGTCCTTGCGGGACGACGGGGTGGGGGAGTGGACGACGAATTCACCGGTGGTCGCGTCGTAGGTGGCGGTGGTCTCGAGTGCCTGGACATCGCTGCCGTGGCCGGTCTCCGTCATCGCGAAGCAACCCAGCAGGTCCAGGTCGATGAGAGGCTTGACGTATGCCTCGTGGTGGCGAGCGGTGCCCAGATTTTCGATGGCTCCGCCGAAAAGTCCCCACTGCACGCCCGCCTTGACCATCAGCGACAGGTCGGACATCGCCAGCATTTCGATGCTCGTCACCGCGGCCCCGGCGTCCCCGGTTCCGCCGTGGTCCTTCCTGAACCCGTCGGCTGCGTAGCCGTTGCCTGCGAGTAGACGCATCTGCTCGAGCGTCTTGGCTCGCGCCTCTTCCAGATCGGGGGTGTAGTGCGGAGCGAAATCGGGCGTCGCGGACAATTCCGCCCGCACGCGCTCGCGTACTTCCCTCCAGCGCCCGTCGAGTGTGCTTCTCAGGTGGTCAGCTGTGGTGGCCATGAGTCGACCCTAGCGGGAGCCCTACAGTTGCGGGTGTGAGTACCGGCAACGACGGCACGGGCGGACGACGGGTTTTCGACGCACATCTGCACGTCGTGGATCCTCGCTTCCCACTTGTCCCGAACGACGGCTATCTGCCGCCGGAGTTCACCGTGTCCCACTACACGGGACGGGTGGCCGGACTCGGTGTCGTCGGGAACGCGGCCGAGTTCTACCGGGTGGCGGAACCGTTGGCCGCAGCCCGGACGAGTTGCTGATGGCGTAGTGCGATCTGGGTCTGCGTAGCGATCACGGTGGACGAGCGTAAGACGTTGCGGCCGTCGACGATCGAATTGATCACACGTTGCAGATCGGCATTCGTGCGCGCCACCACCCGCACCAGGACGTCACCGGCGCCCGTGATCGTATGCGCTTCCAACACTTCGGGGATGGCGGTCAGATGCTCGACCACGGCGGCGTGTCCGGTGCCCTGGGCGATCTCGAGGGTGGCGAATGCGATGACCGGAAAACCCAGGGCCTCGGGATCGAGGGTCGGCGCCGAGCCGGTGATCACCCCGGAGCGTTCGAGGCGGTCGATCCGCGCCTGGACTGTGCCACGCGCCACCCCGAGTCGGCGTGAGGCCTCGAGGACCCCGACCTTCGGTTCGTCATGGAGAAGATCGAGGAGTGCGGCGTCGAGCCGGTCGAGAGCCATCGTCATCCCTTGGTCACCTTGTACGATGAAATGCGGATAGTGTCCAACATTGTGTACACATTGACCATCCTAAAATCGCACAGTTGCGCATGGCAGTGATCTGAATCACAGTTTTTGCATGACTACTGCCGACATTCGACTGACTCCGCGTGAAGTGGCCGCCCGGCTCGACACCGCCGGGCTCCGGCAACTGGTCGGCCTCGTCGAACACGACGACGCCTCGGATCCCTTTCCCGTGGTCGCCTTGGACGCCGTGGTGTTCGTGTGCGGCAATGCGACACAGAGCATGCAGTACTACGTGTCGACTTGGGGGATGGCACTCGTTGCGTACGCCGGCCCCGAGACCGGTCAGCGCACGCACAAGTCGTTCGTGCTCGAGTCGGGTTCGGCGCGATTCGTGCTCCACGGTGCGGTGGACCCGAAAAGCTCTCTCGCTGATCATCACCGGACGCACGGCGACGGCGTCACGGATCTCGCGATGGAGGTGCTGGACGTCGACCGGTGCATCGCCCACGCGCGTTCGCAGGGCGCCACGATCCTGGAAGAGCCGCACGACGTCGCCGACGAGTTCGGTACCGTCCGGCTGGCGGCGATCGCCACCTACGGTGACACTCGGCACACCATCGTCGACCGCAGCCGGTACGACGGCCCGTACCTGCCGGGATACGTTTCGCGCAGTAGCGCTTTCGTACCGAGGCCGGGAAGGCCGAGGCGGTTGTTCGAGGCGCTCGATCATGCGGTGGGCAACGTCGAGATGGGCCGGATGGACCATTGGGTCCGCTTCTACAACCGGGTCATGGGATTCACGAACATGGCCGAATTCGTCGGTGACGACATCGCCACGGAGTACTCGGCACTGATGTCGAAAGTGGTCGCCAATGGAAACCACCGCGTGAAATTCCCGCTCAACGAGCCCGCCGTCGGCAAGAAGAAGTCGCAGATCGACGAGTATCTCGAGTTCTATGGTGGGCCGGGATGCCAGCACCTCGCACTGGCGACAGGCGACATCCTCGCGGCCGTCGACGCTCTGCGAGCGGAGGGTGTCGAATTTCTGAGTACCCCCGATGCGTACTACGAGGATCCAGAGCTTCGCTCCCGGATCGGCAAGGTCCGAGTGCCGGTGGAGGAATTGCACAAACGCGGAATCCTCGTCGACCGAGACGAGGACGGCTATCTGCTCCAGATCTTCACCAGGCCGCTGGGCGACCGGCCCACCATGTTCTTCGAACTGATCGAGCGGCACGGATCCCTCGGTTTCGGCGCGGGAAACTTCCGGGCGCTGTTCGAGTCCATCGAGCGGGAGCAGGCGGCGCGCGGCAATCTGTGAGTACCCGAACGGCGAACAGGGCATCATCCAGGGAATGGACACGAAAACCGCATCTCCGCGCGGCCTGACGGAGCCCGGGGCATGAGTCTCGTCACCGGACCGATATTTCAGGTCTGCTGGGTGGTCGAGGACCTCGACACGGCGGAGCGCCATTTCACCGACCAGTTCGGAGTCGCGAAATGGCTGCGACTGCCGAATGTGCATTTCGGTCCCGATCACTGCACGTACCGCGGGGAGCCCGCCGACTACGTCGTCCACGTGTCGCTCGGGTACGCCGGAGGGCAGCAGCTCGAACTCATCGAGCCGGTGTCGGGCCGCAACCTCTATGTCGAGCAGTTGGAGAGGAGCGGTCCCGGAGTGCACCACGTGGCGTGGGTTCCCGACGACTTCGAGGCCACGCTGGCGGAGGCGGCGCGCCGCGGGCTGGCCGTCGTCCAGCAGGGGCGGTTCGAGGGAGTCGGGATGGAATTCGCCTACCTCGACGGCGGCCCCCTCGGCGGCTACGTCGAGCTGATGAAGCTGTCCGAGGAGATGCGGGCGATGTTCGACTCCCTCGTCCCCGGGTGACCGCACACAAGTGATACTGGCCACCCACTACACCCTGTCGTTGGCAAATTCGACAGAACTGGGACACTGGAGGCCGTGACTGTTTCCTCCGGTGGCCCCGACGTGCACGCTTCCCGTTCCGCTCAGCTCTTCGACCGGGCCGACGTGGTCATTCCCGGCGGCGTCAACTCACCGGTGCGGGCCTTCGGTTCGGTCGGCGGAACCCCGCGCTTCATCGAGAAGGCTGCCGGTTACACACTCACCGACGTCGACGGCAACGACTACGTCGACCTCATCTGTTCCTGGGGTCCGATGATTCTCGGCCACGCCCATCCCGCTGTCGTCGAGGCAGTCCAGAAGGCGGCCGCCACGGGGCTGTCCTTCGGAGCACCCACCGAGGGTGAGATCGAACTGGCCGAGGAGATCGTCGCCCGCGTCGCGCCGGTGGACAAGGTGCGGCTGGTCAATTCCGGCACCGAGGCCACCATGAGCGCGGTCCGACTTGCCAGGGGATTCACCGGCCGGAGCAAGATCGTGAAGTTCTCGGGTTGCTACCACGGCCACGTCGACGCCCTGCTCGCCGACGCCGGTTCCGGCCTGGCCACGTTCGGCCTGCCGACATCGCCCGGCGTGACAGGCGCGCAGGCGGAGGACACCATCGTCGTGCCCTACAACGACCTCGAGGCCGTCGCGCAGGCGTTTGCCGCCAACGAGGGCCAGATCGCGTGCGTCATCACCGAGGCCGCCGCAGGCAACATGGGTGCCATCGCACCCCAGCCCGGATTCAACGAGGGACTGCGCACGCTCACCCGCGAGCACGGCGCGCTGCTGATCATGGACGAGGTGATGACGGGATTCCGCGTCAGCTCGGCCGGCTGGTACGGACTGGAGGGTGTCGCAGGCGACCTCTACACGTTCGGCAAGGTGATGAGCGGCGGTCTGCCCGCTGCCGCCTTCGGTGGCCGCGCCGACGTCATGGCTCACCTGGCGCCCGCCGGTCCCGTCTACCAGGCGGGCACGCTGTCGGGAAACCCCGTCGCCGTCGCCGCCGGTCTCGCGAGCCTGCGCGCGGCCGATGCGAGTGTCTACGACGCCCTCGAGCGCAACAGCGTCACCCTGCAGAACTTGCTGTCCGAATCGCTGACCGCGGCAGGCGTGCCCCATCGAGTGCAGACCGCAGGAACGATGCTCAGCGTCTTCTTCACCGAAGAACCGGTCACCAACTACGCCGAGGCGAAAGCGGCGCAGACGTGGCGGTTCCCGGCCTTCTTCCATGGCCTGCTCTCGCGCGGGGTGTACCCACCGCCCAGCGCGTTCGAGGCCTGGTTCGTCTCGGCTGCCATGGACGACAAAGCCTTCTCCATCATCGCCGACGCCCTGCCGCATGCAGCGAAGGCCGCCGCGGCGGCCACCCAGCCCTGACCGTCTGTCCAGTCCTGACGCGCCGCGTCGATTCAGCCACCCGACTCCCCGCCCCGACCCGAGGAACCGCACCGTGACCGATGCCGCTCACCCCGACCACACCCAGACCCGCACGATCGTGCACGTGCTCCGGCACGGCGAAGTGCACAACCCGCGAGGAATTCTCTACGGCAGGCTTCCCGGTTTCCGCCTGTCGGTGACGGGTGAGGCACAGGCCCGCGCCGTAGCGTCCGTCCTGGCGACCCACGACATCACCCACGTGGTTGCATCGCCGCTGCAACGGGCGCAGGAAACGGCGGCGCCGATCGCCGAGAAGCACGGACTCGAGATCGCAACCGACGAGAACCTCATCGAGGCGGGTAACGAGTTCGAGGGACTCAAGGTGTCGGTGGGCGACGGCGCGCTCGCACGCCCCCGTCACTGGTGGAAGCTGCGAGATCCGTTCACTCCGTCCTGGGGTGAGCCGTACCTGCAGATCGCGCACCGAATGCTTGCCGCCGTCAACAGCGCGCGCGTGGCCGCCGTCGGTCACGAGGCCGTGGTCGTCAGCCACCAACTTCCCGTCTGGACGCTGCGCCGATTCCTGCAGGGGGAGCGGTTGTGGCACGACCCGCGTCACCGCCAGTGCTCGCTGGCGTCGCTGACGTCGCTCGTCTACGAGGGCGACACCCTCATCGACATCGTGTACTCGGAGCCCGCGGGCGCATCGGATCCGAGGGTGAGCGGGGCATGATTCGGGGGCGCTTCGCCGGGCTTCTCGCGGTGATCTGCATGGCCGCGGTGTCGCTGTCGGCGTGTGCGTCCGGCGACGACGCCGTGGCCCAGGGAGGCACGTTCGACTTCGTCTCCCCAGGCGGTCAGACGGAAATCTTCTACGATCCACCGGCCGATCGCGGCACCATCGGCACCGTGTCCGGACCCGACCTCATGACGGAGGGCAAGACCACCTCCCTCGACGACTACGAGGGCCAGGTAGTGGTCCTCAACGTCTGGGGGCAGTGGTGCGGGCCGTGCCGCGGCGAGGCGAACGACCTCGAGCAGGTCTACGAGGCGACCAAAGACCAAGGTGTCGCGTTTCTCGGGATCAACGTCCGGGACAATCAGCAAGACAAGGCGCAGGACTTCGTGATCAACAACAACGTGTCGTATCCGTCGATTTACGACCCCGCCATGCGGACGATGATCGCCCTGGGGGCGAACTACCCGACGAGTGTCATTCCCACCACGGTCGTGCTCGATCGTGAACACCGTGTCGCAGCGGTGTTCCTGAAGGAATTGCTGGCGGACGACCTGCAGCCGGTAGTCGAACGGGTGGCGCAGGAATCGTGACTACCGGTACCACCCTTCTCGCCGGGGGCGTCGGCGAGGCCTTCCAGTCCACCGCCTCGTCGGGACCTCTGTTCCTTGCGCTCGGCGCCTGCGTTCTCGCCGGCCTGGTCTCGTTCGCCTCGCCGTGCGTAGTTCCGCTCGTCCCCGGTTACCTGTCGTACCTGGCGGGTGTCGTGGGAGCCGACGCTCCAGCCGTCACCGCCGAAGAAGCCGCGACGCGCACGAAGACGGTGACAGACGGACGCCTGCGCGTCGCCGGGGCCGCAACTCTGTTCGTGGCCGGTTTCACGGTCGTGTTCGTCATGGCCACGGCGTCGGTCTTCGGCGCGATCTCGGTCCTCTCCGTCAACCGCGAAGTACTGATGCGGGTCGGAGGTGTCGTGACGATCGCCATGGGGTTGGTGTTCATCGGCTTGATCCCGGCGTTGCAGCGTGACACCCGGCTCGAGCCGCGGCGCATCTCCAGCCTGGCTGGAGCCCCGCTGCTGGGTGCGGTATTCGCGTTGGGGTGGACACCCTGCCTCGGTCCGACACTGGCCGGCGTCATCTCCCTTGCCGCCGGCACCGACGGCGCCACCGCGGCCCGCGGCGTCGCCCTGATCGTCGCCTACTGCCTCGGCCTGGGCCTGCCCTTCGTCATCCTGGCCCTCGGCTCCTCCCGCGCGCTGCGGGGTGTGGGCTGGCTGCGCCGCAACGCGCGAACCATCCAAATCTTCGGCGGCATCATGCTCGTGGCGGTGGGCATCGCCCTCGTCACCGGCGCGTGGGATCAATTCGTCGGCTGGATTCGCGACGCCTTCATCTCGGAAGTGACTTTGCCCATATGAGCGACACCCAGATCCCCGAGGCCCCGGAAGCCGCACCGGTACCCCGCCAATCGCTGCCGGGCCGGGCTTTCGCGCTGGTCCGCAACACCTGGCGTGGGCTCACGTCGATGCGGACGGCCCTGGTGTTGCTGTTCCTGCTGGCGCTCGCGGCGATACCCGGGGCCTTGCTGCCCCAGCGCAGCCTCAATGCGGGCAAGGTCGACGAGTACATCGCGAATCGGCCGACCCTCGGTCCCTGGATGGACCGGCTCGAACTCTTCGACGTATTCGGCAGTTTCTGGTTCACCGCGGTCTACGTCCTGCTCTTCATCTCGCTGGTCGGCTGCATCCTTCCGCGTTGTGTCGACCATGCGAAAGCACTGCGCACGCGTCCGGTGGCGGCGCCCCGCAACCTCGCGCGTCTGCCCCACCACGTCGAGCGCCGGGTCGACGAGACGCCCGACGAACTCGCCGCCCGTATCCGTATTTCGCTGAAAGGGTGGCGGGTGGAGACCCGCACCGGCGGCGCACGCCCGGTCCGCGACGGTGAGATCACGCTCTCTGCGGAGAAGGGCTACACGCGCGAACTCGGCAACCTCGTCTTCCACCTCTCGCTCGTCGGTCTGCTGGTGGCCATCGCCGTCGGCAAACTGTTCGGGTACGAGGGCAACGTGATCGTGGTCGCCAACAACGGTCCCGGCTTCTGCACCACGTCCCCTGCCGTGTTCGATTCGTTCAAGGCAGGAAACACGCAGGACGGCACGGGAATGACCCCGCTGTGTCTCAAGGTCAAGGATTTCACCGCCGACTACCTCGACAACGGTCAGGCCGAGATGTTCACGTCGAACATTTCGTACCAGGCCGGTGACGACCTCGAAACCGGTACCTGGCGCGACAATCAGTTGCAGGTCAATCATCCTCTCCGTGTCGAGGGGGACCGTGTCTACCTGCAGGGACACGGATACGCGCCGACATTCACCGTCACGTTCCCTGGCGGTGAGACGCGGACCGAAACGCTGCAATGGCGACCCGACGATGCGACGACGTTCCTCAGCAGCGGGGCCATGCGATTCGATCCGCCTGGCGGCATGTACCCCGACACGGACGAACGCCGTAAGAATCAGATCGCGATCGAGGGCTTGTTCGCCCCCACCGCGCTGTTCCACGGCAACCTGCTCGCGTCGAGTCATCCGGCGATGAAGGACCCGGCGGTGGCAATCGACATCTACAAGGGCGACACCGGCCTCGACACCGGCAACCCGCAGTCGCTGTTCTCCCTCAATACCGAACTGATCAACCAGGGCCGGCTGGTGAAGCAGGATCGGGTCAACCTCATGCCGGGGGAGAGCGCGACGCTCGCCGACGGCACGCAGGTGCGGTTCGACGGCGCCGTGGACTTCGTCAATGTGCAGGTGTCGCACGATCCGGCGCAACAGTGGGTGCTGGTGTCGGCTCTGACGATGATGGCGGGGCTGCTGGTGTCGCTGCTGATCAAGCGGCGCCGCGTCTGGGCCCGCATCTATCCCGCGGACCCCGCCGATCTTGACCCACGACGTACTGTAGTAGAGCTTGGCGGACTCGCCCGGACCGATCAGGCCGGCTGGGGTGACGAGTTCGACCGGCTCTGCGCCCGTCTGCTGACGGACGACACGAAGCCTGACGCGCAGGAGAAGCGACGATGACGACCAACGAGACACTGGCGCAGTACAGCGACTGGGCCTTCCGATCAGCGTTCACGGTGCTCGCGCTCGCGCTCGTGCTGCTGATCGTGCAGTACGCGTCGACGAGGGCGCGCGCCGTGCAGGACAAGGAGCTCGTGGCGGCGGGTGCCAGGCCCGCCGGCTCGGCGACGGTTCCCGGACGCGTGGTCGAGCAGCCGAAGAAGCCGATGGCCGAGCGTTTCGGCGGCATGGGGTCTGCGGTGCTCGTGGTGGGCACTGTTCTCATCTTCGCGTCGATCGTGCTCCGGGGATTTGCCACCGAGCGTTTCCCGCTCGGCAACATGTACGAGTTCGTCACCATGGCCTGCGGGGCGGCGCTCGTCGTGGGGCTGGCGCTCCTGTCGAAGCCGGCATACCGGCCGATGTGGGTTTTCCTGCTCGTCCCCATTCTCATCCTGATGTTCCTCGCCGCCACGGTGCTCTACGCGGATGCGGCACCGGTGGTGCCGGCGCTGCGGTCGTACTGGCTTCCCATCCACGTCACCATCGTCAGCGTGGGTTCGGGCGTCTTCCTGGTGTCGGGCATCGCCAGCCTGTTGTTCCTGCTGCGGATGCGCTACCCGCGCGGCGAGGAAGGAACGGGCGTCTTCGCGCGGGTGGCGGAGCGCCTGCCCGACGCGCAGACCTTGGACCGATTGGCGTACAAGACCACGATCATCGGGTTCCCGCTGTTCGGCGCCGGTGTCATCCTGGGGGCGATCTGGGCCGAAGCCGCCTGGGGGCGGTTCTGGGGATGGGATCCCAAGGAAACGATGTCGTTCATCGCCTGGGTGATCTATGCGGCATATCTCCACGCCCGAGCGACCTCCGGATGGCGCGATACCAAAGCCGCATGGATCAACATCGCCGGCTTCGTCGCGATGCTGTTCAATCTGTTCATCATCAACATGGTGGTGTCGGGACTGCATTCGTATGCGGGCCTGACCTGACGGTCACCACCGACTGATATTCTTCCGCCGCGACGTCTCCCAGCGGTGTGAAGCGGTGGGGACTACGGAGACTTCATCTAGGGGGGATGTTCGGCCATGTCCGAAAACAACGCTGGCGTGTGGGAGCCGGTGCGGCCGGCATCGAACCCGCCCGCCGACACCACCGTGGGATCCACACCGCACAACGCCGCGCGGCAGGCGCCGTACGTTCAGCCGCAGGGTCCCAACCCCTTCGCGCAGCCGGGGCATCAGGCCCCCGCCGCGACGCCGGCGCGTCCTCAGACGCAGCCCCCGGCCGCGGCTCCCACTCAGGCACCGCCGCCCACACTGGCTCCCGGATCTCCGCAGCCCGCCCCGGCTCCGACGTTCACGGCCCCCGCGCAACAGCAGCCGTCGCACACGCAGCAACCTGCTCCCGCCGCGTACACGTCGGCTCCCGAGCAGCATCCGGCGAGCCGTCCGCAGACCGTGCGTCCCGAGCAGCAGCAGTACGCGGTATCCGCGCGAGACCTGTCCACGTCACTTCTGCTCAAGCAGGTCAAGCCTGCCCCCACCACGGGGTGGCGCAGAATGCTGTACCAGGTGTCCGGTCGCTACATCAACCTGGGGAACAGCGCCAAGGAACAGCGCCGCATCGAGCTCACCAAGCAGGTCAACCAGCCGTTGCAGGGCTGCTACAAGATCGCTCTGCTGAGCCTCAAGGGTGGAGTCGGCAAGACCACCACCACGGCCACACTGGGATCGACGTTCGCATCGTTGCGCGGTGATCGAGTGATCGCGGTCGACGCCAACCCGGACCGCGGCACGCTCAGCCAGAAGATCCCCCTGGAAACCCCCGCTACCGTGCGGAACCTGCTCCGCGACGAACACAGCATCGAAAAGTACAGTGACGTCCGCAGTTACACGTCACAGAGTCGGCATCGGCTCGAGGTACTCGCATCGGACAGCGACCCGGCGGTGTCGGAGGCGTTCAGCGCGGACGACTACGCGCGCACGGTCGCAATGCTCGAGAAGTTCTACAGCATCGTCCTCACCGACTGCGGCACCGGGCTGATGCACTCCGCGATGCAGACGATTCTGGAAGAGGCCGACGCACTCGTGGTGGTCAGCTCGGGGTCGGTCGACGGTGCCCGCAGCGCCTCGGCGACGCTCGACTGGCTCGATGCGCACGGCTACCGCGAACTCGTCGCGAAGTCCGTGGCCGTCGTCAACGCCGTCCGCCCGCGCTCCGGCAAAGTTGATCTGCCGAAAGTGGTCGAACACTTCGAACAGCGGTGCCGGCTGGTCCGGCTCATCCCGTTCGATCCACACCTCGAAGAAGGCGCCGAGATCGAACTCGATCGCCTGCGGCCCAAGACGCGCAATGCCCTACTCGAACTCGCTGCAGCGGTGGCGTCCGACTTTCCAGCCTCCACCTTCGCGCTCCAGGATCATCGCTGACGCAGTAACCGAACCGCGGGGGAAATCACCCAGTGGTATCCGGCGAACCCGTGTCGGGCTCGTCCGACTTCCTCCGTCGGGCGTCCCGACTCATGCGCCACAGAAAATCTGGATCGTCGTCGGGTCCGAGAACCCTGTCGCCGAGAACTGGCTTCGTATTCGGGCCGAACGCTTTCCAGAGTAGAAACGCCACGACCACGAGCCCGATGAGCGCCAACAAATACAGCACCGCGCACCTCCTTACACCGCTCGGGTAGCCGGTATCCCTCGAGCGTAGCCGTGTAAGAAGCCGACGGCACCTACCCCCTCAGGGGCGGGCCCGTCCATAGGTTCCAGGTCGCGCAGCCTCCGTGTTCAGGGTCGGGCAGCCAAGGTGTTCAGGGTCGGGCAGCCAAGGTGTTCAGGGTCGGGCAGCCAAGGTGTTCAGGGTCGGGCAGCCTCCGTGGTGAGCGAGCGGAGCAGTTGCATCACTTCGGCCTCACGGAACCGGCGGTGGCCACCGGGTGTCCGGAGCGAGCCGAGCCTGCCCGCGTGCGCCCACCGAGTGACGGTTTTGGGGTCGACGTGGAACAGGGCGGCCACCTGGCCCGGGGTCATGAGGGCTTCGTTCGGTCCGCTGAAACCGGATCCGTTGTAGGTGGGTGCGCTCATCGACGGTCCTCCGCTGTTTTCGTTCTGTCAGTGCTGCAGCTGGTCGCAATCGCGACTGAATACGGTCATCGTGGCATCACAACCCTCAGGTACTCGAACGATCTAATGTTGGTAAAGGGGAGGTAATAGACAAATCGGATAAGTCGGACGTTCGAGCGCGCCCCGGTGGGTGGGTAATCTGGGGGTCGTGAGCGAGCCCAGTGAGAAGCCGAAGAACCCGAAGCCAGCCGATCAGGCCGAGCCCCCCGTGACCGCAGGGTCGGCGGCCCCGCAGCCGGCCGAACGGGTCACGAAGGGTCGTCTGGCTCGCGACGTCGCGCTCTACTCCTTCGCTCGACTGCTCCTCGTCGTCGTCATCGCGGGCATCATCCTCGGAGTCGCGGCGCTGGTCGGGGTGACGATCCCGCTGCTCGTCGCCGCCATCTTCGGGGTCCTGATCGCCCTTCCGCTGTCTCTGCTGTTGTTCGCGACACTTCGGCGCCGGGTGAACGAGGGGATCGCTGCGTTCGACGCGCAGCGCCGCGCGGACCAGGCTGACCTGCGCGCGAAACTCCGCGGCGAGGACCGGTGACGGACGCCGACTGCGTCGTCATCGACCGGAGCCGGTCCCGAGACTGGGTGGACAATGCGGTTCGTCTGATCGAGGCCGACGCGCAGCGCAGTGCCGACACGCATCTGCTCCGATACCCGCTTCCCCCGGCGTGGGGCGTGCAGCTGTACCTGAAGGACGAGTCGACGCACATCACGGGAAGCCTCAAGCACCGGTTGGCCCGTTCACTATTTCTGTACGCGATCTGCAACGGGTGGATCACCGAGGGAACCACGGTCATCGAGGCGTCGTCCGGTTCGACAGCGGTCAGTGAGGCCTACTTCGCCAAGATGCTGGGCCTCGACTTCGTGGCGGTGATGCCGCGCAGCACGAGCGGCGCCAAGGTCGCGCTGATCGAGGCGCAAGGTGGGCGCTGTCACTTCATCGATCGCCCGCCCGAGATCTACAGCGAGGCCCGCAGGCTCGCGGCGGAGACGAACGGCCACTTCATGGATCAGTTCACCCACGCCGAGCGGGCCACCGACTGGCGGGGCAACAACAACATCGCCGAGTCGATCTATCAGCAGATGGCGCGTGAGGAGCACCCGGTGCCGGAGTGGATCGTGATGAGTGCCGGTACCGGAGGCACCAGCGCGACGCTGGGGCGTTATATCCGGTACCGCAGGCACGCCACCCGACTCCTCGTGGTGGACCCCGAGAACTCGGCCTTCTTCGGTGGGTACGACACCAATTCCTGTGACTACGCGACCGGGCTGCCGTCCCGTATCGAGGGCATCGGCAGGCCTCGCGTGGAACCTTCGTTCGTCGGACAGGTCATCGACCGGATGATGCGCGTACCCGACGCCGCTTCCATCGCCACCATGCGCCATGCCAGTTCGGCTCTGGGCCGGCGTGTGGGCGGTTCCACCGGCACGAACCTGTGGGGCGCGTTCTCGGTGGTGGCGGAGATGCTCGCGGCCGGCCGCTCCGGCAGTGTCGTGACCATCCTCTGCGACGGCGGTGAGCGCTACGCGGACACTTATTACGACGACCGGTGGGTCAGCGCCGAGGGCATCGACCTCACCGGGCCGACTGCGTTGCTGGACGAGTTCGCGCATACCGGAGTCTGGCCAGGTCATACCGCCTGAGAGTGGCTGAGTCAGACCGGGAGTGGCTGAGTCAGGCCGGCTGACTCGTCGGCTGCGCCCGGCGTGCGGGCGTGGCGACAGGTCGCGTCATGGTGACGCGCGGCCACGCTGCCAGTCCGTTGCGTGCCTCGTCCGCGCGAATCTGCGACAGCCCGGGGGTGAGTTCGCAATCCTGCAGGGGCCGAAAGCCCAGCCGCTCGTAGTACGGCGCATTCCACGGAACGTCGACGAAGGTGGTCAGTGTGAGGGCCGGAAGGCCGCGTTCCGCCGCCCAGGACGAGATCTCGTCGAGGAGGAGCGCGCCGAGTCCCTGCCGGGCGGCGCTGGGATGGACCGAGACCTGTTCGATGTGCGCGGCGCCGTCCACGAGCGCAACCAGGGCATATGCGACCGGGTCGCCGTCTGCGTCCGCGGCGACCCAAATCCTCCCCGCATCCAGAAACTCCCTCAACTCGTCGAGTGAGGGCGGCGGATCCTCCGCGATCGCGTCCATTCCGATGTCGCGGAACGGAGCTCCTGCGGCAACTTCGATCTGTTGGAGAGTGGGCAGGTCGGTGACGATGGCCGAGCGGATCACAGGTCTGTTTTACCCGAAACCAGTCAATTCATACACCTTTGCAGCACGATCCCAGTACCTACGCCTCCGTAGGCTACGGAACCGTAGGTTGGTAGCCTGAGGTCAGGACGATGCGATCGGGGACTAGGTATGGACAGGCCCGAGGTAACCCTCGAGAACTACCGTGCGGTGTACGACTATTACCGCGATCATCAGCAGAACCGGGTGCTGGCCAAGCTGGCGTACGCGATGTTGAGCATGAAGTACCGGCCGCGGGTTCGATACGCCGACGGCGCCGAGGAGCAGCTGACCGAGCTCGTCAAGTCCGGAGCGGTACTGCTCGTGGCCGCCAATCATGTGACGCACAGCGATCAGTACACGCTTGCCGCGACTGCATGGAAGACGCCTCTGCGCCGAGTGATCGGCAGGACCCGCGTACTGGCCAAGGACGAGTTGTTCACCGACCCCGATCTCCGCAAGAAGGTCGACATGATGGGCGGGATCCCAGTGTTCCGCAGTAAGAACTACGGCTTGCGCGCCGTGGCGGATGCGGGGCGTCTCATGATGGACGTGGCGGCCGAAAGATTGTGCCGGGGAGACAACCTCGCGATCTTCCCGGAGGGCACCTGCAATGAGAGCGACCCGACCCGGCTCCAGCACATCAACAGCGGCATCGGTCACATCGCCAAGCGCGCTGTCGATCGAGGTGTCGCTCCCACGCTGCTCTCGATCGGCATCAGCTACGGCCCGGACGCGCACGGCGCCGATACCGAGCTGGTGAAGGGCGCGAGTGTGTATGTCGCTCAACCGCTCACTGCTCTCCCCGCCAAGCCGATGGACATTGCCCACACCGCGCAGTGCGAGCTGCAGAAGGCGGTCGACGGGGCGGTCGCCGCGTACTGAGCCGTCGAGAAGGCGTCAAGAAAGGTTGACACCCGACCGGTTGTCAACCTAGATTGACATGCATGACGGAGGCAACGACACTCGCAGCTGCAGCGGGAAGCCCGGATCCCGCCGAGGGGTTACGGGCCGTGCGTGCCCTGCGACGTCTTCTGGAGCGGCTCGAAGCTATTCAGGTCGACAACGCTCGCGCTCAGGGCTGGTCCTGGCAGGCGATTGCCGACTCGCTCGAGGTGAGCAGGCAAGCGGTCCATCAGAAGCACAATCGGAAAGGGAGGTAGCTCCCCATGTTCGAACGATTTTCGACGGATGCCCGTGCCGTGGTGATCGATGCCCAGAAGGAGGCTCGCGCTCTGAAGTCGCCGCGGATCGGTCCCGAACACCTCGTTCTCGGGCTTCTGTCCGTGCCGACCGAACCCGTCCAGGGCATCCTCGCCGATTCCGGCCTTGTCCTTGCGGCCGCGAGACGCACTGTCGCCGAACGGGGTATAGCGCTCAGCGATGCGGATGCGGACGCACTCGGATCGATCGGCATCGATCTCGACGCCGTCCGCCGCAGTCTCGAACAGACCTTCGGTAAGGGCGTCCTCGATCCCGAGCCGCCCAAGGGGCCGCGCGGCTGGTTCGGGCGCAAGTCGGGCCACATCCCGTTCACGAAGGACGCCAAGAAAGCGCTCGAACTGTCCCTACGGGAAGCCCTTGCCCGCAAGGACAATCACATCGGACCCGAGCACGTGCTGCTGGGCGTGCTCCGAGCCGCGGACGGCACGGCCCGCGAGATACTCGAGGTTTCGGTGACTGTGGACGAACTTCGGCGTCGGGTGCACGCCGCGCTCGACCGGGCGGCCTGAACCGGGCTCTCCGCGAATGGGGGCGGTGCCCGTGTGTCGCAGTGATGTGCCAGCATGCACAGATGACCTTCTTGGTACGTCTCGTCGTCAACGCGTTCGCGATCTGGCTCGCGGCCGCCTGGGTGTCGGGCATAGACATCTCGAGTTCGGGCAACGGCACTGCGTGGGACATCGTGGTGCTGCTCGGTATCGCGCTGGTATTCACGGTGGTCAACATCTTCGTCAAACCGCTGGTGAAGCTGTTGTCGTTGCCGCTCCTGGTTCTCACGCTCGGACTTTTCACCCTGGTGATCAACGCGCTGATGTTGATGCTCACCGCTTGGCTGAGTTCACAGACGGACTATGGCATGACGGTCGACGGCTTCTGGACGGCTCTCTGGGGCGGCCTGATCATCTCGGTCGTCAATTTCCTGGTCAACATCGTCGTTCCGGACCGCGACTGAGCTCGGTCAGGCCAGCGACAACGCCACGGCCGTCGCTGCGCCCCAGATGAGCATGGCCAGGCCCGAATCTCGCAACGCCGGTATCAAGGCCAGGCCTGTGGCGCCGGAACGAACCGGCGAGTTCGCCCGGATCGCAAGGGGCACGGCCAATAGTCCGAGAAGCGCCCAGGGGGTGCGCGCAAGGAGGACGAGAGTCGCGATGAACGGGACGGTCAAGGTGACGAGGTGCAGGATGCGGGTGCGGGCATCGCCGAGACGGACAGCGAGTGTGCGTTTGCCCGATTCGGTGTCCGTGGGGATGTCCCGGAGGTTGTTCGCCACGAGCACCGCGCTGGAGAACGATCCGACGGCAACGGCCGTCACGAGGCCCGCCCAGTCCACCCTCTCCGCCTGCACGTATTGGGTCCCGAGCACGGCGACGAGACCGAAGAACACGAAGACGGCAATCTCGCCGAAACCGCTGTACCCGTAGGGTTTTTTGCCGCCCGTGTAGAACCAGGCGCCTACGATGCACAGCGCGCCGATCAGAACCAGCCACCACGCCGTGGTGACGGCGAGTACGAGTCCGGCGGCGGCGGCGACGGCGAAGCAGGCGATGGCAGCAGCTTTCACCGCCGACGGCTTCGCCAACTTGGAACCGACGAGCCGCAGCGGTCCGACCCGTTCGTCGTCGGTGCCGCGAATGCCGTCGGAGTAGTCGTTGGCGAAGTTGACCCCGACGATCAACGCGAGAGAGACGACGAGCGCCAGTAACGCCTTCCACCACACTGCGCCGCCGAGCGACGCCGCTGCGCCTGTGCCCGCCAGCACCGGGGCGATCGCGTTCGGGAGGGTGCGCGGACGAGCGCCTTCGATCCATTGAGCAGCCGTTGCCATGTGTCGATCTTTGCACTCCGCACCACCGCCGAATGCGGTGGACCAGTACCTGAGTGTTACCGGGCGGGGCGAACTGGTAACGGCTGCGATCTGTTCAGGCCGACACACCGGCGCCGAGGCGGTGGGCGCAAGCGTGCAGGAGGTCGGTCAACTCCGGATCGCCGACGGCCAGCCGTCCGGTCTTCCCGATCGCGGCGAGGCAGCCCACCACGCCGTGTCGGGCGTCGCGCACGGGGACGGCGACGGAACTGCGGCCGATACGAATCTCGTCCACTTCCTGGGCCGAACCGGTGTGCCGAATGGTCTCCAGCTCGGCGTGCAGCATCGAGATGTCGGTGATCGTGCGGGACGTGACCCGGCGTAGTTGCTGCTGTACGAGTTCGGGGTGCGCCGCGAGGAGGATCTTCCCGATGGCGGACGCATGCGGATGCGCCGTGATGGTGCCTTCACCGCTGAGTTCGTGGTCGGGGTCTTTGTCGACGAGCCGGACCGCGCCCCCCGTGAACGATGCGAGGTAGACACCGAACCGCACCTGAGACCGCAGTCCCTCGACGATCGCGTGCTGATCGACTGGGTCCGGCGTGTCGGCGCCCGCGAGTTGCCGGGTGCGGCGACCGAGTGCGAATCCGGAGAGGTCGGAGATTCGCACCAGATAGCCGTCGGCGGTGAGCAGATTCAGAAGCCGATAGGCCGTCGCCTGGGGGATACCCGCATGGGCGGCGACGTCCTTGGCGGTAGCTCCCGAGCCCAGTTGGGCGACGGCCTCGAGTAGTGCGAGTGCTTTCTGCACGGCGCGGGGTTCGTGTCCCGCGAGCTCCCCGGTCCTCCTCGCCATCAGCGCATCTCGTGGGTTCGCGCACTCGCGGTCAATGCCAGGTTGCCCGTCGCGTCGGTGACGAACACGCCCGCACCCGGCAGTACGTCCTCCGTTTCGGCGCTGTCGAAAACGCCGATCGACTCCAGACTCGCGGGATGGTGCCATTGAAGGAAAAGGTGCCAGGCAGAACCGGACAGCAGCAGCGTGAGCATCACCGCGGGCACCATGACGAGGCCGTGTGAGGCAGTGGTGAACAACAGGTAGGTGAGGACGGTTCCACCGGCTGCGCTGCCCGCGACCCCGGCGCACAAGGTCAATGCGGTGTGCTCCTGAATTCGGAGGAGGAATCGAACCGACGCCACCGCAACCAGCACATAGGCGGCGATCACCGCCGTGCGTGCTGCCAGTTGAACGTGACCGAATGCGGTCGACTTGCCGACTATTCCGAAGGTCGCTGCGCCCACGCATACGGTGCAGACAATCAGGGCCAGAGCGGGATACGGAGTGCGGTAGCCGCGCTGCACGCGCGCGAACAGCCGCGGAACCACTGATTCGACGCCCATCGAATACACGAGGCGTGAGGCGGCGTTGGACGACGCCATCGCCGAGGCCAGCCACGACGTCCCGAGCCCGAGATTCAGCGCTATGACGACCGCTGGGGCGACACCGGTCGACGTGCCGTGGAGGTAGGCGTTGACGAGGGTGTCGGCGCGGCCGGACCACGCGGCCCAGCCGGCGAAGATGAACAAGGCACCGCAGATCATCGGGGTGAGGAGGACGGTCCGGGTCACCGTCGCGAGGGGCCGCTTGGCCTCGGGTCCGAAGAAAGTGGCGCTCTCGAAACCGGCGAGAGCGAACACGGCAACGAGCGCCATGGTCAGGAGACCGTGCGAAGAGTCTTCGGGCGGCACCACGGCGTGTTGCCCGCCCGCGCCCGTCACCACCATCAGGCCGATGATGAAGAGCAGCGAACATGTTTCGATGGCGAGAATGGCGAGGGCTGCGAACCGCACGCCCCGCACCAGACATCCGAGAATGACGAGTCCGATGCCGGCATAAATCAGTACCCGGTCGGCGGGACCACGCATCTCCAGTCCGAGGAAACCGAGTGTCGTGATCACGGCCTGACCGCCGTGGTACAGGGTCATGACGGCGCTACCGACGTACTTGGTGAGCATGGCCACGCCGGCGGTGAGGGCGGCCCGGGTACCGAGTCCCTGGAATACGAAGCTGTAGATGCCGCCCGCCGCGGCCATCCGCCGCGTGAACTGGGAGACGCACACCGCAATCAGCGTGATCACGACCGTAGCGACGACGATGGTGACCACACCGCTCAGAAGCATCTGATGGGTGAACATGGTGACGGGCAGGACGACCATCGAGACCGCGGGGGCGGTGGTGGCCACCGACTGCGCGAGAACCTCCAGCCCCGACAGTTGCCGTCGCCCCAGGGCTCGCAACGGAGAGAGAGCCTGACGCTCGGGCTCGCCGGTGGCGAACGAGCGCACGATTGCGTCGGAAAGGGCTGACATTGGCCGAAAACTAGTCCGCCCGTGTTGCGGGAAAGTTTCGGTTCAGGGTCGAATTACGCCCCGGGAGTGAGAAAGCGGTGTGCCCCTTCTCGCTCGAATGCCCAGAACTGTTTCGCGGCCGACAAGTTCCCGACTCGTAGTGCTCCCAGGATGAGTGCCGACAGATACCCGGGTCACCGGGCGCACGAATGGGAGCGCGAATTGGCATTCACACGTAGATCTTTCATGAAGGGCCTGGGGGCCACCGGAGGCGCAGGCCTTGCGTACGGCGCGATGTCGACGCTCGGGCTGGCGCCGTCGACCGCCGCGCCCGCCCGCACCTTCACGCCACTCGCCGCCGGTGACCTGATCGGCAAGGTGAAGGGCAGCCATTCGGTGGTCGTACTCGGCGGCGGTCCCGCCGGTCTGTGTTCTGCGTACGAACTGCAGAAGGCGGGGTACACGGTGACCGTCCTCGAGGCACGCACCCGCCCCGGCGGACGTGTCTGGACGGCGCGGGCCGGCACCGAGGAAACGGACCTGGGCGGTGAGACGCAGAAGTGCACCTTCTCCGAGGGCCACTTCTACAACGTCGGCGCCACCCGCATCCCGCAGAGCCACATCACCCTCGACTACTGCCGGGAACTCGGCGTCGAGATCCAGGGCTTCGGGAACCAGAACGCCAATACGTATGTGAACTACCAGAGCGACACGTCGTTGTCGGGCCAGTCCGTCACGTACCGGGCCGCGAAGGCCGACACGTTCGGCTACATGTCGGAACTGTTGAAGAAGGCAACCGATCAGGGCGCGTTGGACCAGGTGCTGACCCAAGAGGACAAAGACGCGTTGTCGGAGTTCCTCAGTGACTTCGGTGACCTGTCCGACGACGGCCGATACCTCGGATCCTCGCGTCGCGGTTACGATTCCGAGCCCGGTGCCGGGTTGAACTTCGGCAGCGAGAAGAAGCCGTTCGCGATGCAGGAAGTGATCCGCAGCGGCATCGGACGAAACTTCAGCTTCGACTTCGGCTACGACCAGGCGATGATGATGTTCACCCCGGTCGGCGGCATGGACCGCATCTATTACGCCTTTCAGGACAGGATCGGCACCGACAACATCGTCTTCGGCGCCGAGGTGACGTCGATGAAGGACGTGTCCGAGGGCGTCACCGTCGAATACACCGCCGGAGGCTCGAAGAAGTCGATTACCGCCGACTACGCGATCTGCACGATTCCGCCACACCTGATCGGACGTCTGCAGAACAACCTGCCCGCCGACGTGCTCACCGCGCTGAAGGCGGCCAAGCCGTCGTCGTCCGGCAAGCTCGGCATCGAGTACTCGCGCCGGTGGTGGGAGACGGAGGACCGCATCTACGGTGGCGCGTCCAACACCGACAAGGACATCTCGCAGATCATGTTCCCTTACGACCACTACAACTCCGATCGAGGCGTGGTCGTCGCCTACTACAGCAGCGGCAAGAGGCAGGAGGCGTTCGAGTCGCTCACCCACCGGCAGCGGCTCGCCAAGGCGATCGCCGAGGGCTCCGAAATCCACGGTGAGAAGTACACCCGCGACATCTCCTCGTCGTTCTCCGGCAGCTGGCGTCGCACCAAGTACTCCGAGAGCGCGTGGGTCAACTGGGCGGGAAGCGGTGGCTCCCACGGCGGGGCGGCCACCCCCGAGTACGAGAAGTTGCTCGAACCGGTCGAGAAGATCTACTTCGCCGGCGACCACCTGTCCAATGCGATCGCCTGGCAGCACGGCGCTCTGACGTCCGCCCGCGACGTCGTCACCCACATCCACGAGCGCGTGGCCCAGGAAGCCTGACCTTCCCTTCTAACAAGGAGTTCTGAACTGTGAAGTCTTTTCGTACCAAGGCCGTGACCGCCGCGCTCGCAGCGTCCGCTCTGATCGCCGGGGCGACATCGTGCTCCTCCGACGAAGCCGCAGCGGAGGCGCCCGGCAGCACCTTCGTCTCGAAATCCATTCTTGAAGCGGGCGAGGCGAGTCCGATGATCGCGCAGGGGGTGGCGATCGGCGGTGGCACCGCGGTCTACAAGTCGAGCGGGATCGGACCGGGTGTGTCCAACAAAGCTGTGCCCGAGGGCACCCCGGAGTCGTACATCGACACGGACGTGTTCGCAGGCGGCATGCTTCCCGGCGGGGTCACGATCACCGAAGCGCAAGGCATCAATGCCCTGAAGCGAATTCGCGACAATCTCGAGGCGCAGGGGCTGACGCTCGAGGATGTCGTGACCATGCGGGTGTTCCTCGACAACGCCCCCGGAACGGACCGCGCCGATTACGCCGGCTGGAATCGCGCCTACCGGCAATTCTTCGCGAACACCAACCTCGACACCGGCGACACCGAACTGGTTCCCCTCGGCACCGCGGAACCGGCCGCCCCGATGGAACGGAACTCCGCGCGTCCCAGCCGATTCGCCCTCGAGGTGGCGAGCCTGCCGGCAGCGGGATGGCTCGTCGAAGTCGAGGTGGACGCCGTGTACCCCGACGGTGAGGAACCGCAGTAATGGGAGCGATGAGCCCGTCACACTGGGCGATTGTCGCGGTGGTTCTGGTGGTGCTCTTCGGGTCGAAGAAATTGCCCGACGCTGCGCGCGGTCTCGGCCGGTCCATGCGAATCCTCAAAACCGAGGTGGGCGAGTTGCAGGCGGACGCCCCCGAACTGGAGAAGTAGGCGCCCGAGCGGGAGGCGCCGAATGGTGCAGCGTGGACGTGTACTTCAGCAGTTCGGCCGCAGCCGGACGTGTGATTGCGAGTCAGCGTCGGTCATGGCGGGCATCGTGCAGCACGCGGCAGACAGGACTGGTGTGCTCACCAGGACTTCAGTGCAACCCTGTGGATGGAGGTCAGCCTGTGGACAACTCCATCTGGAGACATTGGCCAGACGCGCGACCATTGCGCCCGCGGCTGGCAAATATCTACGCAAACAGGCGCGCCTTACCCGAACCTGGACTCCAGGGCCCGGCGGTCGACCTTGCCGGGACCGCGGAGGGGGAGGGCGTCGACGAGGTGCAGTTCGCGGGGGGCAGCGGTGGGGTCGAGGGTGCGTTCGACGAATTGCCGCAGTTCGTCGAGCGTGGGGAGGGTTCCGGGTTCGGCGACGACGGCGGCGGTGACACGCCGGCCGAGTCGTTCGTCGGGGAGGCCGAAGACGGCGCATTCACGCACGGCCGGGTGCTCGTTGAGTGCGCGCTCGACTACTTGCGGTACGACGGTGAGGCCGCCGGTCGAGATGGCCTCGTCCAGTCGGCCGGTGATGCTGAGGATTCCGTCGGTGAGCGACCCGGAGTCGTCGGTGCGGAACCAGCCGGGTTCGGCGAACGCGGGGTGGTCGGGAATGCCGCGGTAACCGGTCGCCAGCATGGGACCACCGAGCAGGACGCGGCCGTCGTCGTCGATCCGGACCCGCGCACCGTCGAGAGGAATGCCGTCGTACACGCATCCGCCGCACGTTTCGCTCATGCCGTAGGTGCGGACGACGGTGATCCCAGCCTCCTGGGCACGCTGCAGCACCGGGGCAGGTGTGGCTGCGCCGCCGAGCAGGACGGCGTCGAGGGAGGCCAGTGCCGCCACCGCGCCGGGGTGGTCGAGGGCCTTGACGAGCTGCGTCGGAACCAGCGACGTGTAGCGGCGACGCGAGGTCATGGTCTCGACCGCGGCGGGCAGCGCTGCGGGATCGAAACCTCCCGTCACATCGACCACGACCGGTTCGGTGCCCGCCAGCACACTGCGCAGGAGAACCTGCATCCCCGCGATGTGGTGGGCGGGCAGCACCAGGAGCCAGGAGCCGGGCCCGCCGAGTCTCGCGTGTGTCGCTTCACCGCTCGCGCGCAGCGCAGCCGCTGTGAGCATCGCACCTTTGGGCACGCCCGTCGTACCCGAAGTCGCCACGACGAGTGCGACGCCGTCGTCGATCGGCTCCCCAGGACGCAGGGCGTCGGTCAGTCGCCGGGTCTCCCGCTCGTCCGCGGCGGGGACGGGCAGCGCGGCGGGGGCGGTTCCGTCGAGCATCTCCGACAGCTGCGGCAGGATGCCGACGACCCCGACGCCCGACGGGACGGGAAGGACCTGGAGTTCGCTCACTGGGCGGGCCCGGCCAACGGCCATCCGCCCGCGGCAAGATTGCTGCGAACCCGGTCGACATCCGATTCGAGTGGCAGCTCGTCGGTGACCTTGGTGATCAGGACCTGGATGTCCGTCTTCTCGATGGGGAGGTCACCTTCCTCGACGAGAGCGTCGGCGACGGCATCCACCTCGTCTTCGGACAGGCGGCGAGTGAGCAACGCGAACAGCGGGATGTAGTCCTGCTCGGGCACACCATTGGGATAGCCGGCTCGCAGCCACCCGACGATGGAAGTGAGGAACGGTGGAAGGCTCATCGGCTATCCCGCGTCGCGTGTTTCTTTCGGATCGCCCGCACCCTCGTCGGTGTCACCGGCGACCGGCCACCCTCCCGTGGTGAGGTTCGCGGTGACCCGCGCAACGTCCTCCTCCGACGGCTCTTCGTGGGTGATTTCACTGATGAGGCGCCGGATGCTGTCGTAATCGACGTGGCGATTCGGGTGTTCGTGGGCCGTTTCGATCGACAGCGCCACCACTTGCTCGATTTCCTCATCGGTGAGTCGACGACGCAACACCGCCAGCAACGCGAAATGGTCCTTCGCCGGGATCCCCTCGGGGTATCCGGCGCGGAGCCAATCGAGTACGGAACGAAGTGAATATTTGGGCACGCGTTCGGCCTCTTTCGTCGATGGAGTGGGGACCTCGCGGTCGCCGCTCAGAAGATGTGGATACCGAACGTGCTGGCCAGGAAGTCGCTCATCAACAGCAGTATCCCAGTGATGATCGCGATCAGCACGACGGCGAAGCAGGCCACGGCACCGATCCGGCCTGCGACGGACGCCTGCGGTGCGGAGGTGTCACCTCCGGCTCCGATGCTGAGCGACTTCAGTCCGAGAGCGAAGATGGCGGGGAGTCCCGCACCGAACAGCAGTCCGACGAGGATCACTTGCCAGAGCGAGTTGACGGTGGTGGTCAAGAGGGTCATGAGCAGCTCCCGTCAGTGGTTGGTGGTGGTGGGTCTGGGCGACTCGGAGATCTCCAAGTCGGCCGGGGGTGGTACAGCCGTGGTCGCGGGATGCTCTGCACCCGGCTCCCACTCGGCGTTGACATTGCCGGAGTGCACCGGCTGCTTGCGGGACCGTAGGTACATGAACCCGGCGAGGAGGATGAGTGCCGCGAACACCACCAGCACGCCGGCGAGGCCGCCGATGATGTGCGCGAGGAACCAGCACACGGCGCCCACGAACGCGGCCGAGGGGAGAGTGATCAGCCACGCGACCGCCATACGTCCGGCGATGCCCCAGCGAACCTCGGCGCCCTTGCGGCCGAGTCCGGTGCCGAGGATGGAACCGGTGGCGACGTGTGTGGTGGACAACGGAAGTCCGAGGTGGCTCGACGTCAGGATGATCGCGGCCGACGAGGATTCGGCGGCCATGCCTTGCGGGGCGGCGATCTCGACGAGCCCCTTGCCGAGGGTGCGGATGATCCGCCAGCCGCCGAGATAGGTGCCGAGGGCAATGGCGACGGCGCAGCTGAGCTTGACCCAGAACGGCATCTCGTCGTCGGCGGTGATGCTGCCGTGCGCGACCAGTGCGAGGAAGATCACACCCATTGTCTTCTGGGCGTCGTTGGTTCCGTGCGCGAGCGACACCAGCGAGGCGGAACCGATCTGACCGACGCGGAACCCGTGCTCCTTCGTTCCCTCCGGCACGGCGGAGGTGATGCGGTATACGAGTTTAGTGCCGGCCGTGGCGACCAGTGCTGCGACGACAGGGGCGAGAAGTGCCGGAATGACGACCTTGCCGAGGACCCCGCCCCACTCGACACCACTCATGCCGATGGACGCGATGGCCGCACCGATCAAGCCACCGAACAGCGCGTGCGAGGAGCTCGACGGCAGACCGAGCAGCCAGGTCGCGAGGTTCCAGATGATGCCGCCGACAAGTCCCGCGAACACGATGAGCAGGAGATCTTCACCGCCCACCGTTCCCAGGTTCACGACACCTTTGGCCACTGTCGCGGCCACCTCGACCGACAGGAATGCGCCGACCAGATTCAGCGACGCGGAGAGCACGACCGCGGTCTTGGGTCGCAGAGCTCCCGTTGCGATCGAGGTGGCCATTGCGTTTCCGGTGTCGTGGAAGCCGTTGGTGAAGTCGAAAGCGAGGGCGGTGACGACCACCACCAGAAGAACTACGAGCTCTGCGGTCACACCCAGATTGTGCGGATCGAAGTTCGAAAAGTACAGCTGGGGTCGGACACCTCGAGGCGGCCCGGCGTTTGGCCCCGTGTCACCTGTCGTTCACCGGCCGGGTGTCGCGCCGAAGGGGGTGATCCTCCGGAATCTGCACCAGGACGATCGGAATTCCGTCGGGGTCCGCGATCCACATTTCGTGCAGTCCCCACGGTTCCTGCCGGGCTTCGCGGTTGATCTTGACCCCGGCGAGGACCAGTTCGGTCTGCGCTGCGGTGAGGTCGCGGACCTGCAGCCACAGGGCACCGTCGAACGTCGACGGAGTGTCCGCGGCGCCGTGGGCGGCCACCTCGATGAGTCCCTGCCCCGCGAAGAAGACCGTGCCCCCGGGGTATTCGCGGGCGGTGGCGAGTCCGAGGATGTCGCGGTAAAAACTCAGCGTCGTCGCGTAGTCCCGTGGCCGCAGGATCGTCCTGCTGCTGAGGATTTCCACCCGTCACTCTCCTTTGCTCGGGCGGGCTTCGTGACCTGCCCGGCCGTGTGTGCGTCGCGCTTCCTTCATCTCCGCCTCGAACAGGTGGCGACGACCGTCCAACAGTTCGTCACGGGCGGCGCGCTCGAGTTCACGGAAGGTGGACCAATACCCGTCGTCGAACTCTTCCACGACCTGGAAGGTCCACCGTCCGTCGAGCACGTTGAGGCCGACCAACTCGGTCTCCAGGCGGTCCGCCGTCGCGCCGTGACCGGCCGACCGCAACGCGTCGACGGCGTCACCGAGCTGGAGGTCGGCGTGCCCGATCAGCTGGTGGAACGAGTACAGCAGTCCGCGGGCCCGCTCGACGGTTTCGAGGGATTCGGACAACTTCCCGAGCGCGGCGACGGTGTCGTCGCCGGTTCCGGGCGGACGGCGGTGTTCCGGGGCCGGGAGCTCGCGGTCGGTGCTCATGTGGTCAGTGTGCCGGAATCGGTGAATCCGCGCTGGCGCGTGGCCATTTCCACGATGCCCGGGAAGGGGAGCGGCTCAGAAGTACCAGGGATACGGCTTCCAGTCGGGTTCGCGCTTCTCGAGGAAGGAGTCGCGACCTTCGACGGCCTCGTCCGTCATGTACGCCATGCGGGTTGCCTCTCCCGCGAACAACTGCTGTCCGACGAGCCCGTCGTCCTGCAGGTTGAACGCGTACTTCAGCATGCGCTGCGCCTGCGGGGACTTTCCGTTGATCCTGGCGCCCCACTCGATTCCGACGTCCTCGAGTTCGGCATGGTCGACGACCTTGTTGACGGCGCCCATCCGGTGCATCTCCTCGGCGGTGTACGTCTCGCCGAGGAAGAAGATCTCACGGGCGAACTTCTGCCCGACCATCTTGGCGAGGTAGGCGCTGCCGTAGCCGCCGTCGAAGCTGCCGACGTCGGCGTCGGTCTGCTTGAAGCGGGCGTGCTCACGGCTGGCGAGTGTCAGATCGCACACCACGTGCAGGCTGTGCCCGCCGCCTGCGGCCCAGCCGTTGACGAGACAGATGACGACCTTCGGCATGAACCGGATCAATCGCTGAACCTCGAGGATGTGCAGGCGCCCGGCGCGTGCCCGATCGACGGTGTCCGCGGTTTCCCCTTCCGCATACTGGTATCCGCTGCGGCCGCGGATGCGCTGATCTCCGCCCGAGCAGAACGCCCAGCCCTGATCCTTCGGGCTCGGCCCGTTGCCGGTGAGGAGGACGGCGCCCACGTCGGAGGTCATCCGGGCATGGTCGAGTGCCTGGTAGAGCTCGTCGACGGTGTGTGGACGGAAGGCATTGCGCACCTCGGGACGGTCGAACGCCACCCGGACGATGCCCTCGCTGATATGCCGGTGATAGGTGATGTCCGTGAGGTTCTCGAAGCCGGGTACGGGTCGCCAGTGCTGCGGGTTGAAGGTCACGGCTCCGAGATTATCGGGTGCCGCCCGTGGGTGTCCGCGCGCGGGAGTCCGGCCCGGGTTTACCGTGCAGGTATGAGCGAACAGGCTGCGGACGTCACCGGTGTCGACGGGAAGCGCGACGACGACTACGAGCACCACGGCGGGTTCCCCAAGTACGAGGCGATCACCCCCGGCCCGGATTGGGCGCGGTTCGTGGAAGGAATGCGCACCCTGCAGGATCTGGCGGTGTCGGTGGACGCCCCCGACGACGTTGTCGCGCAGGCGGCTGACCAGGTGGAGAAGCTGGCCGCAGTGCTCACACCGTACGTGGTTCCCGAGGGACGGTCGCCGGCCGGGCGGACGATCGAGCTGCCGGGCCGGGGGAGCCTGCTGATGCCGCCGTGGCATATCGAGAAGTTCGGACCCGACGGGGTGCGCAGCGCGGGCGAGTTCCGTCGCTACCACCTCGGTGGCAACGGCGCCGCGCACGGCGGCACGCTGCCGCTGCTGTTCGACGACCTGATGGGAATGATCGTCCACGCGTACGGACGGCCCATCAGTCGCACGGCGTACCTGCATGTGAACTATCGGGCGATCACACCGCTCAACACACCGCTCACCGTCGAGGGCAGCGTCGACCGGGTAGAGGGGCGCAAGACGTTCATCACTGCGCAGCTGAAGAAGGGCGACACGTTGCTCGCCGACTGTGAGGCCCTCATGCTCGAGCTTCTGCCCGGACAGCCCTGACCTCGTGTCCACTCTGCCGACCCTCGACGAGGTCCTGGCCGACGCGGTCGTGGTGAGTTTGCCCATGCGGGTCCGCTTCCGCGGCATCACCACCCGAGAAGCCGTGCTCGTGCGTGGTCCCGCGGGATGGGGGGAGTTCGCGCCCTTCCCCGAATACGCGGACGACGAAGCCTCGCACTGGCTGCAGTCGGCGATCGAGGCCGCCTGGCTCGGTCCGCCGCCCGCGCTCCGCGACCGGGTCGCTGTCAACGCGACCGTTCCCGCGGTGGACGCCGCACAGGTTCCCGCCCTGCTCGAGCGATACCCGGGCGCCCGAACCGCGAAAGTGAAAGTAGCCGAGCGCGGTCAGACTCTCGCCGACGACGTCGCACGGGTGAACGCCGTCCGCGCACACATTCCCTGCGTACGCGTCGACGCGAACGGTGGATGGTCGGTCGACGAGGCGGTGACGGCGCTGCACGCACTCACGGCAGACGGGCCGCTCGAGTACGCGGAACAACCGTGCGCGAGTGTGCCGGAGCTGGTAGAGGTGCGTCGACGTGTGCCCGGTGTGCGCGTGGCCGCCGACGAGAGCATTCGACGTGCGGACGATCCGTCGAAGGTGGTTCGCGCAGGCGGCGCCGACATCGCCGTCGTGAAGGTCGCCCCCCTCGGTGGAATGCGCCGCCTCCTCGCGCTCGCGGACGAGTTGTCCGAGTACGGGGTCCCGGTGGTCGTGTCGAGTGCGTTGGACACCGCCGTGGGAATCGCCGCCGGTGTCGCGGCCGCGGCCGCACTACCCGACCTGCATTTCGCGTGTGGACTGGGAACCGGTGGACTCTTCGAGTCGGATGTGGCCGAGCCCAGAGAGCCCGTGGACGGTGAACTGGGCGTCGCATCCGTGACTCCCGACCCCGCCCGGGTCGCCGACCTCGCGGCAACGCCCGAGCGTGCCCGCTGGTGGATCGAGCGGGTGCGCCGGTGTCATGGCCTGCTCGAACAACGCGACCCGCAGCTTTTCGTATAGTGTCTGGCCGGACCTGATCGCTCAGTCAATACGGAGGCATTGAAAGTGGTTGCAGCTCTGAACGAAACCCTGCTCGACGAGGCACGCGTGCCGGCGGTCATCGCCGATGTGCAGGCTCTGATCGACGCGGAGGTTTCGGACAAGTCGGGGGCCTCGGGGCTGGCATTGAAGGGTGGTTACGCCGCGGTCAAGAAGGTGGGACCGTCCATCGTGCCGGATGCTATCGAGGGCTTGCTGCCCGAGTTCGTCACCAAGCTCGAGCCGTACTGGCAGGATTTCACCGCCAGCGGCCAGGATTCGTTCGCCGATTACCTCGTCGCCCGCGGCGACGACGTGTCGGACTCGCTCCTCGGTGTCACCGACGAGCGCATCGAGAACAGTGACCGTGGCGCGGTCAAGAAGGTGTACAACTCGCTGCGCCCGTCCGCGAAGAAGAATGTGATCGAAGCACTTCCGCGTCTGGGCGCACTCGTCCAGAAGCACGCCAACTGAACGAACCTCTGGAAGTGGGGGGGGGGGGGGGGGGGGGCCGCGCCCCCGCCCCCGGGGGGGCGGGGGGGGGGGGGGGGGGGGGGCCGGGCCGGGCCCGGCCCGGCGTGGGGGGGGGTGTGG
>NZ_JAWLSG010000001.1:0-399754 GCF_033142305.1 Rhodococcus sp. IEGM 27 | reverse complement strand
GGGTCGCGCCCCGGCGTCGGCCCGCGGGGGGGGCCGTCCGGCCCACCCACCCCAACCCACCCCCCCCCCGCCCCCCCGGGGGCGGGGGCGCGGCCCCCCCCCCCCCCCCCCCCCCACTTCCCTGTGGTCAGTAGGCGGCGTGGCCGTGGCGCCAGTAGCCGGTGAACGAAATGTGTGTCTTGGGAATGTGCCGGTCGTTCACGAGGTGGCGTCGAAGAGCCGTCGGTAAGTCACTTTCCCCGGCGACGAAGGTGTACGACGGCCCGGCCGGAAGATCTGCCTGCCGCACCGTCTCCAACGCAAGCAGCCCCGGACGGGCACCTGCGTTTTCGCGGACCAGCCAGTGCACGTTCACTCCGTCGCCCACCGAAACGTCCTGTGCGTCGGCGGCTTCCGCAATCTCGACGAACACCTCGGCTCGAAGGTTCCGCGGCGCCGATCGCAGAATCCCGACGATCGCCGGCAACGCGCTCTCGTCACCGACCAGAAGCTGCCACTCGGCGCCGGGCGCCGGGTTGTAGATCCGGCCCTCGTCGAGGATCGCAACCTCGTCGCCCGCCGAAGCCGAAGCGGCCCAGGCCGAAGCCGGACCCAAATCGCCGTGCGAGGCGAAGTCGATGTCGATCTCCGTCTCGTCGCCGAACAGTCCGGTGCCGGCGGCACGGTAATCGCGGATCGTGTAGTTGCGCACGACCGGCCGGGTGTCCTTCGACATCAACTTGTACTGCGCGTACCAGAGGTTGCTCGCGCTGGTCGGCAACCGCAAAGTGGTCTGTCCGGGTTGGGGGATGAACATCCGGAACCACTGGTCGAAGCCCATCGGCTTCACGGAGTCCAGTTCGGGTCCCGCCACGGTGACGCGGATGAAGTTGGGACTGATCTGCTTGCCGGCCACCACCCGGGCGGACGCAATTCGGCGAGTCTCGGGTTTGACGAACTTGCTGCGTTGGGCCATGGATGGTTACTTTCCGGCTAGGGAATCGATTTTGTCAGGTAAGCCTAACCAATCGATCGGCTATTCGGGTCGTTGCGGTCGGTCCAGCAACACGACTTCGGGCGGCAACCCCCACTCGTTGCGGCCCAGGCGGCTGAGCGGGGCGAGGGACGCGAAGTCGGGCAGACCGTCCTCCGCAACCGCTTCGTCCCGCACCGCAACCGCCAGCACGTCGCCCATCACCACGAACGAATCACCGACCGGAACGATTTGCGCGAGGCGGCATTCGATCGCCACCGGCGAGGCGGCCACCCGCACGGGACGCACGTGCTCGCTCGCCTCGGTCTCGATCCCCAGCGCCGCGAACTCGTCGACGTCGTGGTCGTAGGTGGCCGAACTGGCGTTCACCACCTTCATAAGGGGTTCGGTCGCCACGTTGATCACGAACTCCCCGGTGGCTTCGATGTTGCGCAGGCTGTCCTTGCGGGTGACGGAGGTGAACTGCACCACCGGTGGGTTGGTGCTCGACACCGAGAAGAAGCTGTACGGGGCCAGATTGGCTACCCCGTCCTCCGAGAGGGTGGACACCCAGGCGATCGGTCGCGGCACCACGGACGCGGTCAGCACCTGGTACATGCGGCGGGGCGGAAGTTCGGCGGGGTCGAAGACTGTGCGCATCTGTTCATCGTGTCAGCGGAGGGGTGTGGCCGCGAACTCACCTGACGAGGTCGCCGACAGAACCGGCCGGTGGATCTGACACTCTGGATGGTGTGAATCCGTCCACTGCACAAGCCACCGCGGTCGTCGACGAACTGGTCCGCGGGGGAGTACGCGAGGTTGTGCTCTGCCCGGGTTCGCGCAACGCACCGCTGGCCTTCGCGCTGCAGAAGGCCGACCTCGAGGGTCGACTGCGCCTGCACATGCGCATCGACGAGCGGACCGCGGGATTCCTCGCGCTGGGATTGGCCGTCGCCGGTCGTCGGCCGGTGCCCGTCGTGATGACCTCGGGTACTGCCGTGGCCAACCTCGGGCCGGCCGTTCTCGAGGCCAACTACGCCCGGGTCCCGCTCGTGGTGCTCAGTGCCAACCGCCCCTACGAAATGCTCGGTACCGGCGCCAACCAGACCATCGAGCAACTCGGACTGTTCGGGAGCCAGGTCCGCGCCACTATCAGCCTGGGGCTGGCGGAGGACGACGCCGGTCAGAACAGCCAGTGGCGTTCGGCCGTGTGCCGGGTCCTCGCCGCCGCGCGCGGCACGAGGTCGGGCAACGCCGGTCCCGTGCACTTCGACATTCCGCTCCGGGAACCGCTCGTTCCCGACGTCCACGCGCAGGGGCCGATCCCGCAGGGACGGCCGGGTGGGGCGGCGTGGACCACCACTCAGCACGCGACGCTCGACGTGCCGGTCGAGCTCGACCTCACCCCCGACACCATCGTCATCTCCGGTCACGGGTCGGCTCTACGGCCCGAACTCGCCGGACTCCCGACGGTCGCCGAGCCGACGGCGCCGCTCCACGGCATACCGGTGCATCCGATGGCGCTGCCCCAGCTCAAACCGCGGCAGGCAATCATCACCGGCCGCCCCACCCTGCACCGGCCGGTGTCGAAACTTCTCGCCGATCCGGTCGTGGCCGTGTACGCGCTCACCACCGGCCCGCGCTGGCCCGACGTCTCCGGCAACGTTCTCGCCACGGGCACCCGCGCCGTGGTCTCGGGTGAACCGGACCCGGCCTGGATCGCCCGTTGCCGGACCCTCACCGAGCACACGGACAAAGCGGTGCGCGCCCAGCTGGCGTCCCATCCGAAGGCAACCGGCCTGCACGTCGCCGCCACCGTGATGGACGCATTGTCCGACGGTGACCAACTGCTCCTCGGGGCGTCCAATCCGGTGCGAGATGCCGCGCTCGTCAGTTACCCGTCGCCGCGGATCCGGGTTCTGTCCAATCGGGGAGTCGCCGGGATCGACGGCACCGTGTCGGCCGCGGTGGGGGCGGCCCTTGCCTACGAGGAGGGCCGCACGGTGGCTCTGCTCGGCGATCTGACGTTCCTGCACGACGCCTCCGGGCTGCTCATCGGACCGGGAGAACCGCGTCCCCGTGATCTCACCATCGTGGTGGCAAACGACGACGGCGGTGGCATCTTCGAACTGCTCGAACAGGGCGACCCCCAGTACGCGGGCGTGTTCGAACGGGTCTTCGGCACACCACACGGCATGGACCTCGCCGCGTTGTGCGCCGCCTATCGCGTGGAGCACCACCTCGTCGGGCTCGAAGAATTGTCCGCCGAACTGAACAACCCCGGGACACCCGGTGAACGCGGAATCCGGGTGCTCGAGGTGACCACCGAGCGTTCCGGCCTGCGCGAACTGCATGCAGCGGTCCGGGCGCAGCTGTGAACGCACGGGTGACGGGCCGGGTGCGGCGCGGCATCGTCGTCACGGCCGCCGGCATCTCGATCCTCGCCGTGCTGTTGGTGGTGGCAGCGTGGCGGAACGACCGCACGATCCAATCGGACATGGGTGTCGCGACGGCCGAGGTGCTGTCGGCCGGCTCGCTGCGGTCGGCGATCAGCTTCGTGACGCCCGACGGCGTGACGCACAATCCGGAATTGGGCGTGCTGTACCCGACGCGGTTGACGGCCGGACAACGGATCGACGTCGAGTACGCACGGGCCGACCCGGACCTCGTCCGGGTATCCGGCCGGGATGCGAGTGTCGCCGTGATCCCTGCCGGGTCGCTCATCGTGGTCACCTGGCTCATCGCGGGACCGCTGATCTGGTATCTACGCAGACGAGAGGACGCGGCGGTTTCTCCGGCAATGTCATCGTGAGTTCGCCGGAACTTCGCGCGTCGGTCATATCGTCCTCGCCGCCGTGACCACGGGCACTGCCACGCTGTGCGTCGTGAGAGTAGCGATCGTCGCGGAGTCGTTCCTGCCCAACATGAATGGTGTGACCAATTCGGTGCTCCGGGTTCTCGAGCATTTGCAGCGGGACGGACACCAGGCGATGGTCGTCGCCCCGGACACCGTCGGTTCACAGCCTCCTGCCTCGACGGAACACGACGGTGTGCCCGTCTATCGGGTGCCCGCGGTCATGGTTCCGAAAGTCAGCTCCCTCCCCGTCGGACTGCCGCAACCGGGACTCACGGCGGAACTGCGTGCGTTCGAGCCCGACGTGATTCACCTGGCGTCGCCGTTCCTGCTCGGCGCGGGCGGGCTCGGCGCGGCGCACCGGCTGGACGTGCCGACGGTGGCGATCTATCAGACCGACGTCGCGGGTTTCGCCGAAAGCTACGGCCTGGGAATTACCAGCCGCGCGGCGTGGGCCTGGACCCGCCGAATCCACAAGGGATGCACGCGCACCCTCGCGCCGTCGACGTCTGCGGTCGAGGCCCTTGCCGAGCAGCGCATTCCCCGCGTGCACCGCTGGGCCCGCGGAGTCGAGACCAGCCGATTCGCGCCGTCTCGCCGCAGTACGGACCTGCGCGACTCCTGGTCGCCGGAGCCGGACCGTCTGATCGTGGGGTTCGTGGGCAGGCTCGCTCCGGAAAAGCATGTAGAGCGACTTGCCGCGCTGGCCGGACACCCCGGAATCCAGCTCGTGGTGATCGGCGACGGGCCGGAGCGGGGCCGTTTGCAGAAGCTGATGCCGGATGCCGTCTTCACCGGCCAACTCGGCGGCACGGAACTCGCGGAGGCCTACGCGAGCCTGGACGTGTTCGTGCATCCGGGTGAGCACGAGACGTTCTGCCAGGCCGTCCAGGAAGCGCTGGCCAGCGGCATTCCGGTAATCGGCCCGGACGCCGGAGGGCCACGCGACCTCGTCACACACTGCCGCAACGGTTACCTGCTGCCGGTCGAGCGATTCGCCGAGCTGCTACCCAGTGCCGTCGAGGCGCTGAGTGACCGGCGGATGCGGGCGCGCTTCGGTGAGGCGGCCCGCCGATCGGTGCTGCACCGCACGTGGCCGGCCATCTGCAGCGAGCTGCTCGACCACTACGCCGAGGTCACCGGGTCTGCGGGCTTCCGCGCGTCCCGGGCTGCCTGACGACGGCACGGGGATCGTTCCCCGAGCATGCGCGGCCAACCCAGACATCGGCCGGGCAGGCGTCGACTAGCGCCGATCCCGGCACCCGACGAGGTTGGTAGCGTTCCGGGTGTGGCAACTACACACGGTTCGCGGGCATCGCTCGAAAAAGATCCGCACGAAGTCGCGTCGATGTTCGACGGCGTCGCGAAGCGTTACGACCTCACCAACACCATCCTGTCCTTCGGGCAGGACCGCAGTTGGCGCAAGGCGACTCGGTCGGCCCTCGATCTCAAGCCGGGGGAACGGGTTCTCGACCTTGCCGCGGGCACCGGTGTGTCGACCGTCGAACTCGGGCGGTCGGGGGCGTGGTGCGTGGCCACCGACTTCTCCAAGGGAATGCTGCAGGCGGGCATCGGCCGGCAGGTTCCCATGGTGGCGGGGGACGCGATGCACCTGCCGTACGCCGACGCGGTGTTCGACGCGGCCACCATCTCGTTCGGCCTCCGCAACGTCTCGGACTTCGATGCCGGGCTGCGGGAGATCGCCCGCGTCACCAAGCCGGGCGGCCGCCTCGTCGTCAGCGAGTTCTCCACGCCGGTGTTCGGGCCGTTCCGGACGATCTACATGGAGTACCTGATGAAGGCGCTGCCGCGGGTCGCCCGCGCGGTCAGCAGCAACCCTGATGCGTACGTGTATCTCGCGGAGTCCATTCGCGCCTGGCCGACACAGTCCGAACTCGCCCAGCGCATCGAGGCGGCAGGGTGGCGACACGTCCAGTGGCGCAACCTCACCGGCGGGGTTGTTGCCCTGCACCGCGCCAGCCGCTGACCGGCCTCAACCGAACAGCGGCCGGGTGTCCGCCTTCTGCGACGCCAGGCCGGACGCACGCCATGCCCGGGCGGTGAGGTCGTTGTCCTCCTCGGTGACGAGGTTGCCCATCACGCGCACGGCGATGGTCATGAGCGCGCGCGAGCGCATTGCCACCGGACCCGACGCCGGGAGAACCCGGGGCACGGTCAGCAGTCCGGCGAGCCGACGTGCCACCGAGAACGCCCGCCCGTAGCGCTCGCGGAGGATGGTGGGCCACAGCTCCGTCAGATCGTCCGCATCGAGGACTTCGGCCACGAGACGTCCACCCTCGAGCCCGTAGTCGATCCCCTCGCCGTTGAGCGGGTTCACACACGCCGCGGCGTCGCCGATGACGGCCCAGTTGCGCCCGGCGACGTGGGACACCGCGCCGCCCATCGGCAGCAACGCGGACGCCACCGCCCGCAGTTCGCCGTCCCAGGCCCACTCCTCGCGCCGCTGTGCCGTGTACAGGTCGAGTAGTGGCCGGAGCGCGCCCGGCGCCGGCCGTTTGGCGGTGGCGAGGGTGCCGACCCCGATGTTCACCTCGCCGGTGCCGAGGGGAAACACCCACCCGTACCCCGACTGCAGAGTGCCGGCGCCGTCACGCAACTCCAAGTGGGAGGTGATCCACGGATCGTCACTGCGCGCCGTGGCAATGTAGGCGCGCGCGGCGACGCCGTACGCGGTGTCGCGGTGCCATTCCCGGCCCAGCTTCTTGCCCAACGTCGACCGGACCCCGTCGGCCACGATCAGGGTGCGGCACTTGATGGTGTGCGTCCCGTCGCCGGTCTGCACCGTCACCGCGCTCACCCGGTCGCCGTTCCGCTCGACGCCGACCGCCTTGGCCCCCTGCACCATCACGGCGCCCGCCTCGACCGCAGTCGTTCGGAGCTTGTCGTCGAATTCGGTCCTGGCCACCGCGCTCCCCACGGCGGGGAACGACCGTCCGGGCCATTCGAGTTCGAGTTCCTGCCCGAATCCACTGAGCCGGAGCCCGCGGTTGGTGCCCTTCGACCGCACCCACTCACCGAGGCCGAGGTGGTCGAGTTCGGCGACGGCACGCGGGGTGAGGCCGTCACCACACGTCTTGTCCCGGGGAAACACGGCGGCGTCGACGAGTACCACGTCGCGGCCGGCACGCGCGGCCCAGGTGGCGGCGGAGGAACCGGCGGGACCAGCGCCGATGACCAGGACATCGGCGGCGACGGGAAGCGGGGACCCCGCGGGCGACTGTTCTGCTACGACCACACCTACATCCTGTCAGGCCACGCCCGGGGACCGCGGCGAGGCCGATGGCCGCCGCAACCGCTAGGTTCTCTACCGTGGGTACCAGCCGTCACCGACGGCGCGGGAACCGAGCCGTCACTGACGACAGGAATGGGTACTGAGAACGTGAGCACCGAGGGCGCAGCACACACCGCTGCCGACGCTGTAGAGGGCACTACGGTCGCCGGGATCGATCTCGGCGACACTCAGCTCGCTGCCACGGTCCGCGACAGGCTGAAACAGGTCGAGGAACTGCTGGTCAGCGAACTCTCCGACGGAGAGGACTTTCTCACCGAGGCCGCGCTGCACCTCGCGAAGGCCGGAGGTAAGCGCTTCCGCCCGCTGTTCACGGTGCTCACCGCTCAGCTGGGTCCGAAAGCGTCCGATCCGTCGGTGGTCACCGCCGCCACCGTCGTCGAACTGGTCCATCTGGCCACGCTCTACCACGACGACGTGATGGACGAGGCGTCGATGCGCCGAGGCGCGCCCAGTGCCAACTCGCGGTGGGGCAACAGTGTCGCGATCCTGGCGGGCGACTACCTGTTCGCCCACGCCTCCCGCCTCGTATCCACGTTGGGTCCCTCTGCTGTCCAGATCATCGCCGAGACGTTTGCCGAACTGGTGACCGGGCAGATGCGCGAGACGATCGGCCTGCGCGGCGAGCAGGACCCGATCCAGCACTATCTCAAGGTGGTGTGGGAGAAGACGGGTTCACTGATCGCTGCGTGCGGACGTTTCGGCGGCACCTTCTCCGGCGCGGACGCCGCCGACGTGGAGCGGCTCGAACGTCTCGGCGACGCGGTCGGCACGGCCTTCCAGATCTCCGACGACATCATCGACATCTCCTCGGTGTCGGCTCAGTCCGGCAAGACACCAGGGACCGACCTGCGCGAGGGCGTGCACACCCTTCCTGTGTTGTATGCGCTGCGCGACGAGGGACCGGAGACAGACCGGCTGCGTGTGCTTCTCGACGGCCCCGTCACCGACGATGACGACGTCGCCGAGGCGCTCGAGCTCCTCGCGCGGTCGCCTGGGATGGCGCAGGCCAAGGCGAAGCTGGAGGAGTTCGCCGTGGAGGCGCGTGCGCAGCTCGCCCAGCTACCCCAAGGTCCCGCCAACGACGCGCTCGTCAAGCTGGTCGATTACACGGTCGAACGCGTCGGCTGAGCCGTATCGTCGAACCTGATTGCTCGCGCGATTTCCACGCTGTACACACCGGGAACCGTCTCACCACCCTGCTTCGTTGAATGATCAAGATCCGGTATTCGGGCGATCGTGATCGGGTGACGACGAAAAGGAAGGCGAGCCGTGCGCGGGTACGCAAACGGGGCTAAGACCCTGGTTCTGCTGGTCGGCATGTCGGCGCTGATCGTGTTCATCGGCGCGTTGTTCCGCAACACGACCATCCTTCTGCTGGCCATCGTGTTCGCGGTCGGCATGAATGCGTACGCCTACTTCAACAGCGACAAGCTGGCCCTCAAGGCCATGCATGCGCAGCCGATCACCGAGGTGGAAGCGCCTGCCATCTACCGCATCGTGCGGGAGCTGGCCACTACAGCTCATCAGCCGATGCCCCGGCTCTACATCAGCCCCACCAGTGCCCCCAACGCGTTCGCCACGGGTCGCAGCCCTCGGCATGCGGCGGTCTGCTGCACCAGCGGCATCCTGCAGATTCTCAACGAACGCGAACTGCGGGCGGTCCTGGGACACGAGCTGTCGCACGTCTACAACCGCGACATCCTGATCTCGTCGGTGGCTGGGACGATGGCCGCCGTCGTGTCCGGGCTGGCGAACTTCGCCATGTTCGCGAACATGTTCGGCGGACGGGGTGGGGGACAGGGCGCCAACCCGCTCGCGCTGCTGCTGGTGTCGTTGCTCGGCCCCATCGCGGCCACCATCGTCAAGCTGGCGGTGTCGAGGTCCCGGGAATACCAAGCGGACCAGTCGGGCGCAGAACTGACCGGTGACCCTCTCGCCCTGGCCTCCGCGCTACGCAAGCTCGAGCGGGGCACCCAGGCGGCCCCGCTCCCCCCGGAACCTCAGCTCGCCGCGCAGTCGCACCTGATGATTGCCAACCCCTTCCGTACCGGCGAGAAGATGAGCCGCATGTTCTCCACCCACCCGCCGATGGCCGAGCGCATCGAGCGTCTCGAGCGGATGGCCGGCCGGTAGGCGGCTTCACCGCCCGTGCGCCTTTCTGGTTGCTCCAGCTACCAGAAAGGCGCACGAGCGCGGAGCGCCTACCGGTAGTTCACGAACTGCAGCGCGATGCCGAAGTCCTCCCCCTTGAGCAGGGAGATGACTGCCTGTAGGTCGTCGCGCTTCTTACTGCTCACGCGCAGCTCGTCGCCCTGAATCTGCGCCTTGACGCCCTTGGGTCCCTCGTCGCGGATCTTCTTCGTGATCTTCTTGGCGTTCTCGGTGGTGATGCCCTGGACGAGCGTGCCGGTGAGTTTGTAGATCTTCCCCGACTGCGCGGGCTCGCCGGCGTCGAAGGCCTTCAGCGAGATGTCCCGGCGGATCAACTTCTCCTTGAAAACTTCGAGGGCGGCAAGTAGTCGCTCCTCGGTGTCGGCCGTCAGCGTGATGGATTCCTCACCGGACCACTCGATGGACGCGCCCGTGTTGCGGAAGTCGAAACGGGTCGACAGCTCCTTGCCGGCTTGATGCAGGGCGTTGTCCACCTCTTGACGCTCCACCTTGCTCACCACATCGAAGGACGAATCAGCCACTGCACACTCCCGGTTTCCGTCTGTTTCCCCCGCCGCGATCCGGACGGGCGCTCACCTGAATGCTAGTGAGCAGATTCGACGCTATCGGTTCGCAACCGCCCGTATCCACCCGGTTTGCAAAACGGGGGGCCGTTCGTTGTATTCTTCTTTCCGCAGTGGAGAGCGATCTCGCAGAGATTCGCGCTCCTCGTGCAACCCGGCAGATTGCCCGAGCGGCCAATGGGAGCGGACTGTAAATCCGTCGGCTTATGCCTACGTAGGTTCGAATCCTACATCTGCCACACACAGAACCCCGGTGAGCACCAGCTCACCGGGGTTCTGTCGTTGGGTACCTGTGGTTCGGGCTTTCCGCGATCGTTCCCGGGAGCGCGTAACGTCCGGTGGGTGGAGTTTCGGAGAACCGTGACCAGGCAATTTGGTTCTCGGCGCGAACTCTGTGTAATCTCGTCAAGGCTTCAGCGCACAGCGATGTGCGAGTGAAGCACGCCCCCTTAGCTCAGTCGGCAGAGCGTTTCCATGGTAAGGAAAAGGTCAACGGTTCGATTCCGTTAGGGGGCTCGCTGGATTGTGGTGAAGCGCTTCGTGCGCGACACTCGACACCGAGGCGGTGTAGCTCAGTTGGTAGAGCAAACGACTCATAATCGTTGCGTCGCCGGTTCAAGTCCGGTCACCGCTACACAATATGCATGATCCACCCTGATTGCTCGTAATCAGATACACCCGAAAGAAGGCATCCCGTGGCCTCCTCGACTGACGTTCGGCCCAAGATCACTTTGGCCTGCGAGGTATGCAAGCACCGTAACTACATCACCAAGAAGAACCGGCGTAACGACCCCGATCGCCTGGAGATCAAGAAGTTCTGCCCCAACTGCGGAACCCACCAGTCGCATCGCGAGTCGAAGTAGCACGGTTCCGGCCGGGAGTTGAGTTCGCGAGGGAAGCTTCGAGGCTGCCCTCGCGTTCCCACGCCCAGGGTAGAAGAGGTTCTTTCGCGTGACTGACACTGTGACAGAGATCGAGACGAGCGTGTCTCCGGACGTTCCCGAGGATCCGGCTGCGCACGCGCTGGCGATGGTGGGGCACCACTACCGCGTCGACGACTTCTACGAGGTCGGTCGCGAGAAGGTGCGCGAGTACGCGCGGGCCGTGCAGGACTGGCACCCCGCTCACCACGATGAGGACGCCGCCCGCGGCCTCGGCTACGACGGCCTGCTCGCTCCGCTCACGTTCATCTCGCTTGTCGGAATCATCGCTCAGAGCCGCCTCTTCAAGGAGATCGTCACCGGTTACGACCCGAGTCAGATCCTTCAGACGGATCAGCGTCTCGTGTTCCACAAGCCGATCAAGGTCGGGGATCGCTTGTTCTGCGACGTCTATCTGGACGGCTTCCGTCAGATGGGTGGCAGCGACATCATCACCACCAAGAACATCGTCACCGACCAGAACGACGAACTCGTGCAGACCACCTGGACCACGCTTGTCGCGCGGACCGGCGGCGAGGTCGACGAGAACATCGCTCACGCAGTCAAGGACGTGATCATGCATGGCGCTTCGTAAGTTCGAGGACGTCTCGGTGGGTGACGAACTCCCCGAGCGCATTGTGCGTCTCACGCGTGGCGACCTGGTCAACTACGCGGGCGTCTCGGGTGACCCCAATCCGATCCACTGGAGCGACGAAGTCGTCAAGCTCGCCGGCCTGGACAATGTGATTGCCCACGGGATGCTCACCATGGGTCTCGGTGGTGGATTCGTGACCTCATGGCTCGGTGACCCCGGCGCGGTCACCGAATACAATGTACGCTTCACGAGCTCGGTGTACGTCCGCGAGGACGAGGCCGCCGAGGTCGAATACACCGGCAAGGTCAAGTCGGTGGATGAAGAGAGCAAGACTGCAGTAGTCGCTATCGTGGCGCGCTCCGAAGGAAAGAAGATCTTCGGTCGTGCCACGGCAACGGTCCGTCTGGCCTGACCGCCGGGTGGATTGGGTTTGTTCCGGGGCTTTGAAGTACACTGAGATTTCTGGGATTACTCAGCGCTGCGCGCTGCCCTACGGTGCTGTTCGGCCGACACAGGGCGGCGCGCGTGTCATGTAATCACAGAGAGGTCGGGCAAGAATTGGTCCAGAGGTAACTCGGGACCAGGTCACCCGACCAAAGGGGCGTAGCTCAACTGGCAGAGCAGCGGTCTCCAAAACCGCAGGTTGCAGGTTCAAGTCCTGTCGCCCCTGCCCCCGGATTGCCAGCGACTGAGAGGAACGACGTGAGCGAGGAGCGCGCCAAGCGCGACGGCGACACTTCAGGGTCGACGCGCCCGGACGGTGTCGACGACACCGCGGCCGACGCCACCACGCGTTCCGAGAGTCCCTCGGCAAGGCCGAGCGGCAAACGTCAGAGCCGTCGGTCGCAGGCCGGCACCGGCGTCGCTGCCAGTTCCGTGAAGACGCCGGAACGCGCGAGAGCCGAGACGATCACCAAGGCCCGTCCCGCGACGAAGGACCGTGCCGACAAGCCGCACAAGGAGAACATTTTCAAGCGGCTTCGCCGGTTCCTGCGCGAGGTCATCGCGGAGCTGCGCAAGGTCATCTGGCCCAACCGCAAGCAGATGATCACCTACACCAGCGTTGTGCTCGTCTTCGTGGTGTTCATGGTGGCGTTCATCGGTGTGCTCGATCTTGCGGTCATCAAAGGCGTCACCTGGTTGTTCGGTTGACGGAGTCCGCCCCGGTGGATCCGAAGTATGTGAGTGACGAGAGGAAGCGAGTGCCCCAGTGAGCACCCCCGAGAACGACACGAATGAGGCCTTGGCCGAAGAGCGTGTTTCTGCCGAGGCGGCAGCCGAAGTGGATGTCGAGGCTGCCGACGAGGGCATCGATGCTCCGGACAGTGCCGGTGACGAGGTAGCCGAGCCGTCGAACGACGTGGCTGCCGTCGCCGAAGAGGCGCCCGCTGACGACGCAGTCGTCGCCGAGGAGCCCGAGGATCCGGTCGCCGAGCTGAAGGCCGCCCTGCGCCGTGCGCCTGGTGACTGGTACGTCATCCACTCCTACGCGGGCTACGAGAACAAGGTGAAGGCTAACCTCGAAACTCGTGTCCAGAACCTCGATGTCGGTGACTACATCTTCCAGGTGGAAGTTCCTACCGAAGAGGTCACCGAGATCAAGAACGGCCAGCGCAAGCAGGTCAACCGGAAGGTTCTGCCCGGTTACATCCTCGTCCGGATGGAGCTCAACGACGAGTCCTGGGGAGCCGTGCGCAATACGCCCGGTGTCACCGGATTCGTCGGGGCCACCTCCAGGCCGTCGCCGCTGACGCTGAACGAGGTCGTCAAGTTCCTGCTGCCGCAGCAGGAGCAGAAGAAGCAGGCTGCCGCCGCGGCAGTGTCCGCCGGTGACACCGGGGGAGAGAGCTTCGCGAAGCCGCTCATCGAGGTCGATTTCGAGGTCGGCGAGTCGGTCACCGTCATGGACGGCCCGTTTGCGACGCTTCCCGCCAGTATCAGCGAGGTCAACGCGGAGCAGCAGAAGCTCAAGGTTCTCGTCTCGATCTTCGGTCGCGAGACGCCCGTCGAGCTGTCCTTCACGCAGGTCGCGAAGATCTAGCGCCACACACACTTGCACTGCAGTAGCAAGAAACACACCCAGCAACAAATAGGAAATCGAGATGCCCCCCAAGAAGAAGAAGCTCGCAGGGCTCATCAAGCTTCAGATCCAGGCCGGTCAGGCTAACCCTGCACCGCCCGTGGGTCCCGCGCTTGGTCAGCACGGCGTGAACATCATGGAATTCTGCAAGGCCTACAACGCGGCGACTGAGTCTCAGCGCGGCAATGTTGTGCCGGTCGAAATCTCGGTCTACGAGGACCGCAGCTTCGATTTCAAGCTGAAGACCCCTCCGGCTGCCAAGCTGCTGCTCAAGGCTGCAGGCGTCCAGAAGGGCTCCGGCGAGCCGCACAAGACCAAGGTTGCCTCGGTGACCATGGACCAGGTGCGCGAGATCGCGAAGACCAAGCAGGAAGACCTCAACGCCAACGACATCGAGCAGGCCGCGAAGATCATCGCCGGCACCGCCCGGTCGATGGGCATCACGGTCGACGGCTGAGCCGTTTCCGTATGACGGCCGAGGCCGTCGAGAGAACGCGTGGGAGGGCCGGCCAGGCCCTGACCACTACTGAACCATTCACCACTGCAGTCGGTCACACACTGTGGTGAGAAGTTAGGACAGAAAACATGGCAAAGCGCAGCAAGGCGTACCTCGCCGCCGCTGAGAAGATCGACTTCGACAAGCTGTACAGCCCGCTGCAGGCTGCGAAGCTGGCGAAGGAAACGTCGTCGAGCAAGATGGACGCGACCGTCGAGGTTGCCGTTCGTCTGGGCGTCGACCCCCGCAAGGCGGACCAGATGGTCCGCGGAACGGTCAACCTGCCGCACGGCACCGGTAAGACCGCCCGCGTCATCGTGTTCGCAGTCGGAGAAAAGGCCGCTGAGGCCGAGGCAGCTGGAGCCGACGCCGTCGGTGCCGAGGACCTCATCGAGCGGATTCAGGGTGGCTGGCTCGACTTCGACGCCGCGATCGCAACCCCCGACCAGATGGCCAAGGTCGGCCGCATCGCCCGCGTCCTCGGACCGCGTGGTTTGATGCCGAACCCCAAGACGGGCACCGTGACCGCAGATGTCACGAAGGCTGTCGCGGACATCAAGGGCGGAAAGATCAACTTCCGCGTCGACAAGCAGGCCAACCTGCACTTCGTGATCGGCAAGGCGTCGTTCGACGACGCCAAGCTGGTGGAGAACTACGGCGCCGCGCTGGACGAGATCCTGCGTGCGAAGCCGTCCTCCGCGAAGGGCCGCTACGTCAAGAAGGTCACCGTTTCGACCACCACCGGCCCGGGCATCCCGGTGGACCCGAACCGCACCCGCAACCTTCTCGAGGATGCCGACGCGTAAAGTTCGTCACCTGTGCACAGCTCGGCCGGTATGGAGATCTCCGTACCGGCCGAGCTGCTTTTGCGCGGCGTCGCCCCTGGTCGTGAAGACGCCGATTTGGTGGCGCGGCCGGTGATGCCGTAGTCTGTGCTGCGGAGTTCATGCAGGATTCGAACTCCACCCCAAATCATGTTCTACCCAAGACCGTTGGTGATCGTCCCCGCGAGGGTGCGATTGAAAGTCCGGGAATGTCCGGCGGCCCACGCAGGAGGACGAGGTAGGGGGATGCGTCTCGGTCGCGGTTTCGTACCCGGCTGAATGCCTCCTTTTCCGCCCCGTGTGCCCTGCACCGGGGCGTTTTGCATGTCGTGGACTGTGCACTGTTCGGATCCTCGGACGTGCGCAGCGGCTCCGAAGTGGGATAACGACTGTCATGAGAGGAGGCGAAGTATGGCAAAGCCTGAGAAGGTTTCCGCAGTTGCGGAGATCACCGAGCAGTTCAAGGGTTCGACCGCTGCTGTGATCACGGAATACCGTGGTCTGACGGTGGGCAACATCACGACACTGCGACGCGCTCTCGGAGAGGGTGCCACCTACTCCGTCGCCAAGAACACCCTGGTCAAGCGTGCCGCTGCTGAAGCGGGCGTCGAAGGCCTTGACGACCTTTTCGTCGGTCCGACCGCCATTGCATTCATCAAGGGCGAGCCGGTCGATGCAGCGAAGGCTATTAAGAACTTCGCGAAGGACAACAAGGCTCTCGTCATCAAGGGCGGCTACATGGACGGCGCTGCGCTGTCCGTGGATCAGGTCAACCGGATTGCGGACCTCGAGTCCCGCGAGGTCCTGTTGGCCAAGCTTGCCGGCGCGATGAAGGGCAACTTGGCAAAGGCCGCAGGCCTGTTCAATGCTCCTGCCTCGCAGGTGGCCCGTCTGGCTGCCGCACTGCAGGAGAAGAGGGCCGCCGAGGGTGGAGCAGAAGCTCCGGCCGAGGCTCCCGCCGAAAGCTGATCCGCACCCGCGCATCACAGCTATAACCCCGCCCGGTCGCGGATCAGCGACATGGGACTTACAGGAAGGACCGCCATCATGGCGAAGCTCAGCACCGAAGAGTTGTTGGACCAGTTCAAGGAGCTCACCCTTCTCGAGCTGTCGGAGTTCGTGAAGGCATTCGAGGAGACCTTCGAGGTCACCGCGGCTGCTCCGGTCGCCGTTGCCGCTGCGGGCGCCCCGGCTGCTGCCGGCGCCGACGCTGCCGAGGAGCAGGACGAGTTCGACGTCGTCCTCGAGTCGGCCGGCGACAAGAAGATCCAGGTCATCAAGGTCGTTCGTGAGGTCGTCTCCGGCCTCGGCCTGAAGGAAGCCAAGGACCTCGTCGAGGGTGCTCCGAAGGCCATCCTGGAGAAGGTTGCCAAGGACGCGGCCGACGCCGCCAAGGAGAAGCTCGAGGCTGCAGGCGCGAAGATCACCGTCAAGTAAGACGGTTTCGCGCTGCTCTACCCGAGCGGACGAACGAGGGCCACTTCCCACTTGTGGGGAGTGGCCCTTTTTCATGTCCGGACGGACTCCGGAGTGTCGAAATTCAGCGCGAGAAACTGAACGTACGACCAGCTCAAAACGCCCTCGTCACCGCAGCTCAGCGGGTATGTTTTGCATTGTGGGACCCGGTGTTGGCATGCTTTCTTACCGGTGAGTAGCATACTCTGTCACAGGTAACACTTCGATGCGATAGAGTGACCCAACCCACACGGGGTGTATGCATCGAACGGTCGCGGAGGTAATGGTGGGTGTCGAGGTAGCCGTCGAGGGACTGACCAAGTCGTTCGGCTCGCAGAGGATCTGGCAGGACGTCACGTTGACCCTTCCGGCAGGTGAGGTCAGTGCGCTGCTGGGCCCGTCGGGTACGGGTAAGTCGGTGTTTCTCAAGTCGTTGATCGGTTTGCTCCGCCCGGAGCAGGGCTCGATCGTGATCGACGGCACCAACATTCTCGAGTGCTCGTCCAAGGAGCTCTACGAGATCCGGAAGCTGTTCGGTGTGCTGTTCCAGGACGGCGCTCTGTTCGGGTCGATGAACCTGTTCGACAATGTGGCGTTCCCGCTGCGCGAGCACACGAAGAAGTCAGAATCCGACATCCGCAAGATCGTGATGGAGAAGATGGAACTCGTCGGCCTCCTCGGGGCCGAGGAGAAGCTGCCGGGGGAGATTTCCGGTGGTATGCGCAAGCGTGCCGGTTTGGCCCGCGCCCTGGTGCTCGATCCGCAGATCATTTTGGTGGACGAGCCGGACTCGGGTCTGGATCCGGTGCGCACCACCTACATTTCGCAGACGTTGATCGACATCAACGCCGAGATCGACGCGACGATTCTGATCGTCTCGCACAACATCAACCTCGCCCGGACGGTGCCGGACAACATCGGCATGCTGTTCCGTCGGCATTTGGTGATGTTCGGGCCGAGGGAGGTGCTGCTTACCAGTGAGGAGCCGGTGGTCAAGCAGTTCCTGAACGGCACGATGATCGGTCCGATCGGGATGTCGGAGGAGAAGGACGAGGCCCAGATGGCGCAGGAGCAGGCGATGGTCGACGCTGGTCACCATGCCGGTGGTGTCGACGACGTCGAGGGCATCGTCCCGCAGATGAAGGCGACGCCGGGGATGCCGTTCCGGCAGGCCGTGGCCCGCCGGCAGGAACGCGTCCGCCACATCATGCACACCCTGCCGCCGAGCGCGCAGGCCGCAATTCAGGAAAGCCTCGACGAAACATCCGGCAACGGCGGCGACTACGACTACGCCTACAGCCAGGAAGATACGCAGGTCCTCCCGGCATACCGGGGCGAAGGATACGAGAACACCACTCACGGGCAAGGGTAGGCATAACGGATGGGGGTTACCCGCAGCTCCGTCTTGCGGCCGGTCAACGGTGCGCTGACGCAGGCCGGAAACATCGTCGAGCTTTTCGTCGACGTCGCACGAAACACGTTCAAACGACCATTCCAGTTCCGCGAGTTCATCGAACAGGCCTGGTTCATCGCGAGCGTGACGATCCTGCCGACCGCTATGGTGGCGATTCCGTTCGGCGCAGTGGTGTCACTGCAGACGGGGTCGCTGATCAAGCAGCTCGGTGCCGAGTCGTTCACGGGAGCGGCCAGCGTGCTCGCCGTCATTCAGCAGGGTTCCCCGCTGGTGACCGCACTGCTTGTGGCAGGGGCTGCGGGCTCGGCTGTCACGGCGGATCTCGGTGCGCGAACGATTCGCGAAGAGATCGATGCCATGGAGGTTCTGGGTATCAACCCCGTGCAGCGCCTCGTGGTGCCGAGGGTCCTCGCGATGGTTCTCGTCGCGATTCTCCTCAACGGATTGGTGTCCGTGGTCGGTATCGCCGGCGGCTACTTCTTCAATGTGATTCTCCAAGGGGGCAATCCCGGTGCGTACCTGGCATCGTTCTCGGCCTTCGCGCAGCTCCCCGACATCTGGGTGGGTGAACTCAAGGCGGCCGTCTTCGGTGTCATCGCCGGTGTCATTGCGGCGTACAAGGGTTTGCATCCGAAGGGCGGTCCCAAGGGTGTCGGTGACGCCGTGAACCAGTCGGTGGTCATCACGTTCCTGCTGCTGTTCTTTGCCAACCTGATCTTGACCATGGTGTACCTCCAGATCGTTCCGGCGAAGGGATCGTGACCCGATGACAATCGCAAAGGGACGCGGTGACCGGACGCTCATGGCTGCGCGCCGTGTCGGGCGTGCGCCACTCAACGTGCTCGACCGGGCCGGCGAGCAGATGTCGTTCTACGCCAGGGCGATCGCGTGGTCGCCGCACACGCTCGTGCACTACCGCAAGGAAGTTCTGCGGTTGCTCGCCGAAGTGACCTTCGGCAGTGGGGCGCTCGCCGTCATCGGCGGAACCATCGGCGTCATCGCGATGATGTCCGGGTTCACCGGTGTAGTCGTCGGATTGCAAGGTTTCGCAGCCTTGGAGCAGCTGGGCAGCTCCGTGCTCACCGGCTTCCTGTCCGCCTACGTCAACACCCGTGAGATCGCACCCATCGTCGCGGCTCTCGCGCTGTCGGCAACAGTCGGTTGTGGATTCACGGCGCAGCTGGGTGCGATGCGTATCTCCGAGGAGATCGACGCACTGGAAGTCATGGCGGTGCCGAGTGTTCCGTTCCTCGTCACCACGCGCATGGTCGCCGGGTTCGTTGCCGTCATTCCGCTCTACATCGTGGGTCTTCTTGCGGCATACCTTGCGTCCCGGCTCATCAGCACTTTGTTCAATGGTCAATCGACCGGTTCGTATGATCATTACTTCAACTTGTTCCTGCCACCGCAAGACGTCCTCTACTCGTTCGCGAAGGTCCTCATCTTCGCGTTCGTCTTGATCCTGATCCACTGCTACTACGGCTATCACGCCTCGGGCGGCCCCGCCGGCGTTGGCGTGGCCGTGGGCAGGGCGGTCCGCACCGCGATCGTGACGATCGCCGTACTCGACTTCTTCCTGAGCCTCGCCATCTGGGGCACGACGACCACAGTGAGGGTGGCCGGATGAGCAACACATCATCTGTTGTGGGTCGACGGGTGCTGGGGCTGGTGTTCTTCCTTGTCCTGGCTCTGTTCCTGGCCGTCACGATCGGCATGTTCAACAAGACGTTCACGAAGGTGGTCAAGATCGGGCTTGTCACCGACACCGTCGGAAATGCGCTCCCGCCCAATGCGGACGTCAAGGTGCGTGGCCTGATCGTCGGAGAGGTGCGGTCGGCCTCCACCAAGGAGGGTGAGGTCACCTTGGATCTGGCCATTCAGCCGGACAAGGCCGAGCTCATTCCGTCCAACGCGACGGCGCGATTGCTACCCAAAACCCTGTTCGGCGAACGGTACGTGTCGCTGATCGTGCCGGAGGGGGACACGGCTCCGCCGATCCAGGCCGGTGACGTTCTAGAGCAAGACAAGAGTGGAAATGCCGTCGAGATCGGCGAGGTCCTCGACGGCTTGCTGCCGCTGCTGCAGGCGATCCCGCCGCAGGACCTGGCGAACACGCTCGGCGCACTGTCGCAGGGACTCAGTGGACGCGGCGCCGAACTCGGTCTGACGCTCGACCGGCTCGAGGAGATCTTCGCCGGACTCAACACGGAACTTCCTGCGATTCAGGAAGACCTGCGGGGTATCGCAGACTTCTCGCAAACATATTCGGAGGCGGCACCGGACCTGGTCAACGCGCTCGACAACCTGCGGACCACAGGGAACACCGTGGTGGAGAAGCAGAACGAGCTCTCCACACTGCTGGTGTCCCTGACCGGGACGGGTGCGAGCACGGCAGACCTCCTGCAGACCAACGCCGAGTCGATCGTGAACATCGCGGCCGATTCCCGTGAGGCGCTGCAGATTCTCGGCCGGTATTCGCCGAGCTTCGGCTGCACGTTCGCCGGATTCGCGAAGACGGCTCCCATCGCACGTGCACTGCTTGCGCCGGACGACCCGAACCCGGGTGTGCGTGCCAGCGTGCAGTTCGTCAACCCGAAGGGCCGATACTTGCCTAACCAGGACGAGCCGCGCCTGCTCGACAACCGCGGACCCGCCTGCTACGACAACGTCACCGCACCCGGCGGCAAGTTCCCGCAGTATCCGGGTGGGTCGTCGTACAACGACGGTGCCTACCAGGTACCTTCGCGTAACCCGGGACCGTCCACCATCGACTTCTTCCCCGCGCCGGCCGGCGTGCCGGACCAGGTTCCGGGATGGGGAGCCGAGGTCACACCCGCCAGCTATGCGGGTTCGAAGATGGAACAGGACACGCTCGACGTCGTGTACGGCGAAGCAGGAGGCATGGCGCCCGAGGACGTGCCGAGCTGGACGACACTCGTCGGTGCACCGACCATGAGGGGGACTGAGGTGAGTTTCAAGTGAGGGGCCTCCTTGCGCCGCTGATCAAGCTGATCATCTTTGCCGTGGTCACGATCCTGGCCACAGGTCTGCTTGCGGCCACCATCGCCAACCTCGGTGGTGGCGGCGGCACCAAGTTCAACGCGATCTTCTCGGATGTCACCTCCCTCAACGAGGGTGACGAAGTGCGTATCGCAGGAGTGCGAGTCGGCCAGGTCGAGAAGATTTCGATCGTCGACGATCGCGACGCCGAGGTGCAGTTCACCGTGGCTGATCGAGATTGGTTGCCCGCGAGCACCACTGCGACGATTCGATTCCGGAACCTTGTGGGGCAGCGGTACATCTCGCTCCAGCAGGGCGAGGGCCAGCAGGGGAAGAAGATCACCGCCGGTGACACCATTCCGCTCGAGCGGACCAAACCCGCAGTGAACCTCACGACGCTGTTCAACGGATTCCGTCCGCTCTTCCAGACGCTCAGCGCCGAGGACGTCAACAAGTTGTCCTACCAGATCATCCAGGTGTTCCAGGGCGAGTCGGGAACCATCACCGAACTCGTGCGGAACACCGCGAGTCTCACCAACACGGTGGCGGACAAGGACCGGGTGATCGGTGCGGTGATCAACAACCTCAACGATGTGCTCGCCACGGTCAACCAGCGCGACGACCAGCTCGATGCCCTGATCGTGAACACACAGCAGCTCGTCACCGGGTTGTCCGAAGAGCGCGGTACCGTCGGGTCGGCGGTCACGTCCCTCGCCGGCCTCACCGACGCGACCGCAGATCTCCTCGAACCCACGAGGCCGTCCATTCAGGAGTCCATCACTTCGCTCAATACGCTGGCGACGACGTTGAACCGCAACTCCGATACGGTCAACGGCGTTCTGGAGACTCTTCCCATCAAGCTCGAGAAGCTCGGGCGGGCGGCCAGTTACGGCTCGTGGTTCCAGTTCTACCTGTGCGGAATCGACATCGTTGCAGGCCCGGGAACGGCACCTCAACTGAACTTGCCCACCGGCCTGCCGACCGTGAACCAGCCGCTGTACACCAACTCGGCGAAACGGTGCTCGCTGGACGGCCTACGGGAGTTGCAAACACGATGAGAAAACGTCGCAGCCCGGCAGTGGCTGGTGCCCTCGGCATCCTCGTGGTGCTCTTGGCGACCCTGTCGGCATTCTTCCTCGACTCGCTGCCCTTGATCGGTGCCGGATCGACCTACACCGCGCAATTCTCCGAGGCTGCAGGCTTGAAGCCGTCCAACGAGGTGCGCATCGCCGGTGTGAAGGTCGGCAAGGTCACCGCTGTCGAACTCGACGGAGACCACGTCAACGTCGACTTCAAGGTCACCGATGCGTGGGTGGGCAACGAAACCTCGGCATCTATTCAGATCAAAACGATTCTGGGCCAGAAGTATTTGGCTCTCGACCCCCGGGGTTCCGACTCGTTGAATCCCAATGACCCGATTCCGCTGGAGCGCACCACCTCTCCCTATGACGTGGTGGAAGCGTTCTCGGCGGCAGCGGAGACGGTGGGCGACATCGACTCCGATCAGCTGGCGGAAAGCATGGTGACCTTGTCGCAGGCCTTCGAGGGCACGCCGTCGGAGATCCGCGCGTCGCTCGACGGCGTCAGCAGGCTGTCGGAGACCATCGCGAGCCGCGACCAGGAACTGCGGAAGTTGTTCGACGCGACCGGTACGACGACGAAAGTACTCGCCGACCGCAACGCCGAATTCAACCGGCTGATCACCGATGCAGGCCTTCTGCTCGCCGAACTCAACAGTCGCCAGCAGTCGATCTCACAGCTGCTGACCGGAACCCAGAGGCTGTCGCAGCAGTTGACAGGTCTCGTACGCGAGAACGAAGCCACGATCGGTCCCGCACTCGAACAACTCAACGGGGTCGTCGAAATTCTCAAGGCCAACAACGAGAACCTGGACAGGGCGATGAAACTGTACGAACCGTTCGTCCGCCTTTACACGAACGTGGTCGGCAACGGGCGCTGGTTCGACCAGGTCGTAGTCAACCTTCTTCCGCCGGGTCTCCCGGACATTCCCAGACCCCGTGATCCCGTCCGTACGTTGGGGGGTAACTGATGGCTGACACCGACAACGGAGAAACCCGGGGAACCAACCGCGGTCAGATCGCAGTAATCGCGGCGATCGTCATTGTCGCGCTGGTGGTCGCGGGGGCGCTGTGGTGGGTGTTCACCCGCGCAGGCACCACCAAGATCACCGCCTACTTCGACAAGTCTGTAGGCATCTACGAGGGTTCCGACGTCCGTGTCCTCGGAGTGAAGGTCGGATCGATCAACTCGGTGGAGCCACAGGGTGATCAAGTGAAGGTCGAGATGCGGGTCGACCGCGGCATCGACATTCCCGCCGACGCGAAGGCCGCACAGGTCACACCGTCCGTGGTCGCCGACCGCTACGTTCAGCTCACGCCCGTCTATACCGGCGGAGAGACGATGGAGAGCGGTGCCGTGATCCCGCGGGATCGCACGGCTACGCCCGTCGAGGTGGACGAGCTGTACGCGAGTATCGAGAAGCTTTCGGCCGCCCTGGGTCCGGAAGGCGCGAACAAGGAGGGTGCACTGACCGAATTCGTCGAGACCGGCGCCGCGAACCTCGATGGCAACGGTGAGGCGTTGGGGCAGAGCATCAATCAGCTCTCGGACGCCGCACGTACGCTCAACGAGAGTCGTGGCGACCTGTTCGACACCGTCAAGAACCTCCAGGTGTTCGTCAGTGCTCTGGCTGCCAACGATCAGCAGGTCCGGGAGTTCAACACGCAGTTGGCCGACCTGTCCGGATTCCTCGCCGGCGAGCGCGAAAACCTCGGTGCGGCGCTGAACCAGCTGGCCATCGCTCTCGGTGACGTCTCGAAGTTCGTCGCCGACAACCGGGAGCTGCTCGCCGAGAATCTCGACGATCTCGTCCCGGTCACCCAGACGCTGGCCGACAACCGCGACTCGTTGGTGAACTCGCTGACATTGCTCCCGTTGGCCGTCAGTAACCTGGCCAATTCGTACGACGCGGAGTCCGGGAACCTGGCGTCGCGCCTGGCGTTCCCCGAGCTTCAGGATCCTGCCGGTGTGATCTGCAAGTTGATCGACCTCGGCAGGCTCGTGCCCGGTGATCCGCGTTTCGAAGCGCTGGGGCGTCAGATGCAGCCGTTGATCGACAACTGCAAGAACATCACCTCGCAGATCACGGCATCGGTGACCTCGCCGACGCTCGTGCTCCCGTTCGGAATCCTGAGCGGCGAGAACATCCAGCGAACGGTCACTCCCGGCACGGTGCCGGGTGTCGTGTCGCCACGGTTCGACGACGCAGTAGGCGGTGAGGGCGAATGAGGCGTTCGGTCATTGTCGGTGCCGGGGTGTGCGCTGTCGCCCTCGCAGTGAGCTCCTGTTCGTCGGAGGGTATCTACGGTGTTCCGCTGCCCGGTGGGCCGGACGTCGGGAGCGACCCCATGCACCTGACGATCCAGTTCGACGACGTGCTCGACCTGGTACCCCAGTCGGCCGTCAAGGTGGACGGTGTTCCGGTGGGTCGGGTGGAGTCGATCAAGGTGGCTCCGGACGGCTGGACGGCCGATGTCGAGGTCATCCTCGATTCGTCGGTGGACCTGGCTGCGAATGCAGTCGCGGCAATCGAACAAACCAACCTCCTCGGTGAAAAGTTCGTGCAGTTGTCCGAACCGCCGGAAGACAAGGATCCGGACCGATTGCAGAGCGGCGACACGATCAGCCTCGATCGCACCCGGCACGCCACCGAAATCGAGCAGGTCCTCGGCGCGCTGTCGCTGTTGCTCAACGGCGGTGGTGTCGGGCAGCTCCAGCCGATCGTGCACGAATTGAGCACTGCCCTCGACGGTCGTGAAGGCCGGGTCCGCAGTTTGCTGGAGCAGGCCAACACGCTCATCGACGGTCTCAATCAGCAACGGGACGACATCACGCGGGCGCTCGACGGCCTCGACGCCCTGACGACGCGCGTGAACGAGCAGAACGAGAAGATCGGGCTCATCCTGGATGACCTGCCGATCGCTGCCCAGGTGCTCAACGAGCAACGCCCGCAGCTGACGCAGATGCTGGTGCAGCTCGATCGGCTCGGTGCGGTCGGCACGGATGTCATCACCCGGTCGAAGAACGATCTGATCGCCGACCTCCTGGCGCTTCGTCCGACACTCAAGGCGCTGGCCGATGCCGGCGACGACCTACCCAACTCCCTGGCGTTCATCCCGACGGTTCCGTTCCCGGACGGAGTGGAGCAGATCGCTCTCGGTGGCTCGGTCAACCTTTTCCTGTCGGTCGATCTCCAGATCGGTGACGCGCTGAGCGCACTCGGTGTCGGGCAGGGCAATCCGGTGTACGTGCCGCCGAAATTCGGCGAGCCGAAGCCGATCGTCGACCCGACCAACCCGTACTACAACGGCAACGGTCCGCGACCGGGCTGGCCGACGATCTCACTGCTGCCGGTGCCCCCCATCGTTCCAGTCCCGACTTCGGGCCTGCGGCTCCCGGCGCTGCCCGGCACCGCGCCCGCCGGCGCAACCCCGGGCGCGGAGACACCGTCCCCGCAGAACCCGATGGGGGGACTGCTCGAGCAGTTCGGAATTGGGGGTGGACAGTGAGATCGCGACTGGTCAAAGTTCAGCTCGTCGCTTTTGCCGTGGTCGCGCTGTTGGGCCTTGTCTACGTGGGCGCCAAGTACGTCCGTCTCGACAATCTGCTCGGGTTCGGCGAGTACGACGTGAACGCACAGTTCAGGGATTCCGGTGGCATCTTCACCAATGCCGAGGTGACATACCGGGGAGTGCCGGTCGGACGGGTCGGCGAGCTGTCACTCACGTCGGACGGACTGAACGTCGAACTCAAGCTCAAGAAGGGCGGCCCCGAGATCCCCGCTTCGGCCAAGGCGGTCGTCGCCAACCGTTCCGCGATCGGTGAGCAGTACGTCGACCTCCAGCCGGACAGCAACGAGGGCCCGTACCTCGCCGAGGGCTCGATGATCACCGAGGCCAACACCTCGACCCCCGTGCCGGTGGAGCAGGTGTTGATGAGTGTCAACGGGCTGGTCCGGTCGGTTCCGACGGATGCGCTGCGTACGGTCACCACTGAACTGGGAACGGCATTGAACGGCAAGGGCGAGGATCTCCAGACGCTGGCGGATGCTCTGTCCACGCTGACCGATGACGGGCTCGACGTTCTACCGGAAACCCTGACCTTGATCCGCGACAGCCAGACGGTATTGGCAACGCAGTCGGATCAGTCGTCAGCGATCATGCAGTTCAGCTCGGATCTCGACGCCGTCGCTGCGCAGCTGCGCACCAGTGACCCCGACGTGCGGGCGGTCATCGACAACGGCATCCCTGCCAGCGACGAACTCGGCCTGCTGGTCGATCGGACGGGGCCCAGTCTCACGACCGATCTGACCAACCTGTCGGCGCTGGGTCAGAAGCTGGCGCCTCAGGCGATCGCATTGCGACCGATCCTGATGTTCCTTCCGGCCATCGCCGCTTCCGCGTCGACCGTCGCGCCGAACGACGGAACGGTGCACCAGGGCATCGTGCTCGAGACGAACAACCCGCCGTCGTGCACGATCGGTTACGAGGGGACGCATGAAATCCTCGCCGAAATGCAGCGGCGGGATCCGAACTTCGACGACACCCAGCAGGACTTCCCGTACAACACGGAGGCCAATTGTGACGTGCCTCAGGGGAGCGTGACCGGTGTGCGAAGTGCAGACCGAATCGTGTTCGCCGATCCGGACACGATTCAACCCTGGGATTTCAAACCGAAGGTCATGCCGGACACCCTCAACTTGAATCCCATCGCAACGCAGCTCGCTCCGCTTCTCGGGGTTACTCCCAAGTAGCATCTCGGGTTCCATTCGAGCGAGCCGAAGAAAACAATCAGTAGGGTATTGGTGTGACGCGAACTACCACGCCCCCGGAGTCGAACTCATCGGCTCCGGGGAAGGACAGAACTCTGAAGGCCTCGTTTGCTGCGGTGACCGCACTGGTGGTGGTCGCGGTGATTGCAGCCGGATGGTTTGGCTTCGGGTGGGCGCGAGCGCTCTTCGTGGACAAGCCGATCGCCGACGCACGAGATTCCGCGTTGAACGGTGCGCAGCAGGCGGCGATCAACCTCAATTCGGTCGACTCCGCAAACCTCGAAGGATCCTTCGAGAACATGAAGTCGTCCATCACGGGCGACAAAATGAACCAGGATCTTCAGGCGACCATGGACGGGTTCACCGACCAGATGCGCCAGTCGGGTGCGACGAGCAAGGCCGAACTGATGCAGGGCACTCTGACGGAGCTGAACACGGATGACGGCCTCGCGAAGGCGCTGGTCGTCGTAGCGGTCACCACGACGTGGCCTGACCGTTTCGACAAGTCCAAGGTCACCATGAGGTTGGACGTGCAGGACGTCGATGGTGTCTGGAAGGCGTCTTCCGTCGAGCCGGTGGGTGCGCGTATCCCCCTCGAAAACGGCCCGCTGCCCGCCGACGGCGCCGCACCGGCACCGGCAGAGCAGGCACCGGTACCGGCACCGGGGGAGCAGGCCCCGGCACCGACCGATGGTCCGGCCGCCCCCGCGCCCGAGTTGGTTCCGGCGCCCGGTGACACCGGCGGTCAGTAGTTGTGATGAGCCGCGCCGGATTCGTCGCCGCGGTGCCCACGTCGACGAGAGTTCGTCGTGCAATGAGAAAGTGGTGAACTATGCCCCCCAAGCGCCGTAACAACGTGCCGGACAGCGCTGCAAAGGGCAGGCGTCCCCGGGTAGCGGGAACCCGCAACCGTGTCGACGACCCGGCATCGCGAGTAACTCCGCCGCCTTCGCCCACGACGAAACTCTCGAAGAAGTCGTCGACTGATCCCGAGCAGGACCCGACCGCGAAAAGCCCTGTCGGGCAGGAGAATGTGGCGGCAGCGGCTGCCGTCGACACGCCCGCGACGCCGGACACGAAGACTGCTGACACGAAGACCGCTGGCACGGGTGAGCCGGTATCGATGGCGAAGTCGACGCCGGTGAAGAAGGCGGCGCCGGGCGCCAAGACCGTGTCCACGGCCAAGGCAAGTGCGGCAGGGAAGGCGAAGGTTCCCAACCTGCAGCCGCGTATCAGTACCCAGTCGGCTCCGAAGGCGACACCGGAGAGCAGCGGTAGCCGTATCACGTGGAAGCTGGTGGGGATACTGGGTGCTGTCGCAGCGGTGCTGGGCATCTTCGCGGTCGTGGCGGCATTTCAGCCGGGCGGGCACATCAGCAACACCGCGTGGGTGGACGAGAGTGGCACCGCGGAGGTGACCAAGGCCGGAACCGAGGCGATCGAGTCGCTGTACACCTACAGCTACGAGACGATCGACCAGGACTTCGAGAAGGCCCGTGGTTACTTGAACGAGGCCAAGCGTGCCGAGTTCGATCAGACTGCGGCGACGACGAAAGACGCGGCCATCCAGACCAAGACGGCCACCGAGGCGTCGGTCACCGACATCGGTGTCACCTTCCTCGAAGGAGACAGGGCGGAACTTCTGGCGCACATGAACGTGAGCGCCACGGGAGACGCTGTGGCGCAGGGTAGTGCGGCAACACCGTTGTCGGTCAAGCTGGAGAAGGTCGACGGCAAGTGGGTGCTGTCCGACATCTCGGACAGCGAAGGCTGAGCTGATCTACGCTCCCCGGACGACCGGCCTCGGAACTGTGTAGTCAGCTGAACAACCAATTCGTCAGGGCGGCAAGGATCGTGCGGTTCGGTGTGCCTATCGGCGTGACGTGTCGACCGGCAAAGTCTGTGCGGCAGTGGTTTTCGAGTGTCCGTTCGCGTCGGGCGGTACCCGTCGCGGCGTGAGGAATCCGGGCGCCCACCAGTTCGCCTCACCCATCAGTGCGACGAGGGCGGGGACGAGCATCATCCGGACCACGGTGGCGTCGATGATCAAGGCCACGATCATGCCCAGGCCGATGAACCGCATCATCGTCAGGTCCGAGAGGGTGAAGGCTCCCGTGACAACGATGAGAAGTGCGGCCGCGGCCGTGACGATGCGGCCGGTGTGCGCGGTGCCGATCCGCACGGCATCTTCCGTTGACGCGCCCTGCTCGTGGGCCTCGACCATCCGCGACATCAGGAAGATCTCGTAGTCGGTGGAGAGTCCGAACACGACGGCGATGATGAGGACGACCATCGTCGCGGGCAGTGGGCCCGGCGTCACGCCGAGTAGTTCGGCTCCGTGACCGTCCTCGAAGATCCACGTCAGAACCCCAAACGAGGCGGCGAGGCTGAGGGCGGCCATCGCGATCGCCTTCAACGGCAGGACCACGGAGCCGAAGGCCGGGACCATCAGGGCGAAGGTGACGGCCACCATGATCCCGATCATCCACGGCAGTGTGGCGCCCATCGAGTCCAGCCCGTCGGCGGTGAGGGCGTTGAGCCCGCCGATGTGTTTCTCGGTGCCTGCCGGCGCCGGGAGATCGCGGAGAGTGGCTGCCGTCGTCATCGCCCCTTCCGTTCTGTCGGCGTCGTCGAAGATGGCCCGGATTGCGGTGAAGCTTTCCGTGGTGCCGACCGGAACCACGCGGCGAACGCCCTCCACCTCCGCCGTCGCCTGAAAGAACTGCGCCGTCGCCGAAGCCGGCGGAGCCTTGCCGTCGGTGCCGAAGAGGACGAGAGTCGCACCGTTGTTGGCGAGCGGGAAGTCGGTGGCCAGGTCGTCGACGGCGAGGCGGGCCGGATGACCCGCGGGCAGCCCGGTGTGATCCAGGTCGCCCAGCGAGGCGCCGACGAGCGGGGCGGAGAGGACCAGCAGCCCGGCGACGATGCCGACGGCAACAGAGACGGGCCGCCGCATCACCCGGGCGGCGACACCGCCCCAGAATCGGTGCGCGCGGTCCTCGCTACGTTCGACCACTCCCGGGCGCCAGGTGAGCGAGTTGATTCGGGGGCCGAGGACGGTGAGTGCGGCGGGTAGCGCCGACAGGGACAGGACAGCGGCGATACCGATGGCTGCCATGCCCCCGTAGGCGAACGACCGGACCAGCGCCTGCGGGAAGACGAGCATGCCCACGAAGCCGCAGACGAGGAGAAGTGCGGAGAATCCCACGGTCCGTCCAGCGGTGGCCATGGTGCGCTGAACAGCGTCCGAGGTCTCGGCCCCGGACCGCAGTTCCTCACGGAACCGGGTTACAACGAACAACCCGTAGTCGACGGACATCCCCAGCCCGACCAGGCTGGCGATATTGATCGAGAACGCGCTGACCTCGGTGGCGTAGGAGATTCCTCGCAGTGCACCGAGTGCGCCCAGGATCGCGAGGCCGCCGATGCACAGGGGGACGGCGGCCCCCACGAGTCCGCCGAAAATGACAAGGAGCAAAACCAGGAGGATCGGGAAGGAAATGGCTTCGGCCGTGATCAGGTCGCTCTCCGACTCCTCGTTGTATGCATTGGCGATCACGCTGAATCCGCTGAACTCGGTATTCACACCGTCGATGAGGAGAAGGGGTGCGAGATCGTGGTACGCGGCGATCCGGGTGTTCTCGCTGCCGCGTAGAGACAGGACGACGAGTCCCTCGGTGCCGTCGGTGGAGCGCAGAAACTCCCGGGCCTGCGCCGGCGCCGTCCAGTACGAGAGGGGAGTGTTGGCAAGCGCAGCCGGATCGATCTGCGCCAGCCGCGCGGACACCTCGGGACCCAGGGCGTCGATCGACTCTCCGGGACGTGCCGTGTAGGTCACCGCGAGGTCGGGCGTCTGGCGGCCGAACTCCTCCTCGATCAGGCTCTCGACGCCCGCCGATTCGCTGCCGGGGTCGGTGTACCCACCCAGGCTCAGCCGGTCGAACACACCCGAACCCCAGGCGCCGCTCGCCAGCACGAGAAGAATCACCGCCGTCAGGACCAGCTTCGGGCGGGCAACGACGAGAGCACTCCAGCGCGTCACGGCCCTCCTTCCCCCGAGGTCTCGGCGATCGCGTGGGCATATTGTTCACCGCCCCCGGGCTGCGGGGAAGGGGTGGTGAACAGGCGCGGCGGGCGGTTCTCGACGACGCGGAGACGACGCGACACGCACGCTGACTCTTGACGCCGGGGTGATCACGCGTCACTCTGATGCGTGAACATGCGCTTCCGGCGCATGGCCGAGCGCCCGGCTGGGTGCTCCTTCGGCTGCCTGACTCGACATCTGCTGAGTTTGGGTGTACTTTTGGACGTTGCGCTGGCTGCCTCCTGTCCACCTCTCGTCTCAACTGCTGTGAAGTGTTTCCACTTCTCGCCTCTGTGACGGGTTTCGTTCGGGTTGTAACCAGCGAAATTCAAAGCAGATACAGCGGCGGTCGCAACAGCACAGAGCGGCCCGCGTGAGGTGCTGGAAGGACGCATCTTGGCAGTCTCTAGCCAGACCAAGGCAGTTTCCGGAATCCCCGGAGCCCCGAAGAGGGTTTCGTTCGCGAAAATTCGCGAACCCCTCGAAGTTCCCGGGCTTCTTGATGTACAAACCGATTCGTTCGAGTGGTTGATCGGTGCGCAGAGCTGGCGCGAGCGCGCCGCCGCTCGTGGCGACAGCGCAATCTCCGGCGGTCTCGAGGACATTCTCGCGGAGCTTTCTCCGATCGAGGACTTCTCGGGCTCGATGTCTCTGTCCTTCTCGGACCCACGCTTCGACGAGGTCAAGGCCTCGACGGACGAGTGCAAAGACAAAGACATGACCTACGCGGCGCCGTTGTTCGTCACCGCGGAGTTCATCAACAACAACACCGGTGAGATCAAGAGCCAGACGGTCTTCATGGGTGACTTCCCGATGATGACCGGCAAGGGCACGTTCATCATCAACGGCACCGAGCGCGTCGTCGTCTCGCAGCTGGTGCGTTCCCCTGGCGTGTACTTCGACCATTCGGTCGACAAGGGCACCGAGAAGGACCTGCACAGCGTCAAGGTCATCCCCGGCCGCGGTGCATGGCTCGAGTTCGACGTCGACAAGCGCGACACCGTTGGTGTCCGCATCGACCGCAAGCGTCGTCAGCCCGTCACCGTGCTGCTGAAGGCCCTCGGCTGGACCACCGAGCAGATCACCGAGCGTTTCGGCTTCTCGGAGATCCTCATGGCCACGCTGGAGAAGGACAACACCGCGGGCACCGACGAGGCGCTGCTCGACATCTACCGCAAGCTGCGCCCGGGCGAGCCGCCTACCAAGGAGAGCGCGCAGACGCTCCTGGAGAACCTGTTCTTCAAGGACAAGCGGTACGACCTGGCACGTGTGGGTCGCTACAAGATCAACAAGAAGCTGGGCCTGAACATCGGGCAGCCGATCGTGGCGTCGACCCTCACCGAGGAAGACATCGTCGCCACCATCGAGTACCTGGTGCGCCTGCACGCCGGTGACACCGAGATGACCGCCCCCGGCGGCGTCACGGTCCCCGTCGAGGTCGACGACATCGACCACTTCGGTAACCGTCGCCTGCGCACGGTCGGTGAGCTCATCCAGAACCAGATCCGCGTGGGCCTGTCCCGCATGGAGCGTGTGGTTCGTGAGCGCATGACCACCCAGGACGTCGAGGCGATCACGCCGCAGACACTGATCAACATCCGGCCCGTCGTCGCTGCGATCAAGGAGTTCTTCGGAACCTCCCAGCTGTCGCAGTTCATGGACCAGAACAACCCGCTGTCGGGGCTGACGCACAAGCGTCGTCTGTCCGCCCTCGGCCCGGGTGGTCTGTCGCGCGAAAGAGCTGGTCTGGAGGTGCGAGACGTTCACCCGTCGCACTACGGCCGCATGTGCCCGATCGAGACCCCTGAGGGTCCGAACATCGGTCTGATCGGTTCGTTGTCGGTGTACGCACGGGTCAACCCGTTCGGCTTCATCGAGACGCCGTACCGCAAGGTCGTCGACGGCCAGGTCACGGACCAGGTCGACTACCTGACCGCGGACGAAGAGGACCGCCACGTCGTCGCCCAGGCCAACTCGGCCATCGACGCCAACGGTCACTTCACCGACGACCGCATTCTGGTTCGTCGTAAGGGCGGCGAGGTCGAGTTCGTGTCGTCCGCCGACATCGACTACATGGACGTCTCGCCGCGACAGATGGTGTCCGTCGCAACCGCGATGATCCCGTTCCTCGAGCACGACGACGCCAACCGTGCCCTCATGGGCGCGAACATGCAGCGTCAGGCGGTGCCGCTCGTTCGCAGTGAGGCTCCGCTGGTCGGCACCGGCATGGAGCTGCGGGCTGCAGTCGACGCCGGCGACGTCATCATCACCGAGAAGACCGGTGTCGTGGAAGAGGTCTCCGCGGACTACGTCACGGTCATGGCCGACGACGGAACCCGCAAGACCTACCGGATGCGCAAGTTCGCGCGTTCGAACCAGGGCACCTGCGCCAACCAGCGTCCGATCGTGGACGAGGGACAGCGTGTCGAGACCGGACAGGTCCTCGCCGACGGCCCCTGCACCGAAAACGGTGAGATGGCCCTCGGAAAGAACCTGCTCGTCGCGATCATGCCGTGGGAAGGCCACAACTACGAGGACGCGATCATTCTGTCGCAGCGCCTCGTGGAGGAGGACGTTCTCACCTCGATCCACATCGAGGAGCACGAGATCGATGCCCGCGACACCAAGCTCGGTGCCGAGGAGATCACTCGGGACATCCCGAACGTCTCCGACGAGGTCCTCGCCGACCTCGACGAGCGCGGCATCATCCGTATCGGTGCCGAGGTTCGTGACGGTGACGTGCTGGTCGGAAAGGTCACGCCCAAGGGCGAGACCGAGCTGACCCCCGAGGAGCGCCTGCTGCGCGCCATCTTCGGTGAGAAGGCTCGTGAGGTCCGCGACACGTCGCTCAAGGTTCCGCACGGTGAGACCGGCAAGGTCATCGGCATTCGCGTGTTCTCGCGCGACGACGACGACGATCTGCCCCCCGGTGTCAACGAGCTGGTCCGCGTCTACGTGGCACAGAAGCGCAAGATCCAGGACGGCGACAAGCTCGCCGGCCGCCACGGCAACAAGGGCGTCATCGGCAAGATCCTCCCCCAGGAGGACATGCCGTTCCTGCCCGACGGCACCCCGGTGGACATCATCCTGAACACCCACGGTGTTCCGCGTCGTATGAACATCGGTCAGATCTTGGAGACCCACCTCGGGTGGATCGGCAAGACGGGCTGGAACGTGCAGGTCGCCGGCGACGGCTCGCGTCCCGATTGGGCCGAGCAGCTGCCGGAGGAGATGCTGTCCGCTCCCGCGGACTCCAACATCGCCACCCCCGTGTTCGACGGTGCCAAGGAAGACGAGCTCACCGGTCTTCTCGGTTCGACACTGCCGAACCGTGACGGCGAAGTGATGGTCGCGTCCGACGGAAAGGCCACCTTGTTCGACGGCCGTTCCGGCGAGCCGTTCCCGTACCCGGTGTCGGTCGGCTACATGTACATCATCAAGCTGCACCACCTGGTCGACGACAAGATCCACGCTCGCTCGACGGGTCCGTACTCGATGATCACCCAGCAGCCGCTCGGCGGTAAGGCCCAATTCGGTGGTCAGCGCTTCGGTGAGATGGAGTGCTGGGCGATGCAGGCCTACGGCGCGGCTTACACGCTGCAGGAACTGCTCACCATCAAGTCGGACGACGTGGTGGGTCGAGTCAAGGTGTACGAGGCCATCGTCAAGGGCGAGAACATCCCCGAGCCGGGTATCCCGGAGTCGTTCAAGGTGCTCCTCAAGGAGCTTCAGTCGCTCTGCTTGAACGTGGAGGTGCTGTCCTCGGACGGTGCGGCCATCGCGATGGCGGACGGCGACGACGAGGACCTCGAGCGCGCCGCAGCGAACCTGGGCATCAACTTGTCCCGGAACGAAGCGGCCACGGTCGACGACCTCGCGAACTAGGTTTCGGTCCCCGGGCCCGTGAGAAATCAGGGGTCCGGGGGCGTAGTTCACATTTGAATTGGCAGTCAGGTATCGGCGGCCACCGCTGATCCACAATCCCTCTGGGGAAAGGAAGTTACGTGCTCGACGTCAACTTCTTCGATGAACTCCGCATTGGCCTCGCCAGTGCAGAGGACATCCGCAATTGGTCCTACGGCGAGGTCAAGAAGCCGGAGACCATCAACTACCGCACGCTCAAGCCCGAGAAGGACGGCCTCTTCTGCGAGAAGATCTTCGGCCCCACCCGGGACTGGGAGTGCTACTGCGGTAAGTACAAGCGTGTCCGCTTCAAGGGCATCATCTGTGAGCGTTGCGGCGTCGAGGTGACTCGCGCCAAGGTTCGCCGTGAGCGCATGGGCCACATCGAACTGGCTGCCCCGGTCACCCACATCTGGTACTTCAAGGGCGTGCCCAGCCGGCTCGGCTACCTGCTCGACCTTGCGCCGAAGGATCTCGAAAAGATCATCTACTTCGCCGCATACGTCATCGTCGGTGTCGACGAGGAGCTGCGTCACAACGAGCTCTCCACGCTCGAAGCCGAGATGCAGGTCGAGAAGAAGGCTGTCGCGGATCAGCGTGACGCCGACCTCGAGGCTCGCGCGCAGAAGCTCGAGGCCGACATCGCCGAACTCGAGGCCGAGGGCGCAAAGTCCGACGTCCGCCGCAAGGTCAAGGACGGCGGCGAGCGCGAGATGCGTCAGCTCCGCGATCGCGCCCAGCGGGAGCTGGATCGTCTCGACGAGATCTGGACCACGTTCACCAAGCTGAGCGTCAAGCAGCTCATCGTCGACGAGCTGCTGTACCGCGAGCTGGTCGACCGCTACGGCGAGTACTTCACCGGTGCCATGGGCGCCGAGTCGATCCAGAAGTTGATGGAGAACTTCGACATCGACGCCGAAGCGGAGAACCTGCGTGAGACCATCCGCAGCGGCAAGGGGCAGAAGAAGCTCCGCGCACTGAAGCGTCTCAAGGTCGTCGCAGCTTTCCAGACGAATCAGAACTCGCCGATGGGCATGGTTCTCAACGCTGTTCCGGTGATCCCGCCGGAGCTGCGGCCGATGGTGCAGCTCGACGGTGGACGTTTCGCCACGTCCGACCTGAACGACCTGTACCGCCGCGTCATCAACCGCAACAACCGCCTCAAGCGACTGATCGATCTCGGTGCCCCCGAGATCATCGTCAACAACGAGAAGCGGATGCTGCAGGAGTCGGTGGACGCACTCTTCGACAACGGCCGTCGCGGCCGTCCGGTCACCGGTCCCGGTAACCGCCCGCTGAAGTCCCTGAGCGACCTGCTCAAGGGCAAGCAGGGTCGATTCCGTCAGAACCTGCTCGGTAAGCGCGTCGACTACTCGGGTCGTTCCGTCATCGTCGTCGGTCCCCAGCTGAAGCTGCACCAGTGTGGTCTGCCCAAGCTGATGGCGCTCGAGCTGTTCAAGCCGTTCGTGATGAAGCGTCTGGTCGACCTGAACCACGCGCAGAACATCAAGTCCGCCAAGCGCATGGTGGAACGTCAGCGCGCACAGGTGTGGGACGTCCTCGAAGAGGTCATCGCCGAGCACCCCGTGCTGCTGAACCGTGCACCGACGCTGCACCGCCTGGGCATCCAGGCCTTCGAGCCGCAGCTGGTCGAGGGCAAGGCCATCCAGCTCCACCCGCTGGTGTGTGAGGCGTTCAACGCCGACTTCGACGGTGACCAGATGGCCGTGCACCTTCCGCTGTCCGCGGAGGCGCAGGCCGAGGCGCGCATCCTGATGCTGTCGTCGAACAACATCCTCTCGCCCGCGTCGGGTCGACCGCTCGCCATGCCGCGTCTGGACATGGTCACCGGTCTGTACCACCTGACCCGGTTGGACGAGGGTGCCACCGGCGAGCTGAAGGCTTCCGACGGAGAGGGCGCCGAACAGGGCGTGTACTCCTCGCCTGCCGAGGCTCAGATGGCCGTCGATCGTGGTGCGCTGGTCGTGCAGGCGAAGATCAAGGTGCGGCTCACGCAGCAGCGCCCGCCTCGTGACCTCGAGTCGGAGCTGTTCCCCGAGGGCTGGAACTACGGTGACGGCTGGACCGCGGAGACGACTTTGGGTCGGGTGCTCTTCAACGAGCTGCTCCCGGCGGACTACCCGTTCGTCAACGAGCAGATGCCGAAGAAGCGTCAGGCGACGATCATCAACGACCTCGCCGAGCGTTACCCCATGATCGTGGTCGCGCAGACCGTCGACAAGTTGAAGGACGCCGGCTTCTACTGGGCCACGCGTTCCGGTGTCACGGTCTCCATCTCCGACGTCCTCGTGCCGCCGGAGAAGGCTCAGATCATGGAGTCCTTCGAGGCTCAGGCCGATCAGATCGAGAAGAAGTACCAGCGTGGTGCCCTGAACAAGACCGAGCGCAACAGCGCCCTGGTCAAGATCTGGTCCGAGGCCACCGACGAGGTCGGTAAGGCCATGGAGGCCCACTTCCCCGACGACAACCCGATCCCGATGATCGTGAAGTCCGGCGCCGCCGGCAACATGACTCAGGTTCGTTCGCTCGCCGGTATGAAGGGTCTGGTGACCAACCCGAAGGGTGAGTTCATCCCGCGTCCGATCAAGTCTTCCTTCAAGGAAGGCCTGACCGTTCTCGAGTACTTCATCAACACGCACGGTGCCCGTAAGGGTCTGGCCGACACCGCGCTGCGTACCGCCGACTCGGGTTACCTGACCCGTCGTCTGGTGGACGTGTCGCAGGACGTCATCGTTCGTGAGGTCGACTGTGGAACCGAGCGTGGCATCGTCACCACCATCGCGGAGAAGCAGCCCGATGGCACGATGATCCGCGATGCTCACGTGGAGACCAGCACGTACGCCCGTACGCTGGCCGCCGACGCGGTCGACGCGAACGGCAACGTCATCGTCGAGCGTGGTCACGACCTGGGCGACCCGGCTATCGATGCGTTGCTCGAAGCGGGCATCACGCAGGTCAAGGTCCGTTCGGTGCTCACCTGCACCACCGGCACCGGCGTCTGCGCCACCTGCTACGGCCGCAGCATGGCCACCGGCAAGCTGGTCGACATCGGTGAGGCCGTCGGTATCGTCGCCGCACAGTCCATCGGTGAGCCCGGCACCCAGCTGACCATGCGTACGTTCCACCAGGGTGGTGTCGCCGGAGACGACATCACCGGTGGTCTGCCGCGTGTTCAGGAACTGTTCGAGGCCCGCGTCCCCAAGGGCAAGGCCCCGATCGCCGACGTCACCGGCCGTGTCCAGCTCGAGGACGGCGACCGCTTCTACAAGATCACCATCGTCCCGGACGACGGTGGCGAAGAGGTTGTCTACGACAAGCTCTCGAAGCGTCAGCGTCTGCGTGTCTTCAAGCATGAGGACGGCACCGAACGCCTTCTGGCCGACGGTGACCACGTCGAGGTCGGTCAGCAGCTCATGGAAGGTGCTGCCGATCCCCACGAGGTGCTGCGTGTCATGGGCCCCCGCCAGGTGCAGATCCACCTCGTCAACGAGGTCCAGGAGGTGTACCGGAGCCAGGGTGTGTCGATCCACGACAAGCACATCGAGGTCATCGTGCGCCAGATGCTGCGTCGCGTGACGATCATCGACTCGGGTGCCACGGAGTTCCTGCCCGGTTCGTTGACCGAGCGGGCCGACTTCGAGGCGGCCAACCGTCGGGTCGTGTCCGAAGGTGGCGAGCCTGCGGCCGGTCGTCCGGTGCTCATGGGTATCACCAAGGCATCGCTGGCCACCGACTCGTGGCTGTCTGCGGCGTCGTTCCAGGAGACCACTCGCGTGCTGACCGATGCGGCAATCAACTGCCGCTCGGACAAGCTGATCGGTCTGAAGGAAAACGTGATCATCGGAAAGCTGATCCCCGCCGGTACCGGTATCAACCGTTACCGCAACATCCAGGTTCAGCCCACCGAAGAGGCACGTGCGGCGGCGTACGCGGTTCCGTCCTACGACGACCAGTACTACAGCCCGGACGGCTTCGGCCAGAACACCGGTGCTGCGGTGCCGCTGGACGATTACGGGTTCAGCAACGATTACCGGTAGGGGCGCAGCCCCTGTGAGTGGTTGACGAGTCTCAGGACTCGTCGGCCGTTCACCCAGACCAGGCCCCACCCCTTTCTCTTCGGGGGTGGGGCCTTCTGTGTCGGGCCTGTTCTACCGCGGAACGTGGAACGTGGTCAGCGACGCCGAGCTCGAGGTGAGTTCGGCCCAGCTGCACGGGACGGTGAGCACGGCGAGTGCGGACGTCGGGAACTTCTCGCGTATCGCCACCGCATCCCCGGTGTCGGGGTTGCCCGCCAGATCGAGTGCGGTTGTGGGCATTCCAGGGTCGTGTCCGACGACCAGCAGAGTGCGCACCGATGCGTCGGTCTCTGCGATCTCGGCGACCACCTGCGCGGGGTACGCACCATAGAGCGCCTCGCTGAAGGTAGTTGGTGCAGTGACCCCTGCGGCGGCGAGGGTGTCGCGGGTGCGCACGGAGGTCGAGCACAGCACCGCATCGACGGGTGGCTGCATCGCCCTGAGCCAGTCTCCGGCGATCGCGGCCTGGCGTCGGCCCCGAGGGGCGAGCGGGCGGTCGTGGTCGGCGACTCCTGCCGGGTATGCCGACTTCCCGTGCCGCATGAGGATCAGCGTGCGGATGTGCGGGGTGTTGTGCGTGGCCATGGCTAGACGCTAAGGCATGGTTTCGGATTGTCGAGACGGGCCTCGCAACGGCCGGTAGCGTCGCAGCCGTGGCCTCCCTCCAGCTAGCCGACGGTCGGACACTCGCGTACGAAGAGTGGGGCGACGTCGACGGCATACCCGTGGTCTTCGCCCACGGCACCGGGGACTCCCGTCTCGCCCGGTACCCCGACGACACCCTCACCCGGTCTCTCGGATTGCGGCTGATCACCGCTGACCGCCCCGGCGTCGGGGGCTCCACCCAGCTGCGGGGCCGGAGTCTGCTGGACTGGCCGCAGGATGTCGCCGCTCTCGCGGACGAGCTGGAGATCGAGCGATTCGCAATCGCCGGCTGGTCCGGCGGTGGACCGCACGCGTTGGCCGCAGCGCACCTGCTCGGTGACAGGGTCACCCGGTTGGTGCTGGCCTCCCCGCTCGGCCCGTTCGATGAGCAAGGCTCCCGGGACCTCGTGCTCAACCGCGACCTGCGTATGATCTGGCGACTCAACCATGCTCGTTTCGTCGCCACCGCTGCAGCGCGACACGAGTCGAAAGCGTCCCGCCGCGATCTGCGGAAGTTCGTCACACACCTCGCCGAGGAGGCCCCCGCGGACCGGGACGTGCTGCTCGACCCGGTGCTGGAACCGATGTTCGAGGAAGAAATGGGAGAGGCGCTGGTCCAGGGAGGCGTCGGAATTCTCGACGACATGTGGGCGTTCCTCGATTGGGGGTTCGTGCCCGAGGACATCACCCAGCCGGTCGACGTGTTCTACGGCGACGCCGACGACATCCTGGCCCCGGAGATGTATCGGCGCCTCGTTCAGCGACTCGGCGCCGCCGACACCCATATCTGGGTGGGCGGCGGCCACTACCAGGTGTTCGCCCGCTGGGCCGAGTTCCTGCAGCCGTTGGTCGCCGGCCGCCACGACGCTGTGAACTAGCTTTGCCCGGCCGTGGTCCGTTCACTGTCGAGCTGGGCCATCTGCGCGGGTGCGTAGCGGTCTCCGGCGACCGCGGAATCGGGAACCGCTTCTGCGATGCCGGCCAGGTCCGCGGCGCTCAGGTGCACGTCGAGCGCGCCGAGCGTTTCGGTGAGGCGGGTGACCTTGCGGGCGCCGACGACCGGGACGATGTCGCCGCCCTGCGCGAGCACCCAGGCGATCGCGAGTTGCGCGACGGTCACCCCGTGTTGCGCGGCGAGTTCGGCCATCGTGTCGACGAGCCGCAGATTCTGTCGGAGGTTCTCGCCCTGGAAGCGCGGGCTGTAGGCGCGGAAATCGTCGGGCGCCAGCGCGGAATTCGACCGCAGCGAGTCACTGAGCAGACCGCGGGACAGCACCCCGTACGCGGTGACGCCGATGCCGAGTTCGCGGCACAGGGGGAGGATCTCGTTCTCGATGCCGCGCGAAATCAGCGAGTACTCGATCTGCAGGTCGGCAATGGGATGCACGGCGGCCGCTCGGCGGATCGTCTCGGGGCCCACCTCCGACAGTCCGATGTGCCGCACGTAGCCGGCCTCGACCAGTTCACCAATCGCGCCGACGGTGTCCTCGATCGGCACGCTGGGGTCGAGGCGGGCGGGACGGTAGATGTCGATGTAGTCGACGCCGAGTCGCTGCAGCGAGTAGGCGAGGAAGTTGCGGATCGAGTCGGGCCGGTTGTCGACTCCGCCCCACGTGCCTCCCGGTCCGCGCATTGCGCCGAACTTCACGCTCAACGTGACGTCCTCGCGCCTGCGGCCGGACAGCGCTGCCCCGATCAGGGTCTCGTTGTGACCGGACCCGTAGAAGTCGCCGGTGTCGATGAGGTCGATCCCCGCATCGAGGGCGGAGTGGATCGTTGCGGTCGACTCCGCGTCTTCCGACCGGCCGTACATCCCGGACATGCCCATGGCGCCGAGTCCGATCCGGCTGACGGTGGGACCTGTGGTTCCGAGTGAGGTTGTGGGGACCATGATGTGCTCCTGACGATCGTCGTGGTGTGGGACCGACACCAGCGTGATCCGCTCGGGACACGACAACCAGAGACCCTTCATCGGGGGACCGGCGATCCCTGGCAGGGTATCCGCGGGTGGGGCACAGTTGGTCCATGGACCGCACCGAGCTGGCCGACTTCCTCCGCCGTCGCAGAGAGCAGTTGGTCCCTGCGGATGTGGGCTTGCCGCCGGGTGTCCGGCGCCGGACACCCGGACTGCGACGCGATGAGGTCGCGCTGCTCGCAGGTATGTCCACCGATTACTACACCCGGCTCGAGCAGGCTCGCGGCCCGCACCCGTCGACCTCGGTGCTGGGCTCCCTTGCCCGGGCACTGCGGCTGACCGATGACCAGCGTGACCATCTGTACCTGTTGTCGGGACAGGTGCCACCGCTGCGTGCGGTAGGAGACAAGCACGTCGGGCCGGGACTGCTGCACCTACTGGACAAGCTTGACGACACCCCGTCCTGCGTCATCTCCGACCTCGGTGAGGTGCTGCTGCAGAACCGCATGCACGTCGCCCTGTTCGGGGACCTGTCCACGTTCTCCGGTCTCGACCGCTACCTTCCGTGGCGGTATTTCGTGCACCCGGGGGAACGTTCGATGTTCCCCGAGGAAGAACACGAGCGGCTCGCCGCGAACCAGATCGCGGATCTGCGGGCCACCGCGGCGCGCCGGGCGGGCGACGCCGACGTGACGGAACTGGTGACTCGACTGCGCGAGCGGAGCCCCGAGTTCGCAGCGCTGTGGGACCGCCATGACGTGGCGGTACGCCGCTCCGACACCAAGAGCGTGCTCCACGCGGAGGTCGGACGGATCGACCTCGTGTGCGAGACGCTTCTGACACCGAGCGCCTACCAACACCTGCTGGTGTACCTGCCGCAACCGGGTTCCGACGCCCGGGCGAGGCTCGATGTGCTGCGGGTAATCGGTACCCAGCAGATGGTCTGATCACACGGAGAGGGGACCTACCTTGGCGACTGCCCGCACGGTGTCGTCGACCAGGAACCACACCGTCAACGACGTGTCGTCGCGGCGCGAGCGAAGAATGATCTTGTCCGTCGACACGATCGGCGACAGGTACTCGAGCACGGCGCGGTGCGGGTTGTCGACGAGGCGGCCGCCACCCGGGTGCTCGTGATCGGCCAACAACTCTTCCACCGCTTGCCAGTAGACGGCGTTGTTGACGTGGTCGAACGGGTCGATGTCGGTGCGGCGCAGCCCGAACGGCGTCTCCTCGACGCCTTCCTCGTCGGTCGACGGAGCGTCCTCGACCAGCCAGCGCTTCCACTTCAAGCGCGTTTCGTTGGCGGACTCACCGAGTGCATCGATGAACCCGTCCTCGATGCGCGTCGGCATCCCGGTTTCGGCGCTGATGTGAATCCAGAATCCTTCGGTCTCGATCAGGGCGCCCTTTTCGCCTTCGATCTGTACCCGCATGTTCGTCCATCGGGTGGACAACCCCGAACACCAGCGGCGAAGGTGCACGCGTTCAGGCCACACCGCCGGACGGATGATGTCGATGACCGTGCGGCGGACTATCCACAGGGGGTGGCTCTCGGCGGCGTCGACGGCCTCGAGGTTGTCCAGCCCGGCGTCTTGCAGGTAGCGGGCGATTCCGTCGAGGCGCAGTCGCTTGGCCGCGTCGATGTCCCCGGTGCGTACGGGCCAGGAAGTCTCGAAAACTCGGCCGCGATCGGGGAGCACGGCCAGTGGCTGATCGAGTGACAAGGTGCGTTTCCTTCGCTCGTGGACAGTCTCCTGATTCTCGCATTCGGCGGCGAGGGTTGTTCGGAGACGCGTTTCTCAGTACAGTTTCCATAACTGTTACTTCGTGTAACACACACGAACACATGGTCCGAACAGGTGTGAGGAATCCGCAAATGGCATATGTCATCACGCAGGCGTGCTGCAACGACGCGAGCTGTGTCTCCGCTTGCCCCGTGAACTGCATCCATCCGACGCCGGAGGAGCGGGAGTTCGCTCAGACCGAGATGCTCCACATCGACCCCGAGACCTGCATCGACTGCGGGGCGTGCGTCGACGCCTGTCCCGTGGACGCGATCTTCCCGGAAGACAAGCTCCTGGGATCGCTCACCCGCTACAAGGACATCAACGCCGACTACTACACGACCAATCCCATGCCGACGGGGTGGCTTCCGCTCACTCCCGCCACCCCGCCGCGACGGGATCTGGGGAAGCTGCGGGTCGCCGTCGTCGGTGCCGGGCCTGCTGCCTGCTACGCCGCCGGTGAGCTGCTCGAGCGCTCCGACGTCGAGGTCGACATGTTCGAGAAGCTGCCGACGCCGTGGGGCCTCGTCCGCGCCGGGGTCGCGCCGGACCATCCCGGCACCAAGGAGGTGACGCGGATGTTCGAGTGGAGCCTCGACCGCCCGAACTTCGAATTTCACCTCAACGTCGAGGTCGGCAAGCACATCACCCACGACGAACTCCTCCGCAACCATCACGCGGTCGTCTACGCGGTGGGCGCGTCGAGCGACCGACGGTTGAACATCCCCGGCGAGGACCTACCCGGAGTGCACGCTGCCACGGAGTTCGTTGCCTGGTACAACGGCCACCCGGACTATGCCGATCGCACGTTCGACCTCTCCGGGAAGCGGGCCGTGATCGTCGGAAACGGCAACGTCGCGCTGGACGTCGCCCGCATCCTCACGATGAACGTGGCGGAGCTGGAACGGACGGACATCGCCGACCACGCACTTGCTGCATTGCGCAACAGCAACATCGAGGAGGTTGTTCTCCTGGGTCGCCGAGGTCCCGCTCAAGCGGCATACAGCAACCCCGAGTTCCTTGCGCTCGGCGATGTCGAGAACGTGGACGTCGTTATCGACGAGGCCGATCTCGACCTCGATGACGGCAGCCGCGCACTGCTCGACGACCCGGCCACTGCGATGAAGGTCCGGCTGGCGCAGGAGTTCGCCGCACGCACTCCGCGGCCCGGACACAAGCGGATCGTGTTCCGGTACCTGACGTCCCCGCTCGACATCACGGGATCCGGTAGGGCCGAGGCGCTGCGCTTCGGACGCAACGAACTCGTCGTCGACGAGTCCGGCGCCGTCGTCGCCCGGCCCGTCGACGACAACGGCTCGCTCGACACCTCTCTCGTGCTCCGCTCCATCGGCTACCGCGGCAATCCCGTGGGTGGCGTCGCGTTCGACGAGAAACGTGGCGTCATCCCCAACGAACGCGGCCGCGTATCCGACCGCGTGTACGTCACGGGGTGGATCAAGCGCGGTCCCAGCGGTGTCATCGGAACCAACAAGGCGTGCGCCAAGGAGACGGTCGCCGCCCTGCTCGAGGACTTCGAGGCGGGCAAACTTCGCGGCGACGTCGGAACCCGCAAGGACGTCAAGAAGCTCGTCGAGCGCCGGCAGCCGGAGCAGATCGGTTTCACCGGCTGGCGGGCGATCGACAAGGCCGAGACTGCGCGCGCGGAAGGGTCCGGCCGACCCCGGGTGAAGATGACGGACAAGGTCGAAATGGTGGCTGTCGCCCGCAAGCGGAGACGTCTCTTCGCTCGTTGATCACTTCCGGTCCCGGTACGCGTCTAGCATTCGGGAATGCGCGCAGTGGTGGTGACGGAACTGTCCGGGCCGGATGGCATGACGGTGCAGGAGGTGCCCGAACCGCAGGCTGATGGTGCGGTGCTGATCGATGTCCGGGCGAGTGGGGTGTGTTTCCCCGACCTGCTCATCAGCTACGGCAAGTATCAGCTTCGGCCCGAGCCGCCGTTCGTTCCCGGGGCGGAAGTGGCCGGGGTTGTCGTGTCGGCGCCGCCGGACAGCGGGCTCGAACCCGGTCGGCGGGTGCTGGCCGTCTCGCACGTCGGCGGATACGCCGAGCGGGTCGCCGTGCCGCCCGCACAGGTGCTGCCGATCCCCGACTCGCTGAGCTTCGAGGCCGCTGCGTCCCTCATCGTCAACTATCAGACGATGGAGTTCGCGTTGCAACGGCGCGCGCATGTGCGTTCCGGTGAGACGGTCGTCGTGCTGGGCGCGGCGGGTGGTGTCGGCACGTCGACGATCCAGCTGGCGAAGGCCCACGGCGCGCGGGTGATCGCCGTCGTGCGGCGGGACGGTGCCGGGGAGTTCCTGCGGGAATTGGGCGCCGACGAGGTCGTGCGGCTCAGGGAAGGCTGGGGCGAGCATGTTCGCGCCCTGACCGGTGGTGTCGGCGCACAGGTGGTCGTCGATCCGGTCGGTGGTGACGCATTCGACGAAGCGGTGCGGGTGCTGGCCCCGGAAGGGCGGCTGCTGGTCATCGGGTTCGCCGGCGGAGCGATTCCCGAGGTCAAATTGAATCGTGTGCTCTTTCGCAACATCAGCATCGTCGGGGCGGCGTGGGGTGAATTCCTCCGTACCGAACCGGCCGCGCTGGCCGAGGTGCACGCTGCACTCCTCGGGCACATCGAGCGAGGTCTGACGCCGCTGGTGACGGGCCGATACCCGCTGGCCGACGCCGCGGAGGCGCTGCGCGACCTCGAGGCAGGGCGCGTGCTGGGCAAAGCCGTACTCGTGCAGGATCGCGAGCAGTGACGCTGTGATACCCGACACCGATAATTCGGTTGCGCCATAGTTGCTCTTCAGCAATAGTTGCATGCGCGCTAGCATTTCGGGGTGGCCGACAACTCTCCTGCTCTTCTCTTCGATGTACTCAACGATTTCTTCTCGCAAGTGTTGTGTGTGGGGGAGTCGGAGTCGATGGACGCCCTGATCGAGCTGGACCTCACGTTCTCTCAGGTACGCATGCTTTTCGCGCTCGCGCAGCACGGTGAGCCACTGCCGATCAACGAGGTTGCGGAACGGTTACGGCTCTCGGTGGCGGCAGCCGGTCGGAACGTCGACCAGCTCGTCAAGCTCGGTCTCGTCGTTCGTCGGGAGGACGACCGTGACCGGCGGGTCAAGCGCGTGTCCTTGTCGGAGGCGGGGCACAAGCTGGCCAACCAGCACATCGACTGCAAGCGTGATCAGTTGCGACAGTTCGCATGGCGGATTCCGGAGGCCGAGCGAGCTCGACTGATCGAGGCCCTACAACCGATCCTCGCAGGAAACTTCCTGCGGGAAGACAACCAGGAGACATTCGGATGACATCGCCGAACGCCGCGCCCGCGGTGCCCGACAAGCTCGACGGCACGGTCCTCAAGATCGCGTCGGTGGTGGTGCTCGGCGCCATCATGTCGATCCTCGATGTGACCGTGGTCAGCGTCGCGCTGCCGACATTCGCCACCGAGTTCGACAGCACCTACGCCACCGTTGCGTGGACGATGACCGGGTACACGCTCGCGCTCGCTACCGTCATCCCTCTCACAGGGTGGGCGGCCGACAGGTTCGGCACCAAGCGCCTGTACATGACCGCGCTGATCCTGTTCGTGCTCGGCTCGGTGCTGTGTAGTTTTGCCTTGGACATCACGACGCTGATCGGATTCCGCGTGCTTCAGGGTCTCGGCGGCGGCATGTTGATGCCGCTCGGCATGACGATCATGACAAGGGCGGCCGGTCCGGATCGAGTCGGCCGGGTCATGGCGGTGCTCGGTATCCCGATGCTGCTCGGACCCATCGGCGGTCCGATCCTCGGCGGCTGGCTGATCGAGGCGGCCAGCTGGCACTGGATCTTCTTGATCAACCTGCCCATCGGTGTCGTCGCGCTCGCGGCGGCGTTCATCATCCTGCCGTCGGACAAGCCTTCGCCGTCGGAGTCCTTCGATTTCCTCGGAATGCTGCTGCTCTCGCCCGGCCTGGCGCTGTTCCTGTTCGGTGTGTCGTCCATTCCCGAGGTCGGCACCGTGGCCTCGGCTCGAGTGCTGGTGTCCGGAGCCATCGGACTGGTGCTCATCATCGCGTTCGTCTTCCATGCGCTTCGCAAGGATCACCCGCTGATCGACCTCCGCCTGTTCAAGAACCGGCAGTTGTCGGTCGCGGTCATCACGACCTCGCTGTTCATCGTCGCGTTCATGGGTGCAGGTCTGCTCTTCCCGAGTTACTTCATCCAGGTCGGGGGACACAGCACTCTGGCTGCCGGTCTGCTGATGGCTCCGCAGGGAATCGGCGCGATGCTGACCATGCCGGTTGCCGGTCGGCTCGTCGACAAGATCGGTCCGGGCAAGATCGTGCTCACGGGTCTGCCGCTGATTCTGGTCGGCCTCGGAGTGTTCACTCAGGTCGCAGGGGATTCACCGGCGTGGCTGCTGATGGGTGCGCTGTTCGTGATGGGCCTCGGTATGGGTTGCACCATGATGCCGCTGATGACCGCAGCCATCGTCACCCTGTCCAACGAGCAGGTCGCGCGCGGTTCTTCGCTGATGAACATCGTCCAGCAGACCGCGGGTTCGATCGGTACCGCCGTCATGTCGGTCGTTCTGACGAACCAGCTCCTCGATCGGGGTCTCGACAACCAGACCGTGGCGATGCAGCACGTTCCCGAGGTGGCCGCGCAGCAGCCTCCCGGCGCCGTCGACAGCATTCTGAACGCCGCGGCCGAGGCCTTCGGCAACACCTTCATGGTGGCGACCGTGCTCATCGCAGTGACTCTGATTCCGGCGTTCCTGTTGCCGCGGAAGAAGACGGTGAATCCGTCGCTCGAAGCAGAGGATGTTCCGCAGATCATGATGCACTGACCGGCTGCGCGGGGGATCCGGCGTAATCGCGTCGAGGGGCGGCAAGCACTTCTGTGCTTGCCGCCCTTCGCGTTCCCAGCTACCTGGAATACTCGCATATGGTTGAATGTTGTATCAAATTGATGCACGCGTGACTATGCGGTTCGGGAGGAACATCTCATGCAGTTCGGAATATTCACCGTCGGCGACGTGACGACCGACCCCACCACCGGCCGCACTCCGTCCGAGCACGAGCGCATCAAGGCGATGACCACCATTGCCACACACGCCGAAGAGGTCGGGCTCGACGTCTTTGCGACCGGCGAGCATCACAATCCGCCTTTCGTCCCGTCGTCCCCGACGACCATGCTGGGGTATCTCGCCGCCAAGACGAAGAAGATCATCCTGTCGACGTCGACAACGCTGATCACGACCAACGACCCGGTGAAGATCGCCGAAGACTACGCCATGCTGTCGCATCTCGCCGACGGACGCGTCGACCTGATGATGGGCCGCGGCAATACGGCTCCGGTCTATCCGTGGTTCGGTCAGGACATCCGCCAGGGAATTCCGCTGGCGCTCGAGCATTACAGGTTGCTGCGTCGACTCTGGGACGAAGAGGTCGTGGACTGGCAGGGACAGTTCCGTACCCCCTTGCAGGGCTTCACCTCGACGCCGCGGCCGCTCGACGGTATTGCGCCGTTCGTGTGGCACGGCTTCATCCGCAGCCCGGAAATCGCGGAGATCGCGGCCTTTCACGGCGACGGATTCTTCGCGAACAACATCTTCTGGCCCAAGGAGCACTACATCGCGCTGATCAATCTGTATCGGGAGCGCTACGAGCATTACGGTCACGGGCGTGCCGATCAGGCGATCGTCGGATTGGGTGGGCAGGTGTTCATGCGAAAGAACGCACGGGACGCCGTCGACGAGTTCCGACCCTACTTCGACAACGCCCCGGTGTACGGGCACGGCCCCAGCCTCGAAGACTTCACCGAGCAGACGCCGTTGACGGTCGGGACGCCCGAGCAGGTGATCGAGAAGACCCTCACGTTCGCCGACTTCTTCGGCGACTATCAGCGTCAGCTGTTCCTCGTCGATCATGCAGGCCTTCCCCTGAAGACGGTGCTCGAACAGCTGGACCTGCTCGGTGGCGAGGTGGTTCCTGTGCTGCGCAAGGAGTTTGCCGCCCGTCGTCCGGCGCACGTGCCGGAGAATCCACCGACGCACGCGTCGATGAAGGCCGATCGGACGTTGACCGAGGCCACCCCTCTGTAGAACTGATGTGGCGTCTGTCGACGAGACGAGACCCCGAACGTCGCACCCGTAGTACCGCGCAGAGCCGACGAAAGGCACGATGGAATCGTGAGCAATGTGGAAGCGAATTCGGTGGAGAAGCGGTGTGAGTCCCGTCCCGGTGGCGACGGTATCGAGGTGCTGAGCGCGCGCGAGGTTCCGCTGGGCGGTCCTCGCGCCATGCCGGTCCGGCGCACTCTGCCGCAGCGCGAGCGTTCACTGATCGGGGCGTGGTGTTTCGCCGATCACTACGGCCCGGACGATGTCGGACTCACCGGGGGGATGAACGTCCCACCGCACCCGCACACCGGGCTGCAGACAGTGAGCTGGTTGTTCACCGGCGAGATCGAGCACCGCGACAGCATCGGCTCACACGCCATGGTCCGGCCCGGCGAACTGAACCTGATGACGGCGGGGCGGGGCATCGCACATTCGGAGGTGTCGACGCCGGAGACGCGCATTCTGCACGGCGCCCAGCTGTGGGTGGCGTTGCCCGCCTCGGCTCAGGACGCGCCGCCCGCCTTCGACACCTATGCGCCGGAACCGGTGGAGTTGGACGGCGCAACGGTCCGGGTGTTTCTCGGTACCACGGCGGGGTCGACATCGCCGGTCCAGACATTCTCGCCGCTGCTGGGGGCGGAGGTCCTGCTCGATCCGGGTGCCGACGTCACCTTCGACATCGAACCCGGTTTCGAAGTCGGGGTTCTGGTCGACGAAGGCGACGTCCGGCTACGCGGAACCCCGTTGAAGTGGGCGGAACTCGGCTATCAGCCGCCGGGGTCCTCGGTAGTGGCGTTGCGAAATACGGGTGAGACCCGCGCCCGGCTGCTGCTGCTCGGCGGCGAGCCACTCGGCGAGCAGGTGATCATGTGGTGGAACTTCCTCGGTCGCAGCCACGACGACATCGTCGGCTACCGCCGGGACTGGCAGTCGGAAATCCGTGGCGCAGGGTCCGCCGACTACCGGTTCGGAACCGTCGAGGGATACGACGGTTCGGCTTTGCCTGCGCCTGAGCTGCCGAACAGCCGGCTGAAACCCCGCGGCTGATCCCTCGCCCTTCAGTAGCTGGTCAGTGCGGTGTTGGCACCGCACAGGACGACACACAGCGGTCGATCCGAGGGTGGTACGAGTTCGCCGGTGAGGATCGCGGCGAGCGCCGCCGCCGTGCCGTGTTCGACGACGATCCGGAACTCCTCCCACAGGAGCGTTCGCGCGTCGAGCAGTGCGCTGTCGTCCACGACGAGGCTGTCGACGGGCCGCCCCGACACGGTGGCCCACGCGATCGAGCCGATCCGGGTGGCCCCGAGGGAGTCGCCGGCAATGCTGTCGATGTCGATGTCTACGGGACGGCGTGCCGCGACGGCCGTGTGCAGGGTGGCCGCGCCGCGCGGTTCCACACCGATGATGGCGTCGTCGTCGCGGCTGCCCGCGACGATGCCCGACAGCAGTCCGCCGCCGCCCACGGCGACCACGTAGGTGACCGGTTCGGGGACGTCGTCCTGGATCTCGAGGGCGATGGTGCCCGCTCCCGCGACGATGTCCGGAAGGTCGTAGGCGTGCAGCGCCAGAGCGTTCGACGACTCGGCGAGCTCTGCGGCGTACGCGGCGGCCTCCGCATAACGGTCACCCACCGTGCGGACATCCGCCCCCAGCGCCCGCAGTTTCTCGATCTTGATGTCGGGCGCGGTGTTCGGCACCACCACGGTGCACCTCACACCGCGCAGGCGTGACGCCCAGGCTGCGCCGATCGCGGCGTTTCCACCGGAGGCGATGACGACACCCGCGTCGGCGAGCTGCCCCTCCTCCTCTGCGTGAAGCATGGCGTTGAGACTGCCGCGGACCTTGAACGATCCGCCGTACTGGAGGAATTCGAGCTTGAAGATCACCGGAACGTCACCGTGGGCCGTCGGAACGGTGGCCCGGAAGGTGGGAGTGCGCCGGATCAGCCCGTCGATGCGCTCGCGCGCGTGAACGACGGAAGCATGGTCCACTGTGTCTGCCATGACATACATCGTGTCATCTCGTGGCGGCGGTGCTACCGCGTCTGCTTGACCGTCGCGGTTCCCTGCGCGGCGGCACAGAGCACCTCTGAGCCGTCTTCCTGCACTGCGTAGATGTCGCAGCGGCACAGAGCCTGCCGCCGGGTCGCGGCGTCGGCCCGAGCGTCGGCGCGAAGGATCACTCCCAGCGCTGGACGCAAGTAGGTGATGGTGAATCCGGCGGTCATGATGTTCGCGCCGAGCACGGTGCCGGCCGCGAAGGTGAGCGCATTGTCGGCGGCGTAGGACAGGACGCCGCCGTGCACGAAACCACTCTGCTGCCGTAGATCGTCACGGACGGGGATCTCGAGGGTGGTACGGCCGTCGCCGAATTGCGTCATGCGGGCGCCCACGAGCATGCTGAATGGCTGCGCTTCCAGCACGGCCCGGGCAGAGTCCGGAGTCAAGGCGACATCCACGGTCATGGTTCACTCCTGAGTTCGTAGCGACATCCACGCGGCGCGCGCCAATTCCGGGGCCACGGCGGCGGGTTCGGTGGTCATCGAGCCGGCGAGCCAGTGCCGGGAATACTCCTGCGCGGGTCCGAGCCACAGTGCGTACAGAACATCGAAGCCGAGGCGACGGACCGTGCCGTAATGCTCGTGGACACGCCACCAGTGCGTCACCTGGCGGAAGAATGCGGCGTTCTTGTCGTGCACACGCTGGTCGACGGCAGGGGGACGAGGCGCAGACAGGATCGCGGCCCTGTCCCTGTGTGTGGACACCCACGCGAGGTGGTGTACGACCGCTCCTTCGATTCCGGTCCGGGCGTCCGCGCACTCGGACAGTGCAGTCCAGAACTGATCTTGATAGTCGGTGAGTGCGCGGAGCCAGACCTGCGCGTACAGCTCGGCCTTGTTGGGGAAGTGGTGGTACACCGCACCCACGCTCGCCCCAACCTCCTGCCGGATGTCGGACAGTCGGGTCTCGAGAACTCCGCGGCGTGCGAAGTGTGCTTCCGCCGCATCCAACAACAGACTTTGAATCGGCATGCACCGAATATAGTTCGGTCTCACCGTCCGCGGGAAGCACTTCCCGTAATCTCCGCGATCAAGGCCGTGATGCCTGCGACGATGAGGACGTGCTCAATTCCCGGGCGAAACGGCGGCTTCCGCGGCGAGTCGGCGTGCGGCTCGTGCCGCGGCCGGGAGGGCTGGTGTCCCCGGCGCCTCGTTTACTGCGCCGTCCGGTTCCGCATCGTGTTCAGATCGAGAACTTCGAACGTGCCGGTCTCCTGGAGGGGCTCTCGGGTTCGGACCGTGCTGCCCGGATCGGCGTGCTCGACACGCTGGTCGCGGAGAACGTGACGATCGACGAACTACGCGCCGCGACTCAGGGCAACCGGCTCGCTCACCTGTTGCTCGAGCATGCCTTGTCGCCGAAAGGCACGTACAGCATCGAGGAAATCTCGCAGTTGGCCGGTCTCACCGTCGAGGATGCCCGCCGTTGGTTTCGTGCCATCGGCAGGGGAGCGTCCGAGGACGGGGCGTACTACAACGACGGTGATGTGAGCCTTGCTCGAGGATTGAAGCAGTACCGGGATCTGGGACTCGACGAAGGTGGAATGTTCGCGGCCGCACGCGTCATGGGCCGCAATATCTGGACGTTGGCCGATGCCGCGGAGGCACTCCTCCAGGACCGTCTCGCGGCAGCGGGTGATCACCCGGAAGTTGCCCTGCAGTATGCGGTGGAGGTGCGCCGCATCGCAGATTTCCAGGCACAGATACTCGCGCACATTCTTGCGACGAGCCTGCGTGAACAGCTGCGTTCGGACGCGGTCGGCATCGCCGGTGACTCGAACCTGCACATCCGGGGTTCTCAGCAGATCGGGGTGTGTTTCGCCGATCTCGTCGGGTTCACGCTGCTCGGCGAGCAGGGCGCGGCGGACGATCTGAGCCGGGTCGCGGAACGGCTCGACCGCCTGGCCACTGACCTGGTGGTCTCGCCTGTGCGTTTGGTGAAGACGATCGGGGACGCGGTCATGCTGGTGTCGTGGGATGCCTCCGCGCTCGCGGGCGCCGCACTCGACCTCGTCGATGCCGCCCGTCTGGAAGGGTTGCCACCACTTCGAGCCGGCATCGACTGGGGAACCGCAGTGCCGAGCGCGGGCGACTGGTTCGGTCGACCGGTCAACATGGCGTCCCGCGTGGTGGCCGTCGCACCCGCCCACGAGGTGGTGGTCACCGGTGAGTTCTACGACGAACTGGACACCGACGACTTCTGGTGTGAACCGGCCGGCAGCCACAGGCTGAAGGGCATCGATTCGCCTCGGGAACTCTTCGCGATCGGCCGACGATCCGTCGCCTGAGTAACAGTTCTGCTAGAGCTTGTAGGACCCGGCGAAAATCGAGATTCCCGGCTTCCGACTCTCGACCTTGGTGCGCACGTGCAGGTCGGCGTAACCATCCTTGCCCTCGCGGAGCATCCGGGGACCGACGATCTCCTGCAGGACGTGTTCCTCTGCCGACTCGAACGACGTATCCGACGGGAGTTCGACCTCGAAGTTGTGCTGGTCCACGAGTGTCCTTTCCTGGTACTTCCGCGGGCGAATGCCGGTCCCGTCTCGATGATATGGGCTCCTCGCCCGTGCGTCAGGGTTCGTCCGAGGGCGTGCGCGTCCAGAATCCGCAGTTGAACTCCTGCGCCCGGAGATCGCGCGCGAGATGGTCGCGTTGCTCGACGATCAGTCTTCGCAGAGCGCCCGGTGCGTCGGCGTTCGCTGCAAGCCAGGCGTCGGCCGCGGCGAGGGTCGTCTCCCGGGGGAACAAGCCGGTCACCACCCGGCGTGCCATCTCGATGCTCCGGTCCCGCCAGATCGGACGCACTGCGGCGAAGTAGTCCGCCGCGAACGGTGCGACGAGGTCACGTCGTGCTCCCGCGAGGAATCCGCTGATGGTGGCGTCGAGGTGATCGTTCGACAGCGAGTGGTCGTGGAAGATGGACGCCCAGGCCTCCGCCTTGACGGCGACTTCCGGACGGGCCGACATCGCACGCAGGTACGCGGTGCGACCGGACCCGGTGTCGTCCCGCTGCCATTCGGCGTGCAGGTCGGTGTCATCGGCATGACCGGTGGCGGCGAGAGCGAGCCAGAACGCCCACCGCAGGTCGGGGTCGAGAGACAGTCCGGACGGCGGCGGTGCACTGCCGTCGAGAATCGATCGAATATGCGCCGCCCGGCCTCCGTCGGTTGCCGCAACAGCGGCGACAGCGCGCGCCCAGGTGAGCTGGTCGCCGGAATCACTGACGAACATTTCGTTCCAGGTGTGCTCGAGCCATCGCCTGCGGGCGTCCGCTCGGGCGGATTCGGGTAGGTAATGCTCGATCGCGAAGGGCACATTCGACAGCACCGAGGTCAGGAGAGCCGGGTTGGACTCCGTAGGCGAGAACCGCTGCGCCATGGCAAGATAGCGGGCTGCCTCCAGTTCGCTGTCCCGCGTCGCATTCCAGAGGGACGACCAGATCAGCCCGCGTGCCAACGGGTCGCGAACCCGGTCGAGGGAGTTCTCCACCGTGGTCAGCGAGCGAGTGTCGAGACGCACCTTCGCATACGTCAGATCGGCGTCGTTCGGTAGCACCAGCGGGGCATCTGTGAGGTCGACGGGAGTGCGCGAGGTCGTGATGTCGATTTCGGTTCGCTCGGTGCACACCAGGTCGCCGGCTTCATCGAAGTCGTACATGCCGATCGCCAGCCGGTGCGGTCGGGGATCGGTCTGCGAAAGACTCGCACCGCCCCCGTCGTTGCGCTCCAGGGCCAGAGTCGATACTCCGCTGGTCTGCAACCAGGCTTTGGCCCAGCTGGTCAAGTCGCGACCGGATGTGCCGGACAGCTCGGTCAGCAGATCGGCCAAGGTGGTGTTTCCGAAGGCATGGGCGCGGAAGTAGCGGCGAGCGCCCTCGAAGAACGCGTCCCGACCCACGTAGGACGCGAGCTGCTTCAGAACACTGGCGCCCTTGGCGTAGGTGATGCCGTCGAAATTGAGCTTCGCGGCTTCGAGGTCGACGATGTCGGCCACGATGGGATGGGTCGTCGGGAGCTGGTCCTGGAGATAAGCCCAGGCCTTGCGCCGGTCGGCGAACGCCACCCACGCCTGCGTCCACCGCGTCGCCTCGGCACTGGCGAGCGACCCCATGTAGTCGGCAAACGACTCCTTGAGCCACAAATCGTCCCACCACACCATGGTGACGAGGTCGCCGAACCACATGTGCGCCATCTCGTGGAGGATCGTGTTGGCCCGACCCTCGTACTGGGCATCGGTCGCCGCCCCGCGGAACACGTACGCCTCGGTGAAGGTGACGCAGCCCGGATTCTCCATGGCCCCGAGGTTGTACTCGGGAACGAAGACCTGGTCGTATTTACCCCATGGATACGGGTAGTCGAAGGCGTCGGCGAAGAAGTCCAAACCCTGCTGAGTAATCTCGAAAATGGTGCCGGCGTCCAGATATCGTGCCAGGGATGCCCTGCACAGGACGCTCAGCGGAACTGTGAGGTTTCCTCTCTGCCAAGAGGATTCGACCCTGTGGTACGGACCCGCCACGATTGCGGTGAGATAGGTGGACAGGGGCAAGGTAGCTGCGAAGGTGACGACCTGGCCGTCGCTGACGGTGTCGCGACGGTCGACGTGCTGGTTGGAGATCACCTCCCAGCCCCGCGGCGCGGTGACGACGAAGGTAAACGAAGCCTTGAGGTCGGGTTGTTCGAAGCACGGGAAAACCCGGCGGGCGTCGGCCGGCTCGTACTGGGTGTACAGGTACGTCTGTGCGTCGGACGGGTCGACGAACCGGTGCAGACCCTCCCCGCTGCGCGAGTAGTCGCCGTGTGCGACGACGGTCACGACAGAGGATTCGCGTAGTCCGGTCAATGCGATACGTGCACCGTCGTACTGCACGCCCACTGCGGTTCCGTCGACGGTCACCGATTCCACCCGGGTACCGATGAAGTCGAGCCAGGTGTCAGGGGAGCGTGAGGAGAATTCCACCGTTGTGGTGGTGCTGAAGGTATCCCTGCCGGGGTCGACGGCACCGAGTAGGTCGAGCTCCACTCGGTACCGGAGCACCTCGATCGACCGGCTGCGTTCGGCTGTTTCGGCCCGGGACAGGTTCGCGGTACTCACGGCGTCGATACTGCCAGGCGGAGAGGGCTCGCGGAGAGAGACGGTGCGACGGCCGGGCGACCACGTGAGGGCGGTACCCGATAATGGCCCCCATGCGGTCGCGGAGGAAGATTCTGGATGCCACGCTCGAGTTGATCAGAAGTGACGGCTTCGACGGGGTCACCATCGCGGCGGTGGCTCAGGCCGCGGGCGTTACGCGGCAAACGGTCTACTCCATCTTCGGGTCACGCGAGGAACTGGTGTCGCAGGCGATCGCCGGTCTTGCGGTGGAGGTGGTGGGCGGCATCCGTTCCCGCTTGGACGCCACTGACACGCCCTTCGAGCTCGTCGTCGAGCTTGTCGTCGCCAGTCGGGCTGCGGTGCACGCGGACCCGGTCCTCGCGGCACTGCTCCAGGCCGTGCAGGGGAACCCTCTTTTCGACGCGGGAATGATGCGTCGCGCCAAACCCGTTGCACGCGAGTTACTCTCACCTCTCGTTGATCGCTACCCCGACACGCAGTCGTACCTGGACGACATCGTCGAAATTCTGGTCCGCCTGGGACTCTCGGTCATCATGTTCGACGACGAAGCCGTTCACGCCGACGACGACCTGCGCAGGTTTCTCACCCGCTGGCTACTGCCGGCGATGCCCTTCGGCTCGTGACGACCCGGAGCGGTGTGCGCCCCAGGTTCCGCCTCTCTGAAGAACGAGATTCTTGACACATCCTCGATCGAGTGTCTAGTTTTGACCTCGCCTGAGGGATTGCTTCGGGCGCTCTGCCCGCAAAGTGCGTCCGGTTGGCCGGCTCACGCGCGATGTGACCACGTCGACCTATCTTGTCATCTCGCCGAGTACGTCTTCATCGAGAGCTGGGGGAAAGCTGTGTCTGCACTCAATCGCCGGTCCTTTCTGACGGGCGCGGCCGCCGCGGGAATTGCGTTGGCGAGCCCGCGTGTTGCCCAGGCCGGCGTCAGTCGCGAGGACCGTGGTGCGCGAACCTCGGTCACCCGCGAAGATCATCGGGTGATCGTCGTCGGATCCGGATTCGGGGGTGGTGTCGCAGCTCTTCGGCTGGCCGAGGCGGGCGTGCCGGTACTCGTGCTCGAACGTGGAATGCGTTGGCCCACAGGTCCCAACGCGGAAACTTTCCCGCGCGCTACAACTCCGGACAAACGGATCCTCTGGTACGAATCCAGCCCACAGCTCTTCGGCGCGCCGGTGGCGATGGAGCCGTACACAGGTCTCCTCGAGACGGTGCTCGGTGAGAACATGACCGCACTGTGCGCTGCGGGAGTCGGCGGCGGGTCCTTGGTATATCAAGGGATGACCCTGCAGCCGGCCGAGGCCGTCTTCAACTCTCATTTTCCGGAGGCGCTCGACTGGGCGACCATGGACAGGATTCACTACCCGCGGGTGGCGCGCATGCTGAAACTCGCGGTCGCTCCCGACGAATTGGTCGCCAGCCCGAATTACCGGGCTGCAAGGGTATTCGAGCAGAATGTCACGCGCGCCGGTCTTCCCGTGGCGAAGATTCCGATGCCGATCGACTGGAACTACGCGCTCGACGAGGTCCACGGGCGCGTGAAAGCGTCGTATACCAATGGCGAGGGCGCTTTCGGCGTGAACAACGGCGGTAAACACTCGGTCGACGTCACGTACATCGCCGCCGCCGAGGCGACCGGGCGCGTGACAGTGGAGATGCTGCACCAGGTCACCGACGTCGAGCGGGCCAAGGATGGCCGATGGATCGTGCACGTCGACCGGATCGACTCGTCCGGCAGAGTCCTCGAGAAGAAGATACTCACGACGACCGCTCTGGTGATGGCCGCCGGCAGTGTGAACACCACCAAGCTGCTGGTGCGGGCGTCGGCAAAGGGGCAGATTCCGGACCTACCCGACCAATTGGGCGCCGGTTGGGGTACCAATGCCGACCGAATCTATGTGTGGACAAGCCTCGAAGAGGAATTCGGTGCTCCGCAGGGCGGCCCGGTGGTCTACGGCAGTCTGAACTGGGACGACCCCTCGTCCGCCCACACGGTCATCCAGGCGTCGATTCCACCGCTCTCCTTCGACGCCCGCAGCACGATGCTCGTCGGGTACGGCGTCAGTGAGGGCCGTGGCAGCTTTGCCTACGACTCGGCGAATGACGGCGCTGTATTGCGTTGGCCGAAGGAAGGTGACGCAGTCATTCAGCAGGGTCATATCGATCCGACCGTGCGAAGAATCGCCGGGCCGGGCAGCATACTCACGGACACCAATTCGGTATTCCCCTCCACCTGGCATCCGCTGGGCGGTGCCTGCATGGGCACGGTGTGCGACCTCGAAGGCCGCGTGCAGGGCCAGCGCGGGCTGTACGTGCTCGACGGTGCCCTGATGCCCGGCAACACCGCCGCGTGCAACCCGTCGATGACGATCGCTGCTGTGGCCGAGCGCGCATTGGACCGCATCGTCGCTGCCGACGTCGGGACCCTGATATGAACTGGACGCGGAGATGAACTACCTGTTACTCAGCACCGACCCGATGCCGGCGGCGACGACGAGCGCGATCGCGGCCAGCGTCTGCAGTCCCAGTACCTGCCCGAGGACGAGAACCCCGGCGAGCGTGGCAGCAGCCGGCTCGAGCGCGATGAGGATGGCGAACACCTTCTTACTCATCACCTGCAGCGCCCGCAGTTCGAGAGTGTACGGAATGACCGAAGACAGCAGAGCCACCGCGGCGCCCACCGCCAGAGTGTGGGGATCGAACAGTGCTGTCCCGCCTGAGATCACGCCGAGAGGCAGCGTGAGCACCGCGGCGACGATGCTGGCACCGGCCAGGCCGTCGGCGCTCGGAACCGTCGCCGCCAAGTGGGAACCGGCGATGATGTAGCCCGCCCACGCCGCCCCCGCAGTGAGGGCGAATGCGACACCGACGGCGTCCAGCGCCTCGCTGCCCGTGTCCCGCAATCCGAGCATCAACACTCCCGCGAGAGCCGCCACCACCCACACGCCGTCGCGGAGTCGTCTCGACAAGACGGCGGCCAGGGTGAGCGGCCCCAGGAACTCGATGGTGACGGTGGTGCCCAACGGTAGCCGCGCCAGCGCCTCGTAGAAGGCCGAATTCATCACTGCGAGAGCAAGTCCCAGGGCGATAATGCCCTCTCGTTGCGGTCGCGTCCACCGACGCCATCGTGGACGGACCAGAATGCCGAGAATCAGCGCGGCGACGGTGAGCCGCAGTGCCACGGCGCCCGACGCGCCCACCGTGTCGAACAACGTGCTCCCGAAGGCGGCGCCGAACTGGACGGACAACACCGATCCGAGGACCGACAGGACAGGGACGAGCTGGCTGGGGGACGTTTCGGTCACGGCCGCTGTGTTTCCGGCGCAGCGGTGCGGTGAACCTGTCGTACGGCCGGGCGGAACCGATTCACTGCCCCGTGAAGTTCGGTGTCCGGCGATCGAGCATCGCCCCGACCGCTTCGTGGTGGTCGGCGGTGTGGTGTGCGAGCGCTTGCATCGCCGCCGAGAGTTCGAGCAGGCTTTCGAGGCTGTGTTGACGTCCCTCGCGAAGCAGCTTCTTGGTCATCCGGAGCACCTGGGGTGGGTTGACCGCCACCCGGTCGGCCAGCGCCCGCGCCGCCGGCAGCAACTGGTCGGGCTCGGTCACCTGGGAAACGAGTCCCCACTCGAGGGCTTTGGCGGCGTCGATCGCGTCACCGGTGAACGCCATCTCGCTGGCGCGGGCCATGCCGATGGCCTGCGGAAGGAACCAGGCACCCCCGTCGCCGGGAACGAGGCCGACCTTGACGAAACTCTCCGCGAAGACGGCGGCGGTGGAGGCGATCCGCATGTCACACATCAACGAGAGGTCGCACCCCGCACCGATTGCCGGTCCGTTGACGGCGGCGATGGTCGGTACCTCGCAGTGGTGCAGGGCGAGCGGGATCCGCTGGATACCGTGGCGGTAGCCCTGCCGGATTTCGGCGGGTGAGCCGCCGAACATTCCTTCGCGGTTCTGCATGTGCTTGACGTTGCCGCCGGAAGAGAAGGCCGAACCGGAACCGGTGATGATGGCGGCGCGCACGCTGGGGTCACCGTTGACCTCGGCCACCGCGTTCTCGAGCGCCTCGATCACGTCGGGCTCGGAGATCGGGTTGCGGGCCTCGGGACGGTTGAGCGTCCACGTGATGATGTCGCCATCGCGGGTGGTGAGCACAGCGTCGGTCATGAACGGCTCCCTCTGGGTGTGTGCGGCTTTCGGAACAGAGCCAAGTCTTGCATTCCGGCTAGATGCCGGCCCGCCGCACCAAAGCGTCGGTGAGGGTCGGCGCGAAGAAGCCCAGAAGCCGGAACAGCTCCCCATATCCCGGAAGCAACTCCACGGGCCGCGTCCGGACGGCGGTGACGAACCATTCGGCCGCCTGCTCCGGGGACAACGCCGCCATCGAGTCGTAGTCCGTGGTCGGGGCGATCATCGGCGTCCGCACCAGAGGCAGGTCGAGGGTGGTCACGGCGATGCCGCGATCGCGAAGTTCCGCACCGAGACTGCGGCCGAACGCGCCGACCGCCGCCTTCGACGCGTGGTAGGCGGAGAACTTGGGCATCACACCCGCGGGCACACCCCACGTGGCCACGTTGATGATGTGGCCGTCGCGACGCTCGAGCATCGACGGAAGCAACGCGAGAGTGAGTCGGGTCGAACCGAAGTAGTTGATCGCCATGGTGCGCTCGTAGTCGTGGAAGCGGTCGAGCGAATCTTCCACCGTCCGCCGGATCGAGCGCCCTGCGTTGTTGACGAGGACGTCGACAGGGCCGATATCGCCGAGTACCCGGGACACCATGGCGTCGATCGAGTCGGGGTCGGTCAGATCGCAGGGTACGGCGTGCGCGTCGCACCCTGTACGCAGGATGTCGTCGCGGACGGCTTCGAGGGCTTGGGCGCCTCGGGCGACGAGCACGACCTCCGCGCCGAGATGTGCGAGTCGGCGTGCCGCAGCCTCGCCGACACCCGACGAACCCCCGGTGACCAGGATGCGCTTCCCGGCTACCCGATGTCCCGACTTCGGTACGAGGCGCGTCGCGAGTGTCCGCGGTGAGGGGAGAGGATTCAGTGCCGCCTGAGTGAGCAACTGTCGGATCACGTCCCCAGCGTGGCAGCAGACCGCCCGCAATGCACCCGGCGACACGGCAAGGATAAAAACAATCAATCGTGCTTGCTTTTTTACCGGGCTGGTGTGATGCTGGTCGCATGGCCGAACTGCAGAGGTTCATCGACGACGTGTGTGCCGAGAGTGAGGCGCTGGATGCGCTGGTCGCAGACCTCCCGGACTCCCGATGGGCAGACCCCACACCCGCGGAGGGATGGACGATCGCCCACCAGATCGGGCATCTGCTCTGGACCGATCGAGCCGCCCTGTTGGCGATCACCGACCCCGAGGCGTTCACCACGCAGTTGGCGGTTGCCGCGGAAGACCCGGCAGGTTTCGTCGACGCCGGTGCCCGCGAGTTCGCGAGCCTCCCGCCGGCGCAGCTCCTCGAGGACTGGCGGACGACCCGTGCACAGCTCGCCGCTGCTCTGGCCGCGGTGCCGCCCGACCAGAAAATTCTGTGGTACGGACCGCCGATGAAGGCGGCGTCCATGGCGACGGCCCGCTTGATGGAGACCTGGGCGCACGGCCAGGACGTGGCCGACGCTCTGGGAGTGACACGGACACCCACGGCGCGGCTGAGAAGCATCGCCCACCTCGGTGTCCGCACCCGCGACTTCGCCTACGCCGTCAACGAGCTTCCTGCGCCGTCCGAGGAATTCCGCGTAGAACTGACCGCGCCCGGTGGATCGTCTTCGTGGACATGGGGACCCGAGGACGCCGCCCAGAGGGTGACCGGACCGGCAGAAGACTTCTGCCTGCTCGTCACTCAGCGTGCGAACCGGGCAGACCTTGCTCTCGTCGCGACCGGGCCAGACGCCGACCAATGGCTGGACATTGCACAGGCTTTCGCGGGACCCGCCGGCGGGGGACGGGAAGCAGGGTCGCGATGACGGTGCGGATCGGCAACTGTTCCGGCTTCTACGGTGACCGCCTGTCGGCGATGCGCGAGATGCTCGAGGACGGCGAACTCGACTACCTGACCGGTGACTATCTCGCCGAACTGACCATGTTGATCCTCGGTCGTGACCGTATGAAGGACCCCGACCGGGGATACGCCAAAACGTTTCTCCGCCAGGCTGAAGACTGCCTCGGACTGGCCCTGGACAAGGGCGTCCGCATCGTCGCCAACGCAGGTGGACTCAATCCCGCAGGTTTGGCCGCGGCGCTGCGCGCAGTGAACGACACGCTGGGGCTGCAGGCAAAGATCGCTCACGTCGAGGGTGACGACTTGATCGGGCGGGCCGCGGAACTCGGACTGGGCAGTCCGCTGACCGCCAATGCCTACCTCGGGGCGTGGGGAATCGTCGAATGCCTGAACGCCGGGGCCGACGTGGTGGTCACCGGCCGTGTCACCGACGCCTCGGTGATCGTGGGACCGGCGGCTGCGCACTTCGGGTGGCAACGGGGCGACTTCGATCAGCTGGCGGGTGCGGTCGTGGCGGGTCACGTCATCGAGTGCGGCACCCAGGCCACCGGGGGCAACTACGCATTCTTCACCGAGATCGCCGACCTCGACCGGCCCGGGTTTCCGATCGCCGAGATCGACGCGGACGGATCCTCGGTCATCACCAAGCACCCTGGAACGGGCGGGGCGGTGACTGCCGGAACAGTGACCGCGCAGCTGCTGTACGAGATCACGGGCGGCCGGTACGCCGGCCCCGACGTGACGGCCCGCATCGACACCGCCGAGCTGTCCGACGACGGCGCCGATCGTGTCCGCATCAGCGGGGTCACGGGCGAGCCGCCGCCGCCCCAGCTGAAAGTCTCGTTGAACACGCTGGCCGGATTCCGGAACGAGGCCGTGTTCGTCCTCACCGGCCTCGACATCGAGGCCAAGGCGGCGCTGGTGCGGAGACAACTCGAGAGTGGGCTGACCACCCGTCCGGCCGAACTGCAGTGGTCGCTCGCTCGCACCGACCACCCGGACGCTGATACCGAGGAAGCCGCGAGCGCGCTGCTGCGGTGTGTGGTTCGCGATTCCGACGCCGCAGCGGTGGGTCGCAGCTTCTCCTCGCTCGCAGTCGAACTCGCACTCGCCAGCTATCCCGGCTTCACGCTCACCGCTCCACCCGGGCAAGGGCAGCCCTATGGGGTTTTCACGCCCGGGTACGTGCACGCCAAGGAAGTTCCGCACGTCGCGGTACTGCCGGACGGCGCCCGCGTCGACATCGAGCCGTCTCCCGAGGTGCGTGAACTCGAGGACGTCGACGATCCGGTGCTTCCGGGGCCACCGGCCGGTGGCCCGACGACGCGTTGTCCCCTCGGCGCCATTGCCGGTGCCCGTAGCGGCGACAAGGGCGGCAACGCCAACATCGGTGTGTGGGTCCGCACCGACGAACAATGGCGGTGGCTGGTCCACACCCTGACAGTCGACGAAGTGAAACGACTCCTCCCGGAGGCTGCCGACCTCCCCGTCACGCGGTACGTGCTGCCGAAACTGCGCGCGGTCAACTTCGTGATCGAGGGAATTCTCGGGCAGGGCGTGGCGTCCCAGGCGCGATTCGACCCGCAGGCCAAGGGGCTCGGTGAATGGCTGCGATCGAGGCACGTCGATATTCCGAAAGCACTCCTCCCCGAAGGGACAAGTTCGTGAACGTGTGGGACACACCGGAACGGCAGGAGCTCCGCAAGACCGTGCGCGGTTTCGTCGAGCGACAGATACTTCCGCACCTCGCGGACTGGGAGCGTGACGGTGAGATTCCGCGCGCACTGCACCGTGAGGCAGCCGAACTGGGGCTGATGGGCGCTGGATTTCCGGAGTCCGTCGGTGGCGAGGGTGGGGATCTGGTAGACGCGGTCCTCATCTGCGAGGAGATGCATCAGGCCGGTGCGTCGGGTGGTCTGTTCGCGTCTCTGTTCACCTCAGGCATCGCCCTGCCGCACCTGGCAGCGGCCGGTGACCCGGAGCAGATCGAGAAGTGGGTGCGGCCCACCCTGCGCGGAGACCTCATCGGCTCGCTCGCCATCACGGAACCGGGCGGCGGTTCCGACGTCGGACACCTGCGAACCACCGCGGTGCGCGACGGCGATCACTTCGTCGTAAACGGCTCCAAAACCTTCATCACTTCCGCGTGCCGCGCCGACTTCGTGGTCACCGCGGTCCGCACCGGCGGACCCGGTGCCGCCGGTGTGTCCCTCCTCGTGATCGAGAAGGGAACACCAGGTTTCGAGGTGGCCCGCAAACTCGACAAGATGGGATGGCGCGCGTCCGACACCGCGGAGTTGTCGTTCGTCGACGCGCGTGTGCCGGTCGCCAACCTCGTCGGCGCCGAGAACAGCGGATTCTCACAGATCGCCCAGGCCTTTCTCACCGAACGCATCGCGCTTGCAGCCCAAGCGTATTCGAGTGCGCAGCGGTGCCTCGACCTCACGGTGGCGTGGGTCCGCGACCGCGAAACCTTCGGGCGGCCACTGATCAGCAGGCAGGCAGTGCAGAACACGGTCACGGAAATGGCCCGGAAGATCGATGTGGCCCGGGTGTACACCCGGACTCTGGTCGAGCGGTCGCTCGAATCGAACGAGGACTTCATCGCGGAGGTGTGTTTCGCGAAGAACACCGCGGTGGAGTCGGGCGAATGGGTGGCCAACCAGGCTGTTCAGCTGTTCGGCGGGCTCGGTTACATGCGGGAGAGCGAAGTGGAACGGCAGTACCGGGACATGCGCATTCTGGGAATCGGCGGGGGCACTACGGAGATACTGACCGGCCTTGCCGCCAAGCGATTGGGGTATCAGGCATGACGACGCTGAAGTCGACTCTCGACACCGGCTCGGACGAGTACGCGGCGGCGGCGAAAGCCATGACCGACAAACTCGCCGAGATCGACACCGAACACGCCAAGGCGCTCGCCGGCGGCGGGGAGAAGTACACCGAACGGCACAAGAAGCGCGGAAAGCTCCTCGCCCGCGAGCGCATCGAATTGCTGCTGGACCCCGACTCGCCCTTCCTCGAGCTGTGCCCGCTGGCGGCGTGGGGCAGCGAGTTCCCGGTCGGTGCCAGCACCGTGGTCGGGATCGGGGTAGTCGAGGGTGTCGAGTGCCTGATCGTGGCCAACGACCCGACGGTCCGCGGCGGCACGAGCAACCCGTGGACTCTGCGGAAAGGTTTCCGCGCCAACGACATCGCACGGCAGAACCGGCTCCCGGTCATTTCACTGGTGGAGTCGGGCGGCGCCGACCTCCCCACGCAGAAGGAAGTGTTCATTCCCGGCGGTCGCATGTTCCGCGACCTCACCCAGCTGTCCGCGGCGGGCATCCCGACCATCGCCCTCGTCTTCGGGAACTCGACCGCCGGGGGCGCGTACATCCCAGGCATGTCCGACCACGTCGTGATGATCAAGGAACGGTCCAAGGTGTTCCTCGCCGGACCTCCGCTCGTGAAAATGGCCACCGGTGAGGAGTCGGACGACGAAACCCTCGGCGGCGCCGAAATGCACGCCCGCAAGTCCGGACTCGCCGACTACTTCGCCGTCGACGAGCAGGACGCGATCCGGATCGGCCGCAGCATCGTCAAGCGACTGAACTGGAAGAAGCAGGGCCCCGCGCCCCGGGCCGAGGTCATCGAACCGCTCGCTGACCCCGAGGAACTGCTCGGCATCGTCCCCGCCGACCTCAAGATCCCGTTCGATCCCCGAGAGGTGATCGCCCGCATCGTCGACGGCTCCGACTTCGACGAGTTCAAGCCGATGTACGGGTCGTCGCTCGTCACCGGCTGGGCCGAACTGCACGGGTATCCGATCGGCATCCTCGCCAACGCGCGCGGTGTTCTCTTCAGCGAGGAGTCGCAGAAGGCCACCCAGTTCATACAGCTGGCCAACCGCTCGAACACCCCGCTGCTGTTCCTGCACAACACCACCGGATACATGGTGGGTAAGGAGTACGAGGAGGGCGGGATGATCAAGCACGGTTCGATGATGATCAACGCGGTCTCCAACTCCACCGTCCCGCACATCTCGATCCTCCTAGGGGCGTCGTACGGGGCCGGGCACTACGGCATGTGCGGACGCGCATTCGACCCGCGATTCCTCTTCGCCTGGCCCAGTTCCAAGTCGGCCGTCATGGGCGGTGCGCAGTTGGCGGGCGTCATCTCCATTGTCAGCCGGGCCTCGGCCGAAGCGCGCGGCCAGGCCTTCGACGAAGAGGCCGACGCCGGCATGCGGGCCATGATCGAGAACCAGATCGAGGCCGAATCGATCCCCATGTTCCTGTCCGGCCGTCTGTACGACGACGGTGTGATCGATCCCCGCGACACCCGAACCGTGGTGGGAATGTGCCTGTCGGCCATTGCCAACGCCCCGATCGAAGGCGCCGAAAACTTCGGCGTCTTCCGGATGTGAGGCAGCACATGACAACCCTCGACGCCCCACACCTGATCCGGTCCGTCCTCGTCGCCAACCGTGGTGAGATCGCCCGCCGCATCTTCGCCACCTGCCGGCGGGCGGGCATCGGCACCGTCGCCGTGTTTTCCGACGCCGACGCATCGAGCCCGCATGTTGCCGAGGCCGACGCCGCGGTCCGGTTGCCCGGCAACAGCCCCGCCGACACGTACCTGCGCGGCGACCTCGTCATCGAGGCTGCCCGCCTGGCCGGAGCCGATGCCATTCACCCGGGCTACGGGTTCCTCTCGGAGAATGCCGATTTCGCGCGCGCCGTCCACGACGCGGGACTCACCTGGATCGGGCCACCCTCGCCCGCCATCGAGATGATGGGCTCGAAGGTGGAGTCCAAGAAGCTGATGGCCTCCGCCGGGGTCCCCGTCCTGGCCGAACTCGATCCCGACGCGGTCACCGAGGCCGATCTGCCCGTACTCGTCAAGGCGTCCGCGGGCGGCGGCGGGCGCGGCATGCGCGTCGTACGCGAGCTCGCGGACCTGGCGGAACAACTGGAAGGCGCTCGCCGTGAAGCACAGTCGGCCTTCGGTGACCCGACGGTGTTCTGCGAGCGTTACCTGGAAACGGGCAGGCACATCGAAGTGCAGGTGATGGCCGACCGTCATGGAACGGTGTGGGCGGTGGGGGAGCGCGAATGCTCCATCCAGCGTCGTCACCAGAAGGTGATCGAAGAGGCGCCGTCCCCGTTGGTCGAGGCCACACCCGGGATGCGGGAGCGGCTTTTCGAGGCAGCCCGGCTCGCCGCGAAGGCCATCGACTACGAGGGTGCCGGCACGGTCGAATTTCTTGCCGACCAGGCGGGAGAGTTCTTCTTCCTCGAGATGAATACCCGCCTGCAGGTGGAGCACCCGGTCACCGAATGCACCACGGGGCTCGACCTCGTGGAACAACAACTGCAGGTGGCGTCGGGTGTTCCTCTCGACGCGGAGCATCCCACTGTGTCGGGCCACTCCATCGAGGTTCGGTTGTACGCCGAGGATCCGGCTCTGCACTGGCAACCGCAGAGTGGCACCGTCCACCACTTCGACGTGCCGGGCACGACCACGGAGTTCGACGTTCTGCGCTCGCCCGGCGTCCGCCTCGATTCCGGTGTGGTCGACGGCTCCGTGGTGGGCGTGCACTACGACCCCATGCTCGCGAAGGTGATTTCGTTCGCGGCGACGCGGTCCCAGGCGGCTACCCGGCTGGCGTCGGCCCTCGGCCGTGCGCAGATCCACGGGCTGCGCACCAACCGGGACCTGTTGGTCAATGTCCTCCGGCACCCGGCGTTCCTCGCAGGCGACACGGACACCGCCTTCTTCGCGACCCACGACCTCGAGGTGTTGTCGCGGCCGCTCGCGTCGGCCGACGCCCACAGGTTGTCGGCGCTGGCCGCCGCCCTGGCGGACGCGGCGCACAACCGCGAGGTCGCGGCGGTGAACGCCACGCTCCCCAGTGGGTGGAGGAACCTGCCGTCCGCTCCGCAAAGTAAGACGTTCAGCACAGGTGACCGTGAGATCGAGGTCCGGTATCTACTCGGCCGGTACGGGCTGACGGCGGACGGTTTCGACGATGTCACCCTCGTCGCGGCGACCGCGCGCAGGGTCGTGCTGGACGTTGCCGGGTTGCGCAGATCGTTCGAGGTGGCGCGCTACGGCGACGACGTGTTCGTGGACTCGGCGCTCGGGCCGGTGAGCCTGCGCGCAGAGCCGCGATTCACCGATCCGAGCACCGTGGTGGCGGAGGGGTCCTTACTCGCCCCGATGCCCGGCTCGGTCATCCGCCTCGGCGCCGAGGTCGGCGATTCCGTGACCGTCGGCCAGCCGATCGTGTGGCTCGAGGCGATGAAGATGGAACACACGATCAAGGCACCGGCATCCGGTGTGGTCACCGAACTGTCGGTGATCGCCGGTCAGCAGGTCGACGTGGGAACGGTACTGGCAGTGGTCGAAGCAGCGCAGGCTGAAGGAGAATCATGAGCTTCATCGAGACCGAAGAACAGAAGGAACTCCGTGCCTCCGTGTCGAGGCTCGGGGAGCGTTTCAACTACGTCGATTACGTGCTTCCTCGGGCGCGGCGCGGTGAACCACTGACCGAATTGTGGAACGAGGCGGGCAAGCTCGGGTTCCTCGGCGTCAACCTTCCGGAGGAATACGGCGGCGGGGGAGCGGGCATCTACGAACTGGCGCTGGTCCAGGAAGAACTTGCCGCGCACGGTGCCGGGCTGCTGCTCGTGGTGGTGTCGCCCGCCATCTGCGGCACCATCATCGGCAAGTACGGCACCGAGGAGCAGAAACAGAAGTGGCTCCCAGGACTCGCCGACGGGTCGAAGATCATGGCATTCGGCATCACCGAGGCCGACGCGGGTTCGAACTCGCATCAGATCACGACCACCGCGCGGCGGGACCGGTCGAGCGGAGCGAGGGGTGATGATCAAGCCGAGGACTGGGTGCTGTCGGGGAACAAGATCTATATCTCCGGGGTCGATCAGGCCGATGCCGTCCTGATCGTCGCGCGGACCGAGGACTCGAAGACCGGCAAGCTGAAGCCTGCGCTGTTCATCGTCCCCACTGACGCCGAGAATTTCGTCAAGACGCCGATGGAGATGGACATCGTCGAGCCCGACCACCAGTTCATGCTGTTCCTCGACAACGTGCGGCTTCGGGCGGACGCACTCGTCGGCGAGGCCGACGCCGCGTTGATGCAATTGTTCGCGGGCCTGAATCCCGAACGCATCCTGGGTGCGGCCATGGCGGTCGGTATGGGCCGGTACGCGCTCGACGCGGCCGTGAAGTTTGCGAAGGAGCGCACGGTATGGAAGACGCCGATCGGCGCTCACCAGGGGATCTCGCATCCGCTTGCGCAAATCAAAATCGAGCTCGAACTCGCCAAGCTGATGATGCAGAAGGCCGCAGTGCTCTACGACAGCGGCGACGACTTCGGGGCCGCGGAGGCCGCGAACATGGCCAAGTACGCCGCCGCCGAGGCGAGCATCAAGGCCCTCGACCAGGCCATCCAGACGCACGGTGGGGCAGGCCTGACCAAGGAATACGGCCTGGCAGCGATGCTCGGTGCGGCCCGCATCGCCCGGGTGGCGCCGGTCAGCCGGGAAATGGTCCTGAACTTCGTCTCCCAGCACTCGCTCGGGTTGCCGAAGTCGTACTGATGTCGAACGGACAGCGCATGACCGAAGTACACGCCGACCGGTTCGTCCGGTACGAGGTGAGTCGCGGGTTCGCCACCCTCACCCTGGACTCGCCGCATAACAGGAACGCGATCTCCGGGAGGCTGGTCGAGCAGCTCCTGCAGGGATTGCGGGACGCCGCTGCGGACAACGACGTCCGCGGCGTCGTTCTGACCCACACCGGCGGCACCTTCTGCGCCGGGGCCGATCTCAGTGAGACCGGTGGAGATGTCCGGTCCCGGACCCGTCAGATGGCGGAACTGCTGCGCGCCATCGTCGAGCTGCCCAAACCGGTGGTGGCGCGGATCGACGGTCACGTCCGAGCGGGAGGCATGGGTCTGGTGGGTGCCTGCGACATCGCGGTCGCCGGACCTCGCAGCACCTTCGCCCTCACCGAGGTGCGACTGGGGCTCGCCGCCTCGATCATCTCGTTGACCGTCCTTCCCCGCATCGACGCACGCGCGGCAGGACGGTACTTCCTCACGGGGGAAAAGTTCGGCGCGCACGAGGCCGAGGCGATCGGACTGATCAGTGAGTCGGCGCAGGACCCGGACGACATCGTCGAGGAAATTCTCGATCAGTTACGGCAGGGGTCACCACAGGGGCTGGCGGAGAGCAAGGCCCTGATCACGAAGGCGCTGCTCGCCGATTTCGACCGCTACACCGACGAGCTGACGACGCAGTCCGCGAGGCTCTTCGAGTCGGAGGAAGCCCGGGAAGGCATGATGGCGTTCCTGCAGAAGCGGCCGCCCACCTGGGCCTCCGGCCCCGTGCGCGGTTGACGAGTCTCAGGACTCGTCAACCGCGCACGGGCGAACAGCGCAACGAGAGGAAGTGACCGCATGGCCCGCGAACCGAAGCAGGACCGTAGCCGGGTCACGCGTGAGCATCTGCTCGAGGTCACCATCGACTGCCTCGCTGAATTGGGGTGGGGCGCCACCACCGTCAGCCTGGTGGCGCAACGCGCCGGGGTGTCGCGCGGTGCCACTCAGCACCATTTCCCGACCCGGGAGGATCTGATCACTGCCGCCCTCGAGGTGATGTTCGACGCCAGGATGGAGCAGGCCCGGCGGGAGGCCACCGACCTGCCGTCGGGAGCGGGCCGCACCGAAGCTGTGGTGTCGCGGCTCGTCGACTACTACACGGGCACTCTCTTCAAAGCGGCCCTGCAGGTGTGGACCGCAGCCGCGGCGGACCCGGAGCTGCGGGCGCGGATCGTGCCGCTCGAGGAACGCTTCGGACGTGTCGCCCACCGCACCGCCGTCGAGCATTTCGGCTTCGACGACTCCGACCCGGTGGCACACCGCCTCGTGCAGGCCACTCTCGACCTGGCCCGCGGGCTCGGCCTCGCCGACGTCCTCACCGACGATTCGAAACGCCGCGCCGAGGTGGTACGTCAATGGGCTGCGCAACTCGACGCCGCGCTCCCACGGGGCACAGACGGCGCCGAACGGACACTCGACGCGGTGGCAGTCGACTGAACCCGGCACACCCCGGCCGGATCGGTAGAGTCAGCGTTCATGGGCAGGAAATGGGGAGTGCTCGCCGCGGTCGGAGTCGTGGCTGCCCTGGCCGGCTGCGGGGGCGGCGACGACGCCGGGACCGATACTGCCGCCCCGCCCGCCACCGGGCAGATCACCGAACCGGGACCGTTCTTCGGTCAGTGCGGCTCAGTCACGGACGACGAAGTGTCGACGGCATTCGGTATGCCCTCCTTCACCGGCGTCACCCGCAACTCCGTCGGCTGTGAATGGGAAACCGCGGGAATCGGCGGGCCCAGCGTGACGTTCTCCTGGTACCGCGGCAGTCCGATCGGCCGCGAACGGGCGGGATCGGAACTGATCGGCCGGCCGGCCACCGACATCGACATCCAGGGGAACCCTGGCTTCATCGCCTCCTCGGAGGGGATTCTGTGCGAGCTCGGTGTGGAGTTCGGCGGCGATTTCATCCACTGGTCGGTGATGTATGCCGACGCCCGGCCGGCCGCCGACCCCTGCAAGGTTGCGCGGGACCTCGCCGAACTCAGCGTGTCGAGGGCGAAATGAGTGGGGGCCAGATGAGCCGAGGGGTGATGAGCGGCGGACGTCGCCGCGCGGCCGAGGCTACGGCCGCGATCGTGTCGGTGGTCGGGCTGATCGCGGGATGCGGGTCGTCGATCGACGGTTCGCCCCGACCCGAAGGTGCCTCTGTCACGGGTGACACGGAGAGGTTCACCGCCCTCCTCGAGGAGTGCGACGCAGTCACCGACGAACAGATCGCCGAATCCGTCGCCGCCGACGCCATCGAGCGCGGCTTCTTCGGCGCGATCTGCCGCTGGGATGCCGTCGGCGCCAACGGTCCGGTGAAGATCACCTTCAACTGGTTCGAGACAGGTTCGCTCGACACAGAGAAGGAGACGGGCGAGGAGCTGGGCTACAAGGTGGAGTCGTCGACCATCCAGGGGCGCAGAGCCGTGGTGATGCGACCACCGGAGGATCCAGGAGCCTGTGGGGTGAGCGTCGGGTCGCCGTCCTCGGGTGTGGTCGGCTGGTGGGTGCAGTTCACCGCTGCCGCGGCGGATCCGTGCAAGGCGGCGTCCACCCTCGCCGATCTGACGCTCAACCTGAGCAGCTAGTGTGCTGGCACTCGAACCGGAAGCCCTTCCTCTCACCTCTGCAGCCCTTACCACCGCCCGCCCGCTTTGACCTTCCGGCGCGCCGCCGGGTATCGTTGTGGGTCGTGTCCGGCATGCCCGGGCCGATCTGTGTGCCTAGCGAGGTATTGCCGTGCGCGCGTTCGTGCAGATTTGCTGCATGGAACGAGCATCCGGCTGCCTGTGTGGGGGTATGCGACACACCCGACCGTGGGGTGCGTGCACGTCACGCACCGTCGATCGAGTGCGGGGCAGTAGCTTCCTTGCCCCAACTGCTAGATCCCTAATTTCAGAACAGCCAAGGTTGCTTGTCCAGAGCAGTCTGTTCAACACGAAGAAAGCCGGTAAATGCCAACCATCAATCAGTTGGTCCGCAAGGGCCGCCGCGACAAGACCGCCAAGGTCAAGACGGCAGCTCTGAAGGGCAGCCCGCAGCGTCGTGGCGTGTGCACCCGCGTGTACACCACCACCCCGAAGAAGCCGAACTCGGCGCTCCGTAAGGTCGCGCGTGTGCGCTTGACCAGCTCCGTCGAGGTCACTGCTTACATCCCGGGTGAGGGCCACAACCTGCAGGAGCACTCCATGGTGCTCGTCCGCGGTGGTCGTGTGAAGGACCTCCCCGGTGTGCGCTACAAGATCATCCGCGGCTCCCTCGACACCCAGGGTGTCAAGGGCCGCAAGCAGGCACGCAGCCGCTACGGCGCCAAGAAGGAGAAGAGCTAATGCCACGTAAGGGCCCCGCTCCGAAGCGCCCGCTCATCAACGACCCGGTCTACGGTTCGCCCCTGGTGACGCAGCTCGTCAACAAGATCCTCCTGGACGGCAAGAAGTCCACCGCCGAGCGCATCGTCTACCAGGCGCTCGAGCAGGCACGCGAGAAGACCGGCACCGATCCGGTCGTCACCCTCAAGCGCGCTCTGGACAACGTCAAGCCTGCCCTCGAGGTTCGCAGCCGCCGTGTCGGTGGCGCCACCTACCAGGTGCCGGTCGAGGTCCGTCCGGGCCGTTCCACCACCCTCGCGCTCCGCTGGCTCGTGACCTTCTCGCGGCAGCGCCGTGAGAAGACGATGGTCGAGCGTCTCGCCAATGAGCTCCTCGACGCCAGCAACGGCCTCGGTGCCGCTGTGAAGCGCCGTGAGGACACTCACAAGATGGCTGAAGCCAACAAGGCATTCGCCCACTACCGCTGGTGACGTCACGTCGGAGCAGTCACCTCACCGTGACTGCTCCGGCGTCGTTGCTACGTCGGGCCCTACGCGGGCCCGGCTGATCTACAACTCGAGACAATGGCCCCGCTGGTGGAACACCGGGGAGGCCGACACCCGATACACGAGCTACGAGCGGGGAAGAATCCTGTGGCACAGGAAGTGCTGACCGACCTGAATAAGGTCCGCAACATCGGCATCATGGCGCACATCGATGCCGGCAAGACCACCACCACCGAGCGCATCCTGTTCTACACCGGTGTCAACTACAAGATCGGTGAGACGCACGACGGCGCGTCGACGACGGACTGGATGGAGCAGGAGAAGGAACGCGGCATCACGATCACCTCTGCCGCGGTGACCTGCTTCTGGAACAACAACCAGATCAACATCATCGACACCCCCGGTCACGTCGACTTCACCGTCGAGGTGGAGCGTTCGCTCCGCGTGCTCGACGGCGCTGTGGCCGTGTTCGACGGCAAGGAGGGCGTCGAGCCCCAGTCGGAGCAGGTGTGGCGTCAGGCCGCCAAGTACGACGTTCCGCGCATCTGTTTCGTCAACAAGATGGACAAGATGGGCGCGGACTTCTACTTCACGGTCCAGACCATCATCGATCGTCTCGGTGCCAAGCCCCTCGTCCTGCAGCTGCCGATCGGCGCCGAGGACGACTTCGACGGTGTCGTCGACCTGGTCGAGATGCGGGCCATCACCTGGCGCGGTGTCGTGCCGACCGGTGCCGAGCCCACCATCGAGGAGATCCCTGCGGATCTGGCCGACAAGGCCGCCGAGTACCGCGAGAAGCTGCTCGAGACCGTTGCCGAGTCCGACGAAGCCCTCATGGAGAAGTACTTCGCCGGCGAGGAGCTCTCCGTCGAGGAGATCAAGGCTGCCATCCGCAAGATGACGGTCGCGTCCGAGCTGTACCCGGTGCTGTGTGGTTCCGCGTTCAAGAACAAGGGCGTGCAGCCCATGCTCGACGCGGTCATCGACTACCTGCCGAACCCGCTGGACATCGGTGAGGTTCAGGGCCACGCGCTGGGCAACGAGGAGGAAGTTCTCACTCGTAAGCCGAGCAAGGACGAGCCGTTCTCGGCTCTGGCCTTCAAGATCGCAGCGCACCCGTTCTTCGGCAAGCTGACGTTCGTCCGCGTGTACTCCGGCCGGATCGATCCGGGCGCCCAGGTCATGAACGCGACCAAGGGCAAGAAGGAGCGCATCGGAAAGCTCTTCCAGATGCACGCCAACAAGGAGAACCCGGTCGACGAGGCCGTGGCTGGCCACATCTACGCGATGATCGGTCTGAAGGACACCACCACCGGTGACACCCTTTGCGATCAGAGCAGCCCCATCGTGCTCGAGTCCATGAGCTTCCCGGACCCGGTCATCCAGGTCTCGATCGAGCCCAAGACCAAGTCCGACCAGGAGAAGCTGGGCACCGCGATCCAGAAGCTCGCCGAAGAGGACCCCACGTTCTCCGTCGAGCTCGACGAGGAGACCGGCCAGACCGTCATCGGCGGTATGGGCGAGCTCCACCTCGACATCCTCGTCGACCGTATGCGTCGCGAGTTCAAGGTCGAGGCCAACGTCGGCAAGCCGCAGGTCGCCTACCGCGAGACCATCACCAAGAAGGTCGAGAAGCACGACTACACCCACAAGAAGCAGACGGGTGGATCGGGCCAGTTCGCCAAGGTGATCATCGCGCTGGAACCGTTCGTCGGCGAAGACGGTGCCACCTACGAGTTCGAGAACAAGGTCAGCGGTGGCCGCATCCCGCGCGAATACATCCCCTCCGTGGATGCAGGCGCACAGGACGCGATGCAGTACGGCGTCCTGGCCGGTTACCCGCTGGTCAACCTCAAGCTGTCGCTGCTCGACGGTGCATACCACGATGTCGACTCGTCTGAAATGGCCTTCAAGGTTGCCGGTTCGCAGGCACTGAAGGAAGCCGCCCGCAAGGCCGGCCCGGTCATTCTCGAGCCGCTCATGGCTGTCGAGGTCACCACACCCGAGGAATACATGGGTGACGTGATCGGCGACCTGAACTCCCGCCGTGGCCAGATCCAGGCCATGGAGGAACGCAGTGGTGCCCGTGTCGTGAAGGCGCTGGTTCCGCTCTCGGAGATGTTCGGTTACATCGGTGATCTGCGGTCGAAGACCCAGGGCCGGGCGAACTTCTCCATGGTGTTCGATTCCTACGCAGAGGTTCCCGCGAACGTCTCGAAGGAAATCATCGCCAAGGCGACCGGCGAGTAACCTCGGTTAAGCCGGCCGAAAGCACGACCCAGTAATAACAACCGCACTGCTGCATACCGCAAGCATCAATCAGTCCAGGAGGACACACAGTGGCGAAGGCGAAGTTCGAGCGGACGAAGCCGCACGTGAACATCGGCACCATCGGTCACGTCGACCACGGCAAGACCACGCTGACCGCGGCCATCACCAAGGTTCTGCACGACGCGTACCCGGACCTCAACGAGGCCTCGGCCTTCGACGAGATCGACAAGGCTCCTGAGGAGAAGGCTCGCGGTATCACGATCAACATCTCGCATGTTGAGTACCAGACCGAGAAGCGCCACTACGCGCACGTCGACGCTCCCGGTCACGCCGACTACATCAAGAACATGATCACCGGTGCGGCGCAGATGGACGGTGCCATCCTCGTGGTCGCCGCCACCGACGGCCCGATGCCCCAGACGCGTGAGCACGTGCTGCTCGCCCGCCAGGTCGGCGTGCCCTACATCCTCGTCGCTCTCAACAAGGCCGACATGGTCGACGACGAAGAGATCATCGAGCTCGTCGAGATGGAGGTCCGTGAGCTCCTCGCTGCGCAGGAGTTCGACGAGGACGCTCCGGTGGTCAAGGTTTCCGCACTGAAGGCGCTCGAGGGCGACCCGGAGTGGACCAAGAACATCCTCGAGCTCATGGCTGCGGTCGACGAGTCCATCCCGGACCCGGTTCGCGAGACCGAGAAGCCCTTCCTCATGCCCGTCGAGGACGTCTTCACGATCACCGGTCGTGGCACCGTCGTCACCGGTCGTATCGAGCGTGGCGTGATCAACGTCAACGAGGACGTCGAGATCGTCGGCATCAAGGAAACCAAGACCAAGACCACGGTCACGGGTATCGAGATGTTCCGCAAGCTCCTCGACTCGGGCCAGGCCGGTGACAACGTCGGTCTGCTCGTGCGTGGTATCAAGCGCGAAGATGTCGAGCGTGGACAGGTTGTCGTCAAGCCCGGCACCACCACCCCGCACACCGAGTTCGAGGGCCAGGCGTACATCCTGTCCAAGGACGAGGGCGGCCGCCACACGCCGTTCTTCAACAACTACCGTCCGCAGTTCTACTTCCGTACCACGGACGTGACGGGCGTTGTGACGCTGCCCGAGGGCACCGAGATGGTCATGCCCGGTGACAACACCGAGATGTCCGTCAAGCTGATCCAGCCCGTCGCCATGGACGAGGGCCTGCGCTTCGCGATCCGCGAAGGCGGCCGCACCGTCGGCGCCGGCAAGGTCACGAAGATCAACAAGTAGGCACCCGCCTGCCTGTGATCGGCTGATCACGCTGCACTACACGCCAGTGGCGCTCATCCTCCGGGATGGGCGCCACTGGCGTTTTCTCGTCCGACCTCGTGGGGTGTCAGCGGAAGCTCAGGGCGTCCCACTCGCGGATTTCTCCCGGGAGCGCGATGCCCTCGAGGACGAAGGGGTCGTTCGCGACGAACTCCTCGGCTCGCTCCCGGCTCGTGAAGATCGCCATCGACCCATGAGTCACGGGCTCGTCGAACGGGCCGATACTCAGCAGACCTCCTCGAGTGGAGAACTCGTCGAGGTACGCCAGATGCCGTGGGTACACCTCGGGGATACGCGCTGCACTGGCCGGATCGGTCGCATAGAACACCACATATTCCATGAGCCCGAACGTACCGAGTACGTGCGGGTGCGCGGGTCAGCTCTCGGAATTTTGTGCCGGCTGATCTGCCCGATCGAGGTGCAGCAGGACCTGGGTGGCCACCTCGTTGTCACCGACCGTCGCCGCAACCCAGGCGGCGATGCGCTCCGATGTGCGGGTGAAGTCGGCGAGGTCGATCGTCGGATCAGCGGTCACGACGACGGACAGGGTGGGTAGTCCGCGTTCGTTGACTGCCCGTGCGCGGGTCTGCCGCACCCCCGGGTACCGCTCGAGCTCACTCGACACCCCGTTGGCGAGAGACCCGAGGTCCACGGTGACGAAGGTTCCGGAGTCGCGGTCCGGCACCGCAACGGGCGCAGTGCGTCGCCTGGTGAGATCAAGTGCCAACAGCACCGTTCCGAACAACACACCCCCGACGACCGCCGCGGCGAGCGCCCACCCCCACCAGTTCTCCTCAGGCAACGAGGTGACACGTGCGCGGTCGTAATGCGACACCCATTCCCGGACGATCGGTACGCCGAGGTCCCAGGCGACGGCGTAGGCGCCCACACCGAAGAGGATGAGGCCGACGACGAGGACGATCAGACGATTGACGGCGGCGGTGCGATGCGTCATGGCTTCACCTGCACTCGGAGTTCGGGTGCGGTGCCGAGCAGTGACAGGGTCGGTTCCACCGCTTCGCGGACCGAGATGGCGACGTCACCCGCTGAGAACGCTTCGCTGCGCACCACCCGAACGGTGACGTGTTTGCGGTCGACCGTGGTGTGCGCGGACTGCACGCCGGGAGCGGTGCGGGCGTGGCTGCTGCAATGGCGAGCGAGGTCGGTGGGTCGAAACCAGACGATCGGTGTGTCGCCGACTCGCAGTGGCAGATGTGTGCGTGGGCGGGGTTTGACAGCCGCGACGATGAAGACGACGCCGAGTACTATCGCGCTCACTGCGGCCGGGACTATCCACTCCGACCAGTGCAGTCGTCCCAGCCACTCCACGGTGTTCCGTATCCAGGGTGCATTCGCGAAAGTGCCTCGCATGATGAGCAGTTCGCGCGCCGAGACGAGTGCCAGGCCCAGAGCTGTGACCGCGATTATGATCGCGGCCGGTACCGCGGCCGGTGTGGCCCGCGGTGTGCGCGGTCGGAGCGGGACAATGGGCGCGTCCGGAGCGCGGGAGTCGTCGTCCTGGTAGGGCGTGTCCGATGAACTGTCCTCGTCCGGGGCTGCCTCTGTTCCGGCGACCACGATGTTCAGTTCGCACACCGGCATTCCGGTCAGATCCTCGATGCGGCTGCTCACTTCCGCACGCAGACGCCGGCTCAGGATGTCGAGACGGCACGGCCAGCGCATCGCGATGTACAGGTTGATGGCGACGGCATCGGCGCCCGTGGACACATCGGCGCGGGGGAGTTCGCGACCGGTGAGCCGGGACAGTCCGCCGGACTGCCTGACCACGCCGGGTACCTGCAGGGCTGCGGCGACGGCGATCTTCACGATGGCGCGCTCTTTGATGACCAACTCGCCGCGCAATCCGGACGCGTCGTAGTCGGCGGCCGCCTCGTCGACACCGGCAGCCGATCCGGAGGGGGAGGGTTCAGCCACGGCCACGGCTTCGGAGGATGGCGCCGAGGTCGAGGTGACCGTCCCGGTGTGCACCGACGGCCATTCCTACCGCGCCGAGAAGTACCGCGAAGACGAATCCGCTGAAGCCGCCGAGGATTCCGGCGATCGCGAGGAGTAACCCGACGACCAACCCTGTGACTGTACTGTTCATTGCGTGTGTCCTGTCTCGGTCAAGAGATCTTCGATGGTCACGTCTACGGGGACGTTCACCAGCGATTCGACGGCGGCCCGTACGTTTTCGGCGGTATCGACGACATTCGCCGGGTAGCGCACGGCTACGTGAACGGCGCACGACGACGGGCCGATGGTCACCCCGGTGACACGACGGCCGGGCAGATAGGTCGCGATTTCCCCGAATTGGCCGCCGTGCAGGGCTGCGACGCCCGGAGTGGCGAGGACGGCGGCGGCAACCAGTTCCGACAGATCTTCGGTGCCGGTGTCCGGCAAGGGCGACCCTGACCCTGTCACTGCACCCTCGGTTTGAGGTCCGACTCGGCCACGATGTCGGGTTCCTCGAGCATGACGTCGAAGACGGTGATGTTCACTTCCGTCACCTCGAGCCCGGTCATGCGCTCGACGGCGGCGATGACGTTGCGGCGAATTCCGACGGCGAGTTCGTGTAGTGCGACGCCGTATTCGGCCACGATGCCGATGTCGATGGCGGCCTGCTTTTCCCCGACCTCGACGGCGACCCCCTGGGCGTGATTGACCCGTGCGCCGGGGATCCGGTCACGGAGAGCGCCGACTGCGCGGGCGGTGCCGCCACCCACGTCGTAGACACCGTTGATCTCGCGAGTGGCGATGCCGGCAATCTTGGCGACCACGGCGTCGGCGATGATGGTCCGCCCCTGGGAGCTGACGAGTTCCGGCGTCGCTCCGGCACCGAACTGCACGCGGCTGCGCGCGCCTGAATCGCTGGTCATCGTGGATCCTTCCGAGTCGCCTGCCTTGTCCCCAACAGTAGTGATACCCGACCGTACGTGTGACCCGACACGAGCTATGCGCCGACGGGAAGTCGCGAGCGTCGGTGGGCGAAAAATATCTGATATTGCCCACGGGTAGCATTCGGGGTGATCCAGGTAACAACACGCACTACCGAAGGACATCGATGGCTGACGTGCCCGCCGTGGACAGCGCTTCCCCGGAAAAGTCGACTCCACCGGAAGAGGGCACAGCACAGGCGGCGCCCGGCTTGGAAGCTGCACCGCCGTCGGCCGGGCGGACGTCCGGGACGGCAATCGCCGGCGTGCTGTCGGTGGCGGCGCTGGCGCTGTTAGCCCTCAGCGGGTCCTTCGGCTACTCGCACTGGCAGGCCGAGCGCGATGCACGGGAGCGGTCCGAGATACTGGACGCCGCCCGCCAAGGGGTCGTGAACTTGACGACCATGAACTTCGAGCGCGCCGACGAGGACGTGCAGCGAGTGCTCGACGGCGCGGCCGGAGAGTTCCGCGACGAGTTCGAGGCGCGCTCGAAGGACCTCGTCGCCGTCATGCAGGAAGCGCGGGTCCAGTCCGAAGGCGAGGTGCGGCAGGCCGCGATCGAATCGCAGAGCGGCGATTCCGCCGACGTGATAGTCGCTGTCGCACAGAAGATTTCGAATGCCGGTGGCGCTTCAGAAGAACCGCGCGGACAGCGGATGCGGGTCACGGTGCAACTCGACGACGGCCGGTACAAGATCGTGAAGGCGGGATTCGTGCAGTGAACGCAGAAGAGAAGGTGCAATGGTGGTCGCGGAACCCACGCAGGTGGGTCTCCGTCCTGGCTGCACTCACCGCGGTGGCGGCGGTGCTGGCAGCAACCCTCTACGTGACGACGTATCGAGCGGACCAGCGTGTCGATGACGACGTGCGCGCGGCGGTGACCGACACCGCGTCGCAGGGCGCTGTCGCCCTTCTGTCCTACACGCCGGACACCGTGGCTAGCGTCGTCGACACCGCCCGCGGTCGTCTGACAGGAGAGTTCCTCGACTATTACTCGAAGTTCACCACGGAGGTCGTGGTGCCGGCCGCGCAAGAGAGCCAGGTAGCCACCGAGGCGACGGTGGCGGCGGCCGGTCCCGTGGACGTACAGGCCGACACGGCGACAGTGCTCTTGTTCGTGAACCAGACGACGACCAGTGCCGCGGAACCCGAACCGGCCACGACGGCGACGAGTATCAACGTCGAACTCACGCGCTCAGGTGACGACTGGCTGATCTCCGGCTTCGATCCTGTCTAGTCGGCGCGAGTAGCGTGTGCGCGCATGAGCACCCTCCAAGAGGTCGGCGAACGCGCATCGTGGCGCTGCTGGCTGTGTGACGAACCGGTGGATCCCGACATGTCGGTCAACGATCCGCGTGGACCCAGTATCGACAGCGTTGTCACCGCGAAGAAGGCGAAGGCGAAGGGCGGCGCCGAACGCCTGGCGCACCGCGCGTGTAATACCAAGAAGGGCGCGGTCAAGCCGGTCGTGCCGTGGCCGGACCGGTTGTTCGTCGTCGATCCCGCACCGATCATCGGCGTGGTCGAGCAGTTGAGCCGCAAAGGCGGACGTGTCGCGGTGGCACGCTGCCCGGGAAAGTCGGATGCCGAAGAGGCGTCGGAATGGCTGCTCGACCGGTTGTCCCGGCTGGCTCCGGACCTGCGGGTGGAGTCGCAGATCGACGCCGCCGGTGGTGCGTATCTGCTGGTCCTTCGCACCGCCTGACCCGTGAGTACTTGTTAACCGTGGCCGGTTGATAAGTACTCACGGGCGGCGAAGCCGCACGAGGGAGTAACGTCGGATCCAGAACATGAATCCGACCTCGAGTGCGAAGGAATCCCGATGAATCTGGCTTTGACCGACGAGGAGCTGGCGTTCCGCGACGAGATGCGAACGTTCTTCACCACGCAGATTCCGGCGGAGATCCGTGAGCGATATGCGCGCGGAGAAGAGGTGGGGAGGGAGGGGTTCGTCGAGTCGCAGCGGATCCTGAATGCCAACGGGCTCGCGACGCCGCATTGGCCGGTGGAGTGGGGCGGCCGGGACTGGACACCGGTGCAGAAGCACATCTGGTTGGAAGAGTTGCAGTTGGCGTCGGTGCCCGAGCCGCTCGCGTTCAATACCGGCATGGTCGGCCCGGTAATTGCGGCGTTCGGTTCACAGAGGCAGAAGGAAAAGTTCCTGCCGCCGACCGCGAATCTCGACATCTGGTGGTGCCAGGGGTTCTCCGAGCCCGAGGCCGGCTCGGACCTTGCGTCGCTGAAGACCCGCGCCGTCCGCGACGGCGACGAGTATGTGATCAACGGTCAGAAGACATGGACCACCCTGGCGCAGCACGCGGATTGGATCTTCGTTCTCGCTCGCACCAATCCGGATGCGCCCAAGAAGCAGGCCGGTATCTCGTTCATCCTCGTGGACCTGAGTACGCCTGGGGTGACGGTGCGCCCGATCAAACTCATCGACGGCGGCCACGAAGTCAACGAGGTGTTTTTCGAGGACGTTCGGGTGCCGGCGGAGAATCTCGTGGGCGAAGAGAACCAGGGCTGGAGTTACGCGAAGTTCCTCCTCGGCAACGAGCGCACCGGGGTGACCCGGCTCGGATTCTCCAAGGTGCGCATAGCGCAGGCGAAGAAGCGCGCCGCAGAAATCGCGGTCGGGGACGGCACCTTGCTGGAGGATCCGCTGTTCGCCGCGCGAGTCGCGGAACTCGAGAACGAGATCATCGCGTTGGAGTTGACGCAGTTGCGGGTGGTGGCGAGTTCGGCCGACGGGAAGCCGAATCCGGCGTCGTCGCTTCTGAAGCTGCGGGGTTCCGAGCTGCAACAGGCCACGCTCGAGTTGTTGACCGATGTCGCGGGACCGGACTCGCTGCCCTTCGCGGCCGGTGAGGGTATTGCCTCGCCGCTCTGGGCGCAGCGGACGGCACCGACGTATCTGAACTACCGCAAGGTGTCCATCTACAGCGGATCGAGCGAAGTGCAGCGCAGCATCATCGCCTCGTCGATCCTCGGATTGTGAGGGGTGTGTCATGGATTTCGAACTGACCGACGAACAGAAACTGCTGCGTGACACCACCAGGGAACTGCTCGGCCGCAGTTACGACGCGGAGAAGCGTAATGCCGTCACCGACACCGAGCAGGGGTGGAGCCCGCAGGTGTGGAAGCAACTCGCCGAGGTGGGACTGCTCGGTTTGAGCTTCGCCGAGGATGACGGCGGAATGGGCGCCGGTCCGGTGGAGGTGGCGTCGGTGATGACCGAAATCGGCCGCCGGCTCGCCCCTGAACCCGTACTCGACGCGGTGCTCGTTCCGGGCGGGCTGATCGCTGCGGTAGGCAGCACGGAGCAGCGCCGCCGAGTCCTGCCGGAGGTGTCGGAGGGCAACCTGTTGCTGGCGTTCGCCGATCGGGAACCGGGGGTGCGGTGGCCCTCCACCCGAGTCTCCACGACCGCGAAGCAGGACGGCGACTCCTGGACGGTGTCGGGGATCAAGAACCCCGTCCTGCACGGGGGAAGCGCGGACACGCTGGTCGTCACGGCGACACTCCCCGGTGGTGGGGTCGGGCTGTTCCTCGTCGACGCCGACGCTCACGGGCTTACCCGCACGGGTTACGCGACTCACGACGGACTGCGCGCCGCGCAGGTCGAACTATCGGATACTCCGGCGGAGCCGCTCGGTGAGGGCGGCGACGCGTCGTCGGCGATCGAGGGCGCGCAGATCCGGGCGCAGGCGGCGTTGTGCGCGGAGGCGGTCGGCGCGATGGAGGAAGCGTTGCGGTTGACGACCGAGTACCTGAAAACCCGCAAGCAGTTCGGTGTCCCGATCGCGAAATTCCAGACCCTGACACATCGGGCGGCGGATATGTACGTGCTGCTGGAACTGGCTCGCAGCATGAGTCTGTACGCGACGATGTCGCTGGCCGACGGAACCGTCGACCCGGTGGTCGCCTCCCGTGCGAAGCTGCAGATCGGGCGTTCGGCCCGCAAGATCGGGCAGGAAGCGATCCAAATGCACGGTGGCATCGGCATGACCGCGGAGTATCCGGTCGGGCACTATGTCAGCCGGCTCACCGCCATCGAACACACCCTCGGCGGCTCCGACGACCACCTCCGGGTCCTCGCGTCGGCGACCACCCAGGGGACCATCAGCATCATCTAAACCCGCCTGTGATGCTCCTATGAGGAGTCAACTTGGGTGGGGTGTAGGACTCGGTAGATTTCGCGGGCGACGTAGCGTTTGAGGCAGCGGATGATCTCGCGTTTGGTTTTGCCTTCCTCGGTGCGGCGGGCCATGTAGTCGCGGGTGCGGGTGTCGGTTTTGAGGCGGCTGATCACGATGGTGTGCAGGGCCCGGTTCGCCTGCCGGTTCCCGCCACGGTTGAGCCGGTGCCGGCAGATCTTGCCGGAGGAGGCTGGCAGGGGTGCGACACCGCAGCTGGTGGCGAAGGCGGCTTCCGAGCGGAGCCGGTCGGGGTTGTCGCCGACGCAGATCAGCAGTTCGGCGGCGGTGACGATCCCGATGCCGGGCGCGGCGAGCAGTGCGGGTGCCGCGCGTCGGGTCAGCACTGCGAGGTCGGTGTCGAGGGCGTTGATCTCCTCGCTCAACGCGGTGATGCGGCGGGCGGTCGAGCGGAGTGCGGTCTTGGTTGCGGCGAGGATGCCGCCGGCGGCGACCGGGTCGGGACGCAGGCCGGCGCAGGTGCCGATCAGGTCGGTGCGGGTCAGGTGCCGGAGTTGTCCGCGTAGTGGTTCGGGTGCGGCGACGATCATCGCGCGCAGGGCGGTCAACGCCTCGGCGCGGGCCTTGACCGCCAATGCGCGGGTCCTGGAGAGGAAGCGCAGGGCCTCGCTGTCGCCGTCGCGGGTCTTCGGGATGGTGGTCGCTCGCCCGGACAGGGCTGCGGTGGCGGCGGCGTAGGCGTCGACCGGATCGGACTTGCCGCGGGCGCGTCGGGCGCGGCGGTCGGGTTTGTCGACCTCGACCACCGGCAACCCGGCCTCGGTGAGCACCCGGGTCAGGCCGGCCCCGTAGGTGCCGGTGCCCTCGATCCCGACCGAGGCGATGACTCCGGCATCGGTGATGAAGGACAACAGTTTCCGGTACCCGGCCGGGGTGGCGTCGAACTGGTGATCCGCGACCGGGCGGCCGAGGTGATCGATGATCGCGGCGTGGTGGGTGTCTTTGTGGGTGTCGACCCCGACGAAGATCTCGAGGCTGACAGCGGTGGAAATATCGGTCATGCTGGACACAGGTCATCCCTTCATCGCGGTGGCCACGTGCCGGTCGAGGCTGGGTGGACAACACAGTGATGGGACTTGGTCGCGTCAGGCTCCTATCAGGTCACACCCGCCCGGCCGGCCCGTATCAGGCACGGGGGCTGGTCCGGTCGATACGAGGCCGACACATCACAGCAAAGACAGTCCGCGGTGGACGTCGGAGTACTTGCGAGTCAGATCTCGTACCGGCCGGACTGCTCCAGTATCACTGAGTACTTGTTAACCGCTCGCGGTTAACAAGTACTCACAGGGGTTGGTCTCGGCTTGGTATCGAATTACGGCGTTTCCGACGTGTCGCGCGGGTGGTGGTGGTGTGACGCGGATAACGTTCTGCGCGCAACACCAGAACTCACGGGGGACGTTCGTAATCTCGGTGAAGGAGCATTGCCATGGGGTCCGGTCCAGTCAAAGCGATCATGTGGAGCCTGCTTTTCGTGGGACTCGTCGGTGCGGGAGTCGGGATTTCCGAGCTGCACGTTCAGTGGACGGTCGCGTCGCTCATCGTCGCGTCGGTCTCCGGCCTTGTCTTGCTCAGGATTCGCGCAGACGCGCACCCCGAACTGCACAGCGACCGCCGGATGGCCGCCGGCTAGGCCCGCGTCACTCCGTCTGAAGACTGTCTGCCCACCTGCGAATGTCGCCGCGTTCCAGTGCGAGCGCCAGCAGTTCCGGGAACTTGTCCGGTGTGCAGGCGAATGCGGGAACCCCGAGAACACTCAGGGCCGCCGCGTTGTCGTGGTCGAACGACGGGGCGCCGTCGTCGGACAGTGCCAGCAGCACGATCACCTGGACCCCGGCAGTCTTCATCGCAGACATCCGCCGCAGCATCTCGCCGCGGATTCCGCCCTCGTACAGGTCCGAAATGAGCACGAACAGCGATTCGGTCGGTCTGTCGATCAGCGACTGGCTGTAGGCGATGGCCCTGTTGATGTCGGTGCCGCCGCCGAGCTGCGTGCCGAACAGGACGTCCACGGGATCGGACAGTTTGTCTGTCAGATCCACGACGGCCGTGTCGAAGACGACGAGCGAAGTTTTCAGTGCGCGCATCGATGCGAGAACGGCGCCGAAGACGGAGGCGTAGACGACGCTCGACGCCATCGACCCCGACTGGTCGATGGCGAGGACAACGTCGCGGTGCACCGACGGTAATCGACGTCCGTACCCGATCATCCGTTCCGGCACCACGGTCTTGTACTCGGGAAGATAGTGGGCGAGGTTGGCGCGGATGGTGCGGTTCCAATCGACATCGCGGAGCTTCGGATTGGTGGTGCGCGCAGCCCGGTTGATGGCGCCGGTCACCGCGGTCCGTGTTTTCTGCGCGATGCGTTCCTCGATCTGCCGGACCACTGTGTCGACGACCATGCGGGCGGTGGCTTTGCTCGTTTCGGGCATCACCCGATTGAGGCTCAGCAGCGTGCCGACGAGGTGGACGTCGGGTTCGACGGCGTCCTTCTGCATCACCTGGACGACGGTGCTCGGGAAGTACGTCCGGATGTCGCCGAGCCACCGCGCCACCTTCGGCGCCGAGCTTCCCAGGCCGGCACCGCGGCGACGGCTACCGGTGTCCTCGGGGTTCGCGTCGTAGAGGGCGGACAGCGCACCGTCCATCGCGGCATCCGACTTGGAGCCCAGCCCGCCCGTCGACTCCTCGGCGGCGTCACCGAGCAGCAACCGCCACCGTCGTAACCGCTCGACGTCTTCGCTCACGACGGCACTCCCAGAATGTCGGCCACCGTGCGGATCGCGACCGCGGCCCGCCGCGGGTCGACCGGAGCTGCAGCTTCGGTTCGGTTTCCGCCCTGCACGCACTGGCCGATCGCCTGACGTTCCCCGGTGTCGAAGGCGCCGAATGTTCGCCGCAGCAACGGCAGCGTGTCTACGAAGCCCTGCTCACCCAGTCCCGATACCCACGTGTCGAGCAGGCGCAGCAGTTCCCGATCGTGGACGAGAAGCAAGCCACCGCCGCCGAGAAAGCCGTCCACCCATCCTGCCTTAGCGAACGGTGTGGCGCCGACGGACAATGCCCGCGACAACCTGGTCGCGGAGTCGGTTTCGCTGATCGCGCCGGCGTCGCGGAGCAGCCGGACCATCCGGCCGATCACCAGGCCGTTCACATCGCTGCGATCGACGAGCCCGGCGAGTGTACCCAGCCATCGTTTCGACGCGCGATCCTCGTCGCGGAGCATCACGGCGGCATGGACCCCGTCGATCGCCCGGCGCATCTCGATCGCGCTGTCGTCGTCCAATCCCGACAGCGCCGATCCCAGTCCCGCGCAGATCCGCACCAGGAGGCTGTCGTTGACGCGGGCGAGGGACGAGATGTCGGTGCCGCGGACGTCACCGTAGCGGAGGGTCCGGGTCAGGGACGGCAGCGCATCCATCAAATGCATCACGTCGTGGTCGAGGGCGGCGGCCGTGTCCAGCGCACGTAGCAGTTCGGGCAGCGCATCGGTGAGGTTCGACAGCAGCGCCTGCTCGAGAAGTGCGGTGAGCTGGGCGAGGGAGACGTCCTCATCCGACGCCTCGGCCCGTACTTTGGCGGTGGCTGCGGCCTCGACTGTCGTTCCCCAGAGTGATGCCTCGATGATGGCGACGGCGAGTTCCGGCTTCCAAGTCAGTGACCACGTTTCGCGGAACGTCCCGGTGGCGTTGATCTCGCTGTTCGCGGGAACGCCCCACCCGACCCCCAGGAGCTGCAGGCGGTGGAGTAACCGGGAGCGCGTGCCGTCGATGTCCTTTCGAAGATCGAGGTCGAGTGTCTTCTCCGTGGCCTGTTGCTTGAGGCGGAGCGTTTTTGCCCGTGCACGCAGGTCGGCGTCGAGCGGGACGGTGGGTGTGTCGTCCGGGACGCCGCCGAGTGCCTCACCGACCACGAGTCGCCGGGTGATCAGGTCGAGCAGGACGTCGTTGCCGTCGCACATCACGGCGCGGGTTGCCTCGGTGACCTCGGACAGGCCGGCCAGGGGACGTGAGCGCATGGCGGCCAGGGTGTCTGCCAGGCGTACCGCCTCGATGACGTGCGCGCTCGACACCGGGAGGTCCTCGGCGCGCAGCACGCGGGCCACCTTGGTGAGCCATCGTGGGATCGTACGGTCGCCGGCGGTGAAGAGGTGGTGGTACCAACCCGGTGAGGTGATGCCCGCTCCGTACCCCGAGGCCGTGGACAGACGCGAATGGGTCCACGGAACCCACGTCAGTGAGGTTTTGATCTTCGGCAGGCCCTTGAGGATTCGCGCATCGGCGGTGGCGGGGCCGAGCGGCCCGGAGAGCGCCGGCGCATGCCAGGCGCCACAAATCACTGCCACGCGCTGAGCGCCGCCCTTGATGGCCTTGCGCAGCGTCTGGCGCATGTAGGCCTCGCGTCTTCTCGTCTCCTCGTCGAGGTCGGTGGCATTGCGCAGAACGGACATCGCTTCGGTGATGGCGTCGAACGAGTCTGCGCCGGTGCCGGATTCGACGACTGCGTCCCACCAGCGTTCGGGGTCGTCGTATCCGGCGGCCGCGGCGAGCTGGGCCAACGGGTCTGTGCGATCGGATTCGGCGGATTCGGCGGCGAGCGTGTGGGCAGCGGGGAGATCACAGAACCGCACGTCCACTCCGTGCTCCGCGGACCACGAGAGTGCCTGCCACTCAGGGGAAAACACTGCGAAAGGCCAGAACGCAGCCGTCCGCGGTTCCCCGGTGGCGTAGGCTAGCAATGCCACCGGCGGTTTCATGGCGTCGGCGGCCGTCAGTGCGATCAGCGGATCGGCGTCCGCGGGCCCTTCGATCAGGACTGCATCGGGAGTGAACGCCTCGAGTGCGCGTCGCACCGACCGTGCCGATCCGGGCCCGTGATGGCGGATGCCGAAGACACGGACATCGGAACTCACCCGGTGACCTCCCGGCAGGCTCGGTAGAAGTCCGACCAGTCCTCGCGTTCACGGACAACCGCTTCGAGATACTCCGTCCACACCACCTTGTCTGCCACCGGATCCTTCAGTACGGATCCGAGGATGCCTGCGGCCACATCAGAGGGCCCCAACGTGCCGTTGCCGAAGTGCGCGGCGAGCGCCAATCCGTTGGTCACCACGGAGATGGCCTCCGCGGTCGACAATGTTCCGGACGGCGACTTCAGCTTGGTACGACCGTCCGAGGTGGCGCCGGAGCGTAATTCGCGGAACACGGTGACCACTCGGCGAATCTCGTCGACCGTCGCGGGGATTTTCGGCAGTTCCAATGAGGCGCCCAATTGCTCGACGCGCCGCGTGACAATGGCGACCTCGTCCTCCTCGCTGGCGGGCAGCGGCAGGACCACCGTGTTGAAGCGCCTGCGGAGTGCGGAGGAAAGGTCGTTCACACCGCGGTCCCGGTCGTTGGCGGTGGCTATGAGGTTGAAACCCTTGGCTGCCTGCACTTCGATGCCCAATTCGGGCACCGGCAGGGTTTTCTCCGAGAGCACGGTGATGAGCGCGTCCTGCACGTCGGCCGGAATTCGGGTGAGCTCCTCGACTCGGACGATCCGGCCGCTCTCCATCGCGGTCATCACCGGGGAGGGGACGAGGGCTCCCGCGCTGGGGCCTTCGGCCAGGAGCCGGGCGTAGTTCCACCCGTACCGGATGGCCTCCTCCGGGGTTCCGGAAGTTCCCTGGATCAGTAGCGTCGACGTTCCGGAAATCGCGGCCGAAAGATGTTCGGACACCCACGTCTTGGCTGTCCCGGGGACACCGAGGAGCAGGAGTGCCCGATCGGTGGCCAGGGTAGCGACTGCGACTTCCATCAACCGGCGGGGGCCAACGTATTTGGGGGTGATCACGGTGCCGTCCTCGAGTTCGCCCCCGAGTAGGTACGTGACGACGGCCCACGGCGACATCTTCCACGACGGCGGCCGCGGCCGGGTGTCCTGGGCGGCGAGGGCCGCAAGTTCTTCGGCGTAGTTCTGCTCGGCATGGGGACGCAGCAGGTCGGCCTGGCCGGCCACGATCTCGGTCACTCGAGCTCCTTCAGCAGCGTTCGGCGGTGTTCGATGTTGGCGGCGGCCGTCGAGAACGCCTGCTGCCAGCCGTGGTCGCGGGTGCGTTCGGCGGCCGCGTGGAGCAGGGGAACCGCCCTGAAAGGGAAGTGTGTCTCGGCACTGCGCAGCGTCGAGTAGTGGCTGTGCCGGGACAATTGTCCGAGTTCCTTGCCTGTCGAGGCGTGCCGCAGCGCGATGTCCTCGAATCGGGCGATGATGCGTTGCGCGAGTTCGAGGGGCCACGGGTGCGGGAGATCCTCGAACAGTGCCGCCCCGTCCACGCCCAGCAGATAGGAGTCGGCGTGGCCGGCGAGTATGTACTGCAGCCGCTCACCGGCGGGAACGAGAGGGACGACGCGCCGCTCGGTCTGCCGGCCCTGTTTGTGCAGGAAGGCGGACGCCCATCGCGGGTTGCGCTGCAACACTGTCGCATTGACCCAGGCCTCGGTCATCACATCACGCCATTGATCCTCGATACGGATGTCCAGGGCCTGGGATGCGGATCCGATCATGTCGTCCCACACCGACAGTGGTGCCGCGGTGACCACCATTCGCAGCCACCAACTCCGAATTCCCTTGTTCTTGAAGTGCACGTTTTCGATGCCGTCACGCCGCGCCGAATCGTCGAGCGAACCCGGCATGTTCACCACCAGGCGGGTGCGGAGGGGCTTCTTCTCCACCCGCACCCACGCGCGGGCGCGGGCAGCCATCCGCTGCGCGTACGCCGAGCGGGGAAGTTGGCGCAGCAACTGGACTGCATGCTGGCGAACATCTTTGCGCCGGTCGTCGAGTGCGTGCTCGAGGAGGGCGGCGTCCGCGTCACCGAGCCCGGTGGCCAGTGCTGCCATGAACGCGGCCCGGTGCTCGCCGCGTTCGGTCTCCCACGTACGTTGCAGTTCCGCCGTGGCGGCCGCCGGATTCACCGAGCGCATCGCCGTGAGCCACTGCAGACGTTCCGTATGGGAGCCGCGATGCCACACCTCGAGGCGATCGGCTGTCCGCCGGAGCATCGACCATTCCGGGTTCTGGGCGGCCAGCCACTGTCCGCGTGGTCCGGTGAGCCGGAGAATGTTCTCCCGGTGCGTGTCGTTGCTCCGTGCCGCGGACATCAGGTCGGCGACGAGATGATCCGGCGCTCGGTACCCGCGCTCGACGGCTACGGCGAACCACTCCGTCAGTGTCCACGACCTGGCGGCGAGCAGTTGCATCAGGTGGTCGGCCGCCGCCGGGGGCAGTTGCACTCGGTCGTCCTCGTCGGCGGGCGCAGGCACTACGTGCAGGGAGGCAGTGACCCCGCCTACTCGATGGGCGTTTTCCAGAGCGGCCGCACCCAGTAGCACTTCGGCAGGATCGCCGGTAATCGATTGCGCCAGTGCCCCCGTGGCGAGGTCCTGTAATGCGGGAGTGGACCGGGCCGTACCGAGGAGGGCCGTCGACAGAAGTTCGCTCATCGTCGTCTGCCTGCCGTGCGGGTCGCGACGGCGGGGGCCGTTGCGGATACGAGCGAGTGGACGACACCGCGGTCGAACACGGACACCGGAGTCAGTGCCTCACTGTTCCACTCACCGCACACGGTGACCGGGTGGCCACCGGAGATGCCGAGCAGTGTCCACAGATTTCTCTCGTCACCGGTGACCGGCAACGCTCGCCCTTCGGCGTCGACCAGCAGCCATCCCTCGTCCGTGACCGTCGGCGTGACACCGCCCAGCAACACGGGCCACGAACGAACCCACGGATCGGCGCCGATGACGTGGGCGAAGGCGTCGAGGGCCGGGTCGATGCCTCCCGCGCGAAGCGTCGTGAACGGTTCTGCCGCACCGTGGTCGGTGCCCCACAGGGCGCGCAACGGCGCGGCGCCGGGATAGAAGTGCAGATCTGCGTCGACGAGGGAACCGAGCGGCGGAACGGCGTTCGCGAAGTTCGGTGTGCCGTGGGCGAAATCGAGCAAGAGTGCCCAACGGCCGTGATCCCGGCCGAGTAACCACACCTTGCGGGTGAAGAGCCGTTTCTCTTCGGTGGTCTGGGAGCCCAGCACCATCCACCGATCACGCACAGCCGGTTCACCACGCACCTTGTCGGTGGAGACCGGGTATCCCACGTGGGCGCGGACCGACGCCCGCAACGGCTCCGGCAGTTCGGGGAGACGACGATGCGCGACCACGAGTAGATGCAGCTTGGCGTACTCGGCAAGCAATCTCGCCGGCCAGTCGGGGCGCAACGCGACGGCGAAGGCGAGCCGACGCAACGCCGATGCGACGCCGGGAGCCTGCGCGTCGACCATTCGGGCCGCAACCGCATCGAATGCGGGGGGTGACGTGTCCGTGGATCCCAGCCCACCGCGGATCTGATCGGTGAGCCACAGGTCGAGTTCGTCGAGGCCCGCGGCCACCCGATCGGCTCGACGTTCGGCAGCCTTCCCCTGGGCGGTCGACGGGGGAGCAGGCAGACCTGGTTCGCTTGCCCGCGTGGCCCGTCGTCCCAGCCATTCGCGCGCGAACGGCGGGAAGTCGGCCGCGTCCGGGACCCGCCCCTGCGACCAGAGCAGGAGCAGCCCGAGCGCGTGCTTGCAAGGGAATTTCCGGCTCGGACACGAACACGAGAAAGCGGGCCCGTCGAGATCGACCACCGTGCGGTACGGGTTCCTGCCGCTACCCCGGCACAGTCCCCACAGTGCGGTGCCGCTGTGGCCGGTATCCGACCACGACGCCGAGAGCGTGCGTGCGGCAGCGAGAGAGCCGGCATCGGCCGCTACCGATGCGACCTGTCCCTCCGACCAAGGCGACGTCACGTCAGTCACCGTAGGCGAGTAGTCCGACATGCAGGGAGGAGGGTGCGCTCACAGGCACGGACTAGGTGGGTGTGGGCGTACCGGGGTCGGGTAACCGATCCGCAGGCCGGGGTGGGTCGAACAATCCCGCGATGCTCGAAATCCGGTCGGTGGAATCTTCGACGGCGATGTTCTCGCCGGTCCGCAACCATCCGTTCCGCAGCGAAGACGTCAGCCAATTGTCCAGGGCCGCCTGCGTCTCGAACTTGAGGACGATGACGCACACAGCGGACGTGCTGCTCTCCTTGAGCCATCCGCCGCCGAGGAAACCGGGGAAGAGGCGTGCCAGACCGAGGCCGACCTGAATCCAATCGGCGAACTCTTCTTCGCACCCCTGGCTGACCCGCCGGACGATGGTCGTCGTCACGGAGGTGTCGACGACGTCGCCCGTTCGGACGCTGTCGGCGGCGTTCGTCACTGTCGTTACCTCGGATCCTGCTTGTCTATTGGCAAACTACCAGCGGCTCGGGAGCTGCACACTGTGCACTCGCCTCAGAGTTGATAGAACGGCGCGGCGTACCGGAACATTCCCGACAGGGCGGTGTCCCAGGTAGTGAGACGGCGAACCTGGAAATGGGACGACCAGGAAGGCTCGTCCGGTTCGATCCCGAGGGAGGATCCGGCGACGAACCCGAACCGGGGGTAGTACTCGAGGTGGCCCAGCAGTGCTACCAGCGGTTCGTCACGGGAATCAGCGGCGCCGAGGGCGGCATGCATGAGCGCCGAACCGACCCCACCGCGCTGGTGGCCCGGCAGCACACCGATGGGGCCCAATGCCAGCACCGGCGTCGAAGCAACGGTGGCGCGGGTCAGACACACGTGTCCGATCACCGAGTCGTGCCACTCGGCGACGAAGGACAGCGGCGGAATCCACGCCGGGCTCGTCCGGAGTCGCTCGACGAGGTCGACCTCGACGGGGGCGTCGCCGTCGAAGGCCTGGCGATGGACCTCGGCGATCGCGGCGACGTCGTGGGCAGTTTCCCGTCGTATGAGCATGTTCGACAGCCTGCCGCGAGAATTCTGTCCGTCGCAACGAATTTATGCGGCGGTTTGCTGCTGGCCGATAGCTGGACCCGGAGCCCGCGCACAGAAGGTTCTGAGCGATGCCGGACAGATACCGTTGCAGCACTGGGAGTCGGCACAGGGCGAAGCGTTCTCCAATTGTGACCCTCGAGGGTTTCCCGCTTTCGGGTTTTTCCGGGTCGGGGATAGCAGTATGAGCACCACGCGTGAGTGTGTCGGCCGCCGCGGCGGGTCGAGGAGCGGCGAGGGAAGTGGGTGCGAGTGGCCGAGGCGCGGGAGTCTCGATATAGTTGCAGTGTGCAACACAACGAGGTCGAATCGGGTGAGTCGTCCGCATCGGGCGTCGTGGCTGTCCATGACGAACTCGTCCGGCTCGTCCGCCAGCTCGTCGCCGGTGACGGACCTCCGGCGGGTTCGCCGACATTCGCTCAACATTCGCTGCTCTCGTACATCGCCCGCAATCCCGGGTGCCGGGCCACCCAGATCTCCGAGTCCTTCGGAGTGCACCGCTCCACGGTGTCGCGGCAGCTGCGTGTCTGCATCGACGAGGGGTGGGTGCGGGCCGAGGCCGGACCGCTTCGCAGCGGCCATCCGCTGACCCTCACCGACGCCGGTGTCGCCGTGCTTGCGGGCGCGGATGCCCGGCGGGTCGAGGAGGTGCGCGACCGGATGGCGTCCTGGTCGGACCGTGACATCGCCGCGTTCGCCGATCATCTGCGCCGATTCCGTCATGGCGGAGACGACCCTTCGCGGCGCCCCTCGACCTTCGAGAGCAACGGAGACGACACCCGTGCGTGAGTTCACGAGCCCGCCGACCTTCAGCGTCTCCGAGCACGAGAACGCGGTCTTGACGGTGTTCGCGCATGCCGAGAGCACGCCCGACCGGGTGATGTACGCCCGGCCGGAGGCCAATGGCTGGGTCGACGTGACGGCCAAGGATTTCGCCGCACTCGTCACCGGGGTCGCGAAGGGCCTCATCGCCCATGGTGTCCGGCCGGGCGACCGGGTAGCACTGCTGTCGTCCACTCGGTTCGAATGGTCCTTGCTCGACTACGCCATCTGGGCGACCGGCGCTGCCTCGGTTCCGGTCTACGACTCCTCGTCGCCCGATCAGATCCGGTGGATCATCGAGGACTCGGGGGCGGTGGCTGCCGTGGTGGAGACGCCGGCTCATGCGTCGAGCTTCGAGGGCGACGGCATCCCGTACACGTTGAAGCACATCTTCACCATCGACGAGGATGCGGTGGGCACCCTCATCAAGGCCGGACGCTCGGTCGACGACTCCGAGGTGTTCAAGCGAGTCGTCGCGCTGACCGCGGGCGATCTCGCCTCGCTGGTATATACCTCGGGAACCACCGGAAGACCCAAAGGGTGCATTCTCACGCACCGCAACTTCTTGTCGGAGGTGCGGGCCCTCCTCGCTGCGCCGATCGGGGACGTGGCGCGTCCCGGCAACCGTGTCCTCACATTCCTTCCCCTGGCACACGTTCTGGCCCGGGCGGTGTCCCTGGCAATGTTCGAGGCGGGGGCCACCCAGGCGCACTGGTCCGATTTCGGGACGGTCACGGGAGAATTCGAACGTTTTCGCCCGCACTCGATCCTCGGTGTTCCACGGGTCTTCGAGAAGGTGCGCGACGGTGCCGCCCGTAAGGCGGCATCCGGTGGTGGCCTGCAGAAGCGGATCTTCGACTTCGCCGAGACGACGGCCGTCGAGTACAGCCGGGCCCAGGACAACGGTGGACCGGGAGCGTTGCTCGCGCTGCGCCGCGCCGTCGCCGACAAGTTGGTCTACGCCAGGCTGCGGGCAGCCTTGGGCGGCGACTGCTGGTGGGCGATCTCGGGAGGCGGAGCGCTCATGCCGAGCCTCGGGCACTTCTTCCGCGGGATGGGCGTACCCGTGTACGAAGGATATGGACTCACCGAATCCACTGCCGCGCATTGCGTGAACGTTCCCGGGGCGCAAAAGATCGGAACGGTGGGCAGGCCGCTCGGCGGACACGGCGTGCGCATCGCCGAGGACGGTGAGATCGAATTGTGCGGTGACGTCGTCTTCGGCGGCTACTGGCGCAACGAGCACGCCACTCGGGAGGCGTTGCACGACGGCTGGTTCCGCACCGGTGATCTGGGCTACCTCGACGACGAAGGCTTTCTGACCATCACCGGGCGCAAGAAGGACCTTCTGATCACCGCAGGGGGCAAGAACGTGTCACCGGGGCCCCTCGAGGATCGCCTGCGCTCGCACACACTGGTGTCGCAGGCCGTGGTCGTGGGTGACGGTCGCCCGTTCATCGGTGCGCTGCTCACGGTCGATCCTCAGGAATTCGACAAGTGGAAGGCAGCCCATGGGCGGCCTGCCGACGCATCGGTCGCCGATCTGCGCGAAGACGAGGAATTGCGCGCGGAGCTTCAGGATGCCGTCGACGACGCGAATACCACCGTCTCCCACACCGAGTCGATCAAACGGTTCGTCATCCTCGACCGCGACCTCACCGAGGCGGACGGGGAATTGACGGCCACCTTGAAGATCAAGCGTCCAGTTGTGACCGAACGCTTCGCCGCCGATATCGATGCGCTGTATCGCCGGACCTGACCGGTTACCGTGGCGACATGACGACCGCTTTCGTTCTGTCGGGTGGAGCCAGCCTCGGAGCTATCGAGGTCGGAATGCTGCAAACGCTCATAGGCAGGGGAATTCGCCCCGATCTCATCGTCGGAACTTCTGTGGGTGCGCTCAACGGCGCTTGGCTGGCGGCCGGGTCCTCGGAATCGGATCTACGTGAACTGGCCGATCTGTGGCGCGGGCTGAAGCGGAGCTCGGTGTTCCCGACCGGCCTGTTCACCGGCTTCGTGGGTTTCGTCGGGATCGACAATCATCTGGTCTCCAACCGGGGAATCCGGCGGATTCTCGAGAAGCATTTGCGCTTCGGGCGGATGGAGGACGCTCCGATCCCGCTCCACGTGATCGCAGCCGATGTGCTGACCGGCAAGGACGTTCGGCTGTCGAGCGGTCCCGCTGTCGATGCCGTCCTTGCCAGCGCTGCCATTCCGGGAATTCTCCCGCCCGTAGTCGTCGAGGGTCGCGCGCTGATGGACGGTGGCGTGGTCAACAACACCCCGATCTCGCATGCCATCGAACTCGGTGCCACGACGGTGTGGGTACTGCCCACCGGATATGCCTGCACGCTGTCCGAGGTTCCCCGCAGCGCACTCGGGATGGCTCTGCTCGGGGTGACGCTCGCGATCAATCAACGCCTTGCGCTCGATATCGAACGTTATGAGGGCGCTGCCGATATCAAGGTCGTGCCACCCCTCTGTCCACTGGACACCAGCCCCGCAGATTTCGGCGAGGCGGACGAGTTGATACGGCGGGCCCGGGAGCAGACTGCGCAGTGGCTCGACGAGGCCCCCGTCGAAGTCGGGCAGGCAGATCTGCTTCTGCCACACATGCACAGCTAAAGCTCCAGCGGCTACACGGACACTGTAATCCCGGTCACATCACCGCAGATCGACACGGGCGCAGCGGTGATTTGATTTCACCGTGGGGTCGCTACTGTGAGTGCATGGCGGTCACGGTGGAGCAGGCAGTGCTGGATCAGGCGGAAGACATCGTCCAGATGCACTGGGACGCAGAGGATTGGCTTGCCGAGCAGCAGATCGACCCGCCGTGCCGCGGTGATGTGTCGCTCGCCGATGTGCGTGAGCAGATCGAGGCCGGAGAATGGCGCGTCGCGCGCTCCGGTGGAATCGTGGCGGGCGCCCTGCGCGTACTGCGCGCCGATCCCGACATCTGGGTCGACGACGAGATTCCCGCTACCTACGTCGCGCGGGTGATGACGGATCGCCGCCATGCAAGTCCAGGGTTGGGAGCGCAACTGTTGCGGTGGGTGGACGAGCACGCCCGGAGCGAGGCCGTGTCCGTCGTCCGGCTCGAATGCGTGGAGACCAACAGTCGGCTGCGCACGTACTACGAGGAGCAGGGTTTCTTCCTGGTGGGCCGCCGCGACTTCGAGGTCGAATGGCCCAGCGTCGTGCTGTTGGAGAAGGCCGTTCGCTGACCCATCAGAGCGGATCGAGGATGCGGTGCAGGAATTGCCGTAGCCGCTGTCCGGTCGGGTTCGTCAGTAGGTCCTTCGCCGTACCGCGTTCGAGAACGACGCCGCCGTCGATGAACAGGACCTGATCGGCCACCTGCTGCGCGAACCGGATTTCGTGAGTCACGATCACCATGGTCCAGCCCTCGGTCGCGAGATCGCGGATCACGCGTAGGACCTCGCCGACGAGTTCGGGGTCGAGTGCGGACGTCGGTTCGTCGAACAACATCAGTTTGGGCTTCAGCGCGAGCGCCCTGGCGATTCCGACTCGCTGCTGCTGGCCACCCGAGAGTTGGTACGGGTACTGATCCGCCTTGTCCTCCAGTCCCACCTGGGTGAGCAGTGCCAGAGCGTCGGCGCGCGCTTCGTCTCTCGGCCGCTTCTGGACGACCACCGGACCCTCGGTGACGTTCTGAAGCACCGTCTTGTGCGGAAACAGGTTGTGGGCCTGGAAAACCATGCCGCTCTGTGCCCGGAACCGAGCCAGGGTGGACCGGTCCACCTGGGCAGCGAAGTCGACCGACACCTCACCGATCGAGATCACGCCGGCGTCCGCGCGGTCCAGCGCATTGAGTGTTCGCAACACCGTGGTCTTTCCCGAACCGGACGGCCCGATGATCACGGTGACGGTGCCGGGCAGGACCTCGAAGCTGATGTCGCGCAGCACGCGATGTTCACCGAACGATTTCTCGACGCCGGAAACGTGGAGCAGCGGGGTGCGGGTGTCGGTCATCTGGCCACATACCTGTCGAGTCGGGCCTCGAGTCGGCCCTGAACGGCCGAGAGGACGATGCAGATCGCCCAGTAGTACAGCGCGGCGACACCGTACAGGGCGAAGAAGTCGAACGTGGGTGCGGCGGCGAGTTGCGCGACGCGCAGCAGTTCGGTGACGAGGATCGTCGAGGCCAGGGAGGTGTCCTTGACCAGCGAGATGAGCGTGTTGGACAGCGGCGGAACGGCGACCCGGGCGGCCTGGGGGAGCACAATCCGCTGCAACGTCGTGGTGTATCCCATGCCGATGGTCTGGGCAGCTTCCCACTGACCTTTCGGGATGGACAGGATCGCCGAACGAATGACTTCCGCGGCGTAACCCCCGACGTTGAGGCTGAACGCGATCACCGCCGCCGGGAACGGTTCGAGCGTCACCCCGAATTGCGGCAACGCGTAGAAGACGATGAACAGCTGCACCAGCAACGGTGTGCCCCGGATGATCGAGGTGTAGAAGCGGGCCGCGATCGCCAACGGCGTGATCGAGGAGATTCTGGCCAGCGCGACGAGCAGGGCAATGACCAAACCGATGGTGAAGCTGACGATAGTCAGCGGAATCGTCATGGTGAGTGTGGCCTTCAGCATCGGCCACAGGTTGTCCAGGATCAGTTGGATCGTTGCGTCGTCCACTCCGGCGCTCCTCGTGCGTGCCGGCTCAGTTACTCGGCGCTGACACGTCGGTGCCGAAGTACTTGTCCGAGATTTTCGCCAGTGTGCCGTCGGCACGCAGTTCGGCGAGCGCCTTGTCGATGTCGGGCATCAGGCCGCTGTCCTTCCGGGCAGCGAAGGCCTGTTCGCTCGTGTCGCCGGTCTCGGCCGAGATCTTCACGCCCGCGTCATTCGTCTGCTTCTGATACTCCGCGACGGCGAGGTTGTCGTTGACGGTGGCGTCGACCCGTCCGTCCTTCAGAAGTGTGATCGCTTGTACGAAGCCCTCCACGGACTCGACGTTTGCCCCGGCGTCCCTTGCGACCTGAGCCCAGTTGCTGGTCGCGGATTGTGCTGCGGTCTTTCCGTTCAGATCGTCGAGTCCGGTGATCGAGTTGTCGTCGGCGCGGGTCACGATCACACCCTCCGACACCGTGTACGGCGTCGACAGGTCGTACTTCTGGGTGCGCTCGTCGTTCACGGTGACCTGGTTGGCGACCAGGTCGTACCGCCTCGCTTCCAGACCGGCGAAGATGGAGTCCCACGGAGTCTGGGTGAACTCGACGGACACACCGAGTTTGTCACCGACGGCGCGGATGACCTCGACGTCATAGCCGGTGAGCTGACCGTCGGGGCCCTGATAGCTGAACGGGGTGTAGGTGCCCTCGGTGCCTACCTTCAGGACGCCCGCCTCGCGCACCTGGTCGATGACCGGGCCGGAGTCGGAATTGCTGCATCCTGCCAGGGACAGGGCGGTCACAGCGGCGATCAGGATGGCAGGGAGTGTGCGTCGCACGGAGTTCCTCCTCGTTCAGCGGATCAGATCACCGTACTGGTCGAGTGCGGTTCGGAGAGGATCTTCCGCGTACGACCTCGGCGAGCAGTTCCGGGTCGATGGTTCCGTCGGCCCAGGCGAGGCAGAAGCCGGCACCGAAATCGCCGATTTCCTCACGGCGGTCCGGCCGTCGGCAGCAGTTATCACGTTGACCTCGAAGTCCGACTACGCCGCCCAAGTGATAGAGCCGCTGTCTACTTCGGTGCCATGCGGATGGCCCCATCGAGGCGGATGGTTTCACCGTTGAGCATGGCGTTGTCGACGATATGAGCCGCGAGAGCCGCGTACTCGGTGGCTCGGCCGAGGCGAGATGGGTGTGGAACTTGCTTGCCGAGTGAGGTTTGCGCATCCGCGGGAAGTCCGGCCAGCATCGGCGTTTCGAAGATTCCGGGTGCGATGGTGACTACTCGGATGAGATGGCGCGCAAGTTCGCGAGCAATCGGCAAGGTCATTGCCGCGACTCCACCTTTCGATGCCGCGTACGCCGGTTGACCGATCTGACCGTCGAATGCTGCTACGGATGCGGTGTCGATGATGACGCCACGCTCGCCGTCCACCGGCTCGGTCTGCGCAATCCTCTCGGCTGCAAGTCGAAGCACGTTGAAGTTCCGATCAAGTTGATGCGAATTACCCGCTCGAAATCTGAGAGCGGAAGGGGTCCGCTCTTTCCGAGAACCTTGCCTGGTGTTCCCACGCCAGCGCAATTGACTACCACCCGCAAATCACCGAGGGATGCGGCGAAGTCGATCGCCGACAGGACGTCACCAGAGGAGGTGACGTCGGCGGCCTCGAAGTAGGCGCGCTTGCCTATCTCTTTCGCAGCGACGTCTCCTCCGGAGGATGGCAGATCCAGCAATACGACGTGTGCTCCACGCTCGTGCAAGGTGCGGGCGGTGGCATTGCCGAGGCCGGATGCTCCACCGGCGACAACGGCAACGGCTTCGGTGATGTTCATTGGTTCTCCTCTGTTCTGGACAACTGATGCATTGCCGACCGTGAATAGTTGTGGCCGTGTATGACGAAGAGTTGGACGCCCAGTGCCGCTGCTTGTCTTCTGGATCGAGGGTCTTGGCCGCCGGTGGAAGCACCGCTGGGCGTCGGGGTCAGATGCGTTCGATGATGGTGGCGTTGGCCAGCCCACCGCCTTCGCACATCGTCTGCAGGCCGTAGCGTCCGCCGGTGGCCTCGAGCTGGTTGACCAGTGTGCCGAGCAGGCGGGTGCCCGAGGAGCCGAGCGCGTGGCCGAGGGCGATCGCACCGCCGCGGGGGTTCAGCTTGGCCGGGTCGGCACCGAACTCGTGTGCCCACGCCAGCGGCACCGGGGCGAACGCCTCGTTGACCTCGTAGGCGTCGATGTCGTCGATGCTCAGCCCCGACTTCGCGAGGATCTTCTTCGTCGCCGGGATCGGGGCGGTGAGCATGAAGACCGGGTCATCGCCCGCAACGGCGAACGAGTGGAACCGTGCCCGCGGGGTCAGGCCCAGCTTGGCGGCCATCTCCTCGCTCATGATCAGTGCGCCGGACGCAGCGTCGGTCAGCGGGGACGAGTTGCCCGGGGTGATGTGCCACTGCGCCTCGGGGAACCGGGCCGCGTACTTTTCGGAGTAGAACGACGACTTCAGCCCGGACAGCCCCTCGGCGGTGGTCGAGGCGCGCACGGTCTCGTCGACGAGGTGCGTCACCGTCTCACCGGCCGCGTTGGTCACCTCGATCGGCAGGATCTCCTTGTCGAACAACCCCTTCGCGGCGGCGTCGGCGGCGCGGCGATGCGACTCGGCCGAGTAGGCGTCGAGGGTGTCGCGGTCGAACTTCCACTTGGCGGCGATCAGTTCGGCGGAGATTCCCTGGTTGACCAGGCCCTCGGGGTAACGGGCCGCGATGCCCGGGCCGGACGTGTCCTGCCCGAGGGTCGTCGTGCCCATCGGCACGCGGGACATCGACTCGACACCCGCGGCGATCACGATGTCGTAGGCGCCGGCGATGACGCCCTGCGCGGCGAAGTGCGCCGCCTGCTGGCTCGAACCGCACTGGCGGTCGATGGTGGTGGCCGGGACCGAATCAGGGAACCCGGCCGACAGTAGTGCGGTACGCGAAATGTTCACCGCCTGCTCACCGACTTGAGAAACGCAGCCGCCGATGACATCGTCGACCTGCGCGGGGTCGATGCCGTTGCGCTCGACGAGGCTGCGCAGCACGTGCGCGAGGAGTTCCACCGGGTGGGTGCCGGACAGCGCGCCGCCCGGCTTGCCCTTGCCGGAGGCGAGGCGGACGACGTCCACGAGTACCGCGTCGGTCATATTGATCCCTTCGAAAAGTTATGCGAGTTTCCTCATACGCGAGGGTGCAGTGCGTCGCAATCAGGAGTCGGCGACCGCTGTCGGGCAGGACAAGAAGCGATGAATTGCCGAATAGGGTGACGATGCAAGTACGAGTGCCAGAGGGGTTCTTGGACATCTTATGAAGTCGTTATTCAAACGATGACTGCCGAAACCGACCCGGATACAGTTGTCGACGTGCCCGGGTTGGTTCCGGCATGCATGCCGCTCGAGGTCTGCGTCGCTGGAGCTAGCGGCATCGGAGGATCAGTAGATGATGACGCCGCGGATGTTGAGGCCAGCGTGCATGTCGGCGTACCCCTGATCGAGTTCGTCGAGGGAGTAGGTGCGAGTGATGATTTCGTCGAGTTTGAGCTGACCGGCCGAATACATGTCAAGCATCTTGGTGACGTCCCACATCGGGGATACTCCGCCGAACATCGATCCCTGAATTCGCTTCTGATAGAGCGTCAGCTCGAAGGGAGAAATCGGCAGTCCGATGTGCGCCGAGTCGCCAAGCGCAGTGAGTACGACGGTGCCGCGCTTCGCGACGGAGTCGAAGGCTTCGGTGATGTGTTCAGGCTCGAGGGTGCCGACGGTGACGATGGTTGCCGCCGCGCCTTGCCCGTTGGTCAAGCTTCGGGCGATCTCGGTCGCCTCGGTCATATCGGCGGCGGCGTGTGTCGCGCCGATCTCGAGAGCCGTCGATCGCTTGAATTCCACTGGATCGACTGCAATGACGTTGGTAGCACCGCCGTGACGGGCTCCTTGCAAGGCGAAGGCGCCGATGCCACCGATGCCCATGACGATCACGGTGTCGCCGGGGACCGGCTGCGCCATGTTGAAACCGGATCCCCAACCCGTGTTGACGCCGCACCCCACTAAGCAGGCCTTGTCAAGGGGGATGGCTTTGTCGATCTTGACTGCGGACACCACACCTACCGTGGTGTATTCGGAGAACGTAGAAACACCACACCACTGACCGACCGGTTTACCGTCGAGGGACATCCGCCAGCTCTGGGGGTCATCGAATCGGGAGCCGAGCATCAAGTGCTGTGCGAGGTCGCAGAGGTTGCCGTGGCCTGTTGCGCACATCTTGCAGCGTCCGCACTGCGGTAAACAGGAAAGTACGACATGGTCGCCGACCTCCCAGCCGGGAGTATGGGGGCCGACCATCTCCACGACGCCGGCTCCTTCGTGTCCGACACACATCGGAAAGTGGCCGATGCCCATGTGCCCGGCGGCGATGCTGGCCTCGGTGTGGCAGAGACCGGATGCTGCCATCTTGATAAGTAGTTCGCCCTGCCGAGGCTCGTCGAGATCCAGTTCGACGATCTCGAACTTACCTGGCTGTTCGCGCAGGATCGCTCCGCGGGTTTTGATCGTTGCCATGCTGATGCCTGCTCCTATATGTCTCGACGTTTGTTCACGAAATTCCAGTGCGGTGTCAGAGGCGACGCCTGGTAGCCGTCCTGGCGCAAGATGTGAATGCCGTTGATCGAGGGGAAGCGGTTACCGCAACGAGCCGAATTCCTGACTTCCGCGTCCTGGCGAACTGGCGATTCCCCCACGCTCCGATCGGCCGTTGTGTTCGTGGCTCGAAATCGAGTGAGTGGTCTGGAGACCAGCTGCCGGGGGCCTGATCCGGTGCGCGGAGCAGGCCCCCGGTCTCTAGTTCGACTTTGTTATCCGGCGGAGACGGCGGGCTGCGGAAGGGAAATCCTCGGCGCTACTTCGCTCTGGATCATCGCGAGAGAATTGAACCAGGGGGCGGGATCGTCGGAGTAGTCGTGGGATTCGATCTGCAGCGTGCCCCATCCGCCGCTGGCCTCGAACAACGTGTTGATCTTCTCCACCACGGTGTCGGGTGAGCCCACACAGAACACGTTGTCGACAACCCATTCGAGGTCGACGTCGGCCCTGTCCGCTCCGGCGTCCTTGATGAATCCGTCCATCATCCCGAATCGCCACCAGATCGGAATGAGGTAGCGCTCGAAGCAGTATCCGATCGGCCCTTCCATCACAAGCCGCTTCGCCTCTTTGTCCGTGTCGGCGACGAACACCGTCTGGGACACGTGATAGCGCGAACGGTCAGCGACGTGTCCATTGGCCTCCGCGGCGGTGGAGTAGATGTCCCAGTGCATCTTCAGGGCGTCCAGCCCGGAGAAGATCGACATCGGCCGGAATCCGCGTTCGCCGGCGAATTTCATCGACGGTGACTTTGCGCTGAATCCGGTCACGGCGATTTCCGGTGCACCACCCCAGGGACTGAGGTCGGCCAGCTTGTGCTGGTCGTCGCCCTCGTCGCCGTGCTTCTCTTCCGGGTAGCCGGCGTTCCAGAAACGTCCCTCGTAGAAGAAGGGCTCGCGCTTCCAGATCTTCTCCATGATGTCGAGGGACTCGCGGACCATCTCGTTGGTGAACTGGGTGTCTTCACCGTTCTTGATGCCATGAATGTAGGAGGCGTCCGGGTAGGCGCCGGCACCGACGCCGAGGAAGTACCGGCCCTCGAGGATCTGAGACAGCCAGCCGACCATGATCGCGAGCTTCGCCGGATTGTGGTGGGGAAGGATGTGAGCCATCGGCGCAAACTTGATCCGCTCGGTCTGGCGTGCGGCCGCGGCGATGATCAACTCCGGGTTGGGGATATTCTCCCAACGCTGTGAGGCATGCTCGGAGAACATGATCGAATCGAAGCCGATCTCGTCGGTCTCGATGGCCTGCTGTACGCACCAATCGAACGTCTGGCGCGCGGTTCGTTCGGGGCGCATGTACGGGTGGACGATCAGTCCTGTTTCCATTGCCATTGTTCTGTCCTTTCATCGGGGGAGGGTGTTTCTGGGCGAGGACTTTGGGGCACCCGCGCCTCGCCGGGCGGGTCAGCTCAGGAGTAGAAGATGTCGTAAGCGTGTTTGGTGTCCATGTACTCCTTGACGTGAATGATTTTTCCGTCAGCGATTTCGAATAAGAAGTGATATTGGTTTTTGTAGACGCGGCCATTGTTGAGTTCTGCGTAGGACTCCGCCTCGACGGCAACCCGGTCACCCTGGGCGACTGCACCTGTAGGTGTAATCTGCAGCGCGCCTTCTTTGTAGATGCTTGTCACACCGCGGAGGAGTTCACCAAGTCGCTTCTTGTCGTAGGTGCCCGACATTCCCTCGATCTGACCGGACACCCAGTACGTGGCATCGGGGTGGAGGCAGTCGAGGATGGCGTCCACGTCTCCTGTCGAGAACACCTTGGCGAAATTGTTCGCGATTTCTATGTTTTGTTCAGGGGTTGTCACGAACTTCTCCAGACATGATTCGGGATGGTCGTACTGTGGATGAATAACTACGGATCAGGATTAGAGCGCGCCGACGCCGGTTTCTATTTCCGTGAGGCGCTCTGCGAGTGCGCGCTTGTTGATCTTGGTCGCGGACATCGGCCAGTCATCGGGTTGGACGAGGTGCACCGCGCGGGGGACCTTGTACCGGGCGATCCTGCCTTGGCAGAACTCGATCAGTTCATCGGGCTCGACATTGTGGCCTGCGCGAATTTCGATGAACGCCACCGGAACCTCGTCGAGACGCTCGTCGGGTCGGCCGATCACGGCAGCGGTCTTGACGGCCGGATGCTCACACAGGAAGGCTTCGACCTCGATGGCGGCAACGTTCTCGCCGCCGACCTTGAGCATGTCCTTCAGCCTGCCGTGGAACACGAGGCAGTCCGTCTCTGTCCGGCTGTACAAATCGCCGGTGTGGAACCACCCATCCGTGTCGATGGCAGCTGCTGTCTTGATCGGATCCTTGTAATAGCCTTCCGTGACGCAATACCCGCGCACGAGCATTTCGCCCGGGGTGCCCTGAGGTTGTTCGGCGCCGGTGTCGGGATCGACGATGCGCAGCTCGATTCCAGGGGCGGCCTTGCCCTGGGTTCCCGATCGGTCGGCGATGGTGTCGGATCGCTCGCTGAGCGCGTAGATGCCAGCGGTTTCGGTCATCCCGCACGCGGCCACGAGTTCCGCGGACGGGAAGGTTTGCTGCACCTGCTCGATCAGCACGCGAGGTCCAATCAAGAATAGATAGCGAAGTGAGTCGAGCACTGATGCGTCGAATGACGGGTGGTCCATCAACGATTGCATCATCGCGGGGAACCACGGCCAGACGGTGGTCGGGCGCTCCCGCTTCATCAGTGCGAGGGCACGACCGGGCTCGAAATAGACGTCGGTGACATAGGTGCCTCCGGCACCCATCGCCCCGATCAGTGGCGAGAGTGCGGCGATGTGGAACAGCGGTCCACCTGCCCAGCTGATGTGACGGTCGTCCGTCACGAGCCGTTTGCCGGCGCGCTCGACTGGTCCGCGGGTCAAAGCCTCATGGGTAAGGATGCACCCTTTGGGGTTCGCCGTTGTGCCCGAGGTGTACAAGATTGCTGCGGCGTCGCGAATTCTGACTCGCCGCCGAATCTGATCGACATCCGAGGGGGGAACCGTCTCCGCCAACCCATCAAGCGTCGAGCGGCCGACGAACCCTCGGTTGTTGCTCTCACCGCGGAGGAGTACCGCCTGCCGCAGCAGGGGTGCCTCCGGGAGGTGCAGGTCCCGGTCCGTGGCGGCCTCGGCCAATGATGGAAGAGCGTCGTGCATGACATCGACGAAGTCGACATAAGCGTCATCCCCGGACACCGTCAACACTGCGGCCAAGTCTGCGTTTCGGACGATGTACCCGAGCTCAGTGGCCTTGTGTCGGGCATTGAGCGGAACGATCACACCGCCGATCAGCGCCGCGCCGAAGAAGCCCTCGATGAACTCGATTCCGTTCGGGGCGAGCAGACCGACGTGGTCGCCTCGACGTACCCCGAGGGCGATGAGTCCCCGCGCAACGTGTGTTGCCCGTTCGAGCACGTCTGCGTAGGTGTATCGGCTGTCCGGGAAGACAATCAAGTCCCGGTCAGGATGGCTCCGGGCCCCGCGGACCAGGAGATCTGCAACCGGTAGCACCTCGCACCAGTCACCATTGTCAACCATGTCGTTCCTCGCTCGATCGTGAACACCAGGGGAGTTCCATCGGATGCCGGCGGAGTGTCCTCCATCCGCCGGGCGCTGAGCCGCCGACTAACGGAACAGCTCCTCATCGGAACTCCGCGTCGGTGTGGTGCCCATCACTCTGCCGACTCAGCGGCGTGTATGGAACCCGTTCCTCTACGCGATCCACTACGCATCTAGTCGGGCTCGTACGAGAGACATCTTCGTGCAGGTCAGAGCCGGTTTCACGCCGGGGCTGCGCGTCATGGCCGGCGTCGTGTCACATGCTGTCAGATCTTGACCCCGTAGTTGCACAGTGTCACGATGGCGCAGTGGACGGGGTTCCCTGACACCACGCCGCGCGGGGTACCCAGGAAGGCATCGTGAACGCCGACGAATGGCACGAAATACGCGAACTGCACGCGAAGGGCGCAACGATCAAGGGGATTGCCGAGAGTCTTGGTATGTCGCGGAATACTGTTCGTCGCGCACTTGCTTATGACGAGCCGCCCACAGACCACCGTCCCCGGAAGGGGTCGGTCGCCGACGCCTTCGAACCGGCGATTCGGACCCTGCTGGCCGAAGACCCGGACATCAGCATCGCCGACATTCACCGTGCTATCGGTTGGGACAGATCGCGGAACACCCTCGCCAAGTTGGTGCGCCACATTCGGTCGGAATCGTCGAACCAGCCACTAGAAGTCGCTCCGTATCCCCAGTACGGCAGCAGTATTCCGACCTTCTCGACGGGGTTCGTCGGTCGAGACGGGGAATTATTCGCCCTCCGGCGGCTCCTGGGTACCACACGCCTGATTACGATTACCGGTCCTGGCGGCATCGGAAAGACCCGCCTCGCTGTTCAGACAGCCACCGACTTCCGGAGGGCATTCGCCGACGGCGTGCGCTTCATTGAACTGGCGTCTTTGAAGACATCGGGGCTTCTTGCTCAGGAGGTCCTCGACGGACTGGGGATCGGTCAAACCGACCTGGTTGGGCGTCCGCTCGAGGAGGTCTTGGTTCACTACCTCAGGCACAAGCAGATGTTGATCATTCTCGACAACTGTGAGCACATCGTCGATTCCTGTGCGGAGCTTGTCGCCTACCTACTTCGCCACACGACGCAGGTCAGTATCATCGCCACCAGTCGTGAACGTCTCGCTGTCCCAGCCGAGCACGTTTTCACGTTGGCACCACTCTCGACGACACGCTCCGACGATTCCGGATCCGTCGGCGCCGCCCTCCAGCTATTCGAAAGCCGAGCGGCAGCAGTGCTTGCGGGCTTTTCCATCACCGATCGCAATCGCGACACTGTCCGTCGAATATGTAGCCAGCTGGACGGTATTCCGCTCTCGATCGAACTCGCCTGCGCACGATTGAGCGTGCTTTCGGTCCAAGACCTCGAGCAGCGGCTCGATCGACGACTGGAGCTGCTGACGACCGGAAATCGGTCCGGACCCGAACGGCATCGCACCTTGCAGGCCACGGTCGATTGGAGTTACGAGCTCTGTACATCGGCCCAGCAAAAGCTATGGGCGCGCTTGTCCGTCTTCGTCGACGAGTTCGACCTACCGATGGCCGAACAGGTGTGTAGCGATGACGACCTACCCGCACAATTGATCCTCGACGGCATCTCCGCACTCGTGGGAAAATCGCTGCTGCAACGCGAGCAGCGGGGTGATTCGGCCCGATTCCGCATGCTTGAAACGATCCGCGAATACGGAGCCGGGAAGCTCAGTCCGGCCGAAGCCGACGCACTACAACTGAGGCACCTCGAGTCGTGCTCAACGCTTGTCAGGTCCTCCGTCGAGTCCTGGGCGAGCTCCGGACAACAGCGGGCAGGCGAATTGCTGCGAAGCAACCGGGCTAATCTGCGCAAGGCCTTGCACACCGCGCTATCGGCGGGAAGCGACAAGATGCTTTCCACCGCAACCGAACTCGTCTCAACGGCCTGGTTCCTCTGGTCCTCTGGATTTTCGGTGCGTGAGCATCGGATGTGGTTGATGCGTATCGCCGAGAGAGATACCGCTCCCACAGCTCGCCGAGGCCGGCTGCTGGCGACCCTGGGGCTGGTCCAGACAATGCAAGGCGATCGGTCGGCGGCGTCCGACGTTCTCGACGAATCGATCCGACTCGCCTCGGCGTGCGATGACGACGCGACCATAGCCTTCGCAACGCAGACCAAAGGACTGAAGGATTACCTGGACGGTGACTTCGAGTCGGCCGAACCGCTATTCAAAGACGCTCTGAACCGGTATGAGGAACTGCCCGAGAACATCGATCTGCTGTGGGCACTCCATATTGAAATGGGAATGTTCTACTGCTCCACGCTGGACACTGTGCGCGCGCTCGAGCATTTCGAGTTTGTGCGTGTGCACTCTGAACTCGCGGGGGAGCGATGGATGCTGTCCTATGCCGTTTATGGCCTCGGTCTCGCTGCCTTGGCGGATGAACGATACGATGAGGCACTGCGCCGTGCGATGGAAAGCCTCGCCCTGAAAAGGGAGTTTCTCGACGACGTGGTCGGCACGTCTCTGGTAACTGACCTGCTCAGTTGGGCGGAGGCGGCCGCAGGGTCCAAAGAACGTTCGGCGGTCCTTCTCGGCGCGGCGTCGCGAATGTGGGAGTCGTTCGGCATGCAACTTTATGGATCCCGGCATTGGGTGGAGCGGCGCGCCGAGTTCGAGTCGGCCGCCCGCACCGGTCTCGGGGATGAGCGGTTCGCACAATGTCGCCGCCGTGGGGCGGAGATGTCGATACCGGAGATGGTCCGGTTTGCCCTGAAAGAGGAAGTGCCTACCGAGCGCAGATCTTCGGGGTCGTCAGCTGCCGCACTGCTGTCACCGCGCGAACTCGAAGTCGCCCGACTTATTGCGGATGGACTGTCGAACAAAGAGATCGCGGCGCGGATGGTCCTGTCTCCCCGCACGGTCGAGGGCCATGTCGTGAGGATCCTCCGCAAGCTTGGAATGACTGGCCGCCACCAGGTAGCGACGGCCTTCGTCGGTGACGCACATGTAGTCGGCTAACCGGGTTCTAGGCATCTATGGCCGGATGTTTACATTTACGTTGACGTTGACAGGGTGGGTAGTTATCTGCGACGCTCGTCACATTCGCGGTGCCAGAGCTGACTCTGCAGATCTCGGGTAGTTATCAGCCAGCTCGATTGCAGCCACGAATCGAAGTCCTGAAGTCGCACACTCTCGCAGAAGGAATCAACCTATGAACAGACTGGACGGCAAAGTCGCACTCGTCACCGGGGCGGCCCGCGGAATGGGGGCGTCCCACGCCCGGAAATTCGTCGAGGAGGGCGCCAAGGTCATCTTGACAGACTTGTCTGATGCCGCTGGCAAAGAGTTGGCCGAAGATCTTGGGGGCAATGCCCTTTTCCTTCATCACGATGTCACTGATCCGCAGTCGTGGGCCGAGGTGGTCGAACACGGCGTCCGTGCCTTTGGTGACATCACGGTCCTCGTCAACAACGCGGGTATTCTCGGACCCGTTACACAGACCGCAGAACTGAGTGAGGCCGACTATCGGACGGTGTGCGCGATCAACCAAGACGGGGTCTTCTACGGGATGAAGTCGGTCCTACCGTCCATGGAACACGCAGGAATCGGCGCCATCGTCAACATCTCGTCCATCGCCGGAATCGCGGCCAACTACGGATTTCCCAGCCTCGCCTACGTTGCGAGCAAATTCGCGGTACGCGGCATGACGAAGGCAACCGCGATAGAGTATGGGCCGAAAAATATCAGGGTCAATTCCGTTCATCCGGGATTTATTCAAACCCCGATGATGGTGGAAGCTACCGATGAATCGGGCGGTGACGCGCTCGGACTGATCCCTTTGGGAAGAATCGCCGATCCTAACGAGGTGTCCAATCTCGTGCTCTTCCTTGCTTCGGACGAATCCTCCTACATCACCGGTGCCGAACACCTTATCGACGCCGGCATGCTCGCCCAATAGGTTCGGCTCGTCCGCCGCGGGCAGATTGCGTACGGCCTGCCAGTGCCTCGAGAGCTGATCGGAAACCCGGCGCGCACCCCCGAGCTGAGCACCGCGAGTGCGATGACGGCATCGGGGGTGCGTCCCCCGGGCCCAGTCGATCCAGCGGTCGAGTTTGGCAGCGGCCTGCTCGACCGGGAGCCGGAAGATCTACCCCACACGCCACCCGGCCGCGTCCGAGGTGACGTGGTGATCTTCTGCGACCTGCTCGGCCCCGAGCAGGTCGCAGAACCCGGACGGTGTGGCCGCGTCACGACCCGGGGCCGCCGACACCAGCCGGCCGGCGTCGTGGTCGACGACGACCGTCAAATACTTGTGGACCTTCTTGTACGAGATCTCGTCGATCCTGATCCGCCGCAGCCCGGGCGGGGGCGGTGCCGGTCCCAGGGCGCCGCGTCACCGTGACTCCGTGTCCGCGGCAGCACACCCGCGGGGCGTCGGCCTCGACGAAGGTGCGGACCAGGCAGCTGTCCGGGCGCGCCACCGCCGTGGCCGTGTGGTCGAAAGCGATGCCCTCGATCACCGTCTTTTCGAACACCTAACTCGATATCCTGGCCTCGCGCATGCCGTTCCCACACGTGTAGCCAACTGACCACTGGACTAACCAGAACGCCACTGGGACAACGTCGTGCGCCCTCACCCTCGACGAACTCCACCCTCGATCACAGCAGGAGAGCCGCAATCGGCGCAGGCCTACCGCGCCAGCGGGGTGACCGCTAGCAGATCACCTTGATGGCAATACGGTGGGCGATCAGGGAGCATGCTCCGCCGGAACCGGCTGAACGGGGGTGGGGACTCTCCCCGGTGCTCGTAATGAGTGTTCGGAATGGTACCGGCCGCCGCACTTGGTCCAGGTCCGCAGTAGGGGCCGTTGATATGGGTGAATCCGAGAGCTGAACCTCGCAATCTGGAAATAGCGTGGGAGGTGATCGCATGGGATATGTTGCACGATCATGCTGGGGCGTTCGTACGTCATGCCCTGTCCCGAAGTTGCCGTCGGCAATAGCTGCAGGGATGGTCGCGGGCGACCCGTTTGCTACGCAACGTGACCTGCCCGTTGATCTCACCACGGAGTTGACTGCGGCCGGGTTCGACCACCCTGTGGAGATTGGTAAGGGTGGCTTCGGTGTCGACAAGTCCTCGAACGTCTCACGGACAGATACAGACTGCTGACCGTGGGCAGTCGTGGTGCACCGACACGGCAACAGACACTGCGGCTATCGGTCGACTGGAGTTATTACCTGTGCACCCCCCGCGAACGGCAGGTATGGGCTCGGATTCGGTATTCGCCGGAGTGTTCGAACTGGATGACGCGAATGGGATCTGCGGCCTGGTGATGTCACCGGAAGACCTACTCGATGCGTTGACATCGTTAGTTGACAAGTCGATTCTGATTCGCGAGGAATGGGGCACCACAGTGTGCTTCCGGATGCTCGAGACGCTCCGCGAATATGGCCGCGAGAAGGCGGAAGAGGCAGCCCAATTCGTGGACCTGCGTCGGCGTCACCACGACTGGCATCGGCGTTTGGTAGCCGAGGCAGAGTGGATCAGTGCATACCAACTGGAGTGGATCACTCGTCTCGAACGTCAAAACTCGAATTTGCGAGAGGCGTTGGAATTCAGCTTGGCCGGGGATGACGATGCTGCGATCGAATCCAGCCTGACTATGACGGCGACGCTGCTGCTGTTCTGGCTCACCCGTGGCCGGTTCAACGAAGGACGGAACTGGCTCGGTCGTGCACTCGCGCGCAAGACCCCGGGATTCGACGGCCGAACGCGTCAAGGCCTTGTATGCCGCGAGCGTTCTCGCCGAAGTACAGGGCGATTTCTCTGCCGCAGCTGACTTCGTCGCGGAGAGAGAGGCACTGGTCGCACACGTCTGAGGACGAGCTGACTCATGCGCGGATTGCTCATGCCGATGGGCTCCACCCGATCTACAGTCGCGATCTTCCTCGCGCATGCTCGCGTTTGGAAGAAGCCCTCAGAGTGTTTGGGGAGGAACAGGATTCCGTCTTGCACGTCTGTACTCTAATGATGCTCGGATGGCGTACCAGCTGAACGGTGACGCTCCTCGGGCTATCACTTGCCATGAGCAAGTACTCGCGGTCACGAAATTCCGCGGTGAGTCGGTATATCGATCTTACTCATTGTGGGCGAGGGAAGTCGCGGCAGTTCAGCAGGATGACTTCGACGGTGCTGTCTGTTTGGAAGCTCTGTCATGGATCGCATGCCGACGACAGACGTACGAGCGGGCGGCCGTACTCATGGGCGCGGCCGAGGCGATGGGTTGCTCCGTGGGTAGTTCCGCAGTTTTGTTCCACAACCTGACCGTCTACCACGACGAGTGTCAGGCGTTGACCCTCGAAGCACTCGGTCCGAATAGGTACCACGAAGCACATCAGTACGGCGCTTCGCTGAGGTTCGATCCGGCAGTCGACGCCCTCGGGGAGCCGTCCGTTGACCACAGCACGGATGCTGATCACACAGAAGACCGGGACTGAGCGGTCAACGGAGGGTGACCATTTCCAGGCGGACTTCACTGGGATGTCCGGTGGTCGACATCGGTACGCCTCAATGCCGGCGCCGGTGTGACTGTTTTCAGCACCGGCACCGGCTTCGGGGTGAGTCGCGCGCGGCGGACTTCAGTCCCTCACTGGTGTTCGACCATCATCTGACTGTGTAGTTCTCCAGGTCGGGCCGTCGGGTCATCTCCCAGTACTCGACGTTGAGGAACGGCATGACGAAGACGACTCGTCCGCGCGAGTTGCGGTAGTAGGTCGACATCCCACGGTGGGTCCAGACGGTGCGGTCGTGGGTGGTGTCGACGAGCTCGTTGTACTCTTCGGTTGCATCGGTTCGTGCGTCGATGGCGGCGATGTCATGTTCGAACATTTTGGTCAGTAGGCCCCGGATGTACCGCATTTGAACTTCCATGAAGAACATGAAGCTGCCGCTACCGGGGAAGGAGTTCGGGCCGCCGAGCATGAAGAAGTTGGGGAACTGGGGAACCGAGACGCCCAGGTACGCCCGTGGGTCGTCATCATTCCATGCTTCTCGCAGGGACAGTCCATCGACTCCGCGCACATCCAGCGAGGAGACGAAGCGGGCGGCCTCGAACCCCGTAGCCCAGACGATGATGTCGGCGTCGATCTCGGCTCCGGATGCGCTGACGAGTCCCGTCTCGGTCACGGCGGCGACCGATTCGTTGACGAGGTCGACGTTGTCCCGACGCAGGGCCTCGTACCAACCGTTGTCGAGCAGGATGCGCTTGCCGAACGGTGGGTAGTCGGGCATCACCTTGTCGAGGAGGTCGGTACGGTCGCCGACCTGTGCAGTGATGTACCGAGTGAAGTACTCACGGTGCGCATCATTCCGAGCGTTGACAGACCGCTCGGGGTGTTCCCACTCGGGATCGACGCGCAGGGATTCGATGACCTTGTCGCCGAACTGCCAGAACAGTCGAATCCAGTACCAGCTGTGATAAAGGGAGCACGACTGCAACAGTCGCCGAAGTTCCGTAGGGATGGGCATCCGGAACTTCTCGAAGGGTGCCACCCATTGTGGTGAGCGCTGAAAGACCGTCAGGTGCTCGACCCGATCCGCGATGGCGGGAGTGATCTGCATCGAGCTGGCGCCGGTACCGACGATGGCGACCCGCTTGCCTTCGACCTCGAGTCCTTCGGGCCAGTTGGCTGAGTGGAAACTCGTTCCGCGGAAGCTCTCCATGCCGGGGAGATTCGGTGTTACCGGCCGATTGAGAACACCGACAGCACTGATGACGACATTGGAGCGCAAGGTCTCGATCGATCCGTCAGCGTTTCGTACCTCAACGTGCCACCCTCGTGACGTCTCGTCGTAGGTCGCGGCGAGAACTTCGGTGTTGTACCGGACTCGTTCGTTGCCGCCGACCTCCTTGAGGACGCGCCCAAAGTACTCCTGCAGTTCGTTGCGTAGTTCGAAGTGGGTGTTCCAGTCGTTCTTGGCGAACGAAAAGGAATACAGGTGGCTGGGGGTGTCGACGCCGGCGCCGGGGTAAGTGTTCTGCCACCAGTTGCCACCGGCTTCCGGTTGCTTTTCGAGAATTATGTAATCGATGCCCATGTCTTCGAGCTGATGAGCTGCTGCGATGCCGGCGACACCCGTGCCGATCACGATGACGTTGAATCCGACGGGTGGATCGACGGGGGGGAGTGCGAGCTCGGGGGCGTTCGGCGCTGCGCGTCGCGCCAGCTCCAGCGACAACATCGGACCGTACTGGTCTGCGACTGGCTCGCCCATGCAGACGCTGATCATCCGGACTGTCTGTTCAGCTGTCGGTGCCTCGATCGCGGGCTTGACTCCGGCCTGGAAGTCCAGGATTGCGTGCACTGCCGCCTGGCGAATTTCCTCCTGGATCTCCTCGGTGAGTCCTCCGGAGTCGTGGTCGCCGAGACCCTTGCCGCGTGTGGGGCGGTAGGGCTGCTCGAGCCACTTCCCGTCTCCGGTCATTTGGTAGACCACCATGAGCAGAGCGGGGACATTCGCGATGGAAACCGCAGTCCGTACCTCGGACTCACTGAGGCGATCCGGGTTGAACTGACTCGACTCGGTCGCGGTTGCGGATGTGACCGGACTGGCTGTCTGCATATCTGACTACCTCTCGCGGGGGCCGAACGTTGTAGCGGCAGAGAATCAAGCGATGACGACTCGTTCAACGTTCGCGTTGATTATTCGTTGTTGCCATGGTCGCAGCCGGTCGCGCACTTTGTCAACGTGTGAGTTGAAAATCGACTGAATGCAGTGCGTGGCGCGATCGGCGATCTATCTACATCGCCGTTGACAGGGAACTGTGGATGTGCCAGCCTCATTCCTGGCTGTGCCGTGTATCACACACCAGTGTCGGCCGATCCCACTAGGTGGTTCGCTGGCTCTCACCAGAACGGAATCGCAATGACTCACGCCATTACTCCGGACTCCTCTACCGAGAGGGTGCTCGATCTGCGTGCCTCCCGGAAGGCGCTGATCGCCGGGTCTCTCGGCAACCTCGTCGAATGGTACGAATTCGCCATCTACGCATATATGGCACCGATTTTCGCGCCACTGTTCTTCCCTTCCGGCAATCCGACGACGGCGATCCTGTCGACGTTTCTCATCTTCGCGCTCGCGTTCTTCCTGCGTCCTGTCGGCGCAGTCGTCTTTGGTCGTTTGACCGATCGAATCGGACGCCGGCCCGTACTGGCGATGATCATCGGGCTGATGGCCGCGGCCACCACGGCTATAGGACTCCTGCCCACGCATGCCCACATCGGGATGCTGGCGCCGATTTTTCTCACTCTCTGCCGTGTCGGCCAAGGCCTGTCGGCGGGCGGTGAGATGGGCGGCGCCGTTTCACTGATGGTGGAGTCCGCTCCGTCGAACAAACGCGGCGTGTACGGGTCCTGGTCTTTCGTCGGGACCACACTGGGATTCGTTCTCGGTGGTGGAGTGGCAACAGTGCTGGCGATTGCCCTTTCCGCCGATCAGTTGGCGTCGTGGGGATGGCGAGTCGGCTTCCTGCTCGCTGCGCCAATGGGTGTCGTCATCCTCTATCTGCGGATGCGCGTCGACGAGACACCGCACTTCAAGCACATGACTAGCGAACGCGCAGCGCATGACCCGTCGTCGGAGGATTCGTCGGCACCGCAAGGACGCTCGTTGATCTACTTTCTCGTCACGATGGGTGCCGTCGTCGTCTACAACGCGGTCGGAAACACCTTCATGGTCGGGATGCCGGCGTTCTTGTCGAAGAGCTTCGAGATGTCCTTCGAACGCTCCTACCTGCTCGCGTTGATCACCGGGCTCATCGCGGCAATCTCCATGCCGATCTTCGGTGCCATGTCCGATCGAGTGGGGCGTCGTCCTGTCCTACTGGGCGGTTCAGTGGCCGTTGTGGTGCTTTCCTATCCCCTTTATGCCATGCTCAACTTCGGTTTCGTGGGTGGCCTGACCGCGCTTGCGCTCGCTGGGGTGCTTATCGGTGCAGTGGGGGGACCGATGCCGGCCTTTCTTTCCGAACGCTTCCGCACGCGAAACCGAGCCACCGGAATTTCCGTCACCTACGCGCTCTCGGTGGCCTTGTTCGGAGGCACGGCGCCGTACATCATCACCTGGATGGCCTCGGCGACCGGTGATCCGTTGTCCGCGGCCTACTACACACTCGGCTGCGCCGTGATCAGCGTGATCGCCCTCCTCACGATTCGCGGTGTCGATCGGGACCAGCATCGCGCGGCGCTCGAAGACTGACGGTGAGCGGGCGCCCGTCTCCCTCGGGGGGCGGGCGCTTCCGCTGCTGTATCACCAGGTATCGAGATGCCACCGAACCCGCTCAACGGGTTTGCTGTTTGCGCGGTCGAAGGTCTCGACGATCCACGCTCTGGTGTCGGCCGGATCGATGACATCGTCGATCTCGAACACCGATGCTGCGTTCGTGGCACGCCCCTGGGCCTCGTAGTCGGCCAATAGAGTCTGGAAGGTCTGCTCGCGTTCGTGCGGGTCGTCGATCGCGTCGAGTTCTCGGCGGAACCCGAGCCGCACTGCCCCTTCGGGCCCCATAGCGCCGAGATCTCCAGTCGGCCAAGCGAGCATCGCGTCCGGGACTCGAAAGCTTCCGCCGGCCATGGCCTGCCCTCCGAGTCCGTAGGACTTGCGGATTACGATCGCGCACAGTCGAACAGCGAGATTAGGGCCGGTGACAAGCAACCGGCTGACATGCCGCACCATAGCCGTCTCTTCTGCTTCGGGGCCTACCATGAATCCAGGGGTGTCGCAGAGGGAGACAATCGGCAGTTCATAGGTATCGCAGAGCCGAAGGAAGCGCGCCATCTTGTCGGCCCCGTCGCTGTCGATCGCGCCGCCGCGGTGACGTCCGTCGTTCGCGACGATGCCCACCGGTCGACCCTCCACCCGAGCCAGGCACGTAACCATTCCTCGCCCGAATTCCTTTCGAAGCTCGAGTACCGACTCCTCATCGGTCAGGGTGTGGATGAGCGCACGAATATCGAACACCCGCGATCGTCGCTCGGGTACAGCGTTGCGCAGTCGACGTTGATCGGCGCAGGACCACTGACGGGCAGAGCCCTGGAAGTAGCCAAGGTATTTCTTGGTGGCGGCCACGGCCGCAGCCTCGTCATCGACGAGAATGTCGACGACCCCATTGGCCGCCTGGACCGTGGCGGGTCCGATCGCTTCCGGCGAGAACGCCCCCAGCCCACCTCCCTCGATCATGGCCGGTCCACCCATCCCGATGTTCGCGTCGCCGGTTGCGATGATGACATCACAGGCACCGAGCAGTGCCGCGTTGCCCGCGAAACAACGGCCGGCCGCAATGCCCACCGTCGGAACGTGTCCGTTGAGCCGACCCAACGCGACGAACGTCCCCAAGTCCATCCCGGTTGCCTTGGCCTGATTGTCGGTGTCCCCGGGACGGCCGCCGCCCCCTTCGGCGAAGATGACCACCGGGGTGCCCCGTCGCCGGGCGAGTTCGAACATCCGCTCGGCCTTTTTGTGGTTCTGCAGTCCCTGGGTTCCCGCCAGCACGGTGTAGTCGTACGCGAGGGCGGCGACCTGGGTGTTCTGTGCGTCGGACTCGGCCGCGCTCACCCGGCCGAATCCGGCGACGAGGCCGTCGGCGGGCGTATTGGCTTCGAGGTCGTCCAGCGTCCGCCTTCGACGTTGCGCCGCGATGACAAGCGGGCCGTACTCACGAAAGGAGCTCGGGTCGAAAAGGTCTGCGAGGTTCTCGCGGGCGGTCCGTTTCCCGGCCACGTGCCTTCTTGCGCTGGCTTGTGGGCGGGCGGCGTCCAGACCGGCTTCGTGGCGATCTCTGATTTCGGCGACATCGGAACGGAGGTCGTCCAAGTCGGGAAGTCCACAAGTTGCGATTGTGGTATCCGCGGGCTGGTCGTCGATGGCGACCGCCGCAAGCGTTGCGACCCGGGCTCCCTCGGCGACAAAATCGCCGACCTGCACGGTCACCTTCTCCAGCCGTCCGGCGGCCGGGGCGATGATCTCATGCTCCATTTTCATGGCCTCGAGAATCGCAACCGGTTCCCCTTGCTCTACCCACTGCCCGGATTCGCCGGCGATCGAAACCACCGTTCCGGCCGACGGTGCGAATAGGTCGGTCGCCTGGCTGTCTTCCGCCTGCACCGGTATGCGCGATGATCTGAGCAGGTAATCGTCGACGAAACTCGTCGTCATCGCACCGCCCGAAATTGCAGGGTCGGCCAGCACCGAGCGCAGCAGCGGCAGGTTGGTGGGCACCCCCTCGATGACGATATGACCTAGCTGGGTCTCGAGGTGAGCGAGAACCTGTGCCAAGGTCGCGCCCAGTCGGTGAACGATGATCTTGGCCAGGAGCGGATCGTAGTCATTGGTTGCCTGCATACCGGCGTAGCCGTGGCTTTCCACCCGAATACCGGACCCGGCCGGGAGGTCGAATCGCGTGATCTTCTGTGTGGGGGCGACCGCGGGCTCGAGGGTGACTCGCGCTTCGACAGCGATCCCGCGGGGGTTTCCGATGGCCTCCTGGGAAAGACCCTGGTCCGTCAGCGACACCCCCTCCGCTATGGCAATCTGGGCTGCGACCAGGTCCACGCCCGTGATTTCTTCGGTGACACCGTGCTCGACTTGCAGTCGTGGATTTCCTTCGATGAAGTAGTAGATGTCGGGGGAGTCGGCATCGACAAGGAATTCGAATGTGCAGGCACCTCGGAAGTGTGTTGCCCGCGCGAGATCGAGTGCGGAGCGTAGAAGAGCCGATCGCGTCGCGTCCGGCAAATGCGAAGCAGGCGCGATCTCGATAAGCTTCTGATGGCGGCGCTGAATCGTACAGTCGCGGTCCCAGAGGTGTATCGGGTCGCCGACACCGTCGCCGAGCACCTGAACTTCGATGTGCCGCGCGCGGGGAAGGTAGCGCTCGACATAGACTTGTGATTGCCCGAAACCACGCAGCGCCTCGGATCCACAACGAATGAGCGCTTGCCCGATGTCGGCGGAGTCTGTGACGACCCGCATTCCGCGGCCGCCGCCGCCGGCGAGAGCCTTCACCATGACCGGGCCGCCCGAGTGCGCTTCCATGAAGGCCAGCGCTTGCGGAAGACCCGTTGCACCGTTTGTCGCGGGAAGGACAGGAACTCCGATCTCTTCGGCCAGAGCCCTCGTCGCCGACTTGTCACCGAAGAGCCGGAGGGTCTCGGAGTCGGGTCCCACGAATGTGATACCTGCGCGTGCACAGGCGTCTGCCAGCTCCGGATTTTCGCTCGCGAATCCGTATCCCGGGTGGAGCATGGTGCATCCGGACGTGATGGCTGCGTTGACCATTTGATCGATCTCGAGGTAGGCAGCCGCGCCGCAACTCGACAGCGGGCACACCTCGTCGGCCGCTCGGACGTGGGTTGCTTCGGAGTCGTCGACGCTGTGAACCGCGACGGTGCGAAGTCCGGATCTGCGGGCGGTGCGGATAATCCTCAAAGCGACTTCGCCGCGGTTGGCGATGAGTAAGCCCGGCAATCGCTTTCCCTTCGTTGTCAACTGGGTCGGCCGGAACCGTCCCGTCCTCGAGGATGGTCAGATCACGGTGGGCGTGCATCCGCCCAGCTTCGCGGTGACCCTCTCGGCCGCCGTCATCAATCGATTCCGATACTGTTCGACCGTCGCGCCGGACAGTTGGCGGGGGAGTTGGTACAGGCTCAGCAGCAGCACCGGTTGGGCGTCTTTGCCGAATACCGGAGCGCTGATGATCCGGACGTCATAGGTGGCAGCAGGGTCGATTTCGGCGGGTTCGTATCCCTCCAAACTGAGGGCGCGGGCGGCCTCGGTGACGTCAGACGCCAGATCGCCGGTGGCACCGGTAAGCGGCAGACGCGCAACGGCCCTTTCGAACCGCACTTGTGCGTCGCTGCGAAGCACGAGTGACCAGCCGCGGTCGCGGACACGGGACACCGCCTGCGCAAGCAAGGCACGATCGAGAGCCTCGCCGCCGCGTCCGATCCACTTGTCGCGTTCGCGTCCCTCGGACCATGCCATCAGTGGGAGGGCGAGTGGGGGTACGAAGGGCATTCGCTGCCCGAGGCGGGTGTGTGGTGACGTCGGTAGAGTGCTTGACATGCTGCTGCCGACCAGGACCAGCTGATCCCGAATCGCGACCGAGGCGCAGCATTCGACTCCCAGTTCGCGGGCGACCGCGTCCATTTCCGAACGTGCCTGATCGACGATGCTCAGGGGCCGCAGCAGGTCAGCCTCACCGGGCGCGGTGAGGGAGGTCGACGAGAAGCAGCCGTAGCCACCTTGGAAGAAGATGAGTGGTGAGGCGGCATCATCGACCTCGAGCGATGTAACCCGACCGATCACCAGGAAATGGTCACCGGCGTCGTGGATTGTTTCGATTGTGCAGTCGATCCAGGCGATGCAGTCGTGGATACGCGGATTGTCGCGATTGGTCGGCGTCCAGGAGATCGACGCAAACTTGTCTGATCCCTTCATTGCCAGACTTCGGCAGACGTCCTGCTGGCCGGCGCCGAGCACGTTGACGCAGAAGCGACCGGATTCCCGGATCTTCGGGAAGGTGCTGGAATTTTTGTCGGGGAGGAACGCGACCAGCGCGGGATCCAGCGATACCGATGTGAAGGAGCCGACGGCCATACCGACCGGACCTCCCGCGGAATCAGTGGAGGTGATCGCCACGACGCCGGTCGGGAAGTGGCCGAGCACAGTCCGGAAATGTCCCGGGTCGATCACTGTGTTGGTGTCGGTGAGTGTCATCGGGTTGTCCTTCTCGGCTCAGGACCCAAAGGCCTGATCGGTGTGTGTGTGCTTGCGTCGAGTCTGGTTTCGCGGGTACGGGTCCACCGCTGTGCTGCCATGCCGTCCTCGCGCTCCGAGCGCCTTGGGATCACCCTGGTCTGCTCGAGGTGGAACTGCATGAAGTCTCCGTCTCGGTCGGGCATGTGACGTGCGTCGCTCTGAAGACGATCGTCGCATCGACCTTCGTGGAATGTCAACTCTAACGTTGACAAATTTCTACAAACATGTTGATAACAGATGGAGCGTGGGTTGGACGCCAGAAGCGTCATGAAGTGCTCAAATATTGATCCTGAGACACGGGATGGGCGGTGCATGGGGGGAAAGTGCGTCTACACAAGCGTTGAAAGTCGGTGTAGCTTGTTGGTAGTTTCTCGTCCAGAGGCGCCTCAGCGCAGCTTCACCGCCAGTACACGCCTGGCATCGAGGAATCCGCACTCAGCACATCGCCACATCACATCGGAGGAAGATCATGACTACCAGTGCACTGTCGAGTCGAGAACTGACCGAACTCGTCGAGGCCCAGAAAGTCGAACGAGTGTTGTACGACTACGCGTACTACCTCGATATGAACCAGCCCGACGATCTCGCGGCCCTGTTCACGTCGGATTGCTACGTCGCGTATGGACCCGACTTCGGCGCCGAGGGACGCGACGCCTATCGAAAGACCCTCGACGGAATCGGCACCTTCTTCACCGCCACTAGTCATCATGTCTCCAACGTCGTTGTCGACTTCGACGAGGAAATGCGCACTGCGACCGTCCGCTCGGTGCTGTATGCGTGGCATCAGTACACCAAGGAAGGCAAGCCGGACGGCCACTTCTTCGGCCAGTACCACGATGTTCTGGTGCGCGACGACGAGCACGGCTGGCGTTTCACTCGCCGTGAACTGCGCGCGGCAGGTGTCGTCGACTTCCACGTCAAGAAGCAGATCCCGATCGGACGTGCCTCGGCATGACCACGCCGACCACTACCGCCAAAGTAGACACCGAGTACCAGAACTTGCGTGTCGAGCACCGCGGGCCGATCAGCTGGATCGTCCTTGACCGCCCGGACAAAGCGAATGCCCTGTCGAATGCGCTCCTCGACGAGTTCAGCGACGCCCTCGAGCGTCTCGCCACCACCGGCGGTCCCGTCGTCGGGATCCGCGGCGAAGGAAAGGGCTTCTCCGCCGGCTACGACATCGACCAGGTCGGCGAATATACCACCACCAAGGACCCGGTGTCGGATCGAGAACGACTCGCGCGCAACGTTAATCGCTATCTCGCGATTTGGGATCACCCTAAACCGGTAATCGCGGCGGTCCACGGTTACTGCATCGCGGGCGCTACGCAGATGTGTGTATTCACCGATCTCACGATAGTGGCGCATGATGCGCGCATCGGTGAACCGGCTGTGCCGCTCGGTGGGGGATACATAGCCCCGCTGTGGGCGCCGCTGGTCGGACCCAAGCGGGCGAAGGAACTCGCCTTCATCGCCGGCAACTCGATCGACGGTGACACCGCGGTTGAATGGGGGTGGGCGAACCGAGCCGTTCCGGCAGACACCGTCGTCGAGACTGTCGAACGCCTCGCCGCCCAAATAGCCCGGGTTCCTTCCGATCTCTTGCGCATCAAGAAACTGTCGGTCAACCGCGCTATGGAGGCCATGGGCGTACGCACTGCCGCACAGGGTGGCGCAGAAATGGACGCGCTGTTACATCTATCGCCCTCGGTGGCGCAGGTTCGTGCCTTCATTGCCGAGGTCGGCCTGAAGGCGGCCATTGCCTCGTACCGTGCGCCGGTCGATGCCCCACCCTCCACTTCGTCAGTACCATCCGGAAAGGCAACATCATGAGCAGCGGAGTCACGTTCATACGCGATGGCCACATCGCACGCGTCACACTCGATCGCCCCAAGGCGTTGAACTCGATCAATGCCGAGATGGACCAGGCGTTGTACGAGGCGTGGACCGAAATCAACGCCGACCCGGACCTGTGGGTGGCCGTCCTGTCAGCCTCCGGGGAGAAGGCGTTCTGTGCCGGCGCCGACGTGAGCGGCGGCACGGAAGGCGACGGTCGCAGGATGGCCCTCGGCGGTGGACTCACCGGCGTCGGAGGCCCGTTGCTGAAGCTGCGCAAACCGCTCGTTGCCGCCGTCCAGGGGTACGCCGTGGGTGGCGGATTCGAGCTGGCGATGTGCGCGGATATCATTGTGGCGGCGGACAACGCCCAGTTCGGTATCCCGGAAACGAAGGTCGGAATCATCGGCGAGGCAGGCATCATGCACCGCGCGATTCGGCAACTTCCGCATCACATCGCCATGGCGATGATTCTCACCGGGGACCGGATCACTGCCGTCGACGCCGAACGGTACGGACTCGTCAACGAAGTCGTCGCACCCGAGCAACTCGGTAAGGCCGCCGACCAGTGGGCCGAGCGTATCGCGGCCGCATCCCCGCTCGCCGTGCAGGCGGCCAAGGATGCCGTGCTGTCCCGATTGGACTGGCCCTTGGACATCGCGTTGGCGACCCGCTACGAACCCATCGAAGCGTATGCGGCCAGTGCCGACCGGCTCGAGGGGCGAGCGGCGTTCGCCGAGAAGCGAAAGCCGCAGTGGACCGGCCGGTAGACGAGGAACGGTTGTGGACGTGCCGCGGGCCGCGATGTAGGTCGCGCGCTCACGGCGCCCCACCCGCTCGGGAACGGCGAAAGGCTCCCAACAGTTGACGTAGTCTCTGATACTTCCTAATCCTGTCTGCTACTCTCCGCTTCATGTGAATTGGTGAGGTCGCGGTGTACCTGAACTGTCAGTCGTGGGAGTTCGCAAGGCTGCGTCGGAAGGCCGGATAACGCTCCCGGCGTACAGGTTCTGCAGCGAGTATGTGATCGCGCTGATCTCGATGCGTATCTCGGCCGACCTGCCCCTGACAAGGTTCCGTCGACGACAAGATCGCTGTCCTCCCCGCCCACCGCGCCGCGGTCGGTGTCAAACGGGAACTCGCCTTCCATTTCGTCCGTCACACCGTCGACTACGCCGCAGCAGCGGGCGCGGCAGTGATCGGGGTGGAAGATCTCAGCACCCTGGAAACCCGGGGACACGGCCGGGTGAACAACAATCGGGCCGCGCTGTCCGCGCGCCGCAAGCCGTCGACGCTCTCGCGCACACCGGTGCCGGGGTCGGTATGACGGTGGCGTCCGTCCCGGCCCGGGGCACGTCGGGACAGTGCCCGGGCTGCAACGACACACTCTCCCGCCCGGGCGGTTACCACCGGGCATGGTGCGCACGGTGCAAGGTAGGCGGCAATCGTGATCACGTAGCAGCCTGTGAACCTCGCTAAACGTGCACTACTCGGGCGCGGCAGAGTTGTTCGCAAGCGCGGCCAGAACCCTTTGTTCCTGTACCTCGAGCGTCGGTGTGGGGCACGGTCAAGCCCGCAGCATCACAAGGCGCTACGCGCAGCCGTGAAGTACTTACATCTCCCACGTCGGCCACGTCAGTGTCAGAAAGTATGAGAGTTACGTAGACGCTGGACGGATCTAAGCGGGTTTGGCCAGTGCGCCCTGGAAGAACAACGCGCAGAACGCGTCAATGGTCTGTCTGGCGTCAACCCTGTGCGAGCCAGGCTTGAGCCACCGATGGGTCCAGTTGATCATCCCGAACAACGCTTTCGCCATCAGTGCAGTAGGAACATCTTTACGAAAGGTTCCCTCTGCCACCCCCTGCTCGAGGACGCCGGCAACGATTGCCTCGAAACGCTTCGTCTTCCGGAGCATGTCCTTGGCCCACGGGGTCGACTGGAACTCGAGCTTCGCCATGTCCTCCTGGATATACAGGTAGATGTAGGGATAGTTGTTCTCGTACGAGAGCATCAGTAATTCGACGAGTCGACGGAGCTTCTCAGGGGCGTCGGCGTCGATCTCCGCGATCTCTGTTCCAGCAGAAACGTTATCGTCGAGAACGCCGATCACAACGTCCTGAAACAGGGCCTGGAACAATTCCTTCTTACTGGCGAAGTAGTAGTAGATCGACGCCCGATCGGTTCCGAAACGCTCCGCAATGTCGTTCAACGTGGCGGCGTCGTAACCCTTTTCCTGGAACACATCAGCCGCCGTTTGGAGGAGTTCACGGCGTTTCGCCTGATAGCTGGGGCTGCTGTCATTCTGCGCGCTACGGCGGCGCCGGCTCATACCGCTGCTTCTCGTCACTGGTGTTCTGGCCACGTAGGGGATGCTACGCGGCGGAAGACGGGAAATCCATCAACGTTGATGTAAATCTACTTCAACGTTGATTGACACGGTGTTCGCGATCGCATAGCGTCGGAAGGCGGAAAACACGAGTTCTGTGGCCTCACCCAGAAGCCGCTGTACCGACTCACGAGCGAGGCCGACATGACGAATACCGACGACGGGGAACGGATCACGTCCGTCGGTGGTTCCGTGGTGTGCGGTACTCGCCGTAGTCCCGATGAAGCCACCGTTATCGTCCGATTGCTGCACACGGAAGCCGTCCCGCGGTGACCGAGTCCGAGGGCCCGCCCGACTCTGCGCGGCCGTCGGTACCGTCCATCCGCGATGAAGTTTCGCTCGATCAACTGCGCGCCGTTGCCGACGCGTACCTCAATGACGTCGGCGACGGGGAACCGTTGGACCCGCTGACCCGCGCGCTGGTCGAACTCGCAGTCCGCGCGTCCGTGACCACTATGGATATCGTGGGTGCCGAACGCTACATGCAGGAGGCGCTCGACCTGGGAGCGACCGCGGATCAAGTCCACGAGGTACTCATGCTGGTGTCGGGGCTCGGAGTGCACACCCTCTTCGCAACCGCCGAACACCTCCACGCTCTCACCTCGGAACGGCACAACGAGCAGGCGAATTCAGCGCTCGATGCCGACCAGCGTCTCCTCTGGGAGCGATACGTAGGAAGCGACCCCTACCGTCAGCGCCTAGAGGATGAGCTACCTGGTTTCCTTGCTGCGCTGATACGGATCTCTCCCGAAGGATTCGCTGCATTCTGCGAGTATTGCGGTCTCCCATGGAAGACGAAAAACGTGCGCGCCGTCACCAAAGAACTTATTGCCCTGGCGGTGGATGCAACGCCGACCCATCGTTTTCTTCCCGGCATGAAGCTGCACCTGCGCAATGCGATCGAACTCGGCGCCGGCCGCATCGCGATACTGGAGGTCCTCCTGATCGCATCCCACGCGCCACCGCACAGGGGAGTGCGCTGACCGTCTCTATGGGGCCGCAACCAGGGTTGAGGAGGTCGCAACCACGGTTGAGCGCAGCCAGTCGTGACACGTCGTCTGGATTCTGCGGAGTCGCGACGAAGGTTCTGGAGCGGTCACTGATCGAGGATCGCGCCAGCCGCCGAACTATGGCACGCATTCATCACGTCGCTGATCGGTTCCGTCTCCGTCAGGGATCCGCTCAGCTATCCGGCGGTGGGATAAGTGTCGGACAGAAGCTCCTTGGTGCGCCGAACATCGTCCTCGAGCGCGGCAATGAGTTCTTCCTTCGAGGCGAAGGTCGCTTGGCCGCGAATCCAGTATTCGAGATGCACGGTGACTTCGAGGTCATAAAGATTCTCATCGAAATCGAGTAGATGTGCCTCCAGCAATCGCGTCCCCACACGGCCGTAGAATGTCGAACGTCGACCGATCGAGACTGCGGCGGGGATCGACCTGCCATCGGGAAGCGCGCAGTGACCTGCCCACACGCCATCCACCAGGTGAGCCTCGGACGAGGGACTCCCCGCTTCGGTGTCGAGTTCGAGATTCGCGGTGGGGAAGCCGAGTTCACGACCCCGCTGGTCACCATGTCGCACCAGCCCGGCGACGGTGTGTGCGGTGCTTGTCGTAGTGCAGGTCCGTGCCTTCACAGTCGAACCCGCATCAGCTTGGGACAGCACCGACGCCTCGATTCCCATGATCTCCAGGGTCCCGAGAAGATCGGCTGGCGGGTCCAGCAGCTGCAACGACGAAATTCCGAGCTCTCGGATTACCTGTGCAATGTCCGCATTCCGGTCAATGCGTCTGCGGTCCTGCTGCTCTGAGGTGAGGGTGTACGAATCGAGGTCGTTCGTGTTGCGTTCGATCAGTACTACGCCGTCACCGTGTGCGGCTATCCGCGCAAACATGGCCTGACGATCAGGGTCTGTGGAGTCGGCATGCGGGGCGAAGTCTGATTCGCGGTGAACGTGGATCCATGGCGCGTCCGCACTCTGGGGTCGACCGATTCGGTAGGCGATGTAATCGGTGCCGGTCACTTCACTCCGAAATCCGGAGGTGAGTAGCTCGCCGTAAGGGCTTTCCCGAGTGATGGTGAAGGTGCATCGGACGTGTAGTTCGGATACCCGGCGATAGATGACAACGTCGTCCGCAGACAACCATGTCAATTGTTGTGCCTGAGCGAAATCACGGGTTTCGTCCTCGTTCGCGATGCGGGTGGGATCTTTCTCCGAGACGAGCGCAGCAAAGGCGCCGACCGGTCGTAGACCGGCCGCACGAGCGAGGTCCGTTACGACTTCCGCTGGACCGCGGGTCTCGAGTACCCCGTTCTCGCGCGCCCGGGCCGGTACGACATGGCCGGGGCGGGTGAAGTCGCCGGTCGCGCTGTCGGGGTTGGCGAGCATTGCGAGGGTGCGTGCCCGGTCGGCGGCAGAAATCCCCGTACCCACCCCAGCGATCGCATCCACCGAGACGGTATACCAGTCGCTGGCCTGGTCCGGGATCGTCCCCACCATCGGTGGCAACCCGAGACGTTCGCAGACACGCCGGGTGACCGCCGCACAGACGAAACCAGAGCTATGGCGGACCATCGATGCGAGCGCGGCAGGGGATGCCTTCTCCGCCGCCAAGAGCAGGTAGCCATCGGGATCGCCGCCCGCACTGCCCGCGAGCGCAACGGTCCGGCCGGCGGCGAGGTCGGACAGAGCTTGCTGGACTCGGGTCACCGAATTACTCATGCGTGCATCTCCAATCTTGGGGGCGAACGGACGTCGGAGTCCTGCCTTGGTCACGTTCTCGTAAGGCGGCGTTTCCCCTGTGACCAGAATCGCAGCTGCGTCGCGACTTGTCAACGTCAACGTAGATGTGCGCACTGGGAGGATTCTCCTCGGTGATCGATCGGTTCGATGTCGAGTCATCGCGACGGGCAGACACATGCGGAACGACAGCGCCCGCGGCGAGGGAGTGGCTCACGGCGAATAAGGGGAGACCCTTGATAGCCGTGAGGCCACTCCCTCGGCGGCATCCGCTACGAATGCCACCTACGGTGCACTGCCCTCGTTCCTGAGAGGCGTTGATCGGCCAGTATGTCGATCGCGGCGTGTCTTCGATTAATCAGTAGTCCACTGCAATGGAACCGATGTCATGGAGCTCACGATTCCTGACTGGAAGCCCACCCCCGACGGGTCGGCAACCTCGAATTCGGGAATCTGCCCCAACCACTCCTCCAAGGTCGTCTGAATTTCGACACGCGCCAAATGAGCGCCCGCACAATGGTGTACGCCGTGACCGAACGTAATGTGGTCGATTTCCTCCCGACCGAAGTCGACATCCATCGGGCACTTGTTCTTGCGGTCGTCGAGACCGTAGAGCATGGTCGGCAACGCCACCATGTCGCCCGCTTTGAGATCGACGCCGTCGATGGTGATGTCCTTCTTGATCAGGCGGGCATCGGATACCAATCCGAAGCGCCGCAGCAACTCCTCGGTGGCGGTCGGTATCAGCTGGGGATCAGCGACAAGGGCGCGCCGCTCCTCAGGATGCGTGGCCAGGAAGTGCATCGTGAAGCTCAAGAAGTTCACCACGGTGTCCAGCCCTGCCAGCAGAAGAAGGCCGCAGATTTTCAGTGCCTCGTCCTTGGTGATCGGTCGGCCGTTGACCTGGCTTTGCACGACGGTGCTGATCGCGTCATCGCCCGGATTCTCCGTACGAGCGTCGATAAAGGGTGACAGGTACTCGAAGAAGAGATCGATTGCCTCGCCCATACTCATCGAGCCGTCAGGCCTGGTCATCTGATCCCCGATGTACTTCAGCTTCGGGGCATCGCTGAGCGGAAGGTCCACGATCATGAGAAAGATCTTGATCGGGAAGACCTCCGCGTACTCCTTGGTGAAGTCGCAACTGCCGGTGGTGCGGATGTCCCCAATCAGTGCCCGTGCGGTCTCCCTGATGTCATCGCCGATGCGGTCGATGGTATGGGGTCCGACGCTCGCGTTGAGAATGCGCCGATACGGTCGCTGCTCGGGCGGATCCATCGATGTGGGAATGAAACTGTATTGTTCGCCCGCCTCGCGGGGCAGGAAGGGGCATTCGCTCGAAAAGTGCTCGAAGTCCGTGAACATTTGCTGGATCAGTGAGCCCCGCGTTGCAATCCAGTGCCCACCGTTGTGGGGAGTCCACACGAGATCGCGCATGCCGGGATCCTGGAGGTGCTTCCATGCCTCCTGGGCGCCTTGGTCGATGTGGGGCGGGTTGAACATGTCGAAATCAACCACCCGGTCCGGCGAAACATTCGCCGGCAAGTTACTTGCGGGGGTTGGGACGATCGTTTCAGGTGCTGTTCCCATTATTCGCTCACTTCCGCTATAGCTTGTTGGTGATGTGGGACCGTTCGGTCTCTGTTGCTGTCTATCTTCAGGTGGTGCTATTTCGAGCTGAGCGGCCCCATGCCCGCCAGTTCCCCTCCATCGATGAGGAATTCGGCCCCAGTAACGAAGCTGGATTCGTCGCTGGCGAGGTAGATGATCAGTTGTGAAACCTCCTCGACGCTGCCCATGCGTTTCATCGGGTTGAAGTCCGCCACATCCAAGTCGGCGTTCATCGGCGTCGATACGGTCCCGGGATGGACGGAGTTCGACCGAACGCCGTGCTGGGCCAGTTCGAGCGCGACCGATTTGGTCAGACCACGCACGGCGAACTTGGAGGCCGTGTAGCCGTGAAGTTCGGCGATGCCTTGGAAGCCGGCGGTCGACGAAATATTGATGATGGACGATGGCGCAGACGAAATCAGCGACGGCGTGGCGGCTTTGATGCCCAGGAACGGTCCGGTCTGATTCACGGCGATGATGTCGTCCCATTCCTTGATGGAATAGTCGGTCAGCGACCCCATATTGACGATGCCCGCGTTGTTCACGAGGACGTTCAGCTTGCCGAACGTCCTCACTGACAGGTCGACAGCGTTTTGCCAATCGGCGTAATCGGTAACGTCGAGTCGTGTGTAGACCGCCTTGTCCGCTCCCAGTTCCTTTGCCAGACTTTCGCCCTCGTCATCAAGGATGTCGCCGATGACGACCTTCCCGCCCTCGGCGACGATCATTCGAGCGTGGGAAGCGCCCATACCTCGTGCGCCGCCCGAGATGAGTGCGACCTTGTCCTGCATTCTCATGTGAGCTCCTTCATCTGTCTGTCGACGTGTGCGGCATTAAGAACCGCTGATCAGTACTGTTTGGTTTGCGTCTGTTCGGTCAACTACCACTGGGTCGGGGCGACTTCGACGGTGATTCCGTCGAGGTGGTCGTGCATCGCGATCTGGCAGCTCAATCGGCTGTTGTCTTGCACGGGGGAGGAGGCGCATTCGAGCATCTCTTGCTCGTTGGAATCCATGGGAGTGAGCTTGTCGAGGAACTCCTGCTCCACGTAGACGTGGCAGGTTGCGCAGGCGCCGCTGCCACCACAGTCACCCACGATCGAACGGATGCCGTGCCCGACTGCAGCTTGCATAAGAGTGGTTCCGGACGCGACGCTCAGTTCGTCGTGGTTTCCGTCAGGGGAGATGAAGGTTGCTTTCGGCATGGTCGGTAAACCTCCTAGGTTCTGGCTGTGGAACTTGCAATTGACGGTTGTGTCGAAGTGACGAGATCCCGGAGCGAAACGTCGCTCGCTGCGAGCAGGTCCGCGGTCACAGGAATTCGCTCCGAGATAAGTCGCTTGGACACGTTGAAATCGGCAGGTCGGTTGATTGTGTCCACCGCAAGCACTCGGTCACCCACTACGTAGAAGGCGCTGAAGGAACGGTCTTCGGGCCTTCCTCGTAACACCAAGCGGTCGTACCCTTCCGACAGGCCGACCATCTTCAGATTCAGGTCGTACTGATCGGACCAGAACCATGGAGCGCCAGTCGGGCGGGTCGGCTTGTCGCACAGTACGGCAGCGGCGTTGCGTGCCTGTTCGAGTGCGTTGGGGACCGACTCGACACGGACGAAGCGGTCGTACAAATGGCTGTACTGGCGAACACAATCTCCTACAGCCATGATGTGGGGATCAGCTGTGCGAAGGTCGTCGTCGACCACGATGCCGTTATCGACCTCGAGGCCTGCTTCTGCGGCCAATTCACTGTTCGGTATCAGCCCGATACCAACGACGACCAGATCGGCGGCGAGTCGTGTGCCATCCGAGCAGCGAACTGCTTCGATGCGGCCGTCTCCTCGAGTCTCCAGCCCTTCTACCACGCAGTTGGTAAGGATATTGACCCCCGCCTCACGGTGAACGGCCTCGTAATATTCGGAGATCGGCTGTGCAGTAACGCGAGCTAGTACGCGGGACGCAGCCTCCAGCACGGTGACGGTCATGCCGATCCGGACGGCGGCCGCGGCCACCTCCAAACCGATGTATCCGGCGCCGATGATAACGACGCTCCGTTGGGGGCGCAGTTCATCTCGAAGCGCGTCTGCATCAGTCCTTGTGCGGAGATAGTGGAGATTCGAGGGCTTCTGGGGAAGCGCGTCTGCGACCGGAAGCGTCCGCGGTCGGCCTCCCGTTGCAAGAATCAGCTCGTCGTATCCGATTTCGGTACCGTCGGACATTGCGACCTTGCGATGCTTGCGGTCGATCGCCTGAGCGCGATGGCCTGCGTGGAGGGTGATCGCACTGCGTTCATATGCCACGTCGCCCCGCAGGTGCAATGATTCTGCGGTGACTTCACCCTTGAGGTAGGTCTTCGAGAGGGGTGGTCGATGGTATGGCTGAAACCTCTCGTCACCCAGCAGGGTGATAGGTCCCTCCCATCCGGAGGTGCGTGCGGCAAATGCCGCTTCGGTACCACCGCAGCCATTGCCTATGACAAGCAGGTGTCGGTTCGACATCTGGAAGTCCCCTTCTCTGTTTTCTTTCGCGAACGAACCGGTCACGCGGGCGTCCGGCTGTTCCCGGACGGTGAGCTACCCGTCAAAGCGTTCTGTCTTCTGCTTTTGCGGCGGTAGCGTTGGTGGCATGAAATCTTTCGTCTCCGAGAGGTTCTGGCCGCCTCCCGGCTCTGTGTCCACACATGTCGTCGCGTCGGCAGGATTGAAGTTGTTACTTAGACGCTAAGAGGGTGCCGGCGGCATATCACCGTGCTGGCCGCACACAGATGTGGTCCAGTTTTGTGCGCCCCATCACATTCGGTAACGGCTGTGTGGGCTGTCATAATCTGGGCTGCGTCCGACACTCACCGGCGGCGGCTGCATTGGTGCGCGACAGACCTCAGTTGCCGACTGCACGTTGCCCAGGTGTCCGGCATGAGCGTGCGCGAGCACCGGCACCGAGCGTGCGACTAGGTGATCGCTTCCTCGCGTGGCCCCTACAGGAAGCAGAGACGCCCTTCGCGGGTCGTCCGACGTGTCCGGTTGCCTCTCGGTGCCGGCTATAGACCAGTAATCAGGATGTCCCGGCTTTGTCCGGGTCCGGAGCGAGCACCGCCCCGCCGAGCCAGAAGCACAACTCTAGAGCGTTCTCGAGTTCCAGCCGTCTTTCGCGCACGTTCTGGCAGAGCTGATCTTCGATTTTGTGGATCCTGTAGACGACGGAGTTCCTGTGCATGTGCAACTCAGTGGCGGTGGCGGCATAACTCCCACCGGTGCGAAGGAATTCACGCAATGTAGTGCGTAGATCCTCGGCCGCCGGATCATCAGCGGCCAACGGACCCAGAACTTCGGCGACCCAGGCGCGAGTCGCGCTGAGGTCGCTGCACATCAGCGCGACCGCGCCGATATCGGCAATGGAAATGATTCGTGGGGTCGGGACGCGCGAGGCCTGGGCAACAGTTCGAGCTTGATTGGCCTGGGAGTGAGTGCGGACGAACCCGGCGACGCCCTTCTGAGGTGCACCAACCGCCACCGAAACTGGCTGGTCCCAATTCGCTGTGATCGAAGCGAATTTCTCGAGGTCGAGGTTGTCTTGTTGTCCAAGGGGTAGCCAAGCCCATCCGGTGTGTTCGTCGCGCGGCTCGAACAGCGGGTGGCCGGAGATGCCTAGGTGCCGGGCGAGTGCAATTACCGCTCCTTCATGATGACTGAGCTCGTCATCGGGCCTTTCGCTCCGTACTGTCCACACGATCACCCCGATGTGGTATTGGTTGAGGCGGTAGCCAAGTGCTGCCTCGGCTGAAGCGATATCGATCGCTTGGTTGCCCAGTATGTCCTTGATACGTGCGGAGCGGGAGGCGCTCCGCCGAAGCCGCCATGCATCTCGCTCAGCCTCATACGTCGTCAACAAATTCTGGGCAATCAGGTTGACGTGGGCAGATACCAGTGTGGTGATCTCCAATGCAGCCTGTGCGGTTACGGCCGCGTCGTCACTGCGGATCGCCAGCTCCCGAAGGCACCATCGAACAACACTGTCCTGGTACAGGCGGTAGGCGTGCTCCAGTGCGGTGATCGGAATCTCGCGTTGGGCGAGTAGTCGGGCAAGTTCATTCGCAGGTTCGGACGGATCAACCTGATCGATCTCGATTTCGTGTCGAAGTATCCGCATGGTGATGGCGAAGTTGTGTGCGGCACCAGCGTTCAACTGTTCGACAATGGGCTCGTCGGCGGTGAACTCAGCGATCTCGAAAGTGAGTCGTGCGACGATCTCGTCCGCGATTTCCACGAGGTTTCTGTCCGCGGCCCTTGTGATGGCGAGGATTACTTCGTGGACACCGATGCCCGAATATGCCACCCACTCGCCGACGCCGTCAGCTCTCTTCATCCGCAAACTCTTTTCTCGAACGTGTGACAAGAATACTGACCACCAGGCACCGAGGTTCGTCGATGGGCACCGCACATCGTGCTGGGGCGCGCCCAAGCGATCGCGACGGCTGCGGCTCGGCCATGATCTCGACCGACACAGTATCTGTTGACCGAGTCGTCCGCCGATGGCTTTGCCTCATATGCATACCCGCCGGTCCACCCCTGGCGAAGCTGCGACTCACCCAGATACGTTGGGCAGTACCAACCGGTTGACTGTCTACGTGGCCAGTTACGTGTGCAGTGATGTCAAGGTACCTCCGGTGTGGATCCACACCAGGCGGTGCTGAAAAGTCTGGCAACTTCGGCCCGAATACGTGAACGTGGATGAATGGGCCCTCGCGTGCACTCCCCGGCTCGTCCCGCGGTTAGCCATACCGGCTAGCTTCCGACCGTCTCCCGGAGAAAAGCCAGATCTTCGGCGAGTCCTTCACCCGGCGTTTCGAGGACTACGGGTGCGTCTGCCGTGCGTACGACCTCGGCGAGCAGTTCCGGGTCGATGGTTCCGTCGGCGAGGTTGGCGTGCCGGTCCCGCGCGGAGTTGAACTCGTCCCGCGAGTTGTTGAGGTGCACGAGGTCGATGCGTCCGGTGATGGCCTTGATCCGCTCGACCACACCCACCAGGTCTTCACCGCCGGCCCAGGCGTGGCAGGTGTCGAGGCAGAAGCCGGCACCGAAGTCGCCGACCTCCTGCCACAACCTGTCGATCGCGTCGAAGTGGCGGGCCATCGCGAAGTCGCCACCTGCCGTGTTCTCGATGAGGATCGGAACCGGGAAACCGCCCTTGTCGGCTTGGCGCTCGAAGAGTTTGCGCCAGTTGACTATCCCTTCGCTGACGTCCTCACCGTCGCGGACGTGGCCGCCGTGCACCACCAGTCCGAATGCGCCGATGTCTGCGGCGGCCTGAGCTTGCTGCGCCACAGCGTTACGTGAGGGCATACGGAGCCGGTTGTTGAGGCTCGCCACGTTGATCACGTAGGAGGAGTGGACGACGACGTCGATGGGGCTCTCGCGGATCTCGTCGGTCCGCGGATGCGTGGGCGGTTTGTTCCACTTCTGGGGGTCGGTGAGGAACATCTGGATGATGTCTGCCCCCAGGCGCTCGCCGTATCCAATCGGATCGTCGTCCTGGCGGACATGTGCTCCTATGCGCATGCACTCAGGGTAGGGGGTGGGTGTCGGGTGTGGGGCGCAACACCTGGCCGGAATGCGGTCGATTCGGGACGCACGGACCCGGACACGCCGACACCCCTCGCTCCGTGTGCGGGGCGAGGGGCTCTGTGTCGGCTGGTCTTTGTCAGGCGGGCGGCGGTGGCGGGGGCGGCGGCGGAGGTGGCGGCTGCGCTGGTCCGCCGGGCGTCGATGTGCAGAACTGGCAGCTGTCTCCGAGGTCCTTGGGTAGTGGCTTCGGATTCGGCTGATGGCAGTTGACCTTGCAGGGAGGCTCGGCGGAAGCCACAGCCGCCGGACCCACCATCCCGATCGACAATGCAGCGGCGGCTCCTACGAGCGCTGCGATCACGCGGGTTCGGGGTGAACGACTCTTCGACATCTGGTGTTCCTTCTCGGAGGCGGCGAGGGTGTCAGCTCGGTGTTTCTGACGTGATTCCATCTTGTGCGAGCGTGCTCGGTACCGATACCGACCCCGGGGTGAGGATCAGGCCACCCTGCGCAGAGCAGGCTTCCCTCAGTCGGCGACCCCGATGTCCTCGTTCCACAGTTCCGGCTGGGTCTCGATGAACTCGGTCATCAAGTCGATGCAGTGCTGATCGCGGAGAACCGTCACATCGACCCCGTGCTCCCGGAGCCATTCGTGCCCTCCGGTGAAGGTGACGCTCTCGCCGATGATGACCGCCCCGATGTTGAACTGGCGGATCAGTCCACTGCAGTACCAGCACGGCGACAGCGTCGTCACCATGACGGTCGAGCGATAGTCACGCTGACGTCCGGCGGCCCGGAAGGCATCGGTTTCACCGTGCACCGAGGGGTCGTCGTGTTGGACGCGACGGTTGCGGCCACTGCCGAGGAGGTCTCCGTTGCCGGCGAAGAGGGCGGCGCCGATCGGGATGCCGCCCTCCCGGGCGCCCAGTTCCGCTTGGGCAACCGCGGCCGCGAGCAATTCTTCCGGATCGAGGGTGAGTCGGGTGGGCTTCGGCGACGTCGACATCCGTCAGCGCTCCGCTGTTCCGGAACTCTGCAGGATCGCTATCGCTGCCCGCGTCATCATCGGAGCAAGCGACGGAAGACTGTGCCCGTCACGCGCGCGCAGATTCGTGCGCAACAGTTCGTCGAAGCCCCCGACAAGTAGCCGCAGAAGGTCGTCGGGCAGGTGGGGGAGCGTGCGATCTTGCTGACGGGCGAGCTGATGAAGTCCGCGCATTCGATCGAGAAGACTGTCGAACATCGCCTCGCGGGCCTGCCGAAGCTCGGGGGTGGCGAACGTCTGCACAGTGAGGGCATACGCTGCGCCGGGTTGTGCGGCCAGGACTTCGAGGTATCGCTGAATGTGGGCGCGCAGCTGCAGCTGCCAGGGCAGCGAGGTGTCTGTGGCCGCGTCGAGTTCTTCCGCCATGATCCGGGTCGCGAGCGCGCACACGGCGACGAAGCACTCACCCTTGTTCGCATAGAACTCGTAGAACGTGCGTCGGGACACGCGCGCGGAAGTGATGATGTCGGCCACTGTTGCTGCCGCGTAGCCTTTTTCGGCCAGAACGTCGAGGGCGGCAATGTCGATGCGGTACCGCTGGGAGGCCGCTACCGCCGTCGGGTCGAGCCGATGGCGGCCTGCGGGAAGTGGCTCAATGGCTGTGGATCCTGCCGACTCGCGCATGGTGCCAGGGTAGACGCGCACCGAGCCTGTTCGGCGTCGCTACACCCTCGGCACCGTTTCGGCGCGGTGCCGGTGCGCGAATCGAAGAATCGAACTGTTTTCCAGAAACGCCGGTGTTTCTGGTGTGAAATACCTAGCATGTCGCGCATGGGTTCACACCGCTCCCACCGAGGTCGCCGGGTTGCCGCGTTAGCTGGAGTCCTCGCTGTCTGGCTCGTTGCCGCGCCCGCGGTCGCAGACCCGGTGACGGATTTCCTTTCCGTCCAACGCACAGCGGTCGATCGCGCCGAGTGCGGACCGGGGTCGGATCAGGAGTCGGGGATACAAGGGCAGGTGCCGCTCGCGGACCGCCGGAGTGGACGCAGCCAGGAACCGCACTCGTGCAACCTCGGACTGGTCGGCCAACTCCAGGGTCAAGGGGCGGGAATCGTCAGCGCCGCGTATGGCAACTGCGTGTATGTGGGATCGAATATTCCCACCCGGCTCGACCGCCCAGGCCCTGGCGTCCAGGTAGTGGATGTATCCGACCCGGCCCGCCCGCGTCACACCGGGACCCTGATCGAGCCGCCGATGCAGGCCGGCACCTGGGAGTCGCTCAAGGTCGATCCAGGGCGCGGTCTGCTCGCGGGCACGGGCGTCGGACTGTTGACCGGCATCGGCGGATTCTCGATCTACGACGTATCCCAGGACTGCACGCGTCCGCGGCTCCTCAATCCGGGGACGGGAACGCAGCTGTCGCTCCCGCTGCCGATCACGACGCACGAGGGCGGCTTCTCGCCGGACGGCCGGACATATTGGGCTGCAGGCACTGCCGGCGGCCAGTTGTCGGCTGTCGACGTCAGCAACCCCGCCGAACCCCGCGTGGTCTGGACGGGCCTGACCGGTGTGTCGAACCACGGCTTCGGGATCACGCCTGATGGAAACCGCATGTATATTTCGACGCTGGCGGGTATCACCGTGCTGGACATCAGCGCCGTTCAGCGCCGCGATCTCTTTCCCGTGGTGCCGCACGTGGGCCGCAGACTGTGGTCGGACGGTCAGCTGACGCAGCACACCATCCCCGTCACCGTGGACGGCGCACCGGTCATCTTCACCGTGGACGAAGGCGGATCCGGTGGCGTGAAGGTGATCGACTCGTCCGATGATGCGAATCTGCGTTTGATCAACACGATCAAGCTCGAGGTGAACCTGCCGCAGAACATGGACGTGTGGGCCCAGGACAACGGTGGCAACGGCGCCTTCGGTTACGACGCGCACTATTGCAGTGTGGATCGGCCCGTGGACCCCACGGCGCTGGCTTGCGGCTGGATCCAATCCGGTATTCGCGTCTTCGACGTCCGCGACCTGCACGACATCAAGGAGATCGCGTACTTCGTTCCGCCGGGGCAACCGGACAAGGCCGGTCGGCTCGAGAACTCGACGCACGCGACTCTGGGCTCGATAGTCGGCCTTCCGCTGATCGGTTCGATCGCGGTCGCGCGGGCCGCATTGGAGGGCGATATCAACGGAGCGGACGCGGTCGGGCCGGGTACCCGGCCGATCGGAATCGACATGTCCAGCGATTGGTGCATGTCGCCTCCGGAGTTTCGCGGCGACCAACTATGGGTGACGTGCATGGACAACGGCTTCCTGGCGCTGCAGTTCCGGAACGGTGTGTACCCGCTGACATGAAACGTCTTGCTTATGCGGCCGCAGGGCTCGCGTGTGTCCTTCTCGGCGTGGTCGTCGGGGCATGGTGGCAGCACCAGCCCGACCAGCCGCGCGCCGCCACCATGTCGCTCGAGCCTCTGGAAGTGGGCTTCGCACAGGACATGTCGAGCCATCACCTGCAGGCGATCGAACTGTGTCACGCCCTGGCGTCTCCGCGTGAGCCCATGATCGATGCACTGTGCACGCAGATCACCGCCGCCCAGAACCAGGAGATCGGTGTGCTCAGCGGCTGGCTCATGCTGCTCGACCAACCGCAGACTTCCCCGCAACCGATGGCGTGGATGGGAACCGACCGTCACCACTCCGGCGCCCACATGCCTGGAATGGCGAGCTGGGCCGAGATGGACGAGCTTCGTCGGCTCACGGGACCGGCGGCCGAGACGGCCTTCCTTCAGCTCATGATCCGCCACCATCGTGGTGGCCTCGACATGGCCTCCTACGCCGCCCAGCACGCCACCACGCGCGCGGTGGCGCAGCTGGCGACATCGATGATCAAGGAGCAGAGCGAGGAGATCGGCGTCATGGAGCCGATCCTGGCGGCCCGCGGCGGCGAGCAGCTTCCGTACCCGTAATGCCGCTCCGGGGGAGCCGCCACTTCCGATGCACGCCGTCACAGCAGTGCATCCGCTGACACCCCGCTCGTCACAGACGTCGGCGACCGTCACCGCATTGACGACAAGCTGGTTCCCCGGAACCACCATCGTTGATCCGGCCGGCGTGACGCCGAGTCATCTTGTGTGATCTACAGCCGCCCGGGTAATCGGACAGTGCCGGACCTTTTCCCATCGAGGAGACACACCATGCCGCGGTCATCGATCAAAGACGAGAAGGTATACGAGGAAGTACGCAAGGACGGCGCGTCGAAGCAGAAAGCGGCGCGGATCGCGAACGCGGCCGCCAAGCGCGGGCGCTCCGGAACCGGCCGTAAGGGCGGAAAGTCGCAGTCGTACGAGGACTGGACCGTCGACGAGTTGAAGAAGAAAGCCAAGGATGTCGGACTATCCGGATACTCGTCGAAACGCAAAGGTGAGCTGATTGATGCCCTGCGAAACCACTGACAGCGGATGCCACCGTACGCACCCGGCTGCGCCGTCGTGAGGGGCCCTTCACCACACGCGGAACTTCCTGTCGGACACGGTGAATCCGTGCCCGGCGTCGCTCGTGCAGGTGACGCCCGCGGTCTCCTCGACGTGGCAGGTCAGATCATTCACGCGTAGCGACCTGCCGTACGGCAGAACGGTGGCCGGCGAACCGCCCAGCGGGTAGTACCGCGGATCACCCGCGCTGATGAACTGACCCGAGCGGGAACCAGTCACTTCGACGGCGTTGGGCGGTACCGGGATGTCGGGGGCGCCGGATCCGGGAACCTCCGGAGCCGACTCCGGCATCTGGCCGTGACAACCTGCCGTCGGGAGGTCGCCGCCGGTCAGGATCGCGCAGTGGAACTTCGTACTGGGCGTCGTGAAGTAGAAGCTCCCCGCCGCGGTACCCGCGTAATGCTGCGGATCGACTTCCCGGGTTCTTGCGGGCACGCTCGTCACTGCACTGGGAACCACGCTCGGAGTTGACGGGGCCGCACTCCGCATCGAAGTAGGGGGCGTCGACGTGGTCGTTTTCGACGGGGTAGTGGCGGAAAAGGCGGTCGACGGGGCGGCCGCGGTATCGGCGGATCCGCTCACCGAGCCTGCGCACCCGGTCATCAGCAACGCCGTGGTGAGTAGCAGCACCGCGCGGACCGAGAGACTCATGCGGAGAGCTTAGAACTGCGTCCGGCCGAAGCGGTCGCGGCGCGTCCGTCTACTTTCTGGGACAGTAGTTAGAGAGCGATCTGCCCAGAAGCCGGTGTGCAGGAGGTCCGATGTCGGAGAGTGGCCAGTCCCCGTACGGCGAGATCCCGCCGATGATCGACACCGACGAAGAGCGTAGGGCTCGGATTTCTTTCGAGGTTCGGCGTTGGTGTGAGCGAGCCACGATTTCGGGAACGCACCCGCCGTTGTCCGATCAGGCTGCCGTGCTGATCGCTGCCGGACACCTCGACGCGGCCACCCGGCAGGTGCTCGCGAACCGCCGTCGCACCGGCAGGACGATCCCATCGATCGGTGGGTTCGGTCACCTGCGTCTTCTGACGGACGAATACCACCAGGTGGCCCATCGTTGCGACACACTGCGCCCCGGGCCGGCGCAGCTGCTCTTCAAGTACCGCGCCACCGAACTCGCCAGGAAACTGCAGGCGTATCGGTCGGCAGTGGTGATGTCGACAGCGCATTACGGTAGCGGTGTGAGGGCGATGCGCCGTGATCGGAGGGAGGGCGTGCATCTCGACCTCGAGAAGCGTGAGGCGCTCTTTCGGGCTCTGCAGCGGACGCCGACACCGTTGACCGGAAGCGCCTTCGAGCGGGCTGCGAAAATTGCGCGCGGTACCGCTGCGGAGCGGATCGGCCAGGCGTCGCAGAACACTGTAATGGCGGCGGCCGGAAGAAGGGTGGCCGACGCTCTCGGCCGCGGCGTCGACCTCGACGAAGACACCTTCGCCGACGGTTACGACACGCTCCTCTACCTCGCCGGAATGCTGTACGACAGGATCGACGGGTCCCCGGTGTGGCGCTCCGAGCACTTCGCTGTCCAGCGGCACCAACTCGACCTCGCCGACGAGCTGACGCAGATCGCTGTCGACACCGTGGCGTTGCGCGGCATTCGCCTCGAGCTCGACGAGGCACTGCGCGTCACGCACTCCGACAGTGGTCGGCGGCAGATTCAACTCCGGCAGACTGCACTGACACCGGTGTGGGACCAGCTGGTGGACCGCGTTGCGGCGCTGGCGCGGATCGGTGACCTGCTCTCCCGAGCCGAAGTGCAGTTGCGCTCCGTGCTGGCCGTCAACCGGGCGATGAGCCTGGACAGTCGAATCGACGACCTCATCGCCCGCTCAGGCGAACGGGAACTATCGGCCGTGAACACCCACCACGTGGGAGATCAGTTCGACGGAGTGGAGGAGCTGATGCTCACCTACCAGTCGGCGCTGTACGGCGACATCGCCGAACTGACGGCATGGTCGGGGAGTCCGGAGCGCAAATAGAGCCGCTGCACCGGATTTGAACCGGCGCGCACACGTATCCAATCTACGGGCCGATGTCGGCGATCATATGGCGATGTCGCCTCGCCGGTGTTCGATGGCGGCTTGCCGCTCGGATTCGGACATTCCTCCCCACACTCCGAAGGGCTCCTCGACAGCCAGCGCGTGCTCACGGCACTGGACGATCACCGGGCAACGGTTGCACAGCTGCTTGGCTCGCAGCTCACGCTGCTTCCGGATGCGCCCGCGCTGTCCGTCCGGGTGGAAGAACAGCGACGAGTCGACGCCACGGCACAAGCCATGCACCTGCCATTCCCACACGTCCGACAGTGGCTTGGGAAGGTCCGTATATGAAGGCATGTGAACTCCTCGATCGTGACGTGACGTAGGTGGCGGCGTTCTCGCCACCCGACGCTCACCCAGCCCGCACTGCTGGAGCGCGGTGAACATGTGAGGAAACCTGTACCCAGAAACGGGATGTGTCACGCACGCGTCAGAAAACTTTCACGTCGAGGCGTCGGACATTGTCATTCGCCCGATGAACGAGGAGTCCCCTTCGGAAGCTCGGAATGTTCAACTTCCGATCAGCCGGGTAATCGGCTGCCCACGACGCCGGGGGACACGCGCCGCGGCAGTTAATGAAGGAAGAGCACATGGGCGAGGGGCAACCGATCGATCCAGCCAGCATGCTGGCCACCCACTTCCCGCGCGACCTCACCGACACGGTGATGAGCGGCGAGTCGGCCACCGTGGTACTCGACATCGCCGGTCACGGTCACTGGACCGTGTCGATCGACAGCGGTGTCGCAGAACTCCGCAGTGCGGACGGTCCTCGGAAGCCCACGTGCACCATCCGGACCGACGCAGACACGCTCGCCGACGTCCTGATCGGTCGACGTAGCGGGGTCGACGCGTTTCTGGACGGCGACCTCGTCACACGCGGCAGCCTCGCGACCGTGCTTCAGATCGGCGGGGCGTTTGCGCCGGATGTCGAGTTGTCGACGCGGCCGCAGTCGCGGGAAGTCGACGCAGGTGGCGTACGCACGGCCTACCTGGAAGCGGGCCGAGCCGACGCGCCGCCAGTCGTTCTCCTCCACGGCCTCGGTGCCACCAACGCGTCCATGCTCCCGGTGCTGGCCGACCTGGCCGAGGACCACCGCGTCATCGCGCCCGACACCCCGGGGTTCGGTGCCTCGGAAGCACCGTGCTGGACCTATACCGCCCATCAGCTGTACTCCTGGCTTCGAGCCTTCCTCGATGCGGTCGACGCCCGCGGCGCCATCGTCGTCGGCAACTCTCTCGGTGGCCGCCTCGCACTCGAGTTGGCCATGCACGATCCCGAGGCGGTCGCCAAGCTGGTCCTGCTCTGTCCGTCGCCGGCGTTCCGCCGATTCCGGCAGTTGGTACCACTCGTCAAGTTGCTGCCCGTGGATGTGGCGCGCCTACCCACGGCCCCCGTGCCGCGTCCTGTTGTGATGGCGGGTGTGAAGGCGATGTTCGCCGACCCGAACCGAGTGCCACAGAGTTGGTTCGACGCTGCCGTCGACGAATTCGAGATTGCCATGAGCTCCGGTGCACACCGTCGCGCTGCGCTGTCGGCCTTGTTCAACATCTATACCGAGGAAGCTTTCGGCGATACCGGGTTCTGGGGACGACTCCCCAACCTTCGGACACCGGCGTTGTTCCTGTGGGGGAGCGAGGACCGACTCGTTCCGGCCGGCTTCGCTCGCCACGTCAGCGAGGCGATGCCTACCGCGGAATCGGTAGTGATTCCTCATTGCGGGCACGTTCCTCAGCTGGAGCTGCCCGCTCTGACGATGCAACTGGTCCGCGAATTCCTGAACTCGGAACGCACTCCGAGCGCGCAGGCGTCGACCGAGTATGACCTGGCTCTGGGCTGAGCTCGGGCACTCTCCCTCATGATCAGTGTCGTCGAGGTTGCACGGCTCACCAGTAGAAGATCGCCGCGGCCGGAAAGTCCGCTGCAGCGAGGCGCGCCCGGAGACCGGGGTTCACCGCGACACGGGTGATCCCGCGCCCGTCGAGCGTGAGGTGCCGTCCGATACGCCGACCGGCCCTGATCTCGAGAAGGTGATCGGCAAGCAGGTGCGCGCGCTCCGCAAGGCCAGTGGGCTTTCCGTGGCGGACATGGCGGCAAAAGTCGGGATCTCCAAGGCGATGTTGTCGAAGATCGAGAACTCGCAGACGTCGTGCAGTCTGTCGACGTTGGCGCGGCTGGCGGCGGGACCGGACGTACCCGTGACCTCACTCTTCCGGGGTGCGGACGCTGCCCGCGACGCCGTGTACGTCGAGGCGGGCCACGGTGCGGTCATCGTCGGGCGAGGGACCCGGGTGGGGCATCACTACGAACTTCTCGGCTCACTGCGCGGGCAGCACAAGCGACTCGAACCGGTGCTGGTCACACTCACCGACGCCAGCGAGACGTTCCCGTTGTTCCAGCACGCGGGCACCGAACTGCTCTACATGCTCGAAGGTGTCATGGTGTATGGGCATGGTGAGGCCGAGTACACGCTGCGGCCGGGGGATTCGCTGCTCCTCGACGGTGAAGGTTTGCACGGTCCCAACGATCTCGTGCGGTTGCCGATCCGATTTCTCGCGGTCACCGCATACCCCGACCACCACGAGGACTGACGGCAGTCATCGAGATTTCTACCTTCCTCTGCCTCCGCGCCGGGCGTAGAGTGGCGGTTGATTTCGAAAGGTCGTGGTTTCCGTGTTAGCGACAGTTCAGATAGCGTCCGACGACGGGTCCGCGTTGCCCTTCGATCGTCTGGAGCCGGTTTATCTGGCCACCGCGGGCGCGATCGGGCTCTACTATTTCGACTACGGCACCGATGCGCGGATGAGCTCGGATGAGCTCGGCGACTTCTTCCTCGTTCAGATCCCGCTGTCGGGTACGGCCCGAATTACCTCTGGCGCTGAGGAGTTCGATTCGACGATGTCGGTCGCGTCGATTCTGCAGCCGGGGCGCCCCGCGACCATGCAGTGGCATGAAGGGCAATCTCAGCTGATCATCCGCCTGGCGCGCGAAGGTCTCGAGGAGCACTTGCAGGAAATCCTGGGAAGCCCTCTCGCTGAACCGCTGATATTCGAGCCGCAGATGGAACTCGGAAGCCCCGCAATCCGCGGCTGGCGTGATGCGGTCGAACTTCTGGAGCGCGAGGTGGCGAATCATGATCCGATTACTGCAGATTCGGCCGCCATGGAGGAATTCGACACGATCTTGCTGAGTCAGTTCCTGTCCGCTCAGCCGAACAACTACAGCGCGAGGCTGCGGAGTCTGGCTCAGAGTCTGACGTAGCTGATCACACGGTGGCCCTGCCCCGCGGAGTGCTGCGGGGCAGGGCCATCGGCTGTGTCGAGACCGGGATCAGGCCTTGGCGGGGTCCGCCGCCCTGGTCGTGATTGCTTCCGCACCGAGCACCGCGTCGGTGCCGTGCTTCGAGGCGCCGGTGAGGCCGACGGCATCGAGCACGTAGGCCGTCTCGCCGTGCACGGACACGTCGAGGCCGTCGTATTCGCTGTCCTGGTCGGCGCGGATGCCCATGAACTTCTTCAGCGCCGCGGCGATCACCAGCGTGACGATGAAGCAATAGCCGACAACGGCTGCCACGGCGACACATTGGCGCCACAGCACGTCCACACCGCCGCCGTAGAAGAGTCCCGCGGCGCCGCTGGGTGCGGCCGGATCTGCGAGGAATCCGATCAGAACGGTGCCGAGGATGCCGCCGACGAGGTGCACGCCGACGACGTCGAGCGCATCGTCGTAGCCGAGCCGGTACTTCCACCATTCCGTCGGAAGTGCGGGCGTGGCTCGACGCGCGGGCCGCAGACGAGGAGACGTTGACCAAGCTGGTCCAGCAAATCACCGCGGAGGCACGGGCATACGCGGCCGCCGACGGTATCGGTCTCGACGTCGACGCCGAATCCGTCACACCGATCGTCGAGTTCCCGCAGTCCACCCGCGAACGACTGCGCCACTCACTCGCGCACCTCGGTGACGTGCCCGTTCTGCCGACGGCGGCCGGACACGACGCCGGGATCCTGTCCGCAAAGGTGCCCACGGCGATGATGTTCGTCCGCAACCCCACCGGCGTGTCCCACTCGCCCGCCGAGTTCGCCGAACCAGGCGACTGCAACCGCGGCGCCCAAGCCCTGGCGGACGTGATGGCGGACTGGGTCAGCGAGCAGCAGTAGGCACACCAGGGGCAGCGCCAATCCCTCAGCGTTTCGGCGACCGCGGTGACGGTGTCCTCGACGTCCACGACGGGGTTCGGCGTCGACGGGAAAACGTGAAGTCCCTCGTCCGGAAAGGCTGGTCCCGTCAACCGCATCCGCCCTGGACGGCTGTCAGCGTTGGTTCGCGTTCGCCGACGGTTCTGTGCTGCCCTCAAATACCTCTGTGCCGATAACCTGCGGCACTAGTTCTCGTTGTGGTGGGGTGTCATTCCATGCGCGGAGAAGGTCGTTGCAGAGGGTGGTCTTGAGGTTGCGCAGGTGGCCCAGGTCTGATGGTCGCGGGGTCATCGCGGCTTGGAGGAGATGGAGGAACCTGTTGCGTTGTACGCCGAATCTGATGAACAGGTCCTCGGCGTCGGCGCCGCCGTAGGGGGCCCATTCGATGGCGAAGGCAACGAGCGCCCGGTCCGTGGGGCTGATGGAGTGCACGCTGGTGAGGAGATCGCAGGCGTGCAGGGATTGTCGTAGCCAGTCGAGCTCGGGAGAGCCGGTGGGAACGCCGGTGCGGGCGGCGCGTCGTCGCCGGGCCAAGCGGTTGCCGGTTGGGCTGGGCTCGGGGCGATCCCGGCAGAGGGCGCCGGTGTCTGCAGCGGAGGGGTTGAGCGTTGCCGGTGATGTCCTCGGGGGTGGGGCGGGGTTTTCAAGCATGGAAGCCTCGAGCGTGTGAAGAATTGATCGGGTGTTTCTATAGTTCTCCATGCCCCACCGATCCGGACCGGCCATTCGGCGGGGTGAGGTGCCTGTCCAGGTGCTCGCGTGCAGCTCGGCGTGGGATTGGCCGGCTCGGTAGGTGCGCGGCTAGGCCTGGCGGTGGCGCTGATTGCGTGTTCGTTTTTTTCGTTTTATGGTGGGCTATGGCCGCTCTGATGAACCGCACGGTGTTGCCGCCACCCACCGACGATCGGGATCGTCTCGCCGCGCTGAAGGATGTTCTCGCTGGTTCTGAGGAGGTATCGATCTCGACTCCGGAAGGGTCGGTGCCCCTGCCGGACAGTGTCCGAGGGTTACTCGTCGACGCGGTCACTGCGTTGGATCGGGGGCAGGCGGTGACGGTGGAGCCGCATCGCACGGTGCTGACGACGCAGGAGGCCGCAGACCTGTTGGGCGTCACCCGGCCAACGTTGGTGCGGTTGTTGGAGGCGGGGAAGATCCCGTACACCTCACCTGGTCGGCATCGGCGGGTGGAGTTGGCGGACGTGCTCGAGTTCCAGCAGGGTGAACGGGCGCGTCGTGGCCAGGTACTCGAGGAGATGGCCCGCGAAGAAACCGCGGATTCCGGCGATGCCGCTGACGGCTTCATCTCGACCCGCTGATCCGAGATGGCTGCCTTCCGGGTGGTTCTCGACGCGTGCGTCATGCTTTCCCAGACGCTGAATGATCTGCTGCTCACCCTCGCCGATGCCGAGCTGTTCCGGCCGGTCTGGACGCCGGATCTACTCGACGAGGTCGAACGGAATCTGTCTGGCGAGCGGTTCGGGAATTCACCCGAACAGGCGGCGCGGCGAGTGCAGCAGATGCGCAGGGCGTTCCCCTTCGCGGAGGAGGAATCACGCGGATATCGGGAGCTGATTCCCGCGATGGCCAACGAGCCGAAGGACCGGCACGTTCTGGCTGCGGCGGTACGATCCGGCGCGGCTTTGATCGTGACCGCCGATCTGAAGGACTTTCCGCGTGCGGTGCTCGACCCGTTCGACGTCGAGGTCGTCCGCCCCGACGAATTCCTGTGCGATCAACTCGATCTGGACTCGGAAGCGGTGTTCGAGTGCATACACGTGCTGGTCGCCCGCAACACGCTCCCGCCGCGCACGGTGGGGGAGTTGCTCGAGGTACTCGCGCGGCTGACCCCGCGGTTCGTCGACGCCGTCCGGGCATTGCTCGGCGCCCCGGACGAAGCCTCCGGCGCAGGTGCGGAATCGGTGGTGTCGTCTCTTCCGGAGCTGACCGACGAGCAGATCGACTCCCTGCCGCCCGAGGTGCGGCAGACGTACCGGCAGCTTCGTGCGATGGATCCGGTCGAGCGGGTGCGGTTCCTCGGGCATGCCGAGTTGGTGAATGCGGCGTGGGCGTTCTTGACTCCGGTGTGTGTGGACGGGGATCTGCTGTGGGTGTGGCCGAATGTGGATCCCGATTTCCGGGTGGTGCTGGCCCGGAACTGGGTGCAGGACAATCGTCGCGATATCGATGCGGACGGTTGGGATGGTGAGGCAGTTGCGGCAGCCCTCGCCGAACCAGAGCCGGATCATCCGTTGTGGGTACATTTCGAGCGCGTACACGTGCGGTCGTTCCGGGCGATGCTGCCGGATCCGGCGACATGGGGAATCGGTACCGGCACACGGCTGGTCGCCCCGGGAGTCGAAGTGCTCTATGTGTACGACACCTCGACACTGGCGGGCGGCGTGTGGCAGCCATACGACCCCCGCTATGTGTGCCCGGTCCTCATGCATCTGGTCGACGGGCGATGGCTGGTGCGAAACTTGGGGTCTGAGGAGGACCCGGTCATTTGGGGCTGAGTCGACGGTCTCTCCGGCGAATACCCGCACGGGGAGATCGTGTCGGTCGCAGTGAACTGGGTGCTGGGTGTGTCATGTAGGACGCCGGAGCCCACGGCTGCCGCAATAAGGCGGCGATCGGGACGATAACCACTGGGCGCGAGCGCGCTCTGCGGAGAATGTGGAAATCAACAACGGGACTTAAGGCACTAGGCACAAGGTATTTCGTCGTGCTTACGATTCCGAGCGTGACACTCAGCTCCCTGCCCTTGGCCCTTCTACGTGTGAACTATCGACTGGCGCGGCTTCCGCTGCAGTTGGTCGAAGACGTGGCGGTGGCTCGGCTCGACGAACAGGCGCCGATACGGCTTGCGTACGAGCAGATCCTGATCGAGTGTGACCGTGCTGCGGCGTACTTGCTCGGCGATCGGAGAGCGGCCAGGCGGGCGACCGAGCTGACGCGGCGGACCGCGTCGGTGCGCCTGCTGATTGCCCGTGAACATCACCGCGTTCAGCACCGTGGTGTGGTGTTGCTCGATGATCAGCGCGAGCGGTTTCTTCAGCGTCGTCAGCGGGGCGTGGGTTCGTTGACATGACGTGTGTCGTTTCGCCGTTCCGGTGCTGCGTGGTCGGCATACTCGACCGGTGAGCCGGCGGCCCCGGTGAGTAGTAGGGAAGTTTCGCGCATCATCGGGGCGCGCCCGCCGCGCGGACCTTCCACCTGTCGTCCGGTGTCAAGCGTGCATCGCATCTGACTTCGGGCCGGGTGCGTCCTGGTGCCCAGCATTCGCAGCGAATGTTTGCGGGAACCGCAGAGCGCCGCGCGGCCGCCGTGTCTTCAGCTGGTCGGGATTGGCGGCGGGAGCGGTGCCGGAGAAGGCTCCGGGGGTGGTTCCTGGGTGGGCGGTTGGGTAATCGGGTTGTCCGACGGTGGGGGTGGCTGCATGGTCGGGTTCTCCGACGGTGGGGGTGGTTGCGTAGTCGGGTCGTCCGGTGGCACAGGCGCGGGCAGCTGCGGAGGCGGGACCATCGTGATGGTGGGTTCAGGGCTGGGGGACTGCCATGTCTCGGGTGGAAGCGTGAGCGTCGTCGTGAGGAGCGGCGGCACTGACGTGGGCGGTGGTCCGGGAAGCTGCACATCTGGGGGCGGGGTTTCCGGCAGCTGCTCGACTCCGGGCGCCGTCGTGGAACCCGGTGCTTCCAGCACGGTAGCCGGCAGTTCGGTGGTCGTCGTCGGCGCTTCGGTGGTGGCGGTACCGGCCGTTGTGGTCGTCGTCGGCGGGGTGGTGGGAGCGATCTTCTCGAGTTCTGCGGCCAGCTTCGCCCGCCATGCTTCGAGTTCGTTGCGGGTGTCGGCGTCGCGGACCCCGCCGGCACGGTCGGCGGCCCCCTCGAGCAGGTTCTTCGCCGCCTCCGCGTCGCCCGCGGCGATCAGCCGCTCGGCTTCCTGCAGCTGGGAGGTGGTGTCGATCTGCGCGACGGTCGAATCGGCCTGCTGGCTGAACACCACCGATTTGACGCTCCAGAGTGGATCGCCGGGTGCGGCGTTGTACGAGAAGATGGTGACGCCACCTATGACGATCGCGATCGCGGCGGCAGCGCCGGCGATGGGTCGCAACAGGCGGAGCGTGCCGCGGGCGGCGCTGCGTGCGGAACGGGTGTCGGAGGCGTCGATCGCCGCGATCACGTCGTCGAGCAGCGGACCGGTTGGCATCGGCGCCGCGACGATATCGGCGCGCCAGTTGGTCAGCAGAAGCGCGAGTTGGTCCTGTTCCGACGAATCCGATGCGACGGGACCACCACCGGCGATCGCGTCGATCAGCGCGTCGTCGCGGCGTACTGCCGCGACGTCCACCGGTGCGTCGTCGTCTGGGAGATCGGCATCGGGATTGCCGTTGCGGGTGATGCCCCTAGCCAAATCTCTCACCTACCCTCGTCACCTGCGATGGCTCGGTGTTGAGCCATGCCGCCAGCTTCCGTGGTACTCCCCACGGCCGGGTCCTGGCTGACTTACCGACCACGAGGCGAAGGATCACGATCTCCCGGTGCCATTCCGGCAGCGTGCTGAGCAGTCCGTTCACCTGCCTGCTCGCCTTTCGGCTCCAGCGCCCGCGGTTGACTGCGTCATCTGTTATTTCGGTGACGGGCTCCGACTTGTTACCGCATGTCAGCGAAGAAAGATCAATCGGAGCGCTCCACGTCGGTCGTTGCTTTCCGGTGTGGGTCCGCACGCAGTTTGCTGCCGCACGAGCACACCCGTCCTGCTCGGGCCGACCCCGGCACACTCGGGCGGTCCTGAGGCCCTGGGCCGGGGTCGACGTTTGTGCAAGGGCATCGTCTTCGGCGCGAACGATCCTCCTAGTGGGATTATCCCCCGGCAGCCGGTACTTGGCGAGGCCCGGCGGTTGCCGAGGCGTGACCCCCACGGATCTCAGCCAGCTTACAACTGCGGAGGCTTGTTTCCGGTATACCCCGGTGGCGGTGGTCACCGGCAGCGGGTTGTCGCCGCACCTGTGGATGTGTCCGCCCGATCTCGATCAGTTCCAGTGGGCAATCACCCCAAGCTTCGGGACTGTCGCGGTGTCCTAGGTCCGCCGGCCGAGGCTGGTGGACTTGCCCTTTTTGGGAATTCGTTCGGGGTGTGCGTCGGCTCGAACTGATTCACGACCATTCGCCGAGAAGAGGTGGGTGGACCTGCGGCGGACTTTCCAGCGAGTTGAACCGCCGGGAAACCGCGGAAGCCGGCCGCGGTCATTCGCGCCTTTTCAGCCGTGAGGTGTGTCGTTTCGCCACGTCGAGGTCGGCGTCAGCGGTTCCGAGGGTGTCCTGGGCGGCGCGGAGGGCATCGACGGCGCTCTCCAACACCTCCGGCGCCGTGGCCAGGGCGCCGAGGTCGTCCACCGCGAGCGCGGTCGCATCGAGGTCTGCGTAGGTGCGCTCGAGGTCGAGAAGGGTTCGGCGTAGGCCGTGTAGCGCATCCCGCACTGCGGTGACCTGCTCGTCAAGGTCAGCGGGCGTGTTCACGCGATCACGTCCCCGAGCACCGCGGCGGCGTTGTCGAGGTGGCGCTGCACGTCGGCCAGCGTGCCCAACTGCTTGCACACGCCGGCTGTCTGCTGGCCAAGGTCGGTCATGCGATTGCTTCGTCTGTTGTGCATGATTACAGCATGTCGTGCCGGACGGCCGGTCCGATAGCACTTGGCACGCAACGCGCGTCTGATGTGCCGCTCGGCGGGCAGGACGGGCATCGGCGCCCTAAAGGGAGCGGCACTGCGCGAGGCCCGGTTATGGGTGGACCGAGAGACGTCCATGGGCATCTCTGGATCGGCAAGATCGGGGTGCCACGGTCACGCGGAGACGCCGAGGTGCAGTGCTGTCTGCACAAATAACGGCCCTCTGGGCGTACCCGGGATAAAGGCGACGAAGTTCGTCGACGCAGTGGGGTCGCCGAGGAACCACACGCAGGTCACTCGACACCCGTTTCGACGGGCGCGCTACTTTGATGTCCTACTATCTCCCCGGACCGGGAGCAAGACGGAAGGGCATCTGATGAATTCTTCTGAACCGATCGTGGTGATCGACGGCGCGCGGACGCCGGTCGGCAGCTTCGGTGGCACGCTCGCCGGTGTGCCCGCGCACGAGCTGGGTGCGACCGCGGCGCGGGCAGCGCTGGGGCGGGCCGGGGTCGCCGGTGACGACATCGACGAGGTGGTCATGGGCTGCATCGGTCAGGTGGGGCCGGACGCCTACAACGCCCGCCGGGTCGCCCTCGCAGCAGGTCTGCCCGAGAGCACCCCCGCCTACACGGTCAACCGCCTCTGCGGCAGCGGCCTGCAGGCGGTGTGGTCCGCGGCGCAGCAGATGCGCTGGGGTGGGGTGAACTTCGCCCTCGCCGGTGGCGACGAGAGCATGTCCCGGATGCCGTTCTACGATTTCGGCGCCCGGTCGGGGTACAAGCTCGGTGACCGTTCGCTCGTCGACGGCACAGTCGCGATCCTCACCGACCCGTTCGGTGGTGTCCACATGGGCCGCACCGCCGAGGCCGTCGCCCGCAAGTACGACGTCAGCCGGCAGCAGCAGGACGAGTTCGCTGTCGAGAGCCAGCGCCGCGCCGCCACCGACGCCGCGAAGGCCGCTTTCGCCGAGGAAATCACGCCGGTCGAAATCAGCGGGCGCCGTCCGATCACCGTCGAGGTCGACGAGCACCCCAAACCCGGCACCACCCTCGAAACCCTCGCGAAGCTGCGTCCGGCGTTCGAGGAGGGCGGCTCGGTGACCGCCGGCAACGCGTCCGGTATCAACGACGGAGCCGCGGCCCTGGTGCTGGCCACCCAGTCCGCCGCCCGCGAGAAGGGCCTGACCGGGCTCGTCACCCTCGAGGCCGTCGCGACCGCGGCGATGGACCCGGGTCTGATGGGGTACGCCCCCGTGTTGGCGTTGCAGAAGCTGTTCGAGCAGACCGGCACCACCCCGGGTGATATCGACGTGATCGAGCTGAACGAGGCGTTCGCGTCGCAGGCGGCCGCGGTGATCCGGGACGCCAAGCTCGACCCGGAAAAGACCAACCCGTACGGCGGGGCCATCGCGCTCGGGCATCCGGTCGGCGCCACCGGCGCCATCCTGAGCTTGCGGGTCGCCAAGGACCTGGTCCGCCGGGACCTCGAACTGGGCATCGTCACCATGTGCATCGGTGGGGGCCAGGCCCTCGCCGCGCTGTTCCGTCGAGTCTGAGGCGTACGGACATGAAGAAGCACGTCCCATCGTGGCACGACGACGAAGTAAGGGCCTTGTCCGAGCTCGCGACCGGGTTCTTCGAGCGAGAAGTGGTCGCGCACAACGACAAGTGGGACGCGCAACATCGCATCGACCGATCTGTGTGGCACACTGCCGGTCAGCTCGGACTGTTGTGCTGCTCCGTGCCCGAGGAATACGGCGGGGGCGGGGGCACGTTCGCCCACGACCTTGCCGTGTTCGAGGCCCAGGGCTACGCCGGTGACCTCGCGTTCGGAATCGCCGTGCACAGCGGTATCGTCGCGCACTACCTCGTCGAGTACGGCTCGGAAGCGCAGAAGAAGGCGTGGCTGCCGGGAATGGCGACCGGGGAAATCCTCGGTGCGATCGGCATGACGGAGCCGGGCGCCGGTTCCGACTTGAAGGCGATCAAAACCACGGCCATCCGTGATGGCGACGACTATGTGATCAACGGTTCGAAGACGTTCATCACCAACGGTGCGTCCGCCGACATGATTGTCCTGGCGGTCAAGACCGATCCTAAGGCCGGCGCCAAGGGTGTGTCGCTGGTGATCGTCGATCTGCGGGACTGTCCCGGCTTCACCGTCGGACGCGTCCTCGACAAGGTGGGCCAGCACGGTGCCGACACGTCGGAGTTGTCCTTCACCGACGTGCGGATACCCGTCGATAATCTGCTCGGTGAGTCCGAGGGGCAGGGCTTCGGGCAGTTGATGGCCCAGTTGGTGCAGGAACGGTTGATCATCGGGGCGCAGGCCGCGGGTGCGATGAAGCGTGCGGTGGAAGACACCGTGGCGTACACGAAGTCGCGGCAGGCGTTCGGTCACAGCCTGTTCGAGTTCCAGAACACTGCGTTCGAGCTTGCCGAATGCCAGACCATCGCGCGCACCTGCCAGGTGTTCCTCGACCATTGCATCGAGGAGCATCTGCGCGGTGAACTCGACCCGTCCGAGGCGGCGATGGTCAAGTACTGGCTCACCGAGAAACAGTGCGAGGTGATCGACCGCTGTGTTCAATTGCACGGTGGATACGGCTACATGCGCGAGTACCTCATCGCCCGCATGTACGAGGACGCTCGCGTACAGAAGATCTACGCGGGCGCCAACGAGGTGATGAAGGGCATCATCGCGAAGTCGCTGTAACCACAGCCTCGCACGACACCTCGTACGCCGCCTCGTCGAAATGGCCGAGGCGGCGACGCATTCGATCGGTCGACCACGGCCAGTTGAAGCTGTTGCGCCCGTTGACGTCCAGGAAGTAGCTCTGGCACCCACCGGCGTTGTAGACGGTGGTGGCCAGAGCCTTCTGCACCTGCGCGTTGAAGGCGTCCTGCACCTCTCGGCGCGGTTCCCACCGGCTCCACCCCCTGCTGCGGGCGTGCGTGAGCGCCTGCATCACGTAGTCGAGTTGCGCCTCGAGGATCATGAATGCCGAGGTGTGGCCGGTGCCCAGCGCGGGTCCCAGCAGGACGAAGGCGTTGGGGAAGCCCGCGACGGTGGTGCCCAGATACGCCTGAGGACTGCCCTTCCAGTGATCGTCGAGGCTCCGGCCCTCGCCATCGAAAACTCGTGCCCCGATCGGCATGTCGAGAATGTGGAAGCCGGTGCCGAAGACGATGGCGTCCACCTCCCGTTCCTCGCCGTCGGTGCCCACCACCACGTTCCCACGCACCGACGCGACGGCATTGGCATGCACCTCCACGTTCGGCTGCGTCAGCGCCGGATAGTACGTGTTCGACATCAGCAGGCGCTTGCACCCGAGCGTGTAATCGGGCGTCAGGGACGTTCGGAGTTCGCGATCACGCACCTGGGCCAGCAACTGTGCCTTACCGATCTGCTGCACCACCTTCAGAATCCAGGGGTGCCGGAACCCGAGTCCGAGCGACTCCATGATGGTGTACTCGACCCGCCGCAACGCCCGGATCGCGCCGGGAACCCGGCGCAGGACGGCGCGCTCGACGCCGCGCAGTGCGACATCGGGTTTGGGTAGAACCCACTGCGCCGTCCGCTGGTAAAGGTGCAGTTCCGCCACGTGCGGTTGGATCGCGGGAACGAACTGCACCGCGGACGCCCCGGTTCCGACGACGGCGACGCGTCGACCGGTGAGGTCGAAGTCGTGGTTCCAGCGGGACGAGTGGAAGACCTCACCGGGAAAGGTGTCGAGTCCGGGGACGTCGGGGACGAGCGGTTCGTTCCACGGTCCCGCCGCGGCGATGATCGCGTCGGACGTGAAGGTTCCTGCGGTGGTGGCGACCGTCCATCGCCGGGTGTCCTCGTTCCACTGAGCCCGCTGGACTTCGGTTCCGAACTGCACGTGCCCGGGAATTCCGTGGTGGCCGGCCGTCCGCTCGATGTAGCGGCGAATCTCCTCCTGCCCGGCGAACAGGCGAGACCATTCCCTGTTGGGGGCAAAGGAATAGGAATACAGAGCGGAGGGTACGTCACACGCGCAGCCCGGGTAGGTGTTGTCGCGCCAGGTCCCGCCGAGCGCGTCGCCCTTCTCGAGAATCACGAAATTCTCGATGCCGTTCTGTTTCAGCCGGATGGCCGATCCGATGCCGGATATGCCGGCGCCGATGACGAGGATGTCGTAGTGCGTCATGCACGCACTCCCTTCGCGAGTTGAGTTCGAGTGCCACCGACGAGCACCAAGCCGCTATTGAGATGTGTGTCACTGGGCGTCATATGCAGAACCTAGCAGATTTCAGATACCGACGGTATATGAAATGTTGGATTAATCTCGAAGGCCGCCGAAGAAAGGGTGCACATGGGGCGTTTGACCAGGTCGGAGAGTCAGGCGCAGACGCGTGCGCACCTCGTGTCCACAGCACGGGACCTCTTTCTGGCCGACGGCTACGCGGGAACGTCGCTCGAAAAGGTCGCCGACGCGGCCGGCTACTCGAAGGGCGCGGTCTACTCCAATTTCAAGAACAAGAAGGAGTTGTGCCTCGAGGTCCTCGGTTCGATCCACGCGACGAAAGGCGCCGAAATCGCGGCGGCCCTCGGCCACGGCGACACCGTAGAAGACCGGCTCGGCGCGTTCGAGTCCTGGGCGGAGAACACTCTCGGTGACGTGGGATGGACGATGCTCGAGTTCGAACTGATCGTGCTCTCCCGGCACGATCCGGAGCTGCGCGAGGCGCTCACCGCCACACTCGGCGCCGCGCGCGACATCGCGGTGAAACTCTTGACGTCGTTCACGGAGTCGCTCGGGGTCACGCTGCCGATGCCGGCCGAGGATGCGGCGAGCAGCATCCTCGGTCTGGGCGTGGGCCTGGGCATTCAGCGCGCGATCGATCCCACGATCTCCGCCCGCGTCGTCACCGACAGCCTACGGGTGTTGCTGGCCACGAGCTCCCCGATGTGAGTGAGACAGTGCGTCCCCGGCGCACTGTCGACTGAGCTGAACGCCTGTGGTGCAAGGATGCTCGCCGCCGACTGACGCGCCGTCCGGGGCGAGGTCGGTTAGGCTGTGGCCGCGGGGCTTCGGGGCCACGCGTCGGCGGGCGGACAGGACTGACCATGAAGAATGCGCTTCTCCTCCTCACCGGGCTGCTGGCTGTGGCCTTCGTGAGTACGCCTGCAGCGCATGCCGACCCGGGCGTCCATGTCGGACCGGGCACCGCATACACGACGAATCCCGACGTCGACGGCTTCTGCACCATCGCGGCCGTCGGAAATGACGATGCCGGCCGTCTCGTCGCCCTGACGATCGGGCACTGCCATCAGCAGGCCGGCACCCCCATCTACAAGATCGGGGAGGCGGACCGCGGACCGATCGGGTGGGAGACCGACATCTGGTCGACGAATCCCGCCGGAACGTTCCATGCGGTGGATTACGCGGTGCTCGAGTTGAATCCGGCGGTCGTCGCGCCGAGTAGGTACGGCGAGGGCAGTGACGTCATCGTGAATAGTGTCGGCGACGCGGAACCCTGGAACATCGCCTGTAAATACGGCCCTACCACCGGCAAGACGTGCGGGGCCCTTGCTGCCTTCGCGGGAATTCACCTGCAGAACTGGGCCCTCATGGGTCCGGGTGATTCGGGTGGGCCGCTCGTCGTGGGCGACAAGCTGGTCGGGATCAGCGCCGGGCTCGACGCCGCCCCGGAGGCGCCGTTCATCTACGGAAAGATCGGTCCCATCCTGGCGGACATCGACGCACAGCAGAGCTTCGGAGCAGGCTTCAGACCTGTTCGCTGACCGGCGGCGCACGTTACCGTGTCGTTCATGCCCCGGACCGACAACGTTCCCGCGTACACGATGCGCCAGCTGGCGGCGTTCGTGGCCGTGGCCGAAACGGGCACCATCAGCGGTGCTGCCGAGCGGTTACATCTGTCGCAGTCCGCGCTGTCCGCGGCCGTCACCGACCTCGAAAAAGCACTGAAGGCCCAATTGTGCGTCCGCCGCCGCGCCCGCGGGGTGCAGTTGACGCCGACGGGCGAAGCGGTGCTGTCCCGGGCACGCACCCTGTTGCAGCAGGCGGGCGAATTGCAGGCCGACGCGTCGGGTGCGGGAGGTGTGGTGGCCGGCCCCATTGCGGTCGGGTGTTATCCGGCGCTCGGGCCGACGATTCTCCCGGCGATGCTCTACTCGTTCACCGCCGAGTATCCGAGGGCTTCCGTCGAGTTCCGGGAAGACACGCAGAACCGGCTCCGCACCGAACTCGAGGGCGGCGAACTCGACGTCGCCATCGTGTACGACCTCGAGCTCTCGCCCGAGTGGCGCACCGTTCCCCTGATGACCCGTGAGCCGATGGTGGTGCTCGGGGCCGATCACCCGCTGGCAGGCATCGACGGGCCGGTGCGGCTGGCGGACTTGGCCGAGCACCCGATGGTCCTGCTGGACGCGCCGCCGAGCACCCATCACGCGATGGACGTCTGCCGAGGCGCCGGGTTCGCCCCGCGCGTGGCCTACCGCACCGCCAACTTCGAAACGGCCCGTGCCTTCGTGGGGCGTGGGCTGGGATGGACGCTGCTGCTCCAGCGACCCCGGGTCGACGTGACCTATGAGGGCCTGCCCGTTGTGGTGAAACCGATCGCCGAACCGAAGCCGCCGTCGGTGACCGTGGTGGTCGCCTGGCATCAGGGGGCGACGCTGAGCCGGGCGGCGCGAGCATTCATCCGGTTCGTTTCCACCAATACCGGCGACGGCGATCCGGCCTGAACTGGGCCTCTTCCACCTTCCGCGGATTTTCCGCACATGAACCGGGGATAGTCCCGCTTTTCAAGGCTTGTGAGGCGCGTCATTGTTTTCCTAGCGCGATGAGTGGGCGCGGCAGACGGGAAGGCAGATTCATGACGGCAATCACCGAGGCGGCACCGACGGTGTCTCCCAAGGAAGCTCGCAGGGCGGTCCTGTCGAGCTTCGTCGGCACCGCGATCGAGTGGTACGACTTCTTCATCTACGGCACTGCCGCCGCCCTGGTGATCGGACCCCAGTTCTTTCCCGGCGCTTCGACGTTCGCCGGCACACTGGCCGCGTTCGCCACCTTTGCCGTGGGTTTCATCGCCCGGCCGATCGGTGGCGTCGTCATGGGCCACTTCGGTGACCGGATCGGCCGCAAGTCCATGCTGGTGTTGTCGCTGACGATGATGGGCGCCGCGACCGTCGGCATCGGGTTGCTGCCCAACTTCGAGGCGATCGGTGTGGCCGCCCCGATCCTGTTGGTGGTGTTGCGGTTCGTCCAGGGCATCGGCGTCGGCGGCGAGTGGGGCGGGGCCGTCCTCATGGCCACCGAGAACGCGCCTGCCGGCAAGCGCGGACTGTATGGTGCCGCTCCGCAGATGGGCGTACCCGCCGGGGTGATCATGGCCAACGTCGTGTTCCTCGCCGTCACTCAGCTCTTGCCGGACGACGCGTTCCAGACCTGGGGGTGGCGGGTGCCGTTCCTGATGAGCGCGGTACTGGTCGGAGTCGCGATGTGGATCCGCTTGGGCGTGCTCGAGAGTCCCGCCTTCACCGAGGTGAAGAAGACCGACGCCGTCGTCAAGATGCCGATCGTCGAGGTTCTGACCAAGAACTGGCGGACCGTCCTGCTGGCGGCGGGCACCTTCATCGCGACCAACGGCATCGCCTATGTGTTCATGGTCTACGTCCTCACCTACGGCACCACAGAACTCGGCTTCAGCCGCGGAACGATGCTCACCTTGTTGATCGTGGCATGCCCCGTGTGGATGGCGGGAATGGCGATCTCGGCCGCAAAATCCGACACCTTCGGTCGTAGGCGCGTCTACACCTGGAGTTCGGTGGCGCTCGTCGTCATGGCGGCGGTGTTCTTCCCGCTGATCGACACGGCATCGATTCCGGTGATGCTGCTCGCCATGGTCGTGATGGCTGCGGTTCTGGGCACCACCGCCGGCCCGCAGTCGGCACTGTTCGCCGAACTGTTCCCTGCGCACATCCGGTACAGCGGGGCGTCGCTCGGCTACCAGATCGGCGCCATCTTGGGCGGCGGGCTGGCGCCGTTCATGGCGACGTGGCTGTTCCAGGTGTTCGAGAACTCGATGGCCGTCACCGCGTACTTCGTCGTGATCGCGGTCGTCAGTCTGGTCGCCATTCTGCTGTTGCCGGAGACGAACGACGTTCGCGACGAAGAGAAGGTTTCCTGACATGTCCACCTATTTCCAACCCCCGAAGTACCCGGCGACCGACTTCACGTCGATGACAGCGGTTGACGAGCCACTGCCCGTCGTCGTGGTGGGCGCCGGGCCGGTGGGTATGGGCGTCGCGCTGGGACTCGCGCAGCGCGGAATCGCGGTAACGGTCCTCGAGTCTGCCGACCAGGTGTCGTTCGGTAGCCGCGCCATCTGCATCTCCCGGCACAGCCTCGAGGTGGCGGTCCGACTCGGCGTCGGACCCGAACTCGAGAAGATCGTTCTTCCGTGGGTCGGCGGTCGCAGCTACTACCGCGATCAGGAGGTGCTGCACTTCCAGATGCCGCACAGTGAGCACGATGTGCGGGGACCGATGGTCAACGTCTCGCAGTCCGAGATCGAGCAGATCATGACAGAGGCTTTGCTCGCGCATCCGCTGATCACGCTGCACTGGTCGGCGCGCGTCGTGGGCGTCGTGCGGGCGGGCACGGAAGTGACGCTCGACATCGATACTGCCTTCGGTGCGCGGACGCTCCGTGCCTGCTGGGTCGTCGCCGCGGACGGTGGCCGAAGTCGGATGCGTGAGTTGGCAGGACTTCGGTTGCAGGGCAACAGCTATGAGGGAAGCTACGTGATCGCCGACATTCACTGGGAGTCGAAGCTGCCTGCCGAGCGGATGGTGTGGTTCGATCCGCCGAGCAATCCCGGGTCCACGATCATCATGCACCAGCAGCCGCGGGACATCTGGCGCATCGACTACCAGCTCGATCCTTCGGACGACGCCGAACTCGAAACCCAGGAACACCGGATCAGCGACCGCATCGCCCGGCACCTCGAGTGGCTCGAGAATGACGTGCCGTGGACCCTCGAATGGCACGGTTTCTACCGAGCGCACGCGCTCGCATTAGAAACCTTCACGCACGACCGGATCTTGTTCGCGGGTGACGCCGCCCATTTGGTGCCGATCTTCGGTGTGCGCGGGTTGAACTCCGGAATGGAAGACGCGGAGACCCTGGCCTGGCAGCTTGCCGCCGTCGTGCACGGAACCGCCGACGAGGTGCTGCTGCAAGCGTATTCGACGGAACGCCGGGGGGCGTGGCAACAGAACGTCGACAACGCCGGCAAGTCGACGCTCATCATGTCGCCGGGGAGTCACGGCTACCGGACCACCCGCGACGCAGTGCTGGCGCTGGCAACCACCCGTCCGGAGTTCGCTCACCTGATCAACCCGCGACAGTCCAGCGCCACGCACGCACACCTGTCACCGTTGACCTGGCCGGTGGTCCAGGGCACGACCGGAGTGCTGCCCGGCGACCCGATGGAGGATCGGCGGGTGCGCGTCGTCACGACGAGCGGCACGGTGGAGTCGTCATTGAATGAGGTATGTGGAACGGGATTCGCTGTGCTCGGCATCGGACTCGACGTCGCAGCAGCAGACGTGATCGCGGTTCACGCCGCCGCACTCGCCATGGCGCTGTCGCCCGAATCGGTGCGGGCGATCGTGGTTCCTCCCGCCGGTGTCGAGGTGGACCCGGCCACCGACCTGACGGTGCTCGACGACGGCGACGGTGTGCTGTCGCGGGCCCTCGGCGCGTCCGAGGGGGAGTTGTTCGTCATCCGCCCGGACGGGCTCGTCCTGTGCCGGATCCGCGATGTATCGCTGCTCGGGAAGGTTCACGAGCACCTGAGGTCTGCGACCGCGCCGACCTCCGGTGTCGTCCCCGCTCATACCGAGGCTGGTGCGACACCGGAGGAACTGGTACGCGAGAACGTGTGGATGGGACTGTCGGAGGCACTCGACCAGGCGGACGAGACGGACCGGGAAGGTTTCCTCACCCGGCTCGCGATGCTGCTCGGATCGCAATCGGGTCGACGCGAGTTCGAGGAAGCGCTCGCTGCTGCATCGGCTGTGAGCAGCAAAGCACGTCATAGTGCGTCGAAACACTCCGTGGTGGACGCTTAGCCCGGCGCGCCGGTGTCGGCGTGGTTTCGCCGAGGCGCGGGATGCGGCTCGCGCGCCCGGGTGATACCGCTGGGCGGGTAGTTGCACGTATGGTGAGGGAAGAACGCCGAGTCGTGCTGTGCAAACCCGTCGCCACACCTCTCTCCACCTGCGTACGGGACGCAGCATCACGGATGGACACGTACACAAGTGGAAGACACCGCCAGCCGGGGAATCCAGGCCTTCATCGCCGACGTCACGGAACGAGGCGGCAAAGCAGTCCGGCTCACCCATTCGCGGCGCAATCCTGTTCAGGTCTGGGGTGACGACGGCCAGAGCCGCATCGTGCGGGTGCGGTCCAAGCTCAGCGGCGACTGGCAGGCCCGTAAGCAGGACGAGTCGCTCGACGACGACGACACGGGCTCGCAGTTCTGGGTGTTCGTCGACCTGGCGAGCGAACCTCACGAGTTCTTCGTGGTTCCGTCCGCCGAGGTCGCCGACGACATCCGCGCCGAGGTGGACCTGTGGATGATGGACACCCCCGGCCGCACGCGAACCGGACACCACGCCATTCCACTGAGTCGCGTCGCGCACGGACGGGGTCGCTGGGATCTGCTGGGACTGTCGGGGGCAAAAGACCCGAGCCTGTACAGCGACGCCCAGCGGGCGAAGACCGCGGAGGCGCTGCACGCCGACGCGCTGGCTCGCACGAATGCCCGGAAGAAGCCCGCCAAAGCGGCCGCTCTGTTGGACGAGGTGATCGATACCCGACTCGAGGTGGTCGCCGACTTCGAGGGGTACCGGTTGGTGGGGCGCTTCGACTCCGATACACACAGCCTCGAAATCGTGCGCGGTCCGATGCAGGGCCGCCGCTTTCCCGACCCCACCACCGCGGCCAGCGCGGTTGCCAGTCATATCAGCGGTGACGTGGAGACGCACGACGGGTGGAGTTTCTGGCGCACCGAGCAGGGCGAGCGAATTGACTTGAGGCAGAACAGCATCTGAGTATCGGCCAGGTGTTGCAAAATCTGGCTCGCCGGTCTGCGGGATTGAGAATACCCTGGGGTGGGTAACGCAGTGTGTGATGCCGCCGCGTTGCGGTGGTCTGTGGACACAGCCGAGGGGAGCCGATATGGACATCGTCGACGGCACTGTACGCGCCGTGACCGGGGTCGCGACCGCCACGACGAGTGCTGTCGGTGCGGTCGGCGGTGCCGCGATCGGTAGCGTCGTCGGCGGTCTGCGGGGCGTCGCGACCGGGGCTGTGCGCGGCGCCGCGAGTGGGGCCCGAAGCGGGTTCGACAGCGGCAGCCATTCGACGTCGACGGCGGTAGCGACGTTGGCGGCGGTAGGTGCGATCGGTCTCGTCGAGTGGCCGGTGGTCGTCGCTGTCGGTGGAACGGCGTTGGCGCTGCGGCAGATCAACGCCGCCCGTTCCCGCGTTCGGACAAATTCGGAATCCGTCACCTCGTCACCGCCGCAGAGGGATGTGCCGGCCGCGAACGCTGCTCCTACCTCCGGCGCTGCTCCTGCTTCGAACCCTGCGGCGACGTCGGTCGTTGCGCCCTCTCCCGGGGCCGCCCCGGCACCGGAGAAGGCGGCTCCTGTCGAGAAGGCCCCGGCAAAGAAGGCCCCGGCAAAGAAAGCTCCGGCAAAGACGGCGGCTGCGGCAACAAAGATGCCGGCGGGCACACCGGACGCTCCCGTCAAGGACGCTTCCGCCAAGAAAGCCCCCGCAAAGAAGTCGGTCCCGGCGAAGAAGGCGATTGCCCGCAAGACTCCGGCGAAGGCGCTACCGCCCGCGAGGTCGCGTGCAGGGTCGGCGTCGGCCTCACGATCGACGCGCGCGAAGTAGGCGACGTGGGTTTACGTCGATATCTCGCCGCCGCCGCGTCCGTACCGGTACGCAGCGTCGGTTTCGGGGTGGGTGTGGTGACGCACAGCGGCGCCGTCGCGGCCGATCTGATGACGACCACCGCTCGGGTCGCGACGTCGATCGCCGCCGAGGCTGTCGGCGGAACGCCGGCACGCCGCACCAGTGCCGGGCGTGGCCGGGTTTGGATAGAGGTTCGTGGACTCGACAGTCCCCGCGGCGACGACGTGGCCGCCGAGGTACTCGACGCTGTCCGCGCCACGACCGGCGTTCAGAGCGTGCAGCTCAACCGCCCGTTGTCCCGGCTGATCGTGTCCCACGGCGAGGGTGCCCCGTCGGTCGAGGAGCTGAGCGCCATCGTGTCCACCGCCGAGAAGCGGGCGCGAACCGGGGACGATCGCGACCATCCGTCGGAACTGCCCGGCGACGATGTGACGCTCGCCGAGAGCTGCCTCGCTCTAGCGGCGGTCACCACCGGCCTGGCGGTGGCCGTCGCGGGCCGCGCCCTGCGTCTTCCCCAGGTGCCCGGTTCGGCGTTGACCACGGTGGTCACGGCCGTGAACTATCAGCCGCGACTGCGAAAGCTCGTCGAAGACCGGTTGGGGCCGGATGCGGCAGAACTCGTCCTGGCCACCGCCCAGGCACTCAGTGATGTCATTCGTCAGGCGCCGTCGTCCCTGGCGGTGGACGTGGGCTTGCGGTCGGCGCTGACCGCCGAAGCGTGGTCTGCCCGGCAGGCCTGGCACCGCCGTGAGCCTCAGCTGGCGGCGAACGCTGCCGATCACACCTCCCCGCATCAGCAACAACCCGACCGCACATCCGGTCCCGTCGAACGGCATGCCGACCGCGCGGCTGTTGCGCAGCTGGTCGGCGCGGCCACCGTTGGTGTCGCCACACGCAGTGCCGCCGGGGCAGGCGACGCCGTGCTGGTCGCAGCCCCCAAGGCGACCCGCACCGCCCGCGAGACATTCGCGGCCACGTTGGGACGTGGTCTGGCGGACCGCCACGGCGCGTTGACGTTGCGCCCCGGCGCGCTCCGGTGCCTCGACCGGGTAGATACGGTCGTGATGGATCCGTCGATTCTGCAGACGGCGGAGCTGCGTGTCAGTCGCATCCGCGGAGTGCGCGACGCCGATCGCACCAAGGTCTGGGAAGCCGCGCGATCGGCCGTCGACCGCGAAGAGCTCGGGCCCGGCTGGCACCTTCTGGCCGACCTGCCGGGTGATCTCGACGCTGCAGGCGAGCACGAGGACGCGGCCGTGTTCGTCACACCGGCTCATCACCCGCTCGCGGCCGCGGTGCTCGCGCAGGCACGCACCTCCGGAGTCGCGGTGGTCTCCGTGGACACGGAGTCGCTCGGGAGTCTCCGTTCAGCATTCGACGATCTCCATCCCAGCAGTGGCGCGGGCGAGTTCCGCGGCCCACCCGACCGCGATCTTCGCGACACGGTCGTTCATCTGCAGGCCGAGGGCGCGACTGTTGCGGTGGTGGCAGCGGGGGCGCCCAGCGCGCTGGCGTCCGCTGATGTCGGCGTCGGAGTCCTGGTGGACGGTGCGGCCCCGCCGTGGCCGGCGGACGTGCTCGTCGACGATCTCGCCGGGGTGTGGCGGATTCTCCGTGCACTGCCCGACGCGCGGACCGCGAGCCGGCGCGGCGTCGAGATCGCCACGGCGGCATCGGTACTCGGCGCACTCTTGATGCTTCCCGGTGTGCGCGGACGGGGCCCGGGGCCGATCACGGCCGGTGCGGCGGCCGGCCTGTGGACAGGACACTCGCTGGCGCGGCGCGTGATCAACGCGTCCGTTCCGCCGTCGGCCCCCGTGCACGCCTGGCACGAGATGCCTGTCGAGGAGGTGCGGCGACTCCTTCCTGCTCAGGAAGGCGACGGCGACATAGGTGCGCGCCCCCGTGCGCTCGACTGGGCGCTGGCACCGCTCGAATGGGGTAGCAGTCTCGCGGCCTGGCCGGTGGCGCTCGTCTGGGACTTCGGCCGCGCGATGCGCACCGAACTGTCGGATCCGCTGACACCCATTCTCGCGACCGGTTCGGCGGCGAGCGCCCTGCTGGGTTCGCCGATCGACGCTGTGCTCGTGGGATCCGTGCTGACCGGGAACGCGGCACTGTCCGCCGTACAGCGCCTGCATGCGGAACGACTGCTGAGCCGGCTCCTCGCTGCGGGCGACCCGCCCGCACATCGGGTGAGCGGATCCGGGCAGGAGCGGGTCAGCGAGCGAGTCGAGGCATCGCGGTTGCGGATCGGTGACGTGATCGAGATCGGTCCGGGAGAGGTCGTTCCCGCGGACGGCCGGTTGATCGAGGTGTCCGGTGTCGAGGTCGACGAATCCTCCCTCACCGGGGAGTCGCTGCCGGTGGCGAAGCAGACGTCGCCGACACCCGGTGCACCGCTGAGCGAGCGCTCCTGCATGGTGTTCGGCGGTAGCACAGTTCTCACCGGAACGGCCACCGCGGTCGTCACTGCCGTGGGGGAGGCGACGGAGGCGGGACGTGCCGGGGCGATCAGTCCCACCGGTGCATCGCACGTCGGCTTGCAGGCTCAGCTGCGCAGCCTCACCGACCGTGTGCTCCCGGTCAGCGTCGGTGGCGGGGCCCTCGTCACCGCGGTCGGCTTCCTCCGCGGAACGGGACTGCGTCAGGCGGTCACCAGCGGCGTCGCGGTCGCGGTCGCGGCGGTTCCCGAGGGGCTGCCGTTGGTCGCCACTCTCGCGCAGCAGGCGGCGGCGCGCCGGTTGACCAAGTCGAATGCTCTTGTGCGAGCGCCGCGCTCGGTGGAGGCACTCGGCCGCGTCGACGTAGTGTGCTTCGACAAGACGGGAACGCTGAGCGAGAACCGGCTCCGTGTCATCAGAGTCGTGCCCGAGCCTGCCGTCGACCACGACGAGTTGCTGATGTGCGCTGCGCGTAGTGCCGTGACGCCCGACGGACGTCCCGCGGACCATGCCACCGACGTCGCCATTGCGGAGGCCGCCCAGCAGCTCGACTGCGGCGACGAGGCGCAGTGGTCCTACCTCCCGTTTCGATCGGGACGACCCTATTCGGCGGCACTGTCCGGCACACACCTGTGTCTCAAGGGTGCACCGGAGACGGTTCTGGCCGCATGCCCCGATATCGACGACGACGAAGTGCAATCCCGGGTCCTCGCGATGGCCGCCGACGGGCTTCGGGTGATCGCCGTCGCGCGGCGCACCGTCACCGCGTTCCAGGCCCGGCGCGCTGCCGACGACGGTGCCGTGTTCGAGAAACTCTGCAGCAGCGGGCTCGAACTCGTCGGATTCCTGGGGATCGCGGACACACCGCGTCCGGAGGCCGCCGGCCTGCTGCCGGAACTGGAACGCCAGCAGGTCGGGGTGCGGCTGCTCACCGGTGACCATCCCGTCACTGCCACCGCCATCGCACAGGAACTGGGATTGACCGTGTCGTCCGAGCAGGTGATCAGCGGCTCCGACTGGGACACCCTCTCGCATCGTGGTCAGGAGGAGGCCGTCGAGAAGTGTCTCGTGTTCGCGCGGATGACTCCGGAGAACAAGGTGCAGGTGGTGCAGACTCTCGAGCGCGCCGGACGCGTGTGCGCCATGGTCGGGGACGGTGCCAATGATGCTGCGGCTATCCGCGCGGCCAGCGTGGGTATCGGTGTCAGTTCCCGCGGCAGCGATCCGGCCCGCAGTGCGGCCGATGTGGTCCTCCTGGACGGCCGGGTGGACGCACTGCTCGACGCCCTGGACGAAGGGCGGCAACTGTGGCGGCGCGTTCAGGCAGGGGTGTCCGTCCTCCTCGGCGGCAATGCCGGTGAGGTGGCGTTTGCGCTGATCGGGAGCGCGACTGCGGGTAAGTCGCCGCTGACCGCGCGTCAGCTCCTCCTGGTGAATGTCCTCACGGATGCTTTGCCTGCGGCGGCGCTCGCGGTGAGTCCGCCGAACGAGGACGTGCGAGGAGAAGGCCGCGGACCCGACAGCGCAGCCTTGTGGCGCACAGTCGCGATCCGCGGTGCCGCGACTGCGATGGGTGCGACGACCGCGTGGACGATGGCGAGTCTGACGGGCAGGCAGCGCCGCGCCTCCACCGTGGGACTGGTGGCATTGGTCGGAACGCAACTCGGTCAGACGCTCATCGATTCACGCAGCCCGTTGGTGGTGCTCACAGCGGGTGGTTCGCTCGCCGCCCTGACGGTTCTGGTGAGCACACCCGGCGTCAGCCAGCTACTCGGGTGCACACCCCTCGGTCCGGTGGGGTGGACGCAGGCGCTGGGGTCGGCGGCTGCAGCCACCGCAGCCGCCGCATTCGCACCGGGAGTCCTGGCGAAGCTGGCGGGAGATCAGTCGACGATGTCGAGTACGCCAGCCCTCACCAATACGGCGTACACCTCGTGCAACGGGGGAGTGAGCGCGCGTGTCACCGCGCCGGTCCAGAAGTCGCCGGGGGCGGAGACGGCACCGACAGCGGTCCGGGCTGCAGAAATCAACACATCGGTCACAGTCCTCGATCAACGTGACCGGCAGGTGAACAGCACGGACTAGGGAGGCGAACTATGGCCGACAACACACCGAGGGCCGAAGAAGCACCGAGCCGCGACGCACACCGGGACGCCGTCGCACGGGTGCGGGAGGCGTCCGGCTTCACTGTCCAGTTGCCGATACTCGGACGTGTACCCGTCCCACGTCCCGAACAGTTGGCGTTCTTCGCCGCGATCGGGCTCCTCGCGGCCGTCGAAATCATCGAATGGCCGGTTGCGCTGACCATCGCGGCCGGGCACATCCTGATCGCCGATCAGCACAACAGAGCTGTTCAGGAGATCGGGGAGGTCCTGGAAGCGGTGTGAGCGCACACGATCAGGCAGGGCATGCCGGTGAGGTGAGCTGTGCGATGGCCACGATCGAGCACGCCGTCGCCTTCGACAGGCGCCACGTCCCGTTCGGTCCCGGTACGAAAATTGCCGGAAGGTTGTTCTGCTGAACCTGTCCGTTGATGGTGAGCTGCAGCTGAGCGCTCGCGCTCCCGTCACCGTTATCGATCACGGGGTCCAGAACCTGTACCTGCGCTCCGGCCTGCTGCGCGGCCGCGGCTACCTGAGCAAACAGATTCGGATCCTGCTCGGACCCTTCCACCATCGCGACCTTCTCCTCGACGGGAGTTGCAGGATCGAGTCCCCGCTCCATCAACTCGTTGAGCTCCGCCGCTGTGGGCAGTTCGAGTGGGGGCGACGTTTCGGCGGTCGACGTTGCCGATGCCGTGGTGGTTCTGTTCGGCGGGGCGGGATCGTCCGATCCGCACGCGGACATGGTCAGCGCTGCGGCGATCGCCATTGCGGCCACCGTCATTCTTCGAAGCGACACTCGCTTACCCCTTCGCTGTGGGCTCTCGATGCGGGACGGTCTCACTATCGAGTGTGGGGGTTCGGCGGCCCCTTCGCCGTCGAAGCAACTGTTTTCTCAGAGTTTTGCCACTATTTCCGCGCACCGAGCATCTCGTCGTCGCCGCAGGGCTTCGGAGACGCGCGGGCAGCAGAGCGCCGACGGCATTGTTCACCGCGCTTTTCCCTTACGGTGGGAACATGGCTACCGTCTGGACGATCCCGATCGACATCACTTCTCGCTGGCTCGACTCCGCCGAGGTCCAGGCCTTTCTCGCGTCCAACGACCTGGACAACGCATCCCCCGACCCCCTCGTACGGTTCGCTCAGTTCTCCGACGTCACGAAGTCGCTGCAACGGAACATCGGGCACACCTATTCTTCGGTGCAGGGTGCGGCCACCGCGCTCTTCGACGGAATCGACGGTGGGGTGCCGGTTGCCCTGAAGCTGGCGGCGCTGCGTCTGATCCTTCATGAGGTCTATCAGACCCGCCGCGCCCCGGAACCGTTCCCGAAAAGGGTGGGCGACGAGCTCGGGTCCTACGTCTACGCACTCCTCGACCCCCGGAACCGGTCGGTCTTCTACGTCGGGAAGGGTCGGGGTACCCGGGTCTACGGCTACGTGTGGGAGGCGTTGGCCGTGGACGAGCACAGGAAGACGCTCGAAGACTCCGAGAAGGACGCCCCCGAGGTGACAGCGGCCACGATCGCCCGCATCCGGGAAATCTACGACTCCGGCCACGAGGTGGAGCACTACATCGTGGCGCACCGACTGAACGCAACCGGTGACGTCGCCGAAGCCATCAGTGATGGGCTGATCGGGGCTCTGGGTCTGCTGGAGGGGTCCGTACTCACCAACCTCGCCGCTGGTGCCGGCGAGCACCGCGCCGTACCCGTCGACGACCTGGTGTTGCAGTACGCGGCTGAGCCCGTGCCCAACCTGCCGACACCCTGCGTGCTTCTCGAGGTGCCGCGCGCCGCCGAGCGCGGAGTGACCCCGGACGAGATCTACGAGCGCGCCCGGGGACCGTGGGCGGCCGGTGCCGCCGTCCGCAACACCGAGAACATCCCGGTGATCGTGTTCGCCGACAACATTGTTCGCGCCGCCTACCGGGCGAAATCGTGGTCCGGAGTCGCTCGGCCGGGTGACGCGCAGTTGTGGAAGTTCACCGGTGACGTCGACCCCGACCTCGAGGTGCAGTTCGTGAACAAGCGGATCGTGCCCGCACAGGTCAATCTGAAGAAGTGGCCGACACACGGATGGGTGCCGCACCTCACCCAGGCTCGCCCCGGCCGTTGACCGCCAGAGTGGGTACTCCTTGCAGCTCTGCCGGGGTTGTGTCCGACACCGTGATCACCAGTCCGTACCGGTGGGGCTGGGGAATCGGCTGACCCCGGCGGAAGAACCGCAGTCGGCGCGGGTCTGCGGCCTCGGCTTCCATCGCCTCGCGGTCTTCGGGGGACGGCTGACGGGCGATGGACGGGGACGGCGCTTTCGCCACCTCCCGTATTGCGGCCGGAGTCGGTTCCTCGTCGTCCGGAACCGGGTCGGCGTCCAGAATCACCGCGGTCAGACCGGGACGTACCAGACTGGCCGCCACGATCGTCGAGGGCGTGGCGGTCTCGGTCGCCACGGATTCCCCGCGGTGCAGCAGCCGCAGCACATCCCAGTTGTCCGCGCCCTCGACGAGGGTTTCGGCCTGCACCGGCGTCAGCACCTCGGCCGGGTCGGCGCTGCGGAGCGGCCACCGCGGGTACACCGGGGTCGGCCACACGTACCCGCCGTCACCGCGCCACTGCGGGGGATACGCGTCCGGCGCCTTCTCGGCGAGGACCCGTCGATGGCTGGCGTGCACGTCGGCTCTGCCGAGCCAAGGGGGCAGCAATCCGTGGTCGCGTAGGTGGGCGAAGGTGTCGGTGCGACCACCGCTGTACTCGAGGAGCTGCGGCGCGAGCGCCTCGGTGTGACCTCGCGCGGCCCACTCGCCGCACATGGCGACGCCATATGCGACCAGGGCGGGGGTGAAACCTCGCCACATCGCCGTCGCGGGATGATTCTTCCAGCCGTACGACGGCCAAACGAGGGCCCGCAGGATCTGGAAGGTCTCGACGCGCTGCTTTCCGAGGCGCCGGTCGTCGAGCAGCCTCGCACTGCGCACGAAACCGGAGTCGGGCACGAACGTCTGCATCCGCGAACCTTTCCGGGGCCGCGGCGCCGTCGGGCCCCTCTCGAACCAGGCTCCCACAGGCGAGCGTTGTGTGCGCCGGAACGTATATCGGCCTGAGCTTCGCTACGTAAGTCGGTGCTCTGTGGTAAGTCTGACCCGACACCGGAGTGGGGAGCGAAGGAGGGTGGTGACGTGTTCGTACTGCATCGTGCCGAGCGTTCGACCACCCTCGCCGCCGCGCTGGGCGATGTCCTTGCGACTCCACTTGCCGACCCGTTCGCGCGCGAGGTGATCGCGGTTCCCGCGAAGGGTGTGGAGCGCTGGCTGACGCAACGGCTCTCGGCGGTGCTGGGCGCGCGAGCAGACAACGGTGACGGTGTGGCCGCGAACATCGACTTCCCGTCCCCGACACGGCTGGTGGACGACGCCCTGGCTGCGGCCACCGGACTGTCCGCCGAGGATGATCCGTGGAATCCCGCCCGACTGCTGTGGGTGCTGCTCGACGTCGTCGATGGTTGCCTCGGCGAACCCTGGTGCGCTGTCCTTTCGAAACACCTCGGGTCCGGCCTGTCGGCACAAGATCGAAACGATCACCGGCCGGGTCGCCGTTACGCCACCGCGTCGCACCTGGTGGAACTGTTCCGGAGTTATGCCGCCCAGCGGCCGGCAATGCTCGTCGGCTGGGCGGGTGGCCACGACATCGATGGAACCGGTGGGCCGCTCGACGAGGATCTCGTGTGGCAGGCCGAACTGTGGCGTCGACTACGGACACGCGTCGGCGCCCCGAGCCCCGCGGAACGGCTCGACTCCGCCTGTTCCCGGCTGCGGGACGAGCCCGGGCTCGTAGATCTCCCGCAACGCCTCTCGCTGTTCGGGCCCACCCGCCTCGCCACCGACCAGATTGCAGTGCTTTCCGCACTGGCCGCGCAACGCGACGTACACCTGTGGCTGCCGCACCCGAGTCCGGCCATGTGGGCAACCCTGACGACAACGCAGGAGGTGACTGCCCGCGCCGACGACCAGAGTGCGCTCGCCGTCCGTCACCCGCTCCTCTCGAGCCTGGCCCGTGACGTCCGCGAACTCGAAGCGCGCCTTGTGCGCCTCGACCTCGACGACGTCCACCACGACGCGCCACCGAGTCCGCAGACGCTACTGGGTCGCCTGCAAACCGACATCCGGGAGGATCGGACACCGGTGCATGCCGGGATGGATCCCGACGACTCCGTGCAGGTGCACGCCTGTCACGGGCCGGCCCGCCAGGTCGAGGTCCTGCGTGAGTGCCTCCTTCATCTGTTCCAGGACGACCCCACGCTCGAACCGCGCGATGTCGTGGTCATGTGCCCCGACGTCGAGTCCTACGCACCGCTGATTCGTGCCGCATTCGGCCAGGACGTGCTCGGTCATCCCGGACACCGGCTGCGGGTACGTCTCGCCGATCGTGCTCTGCACCAGACCAATCCGGTGCTCGCGGTGGTCGCGACGCTGCTGGGGCTGGCCGATTCCCGCGTCACCGCCAGTCAGGTACTCGATCTCGCCGCTGCGGTCCCGGTGCGCAAGAAGTTTCGTTTCGACGACGACGATCTCGAACGTATCCGGGAATGGGCTACCACCACCGGTGCGCGGTGGGGGATCGGGCCACGTCAGCGCGCGGCCTACGGCCTCGGCGACTTCCCGCAGAACACCTTCACGACGGCACTCGATCGGATTCTGCTGGGCGCCGCTGCCGACGAGTCGGACAGCGAATGGCTCGCGCTGGCCCTGCCCCTCGATGACGTCGACAGCAACGACATCGACCTCACCGGCAGGCTGGCCGAGTTCGTCGATCGCCTCGACGTCGCCCTGCGAGGACTCGGTGGGCCACAATCGGTGGCGGAGTGGTCGCGGGCGCTGGCCAGGGCTCTGGACCTCCTCGTGGAGGTGGGTGCGGCAGACGCCTGGCAGTCCGCGCAGGCGCGACGCGAATTGGGCGCCGCGATGGAACACGGGGGAGAGATGGTGCTGCGGCTGTCGGACGTGCGCGCCATGCTCGCCGGCAGGCTGGCGGGACGCCCCACACGGGCCAACTTCCGTACCGGCGATCTGACGGTGTGCACGATGGTGCCGATGCGGTCCGTCCCGCACCGTGTCGTCGTTCTCCTCGGGCTCGACGACGAGGTCTTTCCCCGTTCGGCCGGCGTGGACGGCGACAACGCTCTCGCCCGCAATCCTCTACTCGGCGAACGTGATCCGCGCAGCGAGGATCGGCAACTCCTCCTCGACGCGGTGATGTCCGCCGGTGAGAAACTGCTGCTCTTCTACACGGGCGCCGACCCGGTCACCGGTATGGTGCGGCCGCCGGCGATCCCGTTGTCCGAGTTACTCGACACGGTGGCCGTCACGCTCGGCGGCGACGCGTTGAGCCAGGTGATCACCCGTCACCCCCTGCAGCCGTTCGATGCGCGCAACTTCGAGCCCGAGCATCCGTTCAGCTTCGATCGCGTGGCCCTTGCCGGGGCTCGGGCGGCTCGGTCTCCCTCCGTGCCGAATCCGGCTTTCCTTCCGGACCCGCTGCCCGCGCCGCCGCCCGAAGACGTCGACCTGGCAGACCTCATCGCCTTCCTCGTACATCCCACGCAGGCGTTCCTCCGGCAACGGCTGGGTCTGCGCATTCCCGAGGTGGCTGAGGACATCGCCGACGCACTCGATATCGCGCCCGACCCCCTCGCGCGGTGGGATCTCGGACAACGGATGCTCGTCGCGCGGCTCGCCGGAACCGAGCCGGCCGATTTCCGCGCCGCCGAGTGGCGCCGCGGCACACTGCCGCCGTTCAAGCTGGGGGAGTCGGTGCTCGGGGCCATCGAACACGGTGTCGAGGCGCTCGTCGCCGTCAGCGCACCCGTCCATGTGGGTCGCGCGCAGACCGTGGATGTGGACGTCGACCTCGGCTCCGGTCGGCGTCTCACCGGGACCGTCGGCGGGGTCCACGGTTCGGTGATCGCGAACACCACCTATTCACGGCTCGGTCCGAAACATCGCCTCGGCGCGTGGGCGCAACTGCTGGCAGTCGCGGCGTCGGGCAAGGGCGGCGCATGGTCCGCCGTCACCACGGGCCGCGGAGCGTACAGCAGACCCGCGTGGCGTTCCACGTTGACCGCTCCGCCCGACGCCCTCGAGCAGCTCAATCGCCTCGTCGAACTCCGCGACCTCGGGTTGCATGCGCCGCTGCCGATCGCGACCGGTGCCTCGGCGGCCTACGCGGAACGGCGGTACGGCGGAAGCAGCGTCGAGGATGCGATCGAGGCGGCGCGGCGGGAATGGAGCAGCGACTTCGGGGATGCCAAAGACCGTCACATCATTTATGTTCACGGACCCTCGCCGAGTATCAACGCTCTCGGTGATTCGGTGGTGTTCGACGACTACGCCCGGAGACTGTGGGCGCCGCTGCTGGCGGCCGAGACGCTGGCGCAGCCATGACCGACACCCGAGGGTTCGATCTGCTCGGACCGTTGCCGTCGGGCACCACCGTGCTCGAGGCCAGCGCTGGGACGGGGAAGACCTACGCGATCGTCGGACTCGCCGCCCGCTTCGTCGCCGAAGGTGGAATCGACCTCTCGCGACTCCTGCTGGTCACCTTCAGCCGCGCGGCAACCCAGGAACTGCGCGAGCGCACCCGGGAACGCTTCCGCAGTGCGGCAACCGAATTGGCCGATCCTAGGCAAGCCCTCCGCGGCGAGGATCAGGTCATCCGGCACCTGGCCGACGCCGACCCCGAGGAGGTGGCACTGCGACGTCGACGACTTCTCCAGGCTCTGTCCGACTTCGATGCGGCGACCATCGTCACCACCCACAGCTTCTGCCAGCGCATGCTCGACGGCCTCGGCATCGCCGGTGAACGGGACCCCGACGCGGTGCTCGTCGAGGCCGCCGACGACCTCGTCACCGAGGTGATCGACGACCTCTACCTCAGCGCCTACAGCCGTGCCGAGTCCGCACCGTTCACCCCGGCGGAAGCCACCGCCGCCGCACGGGCCGCCATCTTCGATCCCCAGGCCGTGCTCGCACCGGAAGACGCGCGCGGCATCCCCGCAGGTGAACGGGTTGCGTTCGCCGAGGCGGTACGCGCCGAGGTGGAATGTCGCAAACGCGCTGTGGGACTGCGTGACTTCGACGATCTGCCGGCTCTCCTCCATCGCGTACTCACCCATCCCGAACACGGTGCGGCCGCCTGCCGGCGAGTGCAGGACCGGTACGACGTCGTCCTCGTCGACGAGTTTCAGGACACCGATCCCCTGCAATGGGACATCCTGGGTAGAACCTTCCACCGGGGCGGTCAGGCTTCTCGGCGCCGCGCGGGAACGTTGGTGCTCGTCGGTGATCCGAAGCAGGCGATCTACGCATTCCGGGGGGCCGAGGTACTCAGCTACCTCGACGCAGTCCAGTCGGCCGACAGTCACGAAGAACTGGTCACCAACTGGCGCAGCGATCAGGAACTGCTCGACGCACTGGAGTACCTCCACGGGGGAGCGGCCCTCGGCCATCCCGACATCGTCGTGCACCGGGTGGACGGCGCTCGGCCGAAGTCGCGGCTCACCGGGGCGGCACCGCTGCGTCTGCGTTACCTGCCTCGCACCGGCGCGGGTGCGATCAACAAATCGGGCTACCCCGCCGTCGGTCCGCTGCGCAACCGGGTGGCCGCCGACCTCGCAGCAGACATCGTCCGCACCCTCGACGGCGGTGTCACACTCGACATCGGCGGCGTGTCCCGGGCGGTTCAGCCGGGCGACATCGCCGTACTGGTGCGGACCAACGCGCAGATCACGCTGGTGCACGATGCCCTCGACCGCGCCGGGGTCCCGTCGGTCCTCGCAGGCGGAGCCAGTGTGTTCACCACACCTGCTGCGCAGCACTGGCTGTGGGTTCTGCAGGCACTCGAGCAACCGCACCGTTCCGATCGCGTCCGGCTCGCCGCACTCACACCGTTGCTCGGACACACCGCGGAGGAACTCGATGCCCGCGGTGACGACATCGTTGCCGAAGTCGGTGGGTTGCTGCGTGAACTCGCCTCGGTGTTCGCGCTGTCAGGTTTCGCGGCCCTCTTCGAACGTCTGGCGGCGATCGGGCAGCTCGAGGCGCGGCTACTCGCCGTCTCCGCCGGTGAGCGCGCCCTCACCGATCTCCGCCACGTGGCGCAGTTACTCAACGGCGCCGCCGTGGAGCAGTCTCTCGGACTCACCGCCATCACCCGGTGGCTCACCGAACGGATGAAGGATCCGTCGACCGGCGGCGTCGACCGCAGCCGGCGTCTCGACAGCGACGCCGCGGCAGTGCAGATCGCCACCGTCCACGCCAGCAAGGGTCTCGAGTTCCCCCTCGTCTACCTGCCCTACGCGTGGGATGCTGCAAAGAATCCGAAACCGAGCAAGCTGCTGCTGCACGACGAGAACGGGCGGCGCATCCTCGATGTCGGAGGCCCGAACAGTCCGGGCTATGCGGAACGTAAGAGCCGGCACGACGCGGAAGAAGCGGGCGAGGAGCTTCGCCTGCTGTATGTTGCGCTCACCCGGGCGATGTGCGGACTCGTGCTGTGGTGGGCGCCCGCGTTCTCGACGGCGGGTGCGCCGCTGCACCGGATGATCCTCGGCCGCGCGCCGGGACAGCGCGACGTGCCACAGAAAGCGAACGTTTCGGAAGACCCGGTCGTCGCCGATCGATTGTCGGCGTGGGGTGCCGGCGGCCCCGACACCGTGCACGTCGAGCCCGTCGGCTCCGAAGCGGTGCCACCCGCGCAGTGGTCACCGCCCAAAGAGACGGGTGGTGACCTCGAGGCCGCCCGGTTCCAGCGTCTTCTCGACACTCGGTGGCGGCGAACCTCGTACTCGGCGTTGACCGCGTCCGCGCACGAAAGCCCGGCAGTGGGCAGTGAGGCTGAGGTCGATGTCAAAGCGGACGAACCAGACGAGCCGCCGCTGCACGCGCCGGAAGACGGGGGCACCGGTATCGCCTCGACGATGAACGACCTTCCCGGCGGCGCGACGTTCGGAACCCTCGTCCACGCCGTGTTCGAAATCGTCGACACCACCGCCGCCGACCTCGAAGCCGAACTCGTGCGCTGCTGCACCGAGGTGATCGCCTCGACCATGTCGGAGATCGATCCGGCGCGGCTCGCTGCCGCCCTGCTGCCCGTACTGCACACACCCCTTGGGTCCGCGGCGACACGGACGCTCGCGGAGGTTGCGCCCGCAGACCTGCTCGCGGAACTCGAATTCGAGCTTCCCCTCGCCGGCGGAGACACACCCTCGCTCACGGTGATGCTCGACGGCGTCGGCAGACTGTTGCGCACCCACCTTGCCGCCGACGATCCGTTGCGGCCGTACGCGGAGGCCGTGACCACTCTGGAACCCACGCCGTTGCGTGGATACCTCACCGGCAGTATCGATGCCGTGATACGGCTGCCCGGCCCTCGTTACGTCGTCGTCGACTACAAGACGAATCGACTGGCGCAGGGTGAGTTGACCACCGCCCATTACACGCGGGAGCGGATGGCCACGGAGATGATCCGGTCGCATTATCCGCTTCAGGCGCTATTGTATTCTGTTGCACTGCATCGCTATTTGCGGTGGCGGCAGCCTGGCTACGACCCAGCCCTGCATCTCGCCGGCGTGCAGTATCTGTTCGTCCGCGGAATGGTCGGGCCCGATACGCCGCCGGGATGTGGGGTCTTCGACTGGACGCCCCCGGCCGCGCTGGTGACCGAACTGTCCGACCTGTTGTCCGGGATCGAGGCGACGCCATGACCGACGTCCGGGTAGCCCAGCGCGGCAAGGGTGTGCTGCGAATCTTCAACGAGGCAGGAGTGCTCGCGGCTGCGGATGTCCATGTGGCGCTGCGGTTGTCCGCTCTCGCCGGGGAGACGTCGCCGGACGTCTACCTGGCCACCGCCCTCGCGGTCCGGGCAGTGCGGGCCGGCTCGGTGTGCCTCGATCTGACTCGGCTCCGGGAGGTGACGGTCGACGAGGAGTCCGAGGTCGACCTGGACTATCTGCCGTGGCCGGACGACTCCACGGTCATCGAGGCGCTGCGCCGCAGTCCGCTCGTCGTCGGTGGACCGGCCGGACCGCTGCGACCGCTGCGGCTGGTGGACACCGCTGAAGGCGAATTGCTCTACCTCGACCGGTATTTCCGGCAGGAGGAGACGATCCGCCGCGTCCTCGACCAGCGTGCTTCCGGGCACCCCGTCGTCGACGAGGCGTCACTACGCCGCGGGTTGACCACTCTGTTCCGCGATCAGAACGATCCGGCCGGCTCCTCGGCCCCGCCGGATCGGCAACGGATCGCGGCCGCTGTCGCCGCGACCCACTGGACCTCGGTGATCGTGGGAGGACCGGGTACCGGAAAAACGCACACCGTGGCCCGCGTGCTGGCCCTGCTGTCGATGCAGACCGACCGACCACGACGCATCGCCCTCGCCGCACCCACGGGCAAGGCGGCGGCGCGGTTGCAGGAATCGGTGCGTGATCAGGCCGGCGAGCTGGGCTTGCCACCGGATCTGACAGCGATGACGCTGCACCGCATGCTGGGCTGGCAACGCGGACGGGGCAGCCGGTTCCGCTACAACGCCGACAATCATGTGCCCTACGACGTGATCGTGGTGGACGAGACCTCGATGGTGTCGTTGACCATGATGTGCCGGCTCCTCGAGGCGCTGCGTCCCGACACACAACTCGTGCTCGTCGGCGACCCGGACCAGTTGACGTCCGTCGACGCGGGCGCGGTGCTGGCCGACCTGGTGGCTCGACCCATGTCGGGGAAGGAGAATCCGCTACTCGCACGTCTGGTCGGGAAGGACCTGGATGCGGCGGACGACCCGGACGAGGCCGCGCTGAGTGCGGCGGAACGGGATCGGCTGCGCGGGGGAGTCGTGCGGCTCAGCCGGGGCCGCCGTTTCGGCGGTGGCATCGCCCAACTCGCTGTCGCGGTGCGAGACGCGGACGAGGACCGCGTGATGGAGTTGCTGCGCAGCGAAGCCCCCGAGGTGTCGTTCCACGACGTCGATGATCTCGGGGCGCTGCGGAAGGACGTGGTCGACACTGCAGCGGGTGTCACCGAGGCCGCGTCGGGCGGCGATGCCTCGGCGGCACTGCAGCTTTCGGAGGCGCATCGCCTGCTGTGTGCGCACCGGGAGGGTCCGTACGGTGTCGCATGGTGGGCGCGCCAGGCCATGGAGTGGATCGGTGAGGCTTCAGGGCAGCGGCTGGACCCGGAGCGCTGGTATCCCGGTCAGCCGCTTCTGGTCACGGCCAACGATCACGAGACGCGCATCTACAACGGTGACACCGGGGTGATCGTGCGACGCGCCGACGACGAACTCGTTGCCGCCTTCGCGCGCGGCAACGAACCGTTTCTACTGCATCCCACGCACCTGTCGGCGGTGCAGACCGTCTACGCCATGACGATTCACCGCAGTCAGGGCAGTCAGTACGACACGGTGTCCGTGGTGCTACCGGGAGCGGAGTCCTCGCTGCTGACCCGCGAACTGCTGTATACGGCGATCACGCGGGCCCGTCGGCACGTACGGATCATCGGGACGGAGGAGGCGATGCGGGCGGGAGTGCAACGCCGGGTACTGCGGGCGAGTGGGCTGCGGCGGACCTTCCGGTAGACCGGCCCCGCCGGGAGGAGATCGTGATCGTGTCTCAACGGTCGGTGCTGGCGGTCGGTGTGGTCTGGGCCAGTCGATTGCGGGCCCGATTGCCTGCCGGTGTGACGGGAACGCGTGCGGTGAACCGCGCCAGCCCGAGCGCCGGAGCGCCGACATAGATCGACTCCGCGCGATCGACCGAATAGGTTTCGTGCCACACCCCCACTGCTCCCGGCGCCCGGCGGGCCCGTCGATTGAAGGCAGCCCAGGCAGGCCGGTGTCGGGCGTCGGAGTTGCTCGCGTAGGCGTACAGCTTGTCGGCCGAACTCCAGTACTGGATCAACGTGGGTCCGCGCCCCTCGATCGCCAGGCGGTAACCCAGCAAACCCGAGTCGGGGTCCTGCGACAGTTCACGCAACATTCTCGGCATGGCGAGGAAGGCGGGCAGCCACAAATCCGGGCGCCACGGTCGGTTGATGGTCATCCCGATCAGGAAGATCACCAGCTCACCGTCGTAGTGGTGGGTGGAACGGCCGGGTTCGATCGTCGACATCGGATGCCTCCCGAGATTGGATAGCGATACTATCCAATAGTGGATAGTGCAGGTATCCAATGTCAAGGGGTCCGGGCATGCGAGTTGCCGGGATACGCAGTGCGCAGCCCGGTCGTGAGGTCGCGGATGGGGACTACGGGGACGGAGCGGGAGGCGTGACCGGAACGACGGAGGCGAGCGCGCGCTCGTGGGCGTCGGTGGACCAATTCGGGTCGGTCATGATGTCGAGGTCACCGACGATTCGGCCGAATATGTCGATGCCGGTGCTGTACAAGACCATGGCGTTGCGCTGCGAGTCCGTGAAATTCGTGTCCGTGAGGTTGGCGTCGCTCAGATTCGCGAACGACAGGTTCGCTGCCGTGAAGTTTGTGCCGGCGAGATTGGCGAACGTCAGGTTTGCGCCCGACAGGTCGGCGAAACTCAGATTCATGCCCGCGAGGTTCGCCCTGCTCAGATCGGCGCCGGGGCAGGTCGTGCGATGCTCGGGTGTCGGGTCGGCCACGATCGTGCAGCCGTTGATCTGGGTGTCTGCGGAGGCAGCGCCCACACCGCAGGAGAGTGCGACACCAGCGGCCACTGCCACCGCCACAGTTCCGAAATACGTCCTGCTCATGCCGGACCGCCCCCTCGCCGAGAACCTCAACCGTCACCGCCGAACATAGTGCGGAGCGCACTGCCCCGCACGAGGAATGGCGACACCGGTTCGTCGTGCGAGGCGTTGTGAGGCTGCGAGGCGTTGTGAGGCTGCGAGGCGTTGTGAGACACAGACGCACCCCTTCTCGGTAGACGCACCCGTTACGGGGCCCGAAAACGAGTGCGTGGGCACAGAAGGGGTGCGTGTGTGGGTGCGGTGCCGGAGATCGACTACTCGCAGGCGATGCCGTCGTTGTCCCGGTCGAGGTGCGGTGCGTAGCCGTCCTGGCCGCGGTAGATCGGCGTCACGCCGGCGTTGCGAGCCTCGGTGCAGTTCTTGTACCCAGCCCTCGGCGCGGGAGCGGGCGGTGCAGGAGCCACCTGGGGTGCGGGGGCGGCCTGCGGGGCCGGCGCCACCGGTGGTGCGGGTGCCGGTGCTGCCGGGGCGGCGGGTGCGGGCGGCAGAAGCGGGTTCACGGCGTCGGCCGAACCGCTCGGGATCAGTGCGGCGATCTCCGGCGGCAGGAAGTCGAAAACCGTGGACGCCTGCGCGGTCGGCGTAGCTGCCAGGGCAATGGCCGCAGATCCGAAGATGGTGAGAGCTGCACGTCGTGCATTCATGGTGTTTCCTCGTTCATAGGGGTGGGCTGCGACAGGACGCGGGGCCGAATAGGCGAACCGCACTGTCGGATGTTAGCCACGGCATAGCGGAGCGCGAAAACCGGTGTAGGTCAGGGAGGTTCGTTGTCGGTCGAGTGAATGACATTCGTGCCGAGTGACTCGCGCACTTCTTTTCGTCAGACGCACCCGTTCCAGGGCCCGAAAACGGGTGCGTGAGCGCAGAACAGGTGCGTGTGTATGCGCGGGCTTCTACGCGCCGGGGAGCATCCGTGCTTCGATTGCCTCGGCGATGGTGTGCCAGATCCGGCTTGTCGGATCGATGACGGCGAAGTGATCGCCCGGACCCTCGATCAGGGCGACGTCATCGGTGGTCGCCGCGGCGGCCGCGGAGTACTCCCTGCTCATTTCCAGCATGTCCGGTTCGTCCTGCAGGGCGCAGGCGACCAACTGCGGGATGCCGAGGGGGAGTCGGTCGATCGGCGACGACGCCTCGTACATCTCGCGGTCCTCGGACCAGTGATTGCCGACGGCCATCGCGACGGCACCTTCGCCGAGGTGGCGATCGTCGGCAAGTCGCAGGTTGAGCACACCGGCGAGGCTGACGGCGAGCGCGAGAGGAACCGCTGGCGCATCGGCGGCGGCCCGAAGCGCGAGCTGAGCGCCCGCCGAGTGGCCGAGCGCGACGAGGCGGCTGGGGTCCACACCCGGGAGAGTCGCTACGGCCGCAACGGCGGCGGCGACATCGGACGACATGTCCGCCCAGCGATGTGCGGTGTTCCGTCGATACTCGACGTTCCACGTGACATACCCGCGGGCGGTCAGATCGACCGCGAGGGCATCCATCAGGTCGAACTCCCACAGTGTGCGCCAGAACCCGCCGTGGATGAGTGCGACGGCGGGGAAGGGGCCGTTCCCGTCCGGGATTCGGAGTTCGGCGCGCTGATCCGGGTGGCTTCCGTACCGGATCATCGTCCCGGGATGGAAGCGGTGGTGGTACCAGCTGTCGACGGCGTACCGCAGGCCGTCGAGTCCTCTGCCGCGTATGTGGGTGCGGACGCCCGCCGAGCGATCGGCGTCGCAGTCACCGAAGTCGATGCGAGTCACGCCGCCTTTCGGGGGTGTGAAGGATTTCCCGGTTCCGGGTACGACGATGAACTCGCCTCGCCTCGCCGCCGAAAGCATGGCCCGGTCCAGCGCGGTGCCGTCTCGGGTGAACGTCAATTCGCCGGTCAGCCCGCGCGCACTCAGTGCCCGGTGCAGGAGCTCTTCCGCGGTTCCGCGGTGTGCCACGACCCCGGGGGCGAAGACGACATCGACTCGGCGACTGGGTGCATTCACGGATCCACCGTACTTTCCGATAATGACATCTGCCTAACGTTCGCCACGATTATGTAATATGAAGGGCGAGGGCCCGGTACTCGAACACCAGCAGTGAGGACAGTCATGGGCGTGCAGGCCAACACCAGAGCCATCGAGAAAGACATCGTCACCGACTTCAGCGAGCGCATGAGCTATGGCTCGTACCTGGACCTCGACACCCTGTTGAGCGCCCAGAAGCCGGTGAGCCGCCCGGAGCACCACGACGAACTGCTGTTCATCATCCAGCACCAGACCACCGAACTCTGGTTGAAGCTCGTCCTCCACGAAACCCTCGCGGCGCGTGCCTCTTTCGACGACGACGACATCGGTAAGGCGCTCAAGTGTGTGGCGCGCGTGAAGCACATCCAGAAGACGCTGACCGAACAGTGGTCGGTCCTCGCCACGCTGACTCCCACGGAGTACTCCGAGTTCCGCCAGTTCCTCGGCAATTCGTCCGGGTTCCAGTCGTACCAGTACCGCGCCGTCGAGTTCGTGCTCGGCAACAAGAACGCGGGAATGCTGCAGGTGTTCGAAGCGGATCCTGCCGCCCACGATCTGCTGGGGCGGCTCCTCGCCGAGCCCAGCCTCTACGACGCGTTCTGGCAGTGCCTGTCGCGGCTCGGGTACGACGTGCCGGCATCGGCGCTGAACCGCGATGTGACGGCCGCCTACACGCTCAACGAGGACTTGATGCCCCTGATCAAGTTCGTCTACGAGAACCACGACGACCACTGGGCCGTTTATGAGGCGTTCGAGGAGTTCGTCGATCTCGAGGAGAACTTCCAACTGTGGCGCTTTCGGCACATGCGCACGGTGCTGCGCACCATCGGTATGAAATCCGGGACCGGAGGATCGAGCGGAGTGGGATTTCTGCAGAAGGCACTGGAGCTGACATTCTTCCCGGAACTGCTGGCCGTGCGCACCGAGATCGGACGATGATGACCACGTCCACCGAAGTGCTGACCGCCCGCGCCGAGCACCTCGACGCCGCGGACCCGCTGCGTTCCTACCGTGACCTGTTCATCGGCGCCGATGATCCTGCGGTGGTGGCGTACCTCGACGGCAACTCGCTCGGACGGCCCACCCGAGCGAGTGCCGAGCGGATCAACTCCTTCGTCACCGGGGCGTGGGGTGGCCGGCTGATTCGCGGCTGGGACGAGGAGTGGTTCGAACTCCCGATCACCATCGGCGACACCCTCGCGCGGGTTGCGCTCGGAGCGGCCCGGGGGCAGACGACCATCGGTGATTCGACGACGGTCCTGCTGTACAAGCTTGCCCGCGGCGCCCTCGCGTTGCGGCCGGGGCGCACCGAGATCGTCGTGGACCGCGACAACTTCCCGACGGACCGGTACGTGCTGGAGTCCATTGCCGGAGAACTCGGGCTCACGTTGCGATGGATCGAGTCGGATCGGCGCGGTGGCGTCAGCGTCGACGACCTGGAATCCGTCGTGTCGGAACACACGGCGCTCGTCGTTCTCAGTCATGTCGCATACCGCTCGGGTTACCTGGTGGACGCCGCCGGGGCCGCGCGCGTGACTCATGAGGCGGGCGCACTACTGCTGCTCGACCTGTGTCACTCGGTGGGGTCGGTTCCACTCGAGCTCGACAGCTGGGGTGTGGATCTGGCGGTCGGGTGTAGCTACAAGTACCTCAACGGCGGGCCCGGGTCACCCGCGTTCGCGTATGTCCGAGCCGAGCACCAGGGGAAATTCGTGCAGCCGATCTGGGGTTGGATGGGTCGCGACAACCCGTTCGCGATGGCCCAGGGCTACGAACCGGCTCCCGGTATCCGTCGGGTGATCAGCGGAACGCCGTCGGTCCTCGGCATGCTCGCGATGCAGGACACTCTCGCGCTGATCGACGAGGTCGGAATGGCGGCCATCCGGGCCAAGTCGGTGGCACTGACGGAGTACGCGCTCGAACTCGTGCGAACGTTGCTGTTTCCGCTGGGCGTGGAGATCGGATCGCCGGAGGATCCTGCCGAGCGGGGTGGTCACGTCATCATCGATCACCCGCAGTTCGAGGCCGTCATCGAGAAGCTGTGGCGCAAGGGCGTCATCCCCGACTTTCGTGCCCCCCACGGGTTGCGTCTCGGCCTCAGCCCTCTGAGCACGAGCTTCTCCGAGGTGTGCGCCGGAACACTGGCGATCCGTGATGAACTCACCGCCTGAACCGGCAAGCGCGATCCTCGACGACTTCGATTCGCGACCCGGCAGCGCGACGTCGCTGATCCGAACCGTCCTCGGCGCGTACGTGCGCGACCTCGGCGGGTGGGTGGCGATCGCGGACTTCGTCGGATTGATGCAGGCCGTGGGCATCCCGTCCGAATCGACGCGCATCGCGGTGACCCGCTTGAAGAAGAAGGGGGTGCTGCGGGCCCGCGTCTGCGACGGGCGGAACGGGTACGAGGTGACCGAGCAGGCGGAGGCGATGTTCAGCCGCGGCGATCCGCGCATCTTCGGCTTCCGTCAGATGGCGGAAGGCGACCCCTGGCGTCTGATCTCGTTCACCATTCCCGAAACGCAACGGGCCGCGCGACACCAGTTGCGCAGGCGGCTCGGGTGGATCGGGTGCGGAACGGTGTCACCGGGTCTGTGGGTTGCCCCCGAATATCTCGCGGAGGAGGTGGGGGACATCGTCAACGCGCTGGGCCTGTCCGCGTATGTGACCACCTTTGTGTCGACGTCGATGTTCGTGCCCGACTCGACAGCGGATGCGGCAGCGAGGTGGTGGGATCTCGACGGCATCGCTGCTCGCCACCGGGACTTCCTGACCCATCACCGCGCCGCTCTGTCGACGACAGAGCAGGTTTCACCGCGCGAGGCCTTCGTTCGGTTCGTTCCGCTGCTTGACGAATGGCGGATCATCCCATACATCGACCCGGGACTGCCTGCCGAAATGTTGCCCGACGACTGGCCCGGCTCCGACAGTGTTCGCCTGTTCGCGTCGGCGCGGGACCGCTACCTCACCGGAAGCCGAGAGTGGGTGCGCAGCATCCAGTCCCGACTCCCGGCGTGAGGCGGCTATCCCAGAAATTCCTCGCCGATGATCTTGGCCCATTCCTCGGCCTGGTCCTTGGGGCGGATGCTGCTCGAGCCGTCGTGCCGGCCGTGTTCGCCCACCTGGACGGCGCCGAGCGAGACGAGCTTTTCGGCGAGGATTTCGCCGCCCCGGTTGTAGGTGTCTTCGTAGACCTTGTCACCGAGGCCGAAGAGCGCGAAGCGCAATCCGTTCAGGTCCGGTTCGTCCTCGTCGAGTCCTTCGAAGAAAGGTTCAGCGCCGGTGGGCAATTCACCCTCACCGTAGGTGGAGCACACGATGACGTGGAAGTTCTCCGGGTCGAGATCGCCGGCGTCGTACTCCATCATGTCGTACAGGGACGTGTCGTCGTAGGCGCCGAGCACGTCGGCGAGATGATCGGCAACCAGTTCGGCGGTACCGCCCTCGCTACCGTACAGAATCACCACTGCCATGGTTCTTGCTTCTCCTCGTAAGTCGGTGCGGCCGTGCTCAGTACACGTCGCGTAGGTAGCGCTTGTCTTTCTTGAGCTTGTTGACGTACTCCGACGCGTCCTCGGCCGAGAGACCGCCGTGGGTGGCGATCACCTGGTGCAGCGCGCGGTCGACGTCCTTCGCCATGCGGGTGGCGTCGCCACACACGTAGAAGTGGCCGCCGTCCTCGAGCCAGGCGAAGAGCTCCTTGCCGTTTTCGAGCATCCGGTTCTGGACATACACCTTCTCGGCCTGGTCGCGGGAGAAGGCCAGGTCCAGGCGGGTGAGGAGACCGCTGTCGCTCATGGCCCCGATCTCGTCCTCGTAGATGTAGTCGGACGCGCGGTGCTGGTCACCGAAGAACAGCCAGTTGCGTCCCGCCGCGCCCCGCGCCCGGCGTTCCTGCAGAAACGCGCGGAACGGTGCGATCCCGGTTCCGGGGCCGACCATGATCATCGGCGCGTGGTCGTCAGCGGGCACGCGGAACGACTTGTTCTTCGACACGAAGATTCCACCGGTACCGCCCTCGGCGACGCGGTCGGCCAGGTAGGTCGAGCACACACCGCCGCGGTCGCGCCCCGCGGAGGTGTGCCGGACGCTGGCCACGGTGAGGTGCACGCTGCCCGGGTCGGCGAGGGGACTCGACGAGATGGAGTACGCGCGGTGCTGCAACGGCTTGAGCACGCCCACGAACTCGTCGGCGGTCATCGACAGCGCGGGAGCGAGGAGGAGCAGATCAAGGACGTCCTTACCCCACAGCCACGCGTCGAGTGCCTCCTTGTCGCCGTGCCGGAGAACGTGAGTCAGTTCGTCGTTTCCGGCCCGCTTCTCGATCTCGTCGAGGAACTCGTGCGACGGCGTGGAGATTTCGTAGCTATGCATCAGCAGATCGCTGAACGGGCGTTCCTTGCCGGTGACGGCGGCGTCGGCAGGAATGCCGAGCCGTGACACCAAAGCGTCCACGAGCTGCGGATCGTTGACCGGCATCACACCCAGGGCGTCGCCGGCCTCGTACTCGAGACCGCTGTCGGCGAGCGCGAACTCGTAGTGCCGGATCTCCTTCGCGGAGGCGTCACCCGACAGTCTCCGATTGACGGCCAGCGTGGACACATAGGGGTTCTTGCGATTCCACTGCGAACGCTTACGCGCGGGCTTCGCGTCCGGTGTCGCGACATCGGCCACCGGCGACTCCCCGCGAATGCCCTCGACTGCCGCCAACAACGGCAACGTTTCCGCCACCCATGCGGCAGCGGCGTCCTCGTAGTCGACGTCGCAGTCGACGCGCGGAGTGACGCGGCGGGCGCCGAGCTGCTCGAGCCGGGTGTCGATCATCTTGCCGGCCTGGCAGTACCCGTCGTAACCGGTGTCACCGAGTGCGAGCACCGCGAAGTCCGTGGCCTCGAGACGGGGCGCGGTCTCGGCAGACAGTGCCTGCCAGAACAGTTCCGCGTTGTCGGGCATCTCGCCCTCACCGTAGGTGGAGGTGACGACGAGAACACGCTGCATCGACGCCAGGGCGTCGACCTCGACGTCGTCGAGCGCACTGACCACCGGGGCGAAGCCGTGCGAACGTGCCGCGGCGGCAGCATCTTCCGCGACGCCCTCGGCATTGCCGGTCTGGCTGCCGTACAGCACGTGGACAGCGGGGAGTTGCCCACCGGAGGCGGCGGGTGCGGCGGAGCTGCTGCCGACCGCGAGACGCGAACTCATTCCGGCCAGGAAGCCGGTGAGCCACACGCGCTGATCGTCGCTGAACGGCGCGTCCTGAGGGATGTACGGCATTTTCATGAGGGAACAGCGTCCTTCGTGGGGATCAGGTCGGGCAGAGCGTGCTGAGCGAACAGTTCCTCGAAGCCGGGCAGCCGGCCGATCTTGTCGACGTTCTTCGCATCCTGGTGCAGGATCCAGCCGTACGTGCCGGGCGCGTCGATGGACCGGACGTTGCGTTTGCGCAGGGCGTCCTTGTAGTCGGCGAGGCGCTTGGCCGCCACCATCACCGCCAGGTCCTCGTCGCTGTAGTCCTTCAGGGCTTCGCGGGCGTACCGCTGCAGTCGCTGCATCAGGAAGAAGTCCTCGGTGAGCAGCAGATTGCGCACGGCCTTGTCGACCGCCGGATCGGACGGGTCGGTGGCGCCCGGCAACTTCGACAGCGCCATTTCCTGCGCGGCATTGAGCACCGTGTAGTTGTTGAGCAGCGCGAACATGGCTTCGGTGTCGGCCTCGCCGTAGCCGGGAACGGCGCCGCCCAGAACTGCGCGTCCGTCGCGGTAGTCCAGCTTGAACTTGCGCACCTGGTGGGCCACCAGCGCGGCCGCGAGTTCGTCGGCCAAGTCCTTGCGCGACTTGGCTTTCAGGATCTCGTCGCTGTCCTGGTACTGCAGCAGTGCACGCGGCATGCCGTACACGAAGTTGTGCTGTTCGGTCTCCCAGTTCTCGAGAAGCCAGGCCGCCTTCGCGGACCCGGTGGCCTCGAGGTGCCAGCCGAGCAGCAGGTGCACAGCATGGTGGTGCAGTGCCGCGTGCTCGTCGTCACCGGTGATCGCACCGAGCAGGATGGAATCGGCACTGGCCTTGCCGGCGAGCTTGCCCTCGGGGTCGTACTGGTAGACGAACCCACCGCTCATGCCGTTGCCGACACCCTTGCCGAACCCGCCGAGGTTGAGCACCGCGCCGTTGGTCATGTACTCGCAGGCGAAGTCGCCGACGCCCTCCACCACTGCGGTGGCGCCCGAGTTGCGGACGGCGAAGCGGTCACCGGCCTGACCCTCGACGAACAGGCGTCCGCCGGTGGCCCCGAACAACGCGAAGTTGCCGATCAGCACGTTGCCGCCGGCTGCGGTCGACCCGCCGCCGGGGGAGCGGACGACGATGCTGCCGCCACACGCCCCCTTGCCGACACCGTCGTTGGCGGTGCCGGTGTGGACCAGAGACATTCCGTCGTTGCAGAACGCACCGTACGACAGGCCGGCGGACCCGGAGGTGGCGATCCGGACACTGCCCTCGCGCAGGTAGCCGCGACCGCGCTCGTCACGCAGTACCGCCGGCAGATCCTGTTCGGTCAGTTCGTGATTGAGCATGCGCTCGATGTCGACGGCCAACTGTGCGCCGACGCTCTTGTTGCGGTTGCTCAGGCGTACACCGTCACCGAGGTCGACGGTGCGCTCGCCCTGCTCGACCAGCGCCGCCCGCAACTGGACGAGCCAGCCGTCGTCGAGCGTGTAGTCCTTCTCGAGGTATACCGGATCACCGATCGTGACCTCGTCGACTGCAGCGAGCATCGCCCGCAGGTCGAGCTGGCCGACGCTCGAGGGGTGATCGAGCAGGTGCAGCAGGTCGGACCGGCCGCGAGCCTCTCGCAGCGAGGTCATGCCCAGTTCGGCGAGCACCTCCCGCGTCTCGTGGGCGATGTTGAGCAGGTACTGCGCCATCGCCCGCGGGTCACCGTCGAACAGTTCCGGGTTGGTGGTGAGGCCGGCGGGGCACTTGACGTTGCAGTTCTTGGCCATGACGCACTTGAGCATCATCAGCGCGGTGGTCCCGAACTCGAAGCTGTCGGCCCCGAGAAGCGCAGACTTCACCACGTCACTCGCCGTCTGGTGCGCGCCGGAACACCGGAGCAGCACCTTCTGCCGTAAGCCGTTGGCGCACAGCGCCTGGTGAACCTCGGCCACGCCGATCTCGGCGGAACGCCCCGCGTACTTGAGGCTGGTGACCGCAGCGGCGCCGGTGCCGCCGGTGTTGCCGGCGACGTTGATGACATCTGCGCCCGCCTTCGCGACACCGACCGCAATGGTCCCGATGCCCTCCGACGACACCAGCTTGACGATCACGCGGACCCGTGCGGCCTTGCAGTCGTGGATCAGCTGAGCCAGATCCTCGATCGAGTAGGTGTCGTGGTGCGGGGGCGGGGAGACCAGTTCGACGCCGGGGGTGCCGCCGCGCGCGGCCGCGATCTCGACGGTCACCTTGGGGGCGGGCAGCTGCCCGCCCTCACCGGGCTTGGCGCCCTGCGCGATCTTGATCTCCAGCTCTTCGAGCATGGGATCGGCCAGGTAGCCGGCCCACACACCGAATCGGCCCGAAGCGAACTGCTTGATCCGCGAACCGCGGATGGTGCCGTAGCGGGAGATGTGCTCGCCGCCCTCACCGCTGTTCGACATTCCGCCGACCATGTTGGTGCCGTGCGCGACAGCCTCGTGCGCATTGGAGTTCAGCGCGCCGTGGCTCATGGCCCCGGAGGTGAGGAACGGCGTGATCTCACTGGCCTTCTGGACCGTGGCGAGCGGGATGCTGGGCGGTGCGGGGCGCAGCAGGGCCAGGCATCGCAGTGCCTCTCCGGACGCCCGTACCACCAGGGCGTCACCGTCGATCCGGTGCTCGCACAGGTGGTCGCCGAACCGCAGGACCAGTGACTCGCCCAGTGCGGCAAGCACGGTGGGGTCGCCGGCGTGCGGGCCGGTGAGCCGCAGGCGGAACTCGTCGTCCCCGACCTGCTCGGAGGCGAGCCCACGGACCGCGAAGCTGTTGTTGCCCTTACGGGAGAACCGGCCCATTTGCCGGCGGAACTCCTGCGCGGTGGTGAGGAATGTGACGTCGGCGGGCAGGTCGAGAACGTCCCGCAGTGCGGCGGGGCGACGGGTGCGCTCCTCGGCCATGGTCCGGATGAATGCCCGGTAGCCGGGTGTGATTTCGAACCCGTCGATCGCCTCGGGGGTGAGCTTTTGGAAGCCGGCGTTGCGGTAGGCGTCGTCGTCGAGACCGAACGCGTCCTCGAGCCGGTTCAAGGGAAGCAGGCGGAGGGACTCGGTGTGGTCCTGGGTGCCGGCGGTGTCGAAGGCGATCGGTTCCTCGGTGAGGTCGACGAAACCGCGCACGGCAGCCGTGCCGTACGAGTGCCCGGCACCTTCTGCGCGTTCCTTGAAGAGGCCGAGCAGGGGGACGTCCTTTTCCCCGGTGACGGTCGCAGCCTTTGCGTGCCAGTCGGCGACGGCCTGGGCGATCACGGCGAATCCCACGCCGCCCACGGGCGTCTTGACGTTCGCGAAGAAGCGGCGCAGGACCGGGTCGTCGGTGTCGAGGTAGTTGGGTTCGAAGAACTCACCGCCGATGTAGCTTTCGGCGGTGCACAGACCCACCCGGCCCATCGTCTTCATCAACGACTTCTCGGCCGCCTTGGCGAAGCGGGTGAACGCCTCGTCCGCGTTGTCCGCGAACTTCTCCTCGGCCCGCAACCGGACGGCGAGGGGGTAGATCGCGGCGGCGCCGAACCCCAGGGCAGCGGCGACGTGGTGCGAGGACGAAATCTGCCCGCTCTCGGCCACCACCGACACCCGCAGGCGCAGACCCGCCTCGATCAGCCGCTGATTGACGGCCGAGATCGCGATGATCATCGGCAGGGCCGCGCGGTCCGTGGCGACGTGCCGGTCCGTGAGGATCGCGATGCCGCCGCGCTCCCGGGCGAATGCCTCCACCTCGTCGCACAACCCGTCCACCGCCGCCTCGAGCGCGGCCGCGTTGGCAGCGGCGTCGCCGGGAACAGGGCTGTACAGCATCGGAAAACGCTGCACCGGTGTGTCGGTCTGCTTGCGGATCCGCAGCATGTCCAGATGAGTGAGGATCGGCGACGGCACCACGATCTGCGGGGCAGACTCCGCACCACTGTGCAGCTTGGCGCCCAGCGCGACTCGCAGAGTCATGCCGTCCGACTCCCGGATGCTGTCCAGTGACGGGTTGGTGACCTGTGCGAAGCGCTGCGAAAAGTACTTCGCCACACCGCCTTCCTGATCGGACAGTGCGTTGATGGCGTTGCCGTAGCCCATCGCGGAGATCTTCTCCTGACCCGAAGCCAGCATCGGGTCCATCATGAACTTGAAGCTTTCCTGGTTGTGCGAGTACGCGACGTACCGCTGATGGCGTTCCAGGTCGCCGTTGTAACGCAGTGGGCCGGGCTCGGCCTCCACCTCGGGCAGGGCGTCGATCGTGCGGCGCGCCTCGGCGACGAGGGCGCGGTAATCGTGCCGTGCGGCCAGCAACTCGAGCGCCTCGTCGGAGGAGTACGCGCGGCCCTCGCGGTGGTCGAAGTACAGCATGCCGCCCGCCTCGATGCGGCCGCGGTGACGCACCGTCTCGGGGTCGAAGTCGATCTGCCCGGCCTCCGAGGTGACGCACAGGAAGTCGTCGGTTTCCACGCTGCGCAGCGGACGCAGCCCCAGGCGGTCGAGGCGCGCTCCGACGACGGTGCCGTTCCCGAAGATGACCGCGGCCGGGCCGTCGTTTTTCTCCTCGTAGAGCGAGAAGTACTCGAGCATTGCCCGCACCTCGGGGGAGAGGTTCGTGTCGTTTTCCCACGCCGGGGGCATCATCGACACCACGGCGGTGACGAGGTCGAGGCCGTCCTCGACGACCCGGCTCTGCAGCGTCTGATCGAGACGGCAGCTATCCGACTGGCCGTGCGGACGCACGATCTCCCGGTTCCGGGCACGGGCCACGGCCGTCTCGGAGAGCCGGTTCTTCTTGTCGGTGTTGAGTTCGCCGTTGTGCGCCATGAGCCGGAACGGCTGCGCCATCGTCGGGTGCGGGTCGGTGTTTGTGGAGAACCGGGTGTGGAAGAAGAGGGTGTGAACGGCGTGCGCCGGATCGACCAGGTCGCAGAAGTACGGGATCACCTCGTGCGAATTGAGGCGACCCTTGAGCACTTGGGTGCGGGCGCTGAGCGAGAGCGGGTACATCCCGGCGAGGTCGGGCTGGGTGTAGGCGACGGCCTCGATGGCGAGCAGGGCGTCGTGGATGCGGCGGTCGAACTCGACCCCGTCCGTACACGCCTCGGGAGCGGTGAACACCCACTGCCGAATGGGCAGCTGGTACTTGATCGCGGCCGGACGCAGGACGGTGGCGTCGACGGGGACGTCACGTTCGAGCAGCACCTCGAAGCCCTGCGCGGCGAGTGCCTGCTCGATGACGGCCTCGGCGTCGGCGTGGAACGCGACGTCGGTGGGGAGGAAGAAGTTGCCGACACCGAAGCGGCCGGCTTCCAGCTCACCCCGCCCGGTGAGGGCGCGGAAGAAGGGCACCGAGAGGTCGACACAGATTCCGGCCCCGTCGCCGACGCCCTCGGCCGACATGCCACCACGGTGAGGAACAGCACACAGGGCCTCGTTGCCCAGGGTGAGAATCTCCGGGGTCTGCACGCCATCCTTGCGGGTGATGAAGCCCACGCCGCAGCTGCTCTTGTCGAGCGTCTTGTCGTACAGGCCGAACTCACTGGCACTCGTCTTCAACCGACTGTCTCCTCGCGATACTCGCCGAAATGGGGTCCGTGCAGCACACGGGTGGCGTCGGCGAGAGGATCACGGCGGAGAACCGGCCCCGAACCGATACGCCGGTGAGGCAGACGTCGTTGTCTGTGGTGCGGACCCTGACGAGTCCACGCGAAACCGCAGATTAGCGGAGGCTAAGTCCCCACTGCAAGCGGCTCGTTTCCCAGCAGTGGAGCGCCGGCAAATCCGCTCCCGGCGTGCGGGCAGAACACCTAGTTGCGAATGTCACACCTGGCCAGGACGCTGGGCCGACTCGTAGATGCACGGACTTTGGTCGGGTGCCGACGCTTCTGCGGGTGCGGATGACTATTCCGTGGGGGATGTGAGGGCATCTCAGTCGGTGAGATCGATCCGCACGGTCAGGAGGTCGGTGCCGACCGCCCGGACCGCCGCGCTGTTGAGCCGCGGGAGCTGCGCCAGCCGGGCGACGGCGTCGTCGTCGGGCAGCACAGTTGCGGTGCCGGTGTGCCAGGTGCCGTGCAGTCGCAGCCGCACGGCGTTGTTCGCGCGGATGTTGCGGATGTAATTCGACTGGCCGCCGTGCTCGGCGACGAGCCAGAACTGGTTGCCGGTTCGCCGCCCGCCGATCGGGGTGACCCGTGGTTGACCGCTCGACCGTCCGACGGTCTCCAGAAGAGTCTGGCTCGGCAACCGGGTGGTGAGCGGGTTGAGGACCCGCTTCTGGAACTGGGTGATGATTCGCCGCTTCCACGCGTTGACGTCGGCCATGGACGAGAGCCTTCCACGCGGAGAAGGCCCTCGTCGACCTTTCACTACGCGGCGGCCTCGACCGTGTCTTCGTCCTCGGCGAAGGGATCACCGTGACGTTCGGCGTTGTACCGGGCCTCGTCGAGGATGCCTTCACGCTTGGCGACGATCGTCGGGACGAGTGCTTGACCGGTGACGTTCACCGCGGTGCGGCCCATGTCGACGATCGGTTCGACGGCGAGCAGGAGGCCCACTCCGGCGAGGGGCAGTCCCAGCGTCGACAGGGTCAGCGTCAGCATGACCGTGGCACCGGTGGTGCCTGCGGTGGCTGCCGACCCGATTACCGACACCACCACGATCAGCAGATAGTCGGTGACGGACAGCGGCACCCCATAGAACTCGGCAACGAAGATCGCGGCGATGGCGGGGTACACGGCGGCGCAGCCGTCCATCTTGGTGGTCGCTCCCAGAGGGACCGCGAACGACGCATACTCGCGGGGAACGCCGAGATTGCGTTCGGTGACGCGCTCGGTGAGGGGGAGTGTGCCGATCGACGACCGGGAGACGAACCCGAGCTGGGTGGCGGGCCACACACCGGAGTAGAAGGCGCGCACCGACAGCCCGTGCGCACGTATCAGCACCGGGTAGACGACGAAGAACACCAGCGCCAGCCCGATGTAGACGGCTGCGGTGAACCAGCCGAGCGAGCCGATGGCATCCCAGCCGTAGGTGGCCACCGCATTGGCAATCAGTGCGGCGGTGCCGATCGGAGCAAGGCGGATGATCCACCACAGCACCTTCTGCACGATCGCCAGCAGCGAGGCATTGAACTGCAGGAACGGCTCCGCCTTGGCCCCGACCTTCAGCGCGGCGATACCGATGGCGGCGGCCACGACCAGCAGTTGCAGGACGTTGAAGCTCAGTGACGTGCTCGCGACGCCCTCGGTGACAGTCGTTTTCGCGCCCAGGCCCAGGAAGTTGCTGGGCACCAAACCGGTGACGAACGCCCACCACGATCCGGTGGTCGCCGGCTCCTTGCCTTCGCCGGACACCGTCGTATGGGCACCGGGCTGCGTGAGGAGCCCGACGACGATTCCGATGACCACCGCGATGAATGCGGTGATCGCGAACCACAGAAGGGTCTGCACCGCCAGCCGGGCGGCGTTGGCCACTTCCCGCAAGTTGGCGATCGAACTGACGATGGCGGTGAACACCAGCGGGATCACCGCAACGGTGAGGAGTTTGACGTAGCTCGTGCCGATGGTGTGGACGGTGCCGACGAGCCAGTTCTCGTTGCCGTCGGCGGCCGCGGGGAGGCTTCGGGCGACAAGCCCGAGGATGACGCCGACGACGAGGCCGGCGACGATCTGCGGGCCGAACGAGCCGGCCCATTTCGGTAGGCGCCGAGAGGTGTTCTCGGCGCGCGTGGACAGCGCGGAACTGGGCATGGGTGTGCCTTTCGCATGAAGCCGTCAGCCGATGCCTGGTAAGGCAGGATGCGGCGGGGAAGGTTCCTGAGAGTTGTGAGAAGGGTCCGTCAGAGCGGGCGCGGACAGATGGCGCTCGCCTGCAGCCGGAGGTCGACGTAGCGTCGAGAAGTCAGGAACAACACCGAAGCGACTGTACTCGCCGACTCGATCACTTCACGAGATGGGCGGCGTCCGCGCGGGCTTGCCGGGCATTCTCGAGTTCGAGTGCGTACAGCAGGCCGAAGGTAAACCCGTTCTCGCCCTCCGTAACTCCGGCGCGCGCTCCGAGAGCGCGAAGGTTGTCGGCGGCGAGCACGCTGTCCTGGTGCTCACCGAGCACCTTCTGGACGTGCTTGTACTCGGACACCTTTTTCTCTGCTTTCCCGCCGAGCAGTGGTGTGGCCAGCTCGGCCGCGTACCTGGCGCGTTTGGCCGCTTTCCGGGCGCGGTGCAACTCCGTCGCGTCGGAATCGGCTACAGCGGCAGTGAGTCGTTTCCGTGCCTTGCGCCCGGCGCGCTTGACAGCCTTCGCGATCACTTTCGGACCGGCGCCGGGTTCGATGGTCAAGGGTGGGGCCGTACGCCATTGCGCGAGCGTCACGAGAAGGTCGCGGTAGCGTGCGTCGTCGAGAGCGGACATGACGACGGTCAGGCAATGCAGCTGTTCCCCCAGCAGGTCCTGTTCGATTCGTGCGGCGACGGGACCCATGACCAGCTCGGCGGGCATGCCGGCGACCAATTCCCCGAGCCGGTGCCGTTGCACCTGACGATCGCGCACCTCGCCGAGTAGCCCCGCGTACCAGACGAGTTCGTCCTCGAGCCTCGACCGAGCGTCCGGGTCGACCAGATCCTTGAACACGCGAAGAGTGCTGCGGAACCGGCGAATGGCCACGCGGGTGGCGTGTATCGGGTCGAGTCCGCGGCGCAGCCACACATCACCCGCAACGATTTCGTCGATCTGGGTGCCGAGATAGTCGGTGAGCGCTCGCCGTGCCGGGTTCTCGGAATCGTCGTCCGCGCGGTGCGGCTCGAGTGCCAGAGCGCGAGCCAGTTTCGACGCGTACGACGACGTGTGCGCCCCGCTCCGAACGAGGCGGCCACCGATGTCGCGCAGCAGTCGTTCTTGCCCGTGATCGCCGAGTTCGACCTCGACTTCGCGCCACTGACTGGCAATGGCTCCACCGTTGTGGGCGGTTGCGGTGGCGCGCACCGAATCGTCTGCCAGTTCGGCCAGCGAGTTGCCATCGGAGTCGACCACACGGTGGCGCCGCCGGACGGTCGAGAGCGAAGCCACTCGCAGAAGAGGTTTGCCGAGCGCCACACCCGACACCGCGTTCGCCAGCTCGTCCGGGACGGACTCGTCGCCGGTCGGCGGAAGCCGGACCTCGGTGCGGGCGTCGCCTGCGGGCACCTTGAGTTGCCATCCGAGGTCGTCGTCCCCCGAGCGGCGGCGAAGCGTCAGATGGTGACGGAGAAGGTCACGGTCGGCGGTGTCGAAGTAGACACTGTCGAGCCGGATGGTATCGATGTCTTCCCGGCCCTGGTCGGGAACCAGGTCTCCGAGAGCCGGTACGACGAAGTCGAGGCTCACGTCGTATTTGTCTTCGCGTTCCGTCTGCTCCGCCGCCATCAGTCCAGTTTGCACCCCGCCTCTTTCGGATACCAGCGGCGGAAAACGTCGGGGTGCGCGCGGGTCCGGCTCTTCCACGCGTTCTCGCCGTATGTGCGGTACAACGGGTTGGCAGGGTCCCGTTCGACTCCCCGGGCTCGCGACGCCAGGTGCGGGGGCAGCGGAATCGTCGGAACGGCCGCGTCGAGTGCGGGATTGAGGAAGTACGGCACCGACAGCCGCTCCGGTGCCCCCGCCGGTGTGAGCACCCGGTGTCGGGTTGCCCGCAGATATCCACCCGTCGCCACCTCGAGTAGTTCGCCGATGTTGACCAGAAACGAGCCCGCGCGCGCCGGAGCGTCGATCCAGCCGCCGTCCTCACTCTCCACCTGCAGTCCCCTCGAGCCGGGCTCGAGGAGTAGGAGGGTGAGGACGCCTGAGTCCTTGTGGGCGCCCACACCCTGCTCACCGGTGTGATCGTCGCTCGGCCGTGCCGGGTACCGCACCACTTTGATGAGCGTGGCCGGGGCGTGGGCGAAGGCGTCGTCGAAGATGCCCGGATCGGCGTCGAGGGAGGCTGCCCAGTGTCGGAGCAGACGCATCCCGACCTCGGCCAGTGCCGCGTCGAACTGCTCGATTGTGGACTTCAGCGCGGGTAGTGCTGCGGGCCACTGGTTCGGGCCCTGCAACCGCAGGTAGTCGGTCGCATCCGGAACCGGGTCCCGTTCCGGTCCGATGTCGATCTGTTCACGCCAGTCGATCTCGCCGTTGGTCAGTTCCCCGCCCAGCCGGTTGTAGCCCCGGAAATGGGGACTGTCGATCATGGCGATCGACATCTTCGACTCTTCGGGCAGCGCGAAGAACTCCCGGGCAACCGAGAACACCCCGTCGAGGAGGCGGCGATCGACGCCGTGACCGTCGAGGTAGAAGAACCCGACGTGATGGGTGACCTCCCGCAGCCGCTCACGCCCGGCGGGGGTGTCCAGGTCGGCGAGGTCGATGACGGGAAGCACGTCTCCACGGTATCCCCGTGGCGAACTCCGGGCGAATGTACCGTTCGACGCGACCAGTGCGTCCGAAGGTACATTCGCCCGGCGAAGGAAGGGCCGTGATCAGCGATTCAGCACTGGCTCGCCCTCGTGGACGAGCACTGCCGGGGGAGCGTCGACCTGATCGATTCTGCGGGGAATCAGCGCGGCGAGGATCGCTCCCACGGCCGCCGCTGCGGCGCCGATCAGGAATGCGACCTGGAATCCTCTGTCGGTGTACAGGATTGCGCCCTGCGTCACCTCCGGCGGGATCGGGGCGATGTACGAGTTGTTCATCACCGTGAACGCGACCACCGGCAGGACTGCGGCGACGATGCTCTGTGTCACGCTCACGATGCTCGCCGTGGTGGCCTGCAGTTGCGGCGGAACGGCCTCGATCAGCAGGTTCGGCACCGCTGCGTAGGCCAGCCCCATGCCTGTGCCGGTCAGGCCGGCGAAGATCAGAAGCAGCGCTTTGGAGTCGTGCAGCTGGGCGGTGAGCAGGAATCCGGCCGACATGAACAACAGGCCCACGATCATCAACAGGCGAGGTCGGACGTTCTTGCCGACCAGGATGCCGACGACGATGCCGCCGACCACCACCATGCCCCCCAACGGAACCTGAAAGATCGCGAATCCTTCGGCGCTGACCCCGAACCCGTAACCTAACCCCAAAATCGCGGGAGTCATGGCCATCATCGGGAGCAGGATGGTGAACAGCGCACTGCAGCCGTACGCGAGCCCGGAGCCCATCGACGTCAGCAGGATCGGCCGCCTGCGGAGGACGTCGAGGTCGACGAGGGGTTCCCGCACGATCCGGGCGGAGACGAGCCAGGCCGCCACCAACGCGACGCCGCCGGCAAGGAAGGCGAGCGTCGACGCGTTCGACCAACCCCAGATCGGTCCGAAGCTGACCGCGATCAGAATGCCCGCGATGCCGCCGCCGAGGAGGACCGCACCGAGGACGTCCATTCTCGACTGCAGACGTACCGGTGATTCGTCCGTGCTGAGCATGATGAGCACACCGACGACGCCGAGTCCGACGACGAAGAACCAGAAGATGCTGCGGAAGCCGTGATTGTCGAGGAACCAGCCGGTGAGAAACGGCGCGGGGATGGCGATGAGGCCCATGCCGCTGGTGGCGACACTGACCGAGAGGGCGACGGTTTTCGACGGGAAGATGTCCCTGATCAAGGAGTAGCTCAGGAAGATGCAGGGAATCAGCACGCCGGACAGCGACCGGCCCACGATCAAGACCGCGTAGCTGGGCGCGACCGCGGAGACGAAGGATCCGAGTGCGGCAATGAACGTGCACGCCAGCAAAATCTTGCGCTTTCCGTACACGTCGGCCGATTTGCCGAGGAGGGGCCCGGTGACGGCTCCGACCAGCAGGAACGAGGTGAGCAACCACGCGCCCTGCGTAGTGTGGTAGTGCTGGGAAATCGCCGGAACCGCCATCGAAATCATGATGTAGCTGACCGCGAGAATCTCCAGGAGCAGCATGATCGAGGCCAGGGAGAAAAGTAGCCGCGGCGACCAGTTCGGTGTCTCTCCGGGCAAGTCGATGGACGTGGTAGCAGGATCTATCATCGGGGTCCTCTCGGGTACCCACACGGTCCCTGTTCGGGATTGCGCCGTGCAGTGTGTCGGTGACCGCACCCGCCCTCCATTGGGTGAGAAGTGCGTGTTCGACATCACACTTCGCCACGGACGCACCCACCATGGGTGTGACCGCTCAGCGGAAGAACTGACCGCGTTGCGTCCGCTCACCGGAACAGTGCGCAGGCGAACGGGTCTAGAACCCCCAGCCCATCTGCGCGGAGTATTCCGAACCGAAGGCGAGGTCCAGGGCATCGAGGGTTGACGAGTCGACGGCCCACAACCTGGTCGCTGCGGCGAACGCGCGTGCGCGGTGCGCACCGAGGTACAGGCTGCCCAGCACGTCCAGGGCGAGCACCACCTGTGGGTCCGCTTCGGTGCGGGTGCACACCGCGCGGCCGTCCCGCACGCGCAACGCGAATCGGCCGCCGGCATCGAGGAAGTCATCGTCGACCTGCATCACGACGTCGAGATCGCACCGGTATACCCGAGCCTCCAGCGCGGCGGGAACGTCCATGATCCGTACCCACAATTCGTCGTGACGGGAGGTCGTACGGACCAGCCTGCTGTCAGTCAACAGGTACGGCAGCGGATCGTCGGGAACAACGGAGGCCTCGATCCGCCGCATGAGGTCCAGTCCGAGCAGGGCCCGCCACAGGGCGATATGGCTGTCGTCGGTGACCGAGCGGAACTCCTGGACGCGCGCGGTCGTCCCGTGCTCTCCGGAGACGCAGCGGTAGAGCACGTACCCGTCGTCGTGGAGCAGTCCGAACAGGCTCGTACCGCCGCCGCGCTCGTTCTCCGGGTCGGCGAAAATTCGGTCCCACACGTTGTCCGGGCGTACCTGGGCGCCGGGTGTACGTCGCTGCCACCGGTCGTAAATTTTGGTGATCGACGGACGCGCCTCGACGGGGCGGACCATGCGCACACCACCGGGATCGGGTACATCCGGGTGTAGTGCTGCGAACCGGCGATCGATTCCGACCGTGGATTCGACAGTGGTCGGACCGTACCCGAACCGGCCGTAGATCCCGCCCTCGCTGGCGGTCAGAATCGACAACGGCACACCCGACCGCCGGATACGCGCGTGTTGTTCTGTGTAGAGCGCGCGAAGGATGCCCCGCCTGCGATGTGTGGGGGCAACGGTCACCGCGGTGATCCCGGCCGCCGCGACGCCGACACCACCGGGCACGGTGACCGTCATCGGAATGTCCATGGTGGCGCCCACCACGTCAGCACCGTCCAGTGCGATGACAGGACGGTCGGCGCCCACCAGTCCTTTCCAGAAGGCTGTGAGCTCCGGCGTCTGCGGCGTCGCAAAACAGATTTCGTTGAGCAGCACGATCTTCGGCCAATCCTGCTCCGTCGCCGTCCTGATCGTGATGCCGCCGGTGGTGGTCGTCATACCCCGACACTGGCACACCACACTCTGCCCTGCACGCGAATTTCAGCCGACCGTGAGGGACGACGGCGCACCAGCTCAGGCCGGGTCGGCGGCGATCCGTCCCGAGTGCACCGCGTCGACCAGGACCGCGTGGTCGGCTTCGGTTCGATCGGCGTAGCGGACGGCGTACCGCCCGATCGCTTCGTCCAGTTCTTCGTCGCCGGCGAAGTAGCCGGCGAGTAGCCGCGGATCGAGCGAACGGGTGTGTGCACGTGCGAGGAGGGCACCGGCCAGGCGGCCGTAGTCGTCGAGATGGTCCTGCGCGAGACCGGTGGGATCGATGTCGCCTTTGAGGTTCCGGAACTGTCGCACGATGTAGGGAAGGCCGTCGATTGTGGTCCAGCCCAGGAGAATATCCGACTCCGCCTGCACCAGCCGGGCACCGTGCACGATCCGCTTGCCTTCGTGTTTCGGCGTGCTGACAGGCAGGTACGGCGACAGTGCCGACGGCCGCGCCTGCTTGAGCTGCAGGACGAGTGCCTCGTCCCGGTTGCCCTGCAGCAGGGCGATGTAGCTGCGCAGTCCCACACTCCCGGTTCCGACGATCCGGAACGCGACATCGGATACGGCGAACCGGGTGATCAGGTTGCGGCGCGACTCGCGCAGTGACTCGACATAAAGTTCGAGTCCATCGATCACCGCATCGGCGGTGGCCTGTTCGACACGTGTGAGAACCGGCGGGTTCTCCACGAATCGCCGTCGCCGTGTCCCGGATTCGTGGTCTTCGAGGTGCTCGGTCCATTTGGCCGCCACCTTTTCGCTGGTGTTGCGGCGGGCCTTCTGCGCGGCCTTGTCGAAGTCGTCGAGAAGATCGTCTGCTTTCGCCCGTTCGAGCGCCGACTTGTCGGGGAGAGCGTTCCACGACTGCAGGAATGGCTGTTCGGCGAGTTCGCGGATGGTGCGCCGATACGAGGTGACGGCATCCTCGGCGGCCTCGATGCAGCCGCGCTCGGAGACACTGCCCTCGCGTCCGGCGAGGACCAGGCTCGCGGCGAGACGTTTGAGGTCCCACTCCCACGGACCCGGGAGCGTCTCGTCGAAGTCGTTGATGTCCATGACGATCTGTCCGTCCGGTGTCCCGTACAGGCCGAAATTGGCGGCGTGGGCGTCGCCGCACAGTTGCGCCGTCAACCCGGTGACCGGTGAACCGGCGAGGTCGGCTGCCATGAGGCCGGCAGCGCCTCGGAAGAACGAGAAAGGGGAGGCGATCATTCGTCCGATTCGCAGCGGCAGCAGAGACGTCAGCCTGCCCTCGTTGGTGGCCTCGACGAACTCGAGCACTCCGGGCCGCTCTGCCCCGGCGGCGAGGTGGTCGTGCGCGCTGGACGGCACGGATGCCCGCAGCGCGTTGCCGCGCGCAGCGACGTCGTCCGCCTCGACCCTCGTTCGCAGGTCGACCCGCGCTCGGTCGGTCGTCACGATGGTGACCTTATCCCAGGCGCTCGGCGTTCGACTAAGGTCCGGTGCATGCGGAGCAAGTGTGGCAACCGTGCCGCAGGGTGAGGCCGGAACCTTCCGACGTCGGGAACCGGTCATGCGCCGCGAATCGTGGGGTTTCGCGATCGGGTCGGTGTTGTTCGCGCTCGGAGCACTGCAGGTGTACGGGGACGCTGTCGGCCGGGAGATCGACAATGCGACGTATTTCGTGGGATCGCTGTTCTTCACGGCCGCCGCGTACATCCAGCTCCGACTCAGTGGACGACCGGTGCCCGGTGCCGAATCCTTACGCGCCGAGCGCTACGACTGGTGGGCGGCGCTGATTCAGTTCGCCGGCACTCTTCTGTTCAACCTCAGCACGGGGGTGGCACTCGTCCACGGCCTGACGGTCGAACAGGACGAAGCGTGGCAGTGGCGGCCGGACCTGTTCGGGTCTACCGCCTTCCTCGTTGCCAGTGGCCTGGCGGTAGTGGCCACGACCGAAACCGACAAATTGTGGGATCCCCATGCTCGCAACTGGCGGAGCACCTGGCTGAACATGATCGGGTCGGTGGCGTTCGGCGTGTCGGCCGTCGCCTCCTTCATACTGCCGGGAACGGACATGCCGGCCGATCCGGTGGCTGCAGATCTCGGAACGTTCGTGGGCGCGCTCTGCTTCTTGGTGGCCGCGCTGTTGATGCGCCCACCTCACCGCACGTATTCGTCGAACCAGTCGAGTACCCGGTCGTAGGCATCGCTCGCTGCCGCGGGGTTGTAGCGCTGCCCGGTGTCGTTGAAGAAGGCGTGGTCGGCACCCGGAATCGTGACGATCTCGTGTGGCAGTGCGGCACGAGCCAATGCGGCGGCTGCGGCGTCCCGGCTCGCGTTCACCCGGGCATCGTGCTCCGCATAGATGGCCAGCACCGCGGCACGGGAACCAGAAAAATTCGCGTTCTCCGGCAGGGGTCCGTAGAACGGGACGGAGGCGGCCAGTCGAGGTTCACCGGAGGCCAGAAGTAGCCACACCATGCCACCGCCGAAGCAGAACCCGACCGTGGCCGTTTTTTTGTTCGGCACCCGTCGTTCGAGTTCGTCGACGCCGGCCTTCATGTCGGCCACGAAGCGTTCGGGCGGCACCTTCGCCAGTGTCGCCGTGGCCTGAGCGGGATCCGTGAAGGACGCGGTGCCGCCCTCTTCCGACAACAAGTCGACGGCGAGAGCGGAGTACCCTGCTCCTGCGAATCGACCTGCGACCGAACGAATATGGTCGGTGAGCCCCTTGTTCTCATGGATGACGAGCACTGCTCCGCGGGGCGAGTCCGCCGGCGCCCAGGCTCCTTGGAGGGTTCGTCCGTCGGGTCCGGGTAGCGTCACCGATTCTGTGGCGACGGCGCCTGCCGCACCGGGTGGTGGGGATGCCTCACTGGACGCGGTGCTCGCCGCGGTCGTGCCTGGGTCGTTGGTGCAGGCGGCGAGGAGTGAGGTGGCGGCAGCGACACCGAGGCCTATCAGGCCCAGTCTTCGCAGGGCTTCCCGTCGGGTGAGGAGGCCGTCGGCATGGTCGACCGCGATCTCCTCGGCAATATAGCGTTGCAGTGGCGTCATGATCGTCCCCGTCCGAACGGCCGTTGCAGAGCACTATCGCGCGTCAGCGACGCGACCAGACCTACGCCGGTGCGAAGAACTCCAGCGCGATGTTGTCGGGATCGCGGAACGAGATACCGGATCCGTAGTGGGCGGTCTTGATGCCTCCGTGCTCGATGCCGAGGGCGTCCAGGCGATCCCGCCACACCACCAGATCGGAACACTGGAACGCCACGTGGTCGAGCCCCACCTGCCGTTCGTCGAATGTGCTTCCGGAACTGCCGCCGGTGTGCGCGTGTAAGCCGAACAGCATCCCACCGTCCAGAGCGAACACGGTGTGATGGAAGGTGCCCGACTCCTCGTCCTCGTCGAGGACGGGTGCCGAATCGAACAACGCGCTGTACCAAGCGGTGCTGGTCGGCAGGTCGGAGACCGTGATCGCGATGTGGGCCAAGCCCGGGAAACTGGACATGTGTGGCATCCCTTCTCCGGCGAAGTTCGTGCGCGGATCCATACGACAGTATCGACTTCCGGCACCCGGCACACCCAGAAACCACTCGAGCCCACTCGGCTGGGACGGCTAGCCTGGGGCGATGCGCACCGTGGGCGTCGATCTCGCCGCCGAACCGAACAGGACGGCCATGGCCGCCGTCGAGTGGTCGGAATGCGGGGCCCGCGTCGAATCGGTGATCCTGGGCGTACGCAACGACGCCATCACCGCCGCAATCCTCGACAGCGACCGGGCGGGAATCGATGCACCTTTCGGCTGGCCCGACGCCTTCGTGCAGATGGTGTCCGCACATCATGCCGGCAGGATGGCGGCCACCGAAGAACTGTCACACCGCGCCGGCCGGCGACCCCTGACGAAACGTCGGACCGACCTCGTCGTCCAGGCTGCCACCGGCATCGCACCGCTCAGTGTCTCCGCTGACCTCATCGCGCACGTGGCACTGCGCTGCGCCGGAATTCTCGCCGAACTCGGCGACCTCGGCGCCGACGTCGACCGCGTCGAAGGCCGGGCAGTGGAGGTGTATCCCGCCGCTGCCCTGCGGCGGTGGGGACTGCTCTCGCGCGGCTACAAGCGGTCTGCGAATCGGGTGACCCTGGGAGAGTTGGTCGACACGCTTCTCACCTCGGCGCCGTGGATGGACCTCGGGGCGCACGAACCACTCTGCCGCACCTCGGACGACGCCCTCGACGCCGTCCTGTCCGCTGTGATCGCGCGCGCGGCGGCCGTGGGACGCACGGAGATGCCTGACGACGCGGACCGCAGGATCGCCCGCCGCGAGGGCTGGATCCACGTGCCCGTGGGCAGCCTGCAGTCGCTGCGGCCGACGCTGTGAACCGAAACCAGGCAAAGTGGACAGCACACGCACAGTGCGTGGCGAGGACAAAGGAGACCCATGGCTTTCTGGGATCAGCTGAAGGCAAAGGCGTTCGAAATGAACGGCCAGCTCAAGACGAAAACGGCACAGTTCCAGAACAAGGAGTTCGCCAACGCCAGCATGGCTATGTGCGCGCTCATCGCCGCGGCTGACGGCACGATTGACCCGTCGGAACGACAGAAGACTGCGACGCTGATCACCAGCAACGAAGCGCTCAGTGTCTTTCCCTCGGATGAGCTGCGTCAGAAGTTCGAGTGGTACTGCGGCAAGCTGCAGTCGGACTTCGAGTTCGGCAAAATCGAAGCCACCGCCACCATCGCGAAGTTGAAGTCCAAGCAGGATCAGGCGCGGGCCGTGATTCAGATCGGCATCGTCATCGGCGGCGCGGACGGCAACTTCGACCAGCACGAGCGAAATGTGGTGCGCGACGCCTGTTTCGCCGTCGGGATTGCTGCGGCGGAATTCGAACTGTGACGTAAACGGTGGCGCGCCCCTAAGAGGTGGCGCGCCCCTAAGAGGTGGCGCGCCACCGACTGCGACGTCGATCCCATGATCGAACAGTGGCTGACACGAGAAGTTGGCGTCACCCGGCGCAGCGGAACCTCCACGCCGGGGGCGTGCTCATCCGGGTCGCGGGTGTCAGCGGCACCAATGCCGAAGGACCTTTGCCGTGAGCTCGGCCCGACTCAGGTGGTGATGGTGATGGCGCGGTCCCCGCTGGTGCTGCACCTCGGAATGGACTTCGCGAATGATTTCGAACATCCCTCCGCCCTCCATTCTCTGCATCCTGCCCCGGAGCAGGACGCACCGGGGCGTCTGATTCCGTTTTACCCCATCGGTGGGCTTTCAGACGGGTTTCGGGCATACCTTTTCCGGCGTCGTTCGGCGGGGCCGCCGTAGGGTCGAGGCAGTGGCACAACCCGATATCGATGGAGGCTGACCGATGACCGAAGTTCTGGACCGCAGCAAGATTTACATCGACGGAGCGTGGGTCGATTCGCAGGGGACGGGGCGTATCGACGTCGTCAACCCCGCCACCGAAGAGGTCATCGCTGTGGTCGCGGACGGCACCGCAGAGGACGTCGACCGCGCCGCCGAGGCCGCCCGCGCCGCGTTTCCCGCGTGGTCGGCGCTCAGCGGCGAAGAGCGCGGCCAGTACCTGCGCAAAGCGGCCGGTCTCGTGAAGGAGCGAGTCGATGAACTCGCCGCCCTGGTGTCGAGCGACATGGGGATGCCTGTGCGGTTAGCGAAGCCCGTGCAGATCGGGATGCCATTGGCGAACCTCTCGGCCTTCGCCGAACTGGCCGCCAACTACAACTTCGACGCCCAGGAGGTCGGGAATTCGCTGATCGTGCGGGAGCCGATCGGCGTGGTCGGTGCCATCACCCCGTGGAACTTCCCCCTCCATCAGGTGGTCCTGAAGGTCGGTGGCGCCCTCGCCGCGGGTTGCACCGTGGTGCTCAAGCCGACCGAGGTGGCGCCCCTCATCACCTACGCCCTCACTGACATCTTCCACGAGGTCGGTCTGCCGGCTGGCGTGTTCAACCTCGTCAGCGGGTACGGTCCCGTGGTCGGGGAGGCAATCGCCGGACACCCCGAGGTAGACATGGTCTCCTTCACCGGCTCCACCCGCGCCGGTAAGCGCGTCGCCGTCGTCGCAGCCGAGACGGTGAAGAAGGTGGCGCTCGAGCTGGGCGGCAAGTCGGCCAACGTCATCCTCGACGACGCGGACCTCACCAAGGCCGTCACCGACGGGGTGGGCAAGTGCTATTTGAACTCGGGTCAGACGTGTTCGGCCCTCACCCGCATGCTCGTCCCGGCCGACAAGGTGGACGAGGCGGCCGCGATCGCTGCGCAGGTCGCCCAGAACTATGCCGTCGGCGACCCGACCGCGGCCACGTCGGTCCTCGGGCCGCTGGTCAATTCGAATCAGCTCAAACGCGTCCGAAGCTACATCGAGCAGGGAATCGCCGAGGGTGCCGAGCCTGTCCTCGACGGACGCGAAACCGGTCAGGAGAAGGGCTATTTCGTCGGCCCCACCATCTTCTCCGGGGTCACCGAAGACATGACGATCGCCCGCGAAGAGATCTTCGGACCTGTGCTCTCCATCATCGGGTACCAGGACGAGGAGGACGCGGTCCGGATCGCCAACGCCACCGAGTACGGGCTCGCCGCTGGCGTCTGGTCCGGCGACAAGGACCGTGCCGATCGCGTCGCCCGGCGGCTACGGGCCGGCCAGGTCGAGGTGAACGGCGGCACCTTCAACACCAACGCCCCGTTCGGTGGGTACAAGCAGTCGGGTATCGGGCGTGAAGCCGGTGTACTCGGCTTCGAAGAGTTCCTCGAGGTCAAGTCGATCCAGCGGTAGGCGGCTTCGCCGCCCGTGAGTGGTTAACGAGTCTCTGGACTCGTCAACCACTCACGGGCGGCGAAGCGCAATTGGCGGCAGCCGCGGAATCGGTCTCGCGATCGCGCGCAGCTTTGCGTCGGAGGGGGTCGACGTGGTGCTCGCGGCCAGGAGTGTCGAGGCGCTGGAACTGGCGGCGAAGACGCTGTCGCAGGAGACCGGGCGCCGGGTGATCGGCGTCCCCACCGACACCGGCGACGACGGTTCGGTGCGCGCCCTCGTGCAGCGGACGGTGGACGAACTCGGCGGCGTCGACATTCTCGTGAACGCCGCGGCCACACCGTGGAGCGCGGGCAAGCCGAGCGACTTCGCGTCCACCACCGACGACGTGGTGCGCGCTGAACTCGAGATCAAGGTGCTCGGCTATCTGCGGACCGCCCGCGCGGTGGCACCGCACCTCGTGGAGCAGGGGTGGGGACGGATCATCAATATCAGCGGGCTCGGTGCACGCCAGGCCAATTCCATCGCGCAGACCGTGCGGAACGTCGGTGTGTCGGCGCTGACGAAGAACCTCGCCGACGAACTCGGGCCGCACGGAATCAACGTGACGGTGGTGCATCCGGGACTGACGCGGACGGAGCGACTCGTCGACCGGTTGGCCAAGCAGTCCGAGGACGAAGGTGTTCCGGTCGCCGAGTTGGAGTCGCGGCTGGCCACCAACTCGATCCACCGGCTGATCGACGCGAGCGAGGTCGCGGACGTCGTCACGTTCCTGGCGTCACCGCGCAGTGTCGGGATCACCGGCGACGCGGTGGCCGTCGGCGGGGTGCTCCGGGCGCCGTCTACTACTGAGCGCGGGCGGGTGACAGCACGCCGTCGTGTTCGGTGACTTCGCGGGCGGCGCGCTCCCCGGACCGGATGGCCCCGTCGACCCAGCCGCACATCACGGACGAACTCTCCGTGCCTGCCCAGTGAATGCGACCGCAGGGCTTGCGGAGGGCGCGGCCGAACTGGGTGAGCACTCCCGTCGGCGCATGACTGAGCATGCCGCCGCCGGAGTAGCGCTCGACGCTCCAGTTCTGCTCGATGTAGTCGACGGGGGAGGCTGCCTTATTTCCGAACCTTGCGGTCAACTCCGCGAGCACCGCCTTCCTCCGTTCGGCTTCCGGCAGCGTCCCCAACTTGCGGGCGATCGGTCCCTCGACGATGACGCACAGAACACCGGGACGTCCCGTGTCGGTACTGGCGTCGATGGTGATCGTCGCGGGGGAGTCGGGTGCCGCCGACTGCCCCGACAGTCCGGCGGCGCGCCAGAAGGGTTCGTCGTAGAGGACGGCGATCTTCATGACCGCACCGCTCGGCATTCGCTGGTGCAGGAAGGACCGATCCATCGGCAGCAGCGGTTCGTAGACGATCTGGCTCGCGATCGCCAGGGGTACCGCGACGATCGCCCTCCGGGCCCGCACAGCCAGATCCGCGGAGCGGACGGTCACGCCGTCGCGGTCCTGCGCGATGTCCCGGACGGGTTGTGACAGGTGGAGCGCGTTGCCGATCTCGGTTGCCATCGGACGATAGACGGCACCCATTCCGCCGACCGGCCGCGCGTCCTCGGCGGCGTCCTTCACACCGAGGACGAAACTCGGACCGCCGCCGGATGCCATCTGGTACAGGACGAACAGCATCGACACCTCGGACGCCGCGGACGTGTAGCAGCCGGCGATGGCGGTCTCGAGAAGGTCGTGGGCGGGTGTGGACAGCGTGTTGTCGCCGAGCCATTTGGCGAGGCTGATCGAGTCCCACTTCGCTGCCTTCTTCGCCTCCCACGGCGCGTCGAGCGGGATCGTCTTGCACATCTCGCCGAGTTCGACGAACACGGCCCCGAGATTCGCGGCCGCCCAGGGACTCATCGTCAGGGGAATCGTGCCCTTGTACCGGTACTGCTTGCCGTCGACGACCATCATCGCCTCGCCGTCGGTGTACTGCTTGTAACTCTTGACGCCGAATTCGTCCATCAGGGCGTAGATCCGGTCCTGTCCCGGCCCGATCCACGCACCGCCCCGATCGATCCACGAACCGTCCTCGCGGACCTCGGTGAACGTCCGGCCGCCGATCCGGTCACGCGCCTCCACGAGCGCGACCGATTGTCCGGCCTGTTTCAAACGCAGTGCCGCCGTCAGTCCGGCGAATCCGGCGCCTACGACGCAATAGTCGACCTCGATGTCTGCCATGACACATCCCCTCGCGCTGCGCGCGCGGCCCTCGTGCGGCCGTATGTAACGGGTGCGCCGCCATTGGTCCTGGGGGTGTGAATTCCTCTCTCCGGGAATGAAATCGCCGCGCACAGAACATTTTCATCCTTACTCGCGGCGAGTAGTGCGGTCAAGGGCGTCCCCCCGTGAGTACTTATTAACCGCCCGTTGTTAACAAGTACTCACGGGTGGGGACCAGCGGAAACACCTGCTCGGCGATGCGCTCTAGCTCCTCGTGCGCGGGGGAGCACTGGATGAGCAGGAGTGTCACCAGTACACCCGGCAACTCGTCGAGAACCATAAGGAGTACGGACTCGAGTCGGTCATCGGAAAGGAGGCGGCTCGTGTCTGAGTCGTTGCTGCGCATGACCGGCGTCCGGGTGGAGCTCGGACCCCGCGCGGCCCGCAAGCAGATCCTGCACGGCGTCGACCTGACCATCGATGCCGGCGAGAAGGTGGGACTCATCGGTGAAAGCGGTTCTGGGAACACGACACTGGCACGCACGATTCTCGGTCTGATCACCCCGAAGTCCGGATCGGTCGAGATTCGCGGGCAGCGCGTCGACGACCTGTCCGCCGCGCACCGCAGGGCGCACCGCCGCACGGGGACCGTGCAGTACGTGTTCCAGGATCCGCTGCTGAGCCTCGATCCGGACATTCCGGTGGGCGAGTCGATCGCCGAGGGACTGCTCGTGCGCGGCGGACTCGACCGCAGCGTGGTGCGGTCGCGAGTGGCAGCGGTACTGGGCAGTGTCGGACTCGACGCCGACATCGCGGCGCGTATTCCCGCAGACCTGTCGGGTGGGCAGCGCCAGCGGATCGCGATCGCGAGGGCCCTCGTCCTCGATCCGGCGCTGCTGCTGCTCGACGAACCGGTCAGCGCCCTCGACTCGGTCAACCGTATTCAGATCCTGAAACTGCTCACCGAACTCGGGCACTCGCGGCAGCTCGCTCAGCTGTTCATCTCGCACGATCTGGGGGCGGTCGCGGCGCTGGTCGACCGGATCGTCGTGCTATACCGCGGCAACATCGTCGAGGACGGTCCCACCCATCAGGTGATCTCCGACCCCCAGCACCCGTACACGGCGCTTCTCGTCGGATCGGCTCCCACGTTGAGCGGCGGCGCGGTGACCCGGGTACGGCGCCGCGAACTGAGGCTCCGCCTCCTGTGAGTACTTCTTAACTACCCGTTGTTGATAAGTACTCACGGGTCGGCAGTGTAAGCCCGACCATCAGTGAACGGAAGCGTTCGATTCGACGTGATCCGAATTAACTGCGATCGAAAAAGGCTGGCAGTCAATCATATTCGACTATGAACACTTGGCTGTTCTATCGTGGCACCGACAGCACATGAGAGGCGAGGGAACGATGAAGGTAACGGTAGTCGCGGGCAATCCGAAGGCGGGTTCGCGCACACTGGACGCGGCGACGTTGGTGGCGACGGCGGTGACGGGTTCCCCCGTGGACTCGGTCGTCGACGTCATCGAGTTGGGTCCCGGGCTGCTCGGCTGGGGTGACGACAAGGTCGCGCAAGCGGTCGAGACGGTGGCAGAGTCGGACCTGGTGGTGGTCGCAAGTCCGACCTTCAAGGCCACCTATACGGGAGTGCTCAAGCTCTTCCTCGACCAGTTCGCGACAGCCGAAGGACTGCGGGGCGTGGTCGCGGTCCCGGTGATGCTCGGCGCGGGCCCGGCGCACTCGCTCGCACCCGAGCTGCTGTTGAAGCCGGTATTGGTGGAGCTCGGCGCAACAACGCCGGCGCCGGGGCTGTACCTCGCCGACACCACCTACACCACCGATTCGCGAATCGCCGAGTACGCCGAGCGCTGGGGTCCGGTGCTCACCGCGGCGGCAACGGCACGGACGGAGTTGTGATGAGCGGGACGGTAACGCTGGACCCAGGTTCGTTGCGGGAGGCGTTCTCGCACGTGCCCAGTGGTGTGGTGGCGGTGTGCGCAGAGGTCGACGGTGAGCGGGTCGGGATGGCGGCCAGCACCTTCGTGCCGGTGTCGTTGGATCCACCTCTCGTTGCGTTCTGCGTGCAGAACACCTCTTCGACGTGGCCCAAGCTGGCGGGATTGGCGCGCATTGGAATCAGCGTGCTGGGGGAGGTGCACGACACCGCGGCGCGCGTACTGGCCGCGAAGACCGGCGACCGGTTCGAAGGACTCACCACGGAAACCAGCGACGGCGGGGCGGTATTCGTCGGTGGTGCCTCCGTGTGGCTCGACACGACAGTGTCGGAGCAGGTGCCCGCCGGCGATCATGCGGTCGTGCTGTTGAAAATTAACGAGGTGCGGGTGCAATCGGACGTGGAGCCGATCGTGTTCCACCGCAGTACCTTCCGATGGCTGCAGGCCTGAGATTTTCTCCACCGTGCGGCCACGAGAACGAAGAGTGCGATCGGCGACCGCGGATCTGAGGGCAGGGCCGGCCGGGCAACCCGCACCGTCGCAGACGTTGCAGCCATGGATCCCTGTCTCGTTCCGTGTGGTGTCCGGGGCGGATGCGAAGGGCCGCCGCCTCGGGGAATTGTGAGCGTCCGATGCGAATTCGGGAGGTTGAGGACGGTGCCTGAGCCGGGTCGGCCCGGTCGGAGTGTATTCCGCTCCGGCCGGGCCTCGCCGGAACGTGCCGTGGGATACCGCCGCGCGAACTCGCGTGGCGGTCGGCCTCGCCGATGTCTCCTCGGGCGTTGACGGCATGGCAAGTGCGCAATCGCATCAGAAAATTTCGGTACCGCCTGCGTCGGGACCGCGCATCCAGTGCGTTTCGTGCGAGTAAATGGTAGATCCAGCAGCTGGTCGTCCTGCAGCAATGTGATCCACGCCACATCTATTTTTGCATGTTGGTCGAACCGGGAGGGCGGTGGAAGAGGGCCGACCGACTCGACGTCGAGGGTGCCCGGCCCGACGCAGAGCAGGGTATTGGACAATTGTCTAGGTGGCAGCCGCCGTGACGTGTGCTAGAACTATTCGGGCATCGGTAGTGACATGACTCACATTTTATGACCGCTTGGGATTGGTTGCCGGCACACCGGCGCATCCCGGCCGGTGCACGAGAGCAAAGGACAACGTCACATGATCGAGGACACCGCGGACTTCTCCCTCACTCCTGTTGCCGGCCCCACTCGCCTGATTCCCCGACGGCGTCCCGACGGTCGCGAGCTTCTCGCCACCGCGAAGGGCATCCTGATCGCAGCGCGCCGCTGCAGCGATGCCCAGGCATTCGATGAACTCCTCGACGTTTCCCGCCGCCATCACCTGACCGTTCTCGGTGCCGCCCGAAGCTTGGTCGACCTCGCCGCCGGATCCGCGCCTCATCGCCGCACAGCTGACGCCGTCCGGTTCGACGAGTGGGAGCAGCTGCTCGCCCAACTCCCCTCACATCCGCACGCGCACGCGAGCTGACGCAGCAGGCACGGTTCGCGTTTGAACGATAGCTATCCGGCAGGGCCCGAAGTAGGGCTCGTGCCCATGCCGCCGCGAGAGTTGACCCACCGCGCCTCTCGATGATCCCAGTAGCAGCTCCCATTGTGGAGTTGTGCGCGCATAGCGAGCGGTGAAGCGGGCGCAGCTGTGGCCGTCGCGGTCCCCATCTGTGGTTCCGGGTAAGCGCCGAGCGAACCGCTGGCTTGCCCGCGTCCGACGGAAGGTCCGCGTTGGGGCAGTCTGTGCGCGCGCAGGACCACGTCGTGAGGGTGGTGCGCTCCCGCGCCGCCGCTGATCGAACGCTCCCGCACCTCGTTCACATCGATGTGCCAGCTGGTATCCAGCAGCGCCGCCACATCACCGGGTGCGACCCAATCGTCGGGATCGAAGCCGTGCTCGCGCGCCGCATCCCCGTCGCGCATGTCGTGATGAACAACCAGCAAGATGCCGCCGGGTGCGACGGCGGAGACCAACGCTCGTTCAGCGGAATGGTCGGCTGTGCTGCGTAAGGCGGGGTACTGAGCTGAGACCAGGTCGAAACCATCTGCGGGCAGATCGGCATCCAGTAGGCCGCTGCACACCCAGGTGATGTCCGTGTTCTGGTCGGCGGCATGTGCCGCCGCCCGATCGAGCGCAACTCGCGAAACGTCCAGCGCGGTCACTGCCCATCCTTGGCGGGCGAGCCAGAGGGCATCAGCGCCTTCACCGCAGCCGACGTCGAGGGCGCGCCCGGGCGGTGCGCCGGTCATCTCGTCGACAAGTGCGCCGTTGGGTTCGCCGCTCCACACTTGAGCTCGCTCGTTGTAGCGCGCATCCCATTCGGCTGCCTCGCTCGATACTGCCTCGACCTCGATGACCTCGCCGGAATCTTCCATACCGACACAGTGCAATAGCTGCGACCATTCTGGCGAAGGTTCTTGCCGCATCGGCAAGAATCGCGGTCTCTATCGCGTGCCGCTCAACAGGCGGTCATTCCGCTCCCGGGCCGGATCAGAAGATGGGGATCGGACGCGGCATACAGTCCTGATCCCATCGCCCGGACGCGTCAGTGCGCCGAGACGCTCTTCTTCCGCTTCGGAATCAGGTGCACGATCAGGACGACGATCGCGCCGACAACGAGCCCGACGAGGGCAGACACCACGGTCCCGGAAGTCCAGGACAGAACCCCACCGAAACCGCCGTGCGCGAGGTCGCTGAACCAGTGTTCGAGATCGTGGAGGCGATCGGCCGGCCAGTGGAATCCTGCCTCGCCGACGTTGACGAGCAGGATGTGGCCGCCGACCCACAGCATCGCGGCGATCCCGACCACGGTGAGCACCGCCATCACCTTCGGCATCGCGGCGACGAGGCCTCGGCCGATCCGCTGACTGAACGTCGACTCGCGTCGGGCGAGCGCCAAGCCCACGTCGTCCATCTTCACGATCAGGGCGACCACACCATAGACCAGGATGGTGATGAGGAACGCCACGACGATGAGCACCAGCAGCCGAGTGACGAACGGTTCGCTCTCGACGGAGGACAGGGAGATCACCATGATCTCGGCGGACAGGATCAGGTCGGTGCGGATCGCGCCGCTGACCATGCTCTTTTCGAGTTCGGGACCCTGCAGCACAACCGGCGCATCGTCGTCGCCGTGGTGCCCGCCGGTGACTGCTTCGTAGACCTTCTCAGCTCCCTCGAAGCACAGGAACAGACCACCGGCGATCAGCAGATAGGGCAGTGCCTGCGGCAGGAACTGACTCAAGATCATCGCCACCGGCAGGATGATCAGAAGTTTGTTGCGGATCGACCCGATCGCGATCTTGCGGATTATCGGCAATTCGCGATTAGGGGAGAACCCATGGACGTAGCGGGGGGTGACAGCAGTGTCGTCGACGACCACACCCGCTGCCTTGATGCTGGCCTTGCCTGCCGCGGCTCCGATGTCGTCGACGGATGCCGCAGCCACTTTCGCGAGTGCCGCGACGTCGTCCAACAGGGCGACGAGACCACCAGCCACGGGAACCTCCCACAGTTCAAAATGTGCAGAGCCGATCGAATGACACGCGGTCGCGGGTCGATACCGAACGCTACCCAATCCATGGTCCCACGCAACAATCATGCGGGCTCTGACCAGCGTGCCGCCTGCATGCGCGGAGCCATCATGGGCCGACGTCGGGCGACCTCGAACTGCTCCCTCAAACCCGAACCGTGAGGGTATCTCGGCCGTCGCCCCTGTGGCCGTGGCGTCCGCTGTCCCGTGCAAGGGAGTCAGCTGTCACGGCACCAATCCCACGCCGCCTCCCAAGGATCTCGACGGAGGTTGCCAGTTGTGCCCACCTCCCAGTCCCGGCCCTGGGAATTTCCCGACGCCTAAGCCCCCGACTCCCGCGCCGTCGCCGTCGTGACGGTGACCTGAGTATTCACTGCCGAGTGCGGCCCCCATCGATGACCGGTGGGGGCCGCACTGGGGTGTGACAACCGCGGTTGCGGGCGCGATGACCACTCACATGGCGTCGAGCGCCCGGCCTATCGCGTCGGCGAACGCGGTGGGATCGTGGATCAGCCAACCGTGACCGCCCGCCACCGTGAGAACCGGTGGATTGCGGAGCGCGGTCCTCAACGACTCCAAGCTGGCCACCGGGATCGTACGGTCACCGAGGCCCCACAACAGCGTCACCGGCAGTCCTCGGTTCGCAAGGGTTCTGAGTTCGGTCCGCAAGTCCGCACGCCGGGCCAGATGTGCCGTCCGCCACACCGCACCTGGATCGCGCACGGTGTTGGGGATGAAACCGTTGACGAGCGATGCTGCCGTGTGGGCGATCGACCGGATCGACAGGGCCTCGCCCAGCGCCGATGCACCCCAATCCCACAATGGTCTTTCACCGATGTGCCGAATTGCCTGACCGCCGGCAGACCATGCCCCGCCGCCGACGGAGTTGACGAGAACGACTCGTGCTACCCGCTCGGGAAGGTCGTGGGCGGTCTGAATCGCGACGCCACCGCCGAAGGAGTGGCCGACCAAGGTCACCGGCTCGTCGATTCCCGCCGAGTCGAGAAACCGTCCGAGCCAGGCGGCGTAGCCCGCGAAGCTACGCGCGTGCGGCGGATGGTCAGGAGTCCCTCCGAAACCGGGAAGTGTCGGTGTAACGACGCGATGTCCCTGTCGGACGAGAGTCGAGAGGCTGCGGCCATACACCCGCGGGGTCAGGCCCCAGCCGTGGAGGAAGACGATGGGCGGACCCTGCGCCACCACGGTGAGGGTCGGGGCCTTCGGACCTGCGAGCGGCTCGAGGATCTCGGGTTCTGAATTCTGGGTCAGTAACACGCTCCACAGCGTGTCCGACAGGTGTTCCGGCAGTAACGGCCGAATTACCCGCGGACATACCTGTTTTGCGCTTTCGTCACGACCGGTCTGTTCGTTATAGCCCTGTGATCTACGCGGTTTTCCGAAAACAGGTATGTGTATGGGCCATTCGGCCGTTGTCCGCTGAGTCCGTGACCGCGATGTTATAAAACGTCTCGTCCGATCGGCACGAAAGTCGCCGGACATCGAAAAAATGAAGGATTCAGCTCAATGGCCAAGCATAGATTGCGTCGGGGCAATCGTCTGCAGATTTCGACCGGTGGCGTTCTGGTAGCCACCGCGGTGGGGCTGGGAGCATTCGTGCTCCCTGCTGCCCCAGCTGCAGCGGAGCCGATCACCATCCCAGGTATTGGGACGTTCGACATACCAGGTGTACCGCCGCTGCCGCCCGCGCCGCAGGCGCCGGCACCGAACCCCGCTCCACCATCGAACCTGCTACCAGCCTTGCCGCCGGCTCCGGCCCTGCCCTCCACCCGCGGTGCGCAGGCGCTGGCAGCCGCCCAGTCGAAGATCGGCTCACCGTATGTGTGGGGCGCCACCGGACCGAATGCTTTCGATTGCTCCGGATTGATGCAGTGGGCATACAAGCAGGCGGGTGTCTCGATCCCGCGTACCACCTACGACCAGGTGAACGGCGGGGCACCTGTCGCCAAGGGAAATCTTCAGCCCGGCGATCTGGTCCTGTTCTACGGGGCGTCGCATGTCGGGATGTTCGCCGGAAACGGCATGGTGGTCCACGCCCCCAGCGCCGGCCAGCCGGTGAAGCAGGCACCGCTCGATTCGATGCCGTTCCACTCGGCCCGCCGGTACTAGGCGGCTCCGCCGCCCGTGAGTGGTTAGCGAGTCTCTGCACTCGCTAACCACTCACAGGGCGCTAGCGCCCTATGAGGTCGGCGGCACGTTCCCCGATGAGCACGGCGGGTGCGTGTGTGTGGCCCCGGATGATCGTGGGCATGATCGACGCATCGGCGATGCGCAGGCGTTCGACTCCCCGCACGTAGGTCCGGGGTGACGACGCTGGCGGGGTCCTTGCCCATCCGGCAGGTACCCACCGGGTGGTACAGCGTGTGCGCATTCTCGGCGAGGGCGCGTTCCAGTATTTCCTCGAGCGGAGTATCCGGCTCGACCGAGGGCCGAATCAGTGTGCCGAGCTTCGACTTCAGCGTCGGGGCCGAGGCGAGGGCATCGCACAGGCGAAGTCCTTCGAGCATGGCTCGCCGGTCCGCGCCCTCGGGGTCGCTGAGGTAGCGGGGATCGATGATCGGTTTTGCCGCAGGATCCGCAGACCGCAGGGTGATGGTGCCGCGACTCTCCGGTTTCACCAGAATGGTGCCGATGACGGCGGCGTGGCCGGTGGCGGGGATCAGCCCCTCGTCGAAGAACGGTGCGGGGCCGTAGATCATCTCGAGGTCGGGTAGTGGCAAGTCGTCCCGGCTCCGCACGAACCCGTATGCCTCCGCGACATTGGAGGTGAGCATGCCGCGTCGGCGCGTGAGGTAGTTGATCAGCTCGGGGATCTTCTCCGCCGCGTACAACGAGTCGGAGTCCACGCTGTAACCGAGGAACGAGACGAGGTGATCCGCCAGGTTCTTCCCGACCTCGGGAAGGTGGTGCTGCACGGGGATGCCGTGCTCGCGCAGCTGCTGCTCGTCACCGACACCGGACAGCATCAGCAGCTGCGGCGTGTTGATCGCCCCACCGGCGAGTATTACCTCTTTCGCCGCCCGGACGGTGTGGCGTGCACCGCCCTTCTCGTATTCGACCCCGACCGCGGCGGTTCCGTCGAACATCACGCGGGTGGCCAGTGCCTCGGTCACCACGGTGAGATTCTTGCGTTTCATCGCGGGCCGGAGGTAGGCGTCGGCGGTGCTCCACCGCGCACCACGCTTCTGGGTGACCATCGTCTGGGAGAAACCCTCGGGCTGTGCGGTATTCGCACGCTCCACGGGATATCCGGTTTCCCGAACCGCGTCGAGGAACGCTCCTGTCAGTGCGCGTGGGCTCCGCTGATGGCACACGTTGATCGGACCTTCGATGCCGCAGTCGGCCTCGGTGGCGCCTTCCACTTTCTCGATGCGCCGAAAATATTTGAGCACCTCCCGGAACGACCATGACTCGTCGGCGAGTTCCGCCCATTCGTCGTAGTCGGCGGCGAACCCACGCACCCACATCATCGCGTTCATCGACGAGGATCCGCCGAGCATCTTTCCTCGCGGCCAATAAATTTCGCGGCCACCGAGAGTGTCTTGCGGCTCGGTGAGGTAATCCCAGTCCACCTCGCTGCGGAACAATTTCGAGAAGGCGGCGGGGATGTGCGCGAATTTGTTCTTGTCCTCGGGGCCGGCCTCGAGAACCACCACTGCGTTCCGGGAGTCGGCGCTGAGGCGTTCGGCCAGTGCGGCACCCGCCGAACCCGACCCCACCACGACGTAGTCCGCCACCGACGGTGTCTGTTTCATTCGTTCCTCTCCAGTCGAGACAGCGGTGCGTCAGCCACGCAGTGCGGACGCGAAGATGGCCGGGAGCCGCTTCCATGACGGTGCTCCGGCGAAGGCGGTCAGCAGGCGCCCCGTGGTGGCGGCGGTGCGATTGTTCACGAACCACGGCGGTTTGGGTGAAATGGACAGCTCCCGCTTCATCACCGATCGCGGTGACGGGCGGAACGGTCCTCGCACCACGGTGCGTTCGGGGCGGTCGATCAACAGCGCGTTGTGGACCACACCGATTCCGCTCTGGACGTCGTTCACCGTGTGCCGGGGAAGGCGCCCCAGGTTGCGGTAGCGGTGAGGTATCCCACCCCGGTCCAGGCGTTGATGGCGATGGTCCCGTACCGCAGGCTTTCCACGAAGGAGTCGAACGCCGAACCCATCGAGCGAATGGTCTGCGGTGTCGCGACGATGTTCACCCCGAGCGTGCCGACGAAGTCGTCGTTCACGAATTGTGCCGCCCGCCTCGCGAACTCGTTTCCCTGGTACGGAAGGTCGATCACGCCGAGGACCGGAGCGAAGTACTCCGTCTGCAGCAGTGGCTCGTATTCGCCGGGATCGAGGTTCGTCACCAGCACGCGCCTACCGTTCTTGCCCAGACGCTCGGCCTTGGGGAACGACGCAACCGCTCCGGCCACACGGTTGTCGCTGCCCGGGTAGTAGGCGGAGCGGTCCGGTGCTCGATCGAGGGCGTCGCGCAGAGCGGCGAGGAACTCGTTACGCTGCTTCCACTCCGAGGACACCACGACCGCTTGTGCCGCGACACAGTTGTAGCCACCGTTGTGTAGCCGCTGGGTGGCGATGTGCTCGGCCTGGAACTTGATGTCCGCGTGGCTCCATTCACCGGGCAGCACGATGGTGGGGGACACGCCACCGAGTTCGCTCGAGATCTCTTTTCCGAGGATCGGCTCGTTCGCGGCCTTACGCCTCGCGCCTTCTTCGCCTGCGCCGAAGACGATCGCATCGTGGGTGAGCGCGCTACCCGTCATGTGGACGTGATCGACCTGCTGATGGTGCACCAGATAGGTCCCGACGTCGGCGCCACCGGTGAGGAGACGGACGGCGCCCACGGAGATGAGTGGCTCGAGCACCCGTGTGAGGACCGGCAGCAACGGGTCGGTGATTGGGTTGAGCTTGAGCGCGACGACGCGGTTGTGGGCGATCAATTCGTAGAGCGTGTCCAGCGGGGCGATCGAGGTGATGTTGCCGGCGCCGAGCACCACACCGATGCCCCGGGTGTGGGAGGGGTCTCGCTGAGCCAACCCGGCGTCCCGCTGTGCCGTTGCACGATCGATCCCCGGCTGCAGCCACACCTCGGCGCTGAATCCGCTGAGGAGCAGCTTGTCGAAAATGTTGAGAGGAAGAACCTTGACGGTGGTGCGGTTGCCGGGCGCCGTGCCGAAGGTGGCGCCGTCGAGGGGGCTGCCGCCCGCCTCGAGTTTTGCGAGGCTTGCGGAGAGTGCGGCCGTGGCGGTCGCAACGGAATACGGGCCGGACATCCATTCCTCACCGACCAGCGGCGACTTCGGGTCGAGGCCCTTGATCCCGACAGCAGCGTCCACCCAGTCCGCGGCGTGCTGCACGGTGAGGTCGTGGACTTTGTCGAGAAGCTTCCGGCGTTCGGACAGGGACAGGTCAGCCCAGTTCTTCTCGCCTTCGGCGAGGTCGGCGAGGGCTGCGTCGACGGCCGCGTGCTCGGCCGCGCCGGAGGGTGGGGGAGTGGCCTCGGGGTTTGAAGTGCTCACTGTGGACATCTCCGCTCGGGTCGACTACATGGAGAACATCGCCACAGACGCTGAACGGCTGTGGGCGTAGATTTGTGATTCTCGTCGCATCCCCGGCTGCAGCGCCATAGGCGGCGGCTGTCAAATGTCCACTTTGTCCCTATGCCGTCGCACAACAAGGGTGTGGCGGTACGGACGGCCGGTCGATAGTCTTGCCGAATGGTTGCCAGTCCGGACATCGCGCCGTCGCCCACCGATCTACTAGGTGACATGCTCGAATCGGTGAACGAGCTGTCCCAGACCCTCACCGAGAGAATCCTGTCTGCCGAGCACGGCTACATCGAGGCGACTCTGCTCACCCCCGAGCAGTTGTACGGGGCCTGCCTCGACAACCTGACGGCGATGCTCGGCAATCTCGCCGGCATCGCGCCGATCCGTCTGGAGGCGGCGCGGGCAGCCGGCCAGCTGAAGGCCGAACAGGGTGTGCCGCTCGCCGCCCTGCTCCACGCATTCCGCCTCGGTGGGCGACTGATCTGGGATGAGCTGATGGACCGCTCGGAGGGCCGGGCCACCAACGCGCTGCTCGAGATGGCGGCGCAGGTGTGGGCGCTGGTGGATGTGTACTCCGACAGTGCCGCGGAGTCCTACCGCGAGACCGCTGATCTCCGTGCCCGGGAGGACGCCGAGTCGCGCGGCCGACTCGTGAGAACACTCTTCGGGGAGCACTCGGTGAACCCGGCGGGAGCTGCCGATGCGCTGCGCACGTTTCGCATTCCCGAGCACAGCACCTTCGTGGTCGTGTCGGTCGAATCGGCGGCGTCACCGTCTTCGGCGGATCTGCTGGAGGCCGAACTGCGCGGCGTGGGAGTCGAGTCCGTGTGGGACACGGAGGTCGACGGCCGAATCGGGTTGCTGTGGGCGTCCACCGCCGACTTCGTCGAGGCAGCGCTGGCATTTCTCGGCCGCGCCGACGCCCGGGTCGGGGTCAGCTCCACATTCACCCGGCCGGCCGGGACGAGCGCCGCCGTCGAGCAGGCACGTGTCGCCCGCCGGTGCGCAGGACTTGGTGGTTGCACGGTCACGCGATACGAGTCCGTGCCCGTCTCGCTGCTGCTGGTCAGTGCGCCGGAAGCGAGCAAGCTCGCGGCGGGCCAGATTCTCGGACCGGTGCTGGCACTGCCGCCGGAGGAGCAGGACAGTCTGCTCTCCACACTCGACGTGTGGTTTTCCTGCCACGGCTCCACCACTGCGGCCGCCGCGCAGCTGCACTACCACCGCAACACCGTCCTGTACCGGTTGCGCAGGATCCACAGCCTCACTGGGCGGAACTTCTCGGATCCCATCGACGCCGCCGAACTTTATGTCGGCCTGCGGGCGCATCAACTGCTCGCTTCCTGAAATCGAGTCCCCGAACACGTCGCAGGCCCGACAATAAGTGCCAGTCGGCCGTCGTAGCTCCGGGAATGCCGGGCAGTGGGGCAGTGCATTGGGATTCGTCATCGGATTTGCGCCGTGGATCGTCTACTGGATTCTCGTGGGCAACACGGGGTTCGTTACTGCAGTCGCCGTCGCGTTCGGTATCGCACTGGCCGGGCAGGTGATGCAACGGGCGCGCCGTCAACTGTGGCGCACTCTCGAAGTGGGCACCGTTGCCGTTTTCGCGCTGCTGCTGATTGCCGCCCTCCTAGTCGACGACGCCGTTCTGGCGCGATGGTTGCAGCCGCTGAGCAACTGCGGACTCTTCGCGATCGCCGCGGTCGGCGTACTGGTGGGCCGGCCGTTCGTCCGCGAATATGCGGTAGGAAGCGTCGACGCAGCGACAGCTGCCGGCGGCGGCTTCCGGTACGTCACCACGGCGATGACCTGGGTGTGGGTGGCCGCATTCGGTGCAATGACGCTGGTGTCGCTGATACCGCCGATCGTCGATGGTGACGCAACCATGCGCGATGACGGGGACACCCTGTCAATCGTCTGCTACTGGGTTCTGCCCTACACGCTGATGGGTGTGGCCGGGTTGCTGTCAGCGATATTTCCCGGGTGGTTCGACAAGACGTCGCAGTTTCTCGCGGAGCAGTCCTCGATGGAGCCGACGGTGGTAGCGCAACCGTCGCCGCCCGAGGACCTGGCGGAGGGGAGCCTGGTCCTCGATGTCGTCGAGGATTCCCGTCACGATCAACCCTTCGCGGTCGTCGTGCACGGAGCGGAGCCGGGTGCCGCGCTCACTGTCCGGACCACAGGAACGGATCTCTTCGGCTCGCAGTGGCGTTCGGAGGCAATGTTCGTTGTCCCTGCCGACGGAACCGTCGACGTCGCCTCGCGGGCACCGGTGCGCGGCGACTGGGATGTGGCAGACAGCGACGCCCCGCTGTGGGCGATGCGGTTCGTGTCGGACGATCGCGTACCCGACCTGTTCGTGCCCCCGGCCGGTCCATGGAACGTCACGGTCGACGTCACGTCTGCGCAGGGAAGGGTGCGGCGGACCGTGATTCGCCGCGCTGCCGCCCCGGGCGTCACGGTCACCGAACGGGAGGTCGACGGCCGCCCCGCGCTCCTCGCCTTACCCGCCGGCGACGCGCCCGCCGCGGGGTGGCCGGGCGTCGTGTGTTTCGGCGGCTCCGAGGGTGGCGTCGACTCGCAGCGCTCCAACTTGAATATGCTCGCTTCACACGGCTGGGCCGCGCTGGCGTATTCGTGGGTCGACGAGTCGGGCACGGAGCCGACCCTGGTCGACATCCCGCTCGAACGGTTCGCGACTGCGGTCACGTTCCTGCGGACACTCGCACAGGTGGACGGCGATCGCGTAACCGCCGTCGGTACGTCCCGCGGTGCGGAAGGACTGCTCGCCGCCGCCTGCGACGGATTGATCGACGTGAATGGTCTCGTACTGACGAGCCCGAGTTCGGTGTCGTGGCAAGCCATCGGACCCGAAGGAGAAATTCCCGAAACGCCGTCGTGGACGCGTCGCGGACGGGCAGTCCCGTGGGCGCCGCTCCCGGGCGGGACCCTGATGCCGCAGCTCATCCGGAACGCGTGGCACGCCCACCGCGACATCGCCGCGCGGCGGCCCAGCCTGCTTCGGCTCGGGACGGCCTACCGTGCCGGTCTCGCCGCCGCACCGGCGAATTCGACACTGCACTCCGAGCGTGTCGCAGCGCCGCTCCTGTGCCTGACCGGTGAGGACGACGAGCTCTGGCCGTCGGCCGACATGGCCACTGCCCTTCTGGCGCGGCGCGCGGAACGACACGACGAGCACCGGTGCTTTCCCGGCGCCGGCCATCTGGTGCGGTGGGGGATGTTTCCGTCGGGTGCGCAGTGGACCGGTGGTATCGCCCTCGGAGGGGGCGGCATCGGGCAGGCGCGGGCCCAACGCGAAGCGATACAGTGCGTCCTCGGTTTCCTGTCCCGCACGGCCGCCACGATGAGTGCCTGATGGGCACCGGAGGCGGGAATACCGCACTCTCGGACCGCGTCGTCGGGTCGATCGTCGACATGGCAGGTGTCTCGCGGGCCAAAGTGTTTCCGCGCTCACGGTTGTCGGCCTTCGCCGAAGCGGGGGCGGGGGCGTCATCGAGCTGGAGTGTGTTTTGCGTCGACGACCATCTCGCGTTCACGCCCTCCTTCTCCGTGACCGGCGATCTTCGGCTCCGCATCGACCCCGACGAGGTCCGGGACCTCGGCAACGGCACGTACTGGGCTCCGGCGGATCTGTGCGAGCAGGACGGAACACCGTCGCATGCGTGCACCCGGGGCGCGTTGCGGCGGGTGACGACGCGGCTGGCGGAATCGGGCCTGAGCGCACGAACCGGCCACGAAATCGAGTTCACGCTCTTCGATGCGGCGAGCACCGAAGAATGGTCCGCATACGGCCTCAATGCCGTTCTCGCGCATGAAGAATTCTTTGAACGGCTGCTGGCGGCGGCGTCGAGCGCCGAGCTGCCGATCGAACAGGTCCACGCCGAGGCTGGGCTGAATCAATTCGAGGTGTCGCTCGCCCCTGCGGATCCCGTCGAGGCGGCCGACAATGCGGTGCTGGCCCGCGCCCTGATCAGCCGGGTCGCGCGCGTTCAGGGACTCCGGGCGTCGTTCTCACCCATGCCCGTCGCAGGTGGGGCGGGTAACGGTGCCCATCAGCATGTGTCGTTCGCCGAGCGCGGCCTGCCGATCCTGTCGGGAGGGCCGGGCCCGCACGGGCTGACTCTCGACGGTGGCGCCGCGGTCGCCGGGATTCTGCGGGCGCTACCCGAGTTCACGGCCGTCCTCGCCGGATCGGTGTTGTCGCACCTGCGTTTGCGCCCAGGCATGTGGTCGGGGGTGTTCCGCTGCTGGGGTCTGGAGAACCGCGAGGCAGCCGTCCGCCTCTGCGCGGACACTGCCGGGAATCCGCACGGCGCGAACCTGGAAATCAAACCTATCGATCCGTCTGCGAACCCGTATTTGAGTAGCGCCGCCATTCTCGGTGCCGCCCACGACGGCATCACCGGCGGGCTTACGCTCCCGGCGGAGGTGTCGGTCGACCCCGCGGACTTGTCCGGCACCCACGCCGTCGATCTTCTCCCGACCCTGTCGTCCGACATGCTCGGAGCATTCGAGTCGTCGGCGCTCGCGCGCGACCTGTTCGGGCCGCTGATCATGGGAGCGCTCGTGGCGGTCAGGGGTTACGAGCACGCCGAATACCGGGCGAAACCGGTCGACGAGGTCGCGCAACGCTTCCGGTACGCGTGGACGTCCTAGTCAGTTGCGGAACTCCGGATGCGGAACCGCGGTCACACGTTCGTGTGGAGACGTCCGCTATTCTTTGCACGGTCGCCGAGCATGTCGGTGACCCGGGTCCGGGGGAGGACCTCGATGCGGATATCAGGGGGAGAATTCGTTGTCAGAGGGCGATATGACGTGGCCGGACAGTGTCATTGCGTCGCTGGACGGGACCGGTGCGACGCAGCTTCCGCTGGACACCATCCCGGGGTTGCCGCCGATACTCGGCGGAGCGGACGTTGCGGTTGTCAAGGTCGACCCCGACATGCTGTGTGCGATGTCCACCGCGCTCGGCGTCATTGCGCGTGAGGTCGAGGCGTTGGGTGGCCGCCGTAGCTTCGAGCATGCGGTTCGGGCCGTCGAGGGGTCCGACACAGCTGCGGCGTGCCGGGACGCCGGCGACATCCTCGCGTCCGCGCTGGGAGTCGCGGCCAGCCGCATCGACGAGATGGCGTTCATCGCGGGTGACGGGGCCGAGAATTACGAGGTCACCGACACGTCGTTCGCGTCGCAGTTGTCGGCGATGGGGGAGATGTGATTCCGCGTAGGTCGCAACTGCATGTCTGGAATCCGCGGGATCTCACACTGGCGGGCGAGGAAATCGGACGGACCGCCGAAGACACGCGTACCCGGGCGGACGACGTCCAGCGTGCTGTCGCGGATCTGGGCCGGAACGACGACTGGCGCGGTCAGGCGCAGGCGGCTGCCGAGCAGCGAGCGAACAGTGAACGCACGGAAATCCGAAGGCTCGCCGACGATCTGGAGGATCTGTCGAACGCACTCGTCGGTGGGGCCGATCGCCTCGGCCATGCGCGGGACTATGTCGCCACCGTGATCGACAAGGCGGCAACCGACGGATTCACCGTCTCCGACGACTGGCAGATCGTCAGCCCGCCGACGACGATGAGCGAGGCCGAGGCCGCTGAACATGCCGACCTGATGGAGTACTGGCGCAGCCAACTCAGTGGAGCGCTGACGGAACTCGACACCGCTGATCGGGACATGGCGACGGCGATCCGGGACGCGCTCGGCGCCGTGGCGGCGAGTGCCCCGGCGTCCGCGGGCCTGTCGGGGCACGAGGGCACCGGGCTGGGCGAGCAGGTCGCGCGGGCCGGTTCCGACATTCCGCAGGACGTCCGTGACCGTGTTGCCCGGGAAATCGCGGCCGCACGGCTCACTCCCGAACAAGTGAGGACGCTGGCCGACGGCGGCAAGGTCACCGATCTTCCACAGGGAACGATCGACTTCCTGCAGCAGTTTTATACGGCGGCCGGCAAGGACGGCTTCCTCGCCCTGTCCGAGCAGTACAGCGAGAACGGACGCACCGAGGCCGCCAGCGCGCTGTCCAACGGTCTCGCCGTGGTGTCGAACTACAACGTCGGCAGTGCCGGTGGAGACGTCGGTGGTCGGAGCCACATCCCGGAGAGCCTTCGAGGGCTGTTCGAGGGCCCGGTGACGTCGACCGGCAACCTCACGAAGGGCGCGCACGACGCCCCGCAACCGTCTGTGGTCGTCAACAACGGCGACGACCTGGCACGCTTCACCAAAGCCTTCGGTCTCGCGGACCCGGGCGTCCAGCAGGGCAGTGAGCTGAGCGAGAGCCTTCTCTCCCGTGCCGGCGAGATCGCCTCGGCCACCAACGACAAGGGTCTCTTGATCGGGGACTCGTTCGACCACAACACGCTTGGTCGCGACAGCGTGGACACCCTCCTACAGGACATGGTCGGCGTCGGTGGTCGCGATCATGTCGCGGTCCACAACATCCTCTCTGGCGAAGGCATGCCGGCCGACTACAACCGCGACGACGTGATCCTGCCTTTGCTGCAACGTGATTGGGTCGATGGCGGTGAACAGAAGGTTGCCGGGATGTTCGACTGGATCGCCGACGACGCCAGGCCCTCCGATCCGTCCGATCCCGGCGAACTATTCCGGTCGCGACAGGCCGGCGAATCGGCATTCGGGCTCGCGCAGATCCTCGCCGCGAAAGATGCCGAGCTACTCGATATCCCGGGGATGAAGGGGAAGGCGATCGGTGAGGTGAACCCGGAAATCACGCAGGCGTTGGGCGCAACGCTGGCACCCTACATCGGCAATATGGTGGGGGTGCCCGAGTCCTTCACGGGAACCAATGCGTTCACCGGCCACACAGGCCATGAGTACCTTCGGCTGGAGGATGCGCCGAGAATATTTTCGGTGATCGATTCCAACGCCGACAGTGCTTCGTATTTCAATGCGCAAGCCTTGGGGATGTCGGCTCAATTGGAGCAGGCTTGGGCTGTCGACGGCCAGACACCCCAGGACCCCCACTATCAGTACGGGACGTGGGCGGGAAATATTCAGGGCGTAGTGGACAAGGGGCTCGACCTCGAGTTCGCCGATCGACTCGGCGACGAAACCGCCCAGAACGCCGCTGGTTTCGAGAGCAAGGGTGTTGCCTACGACACCATCAGAACCGTGATCGGCAAGGGTGTCGAGTTCATTCCTGTGGCGGGCCCTCTGATTTCGAGTGGTATTGATCTCGCCGACCCGTCGTTCAAAAGCGCGGTCTTGGGCTCCATACCGGACAGCAGGCTGCTGCCAAACGCCGATTTCGCAGACGACGCGTTGTTGACAAACCAGTACTATCAGATTGGATTAGGCCTTCAGGCGGCGAACGGAGGGTCGCTCGAACCGTACTCGGCGCTCGACGACTTCCGCGACGGATCAGACGGTCCACTGCTGCCGTATGACCGGCTCGCAGCGGACAATCCGCATCAAAACCTGCCCGAGTTGCAATCAGGCTTGGCGGGTTACATGACCGACACCGGGGTACGAGGACTCAGCAACTTCGTGGATGCATTGAACGCCGGCCGCGATCAGGTAAAGAACATGAGGTACGGGCAGTGAGGGAACTGCTCGGCCTGTGGGTAGCCGTTGTGCTGGCTGTATCGGCCTGCTCACCCGAACAAACAAGCGAACCTCCCGTTTCGTCGCCAAGTGTTGGCGGCACGCCGTACGCGATTCCTGACAACACTGATTACAACTACCGTTGGTCGGCTGATCCAGGCATCGACTTGCTCACGCCGGAGGCGACAGCTGTGAGAGCGTATGTGGAGTCCTACTACCTGACAGTGAGGGCGATCGCGACGTCGGCCGGATATCCAGGATTCGAGGAAGCTGTCGACGAGCGTCTTCGAATGGACTATGACAATCTGGACCAGCTGGATAGGAGCCATTATGTGGGAACGCAGTTTCAGCATCTGCTGTGGATGACGCCGACCGAGCGCGGATGGTTTGCGACCGTGTGCACGGGCGATTATTCGGTAATGAGCGAAGGCCCAGACGGACGGTTCTTCAACGTCGGTTCCACCAACCTGCATGCGGAAACGGTCGAGATCGCGGCTCCCGACTTCAGAGGAATAAATGCGCACGTCGCACTTCCCGCGGAGGGGCCGGAGCGGGCTCCGGCGGTAGACGTGTTCAGGGGTTGGAAACTCATCGACCACGTGAAATCGGCGCGCAATCAGGATGCGTTCCTTCAGTGTCGTTCGCGGATGCCCGATCCTCCTCAGAACCGCCCGTTGAAACGCGGCCTCCCACACGACACCCCCTATCCGACGCTTGCTCCGTATCCGGGGTGGCCGCGGTACGACGAGAGCTGAGGCCGGCCCCGACCGCCGGTGGAAGGGCACCGTTATCGCCGCATTCGCCCGGTCCTATCCTCGAGTGCGGCCCCTGTGCTCGACGGGGGCTCGCGTGAGTGATCGGACGGTACGAAGTGGGCAGCAGAAACGGCGTCGTCTACGCAGACGACCTCGCGGTGGGTGACAGGTTCGAGCTGGGCTCGTACACGGTAACCGAGCAGGAGCTGGTGGAAGTCGATGAGGGCGCGCCTTGTAGCGATGACGATGGCCGTAATGTTCCTGGCTGGCTGCGGGTCCGATGGTGATACCGATGATCGGCCAGTAGCACCAGCGCTGTCGGCCGGGTACGCGGTGCCGGACAACGTGGGTTTCAATTTTCGATGGACAGCGGAGCAGGGTATAGACCTTCTAAGCCGTGAATCGACGGTCTTAAGGGCATATTTGGAGTCGTACTACATCGCGCTTGGTGCTCACAGTTCGGAGAAGGGCTACCCGGGGTTCACTGATGCTACCGCTCTGCAGGTGGGACGCTGGAACTATGGCGGCAGGCGCAATCAGCCTCTCAATCAGTACACAGGAACCCAGTTCGAACACCTCTTGTGGCTGTCACCAACCCCGAGTGGATGGTTTGCGACTGTGTGTACCGGTGATTATGCGGTTATGAGACGTGGCGAGGACGGGAAGTATTACAACGTCGGATCCACGTCGGTCGGAACCGAGGAGATCGAGATAGTCTCACCGCCCACACCCATCGCGGAAGGTGATGCCCGCGATTCGTCCGGACCTGAGCGGGCGCCTTCGCGGGACATGTTCGCTGGGTGGACGATCCGACGTCATCAGCCCGCTACGGCCAACGTCGAAGCTGATCGTCAGTGTGACACTCGCATGCCTGACGCCCGTGAGGCCCGGCCGCAGCAAGTGAATCAACCGCATGACCTCCCCTACCCGTCGCTTCCATCGATTCCAGGCTGGCCGAGGAGCGATCAGGAATGACATTGGCGTCGGTGGTGGTGGTCGGCTCTCGGAAATGGCTCGAATTGTTCTGCAACAACGAGTATTCGCGTGAAACCTGAGCAGAGTCTGGTTCCGCTCGTGGTGGCCATCGTCTTGATCGTTGCCGGCTGCGGATCGAGTGAGTCGGAGCCGCCGGCGGTCGAGACGGTCTCGAGGTACTCGGTTCCCGACAATGTGGGCTTCAATTATCGGTGGTCGGCAGATCCGGGTATCGATCTGCTCAGCAGGCCTGCGGTGACTATCCGGGCGTATATGGAGTCGTACTACCTTGCGATTCATGGTCAAGCGTTGTCGGCGGGCTACCCGGGATTTGCCGATGCGACGTCACAGCAGCGGGACCGGGTCGACTTCGACCATTCGAACGATCCGGAACTGGAACAACTCGCCGGAACCCAGTTCGAGCACCTCCTGGCGCTGACGCCGACAGAGGACGGGTGGGTCGCCACGGTGTGTTCAGGTAACTACACCGTGATGGCGGAGAAGGACGGTCGGTTCTTCAATTTGACAGGTCCGACACCGCAGGCGGAAACGGTAAGAATGGTGGCGCCCGAGCAGCAGTCTGTCGCTTCTGAACGGATTGTTGCGGAGGGTGCAGAGCGTGCTCCGTCAGCGGATGTATTCGCTGGATGGGCGATCATTGAGCACGAGCAGGCTGCGCGCGATCAGAACGCTTATGCCGAGTGCGACTCGCGGATGCCGGATGCGAGGGATGTGCGACCGCAGAAGGCGAACCTCCCACACGACACCCCCTACCCGACGCTTGCTCCGTATCCGGGGTGGCCGCGGTACGAAGAGAGCTGAGCCCGGCCCCGACCGCCGGTGGAAGGGCACCGTTATCGCCGCATTCGCCCGGTCCTATCCTCGACTGCGGCCCCTGTGCTCGACGGGGGTTCGCGGGAGTGATCGGACGGTATGAAGTGGGCAGCAGAAACGGCGTCGTCTACGCAGACGACCTCGCGGTGGGTGACAGGTTCGAGCTGGGCTCGTACACGGTGACCGAGCAGGAGTTGGTGGAATTCGCCGGTCAGTGGGATCCGCAGTCTTTTCACATCGATCGCGAATCTGCAGAGGGCGGATATTTCGGCGGGTTGATCGCCAGCGGTGTGCACACGATCGCCATCTGCCAGCGGCTGACCGTGACCAGTCTCTACAACGACTGGAGTGTCATCGCCGGCAAATGCTTCCGGAACGTCAACTTTCTCCGCCCGGTCCGACCGGGGGAGGTCCTCACCGGGTCCATGCTGATCGACAATGTCGTGCTGGACGACCGCGGGCGCGGCCTTGTGACTGCCGCCGCCGAGATCGTCAACGGGGACGGCAAGCCGATGCTCACGATGGTCACCGAGATGTTCATGCGCAGCAGGCCCTGACAGCAATTCCAGGAAATTTTCGCCGTAAAGGATTGTTTGCCGATTCTTTGGGTACCGCCCATGGGCAGAGTCACCTACCTATGGAGGCATCATGAAGGTCGGCATCAGATTGGCCGCGGTCGCGGTGTGTGCGGCTGCGCTCGGTGTGGGAACTACCGGCGTTGCGTGGGGCGACGCTCTCGACTCGGCTGTGGTTCCGGTCCGAGCACCGGATGTGGTGCAGCCGTTGCCCCCCGGAGTTCCGCAGTACGGCCCTGCCGGTTGCGACGACTGGGCAGAACCGTACGAGAACAACGTTCCGGCCTGGGGCGCCGACCCGTACAACCAATACGACAACTGGTGCGACGGCCCCGATGACGGCATCCCGCAGCCCGCCACCTACAGCGGTGACGAGGGCGGCGGCGACTCCCCGAACGAACCGTAACCTCGGCTCGGTCCCGACGCGCCCCGGCAGCTTCCAGGCCGGGGCGGCGACGTCATGCGCCGGCTGGAGGTTGGTGTAGGCCGAACGCGGATCCCTGGTCGTCGTGGCAGAGCGTGAATCGTCCGAACCGTGCCACCGACTCGGGCTCTTCTCCGAGGTCGACCGCATCGACCGTCCCTCCGAGGGCCAGGACCTTCTGCTTGGCGGCGTCGAGGTCAGCTACCCGGAAGAACACGTACGGGCCCGCACCCGGGTCCCCGCCGTGGATACCGCCCGGAACATTGGGCGTGTTGATCGCGTATCCGGACCCGCCGGGACCGGGTTCGAACTGCCAGCCGAACAGGGCCGAATAGAACTTTCGGCCCTGTTCGGCGTCGGCCACACCCAACTCGAAAAACGACACGTCACCTGACATGAGCACTCCTCCGTCCGAGATCGTGGAGGTGACGCTACGCCGGGCGCCCGAATTTCGGACCGGCCTCGGTAGTCGAGTGACGGTGTCGTGAACTGTCACCGGGTGGCATTTCGGCTCCCCTAGGGTGGGTGGTGTGCGCGGCGTGGCGACCGCATCCTTGACGAAACCGATTCCGAACGATCCCGATCTCCGACGGTCGGCATCACGGATTTCACATCCCGGTGGGGTTTCGAAATGGAGGAACAGATGTCGCCCTATTGCCGTGTCGTTTCCGTGGCGGAAAGCTCAGAAGCTGGAGTGGACCGCCTCGAGGGAGGGACGCTGGAGGAGGACGGCTACGTCCTCGTCCGCGACGTGGCCGATCGAGTCGCCGCCGCAGAAGTGGTTGGCTCCCTTGGAAATTTGGTACCGCAGTACAACGGTCATCTCACGCATGACGTGACCTATCGGCCGGGAAACGATCACCGGGCGTACTCGCAGAGCGCGAACACGATTCTGGCGCATACCGAGGCTCCCGGGTGGGATCCGAGTCCCGCCTATCTCGCGTTGTTCTGTCATCGCCAGGCGCGCTGCGGGGGAGGGCATACCGACCTCCTCGACGTACGGCACTTGGTCGAGGCCCTCGAACCGGCCGAGCTCGCGCTGATGACCGACGCCGAACTGGTCTTTCCGGGCCCGGACGGCGGAGTGCGCACCACCATGCTGGGCTCGGACGGCACCGGGCGCACCGTTCTGCGGTTCAGCTACAACCTGCTCACCGCGGCCGACTACGATCCCCACCGCGACGCCGACATCGACGACTCCCTGCTGCCGCTCGGTCAGGCCGGCCGCCGGTTGGCGCACCGCGTCAGCGACCTGTTCCACACGCTGCGCACGCGTGTGCTCATCCCGGAGAACGCGCTGCTCATCTGGGACAACCAGCGCATGTTGCACGCGCGGTCGGAGTACGCCGACCGCACCCGTCACCTCACTCGTTTCTGGGCCGGCGACCGGAGCCGCGCATGACCATCGACGACCTTCAACTGCAACGCTCCGATGCCGATGGGCTGGTGCACTTTCCGGGACTGCCGGCCTTCGACCCCGCCGACGAAACCGAGAACGCCATCATCCGCCGCCTCGCGGGGAACTGGCACCGGCGGTCGACGGTGAAGCGCGACGAGCCCGACCTCGACGAGCTGTTCGTTGCCGGCCGGGCGGACTATCCGGAGAAACTCGTGCCGTTCCGGGCGCACCCGACGTGGCAGGCGATGCCCGACGCGATGCGGTCGCGGCTGCTGAGCTGGGCGTGGATCGCCTATAACCGGCATACGGTGCTGGCCGAGCAACGTGTCGCCAACCCGGCCTTTGCTCTGGTGATGGACGGTGAGTTTCCCGGACTCGGTGGCCCGGATTTGGAGATCGCGCTCGCCCAGGCCATGGTCGACGAGCAGTACCACTCCCTGATGCACATCAATGCGAGCGCGCTGACGAGGCGCAAACGGGGGTCCCTGTTCCCGGACAGCGCGCTTCCCGAGTCGCATACCTCCCGCATGCACAGTCGGTTGCGGGACGAGGCCGCGGAGCGCTGGCAGCGCAGCCTCACCACCTTGGCGTTTGCCACCGTCTCCGAGATTTCGATCAACGCGTACCTCGATCTCCTTGCCGGCGATCGGGACATTCAGGTGGTCAATTCCACCACCGCGCAACTGCACAACCGCGACGAGTACTGCCATGCGTCGATCTCCGACGAGATGGCGAAGTTGGTGTACGACGTGCTGGACGCCGAAAAGCGCCGCTTCTTCCTCGACATGCTCGTGGCCGGGCTGGAGGCGTTCGTGGCCACCGACTACTCCACTTGGGAGGCAATCTTGCGGATCGAGCGGGTGCCGGGCTGGGAACGGATGGTCGCCGACGTTCGCTCCGAGAGTTCGGGGGCGCGGCTCGTGCGCGACTACAGCGGCCTCCACTCGCTGATGTCGGACATGGATGTCCTCGGGGAAGTCGACTTCGACTGGGGTCTGGCGGTGACCAACACATGACACTCGCCCTCGATACCCACACGGCCCTCAACCCCCGGTCGATCAGCGGCGACCGGCTACGCAAGCTCGTCGTCGAACGCACCGGCGACCCGGTCCTCGCACATGAGGCACACGTGGTGTCCCAGGTACTGCCGTTCAAGGTCAGCAGCTACGTGGTGGACGAACTGATCGATTGGGATCGCGCACCCGACGACCCGATCTACCGCCTGACCTTTCCGCACCGCGACATGCTCGAAGCCGAACACTTCGCGGTGATCGAGCAGGCAGTGGTGCAGGGCGACCGGGCCGGAATCCGCAAGGCGGCCGACACGGTTCGCGGCGCCCTCAACCCACACCCCGGCGACCAGATGAGCATGAACGTTCCCCAGCACGACGACATCGACGGCTCGGGGATGCAACATAAATATGCCGAGACACTGCTGGTGTTTCCCCGCCAGGGACAGACCTGCCACAGCTACTGCGGCTACTGCTTCCGCTGGGCCCAATTCGTGGACCAGCCCGACCTCAGGATGGCCGTATCCGGGCCGGAGGCGATGACCCGGTACCTCGATCGGCACCCGATGATCACCGATGTCCTGTTGACCGGCGGTGACCCGCTGGTCATGCGGACCGATCTGCTGGCCTCCTACCTCGAGCCCCTCCTCGAACCCGAACGTGCACACGTCGACACGGTCCGGATCGGGACGAAGGCCGTGTCGTTCTGGCCCTACCGCCTGCTGGCCGGACCCGAAGCGGACAGCGTGCTGCGGTTACTCGAGCGGCTGACCGCAGCGGGCAAACACGTCGCGGTGATGCTGCACCTGTCCCACGTCGCGGAGCTGCAGACCGATGCGGCCAAGGCGGCGCTCGCTCGATTGGCGTCGACGGGAGCGGTGCTGCGCGCCCAGGCCCCGGTGGTGCGTCACGTCAACGACGACCCGCGTGTGTGGGCAGACCTGTGGCAGGCGCAGGTGCGTCACAACGTGGTGCCGTACTACATGTTCGTCGAACGGGACACCGGCGCCCGGCCCTACTACGGTCTGCCGCTGGCCCGGGCCTACGACATCTATCGTGAAGCGCTGCAACAAGTCTCCGGTCTCGGCCGGACCGCACGCGGACCGGTGATGTCGGCATCACCAGGAAAGGTCGTGATCGACGGCGTCGTCGAGCTGGACGGCGGACGCGCGTTCGCGCTGCGTTACCTGCAGGCCCGCAACCCGGAGATGGTCGGCAGGCCGTTCTTCGCCGCATACGACGAGCAGGCGCAGTGGTGGGACGAACTACGCCCGTACGGCCCGCGCGACCGCGCATTCTTCGGGGGACACTCGTGAGGGTCACTGCGCATGAGATCAGCCTGACGCAGAGGCACGTGTGGCGTTCGGCCAGGGAAGCGATCCCGGTTCAGCGTGCCCTCGTAGTCGAGGTCGAACAGGACGGTGTCACCGGATTCGGTGAGGCTTCCGCTTTCATGACCGCCCACTACAACTCCGGGGTTGACCAGCTCCACGCGGATCTGCGCCGGATCGCCCCGCTGCTGGCCGACCTCGGCCCCGACGACCCGTTTGCCGTGTGGCGCAGGCTGTTCGCGGCGCTGCCCGATTCGCCGTTCGTCCTGGCCGCCCTCGATACCGCGGTACACGACCTGCGGGCCCGACTGCTCGGCGTGCCGCTGTGGCGGGCCCTCGCTCTGGACTCTCCGCAGGAATTGCGCTCGAGCTTCAGCATCGGGCTCGACGAGACCGAGATGATGGTCCACAAACTGTGTGAGCGGCCCGGATGGGCGGCGTACAAGGTCAAGCTTGCCGATCCGGGTGATCTCACCGTGCTCGAGGAACTCCGCCGCCACACGAGCGCGCCGTTCTATGTGGACGGCAACTGCGGCTGGACGCTGTCCCGACTGCTCCCGGTTCTGCCCGCCCTGCAGGACCTCGGCGTGCAGTTGATCGAGCAGCCGTTTCCGCGGTCGGCGTGGTGGGACACGCGAACACTGAAGCAGCACAGCCCGATCCCCGTGATCGCCGACGAGAGCATCACCTCGATGCAGGATTTCGCCGCGTGCGCCGAGGCGTTCGACGGCATCAACGTCAAACCGATGAAAGCCGGGGGCATCACCCCCTCCCTGGTGTTGCTGCGCCGGGCCCGCGAGCACGGTCTGCTCACCATGCTCGGTTGCATGCCCGAGTCGGTGGCCGGGGTGTCGGCCACCGCCCACCTGGGCGGACTGGCCGACTACCTCGACGTCGACGCCGTCGACCTGCTGGCCGTGAACACCGGCTTCGGGGTCTCGCTCGACGATTCCGGCCGCGTCAGTCTCCCGGATCGGCCCGGGTCCGGTTACCTGCCCGACCCCACCGCCCACGGCTGGCGCGTTCGGCCGGTGAGCGCCGAAGAGGTACGACCGGTCCGCCACCGAGTGCTGCGGCCCGGGCAACCCGTGGCGACCTGCGCCTATCCCGAGGACTCTGCCAGCGGCGCCCGGCATTTCGCCGCCCTCGACGCGGGGCGCGTGGTCGGGGTGGCCTCCCTCTACGACGAGGACCCCGAGTACACCGTGCCGGGACTGGCCGCCGGCCGCGGCCGTCGCCTGCGCGGCATGGCCACTCTCGAGGAGGTCCGCGGCACCGGCGCGGGCAGCGCGCTGCTCCGCACCGTGCGCACCAACGCGGTGCTGTCCGGCGCCGACGCGCTGTGGTGCAACGCGCGCACCACCGCCGCGGGCTTCTATCTCGCACAGGGCTTCCGCGTTCTCGGACCCGAATACGACATCCCGGGCATCGGACCCCACGTCTTCATGTATTGGAGTGCTTCATGATCAACCCCACTCGATGGCCCGAGCAGCAGGCGCGCACCCTCGCCGCGCGGGCGTTTCTCGAGGCCGGTGTCCCGGCAGGTAACGCCGAGCAGGTCGCCGACGCCCTGGTCGATACCTCCCTGCGCGGCATCGACACTCACGGTCTGCGGCTGCTTCCGCAGTATCTCGACGAGCTCGCGACCGGTGTCGCGAAGGCAACGGCCACGCCGACCGTGGTCTCGGACCGCGGGGCGGGCCTCCTGCTGGATGCGGACGGTGCGCTGGGCGTACTCGCCGGATTGGCCGCCGCCCGGCTGGCCGCGGAGCGAGCCCGGGAATTCGGTGTCGCGGCGGTGGGGGTGCGCAATTCCAACCACTTCGGTGCGGCGTCGGTGTACACCCGGCACCTGGCCCGGCACGGGCTGGTCGGCATCGCGGTGACCTCCGCAGCCTCGCGGGTGGCGCCGTTCGGCGGGGTCGAGCCGCTGTTCGGCACCGACCCGATCAGCGTGGCCGCCGGCGTCGAAGACGACGAGTTCGCGCTCGACATGGCCACCAGCCAGGTGTGCTTCGGTGAGGTGAAGCAGCGCCGGGCCGAGGGACGCCCACTGAACAGCGGCTGGGCGACCGACCTCTGCGGCCGTCCGACCGAGGTGCCCGAAGAGGCGTACGCGCTGTCGCCGCTCGGCGGGTACAAGGGGCAGGGCCTCGCGATGGCGGTCACCCTCCTCGGGGCCGTGCTGACCGGATCGCCGCCGGATTGGCGGCTCGCGCAGGTCGGCGACGGAACACCGGGCCGCAGTCGCGGCGTCGGTCACTTCGTCCTTGCCCTGGACCCCGGTGCCTTCAGCGGGCAGACCAGTTTCACCGCCGGACTGGTCGACCTTCTGGATACCGTCCGCGCGGCGACGCCGGCCACGGACGCCCCCGTGGTGGCGCCCGGCGATCCTCAGCGCGCCCACCAACGAGAACGGTCCGAGCGGGGCATACCGCTGGACGCACGAACCGCGGAAGTGCTGGCCGACCTGGCCGGGAACGTCGCCGCCGACCCGGAGAAGGAGATGGTCCGATGATTCTCGTGCTGATCAGCCCACGCGCTGCGGGGCTGCCGTTCGCCGGATGGCTCCCCGAGGAGCGTGGACGGATGGTCGCGGTCTGCGCCGCGGGAGCGGAACCGGCCGAGGGATTCGCCGAGGTCATACCGGTCGCCGACTACAGCGACGATGCCGCGGTGCTGCGTGCGGCCCGCGCTCTCGCGCGCTGGCACCGCCCGACCGCCGTGCTCGCCTTGGCCGAGGTCGACGTCGAGCGGGCCGCGGTGCTGCGCGGCGACCTCGGTCTGCCCGGGCTCGACACCGGCACGGCGGCCGCCTATCGCGACAAAATTCTGATGAAGGAACTAGCCCGCGCGGCAGGACTGCTCGTGCCGTCCTTCGCGTCGGTGTGCACCCCGGCCGACATCACCGACTTCATGGCGGACCACCCGGGACGTGTGGTGGTCAAGCCGCGCAGTGGATCCGGATCGTCCGGCGTGTATGTCATCGATTCGCCCACACAGGCGGACGGCCTCGCCGACGACCTCGCGGCAACGCCGTACGAGGTCGAAGAGTTCGTCGACGGCGCGGTGCACCATGTAGACGCATTCCGGGTGGCCGGGCACCCGGTGGCGGCGGTCGCCTCCCGCTACACCGGCCAGGGCTGCCTCGAACACTGGACCGACGCCCCGTTCGGCTCGCGGTCCGTCGATACCGCAGACCCTCTCCATGCGCGCCTGGTGAAGGAGACCTGGCGACTCGTCGATGCACTCGCCTCGCCTCCCACGATCTGTGTGCACGCCGAGTTCTTCGTCACCGGCAGCGGCGACATCGTGCTGTGCGAGGTGGCTGCCCGAATCGGTGGCGGCCCGATTCCGATCATGTTGCGGCACATCCTGGGAATCGACCCGCGGCACCTGTGGGCACGCGTGGAATGCGGCCTTCCCGTCGACGTGGACGCGGTACGCCGACACGTGACAACGGCACCACACGCCGCCTTCTACGGCGTGCCACCCCGGCAGGGCCGGGTGCGGCGAATCCCCGACGCACCGCCCGGTGTCCACGACTTCACGGTGAACACCCATGTCGGGGACCACTGGAGCGCCAGCCGATACAGCGGGCGTAAGTCGGCGGACTTCCTCGCGTTCTGGGTGGTCACCGACTCGGACTTCACCGCTCTCGGGCGCGGGCTCATCGCCACCGCCGACCGTGTTGCCGCCGAATTCGACTGGGACCGCGACGAAACGGAGAACGCAGCATGACCGGCAGCAGCACCCTCACCGGCGGCCTCACCGCCCAGCTTCTTCCCCCCGGCGCCCGCCCGAGCGCTCTGGACTTCGCGGGCATCGCCGAGCCGGACATCATCTGGGAGGACGCGCGGTGGTGCCGGTTCGTCGAACGCACCGACCTGCACGACGTTCGTTATCTCGAGGTGCGGGAGGACGGACAGACCGTCGCCCTGGCTCCGCTGCTGTTCACCGCACAGCCCGGTGGCCTGCTCTTCTACGATCCGCCCAGGCTGGTGGGAACCCCGGGTGCATTGGCCGAACCGGAGCTGCTCGACGAGACTGATCGGCAGCGCTGGGCCGAGCTCAGCGCCGCGCTGCCCGGCGCGCGCGAGGCTCAGTATCCGTCGCTCGCGCTCGCTACGTTCGGGAACCACCACGGGGTGGCGCACACTCCCGGCCGCTCGCACGACGAGCGCCAGGCAGTCATGGCCGTCCTGCCCGAGCTGCTTCAGCAGGCCGGCGACGAGCTTGGCTGCCGCAGTGTGGCATTGCTGTACGTCGGCGAGTCGGACGCTGAGGCCGTGGACCACTGCGCCTCCCGTGCCGGATACACGGCAACACTGCTGGGCGCTGAGGGAGTGCAGGACCTGGCCGGTGACAGCTGGGCGGAGTACGTGGCGGGGCTGAGTAAGCGTCGGCGTGTGCGGCTCCGCAAGGAGGTCGCGGACTACGAGCGGGCGGGCCTGCGCACAGCGGTCCGGTGTGGGCCGGAGGCACTCGACGACGAGGTGATCGCCCTCCAGGTCGCACACCGGGCCAAGTACGGGCTGCCCGGCGGCGAGGATCGGGTTCGCCGCGACTTCGATTCCGTCCGAGAGGAATTGGGTGACACGTGTGTAGTGCTCCGCGCCGAACGCGCGGATCGGCTGGTGGGTTTCGTGCTGTATCTACGCACCCGGGACACGCTGTTCGCGCGGACCGCGGGATTCGCCGCCGATGCTCGCGGTTGCTATCTCACGCTGACGTACCACGAGACGTCGAGGTGGGCTGTAGAGCACGGCATCCGTCACGTCCATTACGGCATGGCCGCCTACGAGGCCAAACATGCCCGCGGGTGCCAACTACGCCCCCGCTGGGGCTGGTTCGCCTTCCGCGGAGCGGGCTCCGACATCTTTTCCGAGACCCTGGCGCTGCAATCACAGAGCATCGAACGCCGGCTCGAACTGGTCGGTGCGCCCGCGGCGCCGGTCACCTCCCGACATCTCACTGCCCCCACCGAACCGAAAGTGGAACGATGAAACTGACCCCGACCAGCACTGTATGGATGGACGGCGAGTTCGTCGCGTGGGACGAGGCCCAGGTCCACGTGCTGACGCCGAGCCTGCACTACGGATGGGGCGTCTACGAGGGCATCCGTGCCTATGACACGGAGAGCGGCCCAGCGGTGTTCCGGCTTCGCGATCACCTACGACGGCTCCACGACTCGGCCCGGGTGTATTTGATGGACCCGGGGTGGTCGGTGGACGAGCTCACCGAGGCCTCCCTCGAGTTGCTGCGCCGCACCGGCCTGGACTCCGGCTATCTGCGCCCGATCGTCTACCTCGGTTACGGCTCGATGGGCGTCGCTCCGGCGTTGGACAGCACCCAGGTGGCGATCGCGGCCTGGCCCTGGGGTTCCTACCTCGGTGAGTCCGCGGAACAGGACGGCTGTCGCCTGATGGTCAGCAGTTGGCAGCGCAACGGCATCCACGCCGTTCCACCGCTCGCCAAAGCGACCGGAGCCTACGTCAATTCGGCACTGGCCAAGGTGGGCGCGCTGCGCGCCGGTTACGACGACGCGCTGATGCTCACCGCCACCGGTCACGTGGCCGAGGCGTCCGCAGCGAACATCTTCGCCGTCCGCGACGACGTACTGATCACGCCGCCGGTCAGCGACAACATCCTGCCCGGGCTCACCAGGGACACCGTGATCACCCTCGGCCGGGATCTGGGGCTCACTGTGAAGGAACAGAGCCTGACCCGCAGCGAACTTTACGTCGCCGACGAAGCGTTCCTCACCGGCACTGCGGCCGAGATCGTCCCGGTGGCATCGGTCGACGACCGCCCGCTCGCCGCAGGTGGTTGCGGTCCGATCACCAAGCAGCTGCGCGACGTCTTCCATGACGTGGTCCGTGGGCGTGTGCCCGCCTACCGACACTGGCTGGAGTTCGCATGAACACACGTTCCCTGCTCTCGACCAATGATCAGGTCATCGACGCCTGGGCCGGTGGTGGCCTCGGGATCCTGGAAGGCTTGGTCGCCGAGTTCGTCAGCGGGACAAATCAATCCGACGACGCACCCACCGCTGTCGCTCGACGGGAGGAGGTCGCCGACCGGGTGGTGACCGTGCTGGGTGCGCGGGCATGGCACGCGCTGCCGGAGGCGTCCCACGGTCGGGCACGCCGCGCGGCACGGCGCGCCGTCGCCTACTCGCTCGCCGCGGATGTCGCTTCCGCCGGCGGGCCCACCGGTGCGAGGACCGACTGCTGGGTGCTCACCGTCCACGCACTGGAACTGCTCACGGTGGCCGCGCATTTCGACGCCGTCACCGACCGGACCCGCGAGCTGCTCGGATCGGCGCCCGAAGGACGGTTGCTCGCCGCCTGGCAGATGGTGAACGACGGCCTCGCCGTCGTGGCCACCACACGCCACGAATGGGTCGGGGCAGGTCCCGCGACCGTCGCTGCCGCGGGATGGGTGCTGGTGGACCGGATGAGCCGGCTACTGATCGCCGCGGCTCTGATCGCGCAGGCCAAATCGACCGTATTGCCCGCTCCGACAGTCGAACTACTCGTCAACGCGGCACGCCGGTATGCCTGGAATCATGTGCGCGGCCCTGCGCCCGAGGCCGCCACCGCCACCCACGTGCACCGTTCGGCGGATCTCGTCCGAGCGTTCGCGACCCGAGGAATCCTCCCGTGAACCCGGACCTACGGCGACTCGGTGGTGTGCTGCTTCCCAGCAGTCCCGCGGGTCGCACGCTGGCCGTCGGTGCCGGGATCGACTCGCTCGGTACCGGCATGTTCTTCGCGTCCTTCGCCCTGTACTTCATCGGCGTCGTCGGCCTCAGCGCCAATCAGATCGCCCTTGCGACCACCATGGCGGGTGCGCTCGCTTTGCTCGCCCCGGTGCCCCTGGGCCGGCTTGCCGACCGGGTGGGTCCGGCGAGGTTCTACGTCGCCTTGCTGGTGGTGCGCGGCTTCGGCTACGGCTGCTTTGCGCTTGTCTCCGACTTCACTGCCTACCTACTGCTCACCGTGGTGCTCACCGCCGCCGACCGGTCGAGCAGTCCGATCCAGCAAGCCGTAATCACAGCCGTGATCGGCGGTCACGACCGCACCCGGACGATGGCCACCATCCGCGCTATCCGAAATGTGGGACTCACCGTCGGGTTCCTTCTGGCGGGCATCGTCTTCGCGACGGGCGCACAGGCGGCCTTCACGGCGCTGTTCGTGGGCAACGGAATCTCCTTTCTCGCCGTCGCGGTGGCCGTGCAACGCGTCCTACACCGGACGGGAACGGTGGTGGAGCGCAGACCTTCTCGCGCCGACGAGGATCCGGCCGCGGCCGCGGTGCGCTCACCACTGCGCGACCGGTGGTTCATGGTGTTCACCGTCGGGAACGGCGTGCTGGCGCTGTACGACACGGTGCTGATCGTTCTGCTGCCGATCTGGATTCTCGAGTACACCGCGGTGCCGCTTGCCTGGGTGCCGGTGTTCATGGCCGTCAACACCGTTCTGACCGTGGTGCTGCAGGTGTATGTGGCCCGATTCGCCCGCGGCACGGCCGCGGCCACTCGACTTCTGATCGCGACCGGAGCCCTGATGGCGATCTGCTGTGGGTTGCTCGCTCTGGGGCACCTGGCCGCGACCCCGACCGCGGTGGTCGCCGTTCTGCTCGCGGTCGTGGTGCTGTCCGTTGCCGAGAACGTCCACTCGGTGGCGGCGTGGGAGTTGTCGGCGGAACTGTCGCCGCAGCCTGCCGTCGCCCGCTATCTCGGCGCGTTCAGTCTCGGAATGACCGGCCAGAAGGTGGTCGGCCCCACCCTCCTCGTCGTCGTCCTGTTACCGGCCGGGTTGATCGCCTGGCCCGTCCTGGCAGGCACGTTCGGTGCCGCTGCCTTGGTCTCGCGGACGGCGGCGCGTCGTTGCCACGCCGAACGTGCACGCGCACAAACTCTCTCGGACGAGCAGCTACCGGCGTCCCCACTCCAGAAAGCACGGTGAAACATGAGCGAACATGTTCTGGTCGTCGGCAGCGGCCGCGACCTTCCCAGCCGGGTCCGCAGCGCCCTCCCCGGCACGCAGACCTCCGTGATCTGCCGGCTCGACTTCGTTGCCAAGCTCCGGCAACTGACCGAGCACGCCCGGGTGATCGCCGTGCGGCACGATGCCCCGGACGAGGAATGGATAGCACTGGCCAGGGCGGCGCACGCCCGGCATCCGTTCACCCGCATCGCGACGTTCGGTGAACGCGATCAGGACCGCTGCGCCGCGATCGGCGAGGCGCTAGGACTGTCTACCCACTCGCGGCGCACTGTCGCGTTGATCCACGACAAAGACGCCATGCGCGAGCAGCTTCGGGACTCGGGCATCGACTCCACACCCTCCGCCGTCGTCGCCGACGTGGACGCACTGCACACGTTCGTGGCGAAGCACGGCCTGCCCTGTGTCGTGAAACCGGTCTGCGGCGCGGGCAGCGCCGGGGTGGCCGTGGCTCGGGAGGAGGCCGCGCTCGCGGCGGCGTTCATGCGAGCGGGAGGCAGCTTCGACGGCCTTCCGAACAGCGGCGTGCTGGTAGAGCAATTCCATGAGGGACCGCAATTCAGTGTCGAGGCGTTCTCGGAAAGCAGTGAACACCAGGTCGTTGCCATTACGCGCAAATTCTCCGACCCGGCCACCTTCGTCGAACTCGGTCACGTGGCACCGGCCGAACTTTCGGCGGCCGAGGAAGAACAGGTGCACACCTATGTGGGACGGCTGCTCGACGCACTCGGAGTGGAGTTCGGGGCCACGCACACCGAGATCGTTCTCGGATCTCAGGGTCCGAAGGTGATCGAGACCCATGTGCGAATGGGAGGCGACGAGATTCCAGCTCTCGCCTTCGACGCCACCGGCGTGGACCTCGCCGACTGTGTCGTGCGGCAGACGGTGGGGGAGAAGGTTCTTCCGGGAATCCGGGCGGTTCTCGCCGAGGAGCGGCCCGGTCGCTGTTCCGCGATCTGGTTCGCGGCGGCCCCGGTTGCAGGAGTGCTCACGGAGGTCGGCGGCCTCGATGACGCCCGGAATGTCGACGGTGTGACCGAGGTGCAGTTGCTGGTCCTTCCGGGCAGCAGGGTCGAGGTCCTGGAGTCGTCGGACTCGCGGGTGGCCTACGCACGGGCTCTCGGAGACACGGCCGTGCAGGCGCTCGTTGCCGCTCGCGAAGCTGTCGGCTGCCTCGAATTCCAGGTGCGGGTGGCGGCAGCGAACGTGGTGTCGGTGTGACGTGGGGTCGGACGCGAGGAGTGCGAGCGACCTTGTCGCGGGTTGCGACTGAAAACCGATCGGTTTAGGGTGTGGAGGTAAACCGATCGGTTTCAGAAGTCAGGGAGTCCAATGACGACGTCAACTCAGCAGGTGGCCCTCGTTACGGGTGCGTCATCCGGTATCGGGCGAGAATCGGCACTCGCACTGGTCAAGGCGGGTTTCACGGTTGTCGGTACCAGCCGCGACGCCTCGCGAAGCACCCCGCTCGACGGTGTGACGTTCTTCGACCTGGACGTGTCCGACGAAGCATCGGTCAGCGCCTTGGTCGAGCAAGTGATCGCACGGTTCGGGCGGATCGACGTCCTGGTCAACAACCCTGGCATCGGTTTGATGGGCGCGGCCGAGGAAAACTCCGTTGCACAGTCACGGGGCGTATTCGATATCAATGTCTTCGGCGTGATGCGTATGACGAGGGCGGTACTGCCGCACATGCGAGCGCTGGGACGTGGGCGCATCATCAACCTCTCGTCGGTCTACGGGCTGATCCCGGGGCCGTACTTGGCCGCCTACGTCGCGTCGAAGCATGCCGTCGAGGGCTACTCCGAGTCCGTGGACCACGAGGTCCGCGAGCACGGTGTACGGGTCCTGCTGGTCGAGCCCGGCGGCACGAACACCGGGTTCGAGGCGAACAGTACGCGGCCCGATTCACCGTTGCCGGCGTATGAGAAGCAGCGTCGGATCGCCGACCAGGTGCTCGCGACATCGGTCGAAGGCGGCGACACCCCGGCCACCGTCGCACGCTCGGTCGTAGCGGCGGCGACGGATTCGAAGCCGAAGCAGCGTTATACCAGCGGACCGCTGGCCTCACGTGTCAGCATGTTGCGCCGCTTCGCGCCAGTCCGGATCTTCGACACCCAGATGCGCAAATATCACCGCTTGGCCAACTGACGCCTGCTCGACGACACTGGGAAACTCGGCTCGCAGGGTCAACTGATGGGACAGTCGCGATCCGCGTCGGATCGTACTGAGGGAGCTACTTGGAGGCCGCCAGTTCTTCGGCGATTTCGATGTCGATTTCCTGCTCGGTCATTTCTCCGAACAGGTGATTGGTGAACATTTCTCGACTCGATCCCGTGGTGGTGGTCCGGTCGCTGGAGGCTCCAGCAGCGGCTCTACTGAATGTATCGCCGCGGAGTGCACTGGTGTTTCACCCCAGCTCCGGGTTCTTTCAAGGTGCTCTGCCGGTCCGGCGGTGTGCGCCGGACCCCGCTCATTCGCGCATTCCGTCGGCAAGCTCCAGAACGCGCCCGACGTATCGGCTCATGAACGTGTTGAACGCCAGTTGGGACAGTTCGGGGCACCCGGCCTTGCGGAAAAAGTGCTCCAAACCGACGAGTTCGGTGCCGATACAGACTCGTTGGTCATCGAGGTCGGCGAGCCGGCGTACGAGGCGCTCGAGTTCGTCGGCCTTGCTCATCACTTCGTCCATCGGACTTCACCTCGTACTCGATGCGATGGTGGTTTCTCGGTAGGGCGTGCGCGTCAGATGGGGGTCTTTCCGCGTCGCGTCTCCGAGTCTACCAGCCATTCGAACGTGTGTGCGAATAGCCTTGCCTGCATGCGAACGAGGCCTTCGGCGCTGCGGCGTCGAGTGGTGTTCAGTTGTGGGCCGCGGCGCTCAATCGGTTATTGCACCGCCCGGTTCCCGTGACCTTGTTGCACGTGCCTTCGCGGCCGAGCATCGTTCGGCTCAGTAGTACCAAGCCCCAGGGGCCGATCACCCAGATCGGCCAGAAGTAGATCATGGCGCCGGTGGCGAGCGAGATGATGCCCCAGATCACGATGTTGAGGCTTCCGGCGGCGAGCCAGGCAAGCCACTCGATGCGTTGGTGGCTCGGGAGACGCCGGCGTGCAGGCTGGGCTGATCGGCTCTCGCGCGGGGCAGGTGTGGGGGCGGCCGGAAGGTCGCGCAGCACCTGTCTTACCTGTGCTTGGGTGACCGACCGATACGCCTGGGCTACCCGCTGGTCGAACTCGTCGATTGTCAGTCGCCCCGCGGTGAGATGCCGGCCGAGTTCGTCGACGACCTGCTCGCGTTCGGAATCGGATATCCGGATGTTGTCCGCGTACTCCATCGGACCCTCCTCGGCGGTGACATTCCACTGTGGAATGTCGATGTCTTCTATGATCGATATGACACAGTGGAATGTCAACCCCTCGCTTACGAAGGACGATGCCATGGCCGAACGCCCCCTCAATGCCACCGCGGCGTCCCTTCTCGGTTTCCTGCACGAGGGATCGAAGACGGGGTGGGACCTGGTGGTCACCGCCCAGGAACGCATCGGCAAGTTCTGGTCGATCACAACCAGCCAGGTGTATCGGGAGCTTGCAGCGATGGAGCGCGCCGGGTTGATCGAGGCGGGGGAGCGGGGCACCCGCGAGCGCAAGCCCTACACCCTCACCGATGAGGGTCGGCGGGCGTTCGCGGACTGGATCGAACGCGACCCCGCCGCGGAGAACATTCGCTATCCATTGCTGCTCACCGTCGCGTTCGGCGCGCATCTTCCGCCCGAGCGGTTGGCCGCGATGCTGGATTCCCACCGCACCGCACACGAGCATCAGCTCGCCGAGTACGAACGCGAGGCCGAAGTGCACAGCTCCAACCAATATGCTTTGGCGACATTGGACTTCGGGATCGTGTACGAGCGCGCCGTCCTGGAATGGTTCGATCGGGTCGGCAAGCGGCTGGGGCGCGGGAGGCGGAGCCGCTGACGGGTCATTTCGTGCGTCGGTATCTGCAACGAGGGGCGTCCTCCTCGCGCCTCGGAGTCTTCCACCGTGAGATCGGCGAACGCCGTCAGTACTCCGCCGGCCGGCCGCGTGGCGAGCTCACCCGCAGTGGGTGAGGTGCCGGCAGGCTGAGCCTGGGCACGCTGAGGTCGGGCAGTGCTGTGCACTCCGGGACCAGCGGAGGACCGGGAGCGTTCCGACGACACGGAAGAGGTTGTGAGTAGTCATGGTGGAGCGGCGTGAGGTTTTACCCATACCCGACCGGCAGCATCTCGGACTGATCACCTACGACGCGAAGGATCCGGATACGGCCTTTCCACCGATCGAACCGCTGCTCCCACCGGAGAACGCCCCGAACGTACTGGTAATCCTGCTCGATGACGTGGGATTCGGGGCAGCCAGCGCCTTCGGCGGCCCGGTGCACACCCCGACCGCGGAGCGCCTGCAGGCAGGCGGCCTCACCTACAACCGCTTCCACACCACCGCCCTGTGTGCGCCGACCCGGGCCGCGCTTCTCAGCGGCCGCAACCACCACTCGGTGGGGATGGGCATGATCACCGAGACCGCGACCTCGGCGCCGGGCTCGTCCGGGCTGCGGCCGAACACCAAGGCCGCACTGCCGATGACCCTGAAACTCAACGGTTACTCGACCGCTCAGTTCGGGAAGTGCCACGAGGTGCCGCCGTGGCAGACGTCCCCGATCGGGCCGTTCGATGCGTGGCCGACCGGCGGCGGTGGTTTCGAGCACTTCTACGGGTTCATCGGCGGCGAGAACAACCAGTACTATCCGGCGCTGTACGAGGGTGTAGCGCCGATCGAGGTGGACAAGACACCCGAGGACGGCTACCACCTGACCGAGGATCTCGCCGACCACGCCATCGACTGGATCCGCAGCCAGAAGTCCCTCGCCCCGAACAAACCGTTCTTCGTGTACTTCGCACCCGGGGCCACGCATGCCCCGCATCACGTGCCCCCCGAGTGGGCGGACAAGTACGCCGGCCAATTCGCCGACGGGTGGGACGCGCAACGCGAAACAATTCTCGAGCAGCAGAAGCGGCGCGGCGTCGTCCCCGCCGACACCGAACTCACGGCGCGCCCGGAGGCAATCCCCGGGTGGGAGGAAATGGACGACGCACTCAAACCGGTGCTGGAACGCCAGATGGAGGTGTACGCGGGATTCCTCGAGCACACCGACTTTCACGTCGGCCGCGTGATCGACGCGATCGAGACGATCGGCGCCCTCGACAACACCCTCGTCTACTACATCATCGGCGACAACGGTGCCTCCGCCGAGGGAACCATCAACGGCGCATTCAACGAGATGGCGAACTTCAACGGTCTCGCCGCCATCGAGACTCCGGAGTTCATGGCCGAGGTGAAGGACAAACTCGGCACCCCGGAGGCCTACAACCACTACTCGGTGGGCTGGGCGTGGGCGATGTGTGCGCCGTTCCAATGGACCAAGCAGGTCGCCTCGCACTGGGGTGGCACCCGCAACGGCACCATCGTCCACTGGCCCGCCGGGATTCGCAGCAAGGGTGAAGTTCGGTCGCAATTCACCCATGTCGTCGACGTGGCAGCGACGGTGCTCGAGGCGGCCGGACTGCCCGAGCCCACGTTCGTCAACGGGGTGCAGCAGGCCCCGTTCGAGGGCCCGAGCATGCTGTACAGCTTCGATCAGCCGGAGGCGCCGGAACGACACGACCTGCAGTACTTCGAGATGGGGGGTAACCGCGGCATCTACTACAAGGGCTGGAGCGCGGTCACCCGGCACAGCACCCCGTGGCTGCCGAACGAGGTGCTGCCCGCTCTCGATGACGACGTGTGGGAACTCTACGACGGGTCGACCGACTGGTCGCAGGCCCATGACCTCGTCGCCGAGATGCCCGTTAAACTCGCTGCACTGCAGCGGCTCTGGTTGATCGAGGCGGTGAAGTTCAACGTTCTTCCCATCGACGACCGCCGCTTCGAGCGGCTGAACCCGACCATCGCCGGCCGACCGCAACTAGTGACGGGAACCTCGCAGGTGTTGTTCCCGGGGATGAAGCGGCTCAGTGAACACAGCGTGATCGACATCAAGAACCGGTCGTTTTCGGTAACCGCGGCGATCGAGACGCCGAAGGACGGTCCCACCAACGGTGTCATCATCGCCCAGGGCGGTCGCTTCGGCGGCTGGGCTTTCTACGTCAGGGAGGGACGAGTGAGATTCGTCTACAACCTGCTCGGCATGAGCGAATTCGTCGTCGGGGCAACTGAAGACCTCGACACCGGCAGTCACCAGGTCCGCGCCGAGTTCGCCTACGACGGGGGCGGTCTGGCGAAGGGCGGGACCGTCACCCTCTACATCGACGGACGGAGCGTCGGCAGCGGCCGGGTCGACCAGACGCAACCGATGGTCTTCTCGGCAGACGAAACCACCGATATCGGCAACGACTTCGGTATGCCGGTGAGCACCGACTACATCGGTGCCGCCAAGTTCAATGGGCGTATCGAGGTCGTGAAGATCGACGTCGGCGAAGACGACCACTCCCACCTCGTCGACCCCGCCGAAGTCGTCCGGGTCGCGACCTCCCGCCAGTAATCGGTCCGCCATGACCTGGGCGCTACCCGCGATCGCCGCCATTCTGCTCGCCTATGCGGCGATCTCCGGCCGGACTACGGGCACGCCGATCACGGCCCCGATCGTCTTCACCGTCGGCGGCCTGCTCCTCGGTGCAAGCACGGTGGGGCTGATCGACGTGCATCCCGCCGCCGAAACGGTGAAACTCCTCGCGGAGGTGACGCTCGCGCTGGTACTCTTCTCCGACGCCTCCCGGGTCGACCTGTCAGCCCTCCGTGCCGAAATCGCCCTTCCCGCCCGTCTGCTCGGCATCGGCCTGCCATTGACCATCGCGGCCGGTTTCGGTGCAGCCCTGTTCCTACTCGGTGATCTGGCGTGGCCCGAGACGCTCCTGCTTGCGGTGATCCTCGCGCCGACCGACGCTGCTCTCGGCCAGGCCGTGGTCACCCTGCCGATCCTGCCGTCCCGAATACGGCAGGGTTTGAACGTCGAGAGCGGGCTCAACGACGGAATCTGCGTGCCGCTGTTCTTGATCGTGCTGGCGATCGCGCAGGCCGAGGCAGGGGCGATCGGGGGCGGCGCCGCGGCCCGGTTGGTCGCCGAGCAGATCGGTTACGGCATCGTCGCGGGAATCGGTGCCGGGGCGATAGCGGCGGCGATCCTGGTCATAGCCGGCCGCCACCGCACGATCGACCCGTTGTGGGCGCAGACCGTTCCCTTGACGGCGGCCCTACTCGCGTACACCGTCGCCGTGCCGTTGGGCGGTTCCGGTTTCATCGCTGCGTTCGTCGGCGGCCTGACCTTCGGCGCCATCCGCCACCGCACCGAGGTCAACCACGGCGATGGCGAGAGCAGTGACGGTGCCGACCTTCTCGACGAGGCCGGTGACCTGTTCAACGCGATCACCTTCATCGTCTTCGGCGCCGTGCTGCTCGGCCCCGCTCTCGGCAATCTGTCGTGGGCCGTGCTCGGCTACGCGGTCGTGAGTCTGACCGTTGTCCGGATGGTTCCCGTCGCGCTGTCGCTGGTCGGGGCACATCCGCGCGCCCCCACCGTCGCCTTCCTCGGATGGTTCGGGCCGCGCGGACTCGCGACCATCGTCTTCGTCATCCTCATCTTCGAAGAATCCGGCGAGCTGCCCCACGAGGAATTACTACTGACCACCGCCGTCATCACCATCGGACTTTCGGTGCTCGCCCACGGACTCACTGCCGCGCCGCTGGCCGATCGCTATGCCTCGTGGTTCCGTCGCCACCCCCGAGGCGAGGGCGTCATGGCACCAGATCCCGGTCGATGACATGGCCGCACGACTGATCACCCCCCGCCGAGGCCGACCACGGCGATCATCAGGGGCAGGAAGACGATGATCAGAATCGCACCGACGATGTCGAAGGTGATTCCGCTTCGGATCATGGTGGTGATCCGGACGGCTCCGGAGCCGTAGACCACGGCGTTCTGCGGCGTCGAGACCGGCAGCATGAATCCGAACGATGCGGCGAATGTGGCCGCGAGCGCGGGCACGAAGGGGTTGACCCCGGCCGCCAACGCCACCGGGATCACGATCGGCACCACGACCGCCGCCGACGCCGTGTTGCTCGTCGTCTCCGATACGGCGATGGCCAGCAGCACCGCGAACACGGTGATGGCGACGACGCTCGTCAGGCCCAGCGAATCCGCGACGGATGTGCCGATCGTCTCGGCAAGTCCGGTGTCGGCGAGCAATGAGCCGAAGATGATGCCGCTACCGAACAGCACGATCGTGCCCCAGTCGATTTCTGCTGCGTCCCGCCAAGTCAGCGTGAATACGCGATTTCCCCAATCTGTCGGCAGCAGATAGAGCAACGCCGCGCCGAAGACCGCGACCATGCCCTCGTCGAGTCGGTCGCTGATCGTGCCGTAAAGGTCCGAGTCGTTGCCGGCGATCACCGCGACGACGCCGGGCAGGATCCACAGCGTCACCGTGACTCCGAACGCGATGAGCGTGTTCTTCTCGGCACGCGACAGCGGACCCATCTCTGCACGCTGCTCCGCCAGGTAGTCGGCGACGCCTTCGATGCGCCGGATCTCCGGTTTGTTGATGCGCAGCAGGATGATGGCGAGCGCGATGAACATCAGCAGGCAGATCGGGATGGCCATCACCATCCACTGCCCGAAGCTGATCCGCTCCCCGGTGGCCTCCTCGATGAGCCCGCGTCCGATCAGGTTGGGTGGGCTCCCGACCGGTGTCAGCAGGCCGCCCACGCTTGCGCTGTATGCGAGCATCAGCATGATCGTGGCACCCACCCGGACGCGCAGAGGATCGAAGTCCTCGGCGACGACGCCGCGGCGCTGCATGAGTTTCGCGATGACGCCGAGGATCCCCAGGGCGGTGGGCAGCAGCATGGCCACGGTCGCGGTGTTGGATACGAACGCCGAGAGTCCGCACGTGATCGCACCGAACGCGACGATCACACCGGTGGTGGACTGGCCGACACGCGGAAGGGTCAGTATCCGAAACGCGAAGCGCCGTGCGACGCCGTGTTTGAGCATCGCCTGGGCAAGGATGAACGCTCCGATGAACGTGAAGATCGTCGACGACCCGAACGCGGCGAGCACGTCGTCGGCCGGCGCCACGCCCAGAAACACCACGATCGCCACCCCGAGCAGCCCGCCGATCGGGATCGGCACCGCCTCGGTCACCCACAATACGATGACGCCGAGCAGCACGCCTGCCAACGTCTGCTGGTTGGGCGGTATGTCGATCGGCAGGGCGAGGAAGACGATCGTGATCAGTGGCGCGAGAAAGAGCCCGATCGTGCGGCGGCCCTTCTCGAATCGCTCCTCGGCGGGTGAGAGCTGTTGTTCGCCGAGGCTGCGATAAGTGGTGTGTCCGAGCAACGCCTTGTCGACGTCGGTGCGGTTGCCCTGGTTCTCGGTTGTCATGGTCCCTCCCCGGCACAGATCGGTACGGAAGTAGTACCCATGAACGAGCGTGATAGTCGTGTCACGACCTGTTAACTCGGCACGACCGAGGCCTGCGACCAGTGTCGGACCCGACCCGTCCTGGGACGACGAGTCCGGTCAACTCTCGGAGCCACCCGCGCACGAAGCGCGCCGGCACCTTCGAGTCCGCGTCGGGGTCGTCCAAACGCCATGCGCGATAGCGGGAATCGGGCTGGTGATATTGCTCAGCCCAGCGCCTTCGCTTTGAGAGTGTCGTACTCGGCCTGGTTGATCGTGCCCGCGTCGAGGAGTGCTTTCGCGTCGGCGATCTGCTCGGCAGCCGACTTGCCGGCGACCTCCCTGATGTAACGGTCAGTTGCCTGCCTCGCCGAGTTGTGTGCCTCGAGTTGCCTTTCCGCGATCCCACGACCGCGGGCGATGAGATACACGAACGCAGTGATGTACGGCAGCACGATCAGGAAAATGATCCAGAGTGTTTTGGTGAACCCGGACATAGCGTGATCGCGGAACAGGTCACCGAAAATCTGGAACAGAATCATCAGGTAAGCGACGAACGCGAACACGACCACCGTGTACCACAGGAAGTCCCAGAATGAGTCCATCATGAGTTTGCTCCTTCGCACTCGTGGACTGCGCTGGTGTGCAGCCCGAAACGTGCACCACTTACCTGGTCAGCATCGTCCTTCGAGCCCGCGATTGTGCGCAGTTCCGCATAACGGGCAGCACGACGTACGCCGACATCGGGTTGCTCCTGCGACCGCACCGTGGTGTGCTTCTGCTCGTGGAAGGGAGACGATGAGATGGCCGTGACTTTCGTCTTGTTGCCCGGCGCCGGATCCGACTCGTGGTACTGGCACCGAGTCGTGCCCATTCTGACCAGCCACGGGCACGCCGCCATCACCGTCGACCTGCCGTACAGCGACGAGAGCGCAGGTCAATACGAGTTCGCCGACGTCGTCGTCAAGGCGTTGCGCGACGTCGAGGGTCCCGTCGTGCTGGTCGCGCAGTCGATGTCTGCGTTTACCGCGGCGATCGTGTGTGAACGAACCGACGTCGACGTCGATCTGTTGGTCCTGGTAGCTCCGATGCTTCCGGCGCCCGGGGAGTCGGCGGGCGAGTGGTGGGAGAACACCGGCCAGTCCGCGGCCCAGCGTGCGTTCGCGGTCAGCGAGGGACGTGACCCGGCCGCCACCAACGATCTGCGCGGACTGTTCTTCCACGATGTGCCGGAGGAGCTCATCGAGGAGGCGTTCCAGGCCGAAGAGGTCGCCATGTCGGACACTCCGTTCGAGACGGTATGGCGGGCGGAGGAGTGGCCGCACGTGAAGACCCGTGTGATCGCGGGCAGTCGAGACCGCCTCTTCCCTGTCGATTTCGTGAAACGGATCGTGCGGGAGCGTCTGGGCATTGCACCCGACGTGATCGATGCGGGACACCTGATCGCCTTGGCCCGCCCCCGGGATTTGGCTGCGGCGCTCGAGGGCTACGTCGAGGGCCTCTGATCGTCACGGTGGCCGTCACCGAGCGCCGACCCCTGAACCGCGGTTAGTCTGCCGAGAACGGCGCAATCCGTTCCCGAGGTCCGAGCACATGGAGGTGCGAGACACGATGTCGTTGTCGGTATCAGGCGAGTTCGAGATCGAAGCAACCCCCGAACAGGTCATGCGTGCCCTTGTCGATGTCGAGCGGATCCCCGAGTGGTCGGCGGTGCACAAGAAAGTCATCGTGGAGTCGCGGTTCGAGGACGGACGACCGCGGACTGTCCGGATGACACTCTCGGTGCTCGGTGTCTCGGACACCCAGTTGGCCGAGCACAAGTGGATCGACGACGAGCAGATGTCCTGGGTTCTCGTCGAGAGCGACAAGCAGCGGAGTCAGGAAGGTGAATACCGCCTCACGCCCACGTCGCGCGGCACCTCTGTGCGCGTCACGATGTCGGTCGATCCTAAGATCCGGTTGCCTCAGGCGGTGCTGCGGCAGGGGCAGAAGCAGGCGATCCGAACCATCCGCAAGGGTCTGACGAAGTTCGTCGTCGACAACTACGTGTGACCCGGCGCCGGCCGCACGCCGCGTTAAGCTGTCGCGCGGCGGCATGAACGTGAGCGAGGGGACAGATGGCGGTCGAGGACAATCCCACACGTCTGGGACGGTTGTCGGCGCGACTTGCCGGAATTCGTGACGGCACCGACGACGACACGTTGTCGGCAAGCTTCCTGCTCGTGGCCACCGTTCTGGCGTTGGTGTGGGCGAACATCGGGACCACGTACGAGTCGTTCTGGCACACGCCGATCACCATTCAGGTCGGGGAATACGGAATCAGCCTCGACCTGAAGCACTGGGTCAACGACGCATTGATGACGCTGTTCTTCTTCGTCGTCGGCCTCGAGGTGAAGCGGGAACTCACTATCGGTGAGCTCACCGACAGAGCCCGTGCCGCAGTGCCTCTGGTCGCCGCCATCGCCGGTCTGGCGTTGCCGGCCGCGTTGTTCCTCGCCCTCAACCCGAGCGGCGACGAGGCCGCCGCATGGGGTGTGGTGGTGTCGACGGACACGGCGTTCGTGCTCGGTGCGCTGGCGCTCGTCGGACCGAGGTGCCCTGCGCGACTCCGCGTGTTCATCCTCACCCTCGCGGTCGCCGACGACATCGGCGCGCTCGCCATCATCGCCTTCTTCTACACCGACAATCTGCGGCTCGGTCCGCTCGTGCTCGGTGCGGTGGGACTACTGCTGATCATGCAGTTGCGTCGACTGGAGGTGTGGCGTGGAGTCGCCTACTTCATCGTCGCGGCCGGTACGTGGGTGGCCTTCTACGAATCCGGTGTCCATCCCACGCTCGTGGGCGTGTTGATCGCCCTGATCCTTCCCGTGTATCCGCCGAGGCGTCGCGAGGTGGAGCGGGCGGGCGAACTCACTCGCGCGTTCCGGCAATCACCGAACTCCGAGTACGCCCGGGCCGCACAGCTCGGTGTCCTGCGGGCTGTGTCCGTCAACGAGCGGCTCCTGCGGTTCTATCAGCCGTACACCGCCTTCCTCGTGGTGCCGATTTTCGCGCTCGCCAATGCCGGCGTGGTCGTCACCGGGCAGACCCTCGCCGACGCCGTGAGGTCGCCGCTCGCCTGGGGCATCGTGCTCGGCCTCGTGGTCGGCAAGTTCGTCGGCATCACCGCCTCCACCGCACTCTTCTCGAAAATGCGGCCGGGCAGCCTGCCACCCGGACTCAACTTGTCGCAGATCAGCGGCGGCAGCGCGTTGGCGGGCATCGGTTTCACGATCTCATTGTTCATCGTCGATCTCGCCATCGAATCGCCTGTCCTGGCGAACGATGCACGCGTCGGCGTCCTGACGGCAGCGGTGATCGCCACCGTCCTCGGCTGGGCGCTGTTCCGGTTCTCGGACTGGCGTACTCCGCCGACCGAGGCGATCGGTACTACCCTTCTGCGGCCGGTGCTGCCAGGGCGTGATCACCTACGGGGACCGGTAGACGCACCGCTCACCTTGGTGGAGTACGGCGACTTCGAGTGCCCGTTCTGCACCAAGGCCACCGGCAGCATCCGTGACGTGCGCGCGCATTTCGGTGATGCGCTGCGCTACGTGTTCCGGCATCTGCCTCTCGACGAGGTGCATCCGCATGCGCGTTTCGCTGCCCACGCCGCGGAGGCAGCCGACCGGCAGGGCCGGTTCTGGGAGATGCACGATCACCTGTTCGCCAACAGTGATGCCCTCGATGAGGACGAGATTTACGGGTACGCCGCGGAACTCGGCTTGGACATGAACCGGTTCGAGGAGGAACTGCGCACCGGTGAATACCTCCACCGCGTCGACGACGACGAACTCGACGCCCAGACCAGTGACTTCCGGCAGACACCGACGTTCTATCTCGGAGCCACGGGCACCGACCTCACCCGGCACACCGGACCTTTCGACGCAGCCACGCTTATTCGCCGACTCGAAGAGGCACGGGACGCGCAAGGCGACTGATCTCAGTTCCCGCCGCGCCCGTTTTCTTTGTCTTTGTCCTTGTCCTTGTTATTTCCGTTCCCGCTGTTGTTTCCATTCCCGTTCCCACTGTTGCCGTTCGGATTCGGCGGTTCGGGAGTCTGTACCGGTGGGACAGGAACGGGAACGCCGACCGACACAGGTGGCGCAACCGGAAGTTCTTCGGTGCCGGTCGGTGTCGGCGAGGGTGTCGGCGCCTGACTCGACGTTGCCGGTGCCACAGCGGGACTTCCACCGTCGTTATCGCGCGAGGCGATTGCCAGGGCGCCCACGATCACTGCTACCACGACAGCGGCGATCGCTGCCAGGATCAGCCCCGTTTTCCGTGGCCGCCGGGGATCGGCCGGGGGGAGTGGAGCCGCGGACAGAGTGGCGGGCGCGAACGCCATGGTTCGAGGTGGCACGCCCATCGGAGGGGATGCCGTTACTCGTCCCGCATTGCCCAGAATCGCGTTGCGCATGGCCGCGGCGTCGCCGAATCGGTGCGCAGGATCGTACGCCATCGCGTTCTCGACGGTGGACGCCAACTCGGGGTCGACGTCGGGTCGCACTTCGGTCAGCGGGGGAGCGCCCCCTGCCAGGATCGCGCGGGCCAACGACAGAATGTTCTCGCCGACGAACGGGCGGCGTCCTGCGAGAGCCTCGTATCCGACAACACCCACCGCATAGAGGTCGTCGGCGACCGTCGCCGGTTTCTCCGCGATGCGACTCGGGCTCAGGTACGCGACGGTGCCCAACACCTGACCCGTCGTGGTGTGGCCACTGTCTGCGCTCTTCGCGATGCCGAAGTCGGCGACCTTCACGACACCCGTGCTACTGAACAGCACGTTGGCCGGTTTGATGTCGCGGTGCAAAATCCCGCAGTCGTGGGCAGCGCCGACGGCGGCGAGTATGTCGGCGAGAATTGCGCGTGCTCGAGCCTCCGGGAGTGGTCCGCGGGCGATGTCGTCGGCGAGGGTGCGGCCGGGTAGCCGTTCCATCACGATGAACGGAACACCGCCGTCCTCGCCGCAGTCGTGAACGGCCACCACGTTCGGGTGGTTCAACGTGGCGGCCACCCGGGCCTCCACCTCGAACCGTCGCCGGATATCCGGAATGGACGCGTACTCGGGACGCAGCACCTTGACGGCGACCGGCCGTCCGAGCCGCAGGTCCCAGCCGTCGTGGACATCGGCCATCCCGCCTCGGCCCAGCACTGCGCGCAGCTCGTACCGAGCTGCGAGGGTCTGGGGCGCCGACATATCTTTCACGCTAGCGCCAGCGGTCCCCGCGCGGCCAATGGAGCCGGCTGGCGAACAACGTTGCGACCCCCATTTATGTAACACGCAGTTCCTCGGTTCGGTGGAGCGCAGCTTGTGGTGATCGTCGGAAGTCAGTCGGTCGCAGCCCTCGCGACGGATCAAAGGGCAGGAGCGACTGGGCGAGCCCCGGGACCCGGATCATCCGGCGATCTTTGGCTCGGCAAAAGCGCTCCAGCGGATGGTGATGTGACCGATCGCTGTCGTTTCCGTCGGAGATGACGGGGCTCACAGTAAGGCCACCACACCGTCTTCGGCCGTGATCTCGACGGCGGGTACATTCACAGATGAGTTGATGTTGTGACGACGTTCACACGCCGGGCTGCGCGTTGCTGCACCGTGGAAACGCCGTCGCAGCGGGAACTCGACGGAGACTGTGGACGGTGAGAGGGTCGAGGACGGACGGGTGGAGACACGGCAGGACGACGCCGCCCTGAAACGCGAGCTGGTTTCGGCTGGTTTCACGGAGGCCTACGAGATCGGTCGCGGCGGTTTCGGGGTGGTCTATCGGTGTTTGCAGCCCTCTTTGGACCGCACGGTGGCGGTCAAAGTTCTCACCCGCGCGCTCGACGACGAGAATCGGACGCGATTCTTCCGAGAGCAGCGTGCCATGGGTCGCTTGACCGGCCACCCGAACATTGTCAACGTCCTTCAAGTCGGTTCCACGACGAGCGGCCACCCGTTCATTGTGATGCCGTACCACCCTTTGGACTCTCTCGATACGCTGATCCGGAACGATGGTCCCCTCGGCCCGGACCAGGTGTTGCGGCTGGGCGTCCGGATCGCCGGTGCCGTGGAGACGGCGCATCGACTCGGCATTTTGCACCGCGACATCAAACCGGGCAATATCTTGCTCTCGAGTTACGGCGAGCCAGCCCTCACTGACTTCGGAATCGCGCACATCGCCGGCGGGTTCGAGACTTCCAAGGATATGATCACCGCGTCACCGGCCTTCACAGCTCCCGAAATACTGAAGGGCGATGCGCCTACGCCCGCCTCGGATGTCTACAGCATCGGCGCCACCCTCTTCTGCGCTTTGACCGGTCACGCGGCGTTCGAACGTCGGTCCGGGGAGCAGGTCGTGGCGCAATTCGTGCGTATCACGAGGCACGCCATCCCCGACCTGCGTGACAACGGCATCCCCGACGACATTGCCGCAGCGATCGAGCATGCGATGGCGCGCGATCCCGGTGACCGTCCCAGCACTGCCGTCGAGTTCGGCGACGAACTCCGCGCGCTCCAGGCGCGGAACGGTCTCGAAGTGGATGACATGGCGCTTCTCATGGAAGAGCCAGTGGCTCCGCTCGGTCGACGAGAGGCCGTCTCGACGAGTTCCACCGACGAGCACTCGGGTCGCCGTGCCGCACTCCAGAGTCGTACGGGAAATCTTCCCTTGGAGGTGACCAGCTTCATCGGGCGCCAGAACGAACTCTCCCATGCGAAAGGTATGTTCCGCACTGCGCGTCTCGTGACGTTGACGGGAATTGGAGGTGTCGGGAAGACACGTCTGGCGCTGCGACTCGCTGCCGATCTGCGCGACGAGTTCCCCCATGGCGTATGGCTCGCGGAGTTCGGCGAAGTCATGGACGAGTCGGTTCTCATCGACGTGATCGCGAGAGCCCTCGGCCTGCGCACCGGTCATAAGGATCCGATGGACGAGGTCGTTGGGTTCCTGATCGATCGGAAGCTATTGATAGTGCTCGACAACTGCGAGCACGTCATCGCACCGGTCGCTCGATTTGCTGAGACGGTCCTTCGAACGTGTCCGGAGGTCTCGATCGTGACAACGTCCCGCGAGCCGTTGAACATCCCCGGTGAATCTGTCTTGCGGGTGCCGTCCTTGAGAACACCGGACGCCGATCACGAGCCCGCGTTGATGGCCTCCCCCAACTACGACGCGATTGCGTTGTTCGAGGAACGTGCCGCAGCGGCGGTGCCGGGATTCGAACTCTCCGACGACAATATCGAGACCGTCGTTCGCATCTGCCGTCAACTCGACGGTCTGCCGCTACCCATCGAATTGGCGGCAGCGCAGTTACGGGCGATGTCGCTCGGCCAAATCGCCCAGCGGCTGAACGACCGATACAAGCTACTTACCCATGGAAGCCGTTCTGCGCCACCTCGTCAACGCACTCTTCTTCTCTGTGTCGAGTGGAGTTACGACCTGTGCACGCCGCTGGAACGGCAGATATGGATCAATCTGTCTGTGTTCGTGGGCCATTTCGAACTCGATGCTGCAGAGAGTATGTGCGAGGACGTCGATCGAGACGACCTGCTCGAGGGAATTTTCTCCTTGGTCGACAAATCGATTCTCGTCCGGCAGGAGTACGGCAGTGCGGTCGGATTCCGAATGTTGGAGACGATCCGTGAATTCGGACGAGTCAAAGCAAACGCTTCAGGAGACTGGGCGCTACTGCGGCGTCGCCACCATGATTGGTATCGGCAATTCGTGCAAGATGCCAAACGCGACTGGATCAGTGTCCGTCAACTCGAGTGGATTGCCCGACTGTCTCGAGAGCAGTCGAACCTCCGTGAGGCTATGGAATTCGCGATAGTCGAGTCCGGCGAACCGCAGGAAGGTTCCGCACTCGAGATTGCTGCGGCGCTGTTCCCTTTCTGGTTGTCCCGCAACCTGCTCAGCGAGGGGAGATATTGGCTGGATCGTGCCCTGGGAACGCGCCCCGTGCGAAATTCGGCAGATCGGGTCAAGGCCATCTACGCCGACAGCGTGCTCGCTGGTATGCAGGGTGATCTGTCCGCCGGATGGGATCTGATTGCCCAGGGCGAGGCGCTGCTGGCCGAGATGACGGACCCGGTCAGCGACGCCCGTATAGCCCACGCCAAAGGTATTCTCGCGCTGTACAGCGGCAATGTGCTGGAGGCAGCGGAAAAACTCGAAGAAGCGCTCCAAGTGTTTACCGCCGACGGTGAAGTCGCGGTACGCGTATGGATCCTGATGATGCTGGGAGTGGCGTACGAGCTGGGCGGCAACACCGAACGCGCACTCGCTTGTCATCACGAGGTGCTCGCAGTGACCGAATCACGTGGTGAGTCGGTGTATCGGTCGTATTCGCTGTGGGGCATCGGCGTAGCGGAATTCAGACAGGGGAACCCGGTCCGCGCAGCGCAGTATATGGACGAGTGCTTGCGGTTGTGTCGTCTGATCGACGAGCCTCTCGTTGCCGCCGTCAGTCTGGAGATCCTGGCGTGGATCGCCGGCCGCAGCCAGGACTTCGGTCGAGCCGCCACGTTGTTGGGCGCGGCCGAGTCGTTGGGAGCGGCGGTGGGAAGCTCCCCCCTGCTCTTCCAGCAACTTCGTACCTACCACACTGAGTGCAATGAAATGACCCGCACGAGTCTCGGCGACAGAGAATTTCGTGCACGACACCGCAAGGGCCTACGGCTGGGCCCTCGAGAAGCCATAGCCTTCGCCCTTGCTGATACCGATCGTGACACTGCCGACCCGGCAAGGACCGAATCGAGTGCACTGGACGCGTCCGGCGGGCGGCCAGATTAACAAAGATATGGTCGGAGAAATCCAGGACCGCTCGCCCTGCCGGCCCGTCAGCCGTACATTCCCCAGCTCAGTGCCTGGTCCATCACCTTGGGATGCTTACGCTCGAAGAAGGCGCGAGTCTCTTTCATGTGCTCGCTCATAGCGTCCCGTGCACGATCACTGTCGCCGTCTTCGATTGCTTCACAAATTTGCTCGTGGATCACCGCAACGTGCTTGCGCGAAGAAGGGCTGTAGGTGACTCCCAGTCGGGCGCCGTCGATGATCCAGTCGAGTGAGTTGAGAAAATACGAGATCAGAGGGTTTTGTGCACCTTCGGCGATCAGTTCGTGAAATCTGTGGTTCTCATAGAGAAACACGGTCTCATCGGAGATGTTCGCGCGCATGGCGTCGACAGACTGGCGTAATCCGTCGATGACCCGATCCTCGCCGTTCTGCGCACACAAGGCAGCGGCGATCGGCTCGATGTACTCACGTGTCTCCAACACGGATCGAAACGGTGTATCCGAGAACTGCATCAAGAGCGCGAGCGTGCTCGCCAGGTGGCGTGAGTCCGGCAATCCCACGGTGGGTCCGCCCCCGCGGCCGGGTCGGATCACGATCACCCCCTGCAGTTCCAGTATGCGAAGAGCCTCGCGAAGGGTGCTTCTTCCCACCCCGAAAGACTCATGCATGTCGGCTTCGACCGGGAGGGCGTCGCCGAACTTCAGGCCTTCCTCTTGGATCATCCGCACTATGCGCTGAGCGATCATCTCGGCGCGTTTCGGCGGCATCTCCGGCGGGCGTGTCAGCGGCGTGACGTCTCGTGAACGTGGCAGAATCTGGGTGGTTTCGCCGGTGGCAGCTGGGCGACCGTTGCGTGTGCGACTACCGACCGTAGTCGACCTGGTCGCCTTGTTTCCTGGCATATGTTCATCATACATTTCCGCCCTCCAAGTGCGTGTTCGTGCCGGTGTGCGTCGACCGTTGCGGTGTAGGGGTTGACCGGATTGGTTCGGGCACAGTAAACATGTATATGTTATGCATTGAACTTACGTCGACATAGAGGCGCTGGTTGTTTCGAAGGGGGTCGGTATGCCGACTTATCGGCCGCATCCGCCACAATCTGGCCGTGCCTGGGACGTCGCCGACGTCAGGGTGTTACAGCCGACGCTCCTTTCGGGAACTCACGCCGTCGTAACGGGTGCCGGAAGCGGCATCGGACAGGGGATCAGCGTTCGCCTGGCCGAGCTCGGTGCGACGGTGACCGGGATAGGTCGCACCGAGGCTGCGCTGGAGCAGACGGCCGAGCTGGTCTCGCGCACCGAAGGCACCTTCCGATGGTTTTCGGCCGATGTCCGGGATTGTGAGCAGGTGCGGTCGGTCATATCGAAATCCTCGACCGAGCTCGGCATGGATCTTCTCGTCAATAACGCGGGTGGACAGTTCTATGCTGCAGCGGCGGAGATCTCCGACAACGGATTCAGGTCCGTGGTCGATCTCAATCTCAATGCTGTCTTCACCGTCATCTCGGCGGCCAAACCGTTCCTCGCCCGTCGCGGCGGCAGCATCGTCACTATCTCTCTGTCCGGGGTCGAGCGGGGCAGTGTCGGTCTCGCGCACTCACTTGCTGCCCGCGCAGGAGTGTTGGCCATGACGAAGACTCTTGCACTCGAGTGGGCTCACCTGGGAATTCGCGCAAACTGCGTGGCACCCGGGGTGGTAATCTCGGACTCGTTGCCTGAAGGGATTGCGTCGTCGCTGCGCGATCGCGTCGTCCCCGAGTCCGTGCCGGCAGGGAGGCCCACTCCGACCGAGGACGTTGCCGAGCTCGTCGCGTTCATCGCGACACCGGCGGGACGAATGATTACCGGCCAACTGTTGCAGATCGACGGTGCCGCTCATCTCGGGCGGGGTTTGCACATGGTCGAGGATTGGCCACCGATGGAAGAAAACGACCAGTACGGTCGCTGACATCCTGGACTGAACCGCCAGGTCGCGGTGTCAGGGTGTGTCGGATGACGGAACAACCGGCTGTGCCGATGCGAAAGTCGGCTCAGCCGGTTGTCGGCGCTGCTCATACCGCGATGTCGAGCACTCCACTCAGTGGGCGTCCTTCGACGATCAGCTTCCAAGCTTCGTCCCGTCCAGCGGCGACCGCGGTCTGGGTGAGCAGTTGGTCCCACTGCCCTACGGATCCGAACTCCGACCGCCAGGAAAGCACAGGCCGGGTGTACCGATGGAGCTCGTGCTCGCGAGTAGTGCCGATGGCGCCGTGGACTTGGTGAGCATTGCGCACCACTGTCGACGCGGCATGACCGGCGCACGATTTAGCTACCGCTACAGCGAACGACGCGCCCGGTGCGTCCCACCCGTTTCGCTCGATCGAGGCAACCGCTGCATCGGCCGCCGAGCGCGCGAGCGCAGTCTCGGTGGCTATTCCGGTGACCAGTCGCTGCACAGCCTGGAACTTGGACAGTTGCCGGCCGAATTGCGTGCGGCTGGAGGCGTGCTCGATGCAGAGCACGACGATTCGTTCCAGGGCTCCGCATACCTGCAGTGTGCGAGCGAGAGCGCCGCGGAGCACGAAGATCTCGGCCACACCGTCTGGTACCGATGTCCACTGGGCGGCCTCGACGTCGACCGTCACCCTGTCGCGGGGCTCGCCGGCGAGATTCTGCGACGGCGTAAGAGTGGTGATGTCTCGGGCCACATCCGCGACCACCCATGATGCCTCGGTGCGGCGAAGAACAACCATGAACTCGGCGTCACGTGCCCAAGGGGCCACGCTCGATGCGGCCGAATCCGCGAGCAAGAATGCCGTCCGCAGACCGCCGTCCATGGGAAGTCCTGCGGTTTCCAAAAGCCACCCCGACAGCAGATCGTGCTCGACGAGGGGAACCGGGACAGCCGCGGCGGCCGATGCAGAAAGCAAGGCAGAGGCGGCATGCCAGTCTGCACCGCTTCCTCCGTGAGTCTCGCTACCGGTGAGCCGTACCAGGCCCAGTTCGTCCAGCGTGCGCCAGAGCTGTGGGTTGAACTTTGCCGGCTCCGCCGAGTCGGCAGCATCATCTCGGTGCGCGGTGAACACCGACTTCATCATCTCGACGAGATCAGGGTCCACTATCGTTGGTGTAGTCATCAGCGCAGTCCTAGCTCTCGGGCGACGACACCCTCGAGGATCTCGGTTGTACCGCCCCGCAAAGTGAATCCGGGCCGTTGGAGAATGGCGTGATCGATCAAAGAGCCGAAAGGCCCCTCTTCCTGTGCCGGCCCGTCTCGGTTCATGTGTAGATCGGCGTAGTCCGCTATGTCCCCTTCGGTCACCGTTCCGAGGAGCTTCACGGCAGCCGCGGCGCTGTCGGCTCGCTCTCCTCGATGCAAGGCACCGGCCACCGCTGAGGACATGTGGTGCAACCCGGCGATCCGCGCGATCAGGCGACCGAAGCCACCGTCGGCGGGGAATCGATCGGCAGCAGCTTGCTCGGCTGTCTCGGCAAGCAGCGGGAACGTGGAAAGGAAGCGCTCCGGACCGCTGCGTTCGTACGCAAGCTCCGAAGTCACCTGCTGCCAGCCATCACCGACACGACCGAGAACACTCTCATCGCGTACGAAGACTTCCTCCAAGACGACCTCATTGAAATGGTGGCTTCCCGTCATCGAGACGATGGGGCGGACTGTGATCCCCGGCGACCGCAGATCGACGATGAATTGGCTCAGGCCCGCGTGGCGTGCAGCGGGGTCTCTGGGTGCCGTCCGTGCCAACACGAAGAACGCATCCGCGTGGTGGGCGCCTGAGGTCCACACTTTTGTACCGGTAATCGTCCACCCACCGTCGACCCGAGTTGCCTTCGTCCGCACACTGGCGAGATCCGAACCGGAGTCCGGTTCGCTCATTCCGATCCCGAAGAAGCACTCACCGTTGGTGATGGCCGGCAGATACTGTCGCTTTTGTTTCTCGGTTCCGAACTTCAACAAGGACGGCGCGATCTGGCGATCGGCAATCCAGTGGGCCGCGACTGGGGCGCCCGCAGCCAACAGTTCTTCGGTGACGATGAATCGTTCGATGTGGGATCGCCCATGGCCCCCGTACTCGGTAGGAATTGTCATGCCGATCCAGCCCCGCGCGGCCAGTCGCCGCGAGAACTCGGGATTCCACTCGGTCAGCCAGGTATCGACTCCCGGGGTGAAATCACCGGCGTCGATACACTCGCGGACGAAGGCACGCACCTGATCTCGCAGCGGGCCGAACTCGCTCGGATCGTCGACTACGCGAGGGACGAGTCGGTCACGACTCATGAAGGTCTCCTCCCCGAGGTAGGCCGTCCGAGGTGGTGAATCGCGCGGTTGGAGAAACTCACGACTGAACCGATCCGAGAACTTCGGCGATATTCTCGAGCCCGCCCTGATACATGCCCGTGACGGCTCCAGCCAGCTCCGTTCCCTCGGACTCGTTGTCGGCCGCGAACTCCGCGGTCCACAGAATCTTGGACCCGCCGTCAGCCGTCGGAACCACTGCGAACCGCGAACTGAAGGCCTTCAGAACAAGCGGACCGTCGAGGTAGTCGTACACGTAGTAATGCCCTGCGTCATCGTGCTCGGTGACACGCTCACGCGCCTGACCGGCGCCGCCTGCGAGCTCGGCGTAGCGAACGTCGCCTTCCATCCAGGACTTCTCCACAGCGGGGAGCCAGTTCTCGATCTCGCCCGGTGCCCCACACAGCTTCCAAATCTGCTCCGCGGAAACGCTGTAGCGCTTGCTCTCATTGATCGTCATCTTCACGCTCATTTTGTCCTCTTTTCTTTGTGGAGCCGGGGATTGACTCAGATGGACCTGGCGGGGCATTGCCGGCGGCGCTTCCGCGCCTGCGCGGGTTGTCGAACTCACTGGGGCTGGTATTTCGCCGGGCATTCCCGTTAATATGTGAAATATAATCAGGTTAAGCGACTATGGCAAGAGCCCGTTGCGTCAAGCGATCCCGGGTTGCCGGGACGGCGGCGCAACGCGTCGACAATCGGAAGGAGCGAGAACATGGACTTTCAGCTTCAGGGCAAGGTCGCGATAGTGACCGGCGCCAGTCGCGGACTGGGTAAGGCGGCAGCGGAGGCGCTGCTCGACGAGGGTGCTTTCGTGGTCCTGGTCGCCCGTACGCGGGAGCCGCTCGAGGAGTTGCACAGTCGCTATCCCGAGCGCACTGCTGTGCAAACCTGCGATATGCGTGACATGGATGCGGTCGCGGCGCTTGCGGATATCGCTGTCGAAGCGTTCGGGCGGCTGGACATCGTGGTCAACAATGCGGGAATCGCTCCGGCTGGGCGGTTTGACGAACAACCCCAAAAGGAGTGGGACGAGGTGTTCGATGTCAACGTGCGGGCGCCCGCCGTGCTGACCCGTGCTGCGGCCCGACACCTGCTCCCCCAGGGGTCGGGCAAGATCATCAATGTGGCCAGTACCTCCGGCATCAAGGGGAAGCCGACGTTGGTGGCGTACTCCTCCTCCAAGGGTGCGGTTGTGCAGTTCACCAAAGCCCTTGCGGGGGAGTGGGCGAAGAAGGGCGTTCAGGTGAACGCGATCGCCCCCGGAGCTTTCACCACAGACGCGCAAAGCGCAGTGACCGACTCGCCGGACGTCCTGGCGCGGCGATTGAAGAAGATCCCGGCGGGACGTATGGGCGATCCTGCGGAGTTCGGTCCGCTCGTGGCCTACCTGTCCTCACCACTGTCCAATTTTATCACCGGTTCGGTCGCCGTCATCGACGGCGGCGAAGTCAGCCGGCTCTGAAAGGCGCTCAATGATCATCGACGCACATACCCACATGTGGCCGGACGCGGTCGCCAAACGGGCGCTCGCCGGATCGGTCCCCGACCTCGAACGCCGGGGCGACGGCACGGCGCACGGGCTCAAAGAGTCTATGGCAGCGGCGGGAATCGACCGCTCGGTCTGCCTGGCCGTCGCGAACGACGGTGAGGCCGTCGAGAAGGCCAACAGGTTCTCCGGCTCGCTCGATCCCGACTACTTCATCGGATTCGGCTCCGTGCATCCCGAATTGTCGGCGGAGGAAAACGTCCAAAGCCTGCGCCGGCATGGCCTGAGAGGAGTGAAGATCCACCCCTTCTTTCAGAAGTACGCTCTCGACGATCCCCGGATGGACCGCCTGTTCGATGCGATGCAGGGCGAGTTTGCGGTGATTATCCACATCGGATCCATTGCGACGGCAAGTTCGGAGGGTGTGTGCAGTCCGGCGATGTTGGCGAAGCTGGTACGCAAATTTCCGAAGCTCGACGTCATCGCCTGTCACTTCGGCGGTTACCGTCAGTTCCAGGAAGCAGTCGACACCGTGGTGGGGCTACCGGTGTACCTGGACACGTCATGGCCGCCCAGCCTTGCCGAACTCGACCCGGCCGATGTTCGGAAGCTCATCGAGACGCACGGGCCGGAACGTGTCGTTTTTGCCTCCGACTGGCCGATGGCTGATCAAGGCCGCGAAATCCGGGCCGTGCGCGAACTGGGCCTCGCCGACAGTGACGTGGAGCAAATCCTTGGACTGAATCTGGCTCGGCTGTTGAAGCTTTCGTTCTGACGCGCTTGTCGAGAACTGTTCGGTCCGGGAGGTCGCTGAGCGATCTCCCGGACCGATTGCGTCTGTGGCCCCGACCGATCATGGCCACTGCGACGAAGCGCCGCGAGGCCGCTTCCGCCGCATAAGCCGCGGCGAAATCGACGGGACGGGCCCGACGACCGCCGAGGGTTGTGGACTTAACATGCATATGTTTATTCTGTTTACGTACGTGTGTGGGGGATCACAAAAACAAGCGACCATGCGGCTCTGTCGAGCCGGTCGGTCTCGATCTGGAGGTCAGGGTGACAACCACTACGGGTTTCGATCCACTCGAATTCTTGGTTCAGCAGAACCCCTATCCCTTCTACCGGGAGCTACGGCAGAACGCGCCGGTGCAGTACATCGAGTCGGTGGGTGCGTGGGGAGTGTTCCGGTACTCCGACGTGGAAAACACCTTCAAGCATCCCGAGATCTTCTCTGCCGAGGACTTCACCACCAATGCGTTCGGTGAGTTCGACCCGGTTCCGGAGGTCAAGTCGATCATCGCCACCGACCCGCCGGAACATTCACGCATCCGGCGTCTGGCCAACGCCGGCTTTCGTCCGGGCGCGATCAAGGCCATGGAACCGAAAGTGGATGCCGTGGTCGAACGGCTCCTGAACAACCTGGACAGCAAGCGTGCCGAGTTCGACCTGGTATCGGATTTCGCCGCCTATGTTCCCGTCAATGTCACGGCCGACCTTCTTGGTGTGGATGACCCGGACGTGCGAGAGGATTTCAAACGCTGGACGATGGATCTGCTGAAGTCGCCCAGCCGTGGGGTCCTTGCGCAAGAGGAACTCGACCAGATCCGAACGAGCGTCACCGAACTACGGGCCTACTTCACCGAGCAGATCGAGTACCGACGCAAGAACCCCGGAACCGACTTGGTATCCGACCTGGTGCGCGCTGAGGAAGAGAACCACACCCTCACCGCCACCGAAATCTTGAGCCTGGTTGCTTTGATGCAGTTCGGCGGCTCGGAGACTCCGTCCCATCTGATCAGCTCGACGGTCTACAACCTGTTCTCACATCCAGCAATTCTGGAGGAGGTACGGCGCGACCCGAACCGGGCGTTGGCCGCAGTTCAAGAAACGCTGCGTCAAAATTCACCCGTGCAGATGGTCTTCCAAACCTCCACGCGTGACGTCGACGTCGCCGGAGTCACCATTCCGGCCGATTCCATGGTGTTCGCATACATCGCGTCCGCCAACCACGATGACACGGTGTTCGACGAGCCGGACAAGTTCATTCTCGACCGGCCCAACCTGAACAAGCACCTCTCCTTCGCCACCGGCGCACATCATTGCATCGGCGCACCACTCGGCCGAATGATGTGCGCCAAGGCCGTCAGCGGGCTCTTGACCCGGTTCCCTGATCTGCAGCCGCTCGAGACGGACCCCGAATGGATGCCGTCCTACTGGGTGCGCGGTCTGGCCCGCTACCGCTTCACTGCCTGAGCCGACGGTCGGTGCAACTGAATCGTCGAGGGAGTCCTGGTCATGTGAGACACCAGGCGGAGGCTTCGGTCCCTTCGTCACCAGCGGCCCTGGTCCGATCTCGCGAAGAGATCGGACCAGGGCCGTTTCGGTTGCGACTGGCCGTTTCGGTTCCGACTGGAGGTGGATGACCACCGAAGTCTTCGGCGCTCCGTGCAACCGGTCATCCGGCGGCAGCACGAAACGACCCGGGCCGGTGGTCACCGGCCCAGGTCGCGTGCTCTCTGAAATGGTAACGATCAGACGTACAGCGCGACCTCTTCACCCTCGACGTCGACCTTGTACACGCGGGCGCGCAGCTTCAGTTGAGGCGCGAGAACCGATCTGCCGTCTGAGAGATTGAATTCGAATCCGTGCCAAGGGCAGCGCACGATCTCGCCTTCACGTCCCCATTCGTAGACGTCGGGTGCGCTTTCGAGCATCATCCCGGTGGGGGGGAGTGTGCACAGCGGTGCACCCTTGTGTGGGCAGGCGTTCCGCATCGCGTGGAAGGATCCTCTGACGTTGAAGACCGCGACTTCTTCTCCGTCGATGTCGACGACGCGGCGGGTGTCGTCGGGAAATTCGTCCAGTTTGCCGATCACGTGGCGTGTCATTGTCGTGCTCCAGTCTTGCAGTGAGACCGTTCCACCATGGGGAACGGTGCCGGAATGATTCAAATTCTTTCGATCAGCGTGGCGGTACCCAGTCCACCACCACAGCACATGGTCACCAGTCCCCAGCGGCTGTCGGTATTCTCCAACCGATTGACGATCGTCGTCAGCAGTCGAGCTCCAGTGGCGCCCAATGGATGTCCGATAGCGATTCCACCACCCCAAGAGTTGACGCGGCCCATGTCGGGCTCGAATTCGCGCTGCCATGCGAGCACCACCGATGCGAAAGCTTCATTGATCTCGATGGCGTCGATATCACGGATGCTCAGGTTGTTCCGGTCGAGGATGCGCGCCGTCGCGGGGATGGGGCCGGTCAGCATGTCCACCGGGTCGACTCCGAGCACCACCTGGTCTACAACCCGCGCACGCGGCTGGAGCCCGTGTTCCTGCGCGAACTCGGCGCTGGTGAGCAAGACTGCGGCGGCACCGTCCGAGATCTGCGACGAGTTGCCGGCCGTCACCTTCCCGTCTTCCGAGAAGACCGGTTTCAGCGCTGCCAGCGACTCGGGAGTCGAGTCGGCCCGGATACCTTGATCAGCTTCGACCTTGGTGCCGTTGACGTCGATCGGATGGATCTCCCGGGCAAGGTGCCCGTCCCGGGTCGCCGCCGCGGCACGTTGATGTGACAGGACGGAGAACTCGTCCATCTCCGCGCGACTGATGTTATAACGATCGGCCAGCCGTTCGGCAGCCACTCCCTGCGAAACCAGCGGGTATCGTGATCGCAGTTCGTCGGTGAACGCCTGGCCCCACTGTTCCTGGGATCCTTGATGCACGCGGAACCCGTTGCGTCCCATGTGCTCGACGCCTGCGGCGATCACCGCCCCGTCGATGCCGGCGACGATTGACGCCGCCGCGTAGTGTGCCGCCTGCTGGCCGGAGCCACAACGGATGTCCACCGTCGTGGCGCCTGTGGACGCCGGCAATCCCTTCTGCAACCAGGCGGTACGGGCTATGCCTGACGACTGCTGCGCGATCTGGTTGGCGCACCCGGTGATCACGTTGCCGACGGCTGCCGGATCGATGCCCACGCGCTGCAGGACACCTTCGTAGCACTGTCCCAAGAGGTCGGCGGGGTGCACGTCGCGGAGCACGCCTTTCTCGTGGTGGCCACGGCCGACCGGGGACCGGACGGCATCGATGATGACGGCCTCGTGCGCCGCGCGCGGGCTCATCGTCGCTGTCCTTCCGTCGAGCCTGCATGGCCGGCCAAGACATTGCCGACGAGCGCCTTGGAGATCCCGAGCCGGAGAATTTCCGACGAGCCCTCATAGATCCGCATCGGGCGGGCCTGGCGGTAAAGTCGCTCGAGCTTGGAATCACGAACCAGACCGAAGCGGCCGGAAATCTGCACTGCGCGGTCGGTGATACGACCGGCGGTTTCACTGGCGACCAGTTTCGCCATGGAGCTGAAGTGCAGGGATGCGGCCGGGTCGACCCGGGCCATGTCTGCGGCCTTGTAGGTCAGCAGGCGTGCCGCTTCGAGTTCGGACCACGAAGCACCGAGCATGTCGGCCACCGCGCCCAGCCTGGCCAGGGGACGCCCGAACTGCACGCGCGTGCCCGCATGCCGGGCTGCCTCTTCCAAGGCGGCCTGGGCGAGACCGACCGATGCGCCGGCGACCGAGACCCGGAACACCGCGAGGGTGGCAAGCACATGCTCGAGTCCCTTGCCGATCTCACCGATGCGGTTGCCCTCGTAGACCTCGACGTTGTCGAACGCGAGCTCGGCCAGGATGTGGGGCGCGATGATCTCCGGTGTCGGGGTGAGAGTTAAGCCGGGTGCGTCTGCCGGAACGAGGAACAGGCTCTGCCCCTGACCTTCCTGCGCAAGAATGCAATAGAAGCCGGCCGCGCCGCCGTTGGAGATGAAGGACTTGTTGCCGTTCAGCACCAAACGTTCACCGTCTCGACGTACCTCGGTGACGATGTTCTTCAGGTCCGACCCGGCCTCCTGCTCGGTGAGCCCGAGGCCGGCGAGGACCTCTCCGGAGGAGACCTTGGGCAGCCACTCGTCCCGCAATTCGTCGCTACCTGCCCGCGCCAGGCCGAAGCTGCCGATGCCCTGCAGGGCGAAGAGCGAGTCCAGGTGCGCCGACGTTCCCATGAGAATCTCGCGAACGACACACACGGCGAGCGGGTCGACGGATTCGAAACGTCCGCCCCATCTGGCCGGCACGGTCAGTGCCCACAGACCGCTCTCGGCGAGAATTTTCCGCATGCCCTCATGCACGGTGCTCATCGCGTCGGCCTCGACGGCAAACGGTTCGGCCGCGGCCGCGACCGCGATTGCTTCATCACGAAGGTCGAGATACTGCTGATCCAGCTCAAAAGCCATTATTCATCCTTGTCTACCCAAGTGCATTGATCGGGCGCCGGTCGTGCGGAAGACACGCAGTGCGACGCAACGTTATTCACAGGTCGAGCTTGAGGCATGTGCCCTTCGCGCGCGAGACGCAAATCATCATGCACTCGCCGCTTTCGCGCTCGCTCTCGGTCAGGACCACATCGTGGTGTTCCGGTGTTCCCGCGAGGACCACTACCTCACAGGTTCCACAGGTGCCCTCTTCGCACGATGCGTCGACCATGACACCCGCGTCGGTCAACACCTCGAGAATGCTCTTGTCGGCGGGGACCGTCAGTGTCATGCCGGACTGGGCCAGTTCGACCTCGATCGGACGGGCGTGCGTCAGATCCGGTAGATCGGCGCGGAATCGTTCAACGTGCAACGCCCCTGTGGGCCAGACCGATTCGCAGTAACCCTCGATGGCAGCGAGCAGCGGCTCGGGTCCGCAGCAGTAGATTCCGATACCGGGCACGGGGTCCGCCAGCTCGGTAGCCAACGGAAGCAATCCGTGGGTGTCCTGTGGGTGAAAGGTGACCTTGTCGCCGTAGTGACTCAGCTCCTCGCGAAAAGCCATCGACTCGAGGGAGCGCCCACCGTACAGAAGCGTCCAGGGGGTACCTGAGGCTTCAGCCGCTCGAATCATGGGCAGCATCGGAGTGATGCCGATCCCGCCGGCCACGAAGCGGTACGCACTCGCGGGCTCGAGCGGAAAGTTGTTCCTCGGCCCCCGGCTCTTGACGCTGGTTCCTGTGGGCAGCTTGTCGTGGATGTAGTCGGATCCGCCCCGGCTGCTCGGCTCACGTAGCACGGCAACGGTCCATGTCTGCCGATCGGCCGGATCCCCGCACAAGGAATACTGTCGTGAAAGCCCGTTGTCGAGATTCATCTCGACATGTGCGCCGGGAGACCACGACGGTAGAAGCGCACCGTCATTCGACCGAAGATCCAACGCGACGATGTCCGGCGTCAGCATCCGCCGGGCGTGCACAACGAGGTCGAGGTCGACTTCGGATTCGTTCGTAGTCAGCATGACATTCATGGCCGTGGTATCCCACTCAGTTGATGCGGTCACCGTAGAACTCCCGTGGATTGTCGAACATGATCCGGCGCTGGAGGTCCTCCGGCAGACCGGCGAGGGCATTGGTGGGGTCGTTGTAGTTCCAGTGCGGGTAGTCGGAACTGAACATCAGAACCTTCTCCGCGTTGATCATGTCCATCAGGGCAAGCAGATGCTGCTTCTTCGGCGGCTCGACGAACGGCTGCGTGGTGAACCGCATGTTCTCGTTGAGGTACTCACTCGGATGCCGCTTGACCCACGGGATTTCGTCTCGCAGTCCATACCAGTCGGAATCCAGCTTCCAGCTGAGTTCCGCGATCCAGGCGATGCCACCTTCGGCGATGACGATTTTCAGCTCCGGGAAGCGCTCGAAGACACCGTGGCACAGCAGGCTCGCAGTGTTGGCCTGATGGATCTGACCCAGCAGTGCGTGCCACTCGATGTAGAACGTCGGGGTACCGGCCATCCGGGGCGCGCGAGCGTAGACGTTCTCGGTTCCGCTGGGGTGGACGCAGATGGGGAGCCCGTGCCGCTGCGCCGCTTCATAGATGGGGTAGTAGTGCTTCTCGCCCATCAAGATGTCGTGCAGCGGCATGAAGATCTCGACGATTCCGGGACGATCGGCCATCCGGTCGATCTCCTTGACGGCGAGTTCGGGATCCTGAGGTGCGATGACGAGGCCGCCGCGGTATCTCTTGTCGAACTGAAGCCAACGCTCGCACATCCAGTCGTTGTATGCCGATGCGATGGTGGCTGCGACCTGCGGATCGGGCATCGCTCCGATACCCAGCAGGTGTCCGGAGAGCAGAATCGCCCGATCGATGCCGGCTCCGTCGAGTAGTTGCGCGGCGGTGAACTCCGGGTCGGTCGCAGGCGACATGCCGGGACGCGAGGTGTCGCCGCGCATACCCCCGGAGGAGTTGATGTAGAGGTAGTCGAGGGGAAGGTGGAACTGAGACGCCACCGTGTGGCCGCCACCCAGTCCGGCGCCGATGCGCTTCTGCCACGCCGTACTCATGTACGGCACCAGGGTTGCCAGCCCGTTCTCCATGTAGGGGTGAACGTCGGAATCGATGATCGCTAACGACTGCTTCTTCTCGGTGGGCTGAGCGGACGCATATGCGGTGGTCATGAGCACTTCCTTGGTTCGGATGGTGTGCCTAAATAGGCTTATATTATGCAGCTTAGCGCGTGGATACCGCGTTGTCGAGATCTGGATCACACGGCAAGTGGGGCTATCCCGCTCCAGGTCGGTGGGCTTGATTGACGGCTAAAACATGGCTATGTTATACAACTATAGTTGTTACCTCCGTCACAGCACCAGTCGCAAATGCGCGTCAACCTGAGAGGTCCAGATGTCGATTACCACCCCCACCGAAAATGAGCTCGACGTCGCAGTTCCAGAGCTCGACAAGGTATTTGTCGCCGGGGACTGGGTTACCCCCGCCAGTGCCGAGACCATTGATGTCGTCATGCCGTCCACCGAAAAGGTGGTGGCCACGGTCGCCGCGCCGAGTGCGGCTGACGCCGACGCTGCCGTTGCCGCGGCAAGGGCCGCGTTCGACGAGGGCCCCTGGCCACGCATGACCGTCGAGGAGCGGGCACGCATCTGCCGCATCTTCGCCGACGAACTCGAATCCCGTCTCGACGCCCTGAACCGGGCATGGATGTTCGAGTCCGGTTACACCCAGGCGCACGGAGAGATGATCAATTCGGGTGCAGGCAGCGCGATCTGGGGTCACGCGATCGCGGTGGCTCCAACCCTGAAGTGGGAGGAGATTCGCAAGAATGCCGGCAGTGAAGTGCTCGTACAGCACCAGCCCATCGGAACAGTTCTCGCGATCCTGACCTATAACGGACCCGTGCCTCTGATGGGCATGAAAGTCATCCCGGCCCTGCTCGCAGGATGCACCGTGGTGGTGAAATTCGCCCCTGAGTCACAGCTGACCTCGCGGTTGATCATGGACGCCGCTCGGGCCGCAGGTTTCCCGCGTGGCGTCATCAGCGGCCTCGCCGCGGAACTCGCCACCAGTCAGTACCTCGTCCAGCACGAGGGCATCGACATGGTGCACATGACCGGCGGCACTGCCGTGGCCATGGAAGTTGTTCGGCAGACCTCGCACCGGCTGGCGCGGACCGCGCTCGAGCTCGGTGGGAAGTCGCCGGCGATCATCGCGGACGATGTCGACATCGATGAAGTCCTCGGAACTCTCGTTCCCGGTGCCATCGGCGGCTGCGGACAAGTGTGCGTCGCGCTCTCCCGAATCCTTGTTTCGCGTCGTCGTTACGACGAAGTTGTCGCCAAGCTGGCGGACGCTTTCAATGCCATCAAGGTGGGAGATCCATTCGATCCGAACACCGACCTCGGCCCGTTGGCCAACAAGAGGTCTGTCGAGCGGACCGAGCGGATGTTGGCCAAGGCAGTCGAGCAGGGGGCTGTGGTCGCCGCCGGTGGCGGCCGGCCGAATGGCCTCGACCGAGGTTACTACTTCGCGCCCACCCTGTTGCGCGACGTCACCAACGACATGGAGATCGCCCAGGAAGAGGTCTTCGGCCCCATCACCGTGGTGATCGCCTACGACGATCTCGACGATGCGATCCGGATCGCCAACGACAGCAAGTTCGGTCTCGCCGCCTCGGTGTACGCCAAGGACAGCGACCAGGCGCTGGCGATTGCGCGACGTATCAGGTCCGGTGGTGTGGCACTGAATCTCGCGGGTTGCTCGTTGACCGAGCCCTTCGGTGGAGTGAAGCAGTCGGGTTGGGGTCGTGAATGCGGCGCCGAAGGCATTCTCGAGTTCACCGAGCTGAAGCAGATTCTGCTCAGCGGCGCATACTCCGGATAATTGGTCCAGAGCAACGCCGGTAGCGGTGGCGGCGAGTCCTCGACTCGCTACCACCGCTACCGGCGTATCTGAGTAGTGTCAATCATGCGTTGTGACATTACGGTTCGCTTCGTGCCGGGTGGTGCTGCAGTTGACTGCAGCACCACCACCGCGATGACGACGCACAGCGGCTCGAAGTCGCCTCAGCTGCCGGTCCAGTGCGGTGCACGTTTCTCTGCGAATGCACTAGCGCCCTCGCGTGCGTCGGCCGAATGACGAACGGGGTCGACAATGGCTTCCTGCCTATCGAAAGCCTCTTGGGCTGGCCAGTTCTCGGATTCGATGACTACCCGTTTCGATGCCTGGACCGCCAGGGGGCCGTTGCGGCTGATCTCCATGGCGAGTTCGAGGGCAGTGTCGAGCACCGCGCCGGGCGGTGCGATCCGGTTGACCAGCCCCTGCTCTGCGCACCACGTGGCGCTGAGGCGGCGACCGGTCAATACGGCTTCCATCGCCAGGTGATACGGGATGCGGGACGGCAAGCGAAGCAGACCGCCCCCGGCGGCCGTCAGCCCACGCTGTACTTCAGGCAGGCCGAACACGGAATCCTCCGCCGCGACGATCAGATCGCACGCCAGGGCGATCTCGAACCCACCTCCCACCGCGGCGCCCTCGACGGCGGCGATGAGTGGGGTGTGGGGAGGTTTGCGGACCAGACCGAATGCTCCACGCCGCTCGTCGACGGGACGCTCACCGGTTGCCCGGAAGGCCTTCAAATCCATACCAGCCGAGAAGTGGCCACCCGCACCGGTCAGAACGATGACCCTGCAGTCGGGGTCGGAGTCGAGCAGGTCGAAAGTCCGGCTGATAGCCCGAGCGGTGCCGAGGTCGATCGCATTACGCGCGGCGGGCCGGTTGATGGTCAACACGACCACACCGTCCGTCTGCTCGCCGACGAGCAACGATTCGCTTGCAATCTCTGCGGTGCTCATCGCGCCGTCATCCGGATCGCACCATCCAGGCGAATCGTCTCACCGTTGAGCATCGGATTCTCCAGGATGTGTACAGCGAGGTCGCCGAATTCCGTGGGATCGCCGAGTCTGCTGGGATGTGGAACAGACTCGCCCAGCTTCTGCCGGACATTCTCGGGAAGCCGTGCAAGTAACGGGGTATCGAAGATTCCGGGTGCGATGGTGGCCACGCGGATCTGATGCGCCGCGAGATCTCGTGCGGCGACGATAGTCATGCCGACGATGCCTGCTTTCGAGGATGCGTATGGAATCTGCCCGATCTGGCCTTCCCATGCAGCGACCGAAGCAGTCATCACGATGGCGCCGCGGTCGCCGTCGAGCGGTTCGTTCTCCGCCATGCGTGCTGCACTGAGACGCAGAATGTTGTATGAACCGATCAGATTGGTCTGAATGACGCCGGCGTAGTTCTCCAGCGAATTGGGCTGCCCCTGCTTGTCGAGGATTCGCATCGTGTGACTGCGGCCGGCGCAGTGGACGACGGCCCGCAACGGACCGTGTGATTGCGCGAGATCCAGTGCCGCCTCGACTGTTTCCGTATCGGTCACATCGGCGGGAGCAAAGCTCGCGCCTCCACCGAACGTCGATGCGACATCTTTGCCCGCCGAGGTGGGCAGGTCCAGAATGGTGACATGCGCCCCGCGTTTGGCCAGTGCGCGTGCGCTGGCCAAACCGAGCCCGGAAGCGCCCCCGGTCACCAGTGCGGATGTTCCGTCGAGATTCACCGAATTCTCCTTCGTTGTGATGCCCCGCCTGGCCACTCGAGGCGTAGTTCGAGGCGTAGAGTAATGTGCATATTATAGACATGTTTAATCTTTGGCGTCGAGGATCTTGGCCGGACCGCCCCGGGATTCGCGAAGGCCGACCCGTGCGATCCCCGGCTGTGGCGGAATCTTCACCTGAGCTCTTCTCAGGACCGATTAAATATGCGTATGATATCACTACATCGTTCAAAACTGGTGCGGCCATTTCAGCCGATCTGCAAGGAGATAGTGACGTGGGAGAGACACTGCTCGAGCGGGAGAAGGACCATCCGCAGGAGATCGTCGCCGAGCGTGAGGGGCGGCGCATCGTCATCATGGACTCCGCGCGTTGGGTGGACGATCGCAACACCGACCGTGACGTGGTTCTTCCGGCGTCCTATATCGGCGTGCTTCCCGCGCGGATGTGTGCGGTTCATCGACCGCGCGGTGTCATCGGCCACGATGCCTGCGTCGGCAAGGACGGTGCCGGCATCGCCGGGTTGTGGTACCTCGAGGCACTGGGGATACCGGCTGCCACCGCTGATGGGATGACCGTCGAGATGGGGAACGGTCGTGACCTCTACGAGAGTGGTCGGATCTCGCACGTGAACTACCACGCCGAATGTCTCGGCGTCGTCGTAGGCATGCCGGTGCGCCAGGCGGCGGAGTTGTTGCGGGACAGGGATCTGGGAGACACCACGGTGGGAAACAAGATCCGCCGACAGGTGGTCGAGGAGCTCGAGGACGGCAGGCGCATCGTGGTGACCGACTCCATTGTGTGGGCGCTGCCCGAGGACGCCGGCCGCAGTGTGATGGTGACCGCCGGTCACACCGGTCGCAGCGGCGCGAAGTTCCTGCTCGAGGCTGATCCGTGGGGGTTCATCTGCCACGACGGAGGAATGTCGAAGAACGAGTCCGGGATCGTCGGGTTGCGCACCGCAGAGGAAGCCGGACTCGCCGGTGCGTGCATCGACGGTCGAACCGCGCCGATCGGCGACGCCTTTCGTGGATATCACGAGGGGCTGATCAGCGCATGCAACGGACCGGCGCGCGACCGCGGAGTGGCCGTGGGTATGCCGGTCGACGAGGCAGCCCACCTCCTCCTGGTGGGTGGACGGTAATGGACGTTCGACTGGAACGCCCCTTACCCACCGCCAGCTCACTGACCGCACCGTTCTGGCAGGCGGCCCGCGAACATCGCCTCGTTCGGCCCGTCTGTGACGAGTGTGGGCACAACTTCTTCACCCCCCAGCTGATCTGCCCCCGGTGCCTGAGTGAGCGGTGGACCTTCAAGGCGAGTTCCGGTACGGGAACTGTGTACAGCAGCACCGTGATACACCGCTCGCCCTCACCCGCTATTCCGGCGCCGTATCAATTGGCGATCGTCGATATGGACGAGGGCTGGCACCTTCTGACAAACATCGTCGATAGGGGAGACATGCCTACTCCGGTCGGTGCGCGCGTCGAGGTGACGTGGGTGCCGATCGACGAGCAGTGGACATTTCCCGCCTTCCGCACCATCGAGACAAAGGACCCGCGATGAATATCGGACTCGCATACAGCCGGAACGCCCGACGGAATCCTCGAGCTCTGGCGTGTTTCGCCGGCGCTCGCTCACGGACCTGGGCACAGGTGAACGACCGTTCCTGCCGTCTGGCCAACCTTCTGCGTGATCGCTACGGTGTCGCTCGCGGCGATCGGGTCGCGGTACTGGTCGCCAACCGGATGGAAGTGGTCGAACTCGTCGGTGGCTGCGCCAAGTCCGGAGCGGTCTACGTCGGCCTCAATTTTCGGCTGGGCGAGCCGGAATACGTCGATATCTTCGCCAATTGCACACCGAAGGTGATCCTCGCCGACGGCGAGCTGGCCCCGATGGCCCGGCGCATCACCGAAGGCACGGACGTGGTTGTTCTCGATATCGACGACCCGGTCGACTACGAGGAGCAGCTGGCGGCATCGTCTCCCGCAGCACCGGAAACCGAGCGCCTGGTGGGGCCGGACGACAACTTCTGCATCGTGTACTCGAGCGGCACCACCGGGCGACCGAAAGGCATCCTTTTCGACGTCGGTGCAACTCTGCAGCACGCGGCAGTTGCGGTGGCCGAGTACGAGCTCTCCGAGTGCTCGCGCTGGATGATCGCCATTCCGCACAACTCGAGTATGCAGATCACCATCGCGCCGCTCGCACTTCTCGGCGGGGCGATCGGCTTCGCGGACTCCCGCGGCTTCAAGCCGGATCGGTTCGCCGAAGAAGTGCGGCTGAATTCTGTCACGCACACTTTCCTGGTGCCCACCATGCTGATTCGCTTGCTCGAATCGACAATTGACGCGGAGGCTGTGCCCACGCTCCGTACGATCGGATACGGATCGGCGCCGATCGCCCCGGACCGGGTCAAGGACCTTGTCGAACGCTTCGGGCCGGTGTTCGTGCAACTCTACGGAATGGCGGAGATCGCCTCGATCGGTACCATGCTCCGCAAGAGCGATCACGCGGCAGCGGCGGCCGGTAACACGGAACTGTTCGCCACCTGCGGTAAAGAATCGATGGCCGTGATGGTGCGCCTGGTCGACGACAACGGTGCCGACGTGCCGGTCAGCGAACCCGGAGAAATCGTCTTCGGCACCCCGTACACGATGGTGTCCTACTACGACGAACCCGAGCGGACCTCGGAAGTCCTCATCGACGGGTGGATGCACTCCGGCGACATCGGGCAGTGGGCATCCGACGGTTACCTGAAAATTGTCGGTCGCAAGAAAGACCTCATCATCCGCGGCGGGTTCAATATCGCGCCGACCGAAATCGAGAACGTCCTCACCCTGCATCCCCAGGTGCGGGAAGCAGCCGTCGTCGGCCTCGAAGATCCGGAGTGGGGTGAAGCCATCGCCGCCGCGGTGATCGCCAGCGGATCGCAGGTGCCGTCGGTCGAGGAACTGCAGCAGTGGTGCCGAACCCACGGGTTGCCCAGCATCAAGATTCCCGAGCGTGTCGAAGTGTGGCCGGATCTTCCGCGCAATGCCGTAGGCAAGATCACCAAAGCGGAAGTACGGGAGCAATTCACGACTGGAGCCGGTGTGTCATGACGCGGCATCACCCGTTCCACGATGTCGCCGTCGTCGGCGTCGGCATGACCCCTCAGGCCAAGCGCCTCGACATGAATTCACTGACTGCCAGTGTCCGGGCGGCGAAGCTCGCACTCGCCGACGCCGGAATCGATCGCAGCGAGGTCGACGGCATCTGTGCCCGATGGCCCGGCCCGGGTGGCACCGTCTTCCAGCCCGGCTCGGCCGACTGGGCAGGGTTGCTCGGCATCGAGGTCCGCTGGATCGGCGACACCTACCCCCAAGGCGTGCCGGCAGTACTCGACGCGGCCGCGGCGATCGCGACTGGACAGTGCCACACTGTTCTGATCACCGGAGGACAGGCGGGTGTGATGGATGCCGAAGCGGGTCGCGTCGCCTCCTACACCCGCCCGGCCAACGAGTTCGTCGAACCGTTCGGGTCCTTCACCACCGCGCAGTTCGCCCTGGTGGCGCAGCGTTACCTTCACCAATACCCGCACGCGCGGGAGGCGATGGCCGAAGTGGCCGCGACCATTCGCAATACCGGCTCCGCCAACCCCGACGCAGTCATGGCTGGTCGTGGCCCATACACGGCCCAGGATGTTCTCGCCGCTCCTCCATTGGTCGACCCGTTCACCCGGCTGGACGTGTGTCTGGCCAACGAAGGTGCCGCGGCGCTCGTCGTCACGTCGATGGAGCGCGCGCGTGACCTACCGTCGACGCCCGTGCGGATACTCGGCGGCGGGGCTGAATGGATGCGTCAGCAGTACGTCGACCCGCCTAGATACGACGACGTGTGGATGATCGGCGCCGACGCCTCGCAGCGTGCCTACGCCAGTGCCGGGATCGACCCGCACGACCTGGACTTCGTGCAGCTCTACGACGTCAATTCCGCGGAGGTTCTGCGGCAGTACGAGGCCCTCGGATTCTGTAAACAAGGTGACGGCGGGCCTTTCGCACTCGACACCGGAATCGGAATAACCGGAGGGTTGCCGACCTGCACGGACGGCGGCGTCCTCTCTTTCTCTCACATCGGTTGGGGAGCACCAACGTTGAAGATTATCGAGGCAGTCCGACAGATTCGCGGAGACGGCGGCGACAGGCAGGTACCGGGTGCTCGTACCGGTCTGGTTGCCGGTGCCGGGTCCGGCGCCCAGTACTACAACGTGCTCGTACTCGGCTCTTCGAGCTGACCAACCCACCAGCGTGGCTGACTTAAAAGGTATCTCGATGACAGATCTCGAATACGAGGTGGCCGAACACATCGCCACCATCCGACTCAACCGCCCGCAGCGGAAGAACGCATTCACTCTGGAGATGATCGACGCGTGGGCTCAGGCCCTCATCGAGGCCGAGGAGGACTCGAACGTTCGGGTGGTGGTGGTGACCGGCGCAGGCGGGGCCTTCTGCTCCGGCGTCGATCTCGCTGTCCTCGATAGCATCGCGCCCACGCCTCTGGGCGCGAAAGAGCTACTGACCAAACGTGTCCACAAGGTCGCCCACGCAGCGGAGGCGCTCAGCAAACCGTACTTGTCCGCAATTCCGGGGGACGCGATCGGCGCGGGCATGGACATGGCACTACTCACCGATATTCGACTGGCGGGGGAGTCGGCCCGATTCTCGCAGGCCTACATCCGTGTCGGTCTCGTCCCTGGCGACGGGGGCTGCTACCTACTGCCTCGCATCGTGGGCACCGCGACAGCTCTTCAACTCATGTGGACCGGAAGAATTGTCGATGCCGAAGAGGCGCTTTCCCTCGGCATTGTCAGCGCGGTGCATCCCGACGATCAGCTGGACGACGCCATCCACGAATTGGCCTCCGAGATCGCCCGCCAACCGCCTATCGCGGTGCAACTCATCAAGCGCAGCACCCGGTTGGGTGAAAGACATGACTTGAGAACCGCATTGGATCTCATCTCCTCGCATCATGCGGTTGTCACGGCAACCGACGATTCCCGCGAGGCGCGCCGCGCGCTGGCCGAGAAGCGCCCAGCGCACTTCGTTGGCAGTTAGCTGCCGGCCGACACACCCAACTACCCGTCGAGGGGCAGGGCGCGATGCGTCCTGCCCCTCGAGTCGTCGGCCGGCCGTCGCCTCCCGGTTTCGTGTTGACAAGGTCACTGCGGAAAGTAAATATACATATAGTAACTCTAGTTACTTGGGTCACACCGGCGCCTGTGGTGGTGCCTCTTCATCGGGTGTGTCAATGTCAGCGGAGGTTCATCTATGACGATCCAGGAACGTAACAGCGAGTCCGAACTCGCATCCCGACGACGGCGAAAGGCCTTGATTGCCGGATCTGTGGGAAACACTGTCGAGTGGATCGATTGGGCGCTCTACAGCGCCCTGGCGCCGGTCTTTGCCAGCCAGTTCTTCCCACCGGCCTCCCCGGCAGCGAGCCTGCTGGCGACATTGGCGGTGTTCGCGGTCGGGTTCCTCATGCGTCCGGTCGGCGGCGCACTGATCGGCGTTTTCACCGATCGGCACGGCCGGAAGAAGGGGCTCACGCTGACCATCGTGATGATGGCGGGCTGCGCCTTCGTAATCGCACTGTGCCCCACCTACGCGCAGATCGGAGTCGCGGCGCCGATCATCCTCCTGCTGGCTCGCCTCGTGCAGGGATTCTCGGCCGGCGGTGAGTTCGGCTCCTCCTCGTCGTTGCTGGTGGAGTCTGCGACCGGCATGCGCCGAGCGTTTGCTGGTTCCTGGCAACAGGTTTCAGCCGGACTAGGGGTCCTCATCGCCGCCGTGTTATCGCTCATTCTGACCTCTACGCTCGACGCCGAGACGATGTCCACCTGGGGTTGGCGGGCCGCCTTCATCGGGGGCGGTCTGCTGGGCCTGGTCGGGCTCTGGCTACGGATCGGATTGGACGAAACCGACAGCTTTCGCGCTGTGCAGGCGGAGGGACGGGTGGCCCGTAACCCTCTGACCGAAGTGTTCCGGAAACACCCGCGGGAGGCACTGCGCGTGATCGGGATGGCGGCCGCGGGCGTCCTCATCTACTACATCTGGATCAATTACATGCCCGGCTACGTCAGTGCAGCGATCAAGACGATGGATCTGCAGACGGCGCTGGTCGCTAACACCATTGCACTCGCCTACTTCCTCTGCCTCCTGCCCTTCGTCGGCATTCTCGCCGACCGTGTAGGGCGCAAGCCGGTGATGATCACCTTCGCGGGCGGCTTCGTGGTCTTCGCCTATCCCGCGTTCTTTCTCCTTGGTACCGGGGGATTCTGGACGCTTTTCGCGGTCGAGATGATCGGTGTGACACTGCTTGCCGGGTATGCGGGACTGATCGCCACGGTCATGGCCGAACAGTTTCCGGCCGAGGTGCGCACGACGGGAATCGGGTTTCCGTATGCGATTGCAGTCGCCGTTTTCGGCGGAACCGCCCCATATGTCACCACCTGGTTGGCGACGAGTGGATTGCAGGACTGGGTATGGCTGTACGTCGCTGCTGCAGCCCTTTTCGGTCTGGTCGTGTATGCGCGGATGCCGGAAACACGCGACCGTGTGCTCACGTAAGAACAATCCGCCCGTGCGTTGGCGTGCCGGCCAGGCCTCCGCGCGGGCTGCTTGACAGCACCTTTAAAGAGTGTAAATATAACTATAGTTTGTTGTGGCAGGAGTCACAGCGAGTGCAGGCAGAGGCTGCCGCCAGATTGCCGAACATCACTCCCTCAGCTCCGGCGTGAACACCTCACCTCGAACGCTTACAGCAATCCCGCAAGGAAGGTTTCCTCATGACCCAGAACCCGTCGGTTCAGCCGTTCAAGCGAGACATGTTCTCGGATTTCGATTTCGAGGATCCGGAATTCAACGAGCGCTTCGATGAGGTGCTCAACGAGATGGCAGCCAAATGTCCGGTTGCGCACAGCCAGACCGGGCACGGTTACAAGGTGATCAACACCTACAAAGATGTGAAGAAGGCTGCGCAGGACTGGCGTACCTTCAGCTCGGCCAAGGGCTACGCGGTCAACCGACCGGAAGGAACACCCACCATCTTGCCCGAGGAGTCGGACCCGCCGTACCACGACAAGTGGCGCAAGGCGCTCAACCCATTCTTCTCACCCACGACAGTCGCCGGCTTCGAGGACCAGATCCGGACGATCGCGAACGAGCTGATCGACAATTTCGAGACGAAGGGCAGCTGCAACTTCGTCCGCGACTTCTCCGCGCACCTTCCCGGGATGGTCTTCTTCCGCTGCGTCATGGGAGTGCCCGAGGCCGACCTGCCCGAACTCTTCGAAGGTATCGACAAGGGAACCTTCGGGCCCGTGGAAGAACGCCCCCAGTACTTCATGAAGGTTAACGACTATCTGTCGGAATATCTGGAAATGCGGAGCAAGGAAGCGCCACGGGGAGACGTGGTGGACATCGTCAACGCCGGCGTCACCCGGGAAGACGGCGAACCCGCCCCGTGGGAGGACAAAGTCGCGATCGTTCTCGACCTCGTCTTCGGTGGGCTGGCGACGACCACCCATGCGATGACCGCCGCGGTCAACTACCTTGCCCAGCACGAGGATGTGCGTAAGGAACTGTGCGACAACCCCGGCCTCATCCCACAAGCCGTCGAAGAGTTCGTTCGCCTCTTCGCCCCGGTGGTCGCGCCGGCGCGTTACGTCACCCAGGACACCACTCTCGGTGACCTCGAACTCCGCGAGGGGGACTGGATCGCTCTCAATTACGCCGCAGTCTCGCGCGACCCGGCAACGACGGACGATCCCACCACCCTGGATATTCACCGCAAGGGCGTCGTGCACACGGCCTTCGGTATGGGACCGCACCGCTGCCTGGGTTCCCATCTGGCCCGGCTCGAACTCAAGGTGACGCTCGAAGAGTTCCTCCGACGCATTCCCAATTTCCACATCACCGAAGGAACGTCGGTGAAGACCGAAACAGGTCAACTCAGGACAACGACGTCGCTCGAGATCACCTTCGACGTCGACGACGAAGCGAAAGGCTGATCACCATGAAACTGAGAATCGACGGAGGACTGTGCACGGGCCACGGACGGTGCTACTCCATCGCCCCGGACGTGTACGAGCCCGACGACGAGGGCTTCTCGGACAACCGCGACGTTGAACGAGAAGTCCGTCAGGGTCAGGAAGAAGCAGCGCGGCTCGGCGCTTCCAGTTGTCCCGAAGCAGCCATCGTGCTGAGTGAAGACTGACGCGTACGGGACTTATCGGTGCAGGCGGTGGCAATGTGACACTCTCATTGCCACCGCCTGCACCGATATCTTTTTGCCGACCTGTCGGGATTCTCGGCACGGCATATCTGCACGTTCCGCAAGGCTCATAAGGAGACGACCCAATGCGAGCTATCCAATATCTCGGTGTGAACAAGGTCGAACACAGCGAGGTGCCTGATCCGAAGATCACTCCCGGCCACGTGGTGCTGCGCGTCGCCGCCGCGGGTGTCTGCCAAACCGACGTTCATGTCCGCGCGGCACCCGAGCCGATGATCCCCACAGGCGTGGTGCTCGGTCATGAGATCGCCGGCCACATCGTCGAGTGCGGGGAGGGCGTGGACGACCTGTCGATCGGTGACCTCGTTGTGGTGCACCCCGTCTGGTCCTGCGGCCGATGCCGGCAATGTGCCGCCGGCCGGGAGAACGCCTGTCTGAACACGGGCGGACGAATGTACCCCGCAACAACCCCAGGGATCTCCATTGACGGGGGAATGGCCGAATTCGTCACGGTTCCAGCGAGGGCCGTCGTGCCCGCGAATGGCCTCGACCCCGCATTCGCGGCGGTTCTCCCCGACGCAGGCCTCGTGCCCTATCACTCCATCAATGCCGCCAGAGACCTCTTGCGGCCGGGCTCGACGGCGGTGGTCATCGGAGTGGGCGGTCTCGGCCAGTTCGCTGTCGAGTTGCTTCGTGCCCTCACCAGCGTTCGAATCATCGCGCTCGATATCAGGGAAGCGGCGCTCGCCGCGGTGCGACACAAAGTCGACTACACATTCGCATCCGATTCCTCGGACGTCGCCGACCAAGTTATGGGCGCAGCCGGTGGATACGGCGCCGATTTCGTTCTGGACCTCGTAGGGAACTCGGCGACGTTGAAGCTCGCCGGTGCGGTGGTTGCACCGTATGGCTCGATTCGGGTTCCTGGCCTGAACGACGGAGTCTTCGAGTTCGAAACCTCGCAGGTAGCCGCCTCCCTGCCGTGGGGTGCTTCGATCACCCGCCCCTACAGCGGGACATATCAGGACCTGCACGACCTCGTCGCGCTGGCCAGAACGGGCCAGATCGGCATCGATCTCGTTCGGTACACCTTCGACGATGCCCTGAGCGCCTTCGACGACCTCGAAAGCGGCAAGGTCAATGGCCGGCCAGTCGTCGTGATGAGTTGAATCGTCGGCGTCTCCCTCGGTCCGGGTCGGTGCCTAGGCAGGACTAGGGAAAGCTCCTGTGTTCTCTGCTCCGCTGTTCGGGGAGTCTGAAGTGACGACGGGCAACGTCGGTGGGCAAGGGCGGATCACCCGCCGAATGCCGCCGGCACCGACTGCGCCGCCGACACAGCAGAAGGGACTCTCGTGCCGACCGAGACTTCGACAGCTCCCGGACGAGGCCTTTCGTCGCTGAGCGCCGCCACGCATGAGGAGATCGCCACCCTCGTTCCGGGTGACTGGGTGCTGCGCGCCGCGTGCCGTGGCGCTGATCCGGCGGTGTTCTACTCGCCTGACGGCGAACGCGGTTCGGCTCGCGTCCGGCGCGAAGCGAAGGCTCGGCAGATCTGCAGGCCCTGCCCCGTGCTCGCGCCGTGCCGCGAGCACGCTCTGGCGGCGGGTGAAACGTACGGTGTTTGGGGTGGGTTGACCGAGGCGGACCGACGGAAGCGCACTCACCGACTTCGCCGCGGCGAGCCGACCACTCGGCTCGATCCCTTCGCTCCCGGTCGCGGCCGTTTGAGCAACGTCGACTCGTCCTGACGGTTACGGTGAAAACATACTGTGCCGAGGTCAGGAGTCGTCGTGCCCAAGTTGGAGATCAAGCGGACGTCCGAGCTCACTCGGAAGGAGGTGTCCGACAGGCTCATCGCGCTCGGGCAGGCCCTCGCGAGTGGCTCCGAGGTGGAACTGGGATCGGGTGGCGACTCGATCACCATCGACGTGGCCGACCAGGTTCGCTGGGAGCTCGAGATCGAGGTCGAAGGTGACCAGATCGAGTTGGAGATCGAGATCAGTTGGCGCGACGGACCGTCCGGTAACGACGAGGCGGAGGAGGCTTCCGCCGAATCGGACAGCGAGGTCCCGGCCAAGCCCGCGCGTAGGGGACGACCGCGCAAAGCAACCGCCAAGTGATCTGCCTGCGCATGCCGGTCAGTTACTCACCGCCGCCGTAGATCGGGCCACGGCGGACGGCGCAAAACGGCCAACGTGGCGATCACCGCCGACGCCAACCCGATGAACTCGCCGAGTAGCGCGATGCGCGTGGAATCGACGGCCGGCTGCCACCACACTCTGCCGCCGTGGATGACGAACACGCCGACCGGTGACGCCGTGAGATCACCGTCCCGCCTGGTCTCTCTTCCGCTCGGCTTGCCGAAGCGAAACCCGCGGTGAACCCGCGCGACGGTGATGACCGTGGAACCGTCCGCCGTCTCATAGGGCTCACCGAAGACGCGCGGCGCCCCGGCATGGTCCTGCCGTAGGTCCACGACTTTCCGAACTTCCATTTCGCTCTCCACACGGTCCCGCGATGCCGACGAACTTCACCATCGTCACACGCCTGGATGTCCCAGATGCCGGATTGAACTCGCCAGCGTTGTCGCGGCTGTCCGGAGCTGGCCCTACCATGACCCCATGGCAGCTTCGGGCTCACGCAGACACCTCTCCGTCGTTCCCGACCAACCGGTCATCGACCGGCCTTCGCAGCGCTCGGGACGACTCGACGTCGTGAGCTACCAGCTGCGCATCGAGCTCGACGACGTGTCGCCCACCATTTGGCGGCAGTTCGTCGTCCCGTCGAATCTGCGACTCAACCAGCTGCATCCGGTGCTCCAGACGGTGATGGGGTGGTACGACAGCCACCTGCACGCGTGGGTCGGCGGGGAGCCGCCCGCATCCGAGCGGTACGAGATGCAGGAGAGCATCGACGAGGGTTTCGCCGACGAGGACGACGAGTTGTGCGAGGACGACATCCGGCTGGACCAGGTGCTGGTGCAGCCGGGCGACCAGTTGTCGTATGCCTACGACTTCGGGGACGGCTGGGACCATACGATCGTCCTGGAGCAGATCAGGGCCGGCGATCCTGAGCCGAAAACGCAGTGCCTCGCCGGTGCCCGGGCGTGCCCTCCCGAGAATTCGGGCGGACCCGGTGGATACGCCGATCTGCTGGGGGTGCTGGCCGACCCGAGCCATCCCGAGCACCAGGACGCGAGCGCGTGGGTGAATTCGGGATTCTCGCCCGAATCTTTCGACCCCTCCGTCGTCAACGCGAGTCTGGGAGGACACGAGGCAGTCCGGGCGCACGGTCCGGTGCCCGACTCGGCATTCGCCGAGTTGCTCCGCCACATGCCGCCCCGCGCTGCGCCGCAGGTCTATTCGATGCTCGAACGTGCCCACCTGACCCAACGATCGGGTGACTACCTCGTCGCGCAGGAGGCGGTGACACTGCACCTGCGCTGGTTCCTGCAGCGCATCGGAGCCGACGGCATCACCCTGACGAAGGCCGGTCACCTCCCGCCGGCCGTGGTGGCCGAGGCCCGGGAACTACCGGGATTCGACGGCTGGCCGTCGACCAACAACCGCGAAAACGACCAGCGGCCGGTGCACCTGCTGCACGTGTATACGAAAACACTCGGGCTGGCGCGCAAGTACAAGGGCAAGCTGGTGCAGACCAAGCTGGGCGCCGAGTTTGCGGGCAACGCGCGCGGAATGTGGAGCCACCTCCTCAACAGGCTGCCACTCGGCACCGACCGGGTGGAGCGGGAGGCCGGATACCTGGTGCTCCTCGCCCTCGCCGCCGGTGCGTCACCGAATGAACGTCAGAGCGTGGTCGCCGAGGGACTCGCGGCCCTCGGGTGGCGGGCGAGCGACAAAACAGTGGTCGAGGGGCTGGAGGCCTACTGGATCGCTCGGCCGACCATCGAATTCCTCATGCTCACCGGTGCGATCGGCGAAAGTTACGGGGTGCACGACACGAGCGATCCGGAGTGGGGTCGACTCCTCGCGCGCATGGTGTTGTCGATGTGAGGTGGCGGCTCAGACTCCGACGAGGGGGACCTGGAACCAGCCTCGTGACGGAGTGATCCTGCCGATCTGGCGTCGTTGATCGCTGACTTCTGCCGCGAAAATCGATCACTCGATCGCTTGGCAGTCCGGTGGATCGAGGGCGAGTGCAGCGTCGGCCGGCGCAAACCTGGCACTGATGCTTACCTGGTCGACCGAATGCTGCTGCCCCAATAAGGAATAGGGTTCGTAGGGCCCGAACTCGAACTCGAGTGAACGTAGCGCACCCGCGTCGGTGAGCTCGACAGCAATCGGGCCACCCAATCGCCCAAGAATCCAACGATCCCCCCAGACCCGGTCCGGTGTGTCCACGAACTCATCGTCCGGCTGTGTGGCCGAGGGCGTGAGTTCGACCTCGAAGGTATCGAGAGCTGGATCGATCATCCGGGCCTGCTCGATTTCGCCGCGCAGGCTCTCGACGACTGCTCCGGTAACCCGCAACGCTTCTTCGACACTTATGGTGTCCGTGAAGTAGCCAACCGGCGCGTGAGGGTTCATCCAACAGCGCTGTCCGGCGGCACCGATGGATCCACCGACAGTCTCGCTCACCGTGTTTTCTGCGCCCTCGCCTCCAAGCCCGATCACCGTCCCGATCTGGAATGCTGCAGGCGGCTGCGCCTCATCGACCTCGAATCGGAATCGACCCTCGGATAGGGCGATGAGGCCTTCGCCTGCCCAACGCGCATCCGAACTCTCGGCCCCTACTGACAGCGTGAGCACCTCTGCTGCGAATGCGTCGTTCGCCGCTGCGCCTACGAGTGACTCGGGCGCGGGCCCTCCGCCGGGCGGCGTCGGTGTGTCATCGGAGCAGCCAACTGTCATCGCTGCAGTGATCACGCACAGGACGCTCGCTGCGAGGGTTCTCATGCCGCGATTCCTCGGCCGACTCAACATGCACGGCATCCCTTCGCTCGACTAACGCCCGTGGGTGCCCTGCACACGTCGCCCGTGTGGGGGATAGAGGCAAAGCTTATCGCGACCCCGTCCAGTAGCTTCCGCGTCGCGTTTCGAGGTGCTGGCTCCGCCGATTCCGGCACACTGATTCCATGACCACACCGCCGCATCGCAGGTGGGTGCTGCATGTCGATCTCGACCAGTTCATCGCCGCGGTGGAGGTGCTGCGCCGGCCCGAGCTGCGGGGTAAGCCCGTGGTGGTCGGTGGGCGCGGCGACCCCACCGAACGCGGGGTGGTGTCGACGGCGTCGTACGAGGCACGCGAGTTCGGGGTGGGGTCCGGGATGCCGCTGCGGACCGCGGCCCGCAAGATCCCCGACGCCGTGTTCCTGCCCGTCGACGCCGAGGCCTACACCGAGGTGTCCGCGGTGGTGATGGATACGTTGCGGAAGATGGACGCCGTGGTGGAGGTGATGGGGTGGGACGAGGCGTTTCTCGGTGTGGAAACCGAGAATCCCGAGGCGTTCGCCCGGGCCATTCAGGCGGCGGTGCTCGAGGCGACCGGACTGCATTGCTCAGTGGGGATCGGCGACAACAAGTTACGTGCCAAGATCGCGACCGGGTTCGGGAAGCCGCAGGGCATTTTTCGCCTGACGGGTGCGAACTGGTTCGACGTCATGGGGGAGCGGGACACCCGCTCGCTGTGGGGCATCGGCAGCAAGACAGCGAAAAAGCTTGCCGCCCTGGGTCTGAACACGGTGAGTGAGTTGGCGGCGGCCGCGGACGAGGACCTTGCCGCAACGTTCGGCCCGACCATGGGACCGTGGTACGGCAGGATCGGCCGGGGCATCGACCGTTCCCCGGTGACCGCCGATCCGTGGGTTGCCCGCTCCCACAGTCGCGAGACGACGTTTCAGCAGAACCTCGACGACTGGTCCGCCGTCACTGAGGAGATCCGCCGTCTCGCCGTGCGGGTGCGGGAAGACATTGTGGCAGAGAATCGTCCGGCCGTTCGCGTCGCGTTGAAGGTGCGCTACGCGCCGTTCATCACCCGCACCACCAGCAAGGCGCTGCCGGAACCGACCTTCGACGTCGACATCATCTGCGACGCAGCCGCGGCCCTGGTCGACCGGTTCGACCACGACCGCGAAGTGCGCCTCCTCGGCGTGCGGTTGGAGATGACCCCGCCCACAAGGACGATCACCACCCGTGAGGAGGGCATTTGAATGTCTGAGCCGTTGCCAGTTCCTCGGGCCGCCCGCCACGTGAGGGGGCAGTGGAAGAGCTTGGCGAATGTGCACGGGACCGGGCAACGGTTTCACGCCACCCTCGCCGAGGATCTTCCACCCGCGGCCCGCCGGTGGATCACCCACGCCGTCGCCGAGAACACGCCGCTCGCCCGAGTGGTACGACTCGAGATGCGTGGACAGATCCGGCTCCGAGCGTGGTGGTCGTTCACCGCCACCCAAATCCTCGCCCCGGGCGACGGCTTCATCTGGGCCGCCACGGCGAAGGTAGGGGGTCTGCCGATTCTGGGTTATGACCGTTTCACCGACGGTAGGGGTGAGATGCGGTGGCGACTCGGTGGACTGATCCCGGTGATGTCCGCCCATGGTCCTGATGTCACCGCCAGTGCGGCCGGGCGCCTGGCCGGCGAATTCTTCCGCGCCGAGATCACCGACGCCCACTTCCGCTGACACCGCAGCTCAGCCATGAATTGCCGGGAATCGGCGCAAGTGTGCCTGCACAGCACATGCACTCTGGCATCCTCGAATCGTGGCGAAACAGCGCAGAATTGAGCGCCTCGGCCCGAGCGACCTGACCGAACTCGCCTCGGACGTCGGGCCGGTGCCCATGAATGTCGGTGCCGTGCTCTTCCTCGCCGGTGACGGGGCAGTGGACTCGGCGACCATCGAAGCCACGCTCACGAAGCGGATCAGCGGGATACGACGGTTGCGGCAATGCCTGGTCGACCCGCCACCGGGCCTGGGCCGGCCGTACTGGGCCGATGACGAGCACTATGACGTCGGTGCCCATCTCGCACGGGTGCGCTGCCCGGCGCCGGGTGACCGTGACACTGCCCTGGCGCTCGCGGTGGACGCGGTCACCCAGCCGCTGCCTCGCTCACGGCCGCTGTGGAGAGCGATCATCATCACCGACCTTGCAAACGATCACAGGTCCCTCGGCTTGGTGATGGTGCTGCACCATGTTCTGGCCGACGGGATCGGTGGCCTTGCGATCCTTGCGCATCTGGTCGACGGCATGGCCGCGGCGGGATCGGTGGACGAGATCCCCACTGTCGTCGCGGCGCCACGGCCGAAAGATCTTCTCGTCGACTGCGTCGTCGAACGCCTCCGCACGTTGCGGCGATTCCCGCGGACCGTGGCACGCGTGCGCGGGGGCGTGAACGAACTCGGGCACGGTATCGGTCGCCGCGCACCCCGCTGTTCGCTGAATGTGGCGACCGGGCCGCGCCGCAGGGTGACGACAGTGGAGACCGATCTCCGAACTGTTCGGGAAGCCGGGCGAAGATCCGGGGCAACGGTCAACGATGTCCTCCTGGCCGCGATTACCGGAGCCTTGGCCGCCCTCCTGGAACGGCGCAACGAATTCCCGCAGGAGCTTGTGGTCTCGGTACCGGTCTCCGCCCGCAGGTCGACAACGAGCGGGCACCTGGGAAATCAGGTGGGGGTCATGCCGGTCCGGGTTCCACTGGCCGGGAGCCCGGCGGAGCGGGTAACCACCATTTCCGGGATTACCCGTGTCCAGAAAAGGAGAACTCGGGGTACGTCCGCGGCGCTGATCGGGCCCCTTTTCCGGCTTCTGGCAGCTGCCGGACTGTTTCGGTGGTTCGTCGACCGTCAACGGCTCGTCAACTCGTTCCTGTCCAACCTGCCAGGGCCGCCGTCCCCACTCGCCATCGCAGGGAGTCCGATCGCGTCGATGGTGCCGATTACCGTCACCGCTGGAAATGTCGGTGTCGCGTTCGCGGCACTGTCGTATGCCGGCACACTCACGGTCACGATCATTGCCGACCCCGACGTGGTACCGGAGATCGACGACCTCGCCGCAGCCCTGCACGAGCAATTCAAGGCGATCGACGAGGGTCACGCCTCGGTGTAGAACAATGGGCGTAAGGCTCGAGTGCAGACGTTGCGAGTGGACTGGAAGAGGTCGGTGCCCGGCACTGGTGGGCCGCGCTTGTCGCAACCCTGTCTTCGCAGTCCGGCAACGCGTACATGCGGTTCGTGGGGGTGGTCGAGGACGACGGGTGGCAGCAGCTCGGCCACGGAGTGCAGCCCTGGCAGTTGACGTATTAGCGACCGGAACAGCGGTCCGACCCCGAAACTAGCTAGCTCCCGCCCCACGGCCGGGACTGCGAGAGCGACGTCACCGCGGTGTGGTGCGGCTGTGCGGAAGTTTGGTGGCGATGACGGCGGCCTGTGTGCGGCGTTCGACGCCGAGCTTGCTCAACAGCCGGGATACGTAGTTCTTCACGGTCTTTTCCGCGAGGAACATGCGCTCCGCGATCTGCCGGTTGGTCAATCCTTCGCCCAGAAGGGTCAGGAGTGTGCGTTCCTGATTGGTCAGTCCGGCGACCAGTCCTTCTTCCTCGGTGGGTTTTGCCCGCAGTTTTTCCATCAGGGCGGCGGCCGCACGGTTGTCGAGAAGCGACTTCCCGGCACCGACCTCGCGGACTGCGTGGGCCAGTTCGGTGCCGCGGATGTCTTTGAGGGCGTATCCGCTGGCACCGGCGAGGATGGCGTCGAGCATGGCTTGTTCGTCGGTGAAGGAAGTCAACATCAAGCACCGCAGGTCGGGCAGCTGGGAGAGGAGGTCGCGGCACAGTTCGATGCCGTTGCCGTCGGGTAGCCGCACGTCGAGGACGGCGACGTCGGGTTGCAGCGCGGGAATCCGTGCGAGAGCTTGGGCGCAGTTTCCGGCCTCGCCGATGACGGTCAGTTCCGGATCGGTGGACAGCAGATCGGCGATACCCCGGCGCACGACCTCGTGATCATCGACGAGAAAGACTGTGATCATGCGGCTCAGAACTCCATTTCCGGTGGTCAGCGCCCTGGTTGACAGCGTACGTGATGAGGCAGACTCTTCGTTGCTGTCTCGAGAATCAGTGCAGAGGGGGGTCAGCGGTGATCACCGGCGGGGCGGAGCAGCGTGGTGCGGTGCCCGCTGATCTGTTCGATGCCGATTACGAGGTAGCGGTCATCACGTGAGCTGCTCCACGGTATGCAGGCCGGATCGGCGAGTCCGATCAACCCGTCGGTGCCGGACAGTACCCGTGACCTGCCCATTGCCAGGACACTCCAGCCGGTGCGGGTGGCCGGGTCGATGGTCCCCGCCTCGAACGCGAGCACCCCCCGGTCGAACCGGTCGAACCACGGATTGTTACCCGTGGGGATGACGAGATCGCTGTCGAGGGCGGCGAACGTGACCGGCCGCACCGCAGGCAGAGCGTCCTCGGTGTAGACAAGCCGGCCGGTCGGAACCGAGCGCAGCAACTTCCGGCATTCGGCAATCGGGAGCGGACCGTCCGAATCCATGGCCACCACGGGTGATTTTTGATACATGACTGCTTCTTCCGTGGGGGTGAGTACCGACCCCACCAGCATCGGGGCTGCTACCAGGACGCAAACAGAGGACAAAGTCGTCACTGTGGTCCTCGAGCGCCCTGACCGCATTTCCGGGAATATTTCGGCTGTACTCGTTGACCGTCCTCCTCGAGCCGCGGGATACGGGCGGGTGAACCGCCGTGCCTGCCTGCGTGGTCGTGGTGTGATGGGGGTGAGTGTCGATACTCGGTAAGTGGGAGCGAACGATGAGCGCCGACGAGGAACCGTTACTGACAGGTGGGTTGTCGCAGTTGCGGCTGCGAGAGCTGCTGGTCGAGGTTCAGGACCGCATCGGCCAGGTGATGGACTCCCGCGATCAGATCGACGCTCTCCTCGAAGCGGTCCTCACCGTAGCGTCGGGCCTGGAATTGAGTGCGACCCTGAAGCGGATCGTGCACGCGGCAATCGAGTTGGTCGACTGCGAATACGGTGCCCTGGGAGTACTTAATCCTTCCCGGGACGGACTCCAGGAATTCGTCTACGAGGGGATCGATGAGCAGACACGAGAATTGATCGGTGATCTCCCGACCGGGCATGGCCTCCTCGGGTTGTTGATCGAGCAACCCAAGCCAATCCGTCTCGACAGCATCGCCGCGCACACCGCGTCGTCGGGATTCCCGGACCACCACCCGCCGATGCGCACGTTCCTGGGGGTACCGGTCCGGGTGCGCGGGGAGGTCTTCGGGAATCTGTACCTCACCGAGAAGGCGGATGGTCAGTCCTTCACCGAGGACGACGAGGTCGTCGTCCAAGCGCTCGCCGCCGCTGCGGGTATCGCCGTCGACAATGCTCGGCTGTTCGAGGAGGCCCGGCTGCGGCAGCGGTGGCAGCACGCGACCAGTGAAATTCGCGGGGAACTCCTCGCGGCCACCGATACCGGGGAAGTACTCGACCTCATCGCCCAGCGAGCGCGAACACTCGCCGGCGCCGACCATGTACTGATCGCCCAACCCGACGACCCCGATGTCGAGACCGCCGAGGTCACCACCCTGGCGGTCACCGCCTACGCCGGAAACGACCCCGCCGCCTTCCACGGCCGGCATATCCCCGTCGACGGTTCCGACATAGGACGAGCGTTTCGCACCAGGACGCTGACGCAAGCTCCACATATCGCGGACGGCGACCGCTACGGGCCCGCGCTGCTGCTGCCGCTGCGGGTATCCCCCGATGCGGTCACCGGGGTTCTGGCGATCATCCGCGAACTCGGGGCGGAATCGTTCGACGATCGGCAACAATCGCTGGCCGGTGAGTTCGCCGATCAGGCTGCCTTGGCGCTCAAGCTGGCTGATGATCAACGGCAGCTGGCCGATATGTCGCTGATCTCGGACCGTGACCGGATCGCGAGGGACCTTCATGACCACGTCATCCAGCGTCTGTTCGCCCACGGCCTGAACCTACAAAGCACCCAGGCACGCACCCGGGCCCCCGAGATTCGCGCACGACTCGAGGACATGATCGACGACGTGCAGCAGATCATCACCGACGTCCGGACCACGATCTTCGATCTGCATCGCGGAACGGACGAGGATTCCGGACAGCTGCGGCAAGTACTCAACACGGTCGTTGCCGAGCAGACCGAAAACAGCGGCCTGCGCACAACAGTTCGGATGGCTGGGCCGCTGAATGTGATCACCGGTCCGCTCGCCGACCATGCCGAAGCGGTATTGCGTGAGGCACTCAGCAACGTCGTTCATCACGCCCGAGCCCGTGCGGTCACTGTCACCGTCTCGGTCGATGACGACCTCACTGTCGATGTCAGCGACGACGGCATCGGCCTCCCGCCGACAGTGGCACGTAGCGGTTTGCACAATCTCGCCGCCCGAGCCGAGCAGGCCGGGGGGACTTTCACGGTTGCACCCAGGGACGCGGGCGGGACTCGATTGACGTGGGCGGCCCCGCTGCCGTAGGTCTGACATGTTTTTTCGTTGCGGGTTGCGGCCCCTAGCCGACACTGACGGTGCACCCGGGCTGCAGGGTAACGGTCTGGTCGCGGCATACGATCTCGATCGGTCGTTGGTTGCCGGCCGCTGCGCTCACCTGCACCTTTCTGCCTGTGACGGTGAGCCAGAGGTGGAGTCCGCGATAGACGATGGGAAACTTCAGTGCGCCGAGTTCCTCCGGCCATTGCGGGCCGAACACCAGCCGGTCCCCGCGGGTTTCGAGTCCGGTGAAACACCGTTGGAGCAGGTCGACGCTCCCCGCCATCGCGGCGAGATGTATGCCCTCGGCGGTCGTACCGCCCTGGATATCGGCGATATCGGAGGCGAGTACCCGTTCGAAGAATTCCATGGCTTTGTCGCGGTTGGCGCGAGCGAGAACCCATGAATGCACTACCGCACTCAGGGTCGAACCGTGCGAGGTGCGGGCAAGATAGTAGTCGACCGTCCGCGGAATGGCCTCGGGTTCGAACTGGTAGCCGAGTCTGCCGAACAGGTCCCGCAGCTCGTCGGCGGACAGTAAGTAGAAGAGCATCAACACATCGGCCTGTTTGGAGGCGCGGTAGCGGTTGACGTCGTCGTCTTCGGCCTCGAGGATCCGGTCGAGCCGTTGAATGTTGCCGTATCGCTCGCGGTAGGCGTCCCAGTCGAGTTCGGCGAGGTTGTCGTATCCCTCGAACTGGCTGATCACCTGATCGTGGAACGGCACGAACATTCGGCGGCTGACGTCTTCCCACCGTGCCATTTCCTGTGCGTCCACGGCCAGGGTGTCGACCAGATCGACCCGGTCCGCCGACGCGAGTGCATCTAGAGCCTCGAGAGCGCGCAGGATGACCCACACCGCCATTACGTTGGTATATGCGTTGTTGTCGATCCCGTCGAATGGCGACCCCGGGTAGCCGGAGTGGAACTCGTCCGGACCCATGACCCCGCGGATGACGTATCGGCCCCGCACCCGGTCGTAGGTGGCGAGACTGGCGAAGAATCGTGCAATTTCGGCCAGAAGTTCGGCACCGAAGTTGGTGAGGAACTCGAGGTCGCCGGTCACCTGGTAGTACTGCCAGACGTTGTAGGCGATCGCTACCCCGATGTGGTGCTGGCGCCAGCTCGGGTCCGGCAGCCACCGCCCCGACGCCGGATTGAGATGCAGCTGCTGGCTCTCCTCCCGACCGTCGCTGCCCGATTGCCACGGAAACATCGCACCCCGGTAGCCGGCGGCGCTCGCGGCGTGGCGGGCCTCGGTGAGCCGGCGGTACCGGTAGCGCAGCAGCGACCGGGTGAGGGACGGAAGCCGCAGGGTCAGTACGGGGAAGACGAACAATTCGTCCCAGAAGATATGCCCTCGGTATGCCTCACCGTGCAGGCCCCGGGCCGGTACCCCCACATCGAGGTCGGCGGTGTGGCGGGATACCGTTTGCAGCAGGTGCAGTAGATGAATGTGCACGATTCGGGAGGCGTCCTCGTAGCCCTTCAGTTCGATCCCTGCCCTGTCCCATAGGTGTTTCCACGCGAGGACGTGACCGTCGAGCACGTCGTCGAAGCGGCCGAGCTCCGAGAGCTGGCGTGCAGCTTCGTCGGCCGGGTCCGACACCGCGTGATCGCGGCCGGTAAAGACCGTCACCATCTTCTCGAGGGTGACCGATTCCCCCGGGGACACTTCGACGGTGATGTCGTGCCCGATCTGCCTGTCGCTCGCGAACAGCTGGTAGCGGCAGTCAGCTTTCTCAGTATTGCGCCACAACCGGTTCCGGGCGGCCATCCCCACCGGTATCCAGGACATATTAGTGCGCATCGACAACAGCACCGAGTCGTCCGTCAGCTCGGTGGCGCGCAGTGGAGTGAGGTGGTCGCTGGCCAGCTCGCGGTAACGCTCGACGAGGGTGTTACCCACCGAACCGTCGAGCACCGACCGGATTTCGAGCTGCCCCGACCAGTCTTCTGCCTCGATCGTCGTCTGCAGCGCACACACATGGGGCAGGTGCATCGCGACGAAGCGCCGCTGGACTACCGAGGTGGTGCGGCCGGCCTCGTCGCGATAGCGAAACCGCCGGGTGAGAACGGCCCGGCGCACGTCGAGATATTGGCGGTAGTCGAGGAGTTCGGCGGTATCGATGTCGAACCACGCCGTCTCCTCGACACGGAAGGTGGTCGCAAGCCAGTTCGGCGCATTGACCAGGCTTTCGTTGACGATGGTCATGCCCGACCGTTCCTCGCTTAGCCGGTTGTAGATCCCGGCGAGGTAGGTGCCCGGATAGTGCACGGCGCCGGCAGCGGACTCGGGTGCGCACCCGCGCGTGGCGAAGAAGCCGTTCCCGACGGTGCAGAGCGCCTCACGCAGTTTCTCGGCAGGCGGGTCGTATCCGTCGAAGAACAGGATCCAGGCGTCCGACCGCGAGGCAGTCTCCGGATTTCCTTCCATCAGATCGGCCAAACGTTGCAGCAGGTCGCACACCTGTGCTGGTCCGTTCACCGCGAACCGGGCCGCCGACCGTCGGTCGGCCGCCTCATCGCTGCGGACCACGATTCCCACCCCGGTGTCCGCGACGGCGTCGAAAGCGTCCTCGTCGGTGAGATCGTCACCGACGTAGAAGGGAACCAACTGCGTTGAATCGACGACGTGTCCGAGAATCCACTCCAATGCTCGGCCTTTGTCCCAGCGGATGTCGGGACGTATTTCGACGACCATTCGGCCCGCGGCGATGCGCAGACCATCGACCGCACCTGCCGCCTCGTACACTGTTGTGATGACCTCGTCGACGCGGGCGGCGGCGACGTTACGGTAGTGGATTGTCACCCCGAACCGCTTGTACTCCACCAGGACACCGGGAACTCCGTGGAGCTGTTTCTCGACGAGACGTCCAGTCTGCGCGAGCAACGGCACCGCGGTGAGCGCGTCGGGATTTTCGTAGTGCTCGCCGTTCGGCCCGCTCAGTTCGAAACCATGGCTGCCCGCGTACCAGATCCCGTCCATGCCGATGCGCAACCGGACGTCCTCGAGATCGCGGCCGCTGATCACGGCCACGGGACAAACGCGACCCAAGCGAGCCAATTGTGCTGCGGCGCCGTCGATAAGGACCGCCGCGGACGGGTCGTTGACGATATCGGCGAGGGTGCCGTCGAAATCGAGGAACACCGCGGGCCGCCGGATACGCAGGAGGGTGGCGAGTTCGTGTCGGGACGTCACCGCGTCGGGGATCTGCGACAGACGACGATCCCCCAAGCGGATCGTGATCTCCGCCGGGTCGGCAACCATGTGGTCCGCACCCCAGCAATCCTTCTCCGAGCCGATCCCTACGACCAGGGCGAACCCGCTCCGCTTGGCTGTAGTCGCTGTTGCTTCCGAACGAGTGACTACGACTGATGCGGCGGGCTGGGTTCCGAGCCGGCGTGCGGCCTCGTTCGGTGCCTCGCCGTCGATGCGGACAGGAAACAGGTCGGCGATCCCGGTGGCCTCGATCACCGCCTCCACCTCCCCGCTCGGGGAGAACACGGCCGTGTCCACGCCCAGCGCACGCAGCCGGCGCACCAGCATGGCGGTGGAATCGACGGTGACAGGCTTCGCGGACTCGGTGTCGACAACCACATCGAGGTCGAAGAGGACGGCGCCGTGCCGGCGCAGATCGATCACAGGTCCGGCCATGGGTTCAGCTTTCGCGTTGTGCAGAGCTGTCCGGGTGCTTGTCGAGCGGCGTCCAGAGTACGTCGAACTACTGATGGGTGGAAGTCCGGGCGGGAGCGTAAGTACGGGAGGCTGTTTCGTCGACCAGCGTCGAGTGGTGACCAATGGCCCTCACGTCGCGGCTCGTGCGCCACCACACTGAGGTACAGGACTCATGATCCCGGAGGCGGACAGTGAAACCAGGAAGAATCGTGGCGCTCGTCATCGGCTGCCTGTGTGCTTTGCTCGGGTTCGCCCTTCTGAGCGCTGCAGTGTTTCTCGGGTGGGCATTCTTCACACAAAATGACGACGGTCATCTCACCTCACCCACGCAGAGGTATCAGTCCTCGGGAAATGCCCTGGTGTCGGAGCGGATCGACCTTTTCGACGAGGCCGATTTTCCCCAGGGTTTCAACACCGAGGATCTCGGCCGGGTGTTGTTGCGGGTCACCGCGGACCCGTCGAACCGGGAGATCTTCGTCGGAATCGGCCCGCGTGAGGCGGTGGAACGCTATCTCTCCGGTGTCGCGCGGACCGAGGTGACGGAGGTCGAATTCGACCCCTTCCAGCCGAGCTACCGTCAAATCACCGGTGACCGCCGGCCGGAAGTCCCTTCGGCGCAGACGTTCTGGTCCGTCTCGTCCACCGGAGCCGGCACCCAGCAGGTGCAATGGGATCTTCAGCGCGGGTCCTGGACCGCCGTGGTGATGAACGCCGACGGTGGTCCCAACGTCTCGGTCGATCTCCAGGCCGGTGCACGGCTCGAAATCCTCGGCCCGCTCGCGCTCGGTGTGCTCCTCGCCGCCGTGGTGATGCTCGCAGTGGGCATACCACTTGTGGTGGTGGGAGCGCTCGGGCTCGGCCGGCACGGTCCACCCCAACCCCACTGGCCGGTACAAACGAGTGGAACCGGTGCGGCGTCCGCCCCCACCACACCGTCGACCGCACACACACCCACCCCGTCGAAGCCCTATCCCGCGCACCTTCGAGGTGATCTCGACCAACCGCTGTCACGATGGTTGTGGCTGGTCAAGTGGTTGCTCGCGATTCCGCACTACGTGGTGTTGGTCTTCCTCGGTCTGGGCTTGTTCGTGACCACGGTGGTGGCAGGATTCGCGATTCTCTTCACGGGCCGGTATCCGCGGGGGTTGTTCGACTTCAACGTCGGAGTTCTGCGCTGGCTCTGGCGTGTGCAGTTCTACACCTACTCCGCGCTGGGCACCGACCGGTATCCGCCCTTCACGCTGGCGCGCACCGACTACCCGGCCGATTTCGATGTCGAGTATCCCGAGCGGCTCTCCCGTGGTCTGGTTCTGGTGAAGTGGTGGCTGCTGGCGATACCCCACTACCTGATTCTGGCCGTGCTCGCGGGGGGTTGGTTCGGCGGCTGGCGTTTCGGGGTCGCGAGCGGCGACGACGGAGTCTCCGGGCAGCCCTGGCTGTTCGGTTCGCTGCTCGGTGTTCTGATCCTGGTCGCGGCGATCATCATCTTGTTCACCGGCCGCTATCCCCGTCCGCTCTTCGACTTCGTCATGGGTATCAACCGCTGGGTCTACCGTGTCATCGCCTATGTCGCGCTCCTGCGCGACGAGTATCCCCCCTTCCGATTCGATCAGGGGCCACGCGAACCCCACGAACAGACCCCGCCGCCAGAACCAACACCGGACGACCAGCCGGCCGCGGGTCACCCTCAGGAGTCGACCCGATGACTGTCCTGGTGGGTTACGCGACCGCGAGGGGTTCCACCCGAGGGGTGGCCGAGCGCATTGCCGCGCACCTCGAAGCCGCGGGCGAGACCGTGGACGTGCGGTCGTTGAGCGACATCACCTCGGTGCGCGAATACGGGACGTTCGTTGTCGGGAGCGCCATCCACAGTGGTCAGTGGCTTCCCGAAGCGGCGGACGCCATCGGGCGACTCCGCCCGCAACTCGCCGGCCGGCCGGTGTGGGCGTACTCGGTGTCCTCAGTGGGGGCGACCAGCACGATCCTGTCGAACCGGGTGGCGTCCTATCTTCGCCGTGTCACCCCTGAACCGCGGGTGGTGCAGCAATTGCGGGAGACCGCGGATGTTCGCGGCCACCGCTTCTTCGCCGGAGCCATCGGCCTCGGTGACTGGCCGGGCTTCGGTCGGGTGCTCTTCCGGCTGATGGGCGGGCATTACGGCGACGCCCGCGACTGGGCGGACATCGATCAGTGGGCAGAGACCATTTATCACCGGGATGCCCAGGTGCGCGGCGAGTGACCGCATTCGAGTCAGCGCCCATCAATCGCGACCTCGACGGTTCCGCACATCGCGTCCCCGGTCTGTCGTCGACCCGGTGGACTGCTCTGTGTGCCGCAGCGGAGGCCGTTGGCATGACGGCCGCCGCCCTCGCCGCGAAGCTGGCACAAAGGATATCGGGTGACGCTCCTCAGGGGCGCGATGCAGCGCTGGCGCTCGCAGTGGTGGTGACCGGGGGACTGGTCGAGGGGATCGCTCTCGGCGTTCTACAGGCCCGCGGGCTGCGCCGGCTGCTTCCCAGGTTCAACGTGGGCCGATGGGTGGTGGTCACGGCCGTGGTCGCCGGGCTGGGCTGGGCCGCAGCGTCCGTGCCCGGTGTGCTCGGTTCTGACAGCGGCGGCGACGGGCCGCCGCTGCTCGTGGTGTTGGCCGGTGCAGTGGCCCTCGGTGCGGTGATGGGTGCCGTGCTCGGCGCGGTGCAGGCGCTGGTGCTGCGCGGTCTGGTTCGGCGGCCGGGCCGATGGGTGCTGGCCAATGTGGCCGGCTGGCCTCTCGCGATGACGGTGATCTTCGTGGGAGCGACGACCCCGGGCAGCACCTGGTCGATACCCGCTGTTACTGCACTCGGATCAGTGACCGGGCTGGTGGCCGGGACGGTGCTGGGCGTGATCACGGGACGGTTCTTACCCGGGCCGGACGAGATCGTTCAGCCACATGACGGTGTTCCACTCAGGGGAAGAAGGGGAGATAAGTGAGAAGAAGCCGGAAAACGTGGAGTGACATGACAGGTCGTCAGCGCGGCGGGCTGGTGGTGCTCGCGACTGTTCAGGTGGTGCTGGCCGTCGCCGCTTGGTTGGATCTCGCTCGACGTGATCCCCAGGAAATCAACGGCAGCAAGGGCAAATGGGCGGCAGCCATCGCCGTCAATTTCATCGGGCCGGTCGCCTACTTCACGCGCGGGAGGCGCGCCGCACTGTGATCGCCTGTCCCCGGGTGGTGTGGCATGCACACAGCACCCGGGCTGAGAACGCATCGCTCAGGTGTGCGCCGGGGACTGCTTCGCCAGCATCTGACCCCAGTGCTGCGCCCGTGCTTCCTCACCGTCGACGAGCTGGGTGTTCGTGTCGACGAGAAAGCTCTCCGGATCGGCAACGAGCTCGAAGCCGAGGTGCCGCAGCTTCTTGGATATTCCTTTCGACGCCCGTCCGGTGATGAGTGCGGGCTTGTCGATACGGGTATCGAAGGCAGCAGCATTCCCCTCGTCCACGGTGAGGCCGTCGAGCCACTCACGAAGTCCCGCACTGGCCGCGTCGGGTTCCAGTGCCAGGTTGCTCTCCGGTTTCTCGGCGGCCTCGACGGCACCGCGCCGGGTCGATTCGCGGCTCATCCCGTGCACGTGGGTGGGACCGCCCACGATCAGGAGATCGTATGAGGACACGTCCTGTTGGGGCGCCTGCGACACGGGGATCGTCGTGACGTCGCCCGCAGCGCAGATTCCTCGCGCAATCGCCTCTGCTACAGCATGGGTATTGCCGTACATCGACTCGTAGACGATCAGTGTTCGCATGTCGTTGCCTCCTGGTTCGACGTGTTCGGTACCGCTGAATCGCACGGATGAGGTTCAGCAGCCCGTCACCTCTGGTTCACCTCCGAGTCTTTCACCGCCCGAGGTGCCGGTAGAGGGCACAAGGTCATCCGAAAGTCCCTTCCAGCGTGCAGACGTCACTCGACATCGGGGTGTGATGACCTAGTGCCCTATCGGCGCCGGCCACAGGTGTCCGATCCTGAAGGTGTTCGGCGCAAGTCCGGAAGTGTGTTGCGACAACTGGAGTTGGACAATGAGCACTCTTGCGAACCGCCAGTCCGTGGTCGTCGGCGTGGACGGCTCCGAACGCGCGATACGGGCCGCCGTGTGGGCGGCCGCCGTGGCGCGGCGACGATCTGCGCCGCTGCGCCTTGCCCATGCTCTCCCGAGTCCGGGTTACCACTACAGTGAAGCTGCCCTGCTGTTCCAGGACGAGTTCGCCGAGGAAGTCCGGAAATCGGCCGAGGAGATTCTCGAGCGCGCCGAGAGGCGAGTGCGGCAGGAGTTTCCGGACGTCCGGGTGTCTTCGAGCATCCATCCGGGACCGGCAGGGATGTCGCTCACCGGACTGAGCAAGCACGCGGACATGGTGGTGGTCGGTTCCACGGGCGCCGGGATGGTCGAGTCACTGTTCACGGGATCCACCGTGGTGCGGGTGGTCAACCACGCGCATTGCCCTGTCACGGTCTTCCGATCCGACTCCGAGTCACCGGTGCCCGATCACCGGCCTGTCGTGGTCGGCGTCGACGGAAGTGCGCTCAGCATCAGGGCGATCGAGTCCGCCGTCGAGTTCGCAGTGCTGTTCGACGTCCCGCTCCTCGCGGTGCACGCATGGGGCACCGGTGACATGTCCGGACGTCGCTCCGCTGCGACGAAGATGGACTGGGGTGCCCTAGCAGAAGAGCAGACGGTACTGGTGGCAGAAAATCTTGCCGGTTGGCGCGAGAAGTATCCGGACCTGGAAGTCACCACTGTCATCGATGAGCGGAACGCTGCCGAACTGTTGCTGCACTATGCGCGCAACGCACAACTCGTTGTCGTGGGAAGTCACGGCCACAATCGATTCGCCGGATCGCTGCTGGGTTCGACCAGCCAGAACCTCCTGCACCATGCACTGTGCCCCATCACGATCTGCCGTCCACCGAGGAGTGAGAAGCGATGACCTGGCCACTGGCGCTCGTGTTGATAGCGCTCATCTTTTCTATGACAGCCATCGTCACGTCATACGTTGCGGCGCGCGGCAAATCGGGGCCACCGCAGAAATAGAGGTCCCCCGCCCGAACATCCGCCGTCAGACCTGGTGTGTCGGTGCCGTCACAGACGCTGCGCGATGGATTCCGCTTGCGCACCCAGTCTCACCAACCGCAGGTCTGCTCGTCGGCCGTCGCCTGTACGTCGCAATGTGCGCGAAAGTGTTTTCACTGAGCAACCGAATTCGCTGCAATGCGATGTGGTCCCTTCTTGCACTCACTTGATGAACACCCTCATCGCTGAGGGTCTCTGCAGTTGTCGCAATCTCACCCAGGTATCCGGCAGTCCCCGCGGTCGTCGACGCCAGGCGAACTCCGGGTCACTTGCGGACGATCATCACCGGGCATCGGGCGGCATGGAGTACAGCCCGGCTGGTCGACCCAAGGAGCAGGGAGGTGAAGCCGCCACGTCCCCGGCTGCCGGTGACGACGAGCTGCGCCTGCTCGGACAGTTCGACGAGGTGGGCGATCGGCCGATCCCGGACGACCACCTTCCGGACACTGACGCCCGGGTAGGACTCGTGCCAGCCGGCCACGCTTTCGGCGAGTACGGCCTCTTCCGCGACGGCGATCGCGGGCCAGCCCAGATCGTGAAAGTCCGCGTCGTCGGTCGTGAAGACGGTCGACAAGTCGACATCACTCCACGCATGCACCGCAACCAGATCGCAGTCGCGGAGAGCGGCTTCCTCGAACGCCGCGCCGATCGCCGGTGTGCTGCGCGCCGAACCGTCGACCCCGACCACCACCGGGCCGTCGAGAGCAGCGTCCACCGGCTCGGGCATGCCGCGCACCACGACCACCGGGCACGGCGAGTGGGCGGCGACCGCCGTGCTCACCGAGCCGAGGAGACCCCCGGCGACACCGCCGAGCCCCCGGGATCCCACGACGAGCATGCGGGCCGATTTCGCCAACTCCAGAAGGACAGTCGCGGGGCTGCCCTCCCGAAGCGTGGTGCGCACCATCAGGCGGGAGTCGCCGACCGCCTTGGCTGCCACTTCCGCCGCCCTCTCCAGACGCTGCTTCCCGGCGTACTCGAGATCCGTGTAGGCACCTGCCGAGAGATTGATGGCATCCCCGTAGGTTCCGCGCCGCACCACCAAGGAGGAAGCCAGCAGTAAAGGGGCACGGCGGACCACAGCTTCGTGTGCCGCCCAACGCACGGCGTCGAGTGCATGGGCGGAGCCGTCGACTCCGACGACGATGGGAATGTCTGCTCGCACGGTGGCTCCTGTCAGTGTGACCGGTCTCCTGTCCAGAATCCGGATTCCCGTGAGGTACAGGTAGGGCCGAAGGGCACTTCGTCGGCACCCGTAGTCCTCCGGGTCCCCCACGGGCCGGTGGTGACGAGAGGCGAAAGACCCTGTGGTGATGCCGGCCTGGCGGGGGACACTCGAGGTACGAGCCGCGCACCGACCCCGAGTCGGGTGCCGCACCGAGCAGCCTGGAGGACTGATCGTGATGTACCACAACGATCCAAGCGGGTTGGGATACGCGTTGATATTCGTCGGGATGGCCCTCTTCTGGGGATTGCTGATCGTGGGCATCGTCGCGATGATTCGCTATCTGGGCCGCGGGATGCAGACCCCACACAACGCGCCGTCTGCCCTCGATACCGCGGAAAAGGTTCTGGCGGAACGGTTCGCGCGGGGTGAGATCGACGAAGTGGAGTACCGGACGCGCCTGGCGACGTTGCGCGCCGAGACAGCGTCCTAACCGAGTGGTCACGACGTCGGTGAGGAGGTGATCGACATGGATGCCCTGCAGATGGCTCACGAGCTCATGATGTGGCCGCATGGCGCCGGCATACTGCCGCACATGCCGATGCACATGATGCCGATGTAGTGGAGGAACGGGCAGCAGAAGGCATGCCGAAGCGAAGGGACAGCCTTTTCAGTACTCGATTGCAAGGTGATCACGGTGAGCGCAACGAACAGGTATATGACGCAGACGGACTACATGTCGTGGCGGATGGAGGCAGATCCGATCCTGCGCTCGACCATTGTTGCGGTTGCGGTCCTCGATCGGGTTCCCGACTGGCCGCGATTCGTCGACATGATGGAGCGGGGGACCAAGCGGGTTCCGATCTTTCGGCGCAAGGTGGTCACGGCCGCGGTGGGCGTTGCCCCGCCCCGCTGGGTCGAGGACCCCGACTTCGACCTCGCCTGGCACGTAAGACGGTGCACGCTCACGGAACCGGGCGATTGGGACGCCGTGCTCGACTTTGCGCGCACCACCGGTATGGCGGCCTTCGACAAGGAGCGTCCCCTCTGGGAGTTCACGGTGCTCGACGGGCTCGACCATCACCGGGCGGCCCTCGTGATGAAAGTTCATCATTGCCTCACCGACGGCGTCGGCGGCATGCAGATCGCCCGGGAGATCGTCGACTTCACCCGGGAAGGGACCGTGCGAGGAGACGACGCCGAGGTGGTGGTACCGCACGAGGGGCGAATGCCCGAGCCGATCAATAGCCTTGCCCGGTATCGGGATATGACGGGCCGCATCGTACGAGGGCTGTCGACGGGGATGGTCCGGGGAGGCGAGGGGCTGATCCGACATCCTGCCGACTCGCTTCGCCACTCGGTTGATGTCGTGGCGTCGACGATGCGCTTGACGCGTCCCGTCCGCACGACGCTGTCCCCGGTGATGAGAACGCGCACCACCCGCCGCAGGTTCGCCGTCCTCGAGGCCCCGCTCGAACCGCTCGGCCGGGCCGCCGAGTCCGCCGGCGGATCACTCAACGACGGCTTCCTCGCCGCCATCCTGCTGGGTATGGCGAAGTATCACCGGCTTCATGGCGCCGAAATTCCGGCACTGAGAGTGACGTTGCCGATCAGTTTGCGCACCGACACCGACCCGCTCGGTGGTAACCGCATCACTCTGGCGCGGTTCGCCCTTCCGACGAACATCGGCGACCCCGCCCAGCTGATACGGGAGGTTCACGCCGTTGTGGAGAGATGGCGCAAAGAACCGGCGATTCCGTTGTCCTCCTGCATTGCCGGAGCATTGAATCTGCTACCCGCTTCGCTCCTGGCCAACATGCTCGAGCATGTCGACGTGGTGGCGTCGAACGTGGTGGGTTCACCGGTACCGCTCTTCGTGGCCGGCTCGCAGATCACCCGGTATTACGCCTTCAGTCCCACTCTCGGGTCGGCGTTCAACGTCACCCTCATGTCCTACACGTCGCACTGCTGCGTGGGCATCAACGCCGACCCCGGCGCCGTCCCCGACCTCGATACGCTGACCGACTCCCTGGCAGACGGTTTCCGCGCCGTCCTGGCCCTGTGCTCTCCCGCACCCGACACCGCAGTCGTCTCGGTGCCGTGACAGAAGTCGGCAAGGACTCTTGTCGTTACTCGAGATCGCAAACGTCGGGAGCCGTTACCGATTTCGGTGACGATTTCTGAGAGGAAGGGTCGAAGTGCCCTGGTCGCGGCCGCGTGAAGGGGGCGATGGTGGTGGGTACGGAGGTGGCAAACCATGATCAAGCATTGGCTCGTGATGGAAGCTGGGGGACAGGACGCCCGGACCCCCTATCGCACGCGGGTGGCCGGTGCGGGCCGGCACCTCCCGGTCACACGGCTCACCACCGAGGACCTGATGGCAACGACCCGCCACACCACTCACATCGACCTCGAGCGTTTGACGGGAATCCACGAGCGGCGGGTCTCGGTGGGAGACGAGGATTCCTACACCCTCGCAGTGGCTGCGGCGCAGGACGCGGTGAAGCACTCCGGCCGAACGGCGGCTTCCCTCGATGCCGTCATCAGCTGCAGCATCACCAAGTTCCGCGGTGGACTCACCCAGTGGCTCGAGCCGACGATGAGCGGTGCGGTCGCCCAGGCGCTCGGTGCGGATCGGGCGATGACCTTCGACATCTCCAACGCGTGCGCCGGGATGTTGACCGGAGTCACGGTGGCCGACAACTGGATCCGGCAGGGCATCATCGAACGCGCGTTGATCGTCAGTGGTGAATACATCTCGCAGCTCGGACAGAACGCGGCGCGGCACATCCACAACATCATGAGCAAGGAATTGGCGTCGTTGACGTTGGGAGATGCCGGTGCCGCACTGGTCCTCGAGCGGGCTCCGGCTGGATCGGCTGGGATTCGGTTCGCCGGCTTCACCACCGTCGCCGATTACAGCCGGTTATGCCTGGCCTACCCGAAGGGCAACGAGCCCGGCGCGCGTATGTTCACCAATTCCCGCGGCATTCAGAAAGCCGCCATCGCGGACACACCGCTGCTGTTGCATGAGGTCCTCGACACGCTCGGGATGTCGATGCACGACATCGATCACGTGATCACCCATCAAACCTCCGCCCGGGCCATCCGAAAAGGCATGGCCGAACTCGAGTCGTCGTTCGGCGACGTTCCCCGGCACGACGCGGTGATCACCGTCGACCGGTACGGGAACACGGCGTCGACGACGCACACTGTGGCGTTGGTCGAGGAACTCGAGGCCGGACATATTCAGCCGGGGGAGACCGTGGCATTGATCTCGCTGGCTTCCGGTCTCGAGATCGGGGTCGTTCTACTGGAACTGGATGAGGAATTGGTGGCTGGCTATGGGCACGATCATTGATCGGGTTGACGTCACCTCGGGTGGGTGGCGAAACCGGCACAGCGCACTGCGCCTCGCCGTGGCCGCGGCGAAGACCTGCCTCGAGAACGCCGACCGGAGCCCGGACGAGGTCGACCTTCTGGTCAACGCCGGGTTGTATCGGGACCGCAATCTCGGGGAACCCGCCCTCGCGGCGATGATCCAAGAGGACATCGGCGCACATCCGGAGGATCCGCATGCCGGCGAGCACGGCACCTTCTCCTTCGATGTCGCGAACGGAACATGTGGTGTGCTGACCGGGTTGCAGATCGTCGACGGGTTCTTACGCTCCGGGACGATCGACTGCGCCCTCGTCGTCGCCAGTGACGCCGACCCCGGCCACGGGATGAGCGAAAACTTCACGTTCTCCGCGGCCGGCGGCGCGGTGTTGTGTCGTTGGACCGACGAGGATTACGGTCTCGGCCGCGTGCACTGGGTGAACGACTTCGACGGCTCCGACGCGTTCTCAGCCACGGTCGGGCAGATCGACGCCCGCAATGTTTTGCGGTTCCGGGAGTCGGCCTCGATGGACGAACGCTATGCCGCCGCGGCCGCGGCCGCCGCCACCGAAGCCCTCACGCAGGCTGGCCTCACCCTCGCCGATATCGATGTCGTGGTGCTCGCACCGCCCCGCCCGAAATTCCGCTCGGCCCTGGCACGCCACCTCGGCCTGCCCGATTCCCGGGTCGTGGTCGCCGACGACGAACGCATCCATACCGCCGCGCTGGTGGCCGGACTCGATGCGGGTGGCCGCCGTGCCGGCACTCGTACGCTCATCATCGCCGCCGGTGCGGGGGTGACGGCGGGCGCTGCCGTGTACGTCGAGCCGCCCGCGAACGGATCACACGCCTTCGGCCAGGTTCCGGATGGTCAGTAACATTTTAAGGCTCATGAGGAAGGCGACGGGTTCGATCAGCGCCGGGCCGGAGGTGATGAGCGTCAGTCCCTTTTGGCGGTGTGTCGATATCAGGGAGGACTTTCGGCCTCACGAGCCCACCGTCCGACTCTGTCGTGCCCGGCTTGTCTGCGGCACAGTGATCGGTATGCAGGTCTGACGTGGTGAGGCGGGACCGATGGACGATGACACACTGACTTTTCTGGACGCCGGATTCCTCGAGACCGAGGATTCCGATGATCATGCGAGCCTGACGATCGGGGCGTTGGCGATTCTCGCGGGTCCGGCGCCGACTCCGGACCAATTCCGTGAGGCGGTGGTGGCGCGGCTGGTCGACCTACCGCACGCAAGAGACAAACTGCATATAGTGCCGCTGGATCTCGGGAAGCCTTCCTGGGTGGAGGACCCGGTGTTCGACCTCGGCCACCACGTACGTCGAGTGGCGCTCCCACAGCCGGGGGACGAGGAGACGCTGTTCGGGTTCGTGGCCCGGGTAATGGGGCATCGCCTCGACCGCGATCATCCGCTGTGGGAATGCTGGGTGGTGGAAGGACTTACCGGGGACCGCTGGGCCGTGCTCGCCAAAATGCATCACTGCATGGCGGACGGCATCGCCGGCACCAAACTGTTCGAAGCGATGTGCGACGAGGACCTGCCGGCCACTACACGAACCACACCGGAAATTCTCTCCCCGAAGCAGACCCCCGCCGGCATCATCGACACGATCACCGGAGTTCTCTCGCCGGCGCGTCAATTCCGCATGCTCACAACGATACTGACCACACCACAGCGATTCGCGGCGGCCGCTGTCGGCGCCACCCTGGGTCTTGCTCGCCTCCTCGCCGAGATGGTGACGTCAGCGTCCGGCACGTCGTTGCTCGGTCGCATCGGACGCCAACGGCGTTACTGCGGCGCCCGCACCCGGATGGCGGATGTCCGCGAAATCTGCTCCGCCTACGGAGCCACGGTCAACGATGTCGCTCTTGCCGCGATCACCAGCGGACTGCGCACGCTCCTCCTGCGGCGAGGCGAAATCCCGGAAGCCCGCACCGTCCGCACCCTCGTCCCCGTGTCCGTGCGGACCGACCCACCGGGTGGGGGCCCAGTGCACAACGCGGTTTCTCTGATGCTGCCGTTTCTACCCGTCGACATCGAGGACCATGTCGAACAGCTCACTGTTGTGCACCGGCGCCTCGCCGCGCACAAAGCCGGCAACGAGGCGGAAGGCGGAAAAGCGTTCACGGCCCTGGCACAGTACGGGCCGTTCATGCCGTTGGCCTGGGCGATACGCCTGGCCATGCGGTTCCCCCAGCACAGCGTCGTGGCCGTGGCCACGAACATCCCGGGGCCACGGCAGACTCGTCACATCCTCGGCCGGGAGATCCTCGAAATTTTCCCCTACGTACCGATCGCGCTGCGGTTGCGCATCGGCATCGCCATTTTGAGCTACAGCGACCACCTCACCTTCGGTATCACGGGCGACTACGACACCAACCCCGATCTGGCCGACTTCGCAAAGGGAATCGAACACGGCGTGGCATCGCTCCTGGCCGCGGCCCGCCTCTCCGAAATCGGCTAGCGGTCAGTGAAAACAGCGTCAGCATCATGAGGGAGAGAGCATGAAGGCGATCCAGTACCGACGAATCGGCGCAGAACCCGAACTGGTCGAGATCCCCACACCCGAACCCGGCCCGGGCGAAATCCTCCTCGAGATCACCGCGGCCGGGGTCTGCCACTCCGACGCGTTCATCATGGGGTTACCCGAGGAGCAATACACCTTCGGGCTGCCACTGACACTCGGGCACGAGGGCGCTGGACGCGTCGCCGCCGTCGGCGCCGGTGTGGAAGGACTCGATGTCGGCACAGATGTGCTGGTCTACGGGCCGTGGGGATGCGGACAATGCTGGCACTGCTCCCAGGGCATGGAGAACTACTGCTCGCGGGCCGCGGACCTGAACATCCTGCCGCCGGGTCTGGGCGCTCCCGGGGCGATCGCCGAGTACATGGTGGTCGATTCGCCCCGCCACGTCGTGCCGATCGGGGACCTCGACCCGGTGACGACAGTTCCCCTGACCGATGCCGGGCTGACGCCCTACCACGCGATCAAACGGTCGCTGGGCAAACTCCGTCCCGGCTCGACCGCGGTCGTGATCGGCACCGGGGGACTCGGCCACGTCGCCATACAGCTGTTGCGGCACCTGTCACCGGCCCGCGTCGTCGCTCTCGACGTCAGCGAAGACAAACTCGAGTTCGCCCGGTCGATCGGTGCCCACGAGGCCGTGCTGTCCGACTCGAACGCCGCTGCGAAGGTCCGCACGATCACCGGACCCGCCGGTGCGGCGCTGGTGCTCGATCTCGTGGGGATGCAACCGACTCTGGATCTGGCGATGGCGATCGCGGGGGTCGGCTCCGACGTCGCGATCGTCGGATTGGGCGACGGCCAGGCAGCCGCCCAGGTAGGTTTCTTCCGCGGCGCGTACGAGGTCAACGTCGCCGTCCCGTACTGGGGTGCACGGAACGAGCTGATCGAACTGGTTGACATGGCCCACCAGGGCGTGTTCGACATCGCCGTAGAACGCTTCGCGCTCGAGGACGGGGTGGAAGCGTATCGGCGGCTGGCCGCGGGAACATTGCGTGGTCGCGCCGTCATCACGCCTTCTCCCCGACCCTGAAACCGAGATGCGTTGAGACCCCGAAGCATGGGCGCCTCGACAGACGCGGGGCACTCACTTCCGTGAGGCTCCGCCGGTCTGGAATTCCGAGCGTCGGACTAGCGAACTATGAGCAGTGGGCAGGTAACCGAGTGCATCAACGTCCTGCTGGTCGATCCGAGCAGCATACTGGTAAATCCACCTCGCCCCCGGCTTCCCACCACGAGGAGCTGTGCATTCTCGGCCTGTTCTCGTAGGTTCCTCGCGGGACGATCCCGGACGACGACGGTGCGCATTTTCACATCCGGGTAATCCTCCGCGCGGCCGGCCAAACTCTCGGACAAGACAGCGGTCTCGTTTTCCGCGGCCCGCCTCCACTCGGCATCGCTACCTCCGTCGAACGCAATTACCAAAGTGATATCGGACCACGCGTGCACAGCCACGAGCTCCGCCTGCCGCAGGGCGGCCTCTTCGTAGGCCATCGAGATGGCAGATTCACTGTGCCGTGAGCCGTCGACGCCGACCACGACGGGCCCGGCACGGTCATTGATATCACGATCAGCTGCTCCCCGAACGACTGCAGCGGTGCAATGAGCGTGCGCGGCAACCGCAGAACTGACCGAGCCCAGGAAAGCGCGTTCGACGATTCCCTGCCTGTTCGCGCCGACCACAACCATCGACGCCGTCGCCGAGCGGCCGATCAGCTCACCGGCCGGAGTTCCGGTGCACAGCGTGGCGACGATCTCGATGTTGTGCGCGGGCACCGCGGCACGGGCGATCTGTTCTGCGCGCTCCAATCTTTCCCGACCGTCGCGTTGCTCGTCTTCGAAGAAGCTGGCGGGCATTCCGATCGGCACGCCATAGGCGCCGGGAACGAACGTCGTCGTGATCAGCGACAGAGGCAGGTTGCGGAGCGCGGCTTCCTTGGCTGCCCAGGACACCGCCTGCAGCGATGAGGGTGAGCCGTCTGTTCCTACAACAATCGGGCGGTGGCCGGTCATGGTGTACTCCTCCGGGCTGCTCTGCGATGAGTTTCTGTCTCGACATCTATCGTCGTCGTCCGTAAACGACCTCCGTATGTACGGTATTTCCGCCTCACATGACGGTCAGCGACCGTTTTCTCGCCGGGATTTGTTCACCGACAGAACGGTATTCACCTCACGCCGGGGAGTCTGCCGGGGAGTGCGGACCTCGACCGTGCCCAGGCGAACCAATGCCTGGGCGAAGGAGGGCTCGGGGAGAAGTTCTCCGATCATCGCCCGGCTCTGCGGGACCTCGGTCACGTGGGTGAGCGGGCAGGTGGCAACTTTGTTCACCGTTGCGTCGAGCAGTACGGCCGAAAGGGCTTCACCGCAGCGCAGCCAGTCCATCCGAGTGTCGGTTGCGGTGCTCAGCACCACCACGGTCGACCGATCGACCTGCGTCGAGTCGGCTCCGTGTGTGTCGGTGCCGGAGGGGAAGTTGCGGCCGATGCCGACGCGTGCTCGTTCCTCGGCGGTGGCCAGCGCAGCCGGTGGGATTCCTCCCGCCGGTATCGAATGACCTGCCCACCAATGTAATTCGGTGTGATACATCGAGTCGTAGCGGCGCGTGGCCGCGGTGAGTTCCGTCGCTTCTGCCAACGTAGGACGCGCGTCGGCGGGGAGCACGGTCAAGCGCGCGCCACGTCCGCGAACCACCTCGGACAGAGCGCCGGGACCCCACGTCGTCAGGGGGTCGAACGCCCGTCGATCCGAGTAGCGATGCCTCATCGCGGCCGCGAGGTCGAAGTCGTGCGATTGAGGGCGAGCGTCATGCCGGAAGCGAATCGTCGCGAGATGGGGTGAGTGAGGGCCTTCGGGGAGTCGCTGGATATCCGCGGTCCATCGCACTGCGGTGAGCGCGACCTCTAGGTGATGTAGGGCCGCTCCGCAGCTGATCACCATTTGGCGGCCGGTGGGGTCAGCTGTCTTGAGGAGTCTTTGGGGATCGGTATGAAGTTCGAGGCGATCGTCGGTCAGTGTCCAGTGCCATGGTTGGCTGTTGTGGACCGAGGGTGCTCGGCAGGCCAAGTCGACGGCGTGCCGCACCATCTCGGGGCCGGGAATCTCGACATTCATGGTCTACTCCTCACCTGCACTCTCACCGACGTCGCCGACGGTATCGGCGCGCTGCCCGTCCTCACCCATACTCGTCGTCGCAGGGCTTCCGCGGCAGGGCCGATGGTCACCGCAGTTGGGGTCCGAGCGTCCCGGTGCGTGCCCTGCGTGGCCGGCGGGGCATCAACATGGCTGCCGCAAGGCACAGGATTCCGACAAGAATCGCTGCCGCACCCACACCGACGAGAGGCGTCGCGAGCCAGACACCGAGAACAGCGACCAACCCCGCCACAGTCGCGCCGGACAGCACCGCAAGCGCCATCCCGGCCGGGTGCAAGTATCGAAGATCGTCGCCCTCCTGGCGGTGCTCATCGGTGAATGAGCCCTCGCGATGCTGTCCCACGATGTCCTCTCCGTTTCGTGCTGCTCGGTGTGTGTCGGCGTCCGTGAACAACGGTCCGATAACCAGGAGCTTTGTTCCAGGGCCGAAGGTCACCGATTCAGGCGCCGTGGCCCACGCCGGGTGGGCGCTCGTGGAAGAGTCCTGGGCCGATGACTTTGTGCTCTACGCTCCTCGGATTCATCGCGGAACACTCGGAAGAGGAGCGTTCCGAGGAGGTGGGGATGGACAGCACGCAGCCACTCACCTTGCGGTGGTGGCGACTGGCCCCGTGGAGCCGGAACTCGTTGATGCGCCCGAGTGATCGATTCGAGTCGCTCGCGGTCCTGATGGCCGTCCTTTTCGTGCTCATGCTGGTGCCGTGTGCGGCGGCATTCGGCACGGTCAGCTACACCGACCTGAGTGAACAGTCCCGGACCGACCGCGCAAACCGGCATGTGACGACCGCCGTCCTCGTCGATGACCCGAAGCCCCGAATGGACGACGGGTATACCCGGTCTCCGCTGACCCACGACTACGCGTCGGCGCGGTGGCGTGCCTCTGACGGATCACCTCGCACAGGGGACGTGGAGGCTCCACCGAATGCACAGGCGGGCGATACCGTCGACGTCTGGATCGATGCGAGCGGCGACGTCGTGGACGAGCCGAGGACCGGAACGGAGAACGCCGCCATCGCAGTGAGCGCGGCACTGTGTGTATGGGCCATCGGCGCGACCACTGCCGTTGTTCTACTGGCCCTCTTCCGATGGGCAGGCTCGCGCGAGCGGATGCGGCGGTGGGATCGTGAATGGGGCAACGTTGACCGGACCCCGGGATGGACGATCAGTTGACCGTTGTTCGATTGACGACAACCGGAAGAATCACGTCACCGGGAGCATCGATGACCTCCGCTATGCCCGACCGAGCATCTCTCGAATCTGCAGTGGCCCTTGCGTGCAGGGCGCCGTCGCTCCACAACAGTCAGCCGTGGCGTTGGGTTGTCGACCGGTTCGGGCTTTCACTGTTCAGTGATCCCGATCGCCTTCTTCCCGCGACGGACGACTTCGGTCGTCAAATGGTGATTTCCTGCGGCGCTGCGCTGAACCATCTCGAATATGCCTTCGCTGCACAGGGCTGGGGCTTCGACATCGATCGGATGCCGGCCCGGGCCGACCGCGAGCTCCTTGCGACGGTTGGCATGTTCCACCAGCGCGAGATCGTGCCGGACGACGCCCGCCTGGCGGAAGCAATTCCGACGAGAAGTACCGACAGGTTGCCGTTCACTGCACCACCGTCGTGGGACGAGACAATTCCGCATCTGCACGCTGTGTCGGAAAGGGGCGGTGTTCGCCTCGTCGTTCTCGACGAGCGCAGCCGAGCAGCGCTCGAGGATGCGTCCCTGCGGCTCTCCGGTCTCCGTGGGGGCAATCCGATGTATCAAGCCGAACTCAGATGGTGGGCCGGTCATCCGGATTCTTTCCCGCACGGGGTGCCCGAAGCGGCGTTACCGTCTGCCACTCAACGCCGTTCCGTGTCACTGGCTCGCGACTTCCCCTCGGGCACCGCGGCATCGGCGGATCCGGCTGCACGGCAGGATCGGGCCGCGATCCTGCTACTCACCACCGACGCAGATTCCAGACTGGACTGGTTGCGCTGTGGCGAGGCGCTGTCCGCTGTGCTGCTCACATGTGCAGCCCGCGGGCTCGCCACGTGTCCGGTCACTCACCTCACCGAGATGCCGGCCACTCGTACCCTCGTCCGGGACCTCTCCGCGGACCCTGGGTTGCCGCAAGTGCTCATTCGGGTGGGAGTGGCAACCCATGAGCAGACGCTTCCGACCACATCTCGTCGTCCGCTTTCCGAGGTCCTCTTCAAAGTCCGGCCGACACCACCTGGATAGTGACCCCGCGTCGATCACCACGCAGTGGAGTCTCCGGATCAGACGCGCGCGAACAGGGCGGGATCGCTACCCGGAACCTGCGCGACGAGGCCGCGGGCGACGAGGTGCCGCAAGTGGGCCGCACCCTCGGAGAGCGCCATGTGCTTGCCCATCGGCGAGATGTCGGCCCACGGCTTGTACCACTTCATCCGTGCGGCCACATCCCACACGCTGAGCTGGTCGTCGCCGAACGCGTGATGGAGGTGGTCGAGCCGTTCCTCATGATGTTGGATCAACTCGCCGGCGCGACCCGCGACATCGTCGATGGGGATTCCGTGGGCGCCGAGACCGCGGGTGATCTCCATCTTCTGCACGCGGCGCAGCGAGTCGAAGAACTCGGCGAGGGCATCGCGTTCCTCGAGGGGGTAGACGAAGTTGCCGACATGCGGGGTCGTCTTCTGCAGCACGTGGTCACCGGTGAACATGACGTCGGCGTCTTCGAGGTAGAAGCAGACGTGCCCGGGTGTGTGGCCGGGGGTGTAGACGGCACGCAGCCCGCGGCCGGCGAGGGCGATCAGTTCGTCGTCGACGAGAACGCGGTCGGGAGCCGAACTCGGGCCTGTGGGCGGCTCGGTGGTCACCGCCTGCTCGAACGCCGCTACCTCGTCGGCGCCGGCGCCGGCACGGACCATGTTGAGGCGCTGAAACTCCAGCCATTCGTCGCTGCGACCGGAAGACATGTGCGCGAACAATTCGTGGTCGGACTCGTGCATCGCGATCCACGCACCCGACGCCTCCCGCACCCGTCCGCACAGCCCCGTGTGGTCGGGATGGAAGTGGGTGAGGACAACGCCCTCCACGTCCTTCACGGAGTGGCCGATCTCCTCCAGCCCGGAGGTGAGCCCGGCCCAGGCGTTGTCGTCGTCCCAACCGGCGTCGACGAGGATCAGTCCACCCGGGGATTCCATCGCGTAGACCAGTGTGTGACCGAGGGGGTTGTCCGTAATAGGGACAGGTATCTGGAAGATGCCATCACCGATGGCCGCCGCACCATTCATCTGCTTTACCTCGCACTAGAAACTGCTCTTGGGTTCCGAAACCAAATCGGTCTATCACTCCTTCATAGCCGCTGCGGACCGGTCGCGAACAGCCGGGTCCCGTTTAGCGGGCGTTCAGACTTTTCTCGATCCCTCGATCCGCCGCGGGCCGGCAAACGCTGTGGGATGCTCCGAACCGAGACGATCAATCGGGATCAGCCTGCGACGGGGGACGACTGACATGACAGATCAGCACACGAAAACACGACGCCGCTGGTACATGAGCGGGGTGTGCGGGTTGGCCGTAGTCGGCGCATCCGCGCTGCTCGCGCCCGGTGTCGCCGTGGCCGCCCCGGCACTGCCGACGGGTTGCGTGCAGGGGTCGGGCAGTACGGTGACGTGCACCTTCACCTTCACCGGCGGTGCCCAGTCCTTCACGGTTCCGGAGGGCATCACCAGCCTGGACGTGACCGCTACGGGTGCTCGCGGTGGAAACGCCGCTTCCGTGCTCGGCGGCTTCGGCGCTGTCGCGTCGCGCTCACTTCCCGTCACGCCCGGCGACGCCCTGTATGTGCTCGTCGGCGGCAACGGTGGCGACGGCACGGGTGCGGCCGGGTTCAACGGCGGCGGAGTCGGTGGCACTGGCGCAGGCGGCGGTGGCGGCGCATCCGACGTTCGGATCGGAACGGGTGAGCTGGCCGATCGGCAAATCGTCGCGTCGGGTGGCGGCGGTGCCGGAGACACCTACATCGGTGGCGGCGGCAACCTCGCTCCCAACGCACCCGCAGGTCAGGCCGGTGGCGGGGGAGGAGCCGGGGGTGGCGGTCAGGCCGACGCGGGTGGTGTCGGCGGCAACGGTGGTGACAATCCCGACGGATCGGCGGGCCTTGCCGGGGTCGGCGGAGCTGGATCCGAGACCGGTGGCGGGGGTGGCGGCGGCTGGTTCGGTGGCGGCGGCGGCGCCGAGAACCTTGGTGGCGGTGGAGGCGGAGGCGGTTCGTCCTACGCGCCCGACGGGACCATCAGTGCGGCCGGTGTCGACGCCGTCTCATCCGTGGTGATCACCTACGGGGCTGGTTCGGGAAGCGGATCGCTGGGGAGCTTGTTCGGTAGTAGCTGAACGAGCACCGTCGCGGTAGTTCCGTCGTTACAGCGGGGGAAGTGGTGCGGCTCAACGACAACGGCAGCAGCCCGGACCTTGTATCCGGGCTGCTGCCGTTGGCAACACGCTGGGTGATTACAAAACACGAACCGCCGAACTAGACAGCGACGGCGGTGGTTTCGTAGATCGATTCGATACGGCGTCTCGTGGCCTCGGGGGTCGTCTTCATGGCGAGGACGAGTTCGGAGATGACGAGCTGCATTGCGTGCTCGAGCTGGCGCTTTTCTCCGGCCGAGAGCGGCTTGGCCAGCGACCGCGTCATCAGATCGCGGATCACTTCACTCACCGTAAAGATGCCACCGACGGTGATCTTCTCCTGATTGGCCTTGAACCGCCTGGACCAGTTGGACGGGTCGTCGATTGTCGGGCCTTGCAGGATCTCGAACACTCGACCGACTTCGTCGGTATTGATTGCGTTGCGCACACCGATCGCCTCGGCTTTCGCCACCGGTATCTCGATCTGCAGCCCATTCTGAGCAACTTCGAACTGCACGTATGCAGTGGGTAGATCTTTGAACATCCGGGTCGTGAGCTTCGTTACCGTCACGGACCCATGGTGCGGGTACAGGAAAATGTCTCCGATATTGAGATTCATTGATTACCACCCTTCGAGTACATTATGGCACACGCTGCCATATTGACAACCGGTGACCACCTGTGAGCGACTGGTAGGGCTTCTACCGATTGTGAGGGCCAGCGATGACCAGACTCGACGCGTTCCCCGTGTCGCCTCACCTGCCCGCCGGCCAGCCTGGGCTGCGGGAGCGGCGGCGTGAGCAGACAAATGTGGAGATCAGCGAGACTGCGCTCACCCTGTTCGAGCACAAGGGTGTCGAAGCCACGACGGTTGGTGAGATCGCGCAGGCGGCGGGCGTGTCACAGCGCACGTTCTTTCGCTACTTCGCCACCAAGGAAGAGGCGGCACTCCGAGACCACTGGGCCTTCGAGGCGGTCTTGACTGCAGGGCTCGACCGACTCGACTCGGATATGTCACCGCGACTCGCGCTGGAAACGTCCTTCGCTGCAGCTTTGGCGACGTACTCGGACAGTTCGTCGATCGCATCTCGGCGATTGCTGCGGGTAAACAAGCTCATCAAGAAGGAGCCGACGCTGCGCGCTGTGCTGGCGCGTGCGAGCGTGGCGCGGAACGCGACTCTGGTCGATGCGGTGTCGAAACGATTCGACTGCTCCGAACTGCAGATTCGGCTGGCCGTGGATGTGTCGATCGCAGTACTCCGAGCGGCACTGGAAACGTGGGTGGACCGTTCATCCACCGACGAGGCGGCGAACCTGCCCGAAACCTATTCCGTGGCACGGACACTCGCGTACATGTGATTGGGAGTTCGCCCCACGCGTCAGCTCACCCGGCGAGAAAGCTGAAGCGGACGCGGCGCACCGGGTTGTCGACGTTGGTGTCGACGAGGCACACGGATTGCCAGGTCCCCGTCGCAACGGTGCCGTCGATGACGGGCACCGACGCGTAGGGCGGCAGGAACGCCGGCAACACGTGATCGCGGCCGTGTCCATGGCTGCCGTGGCGGTGCCTCCACCGGTCGTCGCGGGGCAGGACGTCGTCGATTGCCCGCAGGAGGTCGTCGTCGCTGCCCGCGCCGGTTTCGATGACGACGAGCCCGGCAGTGGCGTGTGGCACCCACACATGCAGCAGGCCATCGCCGGCACCGGCCGAGGCGAGGAACTTCTCGATCTCACGGGTCAGGTCGTGCACCACCGGCTCAGCGCCCGTGCGCACCTCGATCTCAGTACTGAACATGCTCCGACGTTAGCGCGGGGGAGTGTGACATTCGATCAGAACCGGTAGGGCCCGCGCCTGTCACTTGCGGCCGGCTGCCCACTTCATGCCCCAGCTGTAGGCCTTGTCGAGGTCGGCCTGGCTGCCTTCGATGTAGTTCACTTCGCGGGTCACAGTGATGCCCTGACTGGTGTTGTGCAGCATCGCGATGGCACAGATGCGAGCGGAGCTGTTCGAGGAGTCGAGGCGAACCTCCACCTCGGGACCGCTGGTGGGGTACAGGGTGACGACGCCGTCCACTGCGGCCCAGTTGGGTGCGCCGTCGTAGATCATCGCGAAGATGAGGATGCGCTTGAACATCTCCGGGCGATCCAGATTGATATGCATATTCTCGCCGCCGGTCACGGTGCCGGTGCGGTCGTCTGCGTCGAGCTTGATGAACGGGGCGTCCTGCAGCGAACCGAAGGTGTTGCCGAGTGCCTGGACCACGCCCTTCGATCCGTCGGTGAGTTCGTAGAGGCAGCCGAGGTCCAGGTCGATGCCGGTGTTGCCGCCCGCGGCCGCCGCGAGCTTCGCGAAGAAGCCGGTCTTCTTCGGTTGCGGCGTCACGCCAGTGGACCAGTTCAGGTTGACCCGCATCGCGCCCTGCCGCTCACCCGACTTGGTAAGGCTGACCGACGGTGCTGCCTTCGACAACGTCACCTTGCTCAAATTGACACCGCCCTGCGGTGCGGCCGGGGTGGAGGGGCGACGGGTGTAGTCGATGGCCATGGGTAGAACCTTCCGTTTGACGACCGGGCACCGTGCAGGATCGCTGTCCGATTTGCACGGTTTCGGTCCAGGGTAGTCATACGTTCGAAACTGCCCGACTCGACCTACACCGGGATCAGCGAGTCAGCTCCGCTTGTTCCACTCGATTGCCGGGCACGTATCCATCACCATGGCCAGTCCCTTTTCGGTTGTGCGTCGGAACGCTTCTTCGTCGATGACGCCGAGCTGGAACCACACGCCTTTTGCCCCCACTTGGACGGCTTGGTCAGCGAATTCCCCCGCAGCATCGGACTGACGGAACACGTCCACGACATCGATGGGAAACGGCACGTCCGCGAGAGTGGGGTAACCCTGCTCGCCCAGCACCGTCGGGGCGGTGGGGTGGATGGGAACGATGCGTTTGCCGCGTTCCTGCAGCAACTGAGCGATGCGGTACGCCGTCCGTTCCGGATTGCCGGAGAGTCCGACTATCGCCCACGTCTCCCAGTCGTAGAGCATCGACGAGATGGACTTGGGGTCCTGCCAAGAGGTGTTCATATCGCAAACCTAATACTCACCTGCGGACTCATAGCGTGTCTGATGTGGATGAAGTGATATGTGGGACAGATTGACGCGTGGTAGGTGGCAGTGGACGCGCGTGGCGGCACCTGCCGCCCTTCTTCGGAGTCACAGTTCCGACGGCGTATCGATGCTTCAGCACCTGGATGCGGGCCGGGGTGTGCGAGAAACTCCATCGCGAGGTGCTCGACTGGGTCGGTACCGCGGGCGAACTCGACTGGTCACGAAGCGAATCGAACCCCACTGGCTGTGGTTGTGACCGAGGCGAACACGCACGACAGCACGATGCTGCAGTCATTGGTGGTGATCCCGGCCGTGGAGCCCCGGTGTGGCCCGCACCGCCGCAAGCCGGGGGAAGATCCGCGCCGACAAAGGCTACGACTACGACGAACATCGCCGGTGTTTACGCGAACGCGGCATGGCTCCGCGGATCGCTCGTCGCGGCATCGAGAGAAATGATCGACTGGGCGGTATTCGTGGAAGATCGAACGCACTATCGCCTGGCGCACCGAATACCGACGCCTGACCATCCGCTACGAACGTCACGGCGAACACTTCGCCAAATTCCTTTACCTCGTCCCGCACTACCTGCTTCAAGCAACTTTCCACGTGAGACACGCTCTACAGGTATCGGTATCCGATCGAGGTGGTCGGATATGCCGTGTGACTGTATCGCTTGTTCGCGTTCGAGCCTGCGCGACGTCGAAGAACTCAAACTCGCCCGCGGCGTGGTGGTCAGTTACGAGAACATCCAGACCGTACCTGACACTGAATCATTGAGGGGTGGTCAGTCTCTACGTCGTCGGAATCGATGCGTACATCGTGGTACGTCGCGTATTCGCATACTTCCGTCCAGTCACGATGCCTCCGGCGACGGTCAGCGCCATGGTCAACCTTGTCGGATCTGGTTGGGGGCCCGCTGCGAATGCTGCGAACGTGGGTGCGTTCAGAATGAGTTCACCTGTGTACCAACGCGCACGATGTGGGAGATGAATGCATGTCCTTGATTGCGCTTGCGACTGAGTTACATCGTCAATCTCGGCGACCGCGAAATCGATGAGCATTAGAACGTCATCCCTTATCACCCAGACTCCGGAGTGCGGCCTCGTTCCATGGGTATTCGTACGCGAGATGAACATGTCGCCCGGGATCAGGGGCACGAGCGCGTCCAGCAGCGAAAACTGGATACCGTCAACGAAAACTGTTTCCGAGACTTGCGGATGCATGTGCTCTCTCCGGAGCTGATAGGTGCGAATCTAGCTTGTGAGGACGGCGCGAGTTCCGCGATATGTGCAGCCCGAGGTGCAGGTCTCGCGGACCGTGACCGCGGTCAGCAGCGGAAGGTTCTCTTCGAGTTCGTCCCAGATCCACTTCGCGAGCACTTCGCTTGTGGGGTTCTTAAGGCCTTCGATGTCGTTCAGATAGTAGTGATCCAGTCGTGCGACAACAGGATTGACGATCGACTTGAGGTCACCGAAGTCCATGACCCATCCGAACTGTTCGTCGACGGGACCGGCTATGTGGACGGTAAAGCGGTAGGAGTGGCCGTGCAGGCGTGAACACTTGTGCCCATCTGGAACGTTGGGCAGTCGATGTGCGGCTTCGAAGTTGAACTCGCGGAAAATTTCCATTTGCTCGGTCATGGTATCCCTAGAAACTTGTGTGTTTGGAGACTTAGTTGCCACTTCGGGTGAGTCATGCAGTATTCGACAGCCGAGGCGGTGTTCGCCGCCACCTCGTCGCCGTCCATGGGTTGAAGGCGAAAGCTCTTAAAAGCCAGGCTTTCGTATAGGCGGGGGTCGCTACCGACCTGCGGGAAGACCAACTTCAGTTCGTCGCCGGATTCGACAATCAACTCGGCGCCCTGCTTCGGACTCACACACAGCCAATCGACACCAGGCGGTGGCGTCTGCGTGCCGTTCGTTTCAACGGCGATGTAGAAGCCACGTTCATGCAGTGCCGTAGTCAGTGGTTCATCTAGTTGAAGCAACGGTTCGCCGCCGGTGCACACGACCATTCGATGGTCGGTGTCCGACGAAGGCCATTTGTCGGCGATCGCCGAGGCTAAGTCGGACGCGGTAGCAAACTTTCCACCCCCCGGACCGTCTGTGCCGACGAAGTCTGTGTCGCAGAACTTGCAGATTGCGCGGTGCCGATCGCTCTCACGACCGGTCCATAGGTTGCAGGAAGTGAATCTGCAGAAGACGGCAGGCCGGCCGGCGTGCATGCCTTCACCCTGGAGCGTGTAGAAGATTTCTTTGACCTTGTAGGACACTTCACACTGCCTGATAGGTGAGGGGATCCGATTGGCCGGCCTCGGAGAACCCCTTCAGCCTTAGCAGGCAGGAGTCGCAATGGCCGCAGGGGCGTCCCTGTCCGTCTGGGTCATAGCATGATGAGGTAATGCTGTAGTCGACTCCAAGGCGCAGTCCGGTCGTCACAATTTCGGCCTTCGACATCGAGATCAGCGGTGTGTGGATCCGGAGTCGGGCGCCCTCGACTCCGGCACGTGTCGCCAGGTTGGCCATGTCTTCGAATGCCCGGATGAACTCTGGTCGGCAGTCGGGGTATCCGGAGTAGTCGAGTGCATTGACTCCGATGAAGATGTCCTGGGCGGCGACTGTCTCGGCATAGGCGAGTGCGAACGAGAGGAAAATGGTGTTCCTGGCGGGGACGTAGGTCGAGGGGATGTCCTCGGTGACGTCCGTGACGTCGGCGTGCTTGGGAACATCGATGTCGGCGGTGAGTGCGGATCCTCCGAACGTCCTCAGGTCGATGTCGGTGATCACGTGGCGTTCGACGCCGATCGTCTCGGCTACGCGACTGGCCGCTTCCAGTTCGACGCTGTGCCGTTGCCCGTAGCGGAAGGACAGCGCGTATGGCGTAAATCCCTGTTCACGGGCGATTGCAAGGACGGTGGTTGAGTCCAGGCCGCCGCTGAGTAGCACAACCGCTGGGGTTCCCATGATCTTTCCTCCTGAAGATGTCGGCCGGTGATGGAGCATATCGGAAACTGCATGTTCGAGTAGATCCGGTTGTAGTGTAGTTTCGGGGTCCGACAGAGGGAGGTGGAGTGCGTAAACTCGCGATCGTTGTCAACTGCACAGAACGGAAGTCTGTGGCTCCCGACGCGTCCCTGCAGGCACGCAGCCTGCCCGCAGGAGATGTCGGACTTCGATTCTCGGCCTGGAAGTCGCGCGTGACGACCGCCGGCGACCTGGTGCCACTCGCCGACCTCTATCAGGGCGAAGCGTGGGTACAGGCACGTCTACTGCATCGCGAGTGTACGGCGGCCGGTTTCGCGGCATCGTTGATGGTTGCGTCCGCGGGTCTCGGTCTGCGGCCCGTTTCCCAGATGGGCCCTGCCTACGCGGCCACCTTCTCCGGTGGTCACGCTGACACCGTCGCTTCCGGGACGATTGCCCGCCGGGCGTGGTGGCGTGCGCTCAGCGGCCTCGACGATGCGCAGACCCTCACATCGATCGCCGCACCCAGTGTGTTGTTGGTGCTCTCGGAGAACTACGCAAAAGCGATGGACGACGACCTGGTCGGACTCGCCCACGGTGGTCGTGACGTTCTGCTGGTAGGGGGTGCCAGAGATATTGACGGTTTGCCGCGCATACCTGCCGACCGGGCCCTCCGCGCGTCCCTTGGCGGCACCGCGTCGAGTATCGGCCACCGAATGGCGCGGGCGTGGGTCGCCCGCCGAACGTCGAAGTCGATCTTCGACAAGCGAGACCTTTCCGGGTTCTCGACATGGCAATCCCGCGTCCGAAAAGTCGAAGTCTACGAGCGTAAACCTGTCACCGATGTCGAGCTCCGACAACTGATCATGCCCCTGCTTGCGAACGACGCATCGCTGTCGGCGACCCGTGCGCTGCGCCACCTACGCGACGCAGGTATCGCCTGTGAACAAAAGCGCTTCCGCCAGATCTTCCTGACCGTTAGTGAGGAGTCGGCATGACAGACGACGCAAAGCACCTCGAACGTCGTGCACTGAGAATCCAACAGAACGACGCGATGCCGGTGTACCTGTTTGCGCTCGCGGCCGAGGAGATCGACCTGGTTGCCGACGTTGCACGGATCTCGCGAGACGACGCCGGGAAACTGATCGGTTATCAGCGGCCGGAACGCCGCAGCCACGTCAAACAAATTCTCGATTACCTCAACTCGGGCGAGGTTCTCTTTCCGAACGGACTGATCCTCGCTCTCCCCGAATCTGTTCGCTTCCGGTCAAGCCGAGGCCCGAGCACAAGTGACGGACTCTCGTCGGCCGGCACACTCGAAATCCCCTTGCCCACACATGACACCGATCCACGACCGGCATGGATTGTCGACGGACAACAACGCAGTTTGGCGCTCTCCCGCACCACGAACAAGCGGATGCCCGTCCCCATCGCGGGCTTCGTCGCTCCCACACTCGCGATGCAACGGGAACAGTTCCTTCGGATCAACACGGTCTCGCCGCTGCCTCCGAACCTTGTGACCGAACTTCTACCGGAAGTCTTTGCAGCGCCCTCTCCGCGACTTTCCGCCCGCCGCCTGCCGTCGGCGCTTGTCGACATGCTCAATCAGGACCCGGACTCGCCATTTGCCGGCCTGATCAAGCGGGCATCGACCGATATTGACGACCGACGAAAGAGCGTGGTCACAGACACGGGGTTGGTTGAAGCCCTCAAGGAATCTCTTGAGTCTCCCTCTGGAGTTCTGTTCCCATATCGGAACATGGCGACGGGATCGACCGATACCGAGGGGATTCGCAAACTTCTCCTCACATATTGGACCTCCGTTCGCGATCTGTTCCCGGACGCGTGGGGCAAGCCGCCTACGCGGTCCAGGCTGATGGGCGGGGTCGGAATCCGTGCAATGAGTCGGTTGATGGATCGAGTCATGGCCCATGTAGACGTGAACTCGCCCACCGCATACGAGACCACCAAATACGAGCTGACACGCATCGTGAATCGGTGCCACTGGACGAGTGGAACCTGGGATGAGTTGGGCTTGCCGTGGAATGAACTGCAAAACACCCCGCGCCACATCTCGGCTCTCTCGAACTTTCTGGCGCGAGCGTACGTCGAGGCACGCATGGAGAAGAAGTGAAGTTTTACTTTCCTGATAGCCAAGACCTGGTCAGTCCGACATATGACTTCGTTCACGACGAGTACTCGCCGTTGCGCGTTCGTCAACGCGACGACCGCTATGCGCACGAAGTGCTGTCTGCGCCTGCCTACGATGGAATCCTCGTATCTAAGGCGATCGTTGATGGCTCCGTTAGCGGCCCCGGCAAATACTCGATGCCCCAACGGCAGCGTCTCTACCGACTAGGCGTCCGCGGGTTCTTTCGTCTGCCGGACGGGGTCGAGACGCTAGGGGACTGTGGCGCGTTCAACTACGTAAACGAACCGGAACCGCCATATTCGGTTGATGAGGTACTCGACTTCTACGAGCAGTGCGGGTTCGAGGCCGGCGTCAGCATTGATCACATCATTCTCGGCTATCAACGACCTGGTCTTATCAACTTCGAACCACCGGACGAGTGGGTCAACAGGCGCCGGATATCGCTGCGTTACGCCGAAGCATTCATCGCGGAGGCAAAGAAGCGCAAGTCTTCTGTTGAACCGGTCGGAGCTGCCCAGGGGTGGGATCCCGCGAGTTACGCCGACAGCGTCAAGGAATTACAGAGGATGGGGTACAAGCGCATCGCACTCGGCGGTATGGTGCCGTTGAAGACACCCGACATTCTCGATTGTCTGAAAGAGATCGATAAGATTCGGCGCAAGTCGACGAAACTGCACCTTCTTGGAATAACGCGGGTCGACTCCATCGAATCGTTCGCGTCATACGGCGTCTCCAGCTTCGACAGCACGTCGTCCTTCCGTCAGTCCTTCATGGACGATCGCGACAACTACCACACCGCCACCACAACCTATGCCGCAATACGGGTGCCTCAGGTGGACGGCAACGTAACGCTCAAGCGTGCAGTTCTGTCGGGGAAGGTCGCGCAAGCTGAAGCGGTCAAGGCTGAGCGTGAGTGTCTTGCACGACTTCGCGCATTCGACCGTGGAGCATGCACGGTGGACGAAGCGCTGGCAGCAACGATTGCGTACGAAAACGTTGTCGGGGTCAAGAAGACGTACGACGAGCAGTATCGGCGGACCCTCGAACATGCTCCGTGGAAGGCCTGTCAGTGTGGTCTCTGCGCAGAGCATGGGATCGAGATGGCGATATTCCGAGGGACCGAACGCAACAAAAGACGAGGGTTTCACAACTTGTCGGTGCTCGCAGAGAAGATGTCGGTGTTGCCTTGTCGGGCTACGAAGCGGAAGGGAAAGCATGGCTGACAAGTACGAGGTCCGGGTTCCTGCTCTGGAGGTTAAGCAGGGTAACCGCCGCATCTATTGCTTCGCGGTCGATGGTAAGAAGTTGCACGACTTCACGACCGTGTCGAGGGTCAACCGTGGCAATGAAGGCGACCTGTCGGGTTACCAGCGACCGGAGGTGCTCAGCCATATCAAGGCGATCCGTCGATACCTGGAGTCGGACAATGCCATGCTGCCCAACGCGATCGTGCTCGCCTTCGATTCGCGCGTAGAGTTTAAGCCGTCGAGGTCCCGTCGGACCGTCGACTACGCCACACCTGGGGAGTTGGTGATCCCTGTCGACGAGAGTCTCGACGAAGCCGAGAAACCGGCCCTGCTGGTCGATGGTCAGCAGCGTACTGCTGCGATCCGTGACGCGGATCTAGCTGAGTTCCCTGTGGCTGCAGTCGGGTTTATTGCCGATGGCGCGGAGGAGCAGAGATCGCAATTCATCCTGGTGAACAACACGAAGCCCTTGCCAAAGGGGCTGATTCACGAATTGCTGCCGGAGACGACCGGCTATCTGCCTCCGAAGTACAAGCGCCGCCAGTTGCCTGCGCAAGTGATGGTTCGACTGAATATCGATACGGATAGTCCTTTTTTCGGTGCCATTTCTACCCCGACCTCGCCCGACGGTTACATCAAAGACAACAGTGTGCTCAAGATGATTGAGAACAGTCTTTACGACGGCGCGCTCTACCAGTATCGAAACCCGGAAGACGGTACCGGCGACATTGAGCAGATGGTTCTGCATCTCAAAATTTTTTGGGGCCTCGTCGAAAGCACCTGGCCGATTGAGTGGAAGCAACTTCCCCGAAAGTCTCGACTCACGCACGGCGTGGGAATTCAGTCGATGGGTTATGTAATGGATTCACTCACCGACGGAAAGTTGGCGGATGATCTTCCGTCAGCTGGACTGGATCGTAAACTCGCGGATCTCAGTGATGTCACGGCGTGGATGAGTGGTACGTGGCAACTGGCGCCGGGCGACGACCGACGGTGGAACGCACTGCAGAACACGCCGAACGACGTCAAACTCCTCACCAATGTGCTGTTGCGGTCTCTGAGGTAGCCTCGCACGCTTTTCGGTCAGCGCACTTTGGGACACGTCGGAGAGGTTGGCAGGTCCCCGATAGTCGGTCCGGTTGTTTCTAGAGCCGGTTCCTACGTGCAGTCGATCAGTCGATCTCGCACGCCACGGGCTGGTGCCGGTGGGTGCATCCGGCAGCGTACTCGGCAGGAGTCTTGTAACCCAGCGCCGAATGACGGTGTCGATGATTGTGGTCGTTCTTGAAGTCCTCGATCACCACGCGGGCCTTGAGCAGCGTAGGCCCGTAGTTGCGGTTCAGGCACTCATCGCGCAACCGGTTGTTGAACGACTCGATGAACCCGTTGTTCCATGGCGTGCCCGGCGGAATGTAGGACACCCCCACCGACCCAGCGCAGAAGGCCCGCAGTGCCTCGGAGATGAATTCGGGCCGATTGTCCATGCGCAATACCAGCGGCGGATCACCCCACATCGCGAACGCCTTCTCCAAGCCCTCGATCAATCGGTCGGCGGTGATCGAGCGGTCCACGATGTTCAGCAACGACATCCGGGTGTGCTCGTCGACCATTGACGCGATCTTCACCGTCTTGCCGTCGACGGTCGAGTCGAACTGGAAATCCAATGCCCACACAATATTCGGAGCATCCGCGTCGACGATCGGAACGGAGGACTGGCCGGCACGTTTGCGGCGTGGGGCACGCCGGACTTGCAGTCCTTCCTCCTTCCACAGGCGGTGAACCTTCTTCTTGTTCACCTCGACGCCCTGGTCGTAGCGCAGCCACGCCCACGCCCGACGGAACCCATGCCGCGGATGCTTGCGGGAATACCCGCGTAGCTCTGCGCGCAGATCGGCATCCGGGTCGTCCGGTGTCTGCGCCAACGGCAGCCGCCGGTAGGCGGATCGGGAGAGCCCAACGACCTTGCACGCGAACCGCTCCGACATCTGCATGGTGCCGGTGAGCAGGGTGATCGCGGCGCGTTTGGCGGTCGGGCTCAGAATTTTCCCTTGCCGATCTCCCGCAGCGCGTCCTTCTACAACTCGGCATCGGCGAGCAACCGCTTGAGCCGGCTGTTCTGCTCCCGTAGCTCTTTGAGTTCCTTCGCGGCGTCGGCGTCCATACCCGAGTACTGGCGACGCCAGTTGTACAGCGTCGCCGCCGACACCTCGAGTGCGGCGGCGATCTCCTCGCCGTTCTTGCCTTCCGCGGCCAACTCGTCGGCTCGTCGCAGCTTGCGAACGATGTCCTCCGCCGAGTGACGTTTGCGTCCCGCCATGATCCCTATCGTCCCTTCTTCGCCCTGACCAGGGCAATCAGGACTCTAGAACAACCCGGACCTAATCAAGGGGGACACGCCAAGGTCATTTCTCCCGTTTCAAGTCAGCCAACGCGTTCTTGCTGGTTTACAGTGCTGGATTGGCCGTGTTTTTCTTGAGTCGAGGGGCGGTCCGATTGCCAGCTATGCTGGCAATCCCCGACATTGCCAATCGCGACCGCACTACCCACACGTGGTGTCCGCATTACTATCGTGTGCGACACGCCGGGTAGTCAGCCGTAACTGTCCGATCCGAGCGATAAGAACATCTCCGAAGGCTCATAGACCGAGTTTCCACGCTCAAGTTCAAAGGCCCTTGCGCGTGCTACACCCCACCTATGCATGGGTAGCAAACCGCGCGCAAATTGCTAATCACAGCGAGTCCGGTTTCGCAAACCTTGCGAATGGTCAATTCGCTATCCTCCTGTTCGCATTGGGAACATTGGAATTCGTCTCGACGCAGCACTCTATAGGTAATCATGGCCGACTTGGCGACGACACCTCCTGGAACCTCAACTCCTGTCGAGTGTCGCGAGATGGGAAGTTGTGTTCCCAATTCGACTTCGTGTTTAAGGTGCATTGGAGCGCCGTCTGCCTTCCCCTCGTTGCAGAATCTGCAGAGTAATTCAAGGTTGCCGAGTTCGTTTGTGCCGAAGCGAGACACGGGTACACGATGATCCACAGTAGCTTGGAGATGGCGTTCGGGGTCGAGCCAAATCAACTTGTACCGATCTCGCCGTCGCACGGATTCCGCAATCGCCGGGGCCGATTGAAGATCGACCCGACAAGAGCGACAGAGTTTCCCATCTCGCAAAAACAGGGCATCTCGAAACTGACTCACGTCCTCGCGTTGCGTTAGCCATTTGTCTAAAACGCTATCGAGCACGGCGGCAAGTTGTGTCGCGCTTTCTTTACCGGAAAATTCATTCGTAATGAGGTGCTCCTCTATTTTTTCCGCCCTCGACAGTCGTTCGGACTTGGAGTGGGTAATCGCTGACGTGGGGCAGAGGCTAAGTGCGATTCGCAATCGAATGTACTGATCGATATGGTCGTTAATCTCTTTGTCCATTTGCAGTTTGTCGAGTGCCCACTCTCGTATGTATTTTCCTCTCCGATCGGAAGATTCTGTCTCAAGTACCATCCGACTGAGTATTGAGTCCAGTTCTGTTGGCAACTCGTCACGCATCCTTGAAGAGTGAGAAGCTACCGATTCTCTTGCCGTCTGCTGCAGCCACTTTTTGAAGTTGCTCAAGGAACAAAATTCGCCCAGAATTTGTGTCGAGTCCCTTCTTCTTCCATTCTTTCGTAAAGAACTCCTCGGGAAGGGTGCCGAGTGCTGTAGTGGTCGCCTCGTATAATTTGTCCGGGGAAGCGAATGGCGACTCGGCCTGGAAAGGAACGACCTGCTTCAATACTTCGAGGACGTAGGCTTGAAGTTGCAGCAATGCAACTTTCTGAAAGAGTTGACCGTTGCCGCGGCCACTTTCCGCGGCGGCCCAAGCAATTGGGTATTTAACTTTTACCGCTCTCCAGAGGCTGTAAAAGAGACCGAGTCGGCGGCTGTAATCAGGATCTCCCGAATCCCAATCGACTCCCTTCTTGAGAGACTGATAACTCTTCGGGAGTTTGATAAACCGCGCAACGACCTGGTCCATGACATTGTCATCAATGGGCGCGGTATCGCCGTCAAGTCGAAGGGATATGAGATCCTTGAAGGGGCTGTCTGGATCGCTATTCACTCGATAGGTCCATTGAGCCTCGTCCGCTCGAAGACCTGATGTTCTGAACCGGTCGTAAAGGTCGTCGATCTCCCCTTTCGTTAGTGAGGTCGCAATTATTGACCGAAGTTGCCTCTTGTCGAGGGGTTTCGCTTTGTTGTTTAGAACGTAGAAGTTAAAGACCTGTTCGGACAGCTCAAGTCCGGGGACGAGAACGACTGGGAGGATGATTTCTTCGCCTGCAACCTCCTTTGCTCCGAAAATTCGGTGTTGGCCGTCCATGATCAGTCCGGGAACTGACATGGTATGGACAAACTCGTCCATCTCCCTTTTGCGTTTCGGATCCAAATATTCGAATTTCGACAGTTCGGCGTAAAGAGATGAGAGATATGAATCGGGGGCCAAGGCGTCCGTATCGGCCTCGTCATCGAGGGTGGCAATTGGATCAAGGTCAATATCGCCAAAATCGGAGAATTGCAATTCTTCAGAGATTTCAGGAACATTCCGCAACTCCTCGTCGCTAAGCCGTTCGCGTAGCTCCGTGAGAATTTTATGGCGTAGTGAGTTAGGTTCTAATGAATCGGAGGTGATGGTTATCTTGAACTGCCCCGAAGACTCTTCGATGCTAATATTTTCAGTACGAACGGCGATCAATACGGCGGATGGAAGAATATTGTTCGGCGAGTTCTTGAGAAACTTTTCGATTGAGTTGATCCGCCGTTCCTCAAGTTCCCGCTGATAGCCCGCCCGTAGGGTTGTCTTTTTATGCGGCGCGTCTGCCCATTTCGTTATCTCCCGAGCGGGAGCTCCGATCATATAAAATGCGGGCGCTGAAGGCCTCTGTTGAACTCTAATCGCATTGTAAGTGTGTTCTTTGGACGTCATGTAATCCCCTTCGTCGATCCAAACTGCAGACGATAGCGCTGTATACAGGAGCATCTCATATGTTCGCTGGTGCTCTGGGATTGGCTTGGCGCGAGCGTGTTGGGCAATGTCGGATTCGTTCACTCCACCACTCATCACCCACTTCCTAGTAAGTAGAACGTTCTCCTCCAGATCGATACCCGGTCAACCACGATGTCCTCGGTGTACCCCGGGCAGGGCGTGGTAGCGGGCCTAACAGCTAGAACCGAAGAGAAAACTCCGGTTGATGTGTGGTTTGTCTGTGGCCCACAACCAATCCGGAGGTTCTTGTGCGCCACGCTATTGCCTGAACCACGTTTCACGGCCGGGTGCTGATAGTCGATCGGTACCGCGAACGCTGGCCGAAGGCACACATCGCCTCAGCGGTGGGCATTACCCGCAAGTGCGCGAGCAGGTGGATCCGCCGGTGCGAGAACGACGGCGTCGCCGGGTTGCACGAGAAGGTCACGACGACACTCGATGCCGGCGCGGACCAGTGCGGAGACCGGGCTGAACGTGGTCGGATTTCGAAAGTCGAACGACGCGGTCAGGACCGGATCGGTCCCCGAATTTGTGCCGATCTCGGGATCACGCAGAGCTTGTCAACTCCATTGCGCCTTTGTCGGAAGGGGAAATTCGAACGGACATTTCCGGGCCCTCCAAACGGAGCGCGGGTATCGGCACGTGTTCGCCACCAACGATGATTCGGCCGCCGCCCTTGTGCCGAGGCTCGACTACTACAACACTCGACGTCGCCACAGCCACCAATCATGGTTCACCGCGTTCTCCTGGTAGTTTCCCGGTTGTGCTGTTCTCACGCACCGACATGTGCGCCGGATTGGCTAGTCGGGTCCCGTTTGTCAGACGTATTCACCCCGAGCAGGGGCCTCTGCCGCGTTGGGGCCCGATAATCAACAGTCGGCGAGTGATCGTCAAGCACGTTGGGTCCGCCACACCGATTTCAACGCGAGATGCTTCTCGACCGAGTCTGGCCGGACTCGAATCCGATTAAGACACGCTCGACCTGGACGTCACACTCAATACGCCGAACATATCGCCTGGGACCATTGACGCACCGCCCAAACCTTGACGACATCGGCCACCCGGGATGCACAATTCAGAGATCACGGGGCAACGGCCTCAAGTGCTTCGTACGTCGCGCGCAAGAGTGAGGCCGATCCACTTCCTTGCGCATAGAAAATCCTCGACGACTCAGCATATTTCCCGATGAAACCGGTGGCTGCGTGCTTTGCGCACCGCGTCGCGATAACAACGATGTCGGCGTTACGAATCTTCTCTTTGAGTTGCGGTCCGCCGACGTGATCGTGCGAGGTTGCAACTCTTAGAGACGAGAAGGTTTGTACCAATTGTTCCGCGCACCGGGTCAGCACACCCTCGTCGAGCGAGTAGAGGAGGACCCTCTGCGCCGCCAACGGCGATTGGTCAGGTTCGACTGCGTCTGTCGCGGCGGTGTGCAGAGACCAATCGAGTTCGAGACCAATTTCGGTCGATAGCCTTGCGGCAAAGGTTCGATCGACGTTGTACAGGCGTGGTAGGTGGCGCAGGAGAGGAGAGAAGACAGTCGTGGTGAAGTTTCGGCGCGCATCCTCATCGGGACACGCTGACATCGCCAATCGATCAATCAGGTCCAACACAAGGGGGGCGTTGCCCGGAGAACTCCACTGTTCGTAAGAAGACTGGAGTTCGAGGAGCAGGTCCACGTAGTCGACTTGCTTCATTCCTGACCGAAGTGCAATTTCTAAAAGTGCTGCGATCGTCGCGAGATCGCCCGGACTGAAGCGGTCGAAGGCAATTGCGTTACGGATCAGTGCCCGGGCGCTGAACGGTGCGGCTTCGGAGTATCCGATGGATTCCAGAAACGGACCTACCAGCGACCACGCAATGTCGGCGTGCTTGTCGCCGAGGCGATCGAAGGAGTCGGCCAGTGCAGTGTCGTCGGCGGCTGGCGATGGCCACGACGTGAATTCCTCGAGGGACAAACGGGCAGGATCGAAAGTGTCCAGGTGATGGAAGAGTTCGCTCCACGATGCGACCGTCGCGGCTGGGACCGGTCCTTGCTCGCCATCCGTCGACGGTGCGGGTGTACGTCCCTCATCGTTGATGCCCTCGACGCGCAGCAGGGAATGGATGGCTGGCGGAACGATGGCAGTGGACGATGGGGCGAGCAGAATCGACGACACGTCGGTAAGTACGCGCTCCACTTCGAAGTGGAGCGCGAGGAGGGCGATGACGCTCAGTGCGTAACTTCCGAACCCGGAGTAGTCGACGTCCAGGAACCGGCGCATCGCAAGTGACGATGCGCTGAGGGTGGCAAGCGCCTTGTCGACGTCGCCGCGTGAGACGGGGTCTTCGACGAACTCCGTCCACAATGCGTTGAGGACCGATTCGTACACCGTTCCGGATACGTGCTGGAGCAGAACGTCGACGAGTCCGTCGTAATCGAGAAGAGCACGGCTGTGACCCAGTTTGTCGAGGCGCCGGATTTTCAGGGCGGCGAGATTCGTCGCCGTGATTCCGCCGAGCTTTTCGATCTGATGCACGATCTCTAGCGAAGCATCCGTCGCTCCCGATGCCAGGGCCGCATCGAATTCAGCCAAGAGTCGGCCGATCGGTTTGCGTTGCCGCAGTTCCCGCCGCGGCCTCTGGGCGATCATGTTCAGCATCGAGAACATCGAGTCGGTCAACTCCTTGCGGAGTTCATTCGACGATGCCGCCTGGAGTTTGAGGAGTGATGCTCGCGGCGCGGCCGCAGCGATGCCGCGTTCCACCACGTCCCGTTGATCTGGTTGCACGGGGACGATCGCGCGATCGAAGTCTTCAATCAGGGTCGGGCCGGCGAACGAGCGGATCAGTTCCGTGACGAACACAGTCTCCCGCGGATCGGGAACGATGACGTACAGAACGAACAGGTTCCCGTTGTAGGACATGCGTGGCAGCACCAATGGTCCGTGCTGGCGGCGGCGCGCGTTATCGACGAAGGGGACCACCCGCGACGACCATCGATAGGATGGGTCCATCCCGGGCCATGCCGCGTTGCCCTCGCCGAAGAAGTTGGTGAGCAGGCGTTCAATGTCGAGTTCAACGTCGGACATGGAGTTGCTCCTTCCAGCGTGCGTTGAGGTCGATGCGGGTCTGTGCGGGGAGGCTTCCGCCGTACTGGAAGGTGGTGTATTCGTCGTTCCGTTCCATCCCGTTGATGGTGAAGTTCATCGATCCGGTGATGATCCAGTGTTGGCCACACAAGGTCTTCTCGTGGACCCAGTCGCCTTCGTCGATGGCAATCAGAATGTGCGGAGCAGCGCTCGCCACTCGATCCAGAAACGCATCATTGTGCGGGTCGGATCGTGTCACGATTCTGACCTGGCATCCTTGCTCGGAAAGGATGCCCAATGTCGCAGCCAGGCGGAGTCGGGTCGGTGGATTCTCAAACATGTCGTCGTAGAAACCGTGACTGTTGTCGACCGCGACGACATCGGTGATCCACGGGGAGACCACCCACAAGTCGCTGCTCGGCGAGAGTAGTTCGGACACCATTACGGTCTGCAAGAATGTGTCAGCTTTGATCCCGGTGGCCCAACTCGTGCGTATCGTACGTTCCAACCGTGTCATTGCAGAGACTCCGAAATCTCGACCCGTGCCGTCAAAGTCGTCCCACTTCTCCGAACGCCGCGAACCTGTCCGTACAACGTCAGGTGCCCCTGGAAGACGGGAAGCGCCGGGATCCGGATCAGCGCGTCGGCCAGTGTCGCCGTTGCGGAGACGGGGCACCACAGGTCGACCGTGGATGAGGTCTGCAGGATCGTGCGATAGTTGTCTTCCCAGCCGTCGATGGTGACATCGACGGCTGGAGCGGTATCGGACAGAGAGGCACTGGCCAGCAATCGGTCCAGCAGCAGTTCACGACGATAGGGTTGATAGTGCATCAACTTGCGGTTTCTGGCGACGGGCCCCCGCGGCCACAGAAGGCTAAAGATCTGGTCCGCGTTCATCGACGAAGTTCTACGCGTGGCGGAGAGATATGCCACGATGCGGGAGTCCAGTTCGATACCCGACGTCAGTTCCCACGCGTCCCAGTTGTCGATTAGTTCGAGGACTGCGGTATCGGTGGACGGCCCGGAGCCCTTCCTCAACAATCTGCTCGACAAGGCTGCTAGCGCGGAATGACGGGGTGGGGAATCGATCGCACCCCACCTCTGTCGCAGAGTCCGTAGGGCATCGATCGATGCGGAGGCGCCGATATCACTGCGGAGGCGTTGCAGTGCGGAAGCGAGTTCGCCGTTCGGGTCGCTTTGAACGTGCCGCAGCAGGGAGGTGAGTGCGACGTCGACGTACTCGAATTCGGTGGGTCCGAGTGCGGACTCGGTCAGCGACCAGAACCGGCGTGGGTCGGACGTATAGAACCGCGCGATGTCTTCGACGAACGCGGTCCCACCGACGGAGGTCTCGGTGATCCACACATCGGCGGCACCGATCTCGTCGATGTTTGTGACGTCCGCGACGAGATCGGAGTCGCCGACGTCCGGGCAGGCTCGAAGACACGTGGCGAGCACAGCGCCCGCAAGGGTATCGAGATAGGTTCGCCGAGCCAGCTTCGAGGTCCGATCAGTGATGTTGTCGGCAACAAGGACCTGCGCTGCGCGATCGATTGCCCTGCGGACCTCAGGATGGTCGGAGAGTTCGGATAGAACTGCCACGAGCCTTTCGTCGGTCCACTCCTCGTCCGAGTCGTTTCGATAGAGCACTCGGAGGATCTCCGGAAGGTGAACTGCCCATCCACCGTGGGACAGTGCAGACACCGCATCCGAACGGTTCACCGTGCCTTCGGCAGTGGTCAGTGCGAACGCCGTCAAATACACCTGCCCGAGCCACCCGGCCTGGAACGGGTTGACCACATCGGCGAGTTCCGCATCATTGGTGAACTCCTGAAGGAAAGCGTATGTGCGCCATTGCGGTGAACGTAAGTGTTCGCGTACGCGGTCGTTCTCCAGATCGAGTGGGGCAATGCGGAAGCGGATCCCGTCGACGGGGAGCGTAAACCCTAGAGCGGCGGGCTCACCTCGTCGGGAGTAGCGAATCACGTGGCGTGATGTCTGGCCCTGCCCGTTCACGAAATCGACATGAGCCTCAGCGGATGTCCTGTGCACATCGACGGGATTGCCCGTGCTGTGCATGGCGAACTCCACGGACTGAATTGTCCTCTCCCAGGACGACGTCGAGGGGATGTCCGCCGGAGTCAGGGGTGTAAAGGGGCGAATCGTGATCTCCGTTGACCACGCCGGGATCGCCTGTGACCGGTCAGCGACATCCTTGTCCGGCTCTGCCAGTGCGATCTCGTACGGCCGCACTGCAATGACCTTGCCGCCGGTGGTGTCGTCTCGTCGGACTCCCAGGGTTTCGCCGAGTACGACAAAGGTGTCGAGGTCGATCACGTCGTCGGGATTGTCCGGCATGGGGAGCCAGGTGCGGTGATCGTCGCGGCGATGACCGAAGCGGCGGCTCACCCGACCGGGTACCGCTTCCCGTAGGGCTTGAAGGATAGGCATGTACTCGGGTTCGTCGGTGAAGGGAAGGTGAAGCATGACCTCGGGGAGGTCGAGTTGGGAGAACAATGCACGAGTGACGAATTCGGGCAGCAGCGAGTCAGGGGTGGCGCCGGGATCCGGACTTACCGGCGTCCAGTTCGAACGCAGCCTGCGAAGCGCTGTCGGGACCACGGCCAGCAGGATCGACCGTGGTTGTTCCCACAGGATGGCTTGGACGTGCTCCTCGGAGATCTGGAGCGTTCGCCGCAGATGTTCGGCCAGTTGATCTCGGACGGCCGTGTCGTTCAGCACGCGTTGGAGTAGCTTGATCACCGATTCCCTATGTGCGCGCGGGGGGGTCTTCTTGCCGGACTTCGGCGCCGTGAGCACGTCTCGAACGTTGATGAACCGGTGTTGACGGCGCAGTTGGGTGTTCAACCAATCCAGCAGCGCGTGGGTTCCCTGGATCTTCAGTACGAAACGATTGGTAACGGGCAGCGATCGCGCCTCGACTTCGGGGTCGAAGAGCGTCTCGTAACTCTCGTAAGCAAAGCGGTCGCGACCGTAGTCGGAGAGTGACACCACGGTGAGGGGGCGCGTGCCGCGTTGTCGACCGGCACGTCCGCGTCGTTGGATGAACGCGGAGGAGTTCAACGGCGCTTTGTGCTGAAGAACCAGGCCCACCCGACTGTCGTTGAATCCGACTTCCAGCGATGCAGTCGCGACGATGAGGTCGGCGGTCGAGGATACGCCTGAGTCCTGCGAGGACGTACGGCCGATCCGCAACGCACCCGTTCGCAGTTCCGGATCGAGGGTTCGGCCGATCCTCTCGACGATGTCCCAAGACTGTCCATCGCGGAATCGTTCCATGTGGTTCGGACGTCGTGACGAGCGGAGGGCGGCCAGGACTGGCCGCCAACCACCTCCAACGCCGTTCCGCGACTGTCCGCCCTCGGCGTCGCGAAGGTCGTTGTAGAAGCGGTTGGTGACGTCGAGATTGTCCGTGAAGAGAAATCCGGTCGAACCGAATATTCCGTCGGACGCTCCGCGGTCGAGAATTCGGCCCAGGAGCATTGCAGCCTGGATGGAGGTCGAGAGGACACTGGCTCCGGCAACGGGATCGTTGCGAAGTGCCAGCGAGTACTGCCGCCCTTCCGATACCAGATCGGATTCGCGGGGTTCGATGTAGCGAACATTTCTACTGTCCAGTCCCACGAGCGAACCGAAGAACGTATCCGCGTTACGAAGAGTCGCACTCAGTCCAACGAAGGTGACCGAGCGAGTGGCTTTGCTGCGCCATCGGCGGAGCAAGTGTGCGACTTGGGCGCCCGGTACACCCGAATACGTGTGAATCTCGTCCATCAGTACTAGATGCGGAGTGTGCACGGACCATCCGGTCAAGGAATCGAGATTCGGATCTGTGCTCGCCCGATTCAGCATCTCGGTGGTGGTGAAGAGCAAGTCCGGTGGAGACGTCCGCATGGACTCCCGCGTCAGCGCGAGAACGGCGCCGTCGATCTCTAGACCACAGGAGTCACACTGCAGTCGTTCGCGGCGTGCACGACGATCATGGTCGGCCCAGATGAGTCTACCGTGATCGCAGTCGTCTGTAGGACAGGGGACGAACGGGCAGACCCACCCCTTGGAAGTTTTGACCCAGGCCGAGTCTCGTGTGACTTGTCCTGAGAAGATCCATGCTCCGGGATGGGAGGGTACGTCTTGGTACAGTGCGCCGAGACGGAGGGGACGCAGACCATGTCGGGCGAGCAAGGGATTGAGGGTCAACACGGTCGACAGGGCGTCGGCCAGTTGGTCGCGTAGCAACTCCTTGCGAGGGTAGAGAGCCAACGTGTGGACGACATGCCGACCGTTCTCGCGAACCTGATTCACCAGGTCCGTGAACGCCGGCAGGTAGAACGACAGCGTCTTCCCGCTACCGGTTCCCGCGCCGACGACGACAGCAGTGTTTCGCGTCGACCGAATCCCGGTGAAGATGGCGCGGGCGGAATCGACCTGGAATCGCGAGAGCAATCGCCCCCGAGTCTGAGCGGTGATCACTTCCTTCTGAATCGAATGTGACCCCGGAGCGGAGAACAGATCTCGCACCAACTCTTCGGCGGAAACGTCACGCCGCGGATACCGTCGTGGGGCAACGTGCAGACGATAATCGGCGACCAGGTTCTTTCCGGTGCGCCAGGAGTTGTGATCGTTCGGATCCCTCGGCGCGAACAATTGCCGGAGGTTCGCTGTCAGACGGACCGCCTCGGCGATACGCGTGCGGTATTTCGGCGTGTTCCGGTCTGGGAGTCGGAGAAACAATGCCAGGTCGGACACACAGTGCTCCAGGACCTCTTCCGCTGGCAGACAAACGCCCGGATGGTGATGTTGAACTGCGCGGATAGCCGCGAGGACTTCTTCCTCGTCGAGAGCGGCGTCGGTCAGCCCCCACGACAAAAATGGGAGTTCGAGATCTTCGCACCGGTTGAGGAGTTCGTTCAGGAAATCCTTTGGGAGTCTCTCCGTCACGAGTGAATCACCTTCAGCACGATCCGGTTGCATAGCGTCCCAGTCCGGCGAAGCAGAGCAATCGTTTCATCATCGACATTGGACAGAGCGACCCCGTTCATGCTCAGTTCCCGATAGATACCTTCGAGTTCGGCCGGAAGTTCGGGAGCGTTTTCCAGCAGCGCTGTCAATTCGCGGAGTTCTCGTTGGAACAGCCGGACTGATAGAGGAGTGGGATCGTTGTATGTTCCGATCTCGAAGAGATTCTCGCGTAGTCGATTCGCTTCCTTTTGCTCGGGCGGATCGAGAGTGACCAACCGTGACGTCGGAAGCACAGCCAGCGCCTGGTTTTTCCAAACAGTCCACGCACGACGTGATTTGCGCTCGACAGTGTCAGCGAAATTGCGGACATCCTCACAGGCCGAGTTGAATACAGTATCGCTTGGCATGGGATACCGCTTGATGACTCCGACGAACTTGCGCTGTCGCGCGCGGGCTTCGTCGACTCCCCAGTCGAACGAGGAATCGAGTTCCTCCACAGCCCGGGCAGCTTTCACAGCTGAATCCAGCAGATGGACAGCGGTGCGCAACTCTTGGGTCCGCTGCGAGATTCGTTCGGCCTCGTTTTTCTGCTGACGCTCGGCTCCTAACGTGTCGGCAAGGGCCGTCAACTTCTGTGCTTTTTCGAGCAGATGACGGGGTGTGTTCGCTGTTTCGGTCACGATTCGTCTCCCACCGGATCGAGAATGTGCGCCCATTCTTCGACGACGTCCGCTACTTCCTTGGATGCAGCGTCGACGATGTCCGACGCGGAACTGAGTGATTGCGCACTCAGAGCGGCGTCAAGCCACCTGTCGGCCGTCGCGAGAAACATGACGATGTTGCCAAAGTCGACGGCATGCGGTCGCGAACTTGCGACGACACTTCGAGAATGAAGTTCGTCGGCCGAGGTTGTCGCTTCGTCGATCCGTGCCAGGTCGTTCTCAATGGCGATGACTTCTGTCCAACCGACATCGATTTGTTCCGATGTGAAGCGTTGCAATTCTGCACTTATGTCGGGTGCTACCGGGAGGCTTGCGTTGACTGATGCATCCAGTGAGGCACGTACACCGGCGACGATTTCCGGCCACGTCACACCTCGCGGGACGAATTGTCGAATTGTTTCGATCCTGTCCTTCAGCGCGGTCGTTTGTTCGGTCACGGTCGTGGGGAACTTCGACAGTGATTTCGAGGCGGGCGTCAGCCATTTGGGAATGTCTGTGGGGGGATCCCAGGTCCAGACCTTTTTAGCGCGATCCAGGAGGGGCAGGACGCGTGCGGCGTCGAGGTACAGCACCGCACCAGTGGTGCCTTTGGAGATACCGAACGCTTCACGAAGTTGGGCGACCAGGGTGGGCCGCGCAACCTGGTGCTGTTTTGCGAGAATCTCCCAGTTAGGGACTCGGCACGGCAGATCCTGGAGCGTCCATGACACCCCATCGTCGAAAAGTGCCGACATGAGTTCGGCAATTGGGGTCTGAGGCCGAACCCGACCGAACAGTGCAGCGCCGATCAGCGATGCGACCATTGCTTTAACAAGCACGTCGTCGGACGAATATCGCTGCTCCTGCAGTTCACGCGAGAATGTGGAGGAATGCTCCTCGGCCAGGGTGGCCAGCCGTCGATTGTGTCGACCTGCTATGCCACGCTTGTAATACTTGGCCAGGTGAATTTCCTGGAAGAGCAGGGCGTTCTCCGGCGAACGTTTGAGGTAGATCGGGGACTCTGTGCCCTTCCCCACGTTTTCGTTCGCATCCTCGATCGAGACAGGTTTGCCGGCACTATTCCACCAGAACGACGCTATGTCGCTCTGATTCAAGGACTTGGTGATGGGGGAGGTCCACAGGTAGGCATCGGAGACGGTACGCGCCACAAACCCCCGCACGACTCGGCTGATTTCCGCATCGGTAAGGGGGGAGTCCGGGCGAGTCCCCCACCTCTCGATCGCGGTCAGTTGCCCTTCGAGTGACGCAGGCAGGCCCGCGGAGGAAGCGGTCTGCCGCTGTCGATCCTGTTTGTCGCGCTCTGATGCCGCAGGAGTGTGTACTGGCGGTGCGGGGGCGAGATGTGGTGTGCCCTCGGACGAGAGGGAAAGAGAAGACATCTTGAAGGCACGCAGGAGATCTGCACTGATTTGTTTACGGCCCCCGTCATCCCAGAAAGTGAGCAGAGTCTTTCGTCGGTTCGCATCGAAAGGGTCGTTCCGATCGATGTCCGCAGCGAGGTTGCTCGGCAGTGCTGAATCGACTGTTGACACCGGGAATTCGCGATCGAATTGTTCGCTAGGGAAGCGCCCATGGGACAAGTCGTCGGCATGAGTGCTCAGAATGGGGATCACGACTTTGCTCAGTACGGTTCGTGGGGTGAAGCGTTGTGGGTCATCGCCTGCGGTTGAGTGGACCATTCGTGTCAATGCGTCCTTATTGAAAGGATAGAGTCCGTACCCACGACTCGGGGAGACGCCGAAGGCATCGTGGCAAGGGGACTGGAAGGGGCATCCGTCGCAGGCGTTCGCTTCCGTAGCCACTGTATGTTTTGTGGATTCTTTGGAGAGCAGTCGTGCAACGTTGAGATACCTGCCGACGAAGTCTGAAGTCAGGTCCGCTCCCTGGTCGTCGTCGAAGGTGACATCGAGGTTGTAGACGTGAGCGCTCGTCGCCCCGATACGTGTCAGGACGGTCTCGTCCATCCGGTGGAAGTAACCGGTAGTGACAGCCATCATCGTCCGAATCGGAGCCATGAACTCCACGCCTTCGCGGGTGGACGGTTCGAGGATTGCATCCAACAGGTCGCCTTGGACTCCTTGGATCAGAGCGAAGTCCTCGATCAGCAGAATGATCTCCTGGTTAGGCTTCTTCCTCTTGTACTCCTCACGCACTGTGCGCATGGCGTCCCCGAGACGACCCCCGCTGAGATTGGTCGCCTTCTTCACCGCGGCCTCGAGATGCGTATTGAGCAATTGCACCGCAGCCAACTGAAGTTCGTCGCTGGTGCTCAACCGACGGATCAGGTTCTTTGACAGCTTTGTTGCGTCCTCGAGTACTCGCGCATCGATGTCAACGGGCAGGTCGCTCATGGAGAATCCGGGCGGCCGCTCCGCTTCCCCGCCCGTTTTGTCCTCGAGAAGTTGGTGGGCAAGTTGGGGGATGAACCGATCCGGGCGGAGCATGCGGCTCCGGATCACAGGGTCATGGAGAAGGACTGGTAGACCCTTCTCCCCGAGCAACGTCCGGCCGTGTCGATCGTCGCGAGCGGGAATGGCATGATGCAGTGCTGCCGCCAATTGATCAAGAAGATCGTAGGCAAGTTTCGTCTCCGAGGTGCCTTCGGAGAAATGATCGATGTCGCGTCGTAGATCGGCGAGAACGCCAGACTCGGCATCCTCGGTAAGCGCTCCGATGACGGCACGCAGACTGGTCTTGTACTTCTCCAGGTAAATAACCTTGCGGGACTCGCTCTGCGGGATGTTCTCCTTTACCCAACGTACGAGGTGGGACTTACCCGAACCGGACCCGCCGACAATCGGCATTAGCAGGGCGCCGGTTGTCGACCTGGCTTCGAGGAAGTCCTTCAGCACGTCTTCTTCGCGGACGGTACTGCCGGTGTTCACGATGTCGGTGTTTCCGAGCAGACGAGCCTGATTGATCCGCAGTGGCGAGTGCGTGGCGAGAAAGACTTCGCGATCGGCACTGACGGCTTCGGTAGCGATGGATGACGGGACCGTTATCGGGTCCCAGCACAGAAAATTGACGAACTCGGACACGATTCACTCCACCATCGTGATATGGGAGATGGACTTCATATTGCTGCCGGTATCAGGATCGACCAAGTGGACTCGGTGCTCGGAGTCGCTGAGTCTGTCCAGCGCCAGCCATCCCTCGTCCTGCCCCCGAAGCAGAGCGTAGGAAAGGACGCTTCCACCTGTGTCGGCCTCCGGTGGAGCGATACCCACCGTCATGGAGTGTCGCCCACCAGGTACAACGGGGATCTCTTTCCTTAGGAGAAGGAGAACAGCGGGCGCGGGAACGGGACTATCCTTGGTGATCTCGCTACTCTTACGGAGGACGCTGCGCACCGCAATTGTGCAGTCCGGTGCGATCCGGGATTGAAAGTCATTCTCCGTGCCCCTGCCCCCGGCGATGACAACACGGGTTCTGGCCAGGCCGAGGAACTGGGACCACGCCCCGAAATGTGGCAACCGTTCCTTGTTCACCAGCGCCTTGGTGCCGGCTTCCGGGCGCAATGCTGTGTAGGCCCGCGCCAGTTCAGCGTCGAGATCGTATCCGGCATACGAGTCCAAGGACAGAAACCACGCGAGAGCACGGTTAAGGTCGAGGGCACCCGTGCGGCTGACCTCGCCGGTGGGTACCGTGAGATCGGTATTTTGCTCGTCGGCGAAGACAGCACGTCGCAACAAACCAGTGAACGACTCGACGTCGTCGCGTTGAACGGCAGCCAAGTCGTCATCGGCGATACTCAGCATACCGTCCGAACTGTTCAAAAGCCCCAGATCTGTGAGGAGTCGCGTCGTCTTGCGGAAGATCGACGAGGACTTTTCACTCAGCGACGGAGGGGCCAGCAACGCCTGTGCCTCCGCTTCGGCAAGGGACCGATCCTTAGTGGCGAGCAGCAACCGGACTGTCGCCCAGGTGTGCCAGGGGAGGGGATCGTCGACGTTGATGAGGCCCATGTCAGAAATGCTCCAGAACTGTGGTGATCGAGTGCGAAGGGAAGAAGGGGATGTCGCGGCTGTAGGTTGCTCTTGTCTCCCAATCGGATTCGGAGTGCACAACATATGTGCGGTCGACAGAATTCAGGCGGGCGATCAAGTCGGCCGGCCACGGATCGTCCTCGGGCGACGCGACCCAGACCACTGTCCCGGGATACTCCACGAGAAGTGAATCGTCCCGGTCCGCAATGATCGGTGCGGGGCGGAGTTCACGCTGCAATATTCTCAGCAGAGAGTCAGGCGCTCCCGGACCTCCCACCACCCGCACTCCGCGACCGACGAGTTCGCGGAGCACCCGTTCGATCTCCCATCGAGGCGTACCGAAGGCGGACCACCTCAGGCTGACGTGGGAGTACGATCCACGATGTCGAGCCAGAGGGTCGTCCAGGTCGGTGGCTTCATAACCAGCGACGAACGGATAAGGTTCCGGAGCCAGACGGAAGAACCCGTTTGACGCATCGCGGGCGCGTCGACAGGCGGGACAGCCCCGACAGGTGACGCCGGGGTGAAGTGACACACCATTGCGCGCGACGGCGTAGTGCTTGCTCAGGAGCGTGCCAATGCACTCCTTGTTCGACAGAACGTCCAAGATTGCGTTCGTCGCGCGGTCGTTCGCGTGGCGTATAGCGTCGCGTGTCGCGTTGATCCGGGCCGAAAACACCTTCTCGTCGAACAAGGACGTGTCCGTGATGGTGACATCCACATGGTCGCCATACCGCTCGTAGAAGCCCGTGAGAAGGGCGGCGCGCTGCTCTGAAGTCGATGAGGGATCCGATTCGGGAGGTGTCGGGTCGTTGAACTCGATCAGTCCGGAGCGTGTCATCAGATTGAGGAGCCGAATGTTCCACGTCCGGTGGCGTTCATATCCTTCGGACTGTTGCGCTGTACGAGCGTTGGTGTCGAGACGGTACACCGTTGTGCCGAGTCGCTCTCGGGTGGCGTACATCGCGTTCCACCGTTTGAGGGCGGTCTCGGCGGTGAGCAACTTCTGCTGTCCGAGAGACCTGGCGATTGCAAGGTCGGATTCGGCAACGGCTAGGTAGGCGATGCACGGTTGTCCGTCCCGGCCGCCACGCCCGACCTCCTGGTAGTAGCGATCAATCGTCTCCGGGAGGCATGCATGGATCACCGACCGGACGTCGTTCAGATCGACGCCGACGCCGAACGCGGACGTTCCGATGACGATGTCGTAACGCGTGGTCGTCGCGGCACCGTTATGTGCCCTACCTGCCCAACCCTCCAGAGCGTCACGACGTTCGTCGTCGTCGTTGTCGCCGGTGACCACAGTGGTACGATTAAGGCCGTGATCTCTCAGTAATTCGGCCCACCGAGGCGCGTCCTCCTTCCGGGAGACGTAGAGAACCATCGGTTTGGGTAGTTTCACGACGGCTTCGAGAACCGCTGCCGTCCGGTCGTCCTCGTCCCCGAATCGACTGACGTAGTAACTCGGCTCATGACGGAGCTGCGCTGCCCAGACAACCTCCGGACTGTAAATTCCCCCGAAAAGATCTGTCAACGTGGTTATCTGGTGGGTTGTGAGGGTGGCACTCATGGTGACCGTGACAGGTTCGCGCCCGGAGGGGGCGAGTTGCAAGCAACGGCGGTGCAGGTGTGAGATGGACTGGAACTCCGGACGGAATTCGTTGCCCCACTGTTCGACCAAGTGTGCCTCGTCGAGAACGAAATACCGCAATCTCCCCTCGCGGGCAGCAGTTTCCACAGCCGGTCGAAGGGCGGAGGTCAGAGCCTCCGGTGACGTAAAGACGACACGCTGTCTCCCCTGCCGAATCTCGTCACGGATGCTTGCCTTGACCTCGTCCGGAAGGTCGCCGGTGTAGGCGTAGCGATCGGTGGAACTGGGGGAAAGACCCCGGTCGCGAACCAACTCCTTAAATCGGCGTTCCATGTCGAGTGCAAGGACAACGGTCGGAACGACGACAATTGACACCCCCTGTCCTTCCCGGTCCAGAAGGATGGGTGCCTGGACCACCGCGGTCTTGCCATGCCCGGTGGGTAGGCACACGACCGTCGTACTTCCGGGAGGGGCGAGCGCGACCGACCTGGCGGCCTGGCGCTGGCCGGTGGATACGTACGTACGGTAGCCGAGTGCCTCTTGCCAGAACGGATCGCCGACGAGGCTCTTGAGATGCCTTTTGGCAATGGAGAATTCGCCGCGATAGATCTCTCGGATGTCCTCGGTCGCGTGACGGCCAGAAATGTCGTCCGTCGTCGGCGGATGCCACCACTCGGCGGTGATGCGTGAGCGGTCGCCGATAGTCATCGCGTGACAGCCTGCTCGTGACCAGTCGGTCGCATCAGGCAGTTCGGCGGACCGGCGAAAGAGGAGTTCATTGGCCGATCCGCGTGCACGTCCGTCCAGAATGATCTGGCGTGCCAGACTCGTGACATCCCCGACTGCGGCTTCGCCGGACTTCACTCCGAGCAGGGCGTCACGAAACCGCCGTGCACATCCGTGGAGGTTGTCCTCCTTCGGAACATCGGGCCACGCGTCAAGAAGGCGCTGGGCGGTTCGCGTCGTTTCGGAATACGTCACGAGTTTCTCTGTTTCGGATCGGTCAGCACCACACAACCGGCCGCCACGGTGTGGATCTGGGGTTGCCGGATCCCCGACACGAGCGCATCACCCACCTTGAGATCGAGTTGCTGGCTTTCGAAATCTGAAAGGAGCCTGCCTGCAGCCCGGCGCGCCTCACTCTGAGCACGCAGCACCTCGAGGTTGACCTCGGTGCGAGCGGCGTGTTCCTCGCAGCGTTCGACGAGTTGAGACGTATCGGTCAGATACTTCACTGCGCGGTCCTGAGCGCGACGAGCGGACACTTCGAATTCCCGCCAACCGCCGAACACCTCCAGCAGCCTGGAGATGCGCTCAGCATTGAAGTTTCGGTCCCGTCGGTTGTTGTACGGACGCTGCAGGAGTGTGAGCGTGCTCCCGAGAGGTAACGGTGCGTCGGGCGCCGCCGGGATCCATATTTCCAGTGTGAACGGCGGGAACATGGACAGAGCCCTACGGCGAACCGCGCGAGCGGCGGATTCGGAGTCCGGGAGAAGTGTCAATGCCGGTCCGATGTCCGGTTCCACCACAAGGTCGAACTTGAAGAATGACTGTGGTTCTCCATCAACGCCTGGAGCGGTGCGTTCGAAAGCATAGGCTTGGCCGCGATCGTCGACACGGCAAACCCGGTCGAGCAGGTCGACGACCGGATTGCCTCTACGCAGCATTCGAGTACCGGGGGCACGTAGGCCCGCGTTGCGGTTGAACGTCCCTTGCATCGCGATGGAGGGGGTCTTCGCTCTGACCTCACGGTACAACCGAGGGGAGACGAACGGTCGTGATCCGAGCAGGTCGAAGGTGAACAGAGGACAACCACGCCGGTCCACCTGGGAATACCTCACGTTAATTCCGCCTTCGCCGGCACCCGCGAATCCGGTTGTGGCACGCTGGGTCGAACGCCATTCCGCTTCGAATGCATCGAGTCGGCGCGTGACCTCTGTTGGATCAGCCGAGGCGTCGTCGATGGAGTCGAGCATGTCGAACTTCTCGATCTCCTTGCGTTCGCTCTGGAGAGATTCGCGCACCTTATCCGATTGCAGGCGGAGAGCACCGGGCCCACGAAGTAGCGCCTGCACCCAAACAGAGGGTAAGGAGTGGGCAATGAACGTCTGCATGGACGAGACTGAGTTCTCGAAGATCTGGTAACCGTTCTCGAGCAGTTCGAGCCAGTCGGAGGAGAACGATTCGGAGCCTTCCTGGTCCCCCACGGCGTACGCGTGCGCCGGCATTCGAGGTGCCCCGGGTTCGTGCCCGGGGTACCGATCTATACGGCCGAGTCGTTGCTCCAACTGGTTTGGCGACCACGGCACGCGAACGTGGACCGCTACATCGGCCTTCTGCAAGTTCAAGCCGTCCTCGCCGGAGGCGTCGATGAGAAGGATGATTCCTCGGTGGGAGGTGTCATGGGAATTCCACGTTGTCAGACTAGAGTGAGCATCCTCGTCCGACATCGACGAATCGTGCAGGACGACCAAGGCCTTGGGAAATCGCTGACGCATCCGCTCGTAGAGGTCTCGGGCCAGTGAACCGGGGCCGCAAAAGACAATCCCCCTTTCGCCGGCTTTGAGAACGGGGCGCAGGGCGGTCAGTAAGGCATTGGTGTCCTGTCGAACGAGTTCGGGGGTGTCCCTTTCGGCAAGTTGGTCGATCACGGTGTGTTCGAAGTCGTGGATGGGCGCTGCGCCGAGGGCATCCCGCTCGGGGGCAGAGAGACCAGCCCGAAGGGCAGCGTCGTGGTCACGGTTCACGCGCCACCGCAGAGCGTTGAGAAGGTCGCTGACGGGGCCGGGCAACCGCGACGCCAGGATTGCCAGGATGATCGCGTACTCTTCTGCATCCGCTTCCAGGCTGTGGTCGACGAGGTGTTCCGCGACGCGAACCTGCCAGTTCACGAGTGCGTCGTGAGCACCGCGCACATCGGATTCCAACCGGAGTCGGTGCGGCGTCGAACGCCCCCGCACTTCGTACGGGAGCAGTTCTGAGGTCGAACTCTCCCGGAGGACGATTGCACGCCGGTTGCGGATGACGCGGCGGTGGATGCGGTACGTCTCGCTGATGTGCGCGCGAAGGGCCTCGACGCAAGCGGAGAAGACGACCGGATCGACATCGTCCCGCACGTCGTCGTACTCGCCGAGATGGGACAGAACGCGCTCGCCGAGATCCTGGAATCGAGGATCATCCGGAATGACCTCGGTGATGTCCTGGATGGCGTCCCGGATGTACTGGGGGTATTCCGAGTCCAGTTGGTACACCGAATCCGCCAATTTCGTACGAATCGCATACTTGTGCTCGAACTCATCCGTTCGATGCCAGGAGTACAACTCCGGGTCGAGCAGGTGGAGAAAGCCCAATTGCATCCGCCAATGAGTACTGGCCGGCGTGGCAGAGAGCAACAGGAGTCGCTCGCTGGAATGGGCGAGTGCAACAAGTTCCCGATACGGGCTCGACGCCGGATCGCCTGTAAGGGCAATTCGATGGGCCTCGTCCACGACAACGAGGTCGCTACCGGCGTAGGCGCACCACTTCTCCGGCGTGTCATGCGAGGAGATACGGATTCGCGCCCGAGGGAAGTCGTCGGTGAAGAACTTGGTCGACAACTCCTCACGCCACTGAGTACGCAGACCGCCCGGCGCGAGAATCGTGACGGTGGCGGTGGGATTGTCAAGCAGTGTCTGCCGGATCACGTAGCCGGCTTCGATGGTCTTGCCCAATCCGACCTCGTCGGCGAGCAGATATCGCTGAACAGGATCCGAAAGCACGGTCAATGCTGCATTGACTTGATGTGGGTACAGTTCGACGGCTGACGACAGCAAGGCGGAGATACCGGATGATGCCGCTTCCTGGGCGACAATGTTGTGCAGAAACGGAATACGGGAATGGTAGAAGTAGGCGGACTCATTCCCGCCGGTCACCAGAACATCGACCGGGTCGACAACGGGACGGTCCCAGCGGACGTAGAGGTCCGGTTCCTCGACAGCCGAATCGTACGCAGAGTTCGGGAAGTGCACATAGTAGGTCGACCCGCTGTTGCCCTTGACTCGACACGCGCGCCATTGGTGGGTGTCGGGGTCCCGCCAGAAGGCGCGTGTCTCAGGTGGGACCTCGACGTGAGTGCATTCCGACACCGTTACGGTGGCCGCGACGGGTTGCGCGATGGATTCGAAGAAGTCGATGCAGATGCTGTGGCCGTCCCCGACGCTAGAGATCTTGCCAAGTCCGGGTGCGTCAGGAAAGTCGACGAAGCACCCTTCAGGTAGATCCGTTCCGTGACGGTCCATGTCAGTACCCTTCACAACGAGGTTGCCGCTCGCCCAACGTAATGGTGACAAGTCGAGCGCACGAGATTCCGAATCGCCGCAACACGGCGGTGCTGAAATTCGAGGCGGACGTATCGCCATTCTGGGGCACATGGAAATATGGGGATTGCGCATCTCCGCTTGGTGGTATCAGATCCCGGGCGTAAGTTTGCGGCACGTGTGCGGAAAAGTTGAATCGGTTCTTCTCCCTCGTCCGAACGTTCCCTAGTAGCTGTTATGTCGGCAGGGTTAAACGGAGTGTTACGCCGGCCAGGTGAGAGTGCCAGGGTGTCGTATCCACTGATTGCCGGTGCTGTGGCCTGCGCTTTTAGAATCTCGGACCAGGTCGACTGCGTGGTCAGGTTTGTGGCCAGTCGCCGACGGGCCCGGGTGTTCGAGTGCGCGGCCTGACAATGAAGGCTGACCGCCAGGTTCGTCGTCTTGGCCATCGTCTGCAGGCCGCTCAACTCGAAGTAGCCGCTTCCGTGGCCGTGTCTGATAGTCAGGACTTGTCCAGTCATGAGTTGCCATCGGATGTAATTGCGATCGATCCACCGACCGGATGCAGCAGAGAACTGCTCGACGCCGGCACGATGGTCCGCCCGTCCTCCCCGGGGAGTGCCGGCCAAGTGGGCAACTATCATGAGCGCACCGTCCACGACCTGGGAGCAGTGGCTGTGACCGCGTGGCCACGGCGGTCCGCTACCGCGGTCGTGCTGCCATCCACTTCCCGCCGTCCTGTAGGCCTGGCGCGCGGAGTTCACTGAGGTGATGGCCGCTTCCTGATCCAAAGGGGGACAGGTCTGGGCTGGCGTATCGCGGTCCGGTCGGCGTCGCCTGCTGTCCACGGTGCTCCGCTGGCTGCGTAAGAAAGAGGGGCTCGGTCGTCTGGCGGAAGTGCTGGTCGAAAAACCGCGCATCCTTACGGGGTTTTCCAAATGTGTGCGCGGCGGTATCGATGACTGACGGCTGTCCAGAGGCCCTTTCTCGCCGCGGGTGAGGCCCCGCGACCCGTTCCAGGAGACGCGAATACCCTGTGCCTCGTTTTTGACGGGGCTCGCCGCCATGACCGCGCATGTGTTGGCCAGAGGCGATGAGACTGTGGGCGCATAGAGCACTGCCGCGGCGGTGTCGTCGGTCACACCCACGGGTACGCGCGAGCGCGTCCGCTTGGACTTGCGCAACCTCGGTGTCGATAAACCGGCATGCGTCCCCCTCAGGTGCCTCGGGCCCTCCCCATTGGGGGACCGGATAGACGAGAACGCTACTTCCTGTGGTCGCCTGTGTTTGCTGCAGGGTGGGGGACACGCAGTCCGGGCTTGAGCCGACGAGAAGGACGGCGCACCTGTGTCATTCACGCGATGTACAAGCCCGAATTTCGGCGACAATCGCGTCGCCGTGGTCGTGGAAACGAAGGGGTATCCAGCCAGGGTCGGGTTTGGGTCAGGACTCGAGGTGCAGATCGACTGCCACCGTTACCGGAAGCACCGGGTCGACCTCACGGCTTAAGAGTTGACAAGAAGGGCACGAAAAAGACTCGGACCATCAAGGACTCGCGGTGATTTTGAACCCCCCGGGGTTCGCGGGCCTTGTGTCCGCATTCGACCGAAGGACCAGTTGCGCGGCCACATATCTTGCCAGCTACGTCGAGGGAGGATATACCGCAAGGCCGCGTCACCGGCCGGTTGATCGACAACCCGCGAGTGTTGGGTCTCGCTGGTTCCTCTTGCGCCGGTTCGTTGCCGATAACCGCGGCGAAGCCCACCAACTGCTCGGCGCCGAGGTTCACGACGTCCGGACTCGAGGAGTTGTACTACGTGACCGGCGACGTCGACGGGGTCGAGTTGTGTCACTCGTGCCACGTCACTTCAGCGATCGGAGTGATTGGCCGGCGCCCGAATTCCGTACCGCTGATACGCATTCGCCGGGATTCGTCCCGGGGGCATGCCGGTCATGTGCTCGAGAGATAGGGTCAGACAACCGATACCACGGTCGCGGTATCGGTTGTATCAAATGGGCGGTGAACGAATTGCGACGAGTTCGGTCGCAGTCGGGGGATGTCGGTGCTGCTGGCTCAGCCCATTCGCCTGCCTCAGATTCGGATCCGCACCCACATCGGCGAACGACAGCCCTCCATGACTCCAGCCTCAGCACCCGTACGGCGACCAACCTCAACAGCAGTATGGTGCGCGGCAGCTGCATGGGCAGCAGCCCCTGGCACATCCAGGTCAGAAGTTCGGGCCGGGGTCGGCGATGCAACAGCCGGCGGCGTACGACTACCACCTCGTGACGGGATTGCCGTATCACAAGACGAAGCTCGCTGCCGGGCTGCTCAGCATCTTCCGCCGAGGACGGAGTAGGTGAGGTCCGTGCGAGTGAGGTCGGTGTTGAAAAGCAAGGAGCCGGTGAGGTCCACCCGACCAGGCGCGCATCGGTGAGGTTCGCCTCGCTGAAAATTGGCATCGGTGGGCTTTGCGCTGGTGAGGTCGGCACGTAACATCGAGGCCGCTTGGAAATCGGCACTCTGCAACTGCAGACCCGAGACCTTCTGTTCACGGAGATCAATGCCCCGGAAGGGCCGGGAAGCCCGATGGTCAGAAGTTGACCCGTTCCCGGACGAAACGGAGATTTTCGGCCTGTTCGGCCGGCATGTTGGCATCGGGCTAAGATTTGGCGTTCGCGCTCAGCACGATTGTCGTCGATAGACGCTTGGGCGACGATGAAACAAACCAGCGACGATGCCGGCAACGATCCCGGCGACGATGAGATCGCGAACCCACCAGTAGGGCCCATCGGTGCCCGACGGCGGTGCTGGTGCTGGTGCTGGTGTCGGTGCGGGGGAGGGCGGAGTACTGGGCGATAGAGGGCTTGTCACAAGATGATGATGCTCGACACCCGGTCTCGCAGTTAGCCGAGCCCTCCATGAAGGAACCGGGCGACGGCCCTTGTGCGGCCCTTCACCCGAGCTTGATCGAGCCGCCGTGCAGAACGCCCTGGTGGATGTGCCGGGGGTGGCTGGACGAGGGCTGATCGAGGCGGACGGAACTGTTCAGCTCGGCGACAAGGCAGCGCGCTTCCTAGAGGCGGTGGAATCGCTGTCCGTTGATTCTCGTTGGCCCGAAACGTTCTGACCCGCGGCGACGATCACTTACATGGAAGGGCTCATTCTCTGGAGGACTCATGCACCGCTCAAGTGCTGTCGCCGGCACCATCCTTGCTGTATTCCTCGTGATCGGTGGCTGTTCAGGAGGCCAGCAGCCGAGTGGCGGACAATCGACTGGTGAGAGCGGTAACGCGTCACCGCCGGTGACGATCCCCGCCGACACCACACCCATGACTCCTTTCGGGCAGACGCTCCAGATTGTCAGCGAAGGATTCGCTACGGGGCTCAGCGACTACACGATCGGAAAACCTCGTGTTGAACCCTCCGGCAGGGTGCTCGTTGAGGTCACCATCGCCACCAAACAAGGCACGTGCATCCCGGGCTCCTTCTTTGCACTCACGGACAGTGGCATGAAAGTGGAGAACCTCGACCTCTCCGAACCAGGAATTCTCGACGAATCCGGAGAACTGATCGCAGGGGAACGGCGTCAGGGAGACATCGCTTTCGACGTCCCTCCGGGCTCAACCGTCACCAAAATCGTGCTGTACCACGGCACGTTCAACCCGCCGAAGGCCTACTGGACGGCGTGAACCCGCTCCCACCGATCGATACCGAGTCGTACAACGTCGTCGCGCCGAACTGGACGCGACGTTCGGTGAGGCGCGTAGTCAGTTGGCAGGAAAAATGCGGGCTCGTCAGCGGCCGGACGTATCGACGCCCGCAGCCTGCCGCGTCAGAGCGACTGTCGCCGCTCGCAACTGGTCGGGGGAGTCGAGTGGCTCCGCGTACCCGACTCGCGTCATGGCGGCGCCGCGCGGGGTGACGACGCGCAGGTCCAGCCCGTACCGATCGGCGCCCTCACAGGTGGCGGTGGTGGCGTCCGGGAAGCCACCGAGCGCCTGGGCCATCGACAGCAGCGCGTCGGCGTGGTCGGCGTTGAGGTGCTCGACGGCGCGGCCGGCGTGTGGGGTCACGGGGTCGGGGGATGCCGCCGCATACGCCTCGGCGGTTGCTGAGTCCATTCGCCCGTAACCGCCGACCCACCGCAAGCGCTGGACGCGCAGCACCCACAGGGCGAAGTCGCTGAAGTCGATGTAGACGTGCGCCGCCGGGATGGCTGCCAGGTGCGCCTCGCGTGCGGCGGCGAGTTCGTCGCCTTCCGGGCGATAGACGTATCCGGCGAGGGTGATGCGGGTGCTGGCCAACGGATCGGCAGGAGGGTTGGGTGCGACGATCGCGATACTCGCTCGGGGATTGTGCGCCAGATTGCGACCGTGTTCGGCCATGTGCGACACGCACAGCACGGGGGAGCCGCCCAGCAGACCGTAGGTCACGAACGACGCCCAGGGATCACCGTCGGCGGTAAGGCTGGCGAGGGTGCCGATGTTGGTCGAGGCCGCCACCGTCCGGGCCTCCTCTGCCGCGGACGGGCGGGCCGGATTCACGACCTCCACCAGCGGCGGCGGCACAGTGGGGGCGTCGCCCGGATCTCCGTGATCTAAGTTGGTCATTCCCGAACGGTACGCCCGCATCGAATTCTCGCTCACCATGCCTCGAACCGCGCGTGGACGTCGGCGCTGAGTGTGATGTTCTCCGGCTTGAGTGCGATGGCCTCGTTCGACCCGCCGGCGGCGAAGGCGCGGGCCCCGACACCGCCATAGGACGACCCGGCGTCGACGCCGAGCATGCCGGGGTCGGCGATCGCCACGGGGTGAACGGTGTTGCGCCCCAGACTACGGGCATAGGTTTCGGCCTTCGACTGCGCGTCACGGATGGCGAGTTCCCGCACCTGCACGATGCGGGCCGCCCGACTCTTGCTGGTGAGCGCCCAGTCGAAGTTCCCGACGTTCACCCCTTCGAGCGTGGACACCGAATCGACGAAGCCGCCGACGGCGCCCAGCTGGCTGAACTTCACTTCGAGCGCGGCTTCCGCCCTATACACATACGGCAGCTGGAGACCGTCCTTGTTGTACGGGCGGTGCCGCGAATGTCGGACCTGATCGAGCGACCACCAGTTGATCGGACCGTGGTTGCTGTCGAACTGCGCGTTGATCAGCTCGGTGAGCCGGCTGACGGTGGCCGTGGCCGTCCCGACCGACCGTTCCACGTCGCCCGTCTCGATGCGGACGACGACCGTGACCGTGCACCGCTCGGGCGCAAACGTGGCCTCACCGTGGCCGGCGACTGTGACGACAACAGGGCTCGTATGCATGAGAAGGAGTGTGCCATCCGGGCCGGAAATTGCTGGTGGCGTGACCCCGCGCGCTCGCATACCGTGGATACCGAGGGCCCGATCGCCAGGTGGCTATGCGATGCGGCCGGGCCCTCGCGAAGCGTGATCGTGGGTGATGCGAAATGGCCGCGTTGGGTGTGCTGGCACTGATACTCGGTGTGCTGCTGATCGTGATCGAGGCACACGCACCGACCGCGGGCGTGCTCGGCGGGCTCGGTGCCCTGGCCTCCGCAGCGGGGGTGTGGCTGCTGTTCACGTCCAGCGACACCGCGCAGATGATCGCCGTCCCGGCGGCCGCGGGCGTTGCGGTGGTCGGACTCGGCAGCGCGGCCGTGATCGGCCGGAAGGCATTGTCGGCGCGGCGCATTCCCGTCCGCTCGGGCCCGCAATCGCTGATCGGCACCGACGCCACGGTTCGAAGCTGGGCCGGGCGACAAGGACAGGTGGAAACGGCCGGGGGACTGTGGAAAGCGCAGACCCAATTCGGCGACGACGAGGAACCGACCGCCGGTGACGCCGTCGTCGTCGAACAGATCCGCGGCCTCACCCTCACCGTGCGCCGCCGCGAACCGTGGGAGCTGTTATGACCGAACTCGTCGTCATCCTGTGCGTCGTCATCATCCTGCTCGCCATGCTGGCGAGCAGCTCCATCCGGGTGCTCCGCGAATACGAGCGGGGCGTCGTGTTCCGGCTGGGCCGGCTGATCGACCTTAAGGGTCCGGGCCTGGTGCTGCTGATCCCGGCCATCGACCGCATGGAACGCGTCAGCCTGCGGACCGTCACACTCAAGATCCCGGTGCAGGAAGTGATCACCCGCGACAACGTGCCTGCCAAGGTCACCGCCGTCACCTACTTCCGGGTGATCGACGCAGACCGGGCCATCGTCGAAGTGGAGGACTTCCTTTCCGCCACTTCGCAGATCGCGCAGACCACGCTCCGCTCGATCCTGGGCAAGGCCGACCTCGACGCCCTGCTGTCCGAGCGCGAACGGCTCAACGAAGACCTGCAGCAGGTGATCGACCAGCAGACCGAACCGTGGGGCGTGAAGGTCACCACCGTCGAAATCAAGGACGTCGAGATCCCCACCAACATGCAGCGGGCCATTGCCCGGCAGGCCGAGGCCGAACGCGAACGCCGCGCCAAGGTGATCAACGCCGAGGCCGAATTCCAGGCGTCTGCCAAGCTCGCCGAGGCCGCCGACGTGATCAGCCGCAACCCCACCACCCTGCAGCTGCGCTACCTGCAGACGCTGGGGGAGATGGGAGGCGACAACAACTCGACAATCGTCTTTCCATTGCCGCTCGACCTGGTTCGCCCGTTCCTCACCACCCCGACTGCCGACGGGCAGGACAAGGCACAGCCGGGCGAACCGTCGCAACTGGAGGCCAGACCCGACGTCGACCCGATGCGGGCCATGACGCGACCGGAACCTGTAGCGCACCCGCTGCGCAACTGAACTGACTCACGCCCGCGACTGCAGTAGTTGCGAGAGGACGTGCGCCTGCTCGAGGAGGAGGGTGCCGAGTTCGGGATGGCGTTCGGGGCGGAAGCGGGTCTCGACGCCGGTGAGGCTCAGCGCCCACGCCGGCCGGCCGTCCCGGTCGAACACCGCCGCACCCATGCCCCAGCTTCCCTCGACGATCAGACCGGGGTTGACCGCGTACCCGGTGTGGCGGGTGAGGGCTATGCGTTCGCGGAGTGCGTCCGTGCTGTGGTTCTCGCCCCAGCGTGCGGAGAGGTCGGTGCGCGCCAGGTACTCGTCGATGTCGCGGTCGGGGAGATGCGCCAGAATCGCCAGTCCCGCGGAGGCGACGCCGAGCGGAAAGCGGATGCCCTCGTGGAGGACGTGGGAGCGGAGGGGGAAGCTGCCGTCCTCGGCGGCGATGCACACCGTTTCGTCGCCGCGCCGCGCCGAGAGGAAGGCGCTCTCCCCGGTGTCGCGGGCCAGTCGGTCGAGGACGCCGCGGGCGTGCCGGGTGATGTCGTAGCGGGTCGCGGCCGCCGCGCCCAGCAGATACAGCTCCGGGCCGAGGGTCCACCGGCCCGTCCTCGCGTCGCGGTCGAGGAGGCCCTCGTCGGCCAGCGAAGACAGCAAGCGGTGCGCGGTAGGACGGGCCAGTCCGGCGGCGCGCCCGAGCACCGTGGTGGACGCGCCGGCGGGTTCGTGTGCTCCGACCGCCCGCAGCAGCGCACCCACCCGTCCGACCACGTGCGGTCCGCGTGTCTCCTCCGTCATGAGGCCATCATAGCGTTCACTCAGTGAACGCTCGGCGCTCCGGTGTCCAGGCTGTGAACAACCTTGCCGAACTCCTTGAAACGTGAGGAAGAGCACGCTCTACTAGGGCTTACGCGTTCACGACGGCGGTCAGTGAAGCCCGCCAGTCGTGACACTCAGCGTCTGATGGATGAACGCACAGATGTCAACACCGGCTCGGAGGTCGAGCGGTAGCGAAGGGAGACACGATGACAGGAAAGGTTTCCGAGTCCGCGGCAGCGGCGGTCGCGGGCATCACCAGCGGCTCGTCACTGGCGGTAGGAGGGTTCGGGCTCTGCGGCATCCCCGACGCGCTCATCGCCGCCCTCGAGGAAGCGGGCGTCGACGAGCTCGAAGTGTTCTCCAACAACTGCGGAGTGGACGACCACGGGCTCGGAATCCTTTTGTCGGCGGGCCGGATTCGCCGCGTCACCGCGTCGTATGTGGGGGAGAACAAGGAGTTCGCCCGGCAGTACCTGGCCGGGGAACTCGAAGTGGAGTTGACCCCGCAGGGCACCCTCGCCGAGCGGCTGCGGGCCGGCGGCGCAGGCGTCCCCGCCTTCTTCACCCCGGCCGGTGTCGGCACCCCCATCTCGGACGGCGGCATGCCCTGGCGTTACGGCCACGACGGTTCCGTCGCCATCGCGTCACCGCCCAAGGAGACCCGCGTCTTCGGGACCAAGCGGTACGTGCTGGAAGAGGCGATCAACGCCGACTTCGCGCTGGTCCACGCCGCGATCGGCGACACCGACGGCAACCTCGTCTTCGACAAGACGGCCATGAACTTCAACCCCCTAGCCGCGATGGCGGGCAAGGTGACCATCGCCCAGGTGGAGACCCTCGTCGAACCCGGCGAGATCGACCCGGCACACGTGCACCTGCCGGGAGTGTTCGTCCAGCGGATCGTGCACACCGGACCCCAGAACAAGCGAATCGAAAAGCGCACCGTGCGCGCGGAAGGACGCCCCTCGTGACCACACTTGCTGCCACCGGCTGGAACCGCGATCAGATGGCGCAGCGCGCCGCCGCCGACATGATCGACGGCGAATACGTCAACCTCGGCATCGGGCTGCCGACCCTCATCCCCGGCTACCTCAACGACGACGTGCGGGTAATCCTGCACTCGGAGAACGGGATCCTCGGCACCGGCCCGTACCCCACCGAGGAGGCCGTCGACGCCAACCTGATCAACGCCGGCAAGGAGACCGTGACCGTCAATTCCGGTGCCGCCTTCTTCGATTCGGCGTTGTCCTTCGGCATGATCCGCGGCGGCCACATCGACACGGCGGTACTCGGCGGAATGCAGGTGTCGCGCACCGGCGACCTCGCCAACTGGATGGTCCCCGGCAAGATGGTCAAGGGAATGGGCGGGGCGATGGACCTGGTGCACGGCGCCGAACGGGTCATCGTCGTGATGGAACACACCGACCGCGACGGCAACCCCAAGATCGTCGACGCGTGCACCCTGCCGCTCACCGGCCAGGGAGTCGTGAACCGGATCATCACCAACCTGGCCGTGATCGACGTACTCGGCGACGGCACCCTGGCCCTGCGTGAACTCGCGCCCGGGGTGACCGTCGACGACGTGCAGGCCGCGACGGGCCCCACCCTGATCGTCGACCTGGAGAACGCTGCCTGATCGGCACTCCAGTTCGACGACCCGCGGGATCGGGATCTAGACGCTGTCGTCGACCGTGTACTTCGTGAGGACCGGTGCGCCGGCCAGCAGAGGTCCGAGGTCGGTGATGGCGCCCGGTCCCGCGCGGAAGGTGCGGTAGGCGGCGTCGTGCTCCTCCGACTCCCACTTCTCGATCAGCAGCCAGCGGGCAGGGTCGGCGGCGTCGACGAGCACCTCGACGCCCAGGCAGCCGTCGAACGCGCGGGTGGCCTTCAGCTCGCGGTTGAAGATGTCACGGGCAGCGTCCACGGACTCCGGCTTGAACTTCAGTTCCAGTGTTGCGGTGATCGGCATCTGGTCTCCTCGAAATCGATCCAAATAATATGACGTCGATCACGATAGAGAACGCTTCCTCAACCGCGGTGGGCGGGCAGTCGATCAGCCGGATTTCTTCTGCGCCAACCGGTACGCGGGATCGTCGTGCCACGTTCACCCGGCGTCCGTCCGGCGTGCCCCTCGACGTTGCCTGCACGCACTTGTCTAGTGTGAATACCCAGCGGGAGTCCGCCTGGCTCCTGTCCCTCCGGGCGAGCGGAAGCGAGAGACCGATCAACGGTACCGAGGCAGCCGACCTACGTACGGCCGAGTATCCACGGCCGTCGCACTTCGTGCTCCATCTCAGCGACACGCATCTGGTCGACGAAACCCTGCTCTACGGGGCCGTCGACAGCGAAGCCAAACTGCGCCAGATCTTCGCCGAGGTGGAGGCATCCCACGCCGCACCGGACGCTCTGGTGTTCACCGGCGATCTCACCGACAAAGGTGAGCCGGGCGCCTACGAGAAACTGCGCGACATCGTGGAACCCGTCGCGGAGTCGCTCGGTGCGCAGGTGATCTGGGCGATGGGCAACCACGACGACCGCGGTCATTTCCGGACCGCACTGCTCCGGGAGGAGCCGTCGTACGCGCCGATCGACCACGCCTACGACGTCGACGGCCTGCGCATCATCACCCTCGACACCACCGTCCTCGGACACCACCACGGCGAAATCGAGCAGGACCAGCTGGATTGGCTCGCGGCGGAGCTGGCCGTTCCCGCGCCGCACGGCACCATCCTGGCGCTGCATCACCCGCCGGTTCCGTGCGTCCTCGACCTGTCGGTCCTGGTGGAGCTGCGTGACCAGCCGCGACTCGCCGATGTGCTCCGCGACAGCGACGTCCGGGCCATCCTCGCCGGGCACCTGCACTACTCCACGACGGCCACCTTCGCGGGCATCCCCGTCTCCGTCGCCTCCGCCACCTGCTACACCCAGGACCTCAACGTTCCGGCGGGTGCGCTGCGCGGGCAGGACGGTGCGCAGGGCTTCAACCTGGTGCACGTCTACCCGGAAACCATCGTCCACTCCGTGGTCCCGCTGGGCTCCTACGACACCGTCGGCGAATACGTCACCGCCGACGAGACCGCGCGCCGGCTCGCCGACAAGGGTGTGCGCATCCCGGATGCCGGGGAGGACTTCATCCAGCGCCCGACTGTTCGGGTGTAGTCAGCTCCGACGCGGAAACTGCTCCCGGTGCGCCAACACGTCGGAGAGCCGGAACCGGCGATGGGTGCCGCGCATCTCGATGGGCAGCGCCCCCGAATCGGCGAGCCGGCGCACATACGTGTCCGAGACACCGAGAACCTCCGCCGCCTGCGAGGTGGTGAGCAGATCCGCCACCGTGCCGAGCGCGAGGCTCTGGCCCTCGCCGAGCAGCGCGAGCAGTTGGACGACGGCATCGCGGATGGGGGCGGGTAGTTCGACGCGGTCGACGGTCACCGTGGGAGTGGCATCGCCGGCAAGTGCGGCGAGGACCGACCGGAGCTCCGTGAGAGTGTCGGCGCCGAGTGCAGGAACGATGTGGTCGATGCTCATGCTGGACGCTCTCTGCCGGAGGGATGGACGTTCTACGATCTCATGAGCTGCGCCGGTGAGCCGCCAGGGCGGTAGCCTTTCACTGTGGACGAGCTGCACGATTCCAACCGATTCGAAGCCGCCGGGGGCAACGACATCGATGTGACGCCGGAGATCGACGAGATCGGTGAACTGCTGCGCAAGTCCGGCCGCAAGCGGGGCATCGCCGAAGTGGACGAGCCGTGGAAGCACGGATACCCGTACGACGAAAAGATGACGCGCCGCCAGTACGAGGCCCGCAAACGCAAGCTGCAGATCGAACTGCTCAAATTTCAGGCCTGGGTGAAGGAGAACGGCGAGAAAGTAGTCATCCTCTTCGAGGGCCGCGACGCAGCCGGTAAGGGTGGCGCGATCAAACGGTTCACCGAACACCTCAACCCTCGTGGTGCGCGGGTGGTGGCGCTCGAGAAGCCCACCGAACGCGAGCGCACTCAGTGGTACTTCCAGCGGTATGTCCAGCACCTCCCGGCGGGCGGTGAGATCGTCCTGATGGACCGGTCCTGGTACAACCGCGCCGGCGTCGAACGCGTCATGGGGTACTGCACCCCCAACGAGTATCTGGAATTCACCCGGTCGGCCCCCGAGTTCGAACGGATGCTGGTGCAGTCGGGCATCCGCGTCCTGAAATTCTGGTTCTCGGTGGGCAGGGAAGAGCAGCACGCCCGGTTCGTGGCCCGCAGCACCGACCCCGTCAAGCAGTGGAAGCTCTCACCCACCGACCTCGCGAGCCTCGACAAATGGGACGCCTACACCGAGGCGAAAGAGGCCATGCTCTTCTACACCGACACCCCGCACGCGCCGTGGACCGTCGTGAAGTCGAACGACAAGAAGCGGGCCCGCATCGAGGCGATCCGGTGGGTGCTCCACAAGTTCGACTACACCGGCAAGGACGAGAAAGTGGTGGGCACGCCCGACCCGCAGATCATCGGCCCACCCGCCACCGTCTACGACGAGGGTGAGCGGCCAGGAGACTCGATCCCCGCGGTCTGACGGAGCCTCCCCGGGGGGCGGTCGCTCAAGCCCCGGTCTCCCACGGCGCCGGGATGGGGAAGTAGCTTTCCAGGAAATCGGTGACCCTCTTGGTGCGCAATTCCAGGTCGATCTCCGGTGCGCTGCCGTCGTTGAGGCAGAAGAAGTCCATGGACCGCTTGGCGAGCAGCGAATCCATGTCGCGCAGTCCCGCCTTGACGGTGGTGTCGACGTACTTCACGCGCGCCGACGTCTGCACCACCGCGCGCCCGCTCATCAACGCGTAGTAGTGATACAGCGAGTTGGTCACCGAGATGTTGGAGCTGGCGCGGAAGGTGCTGGCCGCGGTGGCGGCGAACTCGTCGGGGAACTCCTTCTCCATCTCCTCGAGCACGCTCCGGCGGAGCGGGGTGGCGGCATGTTCGAGGTGCCGGGTAGTGGTGACCCCGAAGCGGTTCTGCAGCAACCGCCTGTTGACGCGGGCTGCATTCTCGAAACCACTGCGTTGTTCGTCGTTGTGGCCCAGCCCGATTCGGGTGGTCGCCTCGATGAACATGCTGATCCCGCCGGGGGAGAAAAACATCTCCGGTCCGACGGGGCGGCCGAAGAACATGTCGTCGTTGGAATACAGGAAGTGCTCCGACAGGTCGGGGATGTGGTGCAGCTGGCACTCCACCGCCTGCGAGTTGTGGGTGGGCAGCACCGACGGATCTGCGAAGAATTCCTCGCTGGGCACGAAGGTGACGCGGGGGTCATCGGCCAGCCACGCCGGACGATCGGAATCGGTGGCGACGAAGATGCGGCGAATCCACGGCGCGTACATGTGGACCGAGCGCAGCGCATACTTCAGTTCGTTGATCTGCCGGAACCGGGCCTCTGAGTCGTCGCCCTCGCCCACCACATAGTTCTGCATCCGCTTGGCACGTTGCGCCTGAAACTCTTTGGACGATCCGTCCACCCACGAGAACACCAGATCGATGTCGAAGTTGATGTCGGAGGCGTGGTCGGCGAACATGTTCTCGATCGTCGGCCACACCCGACCGAACCGCTCGACGGTGCCGCGGACCGCTTCTTCCGGCCGCACGATGTGGCGGGTCAGCGAATTCTCCATGGGAAGTACGATCTCGTCGGCGGCAAACTTCCACAGTTCGATCTGCACACCCGTCGCCGCCCCGTAGCTCAGGCCGCTCGCCACGTGCACCCGCGGACGGAACAGCCGGAAGATCCGCGCCTTCGAGTTCGCGGACAGGGCGCCGTCGGCGACGAGAACGGCCGAACCACGCCCCGAATCGACGGTTTTCGAGTAGAACGGGCGGTTCCGGCACGCGGCCACGAGGGCGGTGCGCAACTGCTTACGCAAAGCCCAGTCGACCGCGATCACCGGACGTTCGTCGTTGCCCCGCACCAGCAGATAGTCGATGCCCGCGCCGTCCAGCACGCCGCGGATGAACAGCAGATCCTCCACCATCGCCTCGTGCGGCGTCGTGGTGGTGATGGTCAGCGCGAAGCGACCCTTGACCCGCACAACATCGGGTCGGTGTTCCAACCTGGACTGTGCCGCGGCGGAAACGTGAGCGACGGCGTCGCCGCTCTCCTGCTCGGGTGGAACCAGGTAAACATCGTGCGGAGCAGAAGAATGAGTAATCGTGGGGGCCTTTCAGGTGACGGCTGCGAGTGCGGCGAGGCCTATTCTATGCCCTGAACCGGCGTTCCGAAGGACGGCGGCCTGCGTAGCTTCCGCCCCAATCTGTTAGACAGGGTAAATGCCGCCTAACGGGAATTCCGATACGACGCAGCACGACGCCGGACAGGCGTTCGAGGATGTCGTCGCGTTGCTGAACTATCCGATGTTCGTGGTCACCACCCGCTGGGAAGAGCAGCGGTCGGGGTGCTTGGTCGGGTTTGCGTCGCAGGTCAGCATCAACCCGCCGCGATTCTTGGTGGGGTTGTCGAACAAGAACCACACCTACGGGGTCGCGGTGAACGCCGAACACCTCGCGGTCCATCTGCTGACCCGGGAGCACCTCGCGCTGGCGACTCTCTTCGGTGAACAGACCGGTGACGAGATCGACAAGTTCGCGCAGTGCGAGTGGCGCACCGGCCCCCACGGGCTGCCGATCCTCGCCGACTCCGCGGCCTGGTTCAGCGGCCGAATCCTCGAACGCCTCCAGCTCGGCGATCATGTCGCGTTCCTCCTCGCACCCGAAAGCGGCTCGGCGCCGGACGATCTGGGTGAACTGATCACCTTCTCGGACGTGCGGGACCTCGAACCCGGACATGAGGCATGATGCCGACCATGCGCACACTGAACATGGGCACGGACGAGGTGTCGGCCGAGGAGTTCTACCGCGACCCACCCGACGGAGTCCGGGTGAACATGGTGGCCAGCCTGGACGGCGCCGCTGCTTTCGACGGCCGGGTCCGGCCGCTGTCGGATGCGGTGGATCACCAACTTCTGCGCGCCCTGCGCACCTACGCCGACGTGGTTCTCGTCGGAGCCGGAACCATCCGGGCAGAACGCTACGGACCGGCGGTGCTCACCGAGGAGCAGTCGCGCTATCGGCTCGAACGATGGGGCCAGGACGCACCACCGCCGATCGCCGTCGTGACTCGCACCGGAAACATTCCGCTCGACACGCCGTTGTTCACCGGGGACGTGCGGCCGCTCGTCATCACCTCGCAGAGAACTGCGACCGAGCGCGGCGCAGCACTCGAAGAGGCCGCAGACATCGTGGTCGCGGGCGAAGACACCGTCGAGATGCCCTCCCTGATCGCTGCACTCCGCGACCGCGGGCTCCGCCGGATTCTGTGCGAAGGAGGTCCGACGCTGCTGGACGACCTCGTCATGCACGACCTCGTCGACGAAATGTGCCTCACCGTGGCGCCGAGGCTGGCCGGACCACAACCCCAGCAGGCGACCGCCGGCCCCACCCTGACAGCGCCGCGCACGCTGTCACTCCAGCACGTTCTGACCCACGACGACTTCCTGTACCTCCGATACGGCCGGGTTCGCTGAAGTCAGTCGACGACGGTGAAGAATGAGTCGCCATCCTCCGCGGCGCCGTCGATCTGTCCCCGGTCAGTGCGCGAATCCTCGACGATGACACCCTCCACCACATCGGCATGCTTGGTGCCCAGCACCGGGATCACGATGTCGTCCTCCCCGTCGATGATGCGGTCGACATCCTCGGACAGCTGATCGTCGGGCAGCTCGGCAATCGGAATGTCGAGTTGCTCCTCGAACGCGACGTCGGGCTCCTCCTCGGCCAGCTTCTCGTCCAGCGACTCGCCCTCGCGCTCCTCCCGCGCCGTGGTACCGAATTTGTCGGCCTCACTCCAGCCGTCGGGAGGATCGACCACATCGTCTCCGTCGTTGTTGCGCACATCGTCGGAGTCGAGGCTTTCGCTGGGACTCAGCGTGTCGCCGGGGCCGTCTTCGATACTCATGGTGCAGAAATGCCCAGTTCAGGCGCTCTCGAAACGCGGCGATGGGGAAACCGACGTCATCGCGAAGGTGTGACCGGTGCGGTGCTCAGCGTCTCCAGAGCTGCAACCTGAGCCGGTGACCAAGGCGCCGAACCACGACGGCTCGAATCGAGCTGAACGAGTGTGGCGGTCACCTCGGCGGCCTGCGTGCCGTCCTGCTCGATCCCGATCTGCAGGGTGAGCGACGTGGTGCCGATCCGGGCCAGGGTGACGTCAACGTACGCCTCCTCCGTGAACAGTTCGCGGCCGAAGTTGCTGACGACGTTGACGACGGCGGTCTGCGTGACCGGGTCGAGGAGATCGCCGCACGCCTCACGGAGCGCTCGAACCCACGCTGCGGCGGCCGCCTCGTGCGCGACGTGGAACGGCACGTGCCGGCTGATGGACGCCGGCGCGTCGGGGGCCGCGCGGTTGTGCAAGGTCGTCGTGTAGCGGGGCATGCTCCGGACACTACCCAGCACCGGCGGCGACCCTCGCCCCCGACTCCGTCTCGGCGAACCAGGACCGAAGTCGACCTCATTCCCTACTAGTGTCGAATCGACGTGAAGGCGGCGTTCAGAGTTCGGTGCGGATGTGGTCGGCCAGTCGGGCGATCGTCTCCTCGTCGCGGCGGTAGTGGGTCCACTGGCCGATCCGATGGCTCGTGACCAGTCCGGCGCTCTGCAGGGCGGCCATGTACTGCGAGGCCGTCGACTGCGAAACCTCGGCCCTCGCCTGGATGTGTTTCAGGCACACGCCCACCTCTTCGGCTGGTTCGAGCTGCGGGGGAAAGGTGTCCGGCTCCTTCAGCCACTGCAGGATGCGCACGCGGGTCGGGTTCGACAGCGCTTTGAAGACCAAGGCCAGGTCGGTCGGGTCCGGATGTTCACTCACGTTGTCCATCGTACCGCTATATCGCAATTTTCCGATATGTGTGCTTGACTCGGTATATCGCAACTTCGCGATATACCGATAGGAGTGAGTGATGACGAAGCGCAGAGTGGCAGTGGTCGTCGGTGCGCGCGGGGTGATCGGCGGCAATCTGATCGACCATCTCGAGGCGACAGGGGAGTGGGACGTCGTCGGACTGTCGCGACGGGGCGGACTCGACACCGACCGGGTGCGGCACATCGCGGTCGATCTGCTCGACGAGCGCGACGCCGCCGACAAGCTGGGCGAACTGCGCGACGTGACCCACATCTTCTACGCTGCCTACCAGGACCGCCCGTCGTGGGCGGAGCTCGTTGCGCCCAACGTCGCGATGCTGGTCAACACCGTGAATGCGCTCGAACCGATGGCTGCGGGACTCGAGCACGTCAGCCTGATGCAGGGCTACAAGGTCTACGGCGCCCACCTCGGGCCGTTCAAGACGCCGGCGCGCGAGAGCGACCCGCCGCACATGCCGCCCGAGTTCAACGTGGATCAGCAGCAGTTCCTCGAGGACCGCCAGCGCGGCAAGCGCTGGACGTGGTCCGCGATCCGTCCGTCGGTCGTATGCGGGTTCGCGCTGGGAAACCCGATGAACCTCGCGCTGGTGATTGCGGTTTACGCCACGATGTCGAAGGAACTCGGAGTGCCGCTGCGGTTTCCGGGTAAGCCCGGCGCGTACACGAGTCTGATCGAGATGACCGACGCAGGACTGCTGGCGGAGGCCACCGTCTGGGCCGCGACCACGCCCGAGTGCGCCAATCAGGCGTTCAACATCAACAACGGCGACCTGTTCCGCTGGGAAGAGATGCTGCCGAAGATCGCGGACTTCTTCGAACTGGACGTCGCGCCGCCGCTGCCGATGTCAATGGACGTCGTCATGGCGGACAAGGAGCCGGTGTGGAAGGACCTAGTCGCGAAGCACGGGCTGAAACCCACGCCGTACGAGGATGTCTCATCGTGGGCGTTCGGTGACTTCGTCTTCGGCTGGGACTATGACGTCATCGCCGACGGGTCCAAGGCGCGCAGGTTGGGTTTCCACCGTTACGTCGAGACCGAGCAGATGTTCCTCGACATCTTCCGCGACCTCCGGGCCCGGAGGATCATCCCCTGAGGGCGGCCGCGGTAACAGCACAGCCGGCGTTTGCGACGTTGAACGTGTGCGGACACTGACATTGATCGGAACGGCCCTCGGTCTCGGTGCGGGCCTGGTGTGTATCGGCCTGTTCTCCTGGTGGCTCTCGTACCCGGTGCACTTCTACGTGGGCAGCTACGAAACACTCGGCGCCGGAGGAAGCGCCGCGCACATGGACTCGGTGGATCCGATGCCGTTTCTCGCTGCCGGCCTGATTCTCAGTGCACTTCTCGGGGCCGTGTCGGGTTTCATCGCCGCACGCCGTGGCTGGCGGCTGACCCGACTTGCTGTTTGAACCGGTGAGCCGGCTCGGCACGACCCGTTTCGGGCCAGTAAGCGTGCACGTTGACTCGACTGGGTGTTGGTGCCCGGGATCGGGCACTCTTGGGTATGGGATCGAAGGCAGGTCGTCCCCACAGCCCGTCGGCTGCAGCTTTGGGTGGTCGACTGATGAAACTGGTCGGTGACCGTGACGCCACCCTGTTCTCGCGGGAGATCTCCCGAGTGTGCGCCGAACCGCAGCCGACCGACGGTCAGCCGGACTACGGAGATGTGCTGGCCTGGGTCGTCGATGCCATCGTCGGCGTAATCACCGCTCGTCTGGGCGCCGCGGGGCCCGGGGAGCGGTTCGTCCTCGACCTTCACTTCACGGACGGGACGCATGTCGACGTCGACGACCTGGCGGCATCGGAGCGTTGGGTGCTGCAGACGGTAGCGGCCTTCCTCGCCGAAGAAGTCGCGGCCGGGGAACGGTTACTCGCCATCGCCGAACAACAATTCGACACCACCCTGCGCGTGGACACTCTGGCCGACGCGATCATCTGGCTCGACTTCGTTCTCGACGTCGATCTTCCCGACCCACCCGACGTCACCACGACATAACTTTGACGATAGGCGGCGGCCGCCAATGCCATACCCCGGCGGCGGTGGGGGCACGTAAAGCGCGGGCATCGGCGCCGGCGAGCTCACGTTCAGTCCTGACGGGTGCCGCCCTCGACGCCGATATCGCGTTGGTGTGTGGTCTCGTCGACCAGGTCAGTGACCGTCGGTGAACGCTAGCTGACGTGTGGCCACCATTTGGTTGGCACGGATGCCGGCCCGGGCTTCCTCGTGTCCATTGACAGGCCGTAAGCGAGGAAAATCGAACACGGTGTCCCGGGGGCGATGGCGCTGACATACAGGTCGTTGACGACAGCACCCGCACCCTGCCGTCGACATGTGGTCGAGAGGGGCAGCGGTGCCGGTGTGGTGTGGTAGGCCCGGATGGCGACCAAGAATGACGATGTCGTGTTCGCGGTTTACAACTGCGCCAGCACGGGGAACAGAGCGATCGCGGAGACGGTGATCCCCGCGGCGCCGGCAACGACACCCAGCAGGGCCCGCAACGATGCCGCCTCGTCGTCCGCTACTGCGGACCGCGACGTAGCGACGGCGCCGCAGACCACCGCGGCCACCCCCAAGGCGAAGCCGAGTCCGACCACCCAGAACGACGCCACGGACAGCGCTCCGAGGGCGATCGACATGGCGGGCAACCGCGACTCATGCTGTTTCCGTATCCCAGTGTCTTCGAGGGAGGAACACATGCGGTGGTCGGCACCGGGGCTGTCGGGGACGGCGGCGGTCATGATCCTCCTTCTCACGGTTGACGAGTCGGGTCGACGGGGCACATAGGATTGACGAGACCGGAAGCGTCGTCAAGACCTGTTCGGGCGCAACGGGAACGGTGTTGTCGAAGCCGTTTCGGTGGTCGAGGGTTGCGACTCGGTCGAGGGTCTCCGCTTGTGACGAAGACCCCATAAGAAATTTAGCACTCGTGTCGTGGGAGTGCTAACTCTTTTTGCTAAGTAATTTCATGCCCCTAAGCCGGCCGCTGAAGTGCGTCGACCGCCGGACTCCGTGGCCGTGGACATTCGCCGAGGCCCGACGGGCGGACGGTGCTGGCTCGATTGTCGAGCGAAGGCTCGTTGTTGTCTGCGGGGCCGAGGCGGTTCCCGCGATGTTCGCTGAGTGCGAATGCCGATTCATGCTGGCGCGGCAGGGTGGGGCGCATGTTCCGGACCGGCTGAGGGGGCGCAGTATCGGCGTTGAGAGGGCGAGTGTCGAGGCCCTCCGCACGCCTCTATCGCGACACGCGCGGTACGCGGTACGCTATTGGCACAAATGGAGGTGGTGGACATGCTCGTCGACCGTGATCGTGCCCGCGACTCGATCCATGCCTTGTCGGATCCGGACCTCGTGGAGCTGTTGGTTGAGGAGTTCTCCCGTCGGCCGGCCCTGCGTCCTGTCCGTGACGATGTGACGGCGTTGCTGTCGATGAGCCCCGCGCTGGCACGTCAACAGGAGCGTGCGGTTGCCAACCCGGCCGCCGCGGCGGTGGCCCGCACGCGGATCGTCGCGTCCGTGCTGAACTCGATCGTCGACCAGCACGAGATGCTCGACTCCACCGCCGTCAGCCGTGTCCTGGGGAAGGCGGCCACCAGCCGCAACACTGCCAGCCGCCTGTCGGCAGCCGGCACGGTGATCGCCCTGCCGGTATCGGGGCACAAGCTCTACCCCGCCTTCCAGTTCGACGCCGAACGTCGGCAGGTCCGCCCGATCGTCGCCGAGATCAACCGGGCCCTCGGCGCGAAGGACGACCCGTGGGGTGTGGCGTCCTGGTGGCTCAGCCCGACCGACTTCGCCAACGACCCACGATCCCCGGCCGCCCTGGCCGCCGACGGTGGGCACGAGCAGGATCTGCGGGACATGGCCGACGACCTGACGCAGGACTGAACCCGCGTGACCTACCCGGATCCACCCACACCGTTGCCTGCTGCCCTGATCACCACCATTCCCACCGATACCTCGCTGTGGCGCATCCACAGCGCCGCCCGCGGCGCCGCGGAGTTGAACCCCACCGCCCGGCCCCGCGTCAGGGTTGGGGGCCGGTTCGACAGTCTCGACGGCTCCTACGCGTACCTGTACCTCGGTGACAGCCCCGCTGCGGCGGTCGCCGAGACGCTCTGCCGCAACCTTCCTGTCGACCAGTCCCCGCGGCTGATCCCGCGGGCGAAGATCGCCGGCCGGGTCCTCAGTGAAGTGCGGACCACCCGCACGGTGAAGGTCGTGGATCTGACCGGGACCGGGGCGTCCCGGATCAACGCCGGCGCCTGGTTGTCCAAGTGCGACCCCTCCGGGTATCTGCACACCCGCCGATGGGTCGCCGCGATCCTCGCCGCGAACCCCGATGTCGATGGCGTGCAATACCGGCCACGGCACGACGAGAACACTGTCGCCTGGATGCTGGCCGATGACCCGGCCATACACACTCACCCCGCCGTCACCGCCGTCGGAGGCGTGATCGCGCTCGACTCCGCCGATGGGCACTACCTGTTGGGTGCGATCCTCACCCCGCACAACGCTGCACTCGGACCGTGATTGAGCCCCATGCGGACAGCAGTTCGGTTTCCAGATTTCATGTCGGTAAGACGCCCTCACCTCGGCATCTCCGCAGCTCAGGATCATTATGGGCAGACCCGGATCAGCGGCGCCCCGGTCGATCCCGGTCAGCCCGCCCTGTCGTTCGAGGCGTTCACCGGCGAGGTGCTGGCGTGGGTGCAGTGGTGGAACACCGAGCACAGCATCGGTGAGCTCGGTGATCGGACTCCGATGCAGTCCTGGGACGGCGATCCGACCCCGATCCACGACGCCGACGAGACCCGGTTGTGGATGTTCACCCTCGAAGACGACCGCCGCAACCGCAAGATCACCACCAAGGGCGACGCGTTCGGCCGCAACAGGTACTACATCGCCGAGTGGATGGTCGGGCTGGTCGGGGCCGGGGTACGGATCCGCTTGTTCCGGGCCCGACCGACGCCGCGCGACATTCGCCACACCCTCTTCGACGCCCTCGCGATCGGTGGCGCACCGCCACTGGAGCCGATCGAATTCGACCGGCTGCTCAAGGACGTGCTCTCCGAACGATTTCGGGTGCTGGTCTGCGACGAGGCGCAGTGGATGTCGCGGGAATGCCACGACGCCCGCGTATGTACCCCCGCCGGCCCCCGCGTATACCCCGCCTGCAGCGTCGGGTCCGAAAGCGGTGAATCCGGGCTCGTTCTGCTCCGGTGGGACCGGCGTCTCCAAGAAGGGTGTCCCGATGGTGTGCGCGCCGGGTTCCGATGGCAGGGACCGCTGGCAATCAGCCAACTAACCCGGCAGCACGTGTTATAGCGCCATAACGCTGTGACGCCACGACGGCATAGTTACCACAGGATGAGGGATGATTCGGCGCCCTCGACGGCGCGGATCCCCGTTCAGACACCCGGATCGGCTGCGGCGCACCCGATCAGGACCAGCTGTTCGAGCGCCGGGGAGGAGTAGGGGAGGGCCTTCCGGGAAGCGGTGGGACAGCGCCGGTGGCTGGTGTCATCGGCCGGTCTCCTGCCTGGTTCCGTGCTGTTACCGGGGAGGATGGGTGGGTATCCGACACGTGCCGATTCGTCATTGGCAACGACCCGACGTCGCACGGCTGCGCGACCGCCGAGACCGATACGACGCCGACGAGCCCCCGCCTGTGCGTCGCGGAGACGGCGTACCCGGTGGGGCCTCGCTTGCTGCCCGCGCAGTGAGTCGAGTTGACGGTGGTGGGGATGTCGGTTGTGATTTATCCTGGGATCAGGAGGTGGATCTGCCATGACAACCGCACACCCGCGACCGGATCTCGCCGCGTACAACGAGGCCGCCCGGATGAGCCAGCCGGAGCTGGTCACCGCCCTGCGCGAGCTGCTCGGCGCCAAGCTGGTCGCGTACCTGGGCCGGGTCAAGGAAACCCGCGCGGTGCGGCAGTGGGCGGACGGAACCCGGACCATCGGCAACGACACCGACGTCGAACGGCTACGGATCGCCTACCGCGCCGCCCGGTTGATCACCGCCCGCGACACCCCGGCGGTGGCGCAGGCCTGGTTCCAGGGCCTGAACCCGATCCTCGACGACCGGGCACCGGCGCTGCTGCTGCGCGAGGGGGAACTCGCCGACATCGGACCTCAGGTGCTCGCCGCGGCCCGGCAGTTCGCTGCCGTCGGATGAGCGACCCCGCCTCCGCCCCCGTTCACACCGCACGCGGGCCGGTGTGTTGTGCCCACCGCCACGGCACCGAGGTGTAACGGGTCGGCTTCGCCCCGTCGCCGTGGGAGTGGACACCGTGGGAGTACGCCACCGATGGGCGGTTCACCGGCCGGTGGGACGACCCGAACGGGGTGTGGCGCACCCTCTACACCGGCGCCAGCCGACTTGCGTGCTTCCTCGAAGTTCTTGCGTTCGCCCGACCGAGCCCGCAGATGACCGCAGAACTCGACGACATCGTCGTCGACGACGAGGACGAGGCCGCGTTCCCGAGCCTCCCGCTGGGGCTGGTGCCGCGGTCCTGGTGCACCCCGCGCCTCGCCGTCCGGGGCGCGGTGACGGGATGGTTCGCCCTGCCCGGACACCCGGAGACCCTGGCCACCCTGCGGGCCGGGTTCCGGGCCGCCGCGATCCGGCACGGACTCGACGACCTGGACGGGGCCGCGATCCGCGACGGTCGCCCACGCGCACTCACGCAGGCCATCTCGCAGTGGATCAACACCCTCACCGACCCGGACGGCCAGCCGGTCACCGGGGTGGAGTTCGACTCCCGGCACGGCGACGGGCTGCGCCTGTGGGCGATCTACGAACACCCCGGCGACCCACCGATCAGCCCCCACCTCACCGCACTCGAGTCTGCTCCCGTCAGGCCGGACGATCCCGAACTGGGGAATGCGATGCGGCTGCTCGGCCTCGAATGGGACGACACCTGATCGATCGCGACGGTGGTCAGCGTTGGTACGAGCCGCCGGCAACCGTGTGGCGCCGCACCTCCAGTCGCCTGTGACGAAAACCCCAGTACTCCAGCGTATCCGAGGCGCGGGGTTCCGACTTCGGGAACCGGTCGGACTCCACCTGCGCAGGTTTGGGTCCGCAGTCAGGCTCGCGGCTGGTGCGCGGGATGCCCGGAGTGCGGCCGGGAAGATCCCGCCCGTGTGGCTCGGATCGGCCGCTGGCCGACTTCGGGGCGCGGCCAAGTCGGCGACGCAGCTACGGTGATCGGCCGTCTGTTGCAAGACACGGCGCTCTAGTTGACATAACATAAATATCGGTGTGGCGCAGCATGTTTCGTCACCAGTGACAGAACGTAACGCGAATCCCACTGCTACCTATCACCGAGTAGCCGCCGGCAGATGCAATCGCGAGCTCAGGGTCGATCCACCTGGCGATCGCAATGTGCTCTTGGAAGCGGCCCGTCACTGATGTCTTGTACGCCCGGTGTGGCGCGAGGACAGCCGCCGCGCGGAGTGCCGATCATTGAGCTACACGGGGCGTTACCAGAGGGGGTGCCCAGTCGGTTTGATCTGGTCCATATAGGCGCAGCATCAGCCTGAAATCACCGGGAGGGCAAGGTAACCAATTGCGTTCGGGTTCATGAGGGCGCTCAGTTTGGATCCATACTTCAAGTCGCCCGTCCGCGCCTTCCACCAATCCGGGGGTGCGGTCGGTGATCGCATACCGGGCTAGCTCGTTGCCATAGAGCAAGCCGGCTTTGTGATAGATCGTGAGCGACCAAAAGTATTTGGCTGGAGGATAATCGTCCGGTTCGAACGTGATCATATAGGCGTGGGCACCGTTGAGTTGTTGGCCTTGATCGTCTACTTCACAGACGGGATAAAGGGCTTCGATGGCTGGGTTGATGTAGATCTGCGAGTATGCGACTGCGGCTCGCAGGAGATGGTCACCGCCAAAGTCGGCGCCGCGTTCATTGAGCGCCCATCCATTCCTGGTTTCGCCAAGGGTCTTGACGTGTTGAGCGATCTGATCAAGCCCGGCATTCAGTCCGTCCGAGATGGCGCGCCACTCGACCGAGGTGGTGTCGCGCACCAAACGTTGAAGACACTCGACTTGCTCAACGACTGTCGATGGGATGCTATCGGGTGCGATTGCGGTCATCGCATGCTGCAGTGAGTCGAGGAAGCCAGCGGGGTCAACGATCTCCGCGTTCCGTTCCCTGCGAACCAGGTCCGTCAGGGATTCGGACGCGGCTCGCGAAGGCATAGAAGGGCCGGTGAGCTGTATTTGTTCCTGGAGTGCGCGCGCGAGTGCCGTGTCTTCCGGGTCTTCCGGCAGTACCAGCACTCGTATGGCGACCATCACGAAGCGGGTTGAACATTTGATGGCGGTTTCGGATTTGCCGTCGGCAAGAGATGGGTCACCCCGACAAATGCGTATCGGGGGGAGCTGAGGACCTGAGGTGCGCTGGCCCAGGACAATTCGTGTTGTCGTATCAGATTCGCAGATCTGGACACTGTAGTAACGATCGCCGAAGTTCGGCATCGTCAGCAGGAACGGTCCGGCGTCGAGGTCGAGGAATGCCAACGAGTAGAGCGTGTCCACGTTGGGCGCTACCCCTGCAGTGAGGGTGTGATCGGACAGTCTGCGTTGATGGCCCATCGTGTTCAGCGGAGCGCCGGCAGAAGTCTCGGGTCGAGCAGCGTCCGGGTCCAGTGGGTTCGTGAACCGTAGCCGAATCCGTTGAGCAAAGATCAGCGGAAAACCCCAGATCTGAAGAGATCGGGCCGCCTCGTCGAGGCCGATGGAACCAAATGCGCGGTCTGGCAAAACAAGTCCTTCTGTTCACGGAGTGTGGGTGATAAGCCTCGAGTCCGATACTAAACTGAACTCAAGTAGAGTTGCGGTGAATGAGGTGACAGGCCGCACTGTCCTGCATTGCGGCGCCGATCAAACTGCGGGAGAACAAATGGTCAAGCGGGCGAAGCGAGTGGCATCCCAGAGGTTTCCGCGAGCTGTGTATGACAGAGGCGAAGAGCCTGATGTGCGATTCAGTCTCGCGAATGAGCGCACCTACCTCGCGTGGATACGTACTTCTCTGGCCCTGATGGCAACTGGAGTAGCGATTCAGGCGTTCGAGATTGGAGATCACTCAGTCGCTAGCGTTTTGGCTTCGGTTGCCCTTGTGGGTAGTTCGATCGGTATGCCAGTGCAAGCGTGGTGCGGTTGGGCGAGGGCCGAACGCAGCATGCGCGAACGTACGCCGCTGCCCGATCCGCGGGGGACGCTGCCGCTTGCGCTGGTTGTAATCGGTGCTAGCGGTTTGGTTTTGTGGTCAGTGTTTCAGTGATCCCGCACCGGTCCGAGGACAGTAAACCAGCCACTTGCGCACCGCTGTTCATTACGCTCGACGACGGCGGCCTGCAACTCGAGCGAACGTTGTTGGCATGGGAACGTACGTCGTGCGCATTGGCGCTATGCGCTATCGCCGGCGCACGGGTGTGCATGTCGCTTTCGACTGCTGCCCTTACTGCCATCGCGTCGATGCTTGCAGCACTCGCACTTACGCTGGTAGCGATCCTCTATCTCAGGAGGCGAAACACACGACCGCGATTGGCGGTAACCGATGATGGTTGTATCCACCTGGCACTGGCGCCCGGTGCTGCTGCGTTGATGCTGGCCGGTCTGACCTCAGTCAGTGGCGTGGTCGCCTTGTTCTTGATCGCCGGATTCGTCGCCCTATGAGATCTGATCAGTGATCTTCCCAGTCCGAGCGCCGTACGACTGATCGCACGGCGTTCGACCTGGGACTGTGAGACCACTTATGTGAAGAGTTGTTCCCATTCGCGCGACGCTTTTTCGACGTACTCCGAGGTAAGTTCGGTCGGATCGGGCGACTGTATCTCGTGGGCGTTTGCGACTGCACCTGGTATGTCGGGCAAGGCGGTCGCTGTTGCGGTAGCCAGAGCGGTTTGCCCTTCGACGCTGACTAGAAAATCGGCTAGTACCTGGGCAGCGTTGGGGTGAGGAGCAGCCTTGGTGACGTGTCCGTAGAACGGCGTACCCCACGATGGCTTGGGAAGTGTCCAGTTCACTGGTGCTCCCGATTCCAGCTCGCGAACAAGGGGTTGCACCATGGGCGAAACAACTACTTCCCCCGACGTCAAAGCTTGAGCAACGCCCAGCGCACTCGGATAGATCCGGGGGTTCATTTTCGCCAGCCGTTCAGCGAAATCGTCTCCGAAGTTCTCATTGTAGAAGTCGTAGAAGTCGACATACGAAGCGATACCCACGGGTTTGACGATGCCCACCCGCCCCTGATATTTGGGGTCGAAGACGTCCGTTGGATCTTGAATCCCCTCCGGAACGACGGTCGTGTTCCATCCCAAGCCGAAGGTCGCGGCGGTAGTCAAGAAGAATCGATCGTTCTTGATGCTGACATCCGGCTCATAAGCTGGGTTGTCAAAGCTCGGACCTAGCAGTGTAGTTGAGTAATCGCCGCTGTCGGACGCGCTGGCAGTCCACGCCGTATCAGTGGTGATATGCACGTCGGCCGTCCCCTTGCCGGTGCGGTTTTCGACGTCGATACGAGGGATGAGGTCAACGTCGGTTCCGCGTACGAACTCCAACGTGATCTCTGGATACTTCTGAGCCCACGCAGCTTGCAGGGCTTCAAGGTTTTTGGGGTGCTGCGCCGAGTACAGCATCACCGAACCTTCGCTTTTGGCCGCCGCGAGCACCTCGTCCCAACTACCCTCCACGACCGACGAACCGCCACCGCTGCTACATGCCACTGCCGCGCTTGCCAGGACAAGAGCCATACCCGTACCTAGAACCCGCCTAGTGAAGTGCTTCAAGGGAACCTCTCAAGATCGTACTGGTCTGGTGAAGTGAACTCAGGTAGGTTTACCATGCTACGTGAACAGAGTGATGTCAATCACTCATTAGGCAAGGAGTAACCAGGCTCATGGCCTTTGCTCGATCTAGCTACGACCCGACCGAGGCAACGCAACTATCAGCATCTGCGCGAGCGGACATCGTTCCCCACGACGGCGATGATCATGAGAATCTGAGTCGTACCGCGATGATGCAGGCCGTGATCTACGGCCTGCCAAGCGTCTACCAGTACGCGAGCATGTGCTCGACCTCAGCACCGAAGACACCGGCAGAGCCCTGGCGCCTCAATACTTTCGCCCATGACCGGCAGATCGCGGACTCGACTTACAAGGCATTTCGCGTGCCCAACGTCGACACCCTCTACTCGAACGGGTGGCTGGACCTCGCCGACGGGCCCGTCTTCATCGATCTGCCCAGTTTTGGAGAGCGCTACTACACACTTCAGCTTCTCGATGCGTATAGCAATGTCAGCAATATCAGCAGTCGCACCTACCCTGACGCGCCGCAGCGATTCGCGGTCATGACCACAGATTGGCAGGGCCCGACGCCGGCCGATGTCGAGGTTTTCCGCGTAGCCACACCGCTGATGTGGGTGTTGATGAGGATCCAGGTCTTCGGCACGGGCGACCTCCCCGTCGTACACAAGCTTCAAGATGAAGTCACGATCAGCACAGATCATGCGGTAACCGCAAATCGGTCCTGGCCGATAATCCACCAAGAGGAAGTGGAAACGTCGTGGCAGAGCTTCCTGTCCGCCCTGGACACTTCGCTTCGCATCAACGGTCACCCGCGAACCGACCAAAGCCACGTCCAGCAATTTCGGATCCTAGGAATCAGCAACCCCGACATATCTAGCAGCGGACTTCGCGAGCTCGATGCCGCAGCCGCCCGCGGCGCAGCCCGGGGCTTTTCCGACGCCATGAGTTTACTCGCGCGATCGCGACCCCAACTCGGCGAACCGATCGGAAGCGGATGGACACGTGTCCTAGACAAAGGGACACATGGCGACAATTTCCTTGCACGCGCGGTCATGAACTTTGTTGGCCTTGGAGCAAACGTAGTTGATGAAAACTGCTCGTACAACACATATTACGACCGAAACCGCGACCAGTTGAATGGCTCCGACCACAGCTATCAGATACACCTCACAGATCCGCCGCCCGCCAAAGCCTTCTGGAGTATCACTCTCTACGACCTGAACGGATGGCTGTACGCCGCACCAGCCGGCAAACATTCAGTCGGCACTTCAGGCCGAGAAGAAGACGCCGCCGCATACCCGATGACCATAACTATCAGCAACGAAAGACCAGCCGTGGGCGAATGGCTTCCATGCCCAGCAGGCCCATTTTTCATCGCGCTGCGGATGTACCAACCCAAGAACTCTGCCCTGCACGGCGAATGGACACCTCCCCCGGTCCACATAGTCAGCGACCCGACGCACTGACCAACATGTCACCGATCGAGAGACCATGAGCGCCGCCTGAGCTAGACGCCTCGCTTGTTGGATGGCAACGCGCGTGAGATCGAATGACACTTATCTGGAAGTCGGTAACCTGCGCCGGCGAGCGCACCGAAGTGTCTACGAGTGACAGATGAACTGAGACGAAGACAGGTTCCTCACCGGTTCGCCGTGTTCGGGTGACACCTAAGATGGGGCCGAGGCCCGGGTCTCACAACAGGCCAGCAGCCGCGTCCTCCCAGATTCGTGTCACCGAGTCTCACATCGCCCGTCAATGTCTCAACTGCATTGTCATCCGACACGACAATCCGTCATCCGACAAAGATCGAGGCTAGCCAGACAAACAGGGATGTCTCAATTTCGGACGTTGTCTCCGCTATCGGCAATCGAAAATCATGGTGGCGCACTAGCATCGAGATGGCATGTAACGGATGCGCCTCGAACGCCGACCTCCCGGGATGTGCCTCTCCCGAATTGCCCGGCGCACCTTGTCGGTGGTGGCCCTCTGTAGTGCTGCTTCGATGTGGTCCGCACCGACGGCCTTGGCCGACGTCACCGATGTCACAGTGCTCCCGGGATTGAGCAACGGCCCCGCTTCCTACGGGTCCGGCTGCACGTATCTCGTGGTGGCCAGAACCTCCACTCCGATAGAGCGAAGCGTGTCGATCGTGGACTACAACCGTGCCTCGACGTTCTTCCCCCAGGAACTGATCTGGGACACCATAGATCCGTACTACAACTCACCGGTCATCCTCGGCCACGCGTTTTCGCTCTGGACCTCCACCGCGCCCGGAGAACACACCCTCATGGCGTACCAGACATCTGCTGGCGGGCCCGTCGAGACCGTCACCGTGACCCCGGGCACCCCGATCGGACGCCAGTGAGCGGTCGACGCGGGTGAGTGCTGTGGGTGGTTCGGTCAGGCGTTGTCGCCCAACAGGGTTGTGCGGACGTGCCTCAGGTGCACGCGCATCGCGGTGCGGGCGCTGTCCGGGTCACGGTCCGCGATGGCTTCGACGATGTCGGTGTGCTCGCCGCAGTATTCGCGATGGAGTTCGGGGTTGAAGGTGCGCTTCTTCAGCCCACCCCAGATCGGTTGTTGCCGGCTGTCGATGAGGAGTTGGCTGACGCCGATCAGGACGATGTTGTGGGTGGCGAGCGCGAAGCTGTGGTGCAGCGCGGTGTCCCACCGTTCGAACTCTTCCGAGGATCGGGCGCCGTCGCCGCCGCGCAGGCAGCGCCGCATTTCCTCGATGTCGTCACGGGTTGCTGCGGCCACGGCGAGTGGGAGCAGTTCCGGTTCGAGGATGAGCCGCGAGCTCATGATTTCGCTGGGGCTGGGATGGTTCGCCGTCTCTTCGGCCGCGGATTCGCTCGGGGCGAGGAACGTGCCCCGGCCCACCTGTCGCACCACGGTTCCCCGATTTTCGAGGTCTTCGAGTACAGACCGGACCACGGCACGGCTGACACCTGCCTCCGCGGCGAGTTCCCGCTCGGTCGGCAGCTTGTCACCCGGGCCCAACTGCCGCTCGGCGACGACGGCTTCGATGTGCCGCAGAGCGGCAGCCGTAGGTCCCACAGCCAGGGTCACAACAACTCCTCTCGACGAACCAATTCGAACCAATCATAGTGGGTTATGAACCAGCTTTCCCGTCGGCACTGCGGATAATCAAGTGTTGACGATCACACCGCACTCGACCTATCGTAACCAATACGAACCGCAACCCGGTTTGGTTCACATTGGTTTCACAGGAGGTCTCATGCGCTTCGCGCGGATTCAAGGTAAGAACGGCGCGGTCGTCTGCGCTGTGGACGCGAACGGAGCTGCACTGCCCGTGCAGTTCGGTGACACCGGCGCCCAGGTGCGCGAGCTGCAGGAGATCATCACCGGCGGCCGGGCCGCACTCGGCCGGCTGAGCACCAGCACCCCCGCCGAGGGCGGCAAGCTGCTCGCCCCCATCACCCCGCACCGCAACGTGTTCTGCGTCGGGCGGAACTACTCCGAGCACGCCGCCGAATTCGCCAAGAGCGGGTTCGACGCGACCGGCTCCGCGGACGGACAGCACATGCCGCAGTACCCGGTGGTCTTCACCAAACCCGCCGCCACGGTCATCGCTTCCGGCGACCCGGTCGACCCGCACACCGACATCACCTCCGCGCTGGACTACGAGGGTGAAATCGGCATCATCATCGGCAAGCGCGCCTCCAAGGTCAGCCGCGACGACGCGATGGACTACGTGTGGGGCTACACCCTCATCAACGACGTCACCGCCCGCGACCTGCAGCGCGACCACAAGCAGTGGTTCATCGGAAAGTCCCTCGACACGTTCTGCCCGCTCGGTCCCTGGGCCGTCACCGCGGACGAGATCGACATCAACGACCTGCAGCTGCAGACCCGCGTCAACGGCGAACTGCGGCAGGACACCAACACCGCCCAGCTCATCTTCGACGTGCCCACCATCATCGAGACGCTCTCGGCCGGCATCACTCTCGAACCCGGCGACGTGATCGCCACCGGCACCCCGGTCGGCGTCGGTATCGGCTTCGACCCGCCGAAATACCTGGTCGAGGGCGACGAGGTGATCGTCTCCGCCCCCGGCCTCGGCGAGCTGCGCAACAGCATCGGCATTCCGGCCGCTGTGGACCGCCTCACCCCGGCCGGGACCAGCGAGCTGTTCGTAGAGAAGACCGGCAGCGGCCCCGCGGTCGTGCTGATCCACGGCCTCGGCGGTGCGACCACCGTGTACGAGCCGCAGGTCGCGACCCTCGCCGAAACACACACAGTGCTGCGCTACGACCTCTCCGGTCACGGTCGCTCCCCGTTCGCCGGTCCCGCGAGCATCGACAAGTGGGTCGAGGAGTTGCGCGAACTGCTCGACGCCGAGGGCATCGAGCAGACCGCCCTGGTCGCGCACTCGATGGGCACCCTGGTCGCGAACACGTTCGCCGCCAAGTACCCGCAGCGCGTGAGCAAGGTCGCGCTCCTCGGCGCGGTCCGCGCCCAGCCGGAGGCCGCCAAGACCGCCACCCGCGCCCGCGCCCGCACCATCCGTGAAGGCGGCATGTCCGCCGTCGCCGACACCATCGTCGCAGCGGCGCTGTCGGAAAAAACGCACAGCAGCCGCCCGTCAACGGTGGCCCTGGTCCGCGAACTGCTGCTCGGCCAGAACCCGGAGGGCTACGCGAGCGCCTGCGAGGCCCTCGCCGCCGCGGCCGAACCCGACTTCGCCAAGATCGACGTCCCCGTTCTGCTGCTCACCGGCGACGAGGACAAGGTCAGCCCGGTCGCGGTCAACGACGAACTGCTCGCGCTCTACCCCAACGCCCAGAAGCACGTGCTCGACGGGGTGGGCCACTGGCACTCCCTCGAAGACCCCAGTGCTGTCACCAACCGGCTTCAGGAATTCCTGACCAAGCCCTGAGCTTCTCCGAAGAAAGGAGTGGCGACAATGACGTCAGCCAACACCCCCGATCAGTCCATCCTTTTCACCAACGTCCGGATCTTCGACTCCACCGGCTCCGACCCGTACGAGGGTGAAGTGCTGGTCGAAGGCGAACGCATTGCCGAGGTCCGCAAGGGCACCGGAGATCTGCCTCGCGAAGGCGCGAGAGTCATCGACGGCCAGGGCAAGTTCCTGATGTCGGGTCTGTGCGATGCTCACACCCACTTCTCCTGGGTCAACTCCGCCGACCTGCCCGGTCTCGGGACGATGGGCGTCGAGGAACACACACTGCTGTGTGCCCGGTCCGCGCAGACCTACATCGATTCCGGCTACACCATGTGCGTCGGTGCCGCCGCCGCCAAGCCGCGACTCGATGTGGTCATCCGCAACGCCATCAACGCCGGCCAGATCCCCGGACCCCGCTACCTGGCGAACTGTCAGGAAATCGCGGTCACCGGCGGCGCACTGGTCAAGGGCATCACCGCCTTCGCCGACGGTCCCGAGGAGATGCGCAAGGCTGTCCGGCGCAACGTCGACCTGGGCGCGGATCTGGTGAAGCTGAGCATGTCCGGCGAGGAGATCACCGGCAACCAGCACGCCGAGGACAACTACTTCTCGGACGAGGAAACCCTCGCCGCGGTCACCGAGGCGCACCGCCGCGGACTGCGGGTGTGCTCACACGCCAGGTCCGGGGAGAGCGTGAAGATGTCGCTGCGCAACGGCGTCGACATCATCTACCACGCCTCCTTCACCGACGAGGAGGGTTTGGACATGCTCGAAGAGCAGAAGGACCGCATCTTCGTCGCACCCGGGCTGAACTGGCTGGTCGCCACCCTGCACGACGCCGAAGCGTTCGGGTATCCCCCCGAGGCCGCCGAAGCTGCCGGATACCAGCACGAACTCGACTGTGCGATCGACAATCTGAAGAAGATGAAGGAACGCGGCATCCGGGTGCTGCCCGGCGGGGACTACGGGTTCGCGTGGACCCCGCACGGCACCTACGCCCGCGACTTGCAGCACTTCGTCGAACTGCTCGAGTTCTCCCCGAAGGACACCCTGCTCGCGGCCACCGCCCTCGGCGGGCAGATCATGCGCATGCCCGACGACCTCGGTCAGGTCAAGGCCGGGTTCTACGCGGACATGATCCTCATCGACGGTGACCCGCTCGAAGACATCACCATCCTGCAGGACCAGTCCAAGATCGTCGGCATCATGAAGAACGGTGCCTTCCACAAGGATCCGGGCTCCGGACAGTCCGCGCGCCCGGCCGAACTCAGCGAAACCCACCGCGGCACCCCCATCCCCGCGTAGGAACTGCTGACCGTCACCGCCGGTGAGGGTGGGGAGCGTGGCGCACCCACCGTCACCGGCCGGCCACGGACAACCACGTCCGCCGATATCCGTGTGCCCGGCGGCGGACTGTCACCAGGCCCCGAGGAAAACCACCATGCCGTCGACTCTGCTCTCGCGGCAGCAAGCCAAGCTCATCGCCGTCACCGAATTCTGGGACTGGCAACTCCACGCCCGATGCCGCTCCACTGGTTCGGCCACCTTCTTCGCCCCCGACGACGAACCCGCCGGACAGCGGATCCGCCGAGAGAACGACGCAAAGAAGATCTGCGGCGACTGCCCGGTGGAGGCGCACTGCCTCGCCCATGTCCTGGGCACCCCGAACCGCACGGGGTGTGGGGCGGAATGACCGAACGCGAACGCGCCGGAACGAAGAACCCCACCACCGCTCGGTCCACACCGCTCGCTTCCTGAATTACCCATGCGAACCCCGATAGGCGCACCTGCGGCTCCGGTGTCCGCACCCGCGTCGACGCCCACTTCCACGGCCGCTCCGGCAATGCCGCGCTGCGCGCCCCTGCCGATGCCTGTCGTGCCGAACTTCAGCGAAGGACTATTTCGATGTGCAACCTCATCCACGAGGCTCACCAACATTCGCTCTCCCGCCGCGGACTGCTCGCCGGTGTCATGGCACTCGGGACCGAGACTGCTCTGGCCGGTTGCTCCTCGGCCGACACCACCACCACCTCCGCGGCGACCGCCGGAACCTTTGCTTACGTCGACAACGCACGCGCGCACCGCACCCGCCTGGTCCTGCTCGGCACCGCCGGTGGCCCGATGACCTGGATCGCCCGCCACAACGGCGGCGACCAGACCCGCCACGGCATCGCCACCGCTGTCGTCGTGGACGGCGCGATCTACCTGGTCGACTGTGGAATGGGCGTCGCACACCAACTTCGGCTGGCCAACCTCGGCAAGGAAGGCGACTTCCACGGCTACGAAGGCCTGCGCAGCGTCTTCCTGACGCACCTGCACTCCGACCACACCATGGACTACTTCAACATCGTGCTCTCCGGCTGGTACCAGGGACTTCCCGGATCGGCACCGGTCGAGGTCTACGGACCCGGCGACCGGGGTGCGCTGTCCCCGATCTCCGGCAACACCGACGCCCCGGTGGTCAACCCCGAGAACCCGACACCGGGCACGGTGGACATGACCAACTACCTCACCCAGGTATTCGCCACCGACATCAACGACCGGCTCCGCGACTCCGGTAAACCCGGTCTCGACAAGCTCATTCGCACCCACGACATTCAGATTCCCGCCGCCGCCGCGGCCCGGGCCAACGACAACCAGTTCCCGGTCATGGACCCGTTCCTGGTCATGGAGGACGACCGCGTCCGGGTGACCGCGACCCTCGTCGATCACGGCGCCGTCTATCCCGCATTCGCGTTCCGCTTCGACACCGACGACGGATCCATCGTCTTCTCCGGCGACACCGCACCCACACCCAACCTGATCACCATGGCCACAGGTGCCGACATCCTCGTCCACGAGGTGATCGATGCCCACTGGGTCAAAGCGCTCTACGGCGAACCGCCGTACAGCCCGGAAGAAGAAGGGTTCATCGAACACCTCCTGCACTCGCACACCACAATCGAGCAGGTCGGTCCGGTCGCCGAGGAGGCGGGGGTGAAAACACTGGTCCTCTCGCATCTCGCGCCGGGAAACAACCCGACCGAACGGTGGCAGGCCGCGGCCGCCGGCTTCTCCGGCGACCTGATCGTCGGCGAAGACCTGATGGAGATCGGCGTCGGAGAGCGCACCAGTTGATCGATACCGTGCTCCTGCCCGGGGCGGCGGTCGCGGCGGCGGTGATGGTCGGTGCCGTCCTGCAGCGGCTCAGCGGTACCGGTCTCGCGCTCGTCTCCGCCCCGCTGCTCACGCTGCTCCTCGGCCCCGCGACGGGGGTGCTGCTGGTCAACATCTGCAGCATTTGTTCGGCAGCGCTGATCTTCGGTGTCGTGCGCCGCGACGTGGACTGGCGCCGATACCGGATGCTGACCGCGGCGGCGATCCTCGGCGTCCTGCCCGGCGCCGTGCTGGTCGCTGCGGTCCCGGCGTCGTGGCTGGCCCTCGTCTTCGGGGTCAGCGTCCTCGTCGGGCTCACCGCCACCGTGCTGGCACGTCGGCGCCTGCGCAACCACGACGATCGCCGAACCCCGGTGGTGGCTGCAGGTTTCGTGTCCGGGTTGATGAACACCACCGCCGGGGTCGCCGCACCCCGGGTGACGATCTACGCGCTCGCCACCCAGTGGCCGCAACACGCCTTCGCCGCGACCCTGCAACCGTTCTTCGTCACCGTTGCCAGCCTGTCCCTGGCCACCAAACTCGCCTCCGGTGGAGGCGTCCACATCGATCCGAGGCTCGGGCTGACCGCGGCCGCCGCCCTGCTCGTCGGAGTCAAGGTCGGCGGAGCACTGACCGGACGCGTCAACCCGGCCCAGGCCCGCACGGTCGCCGTCGCGCCGGCCTACGTAAGGGCGGCGGCCACCGTGCTGCGGGCAGTCACCTCGCTCTGAGCACCTCGGGCCATGACCGTGCCCATCCCCGGCACCGGCCCTCGAATTTCCTGACCTGCGTCCGTCCCATCGGGTCTGTCCGCCGATGAATCCGGACGCGGATCTCTATCGGTGTTCACAACTACTGACATAGCGTCTGCCTCTGAGTAAGTGTTTGGAAAGCTGTTCGATTTCGGCCCCGAAGCGAAACGAGTCAATGGGCGCAAAAGGCACTTGGTGACCGACACCCTCGGCCTACTCGTGGTGGTGTTGGTGACGGCGGGGAGTGTGCAGGACCGTGACGGCGGACGCCGGGTGCTGGCGCGGGCAAAGACCGTGATGCCGTCGATGGTAATGGTGTGGGCCGACGGCGGCTACGCCGGCAAGCTGGTCGCCTGGATCGACACGCACTGCCGCATCGCACTGGATATCGTTCGGAAACCCAAAGAGCAGAGTGGGTTTGCTGTACTACCGCACCGCTGGGTGATCGAACGGACGCTGTCGTGGGGGTGCGCTGTCGTCGCCTCGACCACGACTATGAGCGCCTCCCCGCGCACTCGGAGGAGTTCATCAAGTGGGCCATGATCGGGCTCATGACACGACTCGCGCCGACACCGGGACGCCGCCCATGGCAATCGACCCGCGCATCGTGACCATTTCCAAACACTTACTAAGCAGGGATCGGATTCGGACTGCCGGGGTTCCGATATCGACGATAGGTCTCTTCGCCCCCTCATCGGTCCGATTCGCGGTCACACAGGCCACTGGTTTGTCGAAGACAGGGTGCTGGGATGCCAATTCTCACGTACCGCAGAACCCAACAGGCCGGTGGCGCACACTGCGGCTGCGGCGCCGGAGATGAAGGTACGACGAGTTGAAATCAACTTCATGTCAGGTTTTCCTTTCCTCGTTGCGCTAACGAACCATGAACGGCCACCCGGACCAGCCCGCAATGTGAGCCCTCCGGGCCTTTCGGCCACCGGCCCACGGCGCAACCATGCCCCCTACTGCCCCCGGACAAGACTAGTCATCAATTTGAATATTCATGCCTTGACAAGCTGGTGCCTCTTACCTCAAGCTTGGCCGTAGTTACAGCGGGCGTTTCGCGCGAAACACCCGAGCGACTAACGCCGAGCAGCCAGTCGCCCCGCACGGACGATCAGCCGGATCGTTCATCAACTTCGAGAGCTAGGGACGGTGAATCGATGGCACTTCGCCATGCAGTACTGGCCGCGTTGATCGACGAGAGCGCCTCCGGCTACCAACTCACCAAGATCTTCGACCTGTCGGTGGCCAACTACTGGTACGCCTCACCCCAACAGCTCTACGCGGAGCTGACCCGGCTCGAAGAGGGCGGCCTCATCTCCGGACACGCGGTCGTGCAGGAAAAACGGCCCACCAAGCGCGTGTTCACGATCACCGATTCCGGCCGAGAGGCGTTGCGCCACTTCATCGATGTCGCGTCTAAGCCCACGTTCATTCGGGACGACCTGCTCGTCAAAGTGCACGCCGCCGAAGTCGGCGATCTGTCGGCGCTCATCGAGGACCTTACCGAACGCGCATCCCACGCCGAAGCGAAAGCCAACCACTTCGAAGGGCTGCTCGCGCTCCTTCGAGGTGCTCAGACCGAAGACGACTTCCTCGCCGACAGTCCTCGTATCGGGCCCTACCTCACCGGCCTGCGCGGCATCAGCTTCGAACGTGAGAACGCCGCATGGTGCCGCCGAACCGCCGACGTGCTGGCCTCCCGACTCCAATCCACGATCGCCGCCGGCTCATGACCTTCACCTACGTCGCCCTCGGGGACAGCCAGTCCGAGGGTCTGGGCGACCTCCAATGGCCCGACGGCCGTCCCCGAGGCTGGGCGGATCGCCTGGCCGCCGTCCTTGCCGCCCACTACGACGCGGTCGCATACGCGAATCTCGCGGTCCGCGGAAAACTCGCCCCCGAGGTACTCACCGAACAAGTGGGCGCCGCACGCGCACTGCGTCCCGACCTCGTCACCGTCACCGCCGGCGGCAACGACGCGCTCCGGCCCTCCGGTGACGTCTTGGAGGTACTCGACGTACTCGACCGGATCGCCGCCGAGCTGTCCGCCGTCGCCACGACCACCATCGTGGTCAAGGTGCCCAACCTCGCGGGCCTGTCTATACCGGGACGCCTACTCGGCGGGCGCGTACGCGCTCTGAACGCGGGAATCGACCGAATCGCCGAGATCCGTGGCGTGCTGGCACTCACCGTCCCTGCAGGTTCGGTGTTCGAGGACCTGCGTGCCTGGTCCCCGGACCGTCTACACCTCAACGAGCTGGGCCATCAGCGACTGGCCAGCGGTGCCGCGCACCTGCTCGGGCTCCCCGACGGAACCGACTGGCACCTACCTCCAGCGGGATCCCTACGCGCCTAACCCCGTTCAGTGAAGCCAAATGGACGATCGAACACCTCGCACCGTGGATCGGACGACGGCTGCGCGGCATCTCCTCCGGCGACGGTAGCACCGCGAAACAACCTCACCTTCAACTCGTTCCCGCCGTTTCCGCCAACGGGCAAGCCTGACACTCATCCCCGAAAGGACCATCATGGGCCACTACAAGAGCAACGTCAGAGACCTGGAATTCAACCTATTCGAAGCCCTGCGTCTCGGCGACATCCTGGACACCGACGCCTACGGCGATCTGGACTCCGACGTCGTGCGCACCATGCTCGCCGAACTGCGCCACATCGCCGAAGGTCCGGTCGCCGAGTCGTTCGCGGAGATCGACCGCAACCCACCGACATTCGACCCTTCCACGCACACCGTGCACCTGCCCGAAGGCCTCAAAGCCGCCTACCGCGCCGGCTACGGAGCAGGCTGGGACAAGGTCGGTATCGCCGAGGAACTCGGCGGGACCCCGATGCCCCGCCCCGTCGTGTGGGCGCTGATCGAGATGCTTATCGGCGCCAACCCCGCCGCCCACATGTACGCCATGGGCGCCTGCTTCGGCGACGTCTTCTTCCGCCACGCCACCGAGGAACAGAAACGATGGGCCCAGATCTGGGTGGAGCGCGACTGGGGATCATCGATGGTGCTCACCGAACCCGATGCCGGCTCGGACGTCGGCGCCGGGCGCACCAAGGCCATCGCACAGCCTGACGGCTCATGGCAGATCGAAGGCGTCAAGCGATTCATCACCTCGGGCGAATCCGGTGACCTCTTCGACAACATCGTCCATCTCGTGCTCGCGCGACCCGAGGGTGCTGGCCCCGGCACCAAGGGGCTCAGCCTGTTCGCCGTGCCGAAGTTCCTCTTCGACTTCGAGACCGGCGAACTGGGCGAACGCAACGGTGTCTACGCCACCGGTCTCGAACACAAGATGGGTCTCAAGGGCTCGGCCACCTGCGAACTCACCTTCGGCGGCCACGACCGGCCCGCCAAGGGCTGGCTCGTCGGCGAACGTCACGACGGCATCGCGCAGATGTTCGACATCATCGAGATCGCCCGAATGATGGTCGGCACCAAGGCTATCTCGACGCTGTCCACCGGATACCTCAACGCACTCGACTACGCCAAGCAGCGCGTCCAAGGTGCCGATATGACGCAGTTGGCCGACAAGACCGCTCCGCGTGTTCCGATCATTCGCCACCCCGACGTGCGTCACAGCCTGATGATGCAGAAGGCCTACGCCGAAGGGCTGCGCGCGGTGTACATGTACACTGCCGCTCACCACGATGCCGTCGTCGCACAGCATGTTTCGGGCGCCGACCCAGGGCTCGCGTCGCGTGTCAACGATCTGCTCCTGCCGATCGTCAAAGGCGTCGGCTCCGAGCGGGCCTACCAGTACCTCACCGAGTCGCTCCAGACCCTCGGCGGCTCCGGCTACCTCCAGGACTACCCGCTGGAGCAGTACATCCGCGACGCCAAGATCGACTCCCTCTACGAAGGCACCACCGCGATCCAGGCGCAGGACTTCTTCTTCCGCAAGATCGCGCGCGATCGCGGCGAAGCCCTGTCGCATGTCGTCGGCCAGATCCGCGAGTTCCTCACGGCCCAGGACGGATCCGAGCGCTTGAAGAACGAGCGCCAACTGCTGGAAACGGCGCTCGGCGACATCGAGATGATGACCGCAGCACTGACCACCCACCTGCTCGCAGCCGGAGAAGAACCAACCGAACTCTACAAGGTCGGCCTCGGATCGGTCCGGTACCTGCTCGCCGTCGGCGACCTCCTCGTCGGCTGGCAGCTCTTGAGCCAAGCCCAGATCGCCCTCGCCAAGCTCGATGCCGAGGTCACCGGCACCGACGGAGACTTCTACCGCGGTAAAGTCGCTGTAGCACAATACTTTACACGCACCATCTTGCCCGGACTCGCGGCAACCAGGGTCGTCCTCGGCGACCTCGACGGCGAGATCATGGACATCGAGGATGCGGTGTTCTGATATGCGTTGCACCGGATTCAACTGCTCACCGGAACTCGCCTAGACGTCAGCGCGCTGTAGAACCCGTCGCAAGCATCAGCAAAACATGGGTCGCCGCTGCGCTCGAGGCATCCGCGAGCTCGAAAAGGCATCGGAAATTTGGTTTAGACGTTGAGCTTCCCTGCCGTCGAACTGTTGTGCCAAGATGTCGTGCCAAACAGCCATCACGTCGTGCGCGGTCTCTTGAACCTGGATGCACCGATCCGGATGAGTCCGTGGGAGGGCCGTAACGGCGAAATATCCTGTCGTAGCGAAAGAATTGAAAGCATTCGACGCCGCGCACAGGACACGTGGTGACCGTTTCCGAAGTACCATTTCCGCAGGGGGACAGTGCTGTGAGCACTCAGGCCGGGCATCCACCAATAGCCCGAAACAGTAGTTCGCGGGTGGGCGCGGGGGCGGTGAAAGCTGCGCTCGCCCTTGCTGCGGGGTTGGTGTTGCTGGTCGTGGTGTTCGCGAACCTCGACCACCTCGGGGAGTGGGCGGACCGGTACGGCACCATCTGGGTGTACCTCGGTTATTTCCTGGTGCTCTCGATCGCGGGCCGGTTGTTCTGGTCCGGTGCCGACACACTCGTCGCGGCGATCATTCCCGCCCGGAACCACCCGGACGCCCCGGGGAATACTGCCCGCGACCGCAGCGGACAGGACTCCGGCGACGGGCCGGTGCCGGCGCGGGTGGTCGTGCCCGCAGGGCCGGGGGATCGACGGTGACGGGACCCCGCCACGGCGCATCCCGCCACCAGTCCCACGCCGCGGCGGACGTGGATCGGGGTCGTCTGCGGGTGGCGGCGGTGTTGTCGGGGTTGCTGATCGGTGCGGTAATCGCGATGGCCCTGATGTTCGGGCCGTCCGCGCACGCCGAGACCCCGGCGGAGCGCTGCGCCCGCGAAACCGCTGCAGCGCAGGCACTATGGGAGGGCACCCACCCTGGTGGGGAACCGTTTCCGGGGTATCCGTGTTTCGACCCGGGTCCGGAAACCACCGCCCCGCCGGTACCGACAGCGAACCTGACACCTGGGCGCTCAACCCGGGCGGTGGCGGTATCACCGGGGGCGCGGTCACCGGACCACTGGTGATCCCCACCGGCACGGGCGGGCCGCTGATCCCCGCCGCGTCCGAACCAACCTCTTCCGCCACTATTTCCGGCCCGCAAGCACCTTCTGCGGGCCCCCAGATTCCCGAACCAGGCTCTCGGACCGGTTCGGGTTCGGCCGGTGACCCGACCCCCGACACACGGTCACCGGCCCACACAGGTGTTCCCACGCCCGACCCCACCGCGGTTCCGGGCGTGGGAACAACCCCACCACCAACCCCCGACACCGACGGCCTCCTCCCCACACCACCGGAGGCGACCACACCCGGTGACCTCAACGATGACCCCAATACCAAGTTCGGAATTACACAAGCGGAGGCATTCGCAATAGCGGGGTTGATAGATGGCAACCCCGCACTCACAAACAAGAGCCTGACGGTATTAGAGAATGCGGCACGGATCGGCAAAATCGCACCGGCTGCTGCCGCCCCGGTAGGGATGTATATGGATATCCGCAGTGGTGTCGCCCCGGGTGAGGCCATTTCCGCAGGCACAGTCGGTGCCGCCGCAGCGATCGGCACTGCCGCGGGGACTGTCGGGATAACGGTTGAACTGGCTCTGGCCGACACGCCGAGTTAGCTTGGCGAGAAGGCAAGACAATGACC